>DASWZN010000024.1:0-66404 GCA_036404435.1 Bryobacteraceae bacterium
GCTGATGGCGGGAAGCTGCGGGGACGCATATTACGTGTTTCAGTCAGGCGCTCCCGGCACGGCGGAGATGCGCAAACAGGTGGGCGACGCAAAGCTGCGCGAATACTTCGCCCGATACGCGTGGGTCGATCCGGAGCAGTACGTGGGGCACTCCTCGCCGGCGGCGGTGTTTCTCCAGTTCGCCTCCCAGGACGGGCCGGCGAGTTACGCGCAACACTGCGAAGACATCTTCGGCGAGCCGAAGCGCATGCAGATTTACGACGCTTCGCACGCGCTGAACGCGGAGGCGCGGCGGGACCGCGTACTGTGGCTGGTAAAGCGCCTGCGCCTGAAATCGGTGGACCAGGACGAGCTTGCGAAAATCCCGGAGTTGAAGTAAGCGTCGAACGCGGGGGCGCGATCTGCTGCAAATAACGCCCGAGGTGACGCGAGTCTGAATCACCGCCATCCGTGAGCCGCCGCGAGGGGGACCCACGCAAGGCCGAGAATAGCTACCGATAATGACTATTAACGCCCTCGAAAGTGCCATTCCCGATGCACAAATGGCTGAGGCGACGTTACTTTCCGGGTGGGCGACAATCCGCCCAGTGAGCCGGATACCGCCAACACCTGCCTGATCGAGAGCGGAAATCCGTTGACGGGGTGATCACCAGACGTGTGGTACCAACCGGTAACGCACCTTCTGGAGATATTCCTTGTAGCCCTTCAGATCGCGTGCCAACAGCTTCTCCTCGCCAAAGATGCGCACAACGAGCAGCCCGACCATGGCGAGGCCTAAGAGAAGGCCGGAAATGGAGCCGAGCAGCAACGCGCCACCAACGAACACTAGACTTGCCCCAAGATACATGGGGTGGCGAACAAAGCCGTAGACGCCCGTGTCAATGACATGCTGGCCGCGCTCGGTCTGAATACGCACCAACTGCGACGCAAAGGTGTTATCGGTGAACGCGCGGAAGAAGGGAAAACTACCCCCGAGGAGCAAGATACCTCCGCATACTTCGCACCACAGCGGCAGGCGGGGTGTCCAACCGAAGCGCACATCCGGCGCCGGCACAACGATCAAAGCCAGGAAACACACTTTTATCCCGATGAGGATAGCCAAATCGGAGCGCGATTCACCGCCGCTGCCGGGCATGCGCATGCGCTCGGCCAGCAGCGCAGGGTCCCTGGAGCGAAGCCACCAGAGAATGGCGGCACCGAAGGATGCCCACCAGACACCGAAGATCCAGCCCTCCACCCAGCGCCAATCGCCCGACAGCCATAGCAGCAGGGCCGCTAACCCTAGAAAGCCAACGGGGGCGGCCACCAACATGAGCCCGGTGATGATCGGCGTGGGGCGCATCGGGAGCTGAAAACATCATACTGCCGAGACGTGCTTGCCTTCTACTGTCGGAGCGGATTGCCGCGTGGGTTTGACAGGACCGCAAGACTCCTTCGGGCGGATCACGCGCGACGCGCGGATGTGCGCCGGTCGACGCGCCCCGAATGTGGGGTTGCGGGAAGTTGAGAGCCCGACGATCTGGTTCCGGGCGGATGACGCGCCACTCGGAAGTTGGACTGGCCCCCCGTTACGCGGAGTTCGGCCTGAATCCGGCTCGGCGGCCCAAGACTCGGCTTCTGGGATGCTGCCCCTCGGCGGGTCGGGCAGAATGGCGAGACAGAGCCTCTACCGATAACCCGAAATAACGCTGGCGTCGAAGTAGCGTCGCCCGTGCCGGGCCGCCTGATTCCGGTGTTTGGGGCACTGCGTTTGCGGGCGTAAAGTGTCGTGTTGCCGGCTGGACTGGCTACTCGGCGGAGACGGCGCAAGAACGCTACCGCTCGCCGCGGCGGCGCCGGACGAGCCAGGGCTCGATCGCGCCGGGGTTGTCGAGGACTTCGCGCTCGAGTTCGCGGATCTGCCGGTCGATCACCAGCCGCTCGACACCGGTTCCCAAGGTTGCGTCGCCAGTCTCGACCCGTTTCCGCGCGATAAAGGACAAGATGGCCTCGCACTGCTCGATGTGATGCACCGTGTTGCTCACGGCCTGCCCTCCTGCCTGATCAAGCCCTGGGTCGGCCCGTCCCACTTGTGTTGCGGGTCCGGAACGAAGGTCAGGTTGTCATACGGGCGCACGGCGACAAGCCAGCCGCCTGCAATCTTGGCTCTGTAAATAGTGAAGTTGGCGGACGTGGTGTTGATTCGATTCGGAACCAGATCGAAGCAAAGCAGCTCCTTTTCGGATGCTGCTTGCCTCATCCGATGCCACGTGCTTGAGTCCCGTTCAAGAAGATCCAACATGACCGCTCTCCCTCTCGCTGGTTCCGTAAACCCCCAAGAAGGCGAGGACAGAACCCTGTCCCAGCCGTCCTCCAATGCTCCTCAGACCAGGCTGTGAATGCCCTGCGTACGGAACTCGTATCGTTCGATCGCGATGGCAGCCAGGCCGCTCTCGCTCCGAACCACGCGGCCCGTCGTGACCACCTTCAGCGCGCACTTGTGGTCCAGCAGCGCCGGCCAGTTTAGCGCCACTTCCAGCCGCGCTCCCAACGCCAGCGGCCTCTCGGTGGTGAACAGCACACCATTCGAGCTCATGTTGACAGTCTTGCCGAACCCCACTTCGACTGTGTTCCGCGTGAACACCTTGTAGCGCACGTCCTGTTCGATGGGAAACCTGACCGCGCATCGCTGGTCGAATCGGCACGCCTGGACGCCGGCGCCAGGCAGCGCCGAGGTTTCTTCTCCCATGGCCTGGAACATGTCCTTTTCTATGTTCCAGCGGCCGCCTCTCATCGGAAGCACCGCTGCGTTGCCGAGAGTTTGTAGCATCATGTCACTAGTAAACGCCATTTGGGCCGGATTTGCCTATAGTCGAAACGTCTCAATTTCACGTCGGCACGTCGGTACCAGGATGGACTTCCAGTACCGCGACGCGCGGCCTTTCGTTCCTATCGAGATATAGCCGGCCACCGGAGCCCCTTTGGGAGATGGCCAGATTGTGGGGTCCAGCAGTCCCAACGTACTGCTACGGAGGTTCCGGGCGACGGCCGACGGGCGCTAGAGGAGAGCTACGAGGGCTGGTTCTGCTTGTCCGGGGCTCCGAGTTCCGCGGCTACTGGCCTCTCGGACGGGAGGTGCTCGGACCGCAGTGCTCCAGTCGGCCGAGGCCTTAGTTACCGATAAGGCTCCACAACGCCCGCGCCCAGTGGTCGGCGTGTCTGGCTGCTCTCTTGGTTGGCTTCAGACCGGCTACCATGTCGCCCGGAGCCAGTGTACACTCGTTTCTTAACCACATGAACACATTCAACCACTCCATCCTAGAAGCCGCCCTTGTTGGTCTCGAGGCCCGGAAGAAGGGCATTGAGGCTCAGATTGCTGAAGTCCGAGCCATGCTAGGCAGTCGCCCCGGCCAGGCCGCTGCAACGCCGGAAGCCACTCCACGCAAGCGCCGGAGGTTCTCCGCTGCGACTCGACGCCGCATGAAGGAAGTCCAACAGCGTCGGTGGGCGAAGATCCGGGGAGCATCTGCGCCGCCAGCGCAAGCCAGACCGGAAGCACCGAAGGCCAAACGGAAGCTCTCAGCGGCTGGCAGGAAGGCCATCCAAGAGGCGGTGAAAAGACGGTGGGCGCAAAAGCGAGCGGAAGCCGCGAAGGCCGCATCCGCCAGGAGGAAGGCCGTTGTCAAGAAGGCAGCGCCGGCAAGAGCGACGAAGAAGAGTGCGCCCCGCGAGAAAGCGGTGCTGAAGAAGGCAACTGCGAAGAAGGCGGCCCCAGCTCCCGCGCCGGCTGTGGCCGCGCCTGCGGCTTAGTAGCGGTTCCAGAGGGTCGATTGTCGGCGAACGCCGGCCGGAAGTGGATCGTAAGTAAGCGATGGAAAAGCTCAATCACGGAGACTCGAAGGTGCGATCGAGCCGCGGTAGTAGGCTGTTCAAGGACGCTGTCAATGCGGCCAAGACAGCAGCGAAACAGTCGGGGGAAACGCGGTACGTGCATCTCGGGATGGCCGGGTTTGTGGTGCTCGCATATCCGACGCCTGGAACGGTCAAGATCGTGCGACCTCCGAAGCTGCGCGGAAGCGCGCCACAGCGTTACCGATAACACCAGATAACGCCACGCCTGCGCCGTGAGCCGCGGCCGCTTTCGATCTCGCTCCCTGCCTAGCCCTCGTGCCACAGCTCCCGCAATCTCCCACAACACGATTTCCCCCAACTTCCGGGTGGCCCACCATGTGAGAGTTGAGATTCTTGGGTCAATACTGCGGCACTGCGTTTCGGCAGGGAGATGGCGCCGCAGTTCAAGCGGGCGGTTTGGAAGGTGTACTGAACGGCGGATGCGGGTGCCAGCCGGTGAGGTGCTTGTAGCTTTCGAGAGCGTTGTAGAGGATTGGACAGAGCGCGGCCCAGCGGGCCAGCGACGACGGGCGGCCGCCGAGCGAGTGGGTGCCGACCGCGACGTGGGGGAAGTCGCGGCAAATCCCTGGGCGGGCTTCGTAGATCATGCAGAGGTTGCCGTCCAGGAACACGCACCTTTCCCCCGAACTCAGCAGGGTTCGTGAGGTGGGCGCGTCGGGATCGGGGACGGTGTAGAGGCGGGCGACCGCCTCCGGCGTGGTGCCGAGGCACCACGCGATGTTTTCGATCTCCGGCTTGCTGACGGAAACCACCGAATGGCGACAGCAATTCGCGCAGGCGAGGCAGTCCACGTGCCGCTGCACGTCGCTAGCCAGGATTTGAAACGGCTTGTCGGCGTAGCGGTGGGCACAGAGGTAGCGGCGAAAGGTGCGGTTCTCTTCCGCCTTCGCGGTTCCGAGCCGAAAGACTTCGGCCAAATCGGTGACCACGCCTAAGACTACTCCTGAGCTGCAGGGAAGGCAAGACAGAGCCTAAAACAAGCCCCGTCAAGGTGAGGAAACCTCGGAGGTGTTGCATCGTGGTTCCCTCTGCTGGCCTCATTATGTCATGTCGCGGCGGCGGGAGATACCCCCGACCTCCTCGGCGTTGGCTATTGGCCAGGATTCCCGTTTTGCCATCGTCTCGATGACCCCCCAGGTCATCCCTCGGCAGGGTTGCTTCCCAGCAGAGCCCGCTTCCGTTTCGCCTGGCAGAGCCATTGTCCCAGATCCTCGCTCTTCTCCAGGCATGGGATGCGCCAAGGAACAGAATGGTAGACGTCGGGCCAGCATCTGGGGTCTGCCAGGGAACTACTTCGACTCTCCGGATACGCCGGGCGTGAACGCGAATTCAGTGTTATGGAATTCGCCGTAGATATGCCGAACTGCGTATCCGTGCGTGCGGAGGAACCCGATCACCTCGGCGGAACTGGTGGCCATGTTCGCGAGTTGCTTGTCGATCAGTTCAACTTCAACCACCGGGTGGTAGCGGTCCAGAGTTTCCGAGGCGCCCTTCAGCACCAGTAGTTCCGCTCCCTCCACGTCTATCTTGATGACATCCACGCGGGTCACCCCGCTTTCCCGGACGATATCATCCAGCCGGCGGGTGCGTACACGATAGGTCCGCGCAATGGGGCCGGCCAGAGCTGCATTCGCCTTCGAGAGCGAACTGGCTCCTGCGTTTTCGCGCGTCGCGGCGAAAAAGTCGGCCATGCCCTCGGAATCGGAGCAAGCCACCGGCTCGACTGTGACCTGGGATGCTCCGCTTTCCCGAATGTCGGCCCGGAGCCTGCGAATCGTTTCCGGGTTCGGCTCAATCGCCAGCACATGTCCACCTGGACCCACCATCGGCGCGGCTTTGAGAGAGTAATAGCCGATGTGGGCGCCCACATCCACGAAGACCCCGCCGCGTGGAATGCTCTTTGAGAGACCAAGCCAGGTTTCCCGCTCCCACACTCCCGTTGCCAGGATGGTGCGGTCAAGGCCGTCCTGGGAATCGAGCTGCAAGTGCAAGTGGGGCTCAACCTCGACCCAAACCGGAACGGACGGCCACAACACGCGTACCAAGCCGGGAGGCAGTCCTCTGCCGCCGTTGTGTCGCCACACGTGATCGAGCGCGAGACAGGTTCTGTCTCGAGCCGCCTGGCTCATTGTCACGCCCAGAACGGCGATTGTCAGCACAAGAACAATCACGAAGGCGCTCCAACGGAGAGCTTGTTTCATTGCGGTGAGTATACCGCGTCCCGGCGCCGTGTCGTTCGGCTGTTTTCGATTTCGAACAGTTTGTTCCGCGAACGGATGCAGGATGCCAGTCCGTTTGCTGCATGAGCCAGCCGCGCTGCGTGATATCCACGCGTTCCTACGTCCCGCCTGACCTCATAGGCACAAACAACACGCGCCCTGCGGAGCGGCGCCGGATCCGGCCGTTTGCGTCTTTCTCGATCAGCACCAACTCCTGGTTCCACCTGAGGCCAACCGGCGCCACCAGGCGTCCGCCATTCGCAAGTTGGTCAATGAGCGCCTGAGGGACCTCCGGCGGCGCCGCCGTGACCATGATTCCATCGAATGGCGCCTGTTCTGGCCAGCCTTTGTAACCGTCCCCTTGACGCACCGTTACGTTGCGATATCCGAGATCGCTTAGGATGTGGCGCGCCGATTTCGCCAGTTCCGGAACAATCTCAATCGTGTACACCTGTTGCGCCAGTTGCGAGAGGACCGCTGCCTGGTAGCCCGACCCGGTTCCGATCTCCAGCACGCGATCCGTTTTGCGCGGAGCAAGCAGATCTGTCATCAGCGCCACGACATACGGCTGGGAAATCGTGCCTCATAGCCGATCGGAACCGGATGGTCGTCGTAGGCCATCGGTTGGCTGGCAATGGGTACAAACAGATGACGTGGAGTGGCGCGCAGCACGCGCAAAAGCGCCGCGCTACGGATGCCGCGGCTCTCAATCTGCTCACGCACCATGCGTTCACGATCCGCGGCGTACGGGTCAGCCGAGACCAGAAGACCCGTCAGCGAAAGAGCCAGGATGGCGGGAAAAATGTGCCCGCGGCGTGAGTCATGCCGACGATCGAGCACGGCAAGCCTCCCCGGTCCATTCTAGGTCAAACGGCCAGACTTCAGTCTGGGTGGACAAACGATGGGAAGCCAGCATCGACGGCGGAGGCGATGCTGTTCCCATCCTTCCATGCTCGTCTGACGTTGTGCCCACCCGCCGCCAACAGTGACCAGAAGGGGAAGCTGTTGGCAAATCTCCTTCTCGCCGGCGTCGTTTCGGGGAACCCCAGCCGTTTCGGCATTTTGGCTTGCTGTCCCCGCCACCCCGAGGTAAGGTCCAGTTAGCTAGCGATATGGCCCATTAAGAGGACTGAAATGAATGAGTTAACCTTGGCGAACAGGGCTTCAGACTGGCACCGGCTGAAGGCTCTGGTGCTAGATAGCGTTTCTTCCCCGATTACCCGGCGGGTCTACAATCTCGGGCTGGACGAGTTCATCGCCTGGTACGGACAGGCCCCGCGGCCCGGCTTTACGAAGGCCACCGTGCATGCCTGGCGGGCGGAACTCGAGGCCCGCGGCCTCGGGTCTGTCTCCATCAACGTCCGGATCACCGCTGTGCGGAAACTGGCGGTCGAGGCGGCCGACAACGGGCTGCTGGCGCCGGAACTGGCCGCCGGCATCACGCGCGTCAAGGGCGCCAAGTCAACAGGCCGCGGGATATATCGACGGAGCACTGCTGGGTCACTCTTCCCAAGCGTCGAAGCCAGCCGGCACCGTGTACGGAAACTGCCTTGCCTGGGAGGGCTGCTTTAGGTAGCAAATGCAAGAAGGAACCCGCTCCGTCCTAGCTGTACGAGACCCAAGGATTCTCGGACGATCCTCCCGCGCGCACATCGAGCGCGCCTCCGGTAGTGCTTGGCATTCACATCGGCTCTTAAGCGCCCGTAGCGCCCGCACTCTTGAGGAGTTGCACTACCTCCTGATGACCATTCTGCGTTGCCAACATCAACGCAGTGTAGCCTTGGTACTGCTTGACGTTCACATCAGCTTTGGCCGCGAGTAGCGCCCGCACCACCTCCAGGTGACCATTCTGCGACGCCACTATCAACGCCGTCAGGTTATTCCATAGCGTCTTGGCGTTTACATCGGCTTTAGCAGCGAGTAGCGCCCGCACTACCTCCAGGTGGCCATTCTCCGAAGCCGCTATCAACGCCGTGGCGCCTTGGCCCGCCTTGGTGTTCACATCGGCCTTGGCGGAGAGCAACGCCCGCACAACCTCCGTGTGGCCCTCCCGCGACGCCAATATCAACGCCGTGGCGCCTTGGAACTGCTTGGCACTCACATCGGCTTTGGCGGCGAGCAACATCCGCACCGCATCCAGGCGGCCCTGCTCCGAAGCCGTTATCAGCGCCGTGTAGTAGTTGACCCCCACGGCTTCCACATCGGCCTTGGCGGCGAGCAGCACGCGCACAACCTCCGTGTGCCCACCGAACGACGCGATGATCAACGCCGTGTTGTCGCCTTCTCCCCTGGCATTCACATTGGCTTTGGCAGCGAGCAAAGCCCCGACGACCTCCACGTGTCCCCCAGCCGACGCCACCATCAATGGGGTGCCACCGGCTCCCCTGGCATTCACATCGGCCCCGGCGGCGAGCAGCGCGTTGACACGAGGGAGGTCACCCTTGCGAGCCGCGTCGGTGAGATCATTCCCTTGCGCGTTGGCTCGTTGACCTGCTACAACGCAGGCCAACACCGCCAGAACGCCCAAGACTAACGAGTGTTGTCGGAAACATGTCATTTCGATGCTCCTTCCCAAGGACCACGTAGTTCAACCTGTAACGACTTCCGGTGCGGCTATTCTTGCTTGCCCAGCTTGTTATACAGCCAGGCGAGAAGGGCGCCGCGGACCGCCCAGCTGACGAAACCGTATGTCGGGCCTCAGGCATGGAAGTATACACCCGTGAAGAGGAGACCAGGAGCCTGACGCGGGAAAGGTTGCGCAGCGCCGCCACGCCCCCTCCAGGACCGTCGGGGTCGTTCGGAATCGGGAAAATGAAAGAGGAACAGCTCAGAAAGAGGCGGTCGGCAGTATAATCGACACCGGACCACGATGGCAGAATGGTTGTGCGGCCCTGCTTCAATGACGGCTTCTTGGGTGTTGTCACCCGGCAGCGACGACCCGACGCGCATCGCTGGTCCGGCAGGGCGGAAGACAGGGTATCGTGCGATGGTCGGCAGGAGGTCGAAGTAGATGACGTTCAGAATTGGCTTGCTGATTTGGGGTTTGACAGCATCGGCATTCGCACAGGGGAACTGGGGGAAGCTAAAGGTCAACAAGATGGAGCTTACCCTGGAGTACGAGAGCGGCACTTTTCCGCTTAAGCATAAGTTGCCTCTCTTAGCGACTGTAGGAAAGGATGAAATAGATGTTGTGTCGAACACGAAGAATTATAACGATGGGAGGGAACATTACGATCCACATCAACAGCTCTTTGCGATCCCGCTAAAGGCTGTCACCTCGGTTGCCTACGCTAACACAGGAAAGCAAACCACCTATAATGACCAGGTTACTGCTTCCAACGTTGGTTACGGACTGTCGGTAAAGTCGGCCAAAACCCACTATGTGAACATTGTGTGGCACGACACGACCGAGAACGTTGACAACAGCGTAGTACTCAAAGTGCCAGATCAAGACTATATGGGCTTTCTCATCGTGCTTCAGAATCTCACTGGGATCAAGCCAACATACGATTCATTACCATGAGGTGGCGCCCGAACAGCTAATGCGTCTCATCAAGAAGGCGATGAGCAGCACGGTTGCCAACCTCATCCGGAACCACCTCCGCTTGGTCTGGCTCCAGCGGCAGGAACCGGGTACGGCCCGGTCCGCGGACTATGACGATTCCTCGCTTCAGTTCGCCCAAAATGCCGTATGGCCGCAGGCCAAATGCAGGCGCCAGCCGCCGGTGCGCACCCTGACAGCCCGCTGGACTTTCCTGAATGGCTCCAGTTCCGGAGTCTGCTGGCGCCGACGAGCGCACTCCTGGCAGCGAACCTTTCGGGGGAGCACTGGTTCTGCACCTCTATTTCCGAGCTGATGTATCCATTTCAGTGCTGGCACGAGACGGCGGGTCTCCGTCTTTGTAAGGAACTCAGCCGAGGCCGGTGTCCCGAACTGGGCGCACTGACAAAGCAGGTCAATGCCCTTCCGAATCGTTTTGCTGCCGAATTGCGGCCTTGGGGCTCTGATAAGGGGTGCGATGTACCGCCTATACTCGCTTCCCGTGAGGTATTCAGAAGTAGCTGGCTGGCCAGGCTGCGCGCACCTAGCTGGCACCCCGTTCTCCGCGCATTCGCAAAGCAACTGAAGGCCCCTTATAGTAGTCCTGCTCAAGATCGGTGTGAGGCTGTCCATTCAGAAACTCCACTCTGCCGTTGTGGCCGCCATCGATTATACCCAGTCGCGGTAGGGATGCGAGGAGCGCGGTTCTCCCGCGTGGGGCCATCCTCGGCGCCCTTCTCGCCTGGCTGCATAACAAGCTGGGCAAGCAAGCATAGCCGCACCGGGTCCCCGTTGCGATCACGATGGCAGGCGAGAAACCATTTCCCTCAAACCGCGGATGAGACTGCGGGCCTCGGCCATTTCCGCGCGGCGCACTGCGGGCGACGCCCGATCAGGTGCCGGTGGCGTGGCCCCGGCGGGGCGCCGCTCGACGCTGGGGAGGATCGGCGGCGGGTCACGGAGGCCGAATATCAGGGAACCGCAGACTGACTTCTCGGACTACAATCGGATTCATGCCGAAACGCCGCCCGGATCGCAGAACTATCGGGCTCGGCCTGATAGTGGTTGCCTTCGTCCCAGCCGCGCTGTACGCCACCTGGGTCTGGCTGGATGTGCGGCAGCATCCTTACAAGCAGCCTGACGAGCCCGTAGTATTCGACCAACCCGTCGTCCTACGCAAAGGCGAGGTGCGGTTCCCTGAGTTTACGGTCCCAGTGGGCCGCACGTATATTGTTTTCCTGGAGTTCCAGCAGCGTATGAGCGCCCAGCGCATGGAGTGCCTCGCGGGTTGGGAACAGGGCGATCCCGAGAAATGCCGGCGGATTCCATGCGTCTTGGACCTGTGGTGGGCCGTTTCGAGCAAGGGGAAAATGATCGACGCGGACACCTCGGAGCACTGGTGGTCGCACCACTGGGCTCGGTATCCCCGCTACACGTCCATCGGTACGTCCATCGGCTTTTTGAAGGCTGCCCCTGGAAATAGCTACGCACTCTCTATACACTTCCTTGACGACCCCAGCGAACTCAACATCACGAAGCCGAGAGTCCTGATCAAAGCGTTGCCCTTGATTTACGTCCCCCATGGCAACCTGTGGGATTTGGTGGCGTTTCTCTTCGCGATCATCTGGGCCGGCGCGTTCCTACTTAGAGCCCTTCTGGTGCTGACCAAGCGCGAAGCAGAGGAGTCGCCATCCGGCGCGCAGGCGTAACCTAGGCTCCTCGGCTCTGGCGTAGTACGAAGTTCTGTTCCACTTTTCGCCATCCCAAGCGCAGTGCGCTGGCATCGGATCAGAACCGGCAACACTGACAAGCACAGCGTTCCCCAGATGACCAATCGTTGCCTATCTGAAGGCTGTTCTCCGCTTTGGACGCTGCGTACCGCTTCAATTGCACTTTGCCTGGGATACACGGGTTATCTGAGCCACGAGTACAGCCCCGGTGCCCGGATCTACCACCAGCGCCGGGATCAACGAGTAGTAGAAGAGCGCCCAGTTAGGAACATGACCCTGAGCAGCGCCAAACAACCCCGCCACCCGGCCCGCCAGCAGCCCCGCCACGGGGAACCCGGCCAGAACCACGAGATACCATCGAACCCGCGCCCGCCACGGGATGAGACGCGCCAGTAACTTCCGCAGCCCGATGCCGCCGCCAAAAATGGCCGTCAAGATCAGCGATGTGATGGTGGGAGCATAGACGGCAAGGTAAAACAGCGGATTCGTCAACGCGGGCCCAGGCGCGATGGACTTGGCCACGCCGGGCGCGAATAGGCAAACGGCGCCGATTCCCCAGGTGATCGCGAATACCAGGACGAAGTAACTGGCCAGGGGCGCCATCCCACGGCCGAGTTCCCCACGCGATGAATCTGGCGTCAAACCTGGAGTATACGCCATCCGTTGACGAGCCGGGTCAGCGAGTCACAGCCCAGGCTCGGCCCGGCGCTGCTAAGGAGTAGGCCACCGCCGACGTGACCAGGGACGACGGCCGCGCGCTCCTGTCTACAGGCTCCCCTTCCTCGCGGCGTAGATCACGCCATTGACGTTGAGTACCCCATCAAAACCCTCGGCACTTAGAATTGCTGAGAACTCCTTCGGTACAAGCCCGTCAGCGATCATATCACGTGCCGTCGGTGCGGAGCCCGGCCTACCGGCCCACGCTTCCCGGTTCCACAACCGCTGGAGAAACGTCTCTGCTGGCTCAGCGGGGACCGGGAGGATCCGGAAAAGACCACCCTCGAGTGCCTCGACATCGCCAACAAGGGCGACAAGCCCGAGACGGTGATGGACGGCGTCCGGGGCTTCGAAGTATCGGGCGACGGCAAGAAGATGCTGGTGCGCAAGAAGGACGATTTCTTCGTGATCGACAGCGCGGCGAAGGCCGACGCCCTCAAGACGCCCAAGACGATGGAGGACGCCAAAGTCGATTTGAAGGACTGGACGTTCACGGTCATTCCGGCCGAGGAATTTCGCGAGCTGTATCTCGACGCCTGGAGGCTGCACCGCGACTACTTTTACGATCCCCACATGCACGGCGTGGATTGGCCGGCGGTGCGGGACAAGTATCTGCCGCTGGTGGAGCGCGTGCGCGACCGTGAGGAGCTGAACGACGTGATTGCGCAAATGGTGAGCGAGCTGGGGGCCCTGCACACGTTCGTTTTCGGCGGCGACATTCGCAAGGGGCCGGACCAGGTGCAGTTGGCATCGCTGGGCGCCCGGCTGGAGCGGACTACGGGCGGGTACGCGGTGAAGCACATTTACCGCTCCGATCCGGACCGGCCGGAAAAGTGCGCGCCGCTGGCGCGACCGGGAGTCGAGGTCGCCGAGGGAGACACGATCGTGGCGGTGAACGGGCGCCCGGCGCTTTCGGCGGCGGACATCGGCGAGCTTCTGCGCAACCGCGCGGGGAAGCAGGTCCTGCTGAGCGTTTTGCCGGGCGGCAAGGGACCGGCGCGCCAAGTGGTGGTGAAGCCCATCACGATCCAGCAGGAGAACGACCTGCGCTATCACGAGTGGGAGTACACGCGCCGGCTGATGGTGGAGAAAGCCGCAGGCGGCGCGATCGGCTACGTACACCTGCGCAACATGTCCGGCGACGACATCGCGCAATGGGCGCAGGAATACTACCCGGTGTTCCAGCGCCAGGGGCTGATCGTCGACGTGCGGCACAACGGCGGCGGAAACATCGACAGTTGGGTGCTTGGGAAGCTGCTGCGGCAGGCATGGTTTTACTGGAAGCCACGGATCGGTCCGCCGACGTGGAACATGCAGGGAGCCTTTCGCGGGTACATGGTGCTGCTGTGCGACGAGCATTCCGGCTCCGACGCCGAGGCCTTTTCGGAGGGATTCCGGCGGCTGGGTCTGGGCAAGCTGATCGGCACGCGGACCTGGGGCGGTGAGATCTGGCTCACGGCGAGCAATGTGCTCGCGGACCACGGAATTGCGACGGCGGCCGAGATCGGGGTCTACGGTCCGGAAGGCAAGTGGCTCATCGAAGGCCACGGCGTGGAGCCGGACATCACGGTGGACAACCTGCCGAATGCTACGTTCAACGGCAAAGACGCGCAGCTCGAAGCGGCGCTCGGCTACTTGCAGGGGCTGATCAAGGCCAAGCCCGTGACGGTGCCTCCGCCGCCGCCGTACCCGAAGAAGTAGGGGGCGATAGCGGAGGACCTTCCTCTTTCCGTGCATGACCTGCATCTGCTAGAATGCCCAACCGGGCGAGAGTGAGCGCCTGGAATGACCGCTAGGAGACCGGCATGGCTTTCATCGCACCTGAGCGCGGGAAGCAGGCGCTACAGGACTACCTCGGCAGAGATGAACAGATCAAGACTTGGGCATACGGCAGGCAGCAGTCGACCCTGCTGATGGTCGTGTGTGTCTTGGCGACTGAGTGCGCTGCAATGCTGCTCACCGCGTGGGCATGGGCGGGCTCGTCAGACCTCTTGCTGTGCACCTTGGTCTTCTGGGCAGCCTGGCTTTCGCTGCTGGCTGGATGCGAAAGACTGATCCGCAAGGACTACCTGGTCGCGCTTACAACCGAGAGGCTGCTGATCGTGCGCCTCAGGACGCCGCTCTTGTTGTCTCCCGATCCCTTCGATCAAATCGCCCATCGGGACTATCCGCTCGCCGGAATGCCACCCATGGAATTCAAACAAGGCCGCACGAGCAGCAAGCTGCAGATCTTCGACTCAACAAGGCCACCATTCATGGCCAGGTTCGGTATAAAAGCGGGCCGCAAGGATAACGGCCCTGCAATCCTCGAGATTGTTCGCGCCATCGAGTCTTCCCGAGGCCCGGCCAAACTCACCGCCTCGGCCACCTGAACTCCGCCGCAGCCTGGCCGCTGCCGGCCGCGTCCCAGATCAGGACTATCGGCTTCTGCACCCGCATCCGCAGCGCCGACTCGTAGACCATCTGCGGGTCCGGGAACGAACGCATGTAGATCGGGCCGTCCGTCTTCCGGGCCAGAGCTACGAGCGCTTCGACCGGCGCGGCGCGCTCGGCGAACTGCCGCCGCTTCCGGGTCCACAGATACCCGATATTCGAAGCCAGCACAACCGCTACCACCGCGGCGACTACGGCCGAGCGGTGCAGCCGCAGCCGCGACTGAAGCGCCCAGAAGCCGGCCGCCACGATCCACGCCAGCCCCAAACTCGCCAGATAGGTCTGCCGGCTGGGGATGCGGTGCATGTAAGTCAGGAAGCTGTACGGCAAAGACGCCAGCACAATCCACAGCGCCGCCACCCGCACCACCTGGCGATGTTGCTTGGCGCGCAGAAGGAGCAGGACCACGGCCGCGAGCAATCCCCACGGCCATAACAGGCGCGCGCAGCTCACGGGCAGGGTGATCCAGAACGGCGCGGTGAGAGAAAAGCTCCCGTCCTGAAACCGGAACGAAATGGCGCGGGCCGAGAGGATGAGCCACAGGTCCGCCGCCGCCAGCGCCCCGAACGGCAGCCACCACAGGAGCGCGCGCCGCGGCGCCTGTGCGCCCAGCAACGGCAACATCAGCAGCGCCGCGAACACCACCGCCGATTCCTTCGAGAGGAGCGCCACGGCGAAAGACGCCAGCGAGGCCGCGTACCACCACCAGCCGCTCTTCCTCTCCACCACGCGGACCCAGCACAGCAAGCTCAGCACGCCGAACAGGAACATCAGCAGCTCCACGTTGGCCGAAACCCACATGACCGCTTCCTGGTGGCCCTCCTGGACCGCGAAGAACGCCGCGGCCACCGCCGAGATCCGCCAGCCGACGAGGCGCCACGCGCCGAGCGCATACACCAGCCACACGCACAGGATGTGCAGCGCCAGGCTCACCGCGTAAAGCGCCGCCGGCGCTTCGAACCACCGGTCCACCCAGTAGGTCGTCGCATACCACGTAGCGCGATAGCGGAAGACCTCGCTCGAGAGCAGCGCCGGCCATCCCGACACCGGACCGAACTCCCGCGCCTGCTCGATGTTCGGATAGTCGTCCTGGATCAGCGGCTGCTGAAACATGGGCAGGTACGCCAGAATCGTCAGCGCCGCCAGCACCACCAGGATCGCCGCATGGTCTCGACGCATGGCTTACCCGGCCGGCCTCAGCTCGGCGACCAGCGCATCCAGGGCGATGTTCTTCTGGATGTTGCGCCGCACCAGCTCCGCCAGCTCGTCCACTTTCGCCACCGCCCTGCGGATCCACTCGAAGTTCACGCGGCCGGCCAGCGCCTCGAGCTGCGGGCGGACGTCCGCGTTGCGGATCTCGCTTCCTCCCCGTTCCAGCACCAGCACGTCTTCGAGCAGCCCGTACAGAATCCGCAGCAGCGTGTCGAGCTTCTCCTGCCGGTTCGCGGCGGATTCCGCGTATTTCACCCAGGCGCTGAAAGGCGCGAGGCCGGCGGCCGCTTCGAGCAGCGCTAGCATCGACTCGCGCCGCCGGTCGTAGACCTCCAGATCGAGCGACATCGCCAGGCCGGGGCTGCCGCACGCCAGCGCGATCCTCCGCTCCGCGTCCACCAGGTGGCGCACCTCGGCGAACTCGCGCATCTCCTCCTCGCCGAGCGGCGCCAGTTGTATCCACACCGCGCGCGAGCGGATCGTGGGCAGCAGGTCGTACGGATTAGCCGCCGTCAGGAACAGGACCAAGTGGTCCGGCGGCTCCTCGAGCGTCTTCAACAGCGAGTTGGCCGCCTGCTCATTGGCGCGGTCGATCTGGTCGATCAGGAAGACGCGCCAGTTGCCCCGGAGCGGCCGGAACTGGGCCCGCTCCTTGAGAAGTCGCATCTGCGGAATGGAAAGCTGCCGCAGCGGGCCGTCGGGAGCGAAGGTCACGAAATCCGGGTGCGAGGAGACCAGCAGCGGGTCCTCGTTGCGCCGGTCGGCGGGCCACTTCTCCCGCTCGGCGATGCGCTCGAGGTTGTGCGGCAGGCTGAGATCGTCCTTCTCGATGCGGTCGCCGTCTCCGAGCAGGCGCGCGGCGAACCGCCGCGCCAGCGTCGCTTTCCCCACGCCCTCCGGGCCCGCCAGCAGGATGGTCTGCGAGATACGCCCGCCCGCAATCATCCGATCGAGCTCTTCCGCCGCCGCCCGGTTGCCGTAGAAATTCTCAAACACGCAGCTTCTCCAGGGCCGGCGCGAAGGCCTGCCAGACGGCTTCGGCAACGCTGGCGGCGTCGCCGCGCCCGTCGATCACCCGGAAGCGTTCCGGCTCCCGCGCGGCCATCGCCAGGTAAGCCTCTCGCACCCGGCGGTGGAACTCCACGGCCTGCTCGTCCATGCGGCTCTCGCTCGGGTCCAGGTTGCGCTGGCGCGCGCGAGAGAGGCTGGTTTCGAGATCGATATCGATCAGCAGCGTCACGTCCGGCCTCAGGCCGTGGCACGCGAGGCGCTCCAGGCCGGCCAACGCCTGTTCTCCGAGGCCGCGCCCGGCTCCCTGGTAGGCCAGCGTCGAATCCGTGAAACGGTCCGTGAGTACGATCTTGCCCTCGGCCAGGGCGGGAAGGATCACCTCCTCGACGTTCTGCGCGCGGGAGGCGAAATAGAGCAGCACTTCGGCCAGGGAGCAGAGCTCCTGATTGGCCGAATCGAGCAGGATGCGGCGGATCTGCGCGCCGATGCGCGTGCCGCCCGGCTCGGTGGTTTCCACCACCGCGCATCCCAGCGATTTCAGGCGCGCGGCCAGCAGGCGCATCTGCGTGGTCTTGCCGCAGCCATCGCCGCCTTCGAAACTCACGAACAGGCCGCGCTGCACGCTCACTCGCGCACCCCCACCACGTGGCTGTTTTTGTGGCGCAGGCACTCCTGCCTGCCGCCTCGACACTCGTGTCGAGGCCGCTCTTCGCGTCGAGACGAGTCTCGACGCTGCAGACTAAGAGTCTGCGCCACAGGTTTGGTTTCAGCCCACGGTTGCCCGGGCGAACTGGGCGCCCCGCTAGTCGTAGACATAGTGCAGCACCTTCTTGAGATCCTCCCACGCTTCGCGCTTGGCGTCCTGGTTGTAGGGCCGCAAAAGGTAGGAAGGATGATACGTCACCATCACGGGGATGCCGCGCCAGTCGTACCAGTTGCCGCGCAGGCGCGTGACGCCCTCCTTGCGGTCGAGCAGCGCCTTGGCCGCCGTCCCGCCCAGCGCGCAAATCGCCTTGGGCCGGATGGCTTCGAGCTGCTGGAACAGGAACTGGCCGCAGGTTTCCATCTCGTCCGGCTCCGGCGTGCGATTTCCGGGCGGCCGGCATTTCACCACGTTGCAGATATAGACGTCCTGCCGCGACAGCGGAACGCCTTCCTTGCGTGCCGTATTCTCGATCATCTGCGTGAGCAGCTGGCCCGCGCGCCCGACGAAAGGAATGCCCTGCGCGTCCTCGTCCGCGCCCGGGCCTTCTCCCACGAACACCAGGCGCGTGGCCGCATTGCCCACTCCGAAGACGATCTGCGTGCGGCCCTCGCTCAGCCGGCAGCGGTGGCAATCGCCGATCTCCTCGCGGATCCGTTGCAGGGCTTCCGCGGCCCCCGGGCAGGTCGGCGGAGTCGCAGGCTGAGCGACAGGCTGGGAAGCCTGTCCCGCGCGGTAGAGCGTCTTGAAGCCGAGGTCCTGGTAGTAGCTCAGGTAGCGGCGCAGCAGATCCGGGTTCATCGCAGCTTCAACAGCTCGTCGAGAATCCGCCCGGCGATGGCCTTCTTGGGAGCGCGCGCAAGTTCCACGGTCGCGCCTCCGCGGAGCACCAGCACGGCCTCGTTGTCGTCGGCGCCGAATCCGGTCCCTTCCACGCCCACGCGGTTCCCCACCACCATGTCGCAGTTCTTTGCCGTGAGCTTGCGCCGCGCCTCCGCGGCCACGTCCGCCGTCTCGGCGGCAAACCCGACCAGCAGCCGCCCACCCTTCTGGCGCCCCACCTCGGCCAGGATGTCCGCCGTCGGCTCGAGCGCAAGCGAGATCGCGCCGCCGGTCTTCTTGATCTTCTGTGCCGCCGGCGAGGGCACGGTGTAGTCGGCCACCGCGGCCGCCTTCACGACGATGGTCGCCTCCGCCAGCCGGTCGAGCACCGCCGTACGCATCTCGGCCGCCGTCCGGACCGGGACCACCGTCACGCCGGCCGGCGCGGCCAGGCTCACGGGTCCCGAAACGAGGATGACCCGCGCTCCGCGCTCGGCTGCCGCTTCCGCGATCGCGTATCCCATCTTGCCGCTCGACCGATTCGAGAGGAACCGCACCGGGTCGATCGGCTCCTCGGTCGGTCCGGCGGTTACGAGCACCGTATCCCCTTCGAGATCGCGCCGCGGCTGAAGAACACCCATCACCGCTGCGGCGATCCGCTCCGGCTCGGCCAGCCTCCCCGGGCCCACCGTGCCGCAGGCGAGCAGGCCTTCCTCGGGCTCGACGATGGTATGGCCGCGCCCACGCAGCGTCTCCATATTGCGCTGCGTGGCCGGGTGCTGCCACATGCGCGTATTCATCGCGGGCGCGAGCACCACGGGTCCGGCAAAGGCCAGGTAGAGGGTGGAAAGGAAGTCGTCGGCCAGTCCGTTGGCGAGTTTGGCCAGCAAGTCCGCGGTCGCGGGCGCAACCACCAGCAGATCGGCTCCGTCGGCCACGCCGATGTGCTCCACCGCGCTCGCCAGCGTCTCTTCGCCGGCGCCTGCAGAAAACAGGCCGGTGATCACTTTGCGGCCCGTCAGCGCCGCGAACGTCAGCGGCCTCACGAACTCCTGGGCCGCCGCCGTCATCACCACCTGAACGGAAACGCCGCGCTCCATGAGCGCGCGGGCCAGCTCCGCCGACTTATACGCCGCGATGCCGCCGCCGATGCCGAGCACGACGTTCATGAAGGGAACGCCTCAGATGTTCTCGGGCGGCAGTTCCGGCACGTCGTCCACATGAGTGGCCGGGTCGTCGTACTTCACCAGACCGCGGCGCACTTCCTCGACCGCCGTCACGGTGGGTTTCTTCGAGGTGGTGGGGAGAAACGGGCGGGCGCCGCTCTGAAGCTGGCGGGCGCGCTTGGCGGCCACGATGATGAACCGGTAGGTGCTCTGCTCCGGGTCGTCCGGAATCGAGGCATTCATGTTGTTGCGCGGTGCAGGCGAATCAGTCATGCAAACGACCTCTCTTTGCGACGGGCGACGAGCTACGAGCCCTTTTCGAACGTCCCCAGGATGGCGCGAACCTCGCCCTCCATCCTGGTACGGCGGACGCGCTCGGCTTTCACGATCGATGCCAGCGCGTCCACGGATCTCTCCAGGTCCCGGTTCACGACGACGTAATCGTACGCGCCGTAATTGCCGATCTCCGTCGCCGCCCCGTCCAGCCGCCGCGCGATAACTTCTTCGGAATCTTCGGATCGCGCCCGCAGGCGCTTCTCGAGCTCCGCGCGCGATGGGGCGAGCACAAAAATAGTTACGGCTTCCGGAACCTTACCCTTCAATTGTCGCGCACCCTGAACGTCGATGTCGAGTAGCAGGTCCCGCCCCTCCGCCTGCGCGCGTTCGAGCATGCCCCGGTGCGTTCCGTAGTAGTTCCCGAACACCTCGGCGTGCTCCAGAAATTCGTCGCGCGCGAGCGCCGCCTCGAACTCCGGGCGCGAGAGAAAGTGGTAGGCCTGGCCCGAAACCTCCTGGCCCCGCGGCGCGCGGGTGGTGTACGAAATCGAAAACAGCAAACGCGGGTCCTGTTGCAGGAGGCGATGTGCCAGCGTGGATTTCCCGGACCCCGACGGGGCCGAGACGATGAAGACGATGCTCATTCGAGGTTCAGCCCCTGTTCCCGAATCTTCTCGATCTCGGCCTTGGCGGTGAGCGCCAGCTCGGTGATCTCAAGGCCGGTCTCGCCCACGCCGGTTGATTTGGAAAGGACGGTGTTGGTCTCCCGGTGCATCTCTTGCAGCATGAAGTCGATCTTCTTGCCAACCTCGCCGCCCTCGACGAGCAGGTCGTCCAGTTGCACCGCGTGGACCTTGAGGCGCGTCAGTTCCTCGCTGATGTCGGTCCGGTCCACCAGGTAGGCCACTTCCTGGGCCAGGCGTTGGGGGTCCACTTCCGCGCCGCGGAGCAGCTCGGCGAGCTTAGCGGCCAGCCGCGCCTGGAATTCGGGCACCGCCCGCGAACGGAATTCGTCCATCCGCCGCGCGCAGTCCAGCACCGTGGCATTGCGGCCGCGCATCTCCGCGGCGGTCTCCGCGCCTTCGCGCTCGCGAAACTCGTTCAACCGCTCGAGCGCTTCTTCGAGCGTCTCCACCAGCAGCCGTTCCGTGTCCGGCTCGGGCTCGGCGTCCTCCGGCGTGAACATGCCCGGCATCTGCAGGGTCAGGTTCAGGTCCGGCTCGCTGTGCAGGCCGTGGACCGCCGAGATCCGATGAAACGCCCGCAGGTAAGCCTCGAGCAACGGCTGGTTGACCACGGCCGGCGCGGCGGCGCCTCCCGCGGAGTAGCTCATCTGCACCTGGACATGCCCGCGCGCCAGGTAGCGCTTCACCGCGCCGCGCAGCGCCGCCTCGAACGGGTCGAACGCCGGCGCCATGCGAAAGTGAATGTCCAGCCCGCGGTGGTTGACGGTCTTCACCATCGCGACCGCCTCGCGGTCGCCCGCGGCTCTGCGCGCGCGGGCAAAGCCGGTCATGCTGCGCGGGCTCATGCGGTCACCTCGCACTTTCTCCGTGGGGCAGGCGCTTCCGCCTGCCTGGGCAGGCCAAACGGCCTGCCCCACGCGGCCGCGCCGCCCGCGTCTTCAACCGCGTGGTCATCCAATGACATCGTTTGTCCTTTCATGACACGACCGAATCCGGCTCGATGAACTGCAGCGCATGCAGCCGCTGGTAGACGCCGCCGCCGCCGACCAGCTCCTCGTGCGTGCCGATCTCCGAGACCCTGCCCTGATCGAGCACCACGATCTTGTCGGCGCGGCGGATGGTGGAGAGCCGGTGGGCGATCACGATCACCGTCCGCCCCGCCATCAGGTTGGCCAGCGCCTTCTGTACCAGCATCTCCGATTCCGTGTCCAGGTGCGAGGTGGCCTCGTCCAGAATCAGGATGGGCGCGTTCTTGAGCAGCGCCCGCGCGATGGAGATCCGCTGGCGCTGCCCGCCGCTGAGCTTCACGCCGCGCTCGCCGATCATCGTGTCGTACCCTTGTGGAAGCGCGCCGATGAACTCCTCGGCCAGCGAATTCCGCGCGGCTTCCGCGACCGCCGTCATGCTCGCGCCCGGTTTGCCGTAGCGGATGTTATTGGCCACCGTGTCGTTGAACAGAAACGTGTCCTGCGCCACCAGGCTGACCTTCTCGCGCAAAGACGCCAGTTCCAGGTCGCGCACGTCCGTGCCGTCTATGAGCACCCGGCCTTCCGAGACATCGTAAAACCGCGGCACCAGGTTCACCAGCGTGGTTTTTCCCGCTCCGCTCGGCCCCACCAGCGCGACTATTTCGCCGGCTTTGACCTCGAGGTCGATGGACTTCAGCAGGAAGCCGTTCTCGGCGGTAGGATAGCGGAAGCTGACGCCGGCAAACGCAATTCCCTGCTTGAATTCGGCCAGCCGCCGTGCGCCCGCCTTGCTGCGGATGTCATCGGGCCGCACCAGGTATTCGAAGACCCGCTCGGAGGCGCCCAGAGCCTGCTGGAAGATGTTGTGAATCCCCGTGAGCCGCTTGACCGGATCGTAGAGCAGCAGAAGGGCGGAGATAAACGTCATGAAGCCTTGCGACGTCATGGCGTTCGCCTTGATCTGGTCGCGCGCATAGGCCAGCAGGCCGACGATCGTCACGGCGGCCAGAAACTCGATCAGGGGCGACGACAGCGCCTGCTGCAGCGTGTACTTGAGATTGCTCCGCTTGAGCCGCCGCGCCGTCTCGAAGAAGCGGCGGGATTCGTACGGCTCGGCGCAGAACGACTTCACCACCTGGTGCCCGCTGAGGGATTCCTGCAGGATCTGGTTCACCTCCGCCTGGTGATCCTGCGCGCGCCGCGTGGTTTTGCGGATGCGCCTGCCGATGCGCGCCGTGGGGATCAGCACGAAGGGCAACAGCGTGAGGCTGATCAAGGCCAGGCGCCAGTCGATGGACACAATGACAATCAGGAAGAACGCCGCCGAGAACGACTGCCGCAGCAGGTCCGCCAGCATCTGCGAGCAGGCCAGTTGCATCTTGTCCACGTCGTTCATGATGGAGGACATCAGCCGGCCCGTGGAATGCGTCTCGAAGAACTGCGCGCCCTGCCGCAGCACCTTGTCGAACACTTTCTGCCGCAGGTCCGTCATCGCCGAGAGCCCGGCGTAGTTGATCAGGAAGTTACCGGCATAGTCGCACAGGCCCTTGGTCAGGAAGGTGGCCAGGATCGCGAAGGCAATCATGGTCCACACGTTGTGGATGAAGCCCGGCGTCAGCTGCTCGAGATAGAGCGGCCGTCCCAGCAGCGGAATGTTCTTCAGCAACAGGACGGGAACCTGGGCCGAGCCTGGATTCAGAACGCGCCCGATGACCGGCCCGATCATCAGCGGCACCATGCCGTGCATGGCGCCGGCGCCCAGCATCATCACGGTGCCCCCCAGAAGGGCGGCCCAATGCGGCGCCACGAAACGAAGCAGGCGCAGCCTTTCCTTCACGCCGCCACCTTCAACCGTTCGAGCGCGGCGATCACCGTCTCAACCGGCACTTCCCCGATGGGACCCGGCGCCGCCACCACCTCGGCCGCCGCCTTCCACGGCCGCCACAGTTCGAGATCCGAGTTCCCGAAGATCACCACCGCGGGGATGCCGAAGGCCGCGGCCATGTGCGCCGGGCCGGAGTCGTTCCCCACAAAGGCCGAGGCGTGCGCCATCAGCGTCTTCAGCCGCGGGAGCGGCGCGCCCGCAACCACGCGGTAGGCGCGGAATGCCGCCAGGTCGTCCTCCACGCCGCCGACGAAGACCGGTTCGAGGCCCCACCTTTCCTCGAAGTGGCGCGCCACCGCCAGGAAGCCCGCCGACGTCCAGGTCTTGTCCGGAGCCGAGGCCACGGGGTGCAGCACGGCATAAGCTTGCTCTTCGCCGTTCGGCTGGGCGAACAGTTTCGCGCGCGGGATCTCGCACCGCCCGGCGCCCAGGTAGAACACCGCCGACGCCAGGTGCTCCGCCGTGTGCGCCCGCCGCGAGAATTCCAGAATCTGTTGCGGCGGCGGGATGCGGACGTTGTACACGAAGCCGTAGCGGTGGTGGCCGAACCCGGCGCGAAACCGCGCCCCTGAGGCGAACGAAAAAGCCATGCTGCGCGGCCCGCCGTGCAGATTCAGCGAGAGCGCCGGCGCCCATTTCCGCAAGGCGCTCAAACGCGGCGGCAGGATCCGGTCGACGTCCGGATTGCCCTCGAAAACCCCCGCGAAGCGGTCTTCCACAACCACCGCGACCTTCAGGTCCGGCCGGCTGCGCTTGAGGATTTCCAAAGCCGGCGTCGTCAGGATGCAGTCCCCCAGCGAGCGCAGGCGGATCACGGCCGCTCGCGCTCCGCGGGGTAGCTGATCGAGTATGCTCTGCATGCCCGCGGGCTACTCTTCGATTTTAGCCTCGTCGACGAGCATGACTGGAATGTCGTCGCGAATGGGGTAAACCCGCTTGCACTCGGCGCACTTCAGTCCGCTCTGGTCCGGCGTGAGGTGCACCGGCGCTTTGCACAGCGGGCACACCAGAATTTCGAGCAAGTCCTTGCTAATGGGCATAGCTTCAACCGGAGTAACAGTTTACCAGTTTCCAGCTCGCGGCTGGCCCGGCGCGGCCAGCACCGTGCCGGACACCCGGCCGCGGTAAAGTACGCGCAGCGCACGGCGGGCGACCAGCGCGCCATCGTTCGAGATCAGAACGTAGATATCGTAGTCGCCGTCGGGACCGCTGCGGTCGAACGGAGCGAGCCACGTCCAGCGGCGGACGGTTCGATAGAAGTTGAAGGCCGGCTCGAGTTGCCAGGAGATCCCGGCCCGCAGCGGCGCCGTTCCCCTGGGCGCACCCTCAACGAGTTCCAGGATGCGCTTCGAATCGGCTTCATAGCGCCACACGTAGAAACTCGACGTGTTCCACTGGACCAGGTACTGCGCCGCGATCAGCGCGCCAACAACGGCGGCGGCGAGGCCCGGTATGCGCCCGGCACTCTTCGCCAGGGTTGCCAGCGCCAGGCCGGCCAGCGGCAGGAAGTACAAACCGGTCCGGTCGGAAGGATACGGCATATCCACGGCGTAGTGAAGCGCGACCAGGAGCGCCGCGGAACCAGCCATCGCGCCCCCGGCGAGAAACAACACCGCATCCGGCAGGACTGGCGGTTTGCGTTCGCGCCCCGCTCGGAACACCCGCGCCGCACCGAGCGCCGCCGCCAGCAGCGCTACCGCCGGCGGAAGAATTGCCAGCGCGGCGCGCCAGCCGGCAAGAACGCTGTTTGCGGAGTCGTGATACGCGAAGGAGCAGGCGATCAGGTTGCGAACGCTGGCGGCCGGCGAATCGGTTCCGACGTAGAAATCCGACAGGTGCGCCTTCGAAAACGGTGCGGCGAGGAAGAACAATAACGCCACGGCGCCCAGAGGGAGAACGAAGTGGCGGAGCCGAGGCGCCGCGGCGGGCAGCGCGTGCTTCTTGGTCCGTTTGGCCGGAACGGCGGGCGCCGGAGCACGCCAAAGCAAGTATCCGAACAGCGCCGCCAGCACCAAGGCGGGGACCAACAGCGTCAGGTTGGCAGCCGGCGCGAGCGCCAGCGCCGTGCCGGCCAGATAGAGATCCCTCCGCCCGCGGCGCGCCAGACACTCCACCATCTTCAAGAGCGAGTAGAAGAAGAGCGCCAGCGCCAAACCGTATCCGCGGGCGGCCACCAGAAAATCGAGCACCAGCGGATTGGCGGCCATCAGGAGAACCGCCAGCGGAACCAGCCACCCTCCGCCGAAAATCAGGAAGGCCAGACGGTACACCGCCAGGAAGAACAAAGCTCCCGCCAGCAGGCTGGGAAGCCGGAGCGACAGCTCCGATGTGCCGAAAAGCCCTGTCGACAGGCGCTCGAGGATGGTCGCCAGAAAATGGTGGTTGGCGTCGTAGACGTCGAAGATGTTCGATACCGGAGCGTCGAGGTAGATCTGCCAGGTGAGCGCTTCGTCGTGCGTGACCGCCTGCGTCGCGGCGCGGTAGCAGTTGGCCGCGAACAGCAGGCCCAGCATCAGTGCAACGCCCATGCGGAGAGGCAACTTCATTTCCGGAAGCGTTCCTTGGGCTTGCGCTGGGCCTTCAAAACCGCGGCAGGAGCGGTTGCGCGGGGCACGTCGAGCGTCAGGAAAACCAGCAGAAGGAAGCTGGGCCAGAGTTGCCCGTAGAGCCGCGAAAGGGAGGTCTGCAAGTGCCAGGCCAGGTCGCTCGGCGTGACCACGTAAACGCCGCAGTAAGCCGCGAACGTCAGCGCCAGGGCTGTGGCCGCAACGCGCAGACCGCGCGCCCCGGCCGGGTCGATGCGGAACCGCAGCGCCACCGCCAGGATCGCCAGCAGCAGCAGAGGATGCGACCAGGGCTGGCCAAAGTGGTACGCCTCGACAGCGAGGGCCTTCCCGATCTGCACGTAGCGGGCGGGATCCGCAAACCTCTGAGCCAATCCGGCGGCGCCCTGCTTGAAGAGCGGATCGGAGGCCGGGGCCAGGAACACCTTGAAGCAGACGACCAGCAGGAGAACCGGCGCAGCGCCCGTCAGGTACCGCCTGACGGCCCGCCGGTCCACCGCCAGGAGCGCCAGCGTCAGGAAGACCGCGAACGCCGCTCCCTCGTTCTTGGTCCACGCCGCGAACGACGCGCATGCGCCCGAGAGCGCGAGGCAATTAGGCGCGGACTCCGCGAGCAGCAAAAGCGCGATCGAGGCAAGGTAGTAGAAGCCGAGCGGAAGATCGGCATACTGCATCGTCGCCTGGAACAGGAAGGACGTGCTCGCAAGCAGGACGAAGCCGGCGAGCAGCGCGCTCGTCAAACCGCGCAGAGCGGCGAGCGCGCTCCCCAGCAGCGCCAGGATCAGCGCCAGGAATAGGAATCCGGTGAGCTGCGGCACCCACGGCGCCGTGTCGCCCGCGGCCTTCCAGACCATCGCCACGAAGCCGGATAGCAGCAGCGGATAGTCCGGATGCATACCGGCCTTTTCGGGCAGCGCCGAGAGCGCGCTTCTCCAGGCGTCCCCGGGACCCGCCAGGAATTTCGCGCGCAGATTCCAGATGCTCCAGGCGTCCCATTCGCCGAACGGATTGGCTGCGCTGATGGAAATCAGGCCGTAGAGAACCACGGCGAAACCCGCCGCGAGCGCCAGCGCGAGCAGCCAGTTCCAGCGAAAGGCGGGCGGCGCGGCGGATTCGGATGGAACGGCTGCCCTCCGACCACGCGTCCGCCAGGAAGCCAACAGGCCGGCCGCGAGCAGCGCGGCATCGAGAACCAGGATGGCGGCTGGGGACGCGGCGCCGCCCAGCGTCAGCAAGAAGAACGCTATCGAAGAGATGGCGATACCGGCGCCCGCGCCGAGGGCGGCTTCAAAAACGCGCGCGGCCCACACCGGCCGGATCGTGCGCCCGGCCAGAGCCGCGGCGGCCAGGCGCCAGCCCGCCAGCAAGGGGACGGCAAACGCCAGAAACCCGGTCACTGGAGCCGCTCCCTCCGGAAAAGCACGATGCCGTTCCCGTAGTTGGAGACGGTGCTCAGTCCGTATTCCGCCGCGACGCTCCGGACTTCCTCGGGAAAAGCGAAACTCCCCACCACCCAGCCGGTGCCTTTCCCGCGTTTCAGCGGCGCCAGGATGCGCGGCGCAAGCGCGTACTGGGCCGCGCCGAGCATGGCTTGGCCCTGCGGGTCGCTGACCGGAACGTCGGACACGTAGCCCACGGCGCCGCCCGCAGGCAGCGCGGCGGCCGCGTCACGAAAGCGCGCCTGCTGGGCTCCGATTTGGAACTGGTCGGCGGACCGGCTGTATTCGGAGAGGAACTGCGAGTAGTCCAGCGCGCCGGCCAGGGCCAGCATGGCGATGGCGGCAATCCCCGTCAAAGCTCGAAGTGGAATGGAAGGTGATGCAGACGGCATTCTTCGCATCAGTCTAACGCGCCGCGAGGGCGTCCGTCAGCGACGTAACTTGGACGCTGTGCCCGGAGCCCGCGACCTCGATCGTGACCGGCTGCCCCGGCAGCAGGTCGAAGTAGTTATCCGAGGGCCTGGCATCCGCGTCGTCGAAGGAGAGGTACACGTTGCGTGCCAGCACGCGCGAAACGGCCGTCACCGACGCGCTGCCGCTCTCCGCCACCGTGAGATCGATCCGCGCGGGCGGCAGATGCAGATTGCGCACCGCATCGAAGTAGACCAGGTTCTGCGACACCACCTTCCCACCCACCAGCAGGTCGAAGACGCCAACCGATCCCCGCGGATCGGCACCGCCGAGCAGACGCTTCTCGTCGAGGCTCGCGATCCGAGTGCTCGCCGCTGGCGGGACCGTGCGGTCCTCCCTCGTGTCGGACAGCGTCTTGCCGTCGAAGGTTAGCAACCGCGTACGCACCGCCGCGGCCACCGGCTTCAGCTTGTCCGAGACCAGATACACGTCGATGACGCCCTCGTGCCGGTAGGGCGATATCAGCAGATCCGCGTAGAAGCGGCGCGCCGCGTAGTGCAGCGCTTTCCAGCGGCCGTAGTAATCGAGGCTGGATTTCGAAGGGCCGGGCCAGCAGTCGTTCAACTGCCAGAACAGCGAGCCCATGGTGCGGGGCCGCGAGCGGCGCAGGTGCTCGGCCGCGGTCTTGATCGCCTCCGCCTGCTGCACCTGGCTCAGATAAACGAAGGAGGCGAAGTCCTTCGGCGTGCCGTAATCGCGCTCGATGTTGGCCCACATGCGCTGGCTGCCGCCGGGGTCTTTCTGGTGCGCCTCCATCACCGGCGAGTCGATCTTGAAATCCTCGGGACGCGCAAACGCCGCCACGGTCGCCAGATCTGGGAACGATTCGAAGCCGTATTCCGACATGAAGCGCGGAGTCACCAGAGTGGACGCCGCTATCGGCAGAGAACCGTACCACACCCGCCAGTAGTGCATGTCGCCATTGGTCTGGTTGTCGGGCTCCTGCTCGCAGTTGGCGCTGGGAGAACTGGGCCAGTAAGCCGCCGAGTGCGCGTTCTCTTCGACCACGCTCTTGAGGACGCCGTTGAACAGCGCCAGGAAGCTCTGCCACACGGTCTCGCGCTGATCGGGCGTGAGCGAAGCCTTGAAAGCCAGGCGGTCGCCCCAATGGAACCAGCCCGTCTCGAGCTCGTTGTTGCCGCACCACAGCACCACGCTGGGATGATCGCGCAGGCGCCGCACCTGCTCGATGGCCTCCTGGCGAACGTTCTCCTGGAAGGCGGGCTCGCCCGGCACCATCTCGCCGCCGAACATGAAGTCCTGCCACACCAGGACGCCGAGCTCGTCGCAGAGATCGTAGAAATCGTCCGATTCGTAATAGCCGCCGCCCCACACCCGTAGCATATTCATGTGTGCGTCGCGCGCGGCTACGAGCAGGCGGCGGCGCTTCTCCGGCGTGACGCGGGCCGGAAAGCTATCGAGCGGGATGACGTTGGCGCCCTTGGCGAACACCGGCACGCCGTTCACCACGAACTCGAAGCTCTTGCCCCACTGGTCCGGCCGGCGGCGCAGCTCGACCGATCGCAGTCCCGTACGCACCGTGGCCTCCGCGGCCAAGCGGCCGCCAATTCGGATTGCGGCCGAGAACGCGGTGAGGTTCTGCTCTCCGTAACCCAGCGGATACCAGAGCTTCGGATTCGGGATGCGGAAAGGCACCGAGATGCGGTTCTCGCCGACGTCCAGATCGACCGTGGCCGCCGCGGCGCCTGTCACCGTAACCTCGCCAGTTACTGCCCTATCTGCTTCGATGATAACTTCGGCAGTAAGTTCGGCCACCTCCGAAGTAACTTTATCCTGGCGGATGTGTAAGTTCTCGATTCGTATGTCGTCCCAGGCCTGTAAGTGTACCGGCCGCCAGATCCCCAGCGTGACCAGCCGTGGTCCCCAATTCCAGCCGTATTGGTAGCCCGCCTTGCGAGTGTACGGATCGGTCGCGATGCCGCGCTCGCTGACGCGCTGAACCTGCACCACCGTGGGGAGCCTGTACGGCAGCGCCTCGACGATGGGCAGCATGGTCATGACCGGCGAGTGCAGCACCACGCGCAGCTCGTTCACGCCCTCCTTGAGCAGCGCCTTCGCCGGCACGCGCCAGGTGCGGAACATGTTGTCCGCATGCAGAGCCGCCTGGCCGTTCACAAACACATCGGCAAAGGTGTCGAGCCCGTCGAAAACCAGATCCAGGTGCCGCCTCGCCAGTTCCTGACCGGTGAGGGTGAAGGTCGTGCGGTACTCCCAGTCCGCGAGACCGATCCACTGCAATCCCGCCTCGTTCGTTCCAACGAACGGATCCGGGATGAGGCCGTTCGCCAGCAGGTCGGTCTGCACCGCGCCGGGCACCGTGGCTTTGTGCCAGACTGCGCCGCCGGTCTGCCGAAACTCCCACCCCCGATCGATCAGCCTATCCGAAGGCAGCGCAGCCGCCAGACCCGACGCGATGGCCATCATGGGCAACGCTCGAACGATCATCGGGATGTTGCCACCTCTGATGGCTTCGGCGGCGAAGGCCGCGCCAGCAACTTGGGAAGATTCGCCCTAAACACATCCATCCACCGGGCCAAGTTGTCCTCGGGAGTCTTCCTTAATGGTGGGGACGAAATGACATAGTGGACCGACTCCCCCGATGTATCGTACAGGTACTCGTGCTCGGCGCCCCCGTCGCAGCTGACAAAGGAGTGCAGTACCGGCGAGATCCGGACGGCCTTGAGCCGGTCGCGGACGCGGTAGAAAGCCTCAGGGTCAATGGGCGAACGGGTCACCTCCACCTTCGCCTTGGCGGCGATTTCCTCGTCGGTGACCTTGGGATTCTGCGCAAGCATCTGCTCGACCAGTTCGGTGAATGCGCCGCAGCCTCCCGGAAGCGAGTAACGGACCAACTCGGCACTTCCGCCGGGTCGCACCGGCCAGACGGGGTAAGTGAACACGACGAGCTGCGCGCAGGTATCGCCAAATCGCAAGGTCAGCTTCGTCATATAAGTCTTCACGTCCGTGGAGAACAGGAGGTCCATTACGCGCGCTTCCGTGTTCAAACGGCGGTTTCCAGGTTGGGCAATCGCCGTCGCACCTGAAAGGACCCAAATCAACGCCGCGGATGCTACAGCTTTGGGACGAATCACAAACACACTCCTTCGTACTGCCGGGGTGGGCAGCTGTCTACCGCGGCCCTCAGTAGCACAGCACCTTTTCGGCCTCGCGCACGATGGTGTCCACCTGCGGCAGGATCTCGGCTTCGAGCTGCGGATGGTAGCCGACCCAGGTGTCGAGCGCGCCGACGCGGCCGACCGGCGCGTCCAGCCGGTCGAAAAGCTGGGAGGCGATGCGCGCGGCGATCTCCGCGCCGTAACCCCACGAGAGGCAGTCCTCGTGCGCGATCAGCACGCGGCTGGTCTTCTCCACGCTACGTCGAATGGCTTCCCAATCGTAGGGCGCCAGCGTGCGCAGATCGAGAATCTCGACGCTCACCCCGGAATCGCGCTTCTCGATCTCGATCGCCGCCAGGAGCGATTTCTGCACCAGCGCGCCGTAAGTGACGATGCTGAGGCTGTGCCCGCCCTTGACCACGCTGGCGCGGCCGAACGGAATCAGAAAATCCGGGCCGGGATGCGCCGAGCGGTTGTACGGCTCGCGGTAGAGGCGCTTGTGCTCGAGGAACAACACCGGGTCGTCGGCGCGCAGCGCGGTGCGCAGCAGGCCGCAGGCGTCCAGCGCGTTCGAGGGGAAAACCACGCGCAGGCCGGGGATGTGCGTGAACACGACCTCGCCGCACTGGCTGTGGTACACCGCGCCGCCGCTCAGGTACCCCCCTATCGCCACGCGCAGCACGGCCGGACACGCGAAGCCGCCGTTCGAGCGCCAGCGCATGCTGGCGAGCTCATCGCGGATCTGCATCATGGCCGGCCAGATGTAGTCGAAGAACTGAATCTCCGCCACCGGCTTCATGCCGCGCGTGGCCATGCCGATGGCGCGGCCCACGATGGCGGCTTCGGCGAGCGGAGTGTTGAAAACGCGCTCGGAGCCGAATTTCTTCTGCAGGCCGTAAGTGGCCTTGAAGACGCCGCCCTTTCCTTTCAGCTTGCGCAGGCGATCTTCGCGGCTGCAATCGGCCACGTCCTCCCCGAAGACCACGATGTGCGGGTTGCGGCGCATCTCCTCGGCCAGCGTCAGGTTGATCTCGTCTACCATGGTCCGCGGATCGCCGGCGAACTGCGGCGGCGTCGCGAAATCGTCCGAGCACGGATCGACCTTGTCCGAATAGAGGTGTACCAACGCCGAGCCGCGGGCCGGCGGGGCGGCGTCGAGCGCAGCCTCGGTCGCCGCCTGGATCTCCAGATCGATGTCGTGGATCATCACCTGCAAACCGTAGCGGTCGAGAACGCCCTCCGCGATCAGCCATTCGGGGAACTGGACCAGCGGGTCGCGCGCGGCTTCCGCGGCCCGCTCCTCGTCGGTCTTGTATAGCTTTTCCTCGTCGGAGAGCGAGTGCGAGTACGGCCGCGTGCAGGTGGCGTGCACCAGCGCGGGCCCTTGCCGGGACCGGACGTACTCGGAGGCCTGCCGCACGGCCTGGTAGGAGGCGACGAAATCGCAGCCATCCACTTCCTCGACCGCGAGAGTGGGAAAACCCGAAACCAGCCGCGCGATGTTCCCTCCTGCGGTCTGCTTCTCTAGGGGAACCGAGATGGCGTAGCCGTTATTCTCGATCACGAACACGACCGGCAGGCGCTCCAGGCAGGCCGCGTTCAGGGCCTCCCAAAACTCGCCCTCGCTGGTGGCGCCATCGCCGGCGGTGACCAGCACCGCCGCATCCGAGGCGGGATCGAGATGGCGGTTCGCCTCGGCGCAGCCGATGGCTTGCAGAAACTGGGTTCCGGTCGGCGAGGACTGGCTGACGATGTTCAACCGCGGCGCGCCCCAATGGGATGGCATCTGGCGCCCGCCCGAAGCGACATCGGCGCCCGCGCCCACGGCGGTGAGCAGCATCTCGGCAGGCGTGACGCCGAGCGCCAGGCACAGGGCCCGGTCGCGGTAATACGGGTAGAACCAATCGTGCCCGGCGCGGAGCGCCATGCCCGCGGCGGCCGAAATGGCCTCGTGGCCGGCGCCGCTGATCTGGAAGAAGATGCGGTTCTGACGCTTCAGCAGAATCTCGCGGTCATCCAAGCGGCGGGAGCTGTGCATCACCTTGAAGGCCCGCATCAGGGCCTCCGGTTCGAGGCCTCCGTAACGGGCGGCGAGGTCGGCGGCAGCCTGCACTTTGGGGCGCGTGGCCATAGGGAAGGCGTCCTCCAGTCCAAGTGTATCCGAGACGCCCGTCGCCCGTGCGATGATAGATCCGTTCGCGCCATGACGACCCTTACACACCTCGAGTGCAGCCGGTGCGGGACCAAGTACGATCCCGCGGTGGCGCGGAGCTTGTGCGATTGCGGCGGGCCGCTGCTGGCCCGCTACGACCTCGAAATGGCGCGTACGGGCTGGAGCCGGGATTGGATCAAGAACGCGCCCGCGACTATGTGGCGCTACGCCCCCGTGCTGCCGGTGCGCAAGCCGCCCTCGATCGTCTCGTTGGGCGAGGGCATGACCCCGCTCATTCACGCGCGCCGGCTCGGAGAGCGCCTCAGCGCGAGCAACCTCTGGATCAAGGACGAAGGCCCGAATCCCACGGCGAGCTTCAAGGCCCGCGGCCTTTCGTGCGCCGTCTCCATGGCCGTCGAGCTCGGAATCGCGAGACTCGCTATCCGCTCAACCGGCAATGGAGCCAGCGCCCTCGCCGCCTACGCCGCCGCAGCGGGCCTGGAGGCGCACGTCGTGCTGCCGGCGGATGCCTCCCGCGCGAACTACGTCGAGTGCCGCGCCCACGGTGCACGCGTCGTCAACGCTCTCCCCGACGGCCTGTTCGACCTCAGCGCGCTCCATGAGCCGTATGGCATCGAAGGCAGCAAAACCATCGGCTACGAGATCGCCGAGCAGATGTCCTGGACCCTGCCCGATGCGGTCCTCTATCCGGTCGGCGCAGGCGTGGGCCTGATCGGCGCCTGGAAGGCATTCGAGGAACTGGAGCATCTCGCCTGGACCGCCGGGCCGCGCCCCCGCATGATCGCCGTGCGGTCCGAGAACCCCCATACCGTGGCCGCCGGCCTGCGCGTGCCGGAGTCTCTCGGCGAAGCATTGGTGCTCGGAATCCTGAAGGAGAGCGGCGGCTCAGCGATCGCGGTGAGCGACCGCGAGATCATCGCGGCGGCGCTGGAGCTGGCGGCCGTCGAAGGCATCCTCGCCGCGCCGGAAGGCGCCGCGGCCGTCGCCGCCCTGCCCAAGCTCCTGGCCGGCGGTCTCCTCAAACGCGACGAGCGAATCGTCGTGGTGAACACCGGCTCCGGGCTGAAGTACCTGGAGACCTATGCGACCCGTTTTCCGCGCCCCGCCGCCGGCGAGCAGGACAAGCTGGGCGGCCTGATCACGCCGCGGTGAACCGTGGCGCACGCACTCGTGCGTGCCGCGTCCCCACTCCTGGGGACGCCCGGCCTTTGTCTTCGATCTGCGTTTATCTGCGTTTATCTGCGGCTAGTAATCTCTTGGCCTTTTTGGGGTCAGCCGCCCGACCGCCTCGATCACCCTCGCCAGCGCCGCCTCCGGATCGCCGCCCTCGGCGGGAATCACCTCCACCGGACTCGCCCCGAAGGGCCGCCAGCGCTGCTCGAAGCGCCGGCAGGACGCGCCCGCGAAGACAGTGACCAGCGGAACGCCGCACGCGGCCGCTACGTGCTGTCCTGCCGAATCGTACCCGACATAGAGCCGGCTGCGCGCAATGATGGACGCAAAGCCCGCGAAAGATCCGCGCCAGACCTCGACCCGCGCGCCGCTGGCTGCAATCGCCCGTTCCACGCGCCCGGCCTCTTCGCCGCCGGCCCCTGCGTCCACCACGAGCGGCAGGCCCCGCTCCGCAAGCGCCGCGAGCAGGCGCGCCTCGAACGGGTCCGCGATTCGCTTGGCGGCGTTCCCCCCCACGCCGAAGCTCACCGCGATTCCGGGTGGGGCAGGCGCTTCCGCCTGCCACGGCGCAATGTACGACCGCGCGTCCGCGATCCCGAACGTCTCCGCAACCCATCGCCGCGCCAGCGCACCCAGCGAATCCGTGCCATCGCCTCCGTAAGTGCGGCTGTCGAACAGGTAGTAGTTCTCTTCCGGGCACACCGGCAGCAAGCCCAGTTGCGTGATGCGCGAATCCGGATCCACCACGATGCTCTCCGGCTCCGCGAGGGGCGGCGAAACGGCGATCCGGTCGCGCAGCGCGCCGTCGTAACTCACGGGCAGATGCTCGATCCGGGGATCGGCGGCAAACAGCTCCCAGCACTTCCGCGGGCCCGCCAGCACGATGCGCGCGCGCGGCAAGCGGCGCTTCACCGCGTCCAGGATCACGCTCGTGATGGCCACCTCCGCGCCCAGCGTCACCCGTGAAAGAACGAACACCGTGCGCGCCTCGCCCTCAAACCGTCGCAAACGGTGAACTCGCCGGTAGCGTTCCACCAGGTCCGCAGGCAAGTACTCGGGAAGAACCGCGGCGATCGCTTCGGCGAAGATCTCGCTGTAGGCTTCCACCAGCCGCGGCTCGAAACGGTCCGAAAGCCCCTCGGCCACCACCGAAAACAGCGCGGGGCTGTTCTGTTCGATCAGCTCGCGGAGCCAGGCGCGCGGCCACGGCTCCCCGCCGAGCAGGCATTCGAGCAGACGCCCGGCGGTCTCAGAGGTACTTCGCAACCAGCAGCTCCAGCTTCTTGCGCGTCTCGCCCGGAACGGCCTTGCGGTCCGTGAGGATGGCGTGCGCCAGCGCGCTGCCGCACTTGCACGCGCGCCCGGCCGGCATGGTTTCCACCGCCCGCCTCACCACCCGCGCCGCGTTCTCGGCGTTCTTCACCAGGTTGGCGACGATCTGGTTCACCGTCACCGCGTCGTGCTCCGGGTGCCAGCAGTCGTAATCGGTCACCATGGCGACGGTCGCGTAGCAGATCTCGGCCTCGCGCGCGAGCTTCGCCTCCTGCAGGTTGGTCATCCCGATGACGTCCATCCCCCAGCTCCGGTAGACGTTCGATTCGGCCTTGGTCGAAAACTGCGGGCCTTCCATGCACAGGTACGTCCCCCCGAGCGTAGCCTGCACGCCCTCCGCCTGGCAGGCGCCGTAAACCACTTGCGCAAGCTGCGGGCAGACCGGATCGGAAAAGCCTATGTGCACCACAAGGCCCTCGCCGAAGAACGTGGAGGCGCGGCCTTTGGTGCGGTCGAAGAACTGGTCCGGGATCACGAAATCGAGCGGCCGGTGCTCCTCTTTCAGCGAGCCGACCGCGCTCAGCGAAATGACGCGCTCCACGCCCAGCGATTTGAACCCGTAAATGTTGGCGCGGAAGTTCAGCTCCGAGGGCGAAATCCGGTGCCCGTGCCCGTGCCGCGCCAGAAAGACCACATCCTTCCCCGCCAGCCTGCCCAACATGTATGCGTCCGAGGGCCGTCCCCACGGCGTTTCGACCGTCAGCTCCCGGTCCAACTCGAAACCGGGCATCGAGTACAGCCCGCTACCGCCAATGATTCCAATTTGCGTCATTCTTGTATCAGCTCCAATAAAACCCCGCCCGTCGAGGCGGGATGAACGAAAACGTAAGTGTGGCCGCCGGCGCCCTGGCGCGGCTCGTTCAGCACGCGCGCGCCCGCTGCGCTGAGCCGCTCGACCGCCGCGGCCAGATCGTCCACCAGCAGGGCCACGTGATGCAGTCCCTCGCCGCGCTTTTCCAGGAATCGTCCGATTGGCGAATCGGCGCCGGCCGGCTCGAGCAATTCCAGCCGTGGCCCGCCGCAGGCGAGCATGGCCACGTTCACCTTCTCCCCCGCCACGGTCTCGCGCGCCGCCGCTTCCATCCCGAGCACGCCGGCATAGAATCTGAGCGCCGCATCGATCGACCGCACCGCGATGCCCAGATGATCGATCCTATACTCGCTCAATCCACTCCTTCATCCTTGCTTCCCATCTGCGTTCATCTGCGTTCATCTGTGGCCTGAATTCTTATTCTCTCCAGCCACTCCTTCACGATCGAATACGGATCCCGCCGCCGCGCCGCCACCTCCCGCGCCGCGGCCTCGATCTCCGCCGCCGGCAGCCGCTCCAGCAGGCGCTCGCGCAGCATCTCGCGCAGACGGCCCGCCCACAGCTCCACGCGCCGGTTCTTCCTGGCGCCCGACTCCTGAAACTTCCGGATCGCCGCCAGGACCTCGCCGATTCCCTTCCCTTCCGTCGCCACCGTGCGCACGATCGCCGGCTGCCAATCCTCGCGCGCGGCGCTCAGCGAAAGCAGCCCGCGCACATCGCGCTCGAGCGCGTTCGCCCCCGCGTGGTCCGCCTTATTGATAACGAACAAATCGGCGATCTCCATGATACCCGCTTTCAGCGACTGCACATCGTCGCCCATACCGGGCACCAGCACCACCACGGTGACGTCCGCCAGGCGCGCCACCTCGACCTCGTCCTGCCCCACGCCGACCGTCTCGATCAGCACCGCATCCCGCCCCGCGGCATCGAGCAGCAGCGCGATGTCGGTGGTCGCCGCAGCCAGGCCGCCCAGCGAGCCGCGCGTGGCCATCGAGCGTATGAACACGCCCGGGTCCGCCGCGTGCGATTGCATGCGGATGCGGTCGCCCAGAATGGCGCCGCCCGAAAACGGGCTGGAGGGATCGACCGCGACGATCCCCACCGTGCGGCCCTCGGCGCGCAGCGCCCGTGCGAGCTGATCGACTAGAGTGCTCTTCCCCGCCCCCGGCGCGCCCGTGACGCCGATCAGCGTGGCGCGACCGGTACGCGGGAACAGCTCTTCGAGCAAGCTGAGCGCCTCCGGCCGCCGGTTTTCGATAGCGGTGGCGGCGCGGGCCAGCGCCCTCACATCGCCTTCGAGGATGCGTTCGGCCAGGGGTCCCATCACTAAGCGCCCCGTGGGGGTTGGACTGTGTCATTCTGCCGGATGCATAGAGCTTTGACAAGAATCAAACCGAACAATAGGGTGCAGAGAACGGAACACAGAGTGGCGTAGACAATAAGGCCGCGGGGGGTGCAGCGGAAGGCCTTGGGACCCAACAGAGTCGCGCTGCCGAAGCCCGAGCAAAACGAAGAATACACGATCATGAGTATGGGTGGGAGAGGTTGTCTCCTCACGTGTTCCCAAACCCTGTCCCAGTGGAGTTCGCGCGTTGCAGGCATAAGCCATTCTCCTCTCCGCTAAGTGCCAGGCGGAGGTTGGACTGTGTCATTCCGGCGTTTGGCTACGGCTCTCATAAGAACATAACCCCACAATAGGATGTTGAGGCAGCAACCCACTGTGACGTAGACGATGAGGCCGCGGGGGGTGCAGCGGAAGGCGTTGGGACCCAACAGTACCGCGCTTCCGAGGCCCAAGGAAAACGAAGAATAAACCACCCCGAAGATGTATAGGAGAGGTTGTCTCCTCACGTGTTCCCAGGCCCTGTCCCAGTGGAGTTCACGCGCTGGAGGCATAACCTATTCTCCTTTGTGAGGCGATCGGCGGTTTCGCCAAACCATCGGTCCCATCAGCTCTTCAGCAACTGCCGCGCGATCACCAGGCGCTGTATCTCCGAGGTGCCTTCGCCGATCGTGCACAGCTTCACGTCGCGGTAGAACTTCTCCACGCGATAGTCCTTGATGAACCCGTAGCCGCCCAGCACCTGCACCGCCTGATCGCAGATCCGGACCGCCGCCTCGGAGGCGTACAGCTTGGCGATCGCCGACTCCTTCGTCACGCGCCGGCCCTGGTCTTTCCTCGCCGCCGCACGCAGCGTCAGCAGCCGCGCCGCGTCGATCTCAGTCGCCATATCCGCCAGCTTGAACTGGATCGCCTGGAACTCCGAAATCGGCCGCCCGAACTGCCTCCGCTGCTGCGAATAGCGCAGCGCGATTTCGTAGGCGCCCTGCGCCGTGCCCACCGCCAGCGCCGCGATCGAGATTCTTCCGCCGTCCAGAACCTTGAGGCTGTCGACGAACCCCTCGCCGGCGCGGCCCAGCAGTTGCGAGTCCGGCAGGCGGCAGCTCTCGAAGATAACCTCGCCGGTCGGGCTGGCGCGCATGCCGAGCTTGTTCTCCTTGCGCCCCAGCCGAAACCCCGTCGTCCCCTTATCGATGATGAACGCGGAGATGCCGTGCTGCGACGCGGCCCGGTCCGTCACCGCCATGGCCACGCAAACGTCCGCCTCGTGGGCATTCGTCGTGAAGGTCTTCGAGCCGTTCAGCACCCAGCATTCGCCATCGCGCACGGCTTGCGTGCGCGTGCCCGCGGCGTCCGAGCCGGCTTCGGACTCCGTCAGCGACCAGCTCCCCAGCCACTCGCCGCTCGCCAGCCGCGGAACGTACCTGCGCCGCTGTTCCTCGTTGCCGGCCGAGTAGATGTGGTTGGTGCAGAGCGACGTGTGCGCGGCCACGATCAGCGCCACCGCCGGATCGATGCGCGCCAGCTCCTCGACGATGATCTCGTACTCGATGTAGCCGAGCCCCGCGCCGCCCAGCTCTTCGGGGAAGATCGAGCCCATGCAGCCGAGGCCGGCGAGCTTGCGGATGGCCTCCCGCGGAAAGATCTGTCCCTCGTCCCACTCGAGAACGTGCGGCGCCACCTCGGCCTCGGCGAATTCCCGCACCGTCTTGCGAAGATGAACCTGTTCGGAACTTTGTTCGAAGTCCATCGGTATCCTGCAAAATGGGGCTGGAACGAATTTCGCCGTCTTTGCGAAACCTCGTGCCTGTCCCCGATTTTGCCCTCGTTGAACCCTCAGTGCCGCCAACGCCGTTACAGAGCCGCCACCGTCAGGGAGCGAATGCTTCCCGGCCGCCGATAAACGCCGAGAATGCGATGCCAGCCAATCCAATTCTACCAGTGGGCTCACACGGCCGACCCGCTCCACGGGGATCTTCCAGCACGCACTTCCCGGAACGCCGTTTCTCGGGAGTGCGACGCACTTGTGGCGAACCGTCGACCTCTCGTCCGAGGAGATGGCGGACACCACCGTAGATATACTGGAAATCCTCCCACCAAAACAGCTTGGCCGGGCTGTTTTTGGTTTCGCTGTTTTCTGTCGACGCGCCATACTTGCGGCCTCCTGCGCCGCGCGGGTTCAGTATGGCCGATTCGCCCATCCGCCGGCTCCGGAGGTGACGCAGACGAGGTTTTGAGTTTGAAACCTGAGCGTTCCGCCGCGATGACGCGCCTCAGGAGAACGCAATTCCTCGGGCCGTCAAGAATGACGCCTGTGGCGGGTACAGGTGGAAATGTCGGTCACGTCGCCCTTTTCGACCCCCACCACCAAGCAACAGTTGCAGCCCTTACAGCGGACATGTACATTTCCGATGCTGCGGTCACATGGGACATCGTATTCATCCTGGTGGCCGCATCCGCCGCACTCGATGTGGAGTTGCCCGCAGTGGTCGCACGCTCCAAAGCGGGGGCCTCCTTCCGAATAGCCCCACTTAATATTTCCAGGGCACCCGACCGAGGTTTTGCAGCTATCCCCAAAGTACTCGCCCCAGTCTGTCTCCATTGCCGATTCGAGAGTCATCACGTTCAGGTCGATGCCGGCGGCTGTGGCCCTTTTCTGGGCACCGGAAGTGAAGCCGGTCGTCGTTATGAGAACACCTTTGTCCGCGCCGACGTCCTCCAAAAAACCGATGAACGCGTCAACCGTTTTGATGTCGACCTTGGCCTTGTAAAGCTTGCATTCGATTGCGAGCCTTATCTCATGCCCCGCGAGCTCACCCGTCACCCAAACATCGACCTGCCGGGTCACACCGCTCCGCACGCCCGTGACCCTATGGTCCCGGACCACCGTGCAGTCCGGATACTTGTCCTGGGTGTCGGCAACGACCTTTTCGTAGAGGCGCCACTTCACCTCCCCGTCCGCTGCTAGATCCGGCGTCCAGTCCGGTAGCTCGGGAAAGGAATCTGGCGTAAGAAGCGGCATCGTTTATACGAGATCAACACACCGCCGCGTTGTTCGCAACCCCCCTTGCCAACGTTCGGCTCCTCGGGCGGCGCTCACCGTTCACGTCGACCGTTCGTATGTGGCTTCACCATGCGTCCTGCTCTTCACCGGGCACAGAAGAAGGCCCCGTTTCATTTCTGCGCAATTTCCAGCAGCCGCATCAGGACGCTTGCCATCGCCAAGTACTCGTGGCCTCGCATCGGATCGTTAAATAAGCGATTGCTATGGGCTTTTGAATTTCGAAGGCCAACGATCCCCTTGAAAACGAACATGAATCCATTCTGCTCGTCCCGCTCTGCGTCTGTCGATAAGCTGTTGAACCTCAGAACTGGCGTCCGATTTGTGCAACCGAATACCTGATTCATCAAATTGTCGCCGTCCAGCGCCAGCCCCGACCGCACCTTCACGTCCTCAATGACGCGGATGTACGCCTCTAGCGCGGCTTGCTTGTAGTGGCCGTCCCGAAAGAGATCCCCGCTCACTCGCTCGATCTCCGGGTGGAACTGATATTGACCAGGAGCAACCTGGGCGATCGGTGGTGCGAGAATTTGCAGCTGGTCGAGGCACGACTCTAGGATCGCTTTCCTTGTCGCCATGCCCTCGCGGTATGTCTCCTCAAAATAGGAGTCAGGCGTGTCAGTGGTAAACACGTAGATCGAGGAGTTCATGGCGTCCCTGGTGAGGTTTCCTGGGCCGGAGATCCACCGACCGCCTTGCGTGGGCGGACGTCCGTACCAATTCAACGAGCAATCCGAGGTTCGACGTGAACATCAGACCGACATCTTTGCTGCCATCGACGTCACCGACCACCTTCTTATTCGCGGCCTTGACGCGTTGATAAAGGCCAATATGTTGGGCCACTCTCACGAATTCCTCGAGAACGCTTGCATGTCTCTGTGGGTTTCTATGGAAGCCAGTCTGCGATTGATCCAGAGGGAGCTTAGGGAATCTGGGATGGACAACCCGACCTCAAGGGACGCGGGACGCTTTCTTGACGATGCATTCAATTGGGATTCGGACGGATACTTCGTGGCCTACTACGACGCTAGGATCAGGACGATTCACCCTGAGAGTAGATTCGGCGCGTATCCCGCCGCCCCCCTCCTAGTGGACGACTTCTACGATTTGTACTCGGATCTGATTCTCGTTTACGACTTTCTGCTGACTGATCACGTTGCAGAGGAACCTGAGGGGGATTTGCCCGATGGGCTCGGGTGAGATGATACCACCGGCGACCCGCGCAGCCGGGTGCTCATGAACGAGATCACCTGATCGTTCCGTTGCGGTCGTCAGTGATCTCGGCACGGGGAGGGCTCAGTGCGGCGCGACCTCGACGGCCCAAGGGTCCCCCGGGACTGCCCGTTCCGCGGACCCTAGGCGCCCACAATCCCCAAGAAGTCCCGCTCTGGGAAGTCTGCCCCATCAGTACCGCAAACGCCCGTATAGGCCCCCACATCGCGCCCCCCCGCGCTGCTGAGGGCTACCCTCGACCGCTCCGGAACAGCCTGGTCCCCTTACAGCGTCCCCCACCGCGCCCGCCAGCCCGCCAGCACCGCCGCCAGAACCAGATCGTCGTGCGTCCCCTCCGCCGCCATCCGCCGCTCCCCATCCCTCGCTTTCCAGGAACTTCCTCGACCGCAACAACGTAGGCCAGTTATACTCGTTCCGAGGGGTTGTTTTTCAGCGCTTACCTCGGAACGAAAGTGACCGCATACCCAAGGAGATCTACGTGACCAAGAGCCTCTGTCTTCTGTTCGCAACTTTGGCCGCTGTTCCGGTTGCAGCACTCGCACAAGCACCGGCGGCGGCGCCCGAGAATCCCATTTCTGACAGCGAAAAACGCGTCTACACCATGCTCAGCGGCGTCGTAATCGCTGCGGCCGAGAAAGTGCCCGAAGAGAGCTATGCATTCAGGCCGGCGCCGGACGTTCGGACCTTCGGCCAACTGGTCGGCCACCTCGCCGATTCCCAGTACTACTTCTGCTCGACGGCTGCCGGCGAACCCAAGCCCGCCAGCGACGCCGAGAAAACCAAGACCGCGAAGGCGGACCTTGTAGCCGCCCTGAAGGACGCCGTCGCCTACTGCAGTACCGTGTACGCCGGCATGACCGATGCGAAGGGCAGCCAGATGGTGAAGATGATGAGCTTCGATTTCGCAAAGCTCACCGTACTCGCGGCCAACTTCGCGCATACGTATGAACACTACGGAAACATGGCCACCTACATGCGCATCAGGGGCATCGTCCCTCCGACCAGCGAGAAGCACTAAGTCTGAATTCGCGCAATCCACCGCGCAGCGGGACTCCCGACGCTCGCAACCGAACGCTTCGTCAGGGCGTTCTTAAAGCACGCTTCCGTTATAGGAGCCGTGTGCGGTAACTCTGCACGTACGGATCTGAGCGGGGGGGGCGGCCAGCAATGGCCGTCCCTACCGCAACCAGAAACTCTCATTATCGCCTTAACGGCGTCCCCGAGAGAAGAACGCCCTTGCAGGCAGGAAAAGCGCAATTACCATCAGCGAGAATACGAGTCTTCCCTCGACTATGCCCCGGGCCGGGCCGGCTCCTTTTATCGCCGCGAGAACCAATTCCCATGGTGTCACCTCCAGCCACGGCAACATAAGCTCTGTGAATGCCCATCCGAACACTATGGTGAACATCACAAACCAAGTCCAGCGGGTCCTCTTTACGTATCCCGCCCAGATGACAATCAAGCCAATGAGGATGATTGTCAGCGACAAGATACCGCGCTCGCCACCTAGTCTCGCAAGCCCCATCACCACTCCGCTAAGTTCCATCGAAGCCGGAGGGTACATAGCACGCACCTCCTCAACCTCTGGCGGAATGACGGACACGAGCGCGATTGTGAAAAGCACGCTCGATACGAAGACCAAGTCACGACGGATCTGCAAGCAGCACCTCCCTTTCAACACGCATTTCCATTTTGCCGTCCTGGCCTGGCGTCGATTATACATCCAACCCCTTCCATTGGAGGCGTTTCTCTCATTTTCTCTATCCCGAACGACTCCGGCGGCCCAGGAGGGGGCCCAATCTGGTCCTTCCGGGCACAGAAGAACGCGGAAGTGCCTCATTTCAAGCAGCTTCTCAGACACCTATCCGTCCACTCCCTTCCTTCGCCCGGTTTGCGTCCCTGCCGCAGCCTACCCGGTCGCCACCCCCAGCGCACCGATCCGCCGTACCATGCTCGCAAGCAGCCGCCGTGTGAGATGGCTCTCGGCCAGCATCAGCCAGTAGTACCGCGCATGCTTGATCAGCCTGCCGCCTGTCTTCACCAACCGTTGCTGCAAGCTCGTCAACGACCAGTTGCCGATCCTCTTCGGCAGCACCAGCCTCCGCCACAGATTCCCCAGGTTGTACGCGAGCACACTGACGCCGTGCCGCCCACCGCGCCGGACCACCCCTCTCCATCCTTCGCTGTCCGGCCGCCCGGCCCGGCATCACCGGTCGCCAGGCTGCCCCGACTGAATTCCCTTTCCCCTCAATCGCTTGCGAATTTCGATCCTCTGCGGCCGCGCGAACGCCGCATTACTCTCATCTCAGGCGCCAACACCCGAAGTCGTGTCCCCGTGCACTCGACCGTCAAGGAGTAATCACATGTTCTCGCCGCGTACCGTCGTCCTTAAGCACGAGTCGGCGGACGGCTTTCGCGCCCTCCGCGAAGCCTGCTACCTCGCGCTCCAGCCCCGAAACCGCGTCGAGTGCGGCCTGGTCGACGGGCTCGTGGCCACCCGCTGGCGCCTGCGCCGCGCCTCGTCCATCGAAAGCGTCCTCGCCTTCAGCTCGCTCCTTGACGCTTCCCGCGCCCTCGCCGTCCTCCGCCGCCGGGAACGTCGGCTCCGCCGCGCCTGCGATCGAATTCTGACGGCGCTCCTCGACCTCCGCGCAAATCGAAAATTGCATGAAGAACCCAGTCCCACAAATGAACACCCCCATCTGTGGGCGCCTAAGGCAGTCGGCGAGCGACCGGAGCGGGCGACGGGCGACGAGCGACGGGCGACGGGCTACAATAGAGGTTCCACGCGATGTCGTCACCCGCCTCGCTGCAAACCTCCCGCATCGCTTCCGCAATTCTGCGCGAGCGCGATGCCGCCCGCCAGGAGTTGTCGGCGGCCTGGCAGCTCCAGGTCTTCCGCGTCGAGGAGGCGCTCGCGACGGGTTGGGAAGAGCACATCGGCCAAGTCTTCGAGGAGCGTTTCGCCGAATTGGCCGCCCGCATCGAGCGGGATGTCGGCGACGCTGTCCGCCAGAGCGCCGAGGAGATGAACCGGGCCGTCCGGCGCTTCGCCGTCTGGGAAAATCGGGAACAGTGGGCCGCCGCGCTGCTCGATTCCCTTCGCGTCTTCTGCTCGCGAGCGGCGCTTTTCGAAGTGGGGCCCCATTCGCTCCGCGGGCTGCGTGCGGTCGAAGGCCTCGATGTCCCGCTCGATCAAGCCCCCGCCCTGGCCGCCGCGATCGCCTCGCGGGATACGCTCGTGACGCTGGCGACCGCGGCCGAGCTCTCGATCGCCATCGCCGGCCTGTTCGAAGCCGGCCGCTGCGCGGTCCTGCCGGTGGTGGCGCGCGAGCGCGTGGCCGCGGTCCTGGTGGCGGCGGGCGAACCCATCGAGACCGATGGACTCGAAGCGATGGCGGCGCTGGCCGGCGCGGCACTCGAGCGCCGCGGGCGGCCCGATCCCCTGCCCGAGGCCGCCGAATCCGCCGGAGACGAGGCGCTCTTTTTGCGCGCGCAGCGGTTCGCGCGCGTCCACGTCGCCGAAATCCGCCTGGCGAAGTCGCGCGAGGTGGTCGAGGGCCGCGCGGCGAAGCGCCTCTACGCCCTCCTCAAGGAAGAAATCGACACGGCGCGCGTCGCTTATGCGCGCGAGTTTCTGCAGGCATCGCCGTTCATGCCTGACTATCTGCACGCGGAATTGATCCGGACGTTGGCCAATGAAGACATTGCTGCTTTGGGCGAAGACTATCCGGGGCCCCTGGCCTAGCCCGCTTTTCTCACCGCGGCCGAGCGAGGCGCGATGAGAGGGCCGCAGGTACAAGGCGCGCGAAGGCCGCCGCCCGGAGGCGTACTTGAACAGTACGTCGAGGACGGTGGCCGAGCGCAACGCAGTAACTGTGGCCCTATCGCGCGCCGCAACCGGCTGTTGGTGAGAAATGCGGGCTAATGCCGCTCGGGCGGCTTCCGCGATCTTTCTGACCGCCACCCTTTTCGGCGCCGCGCCGGCGGCCGCCGATCTCGCCCTGCTCAAGGCCGGAATCGACGAGCAGGGCCGCAAGCAGCCCGCCGCGGCGGTCCGCGATCTGAAGGCCGTGCGCGACCGCCTGCCCCAGCTCGCCGACTACATTGCCTACTCGCTGGGCGCTGCGGAATTCGATCTCGGCGATTTCGACGCGGCCATCAGTGAGCTCGAGCCGGTGTGGAACGCCGTTCCGCCGTCGCCGCTCGCCGGGCAAGCCGCGCTGGTGGCCGCGCGCGCCTACAAGCAAAGCGCGAAGCCCGCCGACGGCACCAACGTTCTCCGCGAACACTACGCGCAGTTGCCCCAGCCCTCCGGCGACACGCTCCTGGCGGAGTGCTACCGCGCTTCGGGCGACCTGGCGTCCGCCGCGGTCTTTTATCAGCAGGTCTATTATCAGTACCCGCTGAGCGCGGAAGCGGCCGAGGCCGCACCGGCGCTCTCCGAGTTGAGGGCCACCCTCGGCGAGCTGTATCCGCCGCCCACCACGCAAGCCATGTTCGAGCGCGCTGGGAGACTGGCGCGCGGAGGCGATATCCGGCACGCCCGCGTGGAATACCAAGCCATGCTGCCGGCCGTCGGCGGCGTGGACCGCGAACTGGTGCGTGTGCGCCTCGGAGAACTCGATTACTACTCGACCGAGACCACTTTGGCCTACAGTTACCTCCGCTCTCTCGATCTCTCCTCGCCGGAGGCGGATGCCGAGCGCCTCTACTTCCTGGCCGAGTGCTCGCGGCGGCTGGACCAGGACGACCGTTTGAAGGACGCCCTCCAGCGGCTGGAGCGGTATCCGGATTCGCCCTGGCGCCTGAAAGCGCTCGTCGCGGCCGGCAACCGCTACCTGGTCGAGAATCGCGCCGCCGACTACCTGCCCATCTATCGGGCCTGCTACGAATCGTTCACCGGCCCGCAGGCGGATTACTGCCACTGGAAAGTCGCCTGGTACGAATACATCCACCGCCAGCCGGATGCCGCGGATCTGCTGCGCGAGCACTTGCTGAAGTACCCCGGATCGGACCACGCCGGCGCGGCGCTCTATTTCCTGGGCCGGCTCGCCGAGGCGGACGATCCGCCGGCCGCCAAGGTGTTCTACTCCCAGATCGGCGAGCGCTACCCGAACGCCTACTACGCCGACCTGGCGGATCAGCGGCTGACGCAGCCGGCGGTGTTCGGGGCCGTGGACTCGGCCGGCGTTGGCCAATTCCTGAACGGCGTAGTGTGGCCCGTGTGGCGCCTCGAGAAGAAGTTCGATCCGACTCCCGCCACCCAAGCGCGTCTGGACCGAGCGCGCCTGCTGGCAGCGGCGGGCCTGGAGGACCTGGCCGAAGAGGAACTGCGCTACGGAGCGCGCCTGGAGGACCAGCCGCAATTGCTGGCGGTCCGGCTGGCGCAGGTCGCCGGCAAGTACACCCAGCCCTATCGCGCGCTCCAGCTTGTCAAGAGCCTGGTGCCGGCCTACATCCAGATTCCGGTGGAGGGCGCCCCGGCGAGCTTCTGGCGCCTGCTCTATCCGATGCCGTGGAGAAGCGAGCTCGAGCGCAACGCCAGGCTCCACGGCCTGGATCCCTACATCGTGGCGGGCCTGGTCCGCCAGGAATCCGAGTTCAACCCGCAGGCGGTGTCGCCCGCGCAGGCCTACGGCCTCACGCAGATCCTGCCTTCCACGGGCCGCCTGCTGCTGAAGGCGCCGCGGCGCAGCTTCCGCGCCAGCGTCCTGTTCCGCCCGGAGCTGAACCTGCGCCTCGGCACGACCTATCTAAGGACCATGTACGACGCCAACATGGGCCATTGGGAGAGAACGCTGGCCGCCTACAACGCCGGGACGTCGCGCGTCGAGAACTGGATGGGCTGGGGAGACTATCGCGAGCCCGCGGAGTTCATCGAGTCGATCCCTTTCAGCGAGACGCGCAACTACGTATTCGCGGTGCTGCGCAACGCGTCGATGTACCGCAAGCTCTACAGCGAGGAGGTTTCAGGGCCGCTCGCGTCCGATGCTTTCCCGCCTCCGCCGGCGACGGCGGCGGTGGCGGTCGCCGGAAAGAAGCCGCCTTTCAACCGCAGCCCGGTGGTGGCCAAGAAACACCGCGCGGTCCGGCATCGGAAGAAGAAGCCGCAGGCCCAGCAGTGATCAGCCAGAGCCTCACTCTGTCTCTGCTCGAGGGGCGGTTCGCGGTCTGCCGGTTAGCGCCCGGCCAGGAAGTGCCCGCCTGGGCCGCCGGCGGTACGTTCACCTCCGTCACGCGAACACGGGACGAGCTCTCGGTGGTGTGCTCGGAAGGCGTTGTGCCGGCGGGCACTAAGTGCGAGGGAGGTTGGCGCCTATTCCAAATCGAAGGCCCTCTGGATTTCGGACTGATTGGGATAATGGCTTCGGTGACGGAGCCGCTGGCCAATGCGGGCGTGAGCATCTTCGCGCTCTCCACCTTTGACACGGACTATGTGATGGTGAAGGACGAAAGCGTGGAGAAGGCGATCGCGGCGCTGGCGGCGGCAGGGCACAGGGTCAGGCGCTACCCTATGTGACGCCGGCTGCGTTGAGATGCGCCGAGTACCGCTTGTCCACGTTGACGATGTGGCCGACCAGCCAGCGCTGGAGAAACATCATTACCTCCGGGGTAAGCGCCGTCCGTTCGGTTCGCGATTTCTCGACCAAAAGCCTTACTTGCGCCGCCAGTTTGTCGTGCTCGGCCTTGTGCTGCTCGTAGCCGGGGTAGGCGAACTTCCTCATCAGCGCTTCTTCGGTGGCGAAGTGCGAGACTGCGTATCCGGCCAAGCCATCGAGAATCTTGTCCAGCGCCGAATTCCCCTCCCTTGCCAGCATCGCCGCGTGAAGGTCGTTGATCAGGTCCACCAGCCTCTGGTGCTGCGCGTCGATCCGGTCGATCCCGACGCTATAGCGATCGCTCCAGGTAATGAGCTTGGCCGTCGCTCCAGTGCCCATATGTTCTCTGATCGGCCGCAACGGCGTTGGCATTAAGGCGAAAGCAGAATTGAGGGGCACCACGGGTCCGCATGACCGCCATTCTGGTAATATGCCCAACGGAGGTCTCGGCGAATGCTCGCGAACTCGGGTCGTTCGGCTTTTGCTGCGGTTCTCCTCGCGGCACCACTCCTTTCGGCCTTGGCATTCGGCTGCGAGTGCGCCGAGCCCTCGCCACCATGCGAGGCTATCGGCCAGAGTGATCTCGTGTTCCTGGGGACTGTGACCGAGATGACCGCGCAGCCTGGGCATTACAAGACGGCTCGGATGAACGTCGACCGGGCCTTCAAGGGCGATCTGACTAAGAATATTGAGCTCTTCGACAGTGGCATGTGCGATGGGCCCGTCCTGCAGGTGGGCGGGCAATACCTGATGTACACGACGCCGCTTGCGTCGGGCATGGTTCCATCTCGCGGGTGTACTCGCAGCCGCCGCGTCGAGGATGCCGACGAGGACCTGGCTTTCCTCAAGCAGTACAGTGCTGGCAACGTCGCAACTCGTATCTATGGGACGGTTCGATTCCGACCGGATGAACCGGAAGATAGCACGGCCAGCCGAACTCCATTGAAGGATGCACGCGTAACGCTTTCAAGCGATGGCCATCAGTTCCGTGCAACTTCGAACTCGCTTGGCGTGTATTCGCTCTCGAACCTGGCTCCGGGAGAGTACACGGTTAGCGCCGATCTTTCTGGATACCGCCTCGACGCGGCGCCGGATGGCGTGATGCTTCGCGCGAACGGGTGCGCGGTGGCGGACTTGCTGATGAAGGTCGATAGGAGAGTCGAGGGCACGGTCCTGGATAACGATGGCCAACCTGTCGGTGGAGCGCTGGTTGAAATGGTCTCCACAGACCAGAAGCTGGAGCGCTGGCAGCGGCACGGCGGACTGGACATTACGGACGAGGATGGCCACTACACCATCGATGGTCTGCCGCCTGGCGAATACTATCTGGGCGTGAACATTCAATCCACTCCATCCAAAAAGCATCCGTACGCTACTACGTACTACCCGAATACGCCGGACCCTCGCCAAGCTGTGCCGATCGGGGTGCCTGTCGGTGCTTCTGTCCAGATGTTCGATCTGCGCGTCCCTCGCAGGCTGCCCCTCGTTACGATCAGAGGGAAGGTTCAAACAGCCGATGGCAAGCCGCCGCTTCCGGAAGATCACCCCCAGATTTACGTCGAGACCCAGAACGGCAACATAAGACCCGATGCCGGGGGGCAGTTTGAGCTTGAGCTCTGCGAAGGCATCAACTACAGTGCGTATGCGTCTTCTGGTCCGGTGAGGTCGCGAACATACAGTGCGCACGTCGAGTTCACCCCCACCAAGGAGCACGAGTTGGTCTTGATTCTCGACAAGACCGAGGAGCAGTTCCTGAAGTTGCGGCCGAGGTAGGCGCCTACCCCATATTCTTTACCCCCGCACCAGCCGATCCACCACCCTGCCCTCCGCCGACACCAGCTCGATCTCCATCTGCATCTGGCCCACGGCGTGGGTCGAGCAGCTCAGACAGGGGTCGAAGGCGCGGATCACCGCCTCCACGCGATTCAGCATCCCCTCTTGCAGGTTGTTGCCGTCCACGAAGCGCTTGGCCACTTGCAGCACGCCGCGGTTCATGGCCAGGTTGTTGTGGCCCGTCGCTATGATCAGGTTGGCCCAGGTGATGAGGCCTTCGTCATCCACCTTGTAATGGTGGATGAGCGTGCCGCGCGGCGCCTCGGCCGCTCCGATGCCCTCGCTGTTGTTCGGTCCCGCGAACGCCCGCACGTGCTTGCTCAGGATCTCAGGATCGTTCAGCAGCCGCTCGATGCGCTCGATCGCGTGTACGATCTCGATCAGCCGTGCGTAGTGGTAGTAGAAAGAGCTGAGGATCGCGCCGCGCTCCAGGTCGCGGAATTCGGCCTGCTCCTGGTCCGCGATGGGCGTGCCGCAGCGGTCCGCCAGGTTCAGCCGCGCCAGCGGGCCCACCCGGTAAATGCCGTCCGGGTAGCCCTGCGGCTTGTAGTAAGGCGACTTGAGGTACGAGAACGGCTCGACCGCCTCGCCGATGAAGTCGGCGTAGTTCGCGGCGCTCAGGTGGTCGGCCACGATGCGCCCGGAGGCGTCCAGCACGCGCAACGTGCCGTCGTAGTGCTCCAGGCCGCCGTCTTTGTCCACCATGCCCAGGAACAACGTCGGGAAATTGCCGAAACTGCGGATCTCCTCGCGGAAGCCGCCCATCGACGACTTGAACCAGTCCAGCGTCCGCCGGGCAATCGTCATGGCCTCGGGAATCCCGGCCAGGATCTGGTCGCGTCGGTCGACCGTGAGCGGTTCGTTCACTCCGCCGGGCACCACCCAGGACGGATGAATCCGCTTGCCGGCCATCCACTCGATGATCTGCTGGCCGAACTTGCGGAGCATGATGCCGTCGCGCGCCAGCGTGGGGTGCGCCGCGGCCAGTCCGAAGATGTTGCGCGTGGCGGGATCCGCATCCATGCCCAGCAGCAGGTCGGGCGACGAGAGATGGAAGAAGCTCAGCGCGTGCGACTGGATGAGTTGCGCCAGGTTTAGGACGCGGCGCAGGTTGGCCGCCGCGGGCGGAATCCGCGTGGCCAGGATGCCGTCGCAGGCCTTCGCCGAAGCCACCAGGTGGCTCACCGGACAGATCCCGCAGATGCGCGCCATCAGAGACGGCATCTCCGAGAACGGCCGGCCCTCGCACAGCTTCTCGAAGCCGCGGAACTGAGTGACGTGGAACTGCGCGTCCTCGACGCGGCCGTTCTCGCCGAGGAACAGCGTGATCTTGGCGTGGCCCTCGATCCGGCTGACGTTTTCGATTCTGATGGTCTGTTTCGCCATGGCTACGCTCCGAACCTCGAAACCTGGCTCATTTCGGGCTTGCGCCCGGCGATGAGCTCGGTCAGCACAAAGAAGATGGCATCGGCCGAAGGCGGGCAGCCTTGCACGAAGACATCGACATCGACTACTTCGTGCACGGGCCGCACCTTCGCCAGCAGCTTGGGAACCACCTCGGCCGGTATCTGCTGGTTCAGGGTTGCGTTCTCCCGATAGGCGCGGCCATAGACCGCGTCCAGGCGGAACGCGTTGCGCATGGAGGGAACGTTGGCCGTCACGGCGCAATCGCCGAGCGAGACGAGCGTCTTGCTGTGCGCGCGGATCTTCTTGATCTTGTCGCGGTCCTCCACGCTCGCCACGGCGCCCTCCACCAGCGTGATATCGACCTGGTCGGGGAACTCCTTGGCGTCCACCAGCGGGCTGTAGACCAGATCCACCTTGTCCGCCAGCTCGAGGATGCGCTCGTCGATGTCGAGGAAGGACATGTGGCAGCCGGAGCAGCCGTCGAGCCAGACCGTCGCCAGTCGCAGTTTGTTACTCATCGTTCGCGCCTCCAGGGTGAGTGGGGCAGGCGGTTCCGCCTGCCTGGGCAGGCCGAAGGGCCTGCCCCACGATGCGTCTCTTCCTCATCGTTCGCGCCCCCGCATCAGCGTCAGGTACGGCAGGAACTGCCGCCGTTTGGACATCTCAGCCACCGACTTTCCTTTCTCCGACAGCGCCCCGGTGGGGCAAACGTGGACGCACTTGCCGCACGACGTGCAGGTGTCCGACGATCCCCAGGGCTGGTTCAGATCCGTAATCACGCGGCAGTCGATGCCGCGGCCCATCATGTCCCAGGTGTGCGCGCCCTCGATCTCGTCGCACACGCGCACGCAGCGGCTGCACAGGATGCAGCGGTTGTGATCGATCACGAAGCGCTCGTGCGAGGCGTCCACGCTGAGCTTGGGATAGAGATAGGGGAAGTGGACGTGCGTCATGTCGAGCTTCTGCGCCAGGCTCTGCAGTTCGCAATTGCCGTTGCTGACGCATACCGAACAGATGTGGTTGCGCTCGCTGAACAGCAGCTCGAGGATGGTGCGCCGGTAGGTCTGGAGGCGCTCGGAATCGGTGGTCACCTCCATGCCTTCGTCGATGGCGGTGGTGCAGGCGGGGACCAGCTTCTTCGCCCCCTTCACTTCGACCACGCACATGCGGCAGGCGCCGACGGCGTGCAGGCCCTGCAGGTGGCACAGAGACGGGATGAAAACGCCGTGCTCGCGCGCCACTTCGAGGATGGTCTGGTCCGCCGTGGCGCTGACGTCGCGGCCGTCGATGACGAACGTTTTGATTGCCGTGCTCATGCCTTCACCTCCTGGTCCGCCATGTGGCAAACCCCGGCGGGACACCGTTTCTCCACCACGTGAGCGTGGTACTCATCCCGGAAGTAGTGCAGCGTGCTCATGATCGGGTTGGGCGCCGACTGGCCCAGGCCGCACAGGCTGGTGTTGCGCACTACGTCGCACAGCTCCTCGAGCGTGGCCAAGTCGCGCTCCTCGGAGTCGCCCGCACAGATCCGCTCCAGCAAGTGGTACAGGTGCGTGGTGCCCACGCGGCACGGCACGCACTTGCCGCACGACTCCGACATGCAGAATTCGATGAAGAACTTCGCCACATCCACCATGCAGGAGCCTTCGTCGGTTACGATCATGCCGCCCGAGCCCATGATGGAGCCCACCTTGGCCAGCGACTCGTAATCGACCGGCAGATCCAGGTGGTCGCCCGGGATGCAGCCGCCCGACGGCCCGCCGGTCTGGACCGCTTTGAATCCCCTGCCGCCGGGGATGCCGCCGCCGATCTCGAAAATGATCTCGCGCAGCGGGATGCCCATGGGCACCTCGATCAGCCCGGTGTTGTTGATCCGCCCGGCAAGGGCGAACACCTTGGTGCCTTTGCTCTTGGCCGTCCCGATCTTGGCGAACCACTCGCCTCCCTTGCGCAGAATCGGCGGGATGTTGGCGAAAGTCTCGACGTTGTTGATCAACGTGGGGTGTCCCCACAGCCCTTCCTGAGCGGGATAGGGCGGCCGTGGCCGCGGCGTGCCGCGCTTGCCTTCGACCGAGTTGATGAGCGCCGTCTCCTCGCCGCACACGAACGCCCCGGCTCCCAGGCGCACCTCCACCTTGAAGCTGAAGTGCGTCCCGGCGATGTCGCTGCCAAGCAATTCCAGGCGCTCGGCCTGCCGGATGGCGGTGCGCAGATGTTTGACCGCCAGCGGATACTCGGCCCGGACGTAGATGTAGCCGCGGTTGGCGCCCACGGCGTAAGCCGCGATCGCCATGCCTTCGAGGACCCGGTGCGGGTCACTCTCAAGAACGGCGCGGTCCATGAACGCGCCCGGATCGCCCTCGTCCGCGTTGCAGATGACGTATTTCTGCCCGGTGCCCTGGGCCTTAGCCACGGTGCTCCACTTGAGGCCGGTCGGATAGCCCGCGCCGCCGCGCCCGCGCAATCCGCTCTTGATGACCTGCTCGAGCACCTCTCCGGGCCGTTTCTCGGTGACCACCGAGAGCAGCGCCGAATAGCCGTCCTCGGCTATGTAGTCCTCTATGCGCTCGGGGTCGATGCGGCCGGAATTCTCGAGCACGATCTTGGTCTGGCGTGTGAAGAACGGGGCGGTCGTATCGCACCGCAGCCGTTTGACCGGCTTGCCGTCTTCGAGGCTGCGCACGATGTCGGTGGAGTCGTCAGGCTTGACGTCGCGGTACATCGCGTCGTCCACGGTGACCAGCGGTCCCGCCGAGCACAGGCCCATGCAGCCCACGCCCTTCACGTGGCACTCGTCCTTCATGCCCGATTCCAGCACTTCCTTCTCGAGCGCCTTCTTCACCTCGCCGCTTCCGGCCGACAGGCAGCCCGCCGCCGTGCAGACGCAGATGTGGTGCGGGTGTTGCGCCCGCGCCTCTTTTTCCGTGGTTGCGATTTCCTGGAGTTCTTCAGTTGTCATGGCCCACGTACCTTTCGGCTCTCGCCACCATCTCCGTCGCGGTCAGCTTCCCGACCACGTCCTTCTCGAACACGGCCACGGGCGCGATGCTGCAAGAGCCAACGCAGCGCGCCGTCAGCAGGGAGAGCTCGCCATCCGGCGTGGTTTCGCCCGGCTTGATTCCGTACTTCGCTTCCATGGCCGCCAGCAGCGCCGGCGCGCCGTTGATGTAGCAGGCCGTCCCGGTGCACACCACGCAGGCGTGCCGCCCGGGCGGCTTCATGGTGAAGAAGTGGTAGAACGTAGCCGCGCCATAGACCTGGCTGAGCGGCACGCGCAGCGACTGGGCCACGAAGCGCAGGCCCTCGGGTTCCAGATACCCAAACGCTTCCTGCACCGAGTGCAGGGCCTCGATCAGCGCATGGCCCTGGTAGCCATTGCGCCGCATGGTGGCCTCCACAATCTTCCACCGCTTGTCCGGAGACGGAGGCCGCGGGTTGGTTGTAAACATAAGTCCGAAGGATTACCTTTCTGTCAAATCGAGGACAAAACTATTAGCCGCCGATGAACGCAGATGAACGCAGATAAGACTCTCGTTTTCGATCGGCGTTTATCGGCGTTCATCGGCGGCTTGAATGTCATCTTAAAAGTCGTTCGGAATGGACCTTAGCTGCTTCATCGTAAACACGGGGCCATCTTTGCAGACGTACACCGGCCCGGCATTACACCGGCCGCACTTGCCGACGCCGCACTTCATGCGGTTTTCGAGGCTGGTGTAGATGTCTTCTTCCTTCAGGCCCATGCGGTCGAGCACCGGCAGCGTGAACTTGATCATGATGGGCGGCCCGATCACCAGCGCAATCGCGTTCTGGGCCGGAACCTGCGCGCGTTCGAGCACGGTTGGAATCAGACCCACCTCGCCTTTCCATTCCGGCGTTTCTCCGCCCGGATCGACGCAGCGGACCACCCGCACGCGCTCCTGCCAGCTCCACTCGTCCAATTCCGTGGCATAGGTCAGGTCGGCCACCGTGCGGGCGCCGTAAACGATGGTGATGTCGCCGTACTTGGCGCGGTTCTCGAGCGCGTACCACACCGCGCAGCGGATGGGAGGCATGGCGATTCCGCCGCCGATGAAGATCAGGTTGCGGCCTTCCCACGCCTCCATCGGGTAGCCGTTGCCGTAAGGCCCGCGGAACCCGATCGTGTCGCCCTTTCCGATCTGCCACAGGGTCTCGGTGACCCGGCCCGTACGGCGGAAACAGAACTCGATGTAGTCCTTCCAGTTCGAGCTGGAGCAGATGTTGAACGTCGCCTCGCCCGAACCGAAGACGGAGAACTGCCCGAACTGGCCGACGTTGAACGAGAAGTCGCGGGCGCGGTCGCCGTCGCGGAAACGCACGCGCACCGACTTCACGTCCGGCGTCTGCCGCTGGACCTCGAGGACCTCCATCAGGTCAGGCTTGTACAGGTTCTTTTTCATCCAATCGTCTTGCCTCGCCATCGATCGCCTGGAGCACTTTCAGCACGCCCAGGCCGACCGGGCAGTTCCGTTCGCAATTGCCGCAACCAGTGCATAGCGTAGAGCCGAACTTCGCGGGATAGATCGAAAACTTGTGGAACAGCCGCTGCCGCTGCCGTTGCGGCTGCGCCGAGCGCGGGTTGTGCCCGGAAGCATGTAAGGTGAAAAACGGGAACTGGCAGGAGTCCCAGTTCTTGACACGCGCGCCACCCGCCGCGTTGCCTTCGTCCACGATGTCGAAGCAGTGGCAGGTGGGGCAGGTGTAGGCGCACGCACCGCAGCCCAGGCAGGCCAGCGTCAGGTCTTTCCACAGCGGGCTCTCGAAGTTGGCCTCGAGATAGCGGGCCACGCGGGCGGGGTCGAACTTCGTCTGTGGCGCACGCTTCAGCGTGCCGTCGTCGGCTTCAGCCGACGAAACACCAAACAACGCCCGCCCCTTTTCCGTAATCGCCTTCACCTCGAACTGCCCGTCGCCCCGGTCGAAAAGCATCGCATCGGAGCCGGATTCGTCCGCCGGACCCGAGCCGACCGACGTGCAGAAGCAGGCGTCATCGTGCGCGGCGCAGGCCAGCGTAACGACCGTCGTTCGCGCGCGGCGCGCCGTGTAGAAGCTGTCCTCGCAATCCCAGTTGAACACGCGATCCAGAATCGGCAGCGCGGCCGCGTCGCACGGTTTGGCGGCGATGACGATCTGCTCCCGTTCTTCCGGGACCACGTCGCTCAGCGCGATTTCCTTGCCTTCGAGGCGGTAGCGGAAGATCTGCTCGTGGCGCGGGAAGAGGAATTCCTTGATCGAGTTCGCGGGGCGCCGCCGGGCATCGAAGACGGCTGCGGCGGCTGAGGAGAGCGCCTGGTAGAGCAGCCGGTCCCCCACCTGCACGGGCGCGGCGACAAGCTTCCCTTGGCCGATCCAGCCCGCGATCAGCTCGCCCAACGCCGCAACCGAGATCGCGGTGCTCACCCGATGAAGTCCTCCTTGTCGGCCGGGGACCAGGCGCCAAAAACGGGCTCGGCCTCCCGGTCCATGCCGGGGCGATAGCCGAAGTTCTCTTCGGTGGCCTGGGCCAGGGCTTGGTTGAGCAGTCCCAGCGGAATGCCCGCCGGGCAGGCGCGCGTGCATTCGCCGCAGCCGATGCAGCGGGCCGCCAGGTGAAAGGCGCGCGTGATGTGCCAGGCGAAATTGCCCTTCGGCGTGGCCGACGTGTCGATCGCGACCGGCCGGTTTTTATCCGCGATGCAGCGCTCGCAATAGCACAACGGGCAGACCTGGCGGCAGGCGTAGCATTTTACGCAACGCGCAAACTCGGCCGTCCAGAAGGCCCAGCGCTCGGCGGGCGATTTCGCCATCAGGCGGTCCAGGCCGTTCGGCTCCGGCGCGCACCGTGGCGCAGGCGGTTCCGCCTGCGTGCCGATCACCTCGTCCGCGAACCGCGGGACGTGCGTCTGGCACTCGACGCACTTGGCCGCCCCCAGACCGTCGCAGGCCATGCCGATCACATACAGGGCGGCACGGTCGATCTGCGATTCCTTTTCGAGCACCACCAGCGCCCGCTCGTCGCAGCCCTTCACCACCAGCGCAGCCTTGCCCAGCGCCTTCACTTCTTTGCGCGTGAGATAGACCGTGAGGTTGGCGAAGCAGCGGTCGTTCCACTCGAGCTTGTCCGCGTCTTCGGGGCGGGTGATGAAGACCGGCCCCGAAGCCCCGTAGCCGATCACCACCTGCACATTTCCCTCTTCGAGCAGGCGGCGGGCGGTTTGGCGGAGGCGTTCGGTCATTTCGCCGCCTCCGGGCAAGCTGAAGCTTGCCCTACGCACATTTCCTGGTAAGCCGCGTAGGGCCCCATCGCGCGGGTCTTCTCCGTGAGCTCGCCGATCACCTGCTGAAACTTCTTTCCCTCGGCCGCGGAGATCCAGGTGAAATGCACGCGCTCGGTTTCGATGCCCAGCGTTTCGAGCAGGCTCCGGAACAGCATCCAGCGCCGCCGCGCGTGGTAGTTCCCCGCTGTGTAATGGCAGTCGCCCGGATGGCAGCCCGAAACCAAAACCGCGTCCGCGCCCATCTCGAAGGCCTTTACGATCAGGTTGAAATCGATCCGCCCTGTGCAGGGCAGCCTCAGAATGCGCACGTTGGGCGGATACTCCAGGCGGTTGGTCCCGGCCAAATCCGCTCCCAGGTAGGTGCACCAGTTGCACACGTAGGCGATGATTTTGGGCTCGAAGCTCATGGCGATTGCCTCGCTCATACGAGGGCCTCCACCTCGGCGTAGATCTCCTGCTCGGTGAAACCGGCCAGGTCGGCGCTCTTGGACGGGCACACGGCCACGCAGGTGCCGCAGCCCATGCACAGGCCGGGGTTCACGCGCGCGGTACGCTTGACGAACACTCCGCGCGCCGTCAGCACCTCGGCGCGGTCGATGGCGTGATAGGGGCAGGTGCGTACGCAGGTGAAGCAGGCCGCGCAGTTCTTCTCGTCGATGCGGGCCACCTCGGGTTCCCGCGTCAGCTCCTCGTGCCCGAACATGATGAGCGCCTTGCTGGCCGCGGCCGAGGCCTGCGCCACCGCTTCCGGAATGTCCTTGGGTGCCTGACAAGCCCCGCAGATGAACACGCCCGCCGCCGAGGTCTCCACCGGCCGCAGCTTGGGGTGGGATTCGAGCAGGAAGCCGTACTCGTCGTACCCCACGTTGAGCTTGCGCGCCAGCTCGCGCACCCCCGTAGCCGGCACCACGGCCGCGGCCAGCACCACCAGATCGGCCTCGATCGCCACCGGCGCGCCGGCTAGTGTGTCGGCGCCGCGCACCATCAGCTTGCCGTTTTCCTCGTAGATCCTCGAAACCCGCCCGCGGTAGTAGCGAGCACCGTCCTGCTCGATGGCGCGCCGCACGAACTCCTCGTAGTTCTTGCCGCCCGCCCGTATGTCCATGTAGAAAACGTGGGCCTGCCCATCGTGAACTTTGTGCTTGTAGAGCATCGCGTGTTTCGCGGTGTACATGCAGCAGATCTTGGAGCAGTATGGCAGGCCCTTGGCGTCGTCGCGGGAGCCGACGCAACTAATGAACACCACGTTCTTCGGCTCGGCGCCGTCGGAGGGCCGCACCACGCGGCCGCCCGTCGGCCCGGAGGCCGAAAGGAGGCGTTCGAACTGGAGCGAGGTGACGACGTCCTTGAACTTCCCGTACCCGTATTCGCCGTAGCCGGGGCGCGCGACAGACCGGAGGTCTGTCCCACCCTCCTGGCCGATGCTATAGAGCTTGAAGCCGGTCGCGACCACGACCGCCCCCACCTTCTCGCTGACCAACTCGTCCTGGTCGTCGAAGTGGATGGATTTGGTGAGGCACTTCTTCTCGCACAGGCCGCAGCCTTTGCCCTTCTTGAGCCGGGTGCAGGTTTCCTTATCGATCACCGGGCGCGCCGGAACCGCCTGCGGGAACGGAATGTAGATGGCCGGCCGCATCCCCAGGCCGTAATCGAACTCGCTCGGGTTGCGCTTGATGGGGCAGCAATTCCAGCAATCGCCGCAGCCGGTGCAGCTCTTGATGTCCACATAGCGCGCCTTCTTGCGGATGGTGATGGTGAAGTTGCCGAGGTAGCCCTCAACCTGCTCGACCTCCGAGTAGGTATACAACTTGATACGCGGGTGCTGCCCCACCTCCACCATGCGCGGCGTCAGGATGCACTGCGAGCAATCGAGAGTGGGGAAAGTCTCGGAGAGACCGGCCATCTTGCCGCCGATCGAAGGCTCGCGCTCGACCAGCACGACCTCGTATCCGCCGTCGGCGATATCGAGCGCCGCCTGGATGCCCGCCACGCCTCCGCCCACCACCAGCGCGCGGCGCGTCACCGGGACCTTGATCGGCTCGAGCGGCTCGTCCCAGAGCACCTTGGCCACCGACATGCGGATCAGGTCGATGGCTTTCGCGGTGGCCGCAGCGCGGTCGTGGTGCACCCAGGAGCAATGCTCGCGGATGTTGGCCATCTCGACCCGGTACGGATTCACGCCGGCGCCCGCGGCGGTCTTGCGGAAGGTGCGCAGGTGCATGTGCGGCGAGCAGGAGGCGACCACCACGGCATCCAGATTCTCGCTCTTGATTTTCTCGGCGATCAGCGCCTGGCCCGGCTCCGAGCACATGTACTTGTAGTCGAGCGAACAGTGGACCCCCGGCAATTGGCCCAGGGCGGCGGCGACTTGCTCGACGTCCACGGTGCGCGCGATGTTCTCGCCGCACCAGCACGTGAATACGCCAATCCGCGCCATTCGCCGTCAGCCTCCGTACACGAAATGCCTGTCGATGCCCAGGACCTTATCCGCAAGTCCCAGGGCCCTCCCCACCAGATCGGAGAGGTAGTAGATCGTCATGCCGTGGCGCACCGAGTAGCGCCGTTCAATATCGGCCTGTTTCATGTCCAGGTTCACGTGGCACATGGGGCAGGCCACCACCACGCAGTTGGCCCCGTGCGCGGCGGCATTGGTCAGAATCTTGTGCGAGAGATCGAGGACGATGTCTTCGTTGGCCATCGTCATCCCCGCCCCACAGCACTCGGTCTTGTAGTTCCACTCGACGGTCGCGCCGCCGAGCGCCGCGACCACGGCTTCCATCGAGGAGGGCCGCTCGCAATCGTCGAAGCGCAGCGTCTCCGGCGGCCGCGTGAGGAGGCAGCCGTAATAGCAGGCCGCTTTCAGGCCTTCGAGCGGGCGCTTCACGGCGGCTTTGATCTTCTCGATGCCGACCTTCTGGAACACTTGGATCAGGTTCAGCACCGTCGTCCGGCCTTCGAAAGGGAGCTCGACGATGCGGCCCATTTCCTGGCGCAGCGCGCCGTCGCTCTGCATGAGGTCGGCGGCCTTGAGCAGCTCCATGGAGCACATAGGGCACGGCGCCAGGATTTCGCCGAAGCCGTCCCGCTCGGCCAGCGCCAGGTTGCGCGCCGGCAGCGCGACCGACAGCTTGTGATTGATCGAGTGCGCCGCCGTGGCTCCGCAGCAGATCCAGTCGTTGACTTCCTTGAGGCCGACGCCGAGCGCGTCCAGGCACGCACGCACCGAGTCCTCGTAGTCGTTCGAGGTGCCGTGCAGCGCGCAGCCGGGATAGTAGCCGAGTTCCATCAAAAGCCCCTCGCCATGAAGCCGAGTGGCGCACGCTTCAGAGAATGCTGACGAAGGCAACAGGCCAAGACATTGGTGGCCGCAGATAAACGCAGATGAACGCCGATTGAAAGCAAATGCCTTATCCGTGTTGATCTGCGTTCATCGGCGGCTAGGATTGTGTTTCCGGAATTCCCCAGCAGCCTGTTCAGCGGACTGCGGCGACCTTCAGCTCGCCGTGCGGACCGCGGGCTGCAGCCCGCGGCGGCATGCTGAAGAGGCTGCTGAAAAAGTCCCCTCAGGGGTTGGGAGAGGACAAGCTGAAGCTTATCCCGCATGGCAAACCAATGACTTGCGGCCGCACGTGGGGCATGCTTCAGCTTGCCCAGGGACTTCTTCAGCAGCCTCTGAAGCGTGCGCCACGTCGTCACAGCGTCTCCCCCCGTAGGCAGCGGTCGAAGATGCGGCCGACCACGTCGCGGTCGCGCACGGTCCCTCCGATGAGCTTGAGCTTTCCCCGCTGCGCCATGCGCGGGGCGAGCAGGGCGTCCTTGAACAGAAACGGAACCGCGAGGTCCTTGGCGAACACCGCGGCCTTGAAGGCGCCCACCAGTTCCAGCTCGTTCAGCCGTCCGTGGCGGCGGATGTTCTTGAGGAAAGCGTGCTGGAACAGGATGGTGTGGTTCCGCGACGAACGCTCGGCCGAGCGGGCGCGCAGCATATCCATCACCCCGGCGCAATCCACCAACTTCGGGCAGCGCGTGGTGCAGGTCTGGCAGGAGACGCATTCCCACATGGCGGCCGAGGCCAGCGCGCCCTCGATGTCGCCCCTTTGGACCAGCCCCACGATCTGGTTCGGCATGCGGTCCATGCGGCCCGCCACCGGGCAGCCGGCGGTACACTTACCGCACTGGTAGCACTCTGCAACACGTAATTCATCGGCCACGGCGACCGTCATCGCGCTTCCACCTCCTGCCTCTCCAGCCGGCAGGAGAGCGCCGCCAGCGGGAAGTAGAAGTCCCGGTTCTCGACGAACACGCCGGCGGGAACCCGCACCGGAATTGGGGCCAGGTTCCAGATGGCCCGCACGCCCGCGCTCACCATGAGATCGGCCGCGCCCTGAGCCAGCCCGGCGGGCAGGGTGATGATGCCCACGCGCGCGTTGGCGGAGCGGGCAATGCCGGGCAGGAAGCCTAGCGGACGTACCTCAAAACCGTGCAAATCGCCGCCAATAAGGCGCTCATCGGCGTCAAAAACGCCCACAATGCGCAGCCCGTAGCGGTTGAACTCCTTGAGGCCGAGGAGGGCCGGCCCGAGCCCTTCCGCGCCCGCCAGCACGGCGTTCTTCACCTTGTCCCACCCCAGAAAATGCTCGATCGCGGCGATGAGCGCCGGAACCGGGTAGCCGACCTTGGGCTTGCCGACGATCCCGGTCACCTCCAGGTCTTTCCTGATTTGGGAGGGGTCGAGGCCGAGGTCCCTGCCCAGCGTGCTGCAGGACACGACGGCGATCCCGCGCAGGTTCAGGCGCTTAAGATGCTGGAAATAAACGGGTAACCGGTGCAGGGTCGGCTCGGGAAGCGCCTTAACGGCCACAGCGAAGCCTCCGGACCGGGAATTCGGCAATCAAGAAAGAATTCCGTATAGCCTCGTGGGGCGGGGTTAGGCTGGGGTACGTGCCGGTCAAATATGAGTATATCAGATCTTCGGACCTGTTCTACCCTGAGATGGGGGTTTCTGGGACCTTATTTGAGGGGTACGGACACTGAATCGGGAAATATTTCCTGATTTACTACTGGCATCTCTCGGCCACCCCGCCCACCGTCACGCTCCAGCATCCACTGCTGTCCGCGTTCCCGGCCTCGACGCCATTCCAATTGATCGCACACGGCGCCCAGTAGGAGGGCAGATCGAACCGCACGGCGGCGACCCCGCGCGTGATCAGGAGCAGTTGGTGGGCGTCCATCAGAAACTCCGCCCGGACGCGCGCGGTGACGTTTTCCTCGCGCTTCGCCAGTGCGATCCGGCTCTCGAGGCGGGGCCGGTCCTTGCCGCGCGCCACCACCACGCCCAGAGCGCGCTCTTCGGTTTGCCCGGCCATGAACGCCACATAGTCGCGCGCGTCTTTGATGGGCGTTCCGCCCACGGAGACGATCCGGTCGTCGAACTTGAGCGGACCCACATAGTTGGGCGGCAGAAAACTCACCAGCACACCGGGGCCGGGATCGTCCAGGTTGTATCCGAAACCACCCAGCGCCAGGTAAGCGCCGGGCCCCGGCTTGAGGCGGGACTGAGCGAGGACGTCGTTGCGGGCGGCCGGGTCGAATTGCGCAATCTGCAGCCAATAGCAGCGCGCGAATTCCGCCGAGCCGGTCTCGCAATCGACGCTGGCCGGATACGGGTCGCTCTTGTGCGCGGCCAGCCAGTCGAGGGCGCTCGGAATGCCCACCGGCTTGGCGGCGAGCTCGATGTCGAAGCCCTTGGCGACCAGCTTGGCGCGGGTTGCCGCCGCCTGCGTCCGATCCTCGGGCGGAACCGCCCAAAGAATCGCGACCAACTGCGCGCCGGCGCCGAAGAGGCGATTGGTCTCGATGGCGGGCTCGACGCTTCCTCCCGCGGCGACGGCGGCGGCCCACAGATCCGGTCTGCGCGAGACGGCGTAGAAGACAGCCGGCGTGGTGGCGCCGCGTCCGGCCAGGTAGGTGCGGGTGGAATCGATGGCGCGCCGGGCCGCCGCCTGCGCCACCGCGGCCTCGATCTGCCTCACGGCGGCGTCGCCGGGCAGAGCCTCCGGAATCGCGACGAATTCCCAGCCGCGCGCCGCGGCCTCCGCCGCAAACGGCTCTTGACCCGGGCCTAGAAACACGAGGAGGGGGGCTGGTTCGGCGGCAGCGGTGGCGGCAAGCGCGGCCAGGGCCGCCAGAACGCGGGCCGAGCGGCGAATCACGGAGTTCACCCTCCCATGTTAGATTAATGTCCATATGGCCATCATTGCGGTGGCAGGGCGAAAGGGCGGGATCGGCAAGTCCACCATTGTCGGGAATCTGGCGGCGGAGTTTGCCGCGATGGGGCAGACGGTGGCGGTGCTCGACGCCGATCCGCAACACAGCCTGGTCACGTGGGCGGAACAGGGCGACGGGATGCTGGCGCGCTCGGTCGAGAAAGTCTCGGGCGGCGGTGACACGCTACGGGCGCGGGCGCGCAACGCCGAAAAGGACGCCGACATCGTGCTGATCGACACGCCGCCGGGCATGCCCGAAACGGCGTACCAGGCGGCGCTGGCGGCCGATCTCATGCTGCTGCCGTGCGGGCCGTCGCCACTCGATCTGTTCGCGCTGAAGGAAACGCTGTCGCTGGCGCTGCGGGCGCGCGCGGAACGGCGCTCGAAGAAACCGCGCATCCGCTTCGTGCCGTCGAAGGTGCTGGCTACGACCAACCTGGGGCGAGGGCTGGCATCGTCGCTGAAGAACATGGGGAAGAAAGTGCTGCCCGCCATCGGGCAAAGGGTGGTGGTGGCGGAGGCGGTGGCCAGCGGCTTGACCGTGGCGGAGTACGCGCCGAATTCGCCCGCCCACGAGGAGTTCCGCGAGCTGGCCAAGGCGGTTCAGAAGGTCTTGAAGAAGTGAGACTCTCCGCTTGGTTCCTGCTGTGTTGCTGGGCGGCCCTGCCGCAGACGCCGGACTTCCTCATCGTGGACACGCACGACGACACGACGCAGAACCTGCTCTCCGGCCACTTCGATCTTGGCCAGCGTCATGCGACCGGCTCCATCGACATCCCGCGCATGCGCGAGGGCGGCCTCGGCGCGATCTTCTTCTCGATCTGGATGCCGGGCACAGTTACCGGCCCGCGCGCCGTCAAGGACGCGCTCACGCAGATTGACGCGGTTCGCGAGCAGGTCCGCTTGCACCCGCAGGATCTGGCGCTGGCCACCACGGCCGAGGAAGTCCAGCGCGCCCACACAGCCGGGAAGATCGCCGTGCTGATGGGGGTCGAGGGCGGGCACATGATCGCGAGCGACCTCGCCGTCCTGCGCACGTTCTACGCTCTCGGCGTAACTTATATGACGCTTACCCACAGCGTCAATGACGAGTGGGCGGATTCCTCGACCGACAAGCCGGTCCACAACGGCCTCACGGACTTCGGCAAGCAGGTGGTCCGCGAGATGAACCGCCTGGGAATGATGGTCGATATCTCGCACGTCTCCGACAAGACGTTCTACGACGTGCTCGCTATCAGCACGGCGCCGCCGATCGCGTCGCATTCCTCCTGCCGCGCTCTTTGCGACTCGCCGCGCAACATGACCGACGACATGATTCGCGCGCTGGCGGCCAAGGGCGGAGTGATTCAGATCAATTACAACACCGGGTTTCTGAGCCAGGAATATCGCGAGGCCGAGAAGGCCGATCCCAGTTTGCAGAAAGGCGTCGAGGCGGAGAGCGAGAAGCGCTGCGGGCATGACGAAGGCTGCCAGATCGCCGAGATGGAGAAGCTCACGCGCGCGCTGGTTTCGGCGGGAAAACTGCCCCGCGTCGAGTGGACCCGAATCATCGATCACATCGACCACGCGGTCAAGCTGGTGGGCGCCGACCACGTGGGGCTGGGCTCCGATTTCGACGGCGCCAACATGCCCTACGGCATGGAGGACGCCTCGCACCTGCCCCAGATCACCGCCGCGCTGCGCGCGAGAGGCTACTCCGACGCCGACATCCGGAAGATCCTGGGCGGCAACACCCTGCGTTTGATGGAGCGGGTGCAGGCGGTGGGGCAGTAGCGCCACGGGTGTCGGCACGAGTGCCGACACGGCACGCTTCACACGGTGCTGAAAAAGTAAGTTGGATGTAGACGTTCAGAACATTTTCGTGCATATTTGTTTTATGCGTGAAAGCGATCTGGATCAGAACGCCATGTTCAGCTACCGGTCGCCGGAGGAGCGCGTTCCGGCCGACCACCCGTTGCGCCGGATTCGCGCCCTGGCCGATACCGCCTTGCGGGCGCTCTCGCCCCGCTTTGCCGAGCTGTACTC
>DASWZN010000025.1:0-104483 GCA_036404435.1 Bryobacteraceae bacterium
GAACACCGGATACGCTTCTCGCCTCGTCCCCAGCCCGGTGAGACTTAGTAAATCGCACCGGGCGGTGGGAAGGCAAGTCGCGCGGGCGCGGATACTGGCGCGCTGCCGGGTCCGCTCACTCTTCAATCATGCCCGATACGACGACCTGGCCCGGCTGAGCCAGGTGGACTGCGGCACATACCTCCCTGCCCCAAAGTGGGGCCAGAGCTTCAGCTACGGCAACGACAACTTTGGCAACATCAGTTGGGCGCCGATGACCAGCCACACGGGCACCAGCTTCCAGCCCGGTACGTACAATCCCTCCACCAACCAGTTCCCCCCCTCCCAGGGAAGCTACGATGCCAACGGCAACCTCACCGGAGACCTGGCCCACAACTACACCTGGGACGCGGACTCCAACCTGAGCACGTTGGGCGGGGCGGGGATCACCTATGACGCACTGGACCGCCGCGTCGAGCAGTCCAACGGCTCCTCCACCACCGAAATCCTGTACGGCCCAGGCGGCGGTAAACTGGCATTGATGAACGGCCAGTCGGTAACGAAAGCCTTCGTGCCCCTGCCCGCCGGCGCGACCGCAGTCTACAACTCCAGCGGTCTGGCCTGGTACCGGCACTCGGATTGGCTGGGCTCGTCGCGCATCGCCTCGACCTCCGCCGGCGCGCTCTATTATGACGGCGCTTACTCGCCCATGGGAGAAACGATCCTCGAGACCGGAACGACGGACCGCAACTTCACGGGCCAGAACGCGGACCTTGCCACGGACCTGTACGACTTCCCAGCCCGCGAGTATCACCCCATCCACGGCCGCTGGATCTCGCCCGACCCAGCGGGACTGGCTGCCGTCAATCTGGTCAACCCGCAGAGTTGGAATCGCTACGCCTATGTGAACGGCAGCCCGCTCAACAGCGTCGATCCCCTGGGGCTCGATCCCATGAAGGGGTATACGCCGGCGCCGTGCAACGGAAGGAACGCGTGCGCAGACTATGCTCTCCGCCCCCCTCCCGTTGGCGGCGGCATCTTCAACTTGTCGTTGTTCGGGTTCGGAAGCGCGCAATTTGGTTACCAGCTCATCACTCTGTCGACCGATGGGTCTTCCAACTTCTACTACGGCCCGGCGACGTTCTCCATAACAGACACGGAACCCATGCCCCCGGACGACCTAATTCTCATTCCGATGTCGAGTGGTGGCTACACCTGGGTGAGTGTCAGCGCGTCAGGAGCTGGGAATGGCCAGCTTTCGCCCTGCAACGGGAAGAAGGGGAACTTCGTCAATGCAAATCTAGTCGCCGCGACACAGATCGCCGCCCCGCTGGGGGTGCCTCCAGCGAATATCCTCGGGCTAGCCGCCGAAGAGAGCGGATGGGGAACAAGCGGCATCGCGACCCAGTGCCACAACTTCTTTGGAATCCATCCGGGGGGCGTCGGCAGCACGTTCCCTTGCCAAGCGACACCCGCCGGAGGCACGGTCTCGGGCTATCCAGCGGCCTCTGGGTTCCTCCTCTCCGGGCAATCCTTTGCGGCCCAGTGGGGCAACTCGGTGAAGGGAATCGGCGACGCAAGGGCCTTCGCTGCCGCCATCCCGCTTACCTTCAACAGCCGCGTGGCACCCCTGGGGAACCCGAAGTTCAACTCTGTCGTCGCTGGGACTATCCAAGGAGCAGCCGCATGCGTACCATAAAGGCGCTTGTATCGCGGGCGCGGAGGATGGGCCCCCCGCTCCTTACAGTGACACTCGCCGTTGCGGTCCATCTGCAAGGTCGGGGGGACGCGGTCGCCAGGAAACTGCCGGAGGAGCAGGCGACTAATCTATTGAGGACATACTTGCGCGGTGAAGGCTACGACACCAAGGGCGCCAGGCTCGATATTGAGCGCGGGCAAGACCCCGACAAGAAGGCGCATAGCGACTTCTACCTTTACTCTGTCTACGTGGACACGCCACAAAGGCTCGTGACCATCGGATCCTATGCCGTCGACGTCAGAACGGCAGACATCTGGGACCGAATGGCATGCACACGCGTCGAGTCAAGCTCCATTGCCTCCTTGCAGGAACAGATTCGGGAGGCAAGCGGACTGTCTCCAAGCGAGTTGAAGCGGCTTCGGCGCGCCAAGCCCTGCTTCGACGACCAGGGCGCGCCTGCCCACCGGGAGAGCCGCCAATAGGGTGCCGATGACCCTCCACCAACCGATGCCAACGGCAACCTCATCGGAGACCAGGCCCACAGCTACACCTGGGACGCGGACGCCAATCTGAGCACGTTAGGCGGGGCGGGGATCACCTATGACGCCCTGGACCGCCGCGTCGAGCAGTCCAACGGCTCGACTACCACTGAGATCCTCTACGGCCCGGGCGGCGGTAAACTGGCATTGATGAACGGCCAGTCGGTAACGAAAGCCTTCGTGCCCCTGCCCGCCGGCGCGACCGCGGTCTACAACTCCAGCGGCCTGGCCAGGTACCGGCACTCGGACTGGCTGGGCTCGTCGCGAATCGCCTCGACGCCCGCCGGCGCGCTTTACTATGACGGGGCCTACTCGCCCATGGGAGAAACGATCCTCGAGACCGGAACGACGGACCGCAGCTTCACGGGTCAGAACGCGGACCTCGCCACGGACCTCTACGACTTCCCGGCCCGCGAGTATCACCCCATCCACGGCCGCTGGATCTCGCCCGACCCGGCGGGACTGGCTGCGGTCAATCCCGCCAACCCGCAGAGTTGGAACCGCTACGCCTACGTGAACGGCAGCCCGCTCAACAGCGTCGATCCCCTGGGGCTCGATCCCATAACGGGGTACACGCCAGCGCCGTGCAACGGAAGGAACGCCTGCGCAGACTATGCTGTCCGCTCCCCTGTCGTTGGCGCCGGCATCTATGACTTCTCTTTGAACGGGACCTCAACCGCCGCGCTGTATTGGCAGGCCGTCACGGCTACGACCACATTCACGTTCACATTCGGCGACGTAGTGACGATTTCCGACTCCTCCGGCGACGTGTTTGCGTGGCTGAGCCAAGCGAACGTAACGAGCCAGACGACCCTGAGCTACTCCGATCCTGACTTCTACTCGACACCAGGGCCGACACCGCCTCCTGCGATGCCAACCCGGGCTGATATCGACACCAGGACCAAGTTCGGCGCCTGGCCCGCCTCGACTGTGGCCGTCAAAAGGCCCTTCAACCTGCTCTGTATACCCAGCGGGCGGTCTATTAAGCTTCGTGTGCAGAAGCGCCGGTGCGTCGCCCTGGGCTAACTCGGTACGCGGCTGTCTTCAATCGCAATACGTCGCACAATCTGGCTATCTCCCGGTCCCCATTCCTGGGAACGCACCGGGCTCTGCTGCGTGGAATGCACTTGAGGATACCGGTGCGGGAGTTGGGGCCCACGCGCTATGCTTCGTTGGAGCAGTCTTTCAGCATTGAGGATACTGACATGGTCGATCGGCTCGTTGCTATCCTGTTAGGTGGGTTTGCCTTTTGGATACCGGTTATATTATTTGACCGTGTTTCGAAAGGCATGTTCAGCATCGCCGCCGTAAATACCTTCCCCGTAGCCTGCGCTGTTTGCTCTTACTGGCTTGTAAGAGCTCAGCAATGGTGCCGGTTAAGAGCCTTACCGCTCTACATGCTAGCGGGCATATATATCCTCGGGCCGCTATCTATGAACATAGCGGCCTCTGCGTTTGGGGGTGGTTTCTCTCGGCTCTGGGAGAAACATGATGTTTTATGGACGCTGGTTGCCTCTTGTGTTCCTCCCGTCGCAATGATCATGGCTGGGTATAATGGAACCATCTTTGGTTTGCTGGCAATAACCATTATCATGATCGTGGCGGCCGCGAGGGCGCGGAGAGAACCTCCTGAGGGGGCCTCTTCGCCACAATGAGCCTCAGGCCCAGCTCGGCTGCGCACGCTTGCGACGGAGCCTCAACGCTGTTGAGGTGGGGCCGCGGGTGTTTGCGCTTGAGCACGGTGACTTGCTGGCGCAGAGCGAGAATCTCGAGACCAAGGTGGTGGCGTGTGCGGAGGAACGCGCACAGGTAGGCGAAGAGCGTGGGCATGAGATGTACGGCATTGTAGTCAAAAACGTAGCTGTCGCAAGCACCCAAGTTCAACAGGGTTCCACAGCTTTCAACAAGCTCCGGCCAAGTCCTATGTTTGCAAGTAGTTGAAAATAGGCTACTTCAAAAAAGGGCCACTTGCTGTTTGGGGTGCAAGAGGTCCCGAGTTCAAATCTCGGCGGCCCGACCAGCCTTAAATTGGGGCTCTACGTGGTTTACGGCCCCTTCCTCTGACCGATCTCAGCAACACATTACGTTAACTCTGAGTCTGTAGTTTTGGAAGTTGCGAAAGCCGTACGCCTGTCAGCTGATCCAGCTCCATCTTGTTGTGGAATCCGTCGGTGATGCCGTTGTTGCGGGTGAAGCGCCGCATGGCGCCGATCTCCTGGCGCCCGGCGTGGAGGGTCTCGCCGAGCTGGACCAGTTGCGGCAACCCAGCCTGGCGCAATTCACGTCAGGGTGGCCCAGACCGGAGAAGAGGACGTTTAATACGGAATCGACGGCACAGCGGAGAACCCAGCGCACAAATGCAATTTCGCAGCGCCGATGGCCGTCGGTCAGGTGCTTGCTTGCGAGTTACCGTCTGGCCCTGCGCCGCGAAAGGCCGGCCAGGAGCAGCATGCCCGAGCCCATCAGCGCCAGACTGGCGGGTTCCGGAACGGCCGATTGATTGTAGTCCACCTGCCACTCCGCCTGACCGCAACTGCCAGTGTTATTCGCACAGCCGGTATTGTTCCAGCTCTCGTACAGGAGGCTGCTGTCGCCACTCTCATTGCTCCAGGCGAAGTAGTGCGTGCTGTTACCATCGGCTTCGATATCGCCGCCCTGGGTCCCGGCCCCGAAGGCTGAGTCAGCCGCGTAAGTCCCGTCGATAGTAATTCCAAACATGTAGATCGTGCCGGGCGTCACAGGGGCATTCACGCCGGTGAAGGTGTATTCGACGAGATCGGCATCGGTCACCGTCGTCACCGGGCTCAGGTACAACATCGACCCGGTCAGTTCGTAGCCGTTGTTGTCCCACGCCGAAACGAATGTCTGGAACTGAAAACCCACCTGCTGCTGCATCCAGAAGCTAAAATCAGCAACGTTGGTCACGCCGGCTGGAGTGGTGATGGCCTCCCCGTACGTGGAGCTGTTGGGATATCCGATGGAACTGATCGTATCCGTTCCGTTCCAGCCTGGAAGCGTGTCGACTGCGCCGCCAACCGCGAGGATCGGCGACGCGGCCAAGGCCGCCGCTAATAGCAGTGTGCGGTTGCGCATCTGGTCCTTCTCCTGACACCCGGCGCCCGGTGGGACTGGGACTGCCGAATAGAACCGAAGCTAATCTACTATGCCGGATTTGAGGCCCCTGGTCAAGACGGTATCAATTAATCCCGCTCTAGCAAGCAAGACTGCCTGACCCAGGGGATGTGGCGCAGGCGCTGCCGATCCGCGGGCGGCCCTCCTCAGTTCAGTACAGCCTCGGGTTTATGGGTGGGGCTTCGAAGACCGGCTGGGTTCCCAGAGCGCCGTCGAGGAACACCATGACCACGGCGATGTAGCCGCGCGGGTCGCCGCCAATCGCCGCATGAAACGCCCCCGGCCGGATCGACAACTGCTTGCGAGGGCTGGCGGTCGAGCGATAGAGCTCCTCGGTTACGGCACGCGGCACGATGGGGTCCCTTTCCGCCGCCAGGTACAGCACCGGCGTGCGATCGATCCGCCGAACCGCGTCCAGCACGTTCGGCTCCGGCGGGTCGAAAGGCACTCCGGTCCGCAGACGGAACGCCTCGCGGGACAGCCACGAAAACCCCGGGGCCGTGAAGAGCCACAGGCGTAGACGATCCTTTAAAGAGACTACGGCCTTGGGAGGCGGATGCGCCAGGTACTGCCTCTCACGGCGCAGCACGTCGGTTACGTCCAGGTAGGCGCTGTCGGCGACGATCGCGGCGAGGTCCGGCGTTTGCGACGCCGCCAACAGCGCGGCCACCGCGCCCGACGAGTAGCCCAGCAGCACAATTCGGTCGCCGCTCACGTGCGTCTTGACCCACCGCACCGCGGCCTCCACGTCCAGGGCCTCCTTGTAGCCGGAGGTGCTGTATTCCCCGCCGCTCTCGCCGTGTGCGCGTAGGTCCACGATCAGCACCGAGAAGCCCTGCGGTAGCAACCGCGCTGCAATGTACGCCATTCCGATTGCGTTCGATTGCGAGCCGTGAACCAGGACGACCGTGGCCTTGGGCACAGGCACGCTCCACGACTTCTCCCACCAGGCCTTGAGAGGAATCCCGTCGGCGGATTGGAAGGAGACGCTCTGCGGGCTCAGCCCAAGACGCCGTGCGGGCGCGAACGGCCTTTTCCACGCCGCCTGCGGCCCCATGACCAGCCCGGAACCGAACAGGGCCAGGAGGCAAACAACGATGACCAACAGCAGGACCACAATGAATGGAGCCGCACGCTTCAGACGCCGGAGGTCGCGTGCGAGGGTGGGACTGACGATGGTCTCGTCGCGCTGTCTGGGCATCCCTTGTGTTGCCGGAGTTTCCATATGAACCTTCTTAATGTATTGCCACCTGTTCAACAACAGTCATGCTCATTCAGTTGGGCCAAGTCACGAGCCTCCTGCGGTTCCAGCTGCAGCCTCGCCACCGTCTCAATATGGAACGTCTGCGGGAACAAATCGACCAGCGTGAGCTGCTCGAGCGCATACCCGCCCGCCACCAGCGCCGCCAGATCGCGCGCCAGCGTGGCCGGATCGCAGGCGACGATGGTCACTAACCTCGGCTTCAACCGCAGCAGGTGCCGCACCGCGTGCTTACCCAGCCCGGCGCGCGGCGGATCGGCCAGAACGAAATCCGGCGCCTTCTCCGCTGCCTCCAGGAACGCCTCGACCGGCTCGCGGCGCACCCCGACCTCCACGCCCGCACGCTCGGCGTTGAACTCGAGGTCGCGCACGGCGCTGGCGCTGGTCTCGACCGCGGTCACGCCGCGGAACCGGCGCGCCAGCGCGATCGAGAACAGCCCCACGCCGGAATAGAGATCCAGCGCCGTCTCGCCTTCGGCCCCCTCGAGCGCCGCAGCGATCAGCGGCTCGATCAGAAACCGGTTCACCTGGAAAAACGACTTGTGATGCACGCGGTACGCGCCCGCACCCACTGGGTACTCGATGGCATCGGCCGCATAGCCGGGAATCTTCTCCGCGCACCAGTCGAAGAACCGCCGGGAAACCGGCCGGCCGCTTTCGAGCACGTTCACCTGCACCTCGGATTCGTTGGTGAACAGCTCGAGCGAGGTGATGAAGCCGGGGAACCGCCGCTCTCCCTTCATCGGGCGCAGCGCCGCCAGCGCCTCGTTGATCCGCGGCGAGGAGATGGGGCAGCGGTCCACGGGCGCCAGGTGATGCGAGCCGAAACCGAAAAAGCCGATCTCGCCGCCCGCCAGGTGGAGCTGGGTGCGATTGCGGTATCCCCATGGCTCGCCCGCGATCGCGCCAATCTGCGCGGGCGCTTCGAGCTTGCCGATGCGCGCCAGCACCTCCCGCAGGATCTGGCGCTTCAGTGCGATCTGGACCTCGTACTGCGCGTGCTGGTAGTGGCAACCGCCGCAGCGCTGGAACAACGGGCACGGCGGCTCGGTGCGGCCGGCCGCCGGCGCGAGAACCTCGAGCAGCCGCGCCTCGGTCACGCCGCGCCGCTCGGCTTCCACCTTCAGCCGGATGCGCTCCTCGGGCAGGACGAAAGGCACCAGCGCCACGCGCCCCTCCAGCCGCGCCAGCCCCTGGCCTCCATAGACCAGCTTCTCGACGGTCGCCTCGATCGGGTTTGTTTCCATGTAGGATGAAAGACTAACCCTAGCATGAAACCACGAGTCTTCTCCGGAATGCAGCCGTCCGGTAATCTGCACATCGGCAATTACCTGGGCGCGCTGAAGAACTGGGTCCGCATACAGCCGGACTACGAAGCCATCTTCTGCATCGTCGATCTACACGCGGTGACCCTCTACCAGGACCCCGCCGAGCTGCGCTCGAAAATCGTCGAGCTGGCCGCGCTCTACCTAGCCGCCGGCATCGACCCGAAGCAAAGCACCATCATGGTGCAGTCCGCGGTGCCCGCGCACGCCGAGCTGGCCTGGATGCTGACCTGCGTCACACCGGTCGGCTGGCTCCAGCGCATGACGCAGTACAAAGCCAAAGCGGCCGATCAGGAGACGGTCGGCGACGGGCTGCTGCAATACCCGGTGCTGATGGCGGCCGACATCCTTCTCTACCAGGCCGCGATCGTGCCGGTGGGCGAGGACCAGTCGCAGCACCTCGAGCTGACCCGCGACGTCGCGCAACGCTTCAACTCGCTTTACGGCGACACGTTCGTCGTTCCCGCGACCTCGCTCCCCACCTTCGGCGCGAAGGTGATGGGCCTGGACGACCCCACCAAGAAAATGAGCAAGTCGGCTACCGGCTCGGGTCACGCCGTGGCGCTGCTCGACCCGCCGGCGACGATCCGCAAGAAGATCATGCGGGCGACCACCGACTCGGCGCCGGCGGTCGATTTCAACGTCCTCAGCCCCGGTGTCGAGAACCTGGTCAACATCTACCAGGCCTTCAGCGGCTGGAGCGACGAGCAGGTCCGCGCGCACTTCTCCGGGATGCGCTACGGCGACCTGAAGAAGCAGGTCGCCGAGATGACGGTGAGCCAGATCGAGCCGCTGCAGAAGCGCTACCAGGAGATCGTCTCCGAGCCCGGCTACGTGGATCGCATCCTGCGCGAGGGCGCCGAGCGCGTCGCGCCCATTGCCAACGCCACCGTCGAGACCGTGAAGCGCCGCATGGGGCTTTACACCGCGGGCTGACATGCGGTCCTGGACGGGCGCATTTTCCCGGTGAAAGTGGCCGGCCTCGCTCCGCGGCGCGGCCCCATGCTGGGGTTTGCGCAGAGTCGGCCCGTTGCTGGGGCTTTTTGCGGCGGCCTGGGGTCGGGCCAGAACCGCGCGCGGCTGCGGCTCGGCGTCCTGTCCGGATTCCTGCTGGGGCCAACGCCTTTGCCGGCCTCTCTCTGGACCGGCCTGCTGGCGCTCCTTACCGCCGCCTGGGCCTTCGCGACGAAGGCAGGTGGCCGCACACCTTCCGGATCTCTGCTATAACGGAGAACCAGGTCCTGACTGAATCGCCGGGAGGAACGCGCATGGGCCCAGCGAACAATGGGGAGGGCACACTATGAACTGGTTGCGAAGTTTATTCGATAACGGACCGGATAAAGCCAAGACAACTGGTAACGTTCGGCGGAATTCCTTAGCACGCTCACTCCCGCCCAGCTTGGACGGCGAAGAAAGTGAAAATCGTCTGCTGCAGTTTGTGACGGAGAACTGCAAGCGAATACGCCTGAGGTCGACGCAGATACCTTAGAGGCGTACACGGAAGAGACGGATGGCCTTGCCGCGACCTCATGCAAGACCAAAGACGCTGCAATGACATTCGTTCGGGATGCCCTGCACCGCATGCGCAGTGATTCTGGGTTTTGGCGATTCTTCGCCAACTACTCTATGTACTATAGATGCTGGCACGTGATGTCCTCGCATCAGAATGCAGGTAAGTCCTATCGGAAACACCTGTTGATATGGAGGACTGGAGATACATTCACGGTGGGCCAGTCGGATCGCCTCGACGTATTCGGTCAACGGGCTCCGACGTTAGAGAATAACCCAAGACTGAACCAGGAGTGGGAATCTGGGACAACGCCACCTGCCGTGAAGCTGAACTCGGGTCGGGCTCGCCTTTCCAAGAAGAACGGAGCCCTAATCCACGCGGCGAACGAGGGACAGGTCGCTGAAGTCAAACAGAGATTGGATGACGGCGCGGACGTAAATGCAGCGGACAAGCACGGCATGACCGCGTTGAGGTGTGCTGCGCTGTGGGGCCACCTGGAAGTGGTCAAGATCTTACTGGACCGCGGCGCGGACGTGGACGCAAGCGACGAGAATCGCGTAACACCGCTCATCGGAGCTGCGTTACAAGGCAAAGTGGAAGTAGTCAAGCTACTCATAGCTAAGGGTGCTGATGTGAACGCAAGGAGTCGCCTTGGCAGCACGGCGTTGAGCGCTGCCGTTCGTGCCGACTTTGCGGACGTTGCAGAACTCCTGAGGCAACACGGCGGAGAGGGGTAGGAGATCCATTCCACTTACTCCCCCACAACCGTAACCCTCGCGAATCCCTCTCCCGCCGTAGGCGGACGCAGCTTGGCCGCCATGCGCTCGACGGCTTCGTCGGGCACCACGCGCGGGCGGCCGCGGTTGCGCTCCAGGCACACCGCCAGCGGCACGTCGAAGAATACGGCCTCGACCGAAGCGCCGTAGAGTTCCCCCATGCGCACATACGCGCGGCGCTCGCGCGGCGTCAGGTTCGTCGCGTCGATATACGTTACGGGGCGTCCGAGCGCCAGCCGCTGGCGCAGCACGTGCCGCAAGGTCGCAAAGACCCGGGCGTGAATGGTCTGATCCGTGGGGTCGTCGGCCAGCAGACCGCGGATCGCATCCGAGGAGAGGGCCGGCACGCCCATCTTCTCGATATAGGTTGACTTGCCGGAGCCCGGTAAGCCGACAAGCACCACGATCCGCATCGCACTGGACATGACGATCTCCGAGCTGGACAAGCTGAAGCTTGTCCTACTTTCGCAGAACGCTATTGTCCGGGTCCAGGATCACCTTCGAGGGCGCCTGCCGCACCGTGACCGAGAACGGCGCCGAACCGTTGACCGTCCTCACCCAGTGCACCACCGGCTTCCCTTTCGGGAATTGGATCTCGACCGGAACCAGCACGCTGAAATCTTCCGGCGCTTCGCTCTGGATCACCGTCCCGGTAACGCGGATCTGCGGCGCCTTTCCCTGCACCGAGTGGGTCATCCGGATGGAGGGAATCCCCGTCGAGTAAACCCATTGATCGAAGAAAGCCTCTAGCTTCGGATCGGGCGAGCCGGGCGGCAGCGCCGCGGCCGCCAGCTCGCGGAACTGCTCCGTAGTCACCGTGCGGAACTCGTAGCGGCTCCTGAGGTCCCCGAGCATGGCCAGGAACTGCTCGTCGCCGATGCGCCGCCGCAGCATGTGCATGATCCACGAACCCTTCTCGTACGTGATCGCGCGCCACGCGTTGGGCATGTGCGACGAGACCAGGCGCTCGCCCCAGACGATGGGGCCGGCCGAATCGATGGTACGGCCGCCTTCGCCCTTCGCAAGCAGGTCCGCGCGATACTCGGCCAGCACGTCGTCGACCGCGTGGCTGTCCCGGCGCCGTTCGAGGTAAAGCAGCGCCGAGTAGTTCGCCAGCGCCTCCATAAGCCATGCGTCTTCGTCGCTGTTCGCGGCCACCACGTTGCCCCACCATTGATGGGCGGTCTCGTGCGCAGACAGGATGTCGGAGTAGAACAGTTGCTGTACTTCGGTCTGCGCACTCGCCGGCCGGAACCGCGGGTCCAGGTAGGCCAGGGTCGAAAGGTAGATCAGCCCGGGGAATCCCTGGCCGAAAGTGCCCGGAATCGGCGAGACGGTCAGCGTCTTTAGCACGGGCGGCCCGAAGTGCGAGGCCATGAATTCGAGGCCGCCCGCGATCTCGGACGCCAGTTGCTCCAGGTGCTCGGACGGCTTCAGCTTGCGCTGGTCCTGGGCCGGAAACGGCGCCAGATCCACGGTCCAGCGGCGGTCTCCGGGTGGCCCGATCTGCGGCGGCGGCACGAAGATGAGGCGCCTTTGCTGGGCCTCGAGCGCCGCCTCGACCCCCCGGTTCGCGTATACATCCACCGTATAGCCCCCGCGCGTGACGCTGCGGTGCTCGTAACGGCCCAGATTGAAGCCTGCCATCCGCACCGGCGTGTCGATCCGAAAGCGGGCCACGCGCCGATCTCCCTCCACCGTCTCCTGAAGCGGCCGGCCCGCTGCTACCAGGTCCAGGTCCAGCGGATATCGGAAGCTCAGGTCGTAGCGCGCGAAGCCCGGAAAGCGGTTGGGATACCAGGAACCGCGCGCGCCGACGAAATACACGCCGTTCCCGGCGTCGGAGACCACCATCCCCGAGTGCTTGAACTCTACCTCGTACTCGCGGCCCGCCTCGAGAGGCTTGCCGGGAATCACCAGGAACGTTTGGTTCACCTCCCCGCGGATCAAGGCCGCCCGCAACGAATCCGGCTGGAAAACCTCCGCCGGTTCGCCGCCGACGCGCGCCTCGTGAACCCTCATCTGGGGAGAGATATCGAACTCGAGCGCGTCGCGGCCGCCCGGGCCTGGAACCACGGTGGCCAGCGTCGTCGCCTCGAGCGTCAGGTCGGGCGCCACGGTCGCATCGACCCGGTACTTGCTCACCGCGACGTCGTCCGGTGCCGCGACCCGGCTGCCGTTCCGGAAGGAACGCGCTTGAAACCGGCTCCAAAGGTCGAAATAGGCGTGGTTGTAACGGACCACCACCTGGCCCAGATGAATCTGCTCGGCCGCGCGCGGATCGTATAGAAAGTCGAAGTTGCCCAGCCGCTGGCCGGCCAGCACACCATAGAAGAAACCGTTGGCGCCGCTCGGACCGCCGAGCAGATCCTTCACCAGCCGGACCTGGAAGCTCTGGCTGAGGTTACGAACTACGGGCTGCCAGTCCGCAACCATCCCGGCTCCGTGTTCCGCTTCCCGGCGCGGCTCCGCGCCCCGGCCGATGAGCTTCATGAGTTCCGGATACGTGTCGTCGCTGAAAATGAAGACGGCCGACTGGAAATGCTCGTCCAGATTGGGCGCGCCCGCGAACGACGCCAGCGAGAGCCTCTCGGAGCGGTTGGGCGGCAGAAGGAGAATCTCGGCGTCGCCGCCCTCGACATCGCCGCTGAACACGGCCGACAGGCGGCGGCCGCCGACCTCTTTGCCGAACATCACGTATCCCTCGGTGAGAAAGAACCGGGCGTCTTCGCGGCCGAATTGAAGATCGCGGACGTGATAGCACTCACGCGAGTCGAGGCCGGCATCAAGCGCCTGGCGCGCCAACTCCCGAGCCGGTATCCCGGAGCTCACCGCCAGAGACGGAAGAATGAGAGTGAAAAGTGCCGCAAATCGGGTCACCAATACAGTCTACGCCGCCCTCACGCGCCCGGTTTCAGGACATCCACGCCGTAACCCCGTCCGGTGTACACCTCGAGCTTGCCTCTCCGCTCCCCTGGGAAGCGATTTCGAATCCGCACAGCAGCATCAGGTACGCCCGCTCGCAGGCCTTCGTGACCTTGCCGGGATTCTCGGAGCTGTCCGAAACGGCCTGAACCGAGACCGCCGTCGCCCGTGCTCGCTCCAGGACAGGCTCCCACTGCGCCGCCTCCGGCGGACCGCCCCGAGACGGCGGCGCGACGAAGATCATATGGCGGCCCACCGAAACCGTTTCCAGAAAGGCGAAAGCCTGCTCCAGCGCACCCGGCATGCTCGCGTCCATGTATCGGCATTCCTGCCAGCGGTCTTCATTGCGCTTCAACGGGGTGAGGGACGCCAGCGTCCCGTCCCCCGTCTCGCCCAGAGGAAGCACCAGCCCCAGCCCCAAAGATTCGGGCCGGGCCAACGGGCGCACGGAATAGTCGGCGACCATGCGCGAGTCTTCCCACAAGAGGATCGACGTGGCCGGCAACCTCGGGATTTCCCGACCATCCTCCGCGGCGATCGCGGCCAAGACCGTCCGCGACCTTCCGGGGGGAAAGGGACCGCGGGTCAGGTGCACGCGAAGCGGGGCCAAACCCGCCGCTCTCGAAGCGATGCGCTTCAGCTTCGTGATGGCCCGGAAGACCCAGGCGCGGGCGTTCGGATTGGTCTCGCGGACCATCTGCGCCAGCGCCGGCAGGAAGCGCGGGCTCCCGGTCTGTTCCATCACCCAGGCTGCCGTGGTTCGGAACTCCGCCTTTGGATGCGCCGCCATCTGCAGGATCCGGGAAATCGCGCAGGTCGCACCCACGCGGTAGAGTCCCAGCAACGCGTTGCCGGCGACGCGGTTGTTGGGGTCGTCCGCGGCTTCCCGCAGCACCGCGCGCGCCCGGGCTGAGTCCATACCCCACAGCGCCTCTATCGCATTCGCCCGGACGCGTGGATCGGGCTCCGACAGGAACTCCTGCATGACCTGCGGCGTCTTGCTCAGGCGCCCGATCACCAGCGCGGCTTTGGAGCGCACGCTCGGGCTCGGATGACGCAGCAGCTTGATGACGATCGGAAGAACGCGAGCATTTTCCGGAATGGAGTTCAGCAGGACCAACACCCGTTGAACGACCTCCTCGGGCATCCCTTCGCTCGAGGCGCCGGATAACCGCCGCGCGAGCTTCATGTCCAATTGAGGATCGAGCTCGATCAGATCGCGCGTGAGCGCCAGCTCTTCCTCGAGCCCGACGAGCGCCGGGTCGCAAACGGGCAGCAGCCCCCCTTTCAACATGAGTTCCAGCAGGCATTTGCGCGAAGAGGAATCTCCCAGGCCCGGCAGGACCTCCAGAGCGGCCCCGCGGAAGCCCGGCGGGTCGCCAACCAGCAACTCGGCCAGCTTCTTGCGGACCGGCTCCGGATCCACGGAGAAACGCGGGGCCAAGTCACTCAGCCGCTCCCGCAGTTGGTCCTGATCCGACACCCTCGCTAAGTATCGTTGGGGAGCCCAATAAGCTTTAGGGAGTGCGACGCGAGCCTTAGCGGGCGGCCGGCCCGCTAGCCCCAGAATTTGAACCACTTCCGCCCGGTGTCGGCCTCGGGAGCAGGCTGCTCCGGCAGCGGCTCTCCCTCGATGACTGCCAGGGGATTGGTGACGAACAGCAGCTCGGCGCGCTCACGGCCATACCGGCCGGCCACGTGTTTGTAGGCCAGGTCCAGGCGCGGGGTCCGATCCTCGGCGTCGTGGGCGTCGCTGGCGATGAAGTGGACCAGGCCCCGTTTCATGAGCTGGCGCGCCACGTTGCGCGCATCCGCGCCAAACCGCCCCAGCAGGGACTGCGCCGTCACCTGCACCAGACAGCCGCTCTCGATCCAGCTCTCCATCTCCTCCATGCGCTTGTGCAACAGGAAGTTCCGCTCTGGGTGCGTGATCACCGGCGTCATCCCGCTATTGAGCAATTGCGCGAAGACCTCCGGCGTGCTCTTGGCGATCAACAGGTCGGGGAACTCCACCAGCAGGTAGCGCTTGTGGTTGATGGTGTATTTGGACGGATGCGCCAGCGCATCGTGGATGTTGTCGAAATACAGGTGAAAATCGCAGCCGCAATGAAGGCGCGGGGCGCCGCTGACTTGGCGGAGTTCGGAGAGCCGCTCCTCGACCCGCTCGGGATCGAATCGGAAATCCATGTTCGCGTGCGGGCTTGCGACCAGATCGGTGGTGCCCGTCTCGGCCGCGAGGCGAATCATCGCCACGCTCTCCTCGAAGGACCTGGCGCCGTCGTCCAGGCCAGCCAGGACGTGACTGTGGATATCGATCATGGAAGGCTCAAGACCGACCCGGCGGCAGGGTTCCGAGGGCTGGCAGCAGCCCGCGTCACGGCTATATGAACATCTCCTCGTCGTGCGTGGCGCGTTCGACGGTGGAGCGGCGGCTCCCGGCCAGATACGAAACTGCCGCCCGGATGCCGGCGCTGACCGCATTGATCTGCTTCAGCGGGCGCACAATGCTGTTCTGCAACAGAGTGGTCGTTTCCTGGAAGCGGTTGACCGTGTCATCCATGACCATTTCGATGCGGTCCATCTGAGCCCGGGTGCGCGAGGCAGCCTCGCCCAGAAGGTCATCCACGCGTACCAACTGCGTTCGGCTCAGATCGAGTAAATCGTTGGCTCTACTGGAGATCTCAGCAGCGTACTGGCGGACGTCCTGGAGCACTTCCTGGCTCGTGTCGAGGATCGGTTCGATCTTGGCGACCAGCGGTTCCACCTTGGCCACCAGGTCCTGGGTCTGCTTCTTCATCGCCCAGGAGGCACGCGCCATGAAGGCCAGCAGGATCACCTGGATGACCAGGCAGGCAGCCGCCGTCGAGGCAAAGCCGATCATCCAGTAGAGTGCGGTTTGGGAGTCCATGAACTAGGTCTGATCGCCCTCCACGCCCCGGCCGCGGTCCGCTTCGCGGTAGGCCTGTTTACCGGCCTCGACCGCCGCCGCCAGGTTCTCCCGCTGCCGGTTCACGGCCGTCCGGCCGCGATCGATCGCGTCCTCGGCCTGGTCGCGCAAGTCTTCGCCACGCCGCCGCAGGTACTCTCTTCCTTCGTCCGCCTTGGCGCGGATATACTCCCTGGTCTCCTCCCCGGTCTTGGGAGCGAATAGCACTCCGACTGCCAGGCCGAGGCCCAATCCAAACGCAAAATAGGAAAGCTTGCTGCCTTCTTCCGCCATTTATGCTCCCTCCTTGATGGCTGTGCTGCTCACCTGCATACTAGCATAGTATCGGAAAAGAGATTCCACCGGAGTGTGAGAATAAGAGGTGAATCTGCCGAACTTGCGGGGTGGGAAATGAGCGAGCGAACTCCACGCCGGCTGGACGCCGAGGCGCTGTGGCAGTACGCCCTCCGCGCTTTGGGCGGGCGCGCACACTCCGCCGGCGAATTGCGCCAGAAGCTCGAACGCCGCGCCGAGCGCGCCGGGGACGTCGCCGGTGTCCTGGCACGGCTGAAAGACTGCGGCTACCTGGACGACAAACGCTATGCCGAGGCCGTGGCTTCCTGGCGCCTGGATAGCCAGGGGCTTGGAAAAGCCCGTGCGCTCAGCGACTTGCGCAAGCGGCGCGTCGCGCCCTCGGTGGCCGAAAAGGCCGTCGCCAAGGTCTACAGCGAAGCGGACGAGGTGGCTCTGATCGAGGCCTTCCTGCGCCGGAAGTATCGCAGCGTGACGCTCGATGTCTTCCTGGCCGAGCCGAAGAACCTGGCCTCCGCCTGCCGGCGCCTGCGCGTGGCGGGATTCGGCTCCGCGAATTCGCTGAGCGTGTTGAAGCGCTTCGCCCGCGAGCCGGAACTGCTGGACGGCCTGGAAGACGAGCCCGGCAGGGGCGAAGACTAGCCCAGCATCCGCTCCACCAGCCTGCTCATGCGTTCGTAGTGCGTCCCTTTCCAGTACACCCGCCGGCAGGCGGGACACTCGAGAAACTCTTCGTGACGCTGGCCGACGCCGGCCGGCAGGCGATCCGCTACGGCTTCTTTCGCCGCCCGCTCGAGCGGCGCGTTGCAGGCCAGGCAGCGCGTGAAGGGAGCCGCCAGGCGGGCCAACTCGAAGCGCTCCAGGACTTCGGCAAGCTGCGGCCGTGGCCGGGTCTCGCGGACGCAGTAGCCGCGAGTGACGGCGCCGCGCTTCAGCAGGCCCCGGTCCCGCGTCAACAGGATCCGCTCCTGCTCGCTGGTGGCCCGCGCCAGCTCCTCATCGGGCGCGTCGTTGCGGTACAGCGTGTCGAACCCCAGCATCCGCAGATAGGCCGCGAGGCGCCCCAGGTGCACGTCCGCGACGAATCGCGGATGGCGGAGCGGCTGCGGCCTGACCCGCGCCAGCGGCCCGATGTCCAGCGACTCGAAGACCGGGTAGACGCTGAGGCGGTCGCCGTCGCGGACCACGTAATCGAACCCCACCGATTCGCCGCTGGCCAGAATCAGATCGACTTCCGTGTGCGGCACGCCGAGCGATTCAATCAGATCGCGCACCGCCGGGCTGACGTGGAACGGGCACGGGATGTCCGTCATCCTTCGCTCGGGTGGCAAGAAATCGTTCAGCTCGGCGTAGAAGCGCAGGCTCGCCTGCTTCATCTCCGTCTACTGCACGATCGCGGCCGTGTTCACCAGCTCGCCGATCTCCGCAATGCGGATGTGAACGGTGTCGCCGGGGGCGAGTGCGGCCTCTTCCGGGGCCCGGATGCCCGTCCCGACGAGCAGAACGGAACCCGCCGGCACCTTGTTCGCCCGCAGCAGGTGCTCGATAATGCCCGGCAGCCGCTGCTCGATCGCGCCCAAAGGCGCGGCGCCCGAGAAGCGCTCCTCGCCGCCGCGGCGGATGGCGCACGTCATCTCGAGCCGGCCGAGGTGCGGGATTTCGTCGGCGCTGACGATCACTGGGCCCAGCGCGCACGAGCCGGTGAAGGTCTTCCCCTGCGCGCCCTCGATGTCCCGGGCCGTGACATCGTTCCCTAGCGTGTAGCCGAGCACGCTTCCGTTCGGTCCGAGCAGCACCGCCAACCCGGGCTCGGGCGCCGTGAATTTCGAATCGAAGCGAATCCCGATCGGCTGGGCCGGACCGGCGCAGACCCGCGCCGTCCCCTTGAAGAAGATCTGCGGGCGGTCCTGTTCGCGCGCCCGCCCACAGCCCCACACCTCGACCGGACAGATGGGGATGTACGGCGCGGACGGCTCCGGGTGACGGCTGGCCATCTGCTCGGCCAGCGCGGCCACCGCCAGCCCCTCCGTCCCGGCCTTCCGGATCAGCTCGACCATCGAGTAGCCAGGCACCGGCCGGGCCCCGCCACTCTGGAACAACGCGGCCGTCAGTTTGTTCTCGAAGCGAATCTGTCCTAGACGCATGTAACCCTAAAACTTCACTTTCGGAGCTTCGCGCGCGCCCGGCTCGGTGGTAAAGTACGCACTGTTCTTCGAGAACCCGAAGAGCGAAGCCGCGATGTTGTTCGGGAACAGCTCGATATCCGTGTTGTAGCGCTGCACGGCCTCGTTGTATTTCCGGCGCTCGACCGCGATGCGGTTCTCGGCCCCCGCCAGCTCGTCCTGAAGCCGCAGGAACTGCTGGTCCGCTTTCAGGTTGGGGTAGTTCTCCACCACCACCAGCAGCCGGCCGAGCGCGCCATCGAGTTGATTGTTGGCGGCGATCCGCTCGGACGGCCCGCGGGCGCCACCGAGGGCAGCCCGCGCGGCTGCCACCGCGTCGATGACTCCCGATTCGTGCTTGGCGTAGCCTTTGACCGTCTCGACCAGGTTGGGAATCAGGTCGGCGCGCCTTTCGAGGACCACGTCCACCTGGTGCCACTGGGCTTCAATCGAGTTACGCTCGCGAACCAGGTCGTTCCGCATGGAAATGAGTCTGGCGCCGAACAGCAGCGCCACCAACAGCAAGACCACCACAACGATCAAGGCGATTTTCATGTCCGCTCCTACTTCTCCAGGCGATCGACCGCGTCGATCACCGTCTGAATTTGCTTCAGGTAGTCCGCCAGCAAGGGGACGGGTTCGATGTCCCTGGGCTTGATCTTCTCTTCGCGCACATCGAGCAACTTCAGGAACGGGGCGGCGTCGATGCCAAAGCGCTCCCGAGCCTGCTCGATCACCTCGCGCTTCCCAAACCCGGCTTCGACGCCGTGCAACAGCAGCGCGTGCCGGAAGAGCACCGAAAAGGTCGAGACCGACTCCGCCAGCAGCGTCCGCAGCAGGTTCGCGTCCCCCAGAACACCCGCCGCCTTTTGGCGCAGCCGCAGCAGCTTGGCCCGCAAGTCGTGTTCCACCTGGGCGCGGTAGAAGCGCTTATCGATTTCGAGGCCGGAAGCGAAATCCTCGCCGTAGAGCACGCGGTGCCGCTCCCGTATGTCGTGGAACTCGATGGGGAAACAATCGGCCGAATCGCGGACCTCTTCCTCGGTCAGCAGCAGCGGCGAGGGATTGCCCTTCTCGCGCCACCAACGCACGATGGCGGTCGATTCGCCGAGTTCCCGCGGCGTGACGTCCGCCAGTATGCAGACCACGTTGATATCCGAGTACTTCGCGTGATGATCGCCCGCGGCCGCCGAGCCGTAAAGCATCACCGACTTCAGGCGATCGCCGTAAGCCTTCTTGAGCCGGTCAACGAGCTGTGTCAGTAGCCGCTCCATACGCCACCTCACCAACTTCCCGACGCGCCTCCGCCTCCGGAGTCGCCTCCGCCGAACCCGCCGAATCCGCCGCCTCCCGAGTCGAAGCCGCCGAACCCGCCACCACCGCCGCCGCCCCAGCGCCCGCCCATCAGGTTCCCCAGGATCATGCCGGTCAGGAAGCCGCCAAAGCCGCCGCCCCGGCCGCGGCCTCCGCGCATGAGGCCCATCAGAAGCACGACCACGAAGAAGAGAATCACTCCAAACGGGAAACCGCCTTGAGGCTGCCGCCGCTCGACCGGCCGCGGAGCGGGCACGGCGGGCAGGGCGTTCTTGGCCTGCGAGATTCGCGTGCCGATTTCGTCCGTGGCTTCGAGCAGAGCGTCGCCGTAGTGCCCGTCCCGCAAGTACGGCTGCATCGAGCGCAGGACGTCGCCGGCCAGCCCATCCGTGATCGCCGGCTCGAGACCGTAGCCCAGCTCCAGGCGGCTTCTGCGGTCGGCAATCGCCAGAAGGAGCAGAGCGCCGTTGTCCTTTCCCTTCTGGCCGATGCCCCACTTGCGGAACAAGTCGTTCGCAACCTGGTCGACGGGCTCACCGTCGAGGCTCGGCACGGTGACGATGGCGAGTTGAACGCCGGTGGTCTGCTCCAGACTGGCGCAATACGCCTCCAGCCGCTGGTGGCTGGCCTCGTCCACCACCCCGGCAAAGTCGCTGACATAGCCGGCCGGTTTCTGCGCGGTGTAATCCACCGCCCAGACCGTGGCTGCCCACAGGCACAGCAGTACCGTCGCTCGGAACAGGTTTCTCAACGTAAGAACATTAGTGTAGCGCCTTTGGTGGGGCGGACCCCCTGGTCCGCAAGCCGACCCCCCGGTCGGCTCCCGAACTGACGGGAAGAACAGGCCGGCCAGGGGGCCGGCCGCGGACGAGGGCGTCCGCCCCACAAAGGCTAGCAGCTCAAGTCCCGCCGGCCGATGCGGAAACCGTCCAGGCTGCCCAGGACCGTGAGCGCGATCTGCCGCGAATCGAAAAACGACTGCGAAATGCGCTGGATGTCCTCGACCGTGACGCGCTCGAGGTTCTCGATCAGCTCGTCGAGACTGAAGAACCGGCCGAAGTACATTTCCTGCCGCGCCAGATTCGCCATGCGGGCGTTGGTCGACTCGAGGCTCAGCATTAGCGAGCCCTTCATGTAGTCCTTGGAGCGCTGCAGCTCCTCCGCGCCCACGAGCTCCTGCTTCAGACGCTTGAATTCGTCCATGATGCAGGCGATCACCTTGCGCGCCGATTGGACCGACGTGCCGGCGTAGACCGCCAGGCAGCCCGTGTCCCGATAGGGGTTCAGCTCGGAGAACACCGAGTAGGCCAGCCCCAGCCTTTCCCGGATGTTCTGGAACAGCCGCGAACTCATGCCGCCGCCCAGCAGCGTGTTCAGGACGTAGCAGGAAAACCGGTCCGCGTGCGACAGCGAATAAGCCGGCACGCCTAGGCACAGGTGGACCTGCTCGAGCGCCTTCTTGTTCCGGACGGCGATTTTGGCGTGCGTGGCCGGCATGGCGTCCAATTGGGCCGCCGGCCTGGACGGCAGGTCTTCGAACCGCTCGCGCACCAGGCTCACGATGGCTTCATGCGTGAGATGCCCCGCCGCCGTGATGGTGAAGTTGGCGGGTATGTAATGCTTGCCGTAGTACTCCACGACCCGCTTCTGGTTGAACGCGCGCACGGTCTCCTTCGTGCCCAGAATGGGCTTGCCGAGCGCGTGACCCTTCCAGAAGTTGGCCGAGAAGATTTCGTGGACCAGGTACTCCGGATTGTCGGCGTCCATCTTCAGCTCTTCGAGGATGACGCCTTTCTCCTTTTCGACATCGTCGGCCCGGAAAGCGGGGTGCAGCACCAGGTCCGAGAGAACGTCGAACGCGAGCGGCAGATGCTCGTCGAGAACCTTGGCGTTGAAGCTGACGAGCTCTTTCGACGTGAAGGCGTCCAGGTTGCCGCCGATGGAATCGACCGAGCGAGCGATCTGCTCCGCGCTGCGCGAGAGCGTCCCCTTGAACAGCATGTGCTCGATGAAATGGCAGATGCCGTTCTGCTCGGGCGGCTCGCGGCGCGAGCCGGTGGCGATCCAGATACCGGCCGACACCGAGCGCACATGGGGCATCGCCTCGGTGACAATGCGAACCCCGTTGGACAACACGGTCCTTCGTATCTCGCCCGGTAGGGCTAGGGAAGTCATGGAGCGGCCTTGCTTCTATTGTCCCATGACTCGGCGGGTCCGAAATGCCCGGTGCTAGACTCAAAGCATGGCGCTCCTGTTGGGCCTGGAAGTTGAGGAAATCAAGCAACTTCTTCCCGGCCTTCCCGGTTACCGCGCCCGCCAGCTCTACCGGGCGCTCTACCACGACCGGCGGGGCGATCTCGGCGAAGTGACCACGTTTCCGGCGGATCTGCGGCGGGAATTGGCCCAGAGCCACGCCGTCGGCTGGCCCGTTCTCGAGCGCCGGTTCGAGTCCGTGGATGGCACGCGCCGCTACCTGCTGCGGCTCGAAGACGGGAAAACGGTGGAAGCGGTCTTCATGCCCGAAACTGGGCGCGGTACCATTTGCATCTCGACTCAGGCCGGTTGCGCCGTGGGCTGCCAGTTCTGCCTCACCGCGCTGCTCGGCCTCGAGCGGAACCTGACCCCCGGCGAGATCGTCGGCCAGGTGCTGGTGGTGGCGCGCGACAACGGCCTCGCGGTCGAAGGCGAGCGGCTGAACATCGTCATGATGGGGCAGGGCGAGCCGCTGCTGAACCTGGCCGCCGTGGTCAAGGCGACGCGCATCCTGGTGGATCCGGAGGGCGCCGGCCTCTCCCCGCGCCGCATTACTCTCTCGACCGCCGGGATTATTCCGAAAATCGAGGAATTAGGGCGCGAGTCCGTCCGCCCCAAGCTGGCCGTTTCGCTGAACGCCTCGACCGAAGAAGCGCGCCGCGAGCTGATGCCGATCACGCAGAAGTACCACCTGCGCGATTTGATGGCCGCCTGCCGCGCTTATCCGCTGCGCCCCTGGGAGCGGCTGACCTTCGAGTACGTGCTGCTGGCGGGCGTGAACGATTCCGACGCCGACGCGCACCGCGTGGTCCGCCTCCTGGCGAACCTCAAATGCAAGGTGAATTTGATTGCGCTGAATCCCGGCCCCGGCATTCCGTTCGCTACGCTGGCGCCCGGGCGGGTGCTGGGGTTTCAGGCCATCCTCAAGCGGGCCATGCCGTGCTTCATCCGCAAGCCGCGCGGGCTGGACATCTATGCGGCTTGCGGGCAGTTGAAGAGCAGCACCCAGGTCAACGCGGAGGGGCCAGGCCCGCCTGCCGCATGACGGACAGCATGTCCCACACGCTCCACTCCTCGGAGATCTTCCCCGCTTTGAAGCGGAACAAGCTCATGCCATCGATCTTGATCTTCCTGCCCGTTGCCGGGAATCCCATTCCCGCCTCGGTGTTGGTGCCCGCTGCCGTCCAATACACGGCCACGAGATCTCCCTCCGCGACGATCTGGTTGACCTTGACTCTCATGTCCGGCAACGCCTTGCGCTCCTCTCGGGCGGCCGCGATGTCGTCCTCCAAAGTGAAGTCGCGATCGCCACCGTGCGCCACGAAATCCTTGTCGTGGGACTCCGCGTACGTGTCGAAGCGCCCCTGGTCGAGCACCTCCTCGAAGAAGCTCCTGGCGACCTGTTTGTTTCCTTCTCGCTCCCCGGCCTGCTCCGCCATCGCGGACGCGCAGACCACAAGCAAAAGCGGCAAAATCGGACTCTTGCCCATACCGTTTCGGATTCCTCCAAAAGATACTGTAACAGATGTTACACTAATATGCAAGGAGTTCCTATGGCAAGACCGCCCGATCCCGGCATCCGCGCAAGGCTCCGCGACGAAACCGTCGGCTATGTGCTCTCGCATGGAGTGGGGGACCTAGCCCTTCGTCCCCTGGCAAAGGCTTTGAAGACCAATGCCCGGATGCTCATTTATCACTTCGGCTCGCGGGAAGGACTGATGAGCCAGATCCTGATCGGCCTGCGCGAGCGCGAAGACGCCCGCATCCGGACCTGGTTCAGGACGGGTGAGAGACCGCGCACGCTGCCACAGTTCCTGCGCTGGTACTGGAAGCGGCTGAGCTCACCCCGGGCCCGGCCCGGACTCCGCCTGATCTTCGAACTCTATGCGCTGGCGCTCCGGAATCCGCAGAGATACCCCGGCGTCCTGGAAGATCCGTTGGCCTATTGGCAGACGCTCACGGAGAAAGCCGGCGTCCCATCGAGTCCTGACGCGGTCGAGGCGACTCTGCTGCTGGCCGCCACCCGCGGCCTCCTCCTGGACCTCTGCGCGACCGGAGACCGCGCGCGGGTGGGACGGGCGATGGAGGCGCTCGCTCGGTCTGTCGAGTCGAAAACGAAGGGCGAATAGCTTACGGCCGCGCCCGCGGCATCGCGCCACCGGGCTCGCCACGCCAGCCCAAGCCGCGCGGGCTGGACGCTTGCGCGGTGTGGCCGCTGGTGTACTTGGGTTGCTGCCGTGCAGTTGCGTATATACAATAGAGTCGTACATGGCTCGTGCGGCGAAGTTCGACTGGGACGACGGGAACACCGGTCACATTGCGCGGCACGACGTCACCCGAGGAGGTCGAGCAGGCGTTCGCCAACCGCCCGCTGGCGTGCTCGCCGCCCAGAAGCGCAGGGGAGAAGAGCGAGTGTTGTGCGCCGGGCGGACCGATGCCGGCCGGGCACTGCAGTTCGTTTATACGGTGCGCCGCGGCAAGATTCGCGTCCTTACCGCGCACACGGCGAAGAGGAAGGTGAGGGAGAGACTATGAAGGCGAAGAAAGGTAAGCCCGTTGTGGTTGACACGCCGGAGTTCCGCTCCGAGGCCGAGGAAGCGGAATGGTGGGACCGGCACCAGGACCTGATCGCGGATCTCCTGCTGAAGCACGGCCGCCGCGGTGCCGTGCCGACGAAGAACGTGTCTGTCCGCCTGCCGGTAACCGACATCGAGCGAGCGCGGAAGCTGGCCGAAAAACGCGGCGTGGGCTACCAGACTGTTATCAAGACGTTGCTCCACGACGCCCTCAAGAGGGAATCCAAGATCGCCTGACCCCCGCCCCTTACCGCCTCCCCCGCGGCGCCGCGTCCCCCGCCACTAGCCCCAGCGCCCACTTCACCTGCTCGACCCACATCTTCTGGATGTCCGGCCGGTCCCAGACCGCCTCGAGGTGCCCCAGGCCGTCGTAGAGCACGCGGCCTTTGCCGTAAGTCCGCGCCCACATCACCGCGAAGTCGCCGTCCGTGCGGTGGACCTTGGGGTTCTTCAGATCGAGCTTGCTCTCGTCGAGCCGCAGCAGCACGCGAACCTTCTCGCGCGAGAAATCCTTGACCTGGTAAATCTCGTCGCGCATGGTGAAGGCCGGCGGCAGGTATTCCATGCCGGGGAACTTCGGGTCCTCGACGATCAGCGGTGCCTCGAAGGTCATCCACGGGTGCTGGTCGAAGTAGCCCCCGATCATGTCGCCGTAGGCCGGCCACTTGTAGAACGTGTCGGTGGCGCTGTGGATGCCGATGAACCCCTTGCCATCGTCGTGGACGAACGCGAGCAGGTCGGCCTTCTGGGACTCGTCCATATCCAGCTCGCCGGTGGTGAAGAAGGCGACGGCGTCGAAATAATCCAGATTCTTGGCGTTGAGCTCGAGCTTCTTCTTGGTGACGAGCTGGCAATCCGTCCGGATGACGGTTTCCCACAGGCCGCTGTCGTGGCCCAGCTTCCACAAGGTGGCGGCGGCGTTCGAGATGGACTCGTGCTGCCATCCCTTGCTCTCGCCAATGAACAGCAGCCTTTTCTTCGGTTGCTGGGCGACCAGCGAAACCGCCAGGACGAGCCCGGCCAGAACGAACGCAGCGATGCGCAAAACAGTCATGCGAAACAACCTCCGAAGCGCCATCTTAACCGAACGGCGGGCCGCCCGGCGCTACAATTGGATTCTGTGAACAAATCTCGTACCGTCGTCGTCTACCCAAAGGGAGCAATTGCGTGAAGCGGAAATGGAAGATCTGGCTCATTGTGATTGGCGTGGTCGTGCTCGCCGGCGGAGTCATTGCGGGAACGAACTACAGCAAGCGGGGGATCGTGGAGGTGCAGACCGGGCGGGCATTGCGCCAGGACCTGTCCTCCATCGTGACCGCCTCGGGCGAGATTAAGCCTAAGAATTACATCAACATCGGAGCGAACGCCCAGGGCGTCATCACCCAGATCCTGGTCAAGGAAGGCGACCGGGTCCGCAAGGGCCAGCTCCTGGCGATGCTCGAGTCCGTGCAGCCCCAGGCCGACGTCAACGCGCAGAAGGCTACCCTGGATTCGGCCGAGGCGGATACGACGGCCGCCGAGGCGTCCTTGCGGGCCTCGGATGAGAACCTGACCAGCGCTCAGGCTACCGTGGATCGCAGCAAGGCCGATCTGGAGCAAGCCAAGCTCGATTTCGCCCGCGGCCAGCAACTGCTCGAGGACAGGCTGATTGCGAAGCAGGAGTTCGACAACCGCCGCACCACGTTCGATTCGCGAGCCGCGGCCGTACGCGAGTCCGAAGCCCGCGTCGCCCAGGCCAGAGCCCAGCGCGCGCAGGAAGAGTCGCAGCTCGTCGCAACCCAGAGGCGCATCGCGCAGGCTCGGGCGATGCTGGCGCGCTTCGACGACGTTCTACGCAAGCACAACACCTACGCTCCGCTCGATGGAGTGGTCACGAACCTGCCCGTGCGGGTCGGCGAAACCGTGGTGCCCGGAATTCAGAACTCCGCGGCCAGCACCATCATGACCATCGCCGATATGTCGCTCATCACCGCCGAGGTGAAGGTGGATGAGACCGACATCGTCAACGTGGCCCTGGGCCAGATTGGGGACATCACCATCGACGCCATCCCGAACAAGATCTTCAAGGGTCACGTGACCGAGATCGGCAACGAGGCTATCCTGCGCTCGACCGGCCTGGCGGCCTCACAGAGCGCGATTTCAAGCCAGGAGGCGAAGGACTTCAAGGTCGTCCTCGCGCTCGACAATCCGCCCGATGAAATCCGGCCCGGGCTGTCCTCGACGGCGAAGATCACTACCGCGACGCGGAAGAACGCGCTTACGATTCCCATCCAGGCGCTGACCGTGCGTCAGAAGGGCGACCTGGAGCCGGAGAAGAAGGGCGGCGTGCAGGCCGCGAGCAGGCCGGATCCGGTAGCGGAAAAGGCCCGCAAGGAAGAGATCCAGGGCGTGTTCGTCGCCACGGCCGGCAAAGCCGAGTTCCGCAAGGTGGATACCGGGATCACCGGCGCCACCGATATCGAAGTTCTCAGCGGCCTCAAGGACGGCGACGAGATCGTGACGGGCAGCTACAAGGCGATCCGGACCATTCGCAACGAGACGAAGGTAAAGGTCAACAACGAGGTCAAGGTCGCGGCCAAGGCGGACTGAGCCGGCGGCGCCGAACCGCGCGCGTGAGCAAGCGGATGTGTTCGGCACCGAACCGCGCGCGTAAGCAAGCGGATGTGTTCAGGGAGGACGAGCGATGGCAGGAGTGTTGGAGCAGGCCGATCTGGGCGAGCAGCTCAAGCGCCAGGGCATCGTAATCCGGACCTACGATCTCTGGAAAACCTACGTCATGGGCGACCAGGAGATCCATGCGGTCTCGGGCGTCGACGTGGAGATTCACCGCGGCGAATACGTGGCCATCATGGGGCCGTCGGGTTCGGGCAAGTCCACCCTGATGAACCTGATCGGCTGCCTGGACACGCCCAGCAAGGGCCAGTACTACATCAACGGCCGCCTGGTCAGCGACATGGACGACGACGAGCTGGCGCGCATCCGGAACAAGGAAATCGGCTTCGTGTTCCAGACCTTCAACCTGCTGCCGCGCGCCACGGCGCTGCACAACGTCGAGCTGCCGCTGATCTATGCCGGCGTGCCCTCCGCGCAGCGCATCGAGCGCGCAAAGCAGGCCCTGCGGCAGGTGGACCTGGAGCCGCGCATGTACCACAAGCCGAACGAGCTTTCGGGCGGCCAGCGGCAGCGCGTCGCGGTGGCGCGCGCGCTGGTCAACAACCCCTCCATCCTGCTCGCCGACGAGCCGACCGGCAACCTCGACACAGCTACCGGCAACGAGATCATGGCGCTCTTCGAACGCCTGCACGCGGCGGGCAACACCATCGTGCTGGTCACCCACGAAGCCGACATCGCCCGCCACGCCTGGCGCATCATCCACATTCGCGACGGCAAAGTCGAGAAGGACGAGAAGGTCCGCTAGGCAAGGGGTCGCTACCTGCTTTTCGTGTTCCCGTAGCCGACCCACCGTGGACCGTCGCACCCGAGCGTCAATTCGTGCGATAGGCGTGACTCGATCTCCATTGAGTGCACCTTGAATAGGAGAACGTCATCCACAGCGAATCGCCCATCTTGCGACCTCACAATGACCACGCCACGCCAATGGAACGTGTTGGCTGGATTGGGCGGCCGGCCATGCGTTTCAAAAGCCTCTTTGTACGTAAACCTCACATACACGCGAAACGCACCATCGTTTTGTGACTCCGTACGTTGCACCGCAACCGCAGAGGGCGCAGCCTGGTCTTCCTCGCCGGAGAAAAGCCCGTGTTCAAGCCACGCAAAGTCCGGTTTAAGGGTAACGGGGGGCTGGGCTGCGTTTCCAGGCCGGGTATCGCCTGCGTGCTGCGAGAACCAGTCGTCTTGGCAGGCCTTCGCTGTCTCAAACTCCCGAATCAGCCTCTTACTCAGCAGCGGCCAGATAGCTGCCTTGTCTGCATCGGCCGGGATACCTAGCGGGTGGCGCGCCACAACGATGCGGTAGAGCTGCCGTACCAGAGCGTCGGGCTGAGGCTCGGGAACCGCGCTCGTGGAAACGCAGGCAAGCAACTGCAGCAGGATCACAGCATAACAAAGCCTCATGTCATCACCTTCCACGTGGCCTTCGCCGACTTCACAGAATAGCAAGACTGGAAACTTACTCCGCTGTAATCCCGTCGCTACGTTCCGACGGAACTGCGGAACAACAGGTCCGCGAATCCGCGTCGGAGCCGTCAACGCGACGACGAAGGAACCGACCGCTAGCGGCCGCCTGAAACCAGCTCAGTACCCGCCGTTTGAAGCCCTCGGGATCGGCGGCCGCCGCCCCGGTATGTCCCGCCCCCGTCACGAGCCACAGCGTCACGCTTCGCCCGTGCGCCGCAATCGCCCGGGCGTGCGCGGGCGAGACGTTGGTGTCGCGCAGGCCGTGGATGAGCAGCACCGGAGTGCTCAGCCGCTCGACGCTTCTGGCCGGGGCGGCGGCATCCGGATCCAGGCCGTAGCGCAGGCGCGTGTACCAGAGCCCGCCGGTCACAAGAATGCGGGCCACGATAAGCCGGAACGCCGGCGGCCCGGAAAGGCGCTGCATGATGCGGTCTTCGGCGATCCACCGCAGGCTGGCGAAGGGGCACTCGGCCACGATGGCGCGGAAGGCGGGCCGCTCGGCGGCGGCCTGAAGCAGGATCGCGGCGCCCATCGATTCGCCTAGGCCGAAAATCTCCCGGCAGCCGGCCCCCCGCAGCCAGTGGGCCCACGCGAGCGCGTCCCATCTCTCGAGTAGGCCGTAAGATATGGTTTCGCCGCCGCTTTCGCCGTGGCCCCGGCTGTCGGGCAAAAGAATGCCGTATCCCTTCTCGAGGAACATGGGGGCCAACCCGAGGCTACCGGCACGTGTGTCGTCGATCCCGTGCAGAATCATCACGCACCCGCCGTTGCCCAGGGCGGGGCGACGGAACCAAGCGGCCAGCCGGGGGGCGCCGGCCGGCCGGATGGTCACGGTTTCCCAGCCTGCCCGAGCCGCCACCGGCTGCCGGAGAGGGCGCAGTGCGTTCTCCGACAGCAGTGGCCCGCCGATCCCGGCCAGCACACCGGCGCCAGCCAGGCTGCCCGCGCCAATCCAAATCAGCGCCCGCTTGAAGGAGCCCACACTCTCCTTTACGGACCCTTTCAATCGTAGGTTTCCAGGTGTACTCTGTCTACGTGCCATCCGAAGACGAGGGCCTGGTGGTCTGGCTGTCGGTCTGCGGGTCCCTTTCCGCGCCCCCGGCGGAGAATTCAGCAGCTTCTGTGGATGCCCGGCATCCAATAGCCAGCCTCGGAGGTCAGGGGCTATCCCCGGCCGCCGCGACATGACATAATGGGCCAGCAGAGGGGAACCCAATGCAACACCTCGGATGCTTCCTCACCTTAACGGGGCTGATTCTCGGCTCTGTTCTCCCGCAGCAAGTGGCCTTAGCGCAGGGCCGTGTCGGCGGCTTAAACAGTCCACCTGGCGCGAGCAGCCTGACGCAGCCGGGCAGCGGCGGCGGCGAGACGGTCGAGCGGGGCTGGTACCTGAGCGGGAAGGTGCTGATGGACGACGGGAGCGCCCCGCCGGAGAATGTCACGATTCTGCGGGTTTGCGGTGGCAACGGCAAGCCAGCGGCCTACACGGACTCGAAAGGGCGCTTCACCTTCCAGGTGGGCCAGAGCTCGGACGTGCTGCCGGATGCGAGCGTGGACTCCGGCGAAGAAGGCCGCGTGGCCCTCATGACTCCCCTCGGGACTTCGACCCATGAAGGCCGGTTGTTTGGCTCCTCCGGCAGCCGCCAGCTCGCTGGCTGCGAGTTGGTGGCGGCCCTGCCCGGCTACAGCTCCGACAAGGTGGAACTCGGCCAGCGGAAGTACATGGACAACCCGGACGTGGGCAGCATCGTTTTGCACCGGCTTGGCAACGTGGAAGGCACGGCCATCAGCGCGACCAGCTACGACGCTCCGCATGAGGCCAGGAAGATGTTCGACAAGGGCCTCGATGCGGAGAGGAAGCAGAAATGGCCGGACGCGCAGGCGCAGTTCGAGAAAGCGGTCGCAATGTATCCGAAGTACGCAGCGGCCTGGTTCGAGCTGGGCAGCGCGTTCCAGCGCCAGGGTAACCGGCCCAAGGCTCGTGATGCGTTCCGGAAGTCCTCGCAGGCGGACCACAAGTTCCTGAATCCGTATCTTCCGCTTTCCATGATGGCGTTCGAAGAGAAGAACTGGGCGGAGACCGTGGACCTTACCACAACCCTTACGCGGCTAGATCCGGTCGATTATCCGCTGGCCTATCTCTTAAATGCCATCGCCAACGCGAGCCTGGGGAGGCCCGACTTGGCGGAGAATAGCGCGCGGGAAGCCGTCAGGGTGGATACCAACCACCAGGTCCCGCGGGCGGAATACGTGCTGGGCCTCATCCTCGTGGACAAGCACGACTATGACGGCGCCTTGACCCTGCTGAAAAGCTACATCCAGCGCGCCCCAAACGCCCCGGACACCGAGAACATAAGGAACCAGATCAGCCAGATTGAGAACCTCGCTCGAGCCCAGCCGCAGCCGCAGTCGGTGGCGGCGCAGCATTAACATGGATTCCGCGCGGGCCATGCTGGGCCATACCCTCGCCACACTCGCCTATCGGGGCGCCAAGGCCGTGCGCGGCGCCCCGGACGGTTTTGCGGAGTTTCGCGTCGGAGACCGGAGCCGCACGCCGGGGCAGATCCTGGCTCACGTGAGCGACCTTCTCGATTGGGGCCTTGCGCTGGCCAAAGGCGAGAGCAAGTGGCACGACTCGGAGCCCCTCGACTGGAACCAGGGCACAGTGCGGTTCTTCGCAGCGCTGGAGGCTCTCGGCGCCTACCTGGGGTCGGACCTTCCGCTCGAATGTTCTCCCGAAAGGCTGTTCCAGGGCCCGATCGCCGACGCGCTGACGCACATCGGACAGATTTCGATGTTGCGCCGCCTGGCCGGCGCCCCCGTCCTCGCCGAGAACTACTTCCTCGCCGGCATCGCCGTCGACCGGCTGGGATCCGATCAGCCCGCTGCGGTCAAAGAGTTCGACTGAGCGCGGCCCCGCCCAGGTCGCTACAATAGATTTCGCTTTGCTCACCAGACGGAGTTTTCTCGTTGCCCCCGTGGCGGCCGTGGTTGCCTGCGGCCGGCGCAAAGGTTCCGGCTACGAGGGATACGCCTTCGTCTCCAACCAGGAAGGACAAGCTGTCGCGGCCGTCGATCTGATGACGTTTACCGTGGCGCGCTACATCCACCTGGAGAGCGCGCCTACCGCGGTCGTGGCGCCGGCGGCTCGCGCCTCCGTCTACGCGCTGACGCCCGCCACCGGCTATGTTCATGAGATCGACGCCGCCAAGCTGACCCTCCGGCGAAGGGTCCAGGTGGGCCGCACGGCGGATGCCGTGGGGGTTGCGCCCGGGGATCGTCCGGCCCTTTGGGTGCTGTGCCGCCAGCCCCGCCAGTTGGTGCGGATCGGGTTCGATGCATTCAAGGCCGACGCGGTCATCCCGCTGCCGTTCGAGCCTTATGATTTCGACTTTGCGCCGGACGGCGAGACGGCAGTTGTCAGTTTCGGCGAGAGCGGACAATTCGGCATCGTCGATCTCGCAAAGCGGAAGTGCCGCGTGTACGACTTGGGCCGGAAACTGTCGCTGGCGCGATTCCGCTCGGACGGGCGTCAACTGTTGATCGCGGGCGCCGAGGAGCCGGTGCTGTCTATCGTGGACTTCAAGACCGGCCGGCTGGTGGTCCATTTGCCGCTGGCGGTCCGCGCCCAGAACTTCTGCTTCAAGTCAGACGGCGGCCAACTATTCATCACGGGCGACGGGCTGGATGCCGTAGCCGTCGTCTACCCGTACACAACCGAGGTGGCCCAGACGGCGCTGGCGGGGCGCTCTCCGGGTTTCATGGCGGAGTGCTTGGCGGAAGGAGTGGACTACCTCTTTGTCGCGAACGCCGATGCAAGCGAGGTGACCATTCTGGACGTGGATACCCTCAAGGTGGTGGCCGTGGTGGCGGTGGGACGCAGCCCTGTTTTCATCGTGCAGACGCCGGACCGCCAATATGCGCTGGTTCTGAACCGCGATTCCGGCGATATGGCGGTGGTGCGTCTGGCCGCAATCGGAGGCAAGCGCAGCCGCTCGGCGCCGTTGTTTACGATGATTCCCGTGGGGTCGAAGCCGGTGTGCGCCGCCGTGCGGCACGTCTGAAGGTGGTAGGGACGGGCAGATTCGAACTGCCGACCTGCCGCTTAGGAGGCGGCCGCTCTATCCATCTGAGCTACGTCCCCGGAAAGTACTATTTTAGCCCCACCGCTTGAGGCCCTTGCGGCCGATGTCGTGGCGATAGTGCATACCTTCGAAATGGATCTTGCCCACGGCCAGGTAGGCGTTCTCGATGGCGCCCGCCAGGCCGGAGCCGGATGCGGTGACGCCGAGCACCCTGCCGCCAGAAGTCTCGATCGCGCCCGCGGCCGCTTTCGTCCCGGCCTGGAAGACGGTGGCCCCGAGCGCCTCGGCTTCCTCGATGCCGCAGATCGCGTCCCCGGTCCGCGGCGTTCCGGGATATCCGGCAGAGGCCAGAACCACGCAGACCGACGGATCGGCGCGCCACGCCAGGGCGGCTCCGGAGAGGTCGCCGTGCGCCGCCGCCCACAGCGCCTGGGCGAAATCCGAGTCGAGGCCGTGCATCAGAGCCTGGGTCTCGGGATCGCCCAACCGCACATTGTATTCCAGCACTTTGGGGCCGTGGTCGGTCATCATCAGGCCGGCGTAGAGGAAGCCGGTGAACGGGGAGCCTTCGGCGCTCATGTGCTCGATGGTAGGAGCGATGATGCGGTCCAGGATTTCACTGCGCTGGGCGGCCGTAAGGATCCTGGAATCGCAGTACGCGCCCATGCCGCCCGTGTTCGGGCCCGTGTCGCCGTCGTGGACCGCCTTGTGATCCTGGGTTGGCTCGAGCGGAAGAACGCGGCGGCCGTCGCTCAAGACGATGAAGCTGACCTCCTCTCCGGTCAGGTATTCCTCGACCACCAGGCGCGCGCCGGCCTTCCCCACAAGCTCCCCGGAAAGCAGGCCGCGGATGGCCAACTCGGCCTCCGCGCGGGTGCTGGCGATGATGACGCCTTTGCCCCCGGCAAGGCCGTCGGCCTTGAGCACCACGGGGCAGCCGAAGCGGTCGAGCGCAGCGAGCGCTTCCTGCTCGCTTTCGGCCCGCACGAAACCGCCCGTGGGGATGCCCGCCCGGATCATGAATTCCTTCGAGAAGATCTTGCTGCCCTCGAGACGCGCCGCCTGGCTGGTGGGACCCACAATCGGTCGGCCCGCGGCGCGAAAAGCATCGACGACGCCCGCGACCAGCGGCGCTTCCGGTCCGACCACCGTCAGATCGGCCTCGACGGATTCCGCCGCTCGCAGCCACCCTGCCGGGTTGGCCGGCGCCGGAATGCACCGGGTAACGCGCGCAATACCGGGGTTCCCCGGCGTCGCATAGAGCGCCGTCACCGACGGACTCTGGGCCAGGTGCCGCGCGATCGCGTGCTCACGGCCGCCACCACCAATGATTAGTACTTTCACTCTGGCTCTCCAAGAATTCCCGGCGCGCCCGCCGCGCCCCGCACTTCCCTAGAATAAAAGAAAAGCCGGGCCGAGATGCAAGCGACGGGCCGTTCGAACAGTTACGACGTGGTCGTGGTGGGCGCCGGACACGCCGGGTGCGAGGCGGCGCGGGCGTGCGCGCGCATGGGCCTCAAAGCGGCCATGGTCACCATGAATCTGGACTTGATCGCCCAAATGTCCTGTAATCCGGCCGTCGGGGGGATCGCAAAAGGCCACCTGGTCAGAGAGATCGACGCCCTGGGCGGCGTGATGGGCGAGGTGACTGACGCGGTGGGCATCCAGTTCCGGCTCTTGAACACGAGCCGCGGGCCAGCCGTCTGGTCGCCGCGCGCCCAGTGCGACAAGAAGCTGTATCGCATCCACATGCGGGAGTTCCTGGAGCGCGAGCCTAACCTGAGGATTCTGCAGGCCGAGGTCGCAGAACTGGTGATCGAGGGAGGCGAAGGCGAAAGGCGGGTGAGCGGCGTTCGGCTCCGGGACGGCAGAGTGCTTTCGAGCGGAGCCGTCGTCCTGGCCACGGGCACGTTCTTGAACGGTCTCGCCCACGTCGGCGAGATGATGTATCGCTGCGGCCGCAACGGCGAGGCGGCCTCGAACCTGCTCGGCGACCAGCTTCGGACACTCGGGCTGAAATGGACCCGCCTGAAAACCGGCACGCCGCCGCGTCTCGATGGCCGCACCATCGACTGGTCCGGCTTCGAGGTGCAGCGAGGCGACCCCGAGCCGACGCCCTTTTCGTTCCTGACACTGAAGATCGACCGTCCCCAGATCGAGTGTCACATCGCATACACCACCGAGAAGACCCACCAGATCCTGCGCGACGCGATCCCACGCTCGCCTCTCTACAGCGGGCAGATCGAGGGCATCGGACCGCGGTATTGCCCCTCCATCGAGGATAAGGTGGTCAAATTCCCGGACAAGATCCGGCACCAGATCTTTCTCGAACCGGAGGGCCTCGACACGTACGAGGTCTACGTCAACGGGATGTCCACGAGCATGCCAATCGATGTGCAGGCCGCCATGGTGGCCTCGGTCCCCGGCCTGGAACAAGCCGAGATGATCCGACCGGGCTATGCCATCGAATACGACGCAGTTGACCCCAGAGAGGTAAGACACTCTCTGGAGGTCAAGGCGATCCAAGGCCTGTTCCTGGCGGGCCAGATCAATGGCACCTCGGGATATGAGGAGGCGGCGGCTCAAGGCCTTCTGGCCGGCATCAACGCGGCGTGCCTGGTTGGCGGCCGCCCGCCGGTCGTCTTCGTGCGCTCGGACGGTTATGTCGGGATTCTCGTTGACGACCTCGTGACGAAGGGGGCGGACGAGCCCTATCGCATGTTCACCTCGCGCGCGGAGTTCCGTCTGCACCTGCGCATCGACAACGCCGACGAACGGCTCACGCCTCAGGGTCGCCGCGTGGGACTGGTAACGGAGGAGCGCTGGACGCTGTTCTCGAAGAAGCAGGCTCAGAAGGAGCGGCTGCGATCTCTGCTCAGTAGCACCAGAGTCGAACCCGAAGGCCTTGGTCTGGCGCCTGGCGAGCGGCCGCTGCTCGCCGAATGGCTGCGTAGACCGGAGGCGAACGTCGAGAGGGTGCGTTGCTTGTTGGCCGCGGCGCTCGGGGAGGAGCCGATGCGCGAGGTTCTGAGCACCGTCGAGACAGAGGTGAAATACGCAGGCTATATCGCCCAGCAGGATCGCCAGATTGCGCGCCTGCGGCAGGCTGAGGGCCGGAGGATTCCGGCGCAGTTCGGGTTCCGGGGTGTGCCTGGGCTGTCGCGCGAGATCTCCGAGAAGCTGGAGAGGGTGCGGCCGGAGACGCTGGGACAGGCCTCGCGCATACCGGGTGTGACGCCGGCCGCAGTCGCCGTCCTTGATGTCTATCTGACCGTTGCCGCCGGTCGCCCCTCAGCATGAACGAGACTGCCGAGTTCGCTGCGATTCTGGCGCGCAGTTTCTCTCCTTTCCGCCGGCTCTCGCCCGACCTGCTCTCCGAGCTTCTTCGCCACTACGAGCTCCTTCTCCGCTGGAACAAGCACCTCAACCTGACCTCCATTGCCGGGCTTGAAGAGACCGTGCTACGTCACTACTGCGAGTCGCTTTTTGTGGGCATCCAGCTCCCTGAAGCGCGCGTATCGGTGCTGGATGTCGGCTCGGGTGCCGGATTCCCGGGTATTCCGATGGCAGTCCTGCGCCCCGATTGCAGGTTCACGCTGGCGGAGTCGCACCAGAGGAAGGCCGTCTTTCTCCGTGAGGCCACGCGTCACTTTTCCAACGTTCGCATCGCGGGGTGCCGGGCCGTCGATGTGGAGGGCGCCTTCGATTGGGTGGTCTCAAGGGCGGTGAAGTGGCCCGCTGTGCTGAAGACAGCCCTCCGCCTCTGTCGACGCGAGGGGGTCGGCCTTGACTCCGCCGACTTGAGAGACCGCTCGCTGACGGGGCACGCCGGTCTTTCGCTTGGGTTGCTGCTGGGACTGGACGATGCGGCCGACGTTGTGCGGCAGCCATTGTTCGATTGGCGCCAACCGATTCCGCTCCCCTCGGGGCATAGGCGGGTGCTGTTACTGGGACAGGCGCGCCCGGCATGAAGCGTTCCACGTGGAACCCGGTGGTCGGAGCGCCGTCAAGTCACTCACCGAGGTAACCGAAACCGGGTGGCAAGACGTTCCACGTGGAACCGTGATAGCATGTTGGTCTCTCCACGCAAGGAGCCTCGAACCTTGGGAAGAGTCATCGCCATCGCTAACCAAAAGGGCGGAGTGGGGAAAACCACCACCGCCATCAATCTCGGCGCCTCTTTGGCCGCCAACGACCTCCACGTCCTGGTCATCGATGCAGATCCTCAGGGCAACTCCACAACCGGCCTCGGAGTCGCCAAGAACACCGGCGCTCCGACCATCTATGATGCCCTGCTCGGGCACGCGGACCTTGCCACCACTCTCCAGGCCACCGGCTTCGAGGGCCTCGACATTGTCCCTGCCGACAAGAACCTGGTGGGCGCCAATATCGAGCTCGTAGACCTCGACGGCCGCGAATTCCGTCTTCGCGAGAGCCTCCGTTCGGTCAGGGACTCCTATCACTTCGTCCTGATAGACTGCCCGCCCGCTCTCGACCTCCTCACCGTCAATGCGCTGGCCGCGGCCGATTCCGTTCTCATTCCCATCCAGTGCGAATTCTTCGCACTCGAGGGCGTTTCCGAGCTCATGGATACCATCGACCGTCTTCGTGACTCCCTCCAGCACCCGCTCAAGATCGAGGGCATTCTCCTCACCATGTTCGACGAGCGCACCAATCTGGCGCGCCAGGTCGCCGACGATCTTCGGGAGTTCTTCGGCAAGGAGGTATTTCGCACCGTCATCCCGCGCAGCATCCGCCTCGCGGAAGCGCCCAGCTACGGCAAGCCGATCCTGCTCTACGACGTCCGCTCGCGAGGAGCGGAGAGCTACATCAAGCTCGCGAAGGAGATCCTGGAGAATGAGCAAGGCCACAGACAATCCACGCAAGGCACTCGGTAGGGGCCTCACTTCGCTCCTGGCGAGCCGCGCCTCGTCGAACCCGGAGGCTCCGTCTCCGCCTTCCCCGCCCCCCGCGCCTCACCCCGAAACCATGACGCGGATCGCCGTCGACCTGATCGACCCCAACCCGCTCCAGCCTCGAACCGTGTTCCAGCCGGAGCGCCTCCAGGAACTTGCCGATTCGATTCGCGCAAACGGCATTATTCAGCCCCTCGTGGTGCGTCCGAGGGACGGTCGGTACCAGCTTGTGGCGGGTGAGCGCCGGTGGCGGGCCGCTCGGCTCGCCGGCATCGCCGATGTACCCGTCTTCGTTCAAGAAGTCTCCGACGACCGGCTCCTCGAAATCACCCTCGTCGAGAACATTCAGCGCGAGGATCTCAACCCGATCGAGGTCGCGCATGCCTTCGACCGTCTGGCCCGCGACCTTCAACTCAGCCACGACGAAATCGCCCGTCGCACAGGAAAGGACCGCAGCTCCATCACCAACACGCTCCGCCTGCTTAAGCTTCCGGCCGATATCCAAATGCTTGTCGCCGAGCACCGTCTTTCCATGGGCCACGCCCGAGCCATCCTCGGCCTTCCCACGGAGGAACTCCAGCGCCAGGTCGCCGAGAAAGCCAGCTCTCAGGGCCTTTCCGTCCGTCAGGTCGAGCGGCTCGTACAGAAGATCACGAGCGGCAGGGACCCAAAGACCGTCGAGGAAGCGCTAGACCCGAACGTCAAGGCGGCCATCCAGGAACTGGAGCGCGTCCTGGGAACCCGCGTCAAGATCACTGGCAAGCCAGATGAGCGCGGCCACATTGAGATTACCTACTACTCCCCGGAAGACCTCCAGCGCATCTACGCGCTTATCGTCGGAGAGGAGCGCTGAGGCATGGTGCCGGCGGCTGGACTCGAACCAGCGACCTTGGGATTATGAGACCCACGCTCTAACCACCTGAGCTACACCGGCGTCGCAGGGATTCTATCCCAGCGTACTTTACCGCTACCCTGCTTTGTCAACGCGAGGTTGGCCCAGCTATCATTACTGTTAGTTAATGTTGCAGCCTTGACACTGCCCCTCTTTCGGTGCATATTTGACCTGGAAGCTGCGGTTCAAAGCAAAATGGGCTTCTGGCTCCCGGCTGCGGGAGCCTTGAGATCTGCTGAATGCCAGCAGGTCAGAGTCGATAGGAGGAAGTCTATATAGAACGTCCACATGATGGGCGGCTACCTGCTTCCTCCGCTGACTGGCTGTCGCCTTAGGCGTGTGCTGGGCCCTTAACCGGCCAGCGCGCCGCGGTACTTTGCACCGCTAACAAGGCGCACGGCAGCCAGAGTCACGGATGCCCGGTGCGGGCGCCTGCGGGTGACCGTCCGGACAGGGACCGTGCCAGTGGGGAGCAGGCGGCCGCCCCTTCCAATCTGTCCCCGCCTTCGCGCGTCGTTTGACACGTCCTCCCTGCTCGGCTAGATTGTTGATAGGACGCAGGCTTTGCGTCAAACGAGCACCCCGTGAAAACCCTCGCTCTTGAGGCGGTCTCGAAGACATATTCCATCTACGCGTCTCCAGGTGATCGCCTGCGGGAGCTAGCCTCATTTCCGCGCCGCACCTACCATCGGGATTTCTGGGCGCTCCGTGACGTTTCTTTTGCGGTCGAAAGCGGCGAGGTCTTCTGTGTCATAGGCGAGAACGGAGCGGGCAAGAGCACCCTGCTGCAACTCGTCGCCGGCATTCTCGAGCCGACCGCCGGATCGGTAACAAGGGCCGGCCATGTCTCTGCGCTTCTGGAGCTCGGCGCAGGCTTCGACCCAGAATTCACGGGCCGCGACAACGTCTACCTCAACGGAGCCATCTGCGGCTTCTCGGGCCGGGAAATCGACGCCAAGTTTCAGCAGGTTCAGGACTTCTCCGAAATCGGCGAGTTCATGAACCGCCCTCTCAAGACCTACTCAAGCGGCATGGTGGTGCGCTTGGCATTTGCCGTCGCTATTCATGCCGACCCGGAGATCCTCCTGGTCGATGAGGCCCTCTCGGTGGGCGACGCCTATTTCCGCCAGAAGTGCATGCGCAAGGTGCACGAGCTGCGGTCGAAGGGAATCACCATCCTCTTCGTTTCGCACGCCATCGCCGATGTCGCCGCCATTGGCGACCGGACCCTCTGGCTAGACCACGGACGCGTCCGCGAGCTCGGCGACACGGAAACCGTGGTGGCCAAGTATCTGGACGCCATGGCCCGCAAGGATGCCGCCTACGTCGAGAGCCGGCGGTCCCTGGACCACCAGGAGACGCTTCCCCTGTCGCCGGCCCCCGTCGATCGCCTGCCCAACGTGGACCATCGTTCCGGCGACGGCCGCGCACGGGTAACGGGCATTGCCTTGCTGGACGATACGGGCGAGCCCGTGGCCCAACTTCAGCCTTCCTCGCGTATGATCGTCCGCATCGCCGTTCGCGCCGATGCATCCATCCGGCGTCCCGTCGTCGGCTTCACGCTGCGCAATCACCTCGGGTTCGATTTCTCCGGGACGGATACCTCGCGGGAGAATACCGAATTGCCGGAGTTGAAGGCGGGCGAGGTCCTGGCGGTGGACTTCCACATGAATCTGCCGGGACTCTATCCCGCCATCTTCTCCTTCTCTCCGGCCGTGGCCGACGGCGTCTTCGAGCCATGCGCCATGTGCGATTGGATCGACAACGCCGTCACGGTCCAGATGGCCTCCGGCGCAGAGCGGGTTTATGGCTACACGCACGTCCCGTGCCGGATCGAGCTGAATACCAAGCTCTCGGGATCTGCGTCCCCAGAGGTGATTCCTTGATTGAGTTCACCGGGGAACGTGTCATCCCAGCCCGGGTCGATGTCGACCTCTGGAACGAGCACCTCGCCCGTTATGCGTTTGCGGCGCGTCTGTCCGGAGGAAAGCGCGTCCTGGATGCCGGCTGTGGCGCCGGCTACGGCTGCGCAGCGTTGGCGCAACAGGCCTTGAGCGTCACCGGGCTCGACGCCGCACCGGAGGCCATTGCCTACGCACGCGAGCACTACGCCGCCGCAAACGTGCGGTTTCTGGAAGGCTCGTGCTCGGCGATGCCGCTGGCGGACGCCGGCTTCGACCTCGTCACCTCGTTCGAGGTGATCGAGCACCTGGCGGACTGGCAGGCCTTCCTTTCGGAAAGCCGGCGTGTTCTGGCTCCCGGCGGCGTGTTCCTGCTATCGACGCCGAACCGGGACTACTACGCCGAGGCCCGCCGCCTCACCGGCCCCAATCCGTTTCACGCGCACGAGTTCAGCTTCGACGAGTTCGCATCGGTGCTCACGGCTCTGTTCCCCCACGTCCATCTCTACCTGCAGAACCATGCCGTAGGGATCGCGTTTCAAGGGCTCTCGCCAAGCGGAGAGAGCCAGCCTGAGTTGCAGCAGGCTGGCCAGCCCTCCGATCCCCACGATGCCCATTTCTTCCTGGCGGTGTGCTCCGCTTCGCCTCACCCGGCTCCGCCGCCGTTCGTCTACATCCCTTCCACGGCCAACGTTCTCCATGAGCGCGAGCTGCATATCGGCAAACTCGAAATCGACGTCAATCGGCTGCGCGTGGAGAAAGAGAAGCTGGTGGAGATGTTCCGAGCGCAGGAGGCCGCCCTCGAAGAGGCCAACAAGTGGGCCCGGCAGCTCGACGAGAAGCTGGCCGCCGCCTCGACCCGGATCGTCGAGCTGCAAGACGAACTCCAACACACGACCGCCGGCTATGAGGCCAAGGTGGCTGAGCTCGAGGCCGAGAATCGCGCTAAGACCGAGTGGGCCACAAGCCTGTCGGCGGCGCTCGAACAGAGCAACCTCACGGTCCGCGAACTCGGGGAGCAACTGCTCACCGCGCTTGGTCGAGGACAGCAGCGCACGGAGGACCTGGAAAAGAGCAACCGCAAGGCGCAGGCACTCGAAGCCGGGCTCGACGCCAAGGATGTGTGGGCGCGGCGCCTCCAGGCGCAACTCGATTTGGTCCGGGCTTCGCGCTGGGTAAAGCTGGGCAATCGGTTCGGACTCGGTCCCAAGCTCAACGGCGGTTGACATGCGCAGTCTGGCCCGTTTCCTGCTGCGTCTTCCGCTACTGGTCCTGTGCCCGGTGGCTCTGCTCCTGGCCGCGGCAGCACTCGCGATGGCCGACCTGGTGTGGCTCCTCTGCGGGAAGCGGCAGGCCCGCTCCGACGCAGCGCCGGACGGCCTCGCTGCCTCGCTGGTGATCCCCAACTGGAACGGGCGCGAGCTGCTCGAGAAGTACCTCCCCTCGGTGATCGCCGCGCTCGGCGGCACGCCCGGCAACGAAGTCATCGTGGTCGATAACGGCTCCACGGACGGAAGCGCCACTTTCCTCCGGGAGCGCTTCCCCGAGGTGAGACTGGTGGCGCTCGACCGCAACCACGGATTCGGCGGGGGGGCGAACGCCGGAGTCCGCGCCGCAAGAAACGGCATCGTCGTTCTACTGAACAACGACATGCGCGTGGAACCGGATTTCCTGGCGCCCTTGCTGGCGGGCTTCCGCAATGAGAACGTCTTCGCCGTTTCCTGCCGGATCTTCTTCAGCGATCCCAGCCGCAGGCGCGAGGAGACCGGCCTAACGCAAGGTTGGTGGCGCGACGGCACGCTCCGCCTGGGCCACCGGATCGACGATGGCGTGCGGAATCTTTACCCGTGCTTCTACGGCGGGGGCGGCTCCTGCGCCTTCGACCGGCGCAAGTTCCTCGAGCTCGGCGGCTTCGATCCGTTGCTGGCACCCTTCTATCTAGAGGACGCGGACCTCGGGTTCCAGGCCTGGAAGCGGGGATGGCAGGTGCTTTACCAGCCCGCAAGCTCGGTGGTTCACGAGCACCGGGGCACCATCGGCAAGCGCTTCACGGCGGACCAGATCGACGCCGTGTACCGGAAGAACTACGTCCTTTTCGCCTGGAAGAACATACACGACTGGCGGAAGCTGGCCGCGCACTTTGCCTTCGCCCTGGGAGGCGCTCTAGGGAGCGCGGTGGCCGGGGACTCTCCCCTGCGAGCCAGCGCCGTGGGCATCTGGCGCGCCTTCCTCCAGTTACCCAAGGCGCTTGCTTCGCGCTGGCGCGCCCGGCGCCTGGCGACGGTTTCCGACAGCGAGGCGTTCCTCCGGCCGCTCGGCGGGTACTTCCGCGATCGCTTCGAGCTGGAGGCCTCCCGCGGCGCCCCCGAGAGGCCGTCCGTCCTCTTCGTCTCCCCCTACCCGCTTTCGCCACCGATGCACGGCGGAGCCGTCTTCATGAGCGCCACGGTCAGGGAGCTCGCCCGGCTCGCGGAACTGCACTTGGTTTGCATGCTCGAACATCCCGGCCAGCGGGAGTCCCAGCAAGAGCTGGCGCAGCTTTGCGCTTCCGCCGAGTTTCTGGTCCGCCACGCGCCGGCGAAGCGCCTCGGCTCGCCGCAGTCCTACGCGGTTCGCGAGTTCGCAGACGACGACTTTCAGTGGCTCGTGCATCGCCAGATCTACACCCGCCGCGTCGACGTCGTTCAAATCGAGTACACGCACATGGCCCAATACGCGGGCCGGTATCGCAAAATCGCCAGCGTTCTCTTCGAACACGATATCTACTTTCAGTCGATCGCCCGAAGTGTGGCGGCGGGGCGCGGCGGGCCGAGGCTGAAGGCGGGATTGGAGTACTTGCGCGCGCTGCGGTTCGAGCTGGGAATCCTGCCTCGGATGGATCGCATTCAGGTCTGCAGCCGCGAGAACAAGGAATACCTGGCGTCCTTCCTGCCTCGGCTCGAAAGCCGGATCCAGCCGGGGCTGCGGGCCGGTATCGACACTCGCAACTACTGTTTCCGCGCCCGGGAGAGAGCCCCCTTCACGATGCTCTTCCTGGGCAGCTTCCGCCACCCGCCGAACCGCGCGGCGCTGGGCTGGTTCGTAGAAAAGGTGCTGCCGCTCGTGACGGCGGAGTGCCCGGCCGCGCGGCTGGTGGTGGTCGGCTCGGAGATGCCGGTTGCCCATGGCCTGCCGTGGTCGCCCGCGATCGAGTTGCGCGGCCCGGTGGACGACGCGAGGGAGCCGCTGGGACGCTACTCCCTGTTCGTGTGCCCGGTGCTGAGCGGATCGGGCGTCAGAGTGAAGCTCCTGGAGGCCTTCGCCGCCGGGATTCCCGCCGTCTCAACCAGATTGGGCGCCGAGGGCCTGACTCGCACCGACGGCGAGTTCTGCGCCCTGGCCGACGATGCGGCGGCCTTCGCCGGCAAGATCGTGGATCTGTTCGTTCACCCCGAAAAAGCGGTCGAGATGGCGGAGCGCGTGCGCCGCGAGGTCGAAGCCGCATGGGACATCCGCGCGGTCACTGCCAGACTGGTGGAGAGCTACCGGGAAACTCTGGAGGAGAAACGCGGCCGCGCCCCGACCAGAGAACCGGCCTGCTCCTCCGACGTGGGACGGAAGGTTTTGCCCGGCTAATCAGTGGCTCTTCAAGTCCTGCTGAATCCGGCTGGCGATGCGGCCGGCCGTGCGGTCCAGTTGAACCGGCGATGCGTCTCTCGGTTGTGCGTAGATGGACCAGAGCACCATCCGCGAGTGTGGATCCACCAGAAAGAGGGTCCCTTTGGACCGATGGAACGAGGACACCAGCGGGGCCGTATCACCCTGCTTCTCAGGTTCGCTGGCCGCAGCCTTCTCCTGCGGGGGCGACGGTGGAGGCTGCTTTTCCGACGCGGGCGGGGCCGCTGTGGGAGTTGCGGGAGCCGGCGGCTGGGCCGCCGAAGTGCCGGGAGCCGGGAGCGGCTGCACGGCAGCCGCGGGCGGCTGAGCGGGCGCCGCCACTTCCGGCGGGGCGGGGGGCGCCTTCTCGTCACTCGCCGGCTTTGCCGGCCTCTCTGGAAACCACTCGGTCTGGCGGCTCTCGAACGCCTCGCCGATGCGGTCGGTGAAGATCGCATCGGCCTTCTTCGGATCTGTCACCACCTGAAAGACACCCAGGCTGGTAAGGCGGTTGGCCAGGTACTGCTCCAGTCCGTTTGTCATCGGCAGCAGGTACACCTTGTGAACCTGCGTCAGTTCGGCCTTGGGCGGCGCCGCGAGCGCAACGGCTAGCGAAGAGACCAGCACGGCAATAGTCGGCTTCATGACAGGTACCATAATAAGCGATCGGCTGCCAGACGCTGATCCGGCGGGCCGTCTTTGGTAGGACGCGGCAAGAGCCGAAAAAGTCGTTACCGTCAAAATTCTGCGGATGATAGAATGAACGGGCTTGCGATGCCGGGTGTCACGGTCGTCATCCCGAACTGGAACCGCCGCGACCTGGTTCGGCGGCTTATCGGGCAACTGCGCGCCCAAAGCCATCCCGTCGCGGAAATCATCGTGGTAGACAACGGCTCCAACGATGGCTCGGCGGAGGCGGCCCGTCAGGCGGGCGCGCGCGTTCTCGAAATGGGCCGCAACGCCGGTTTCAGCGCCGCCGTCAACCGGGGGATCGCGGAGACTAAAACGGACCTGATGGCGGTCGTGAACAACGACATCGAGCCGGCCGCGGACTGGCTGGAGCGGCTGGTGGAGGCGGTCCAGGAGCCGCCGGTGTGGTTCGCGGCCGGCAAGCTCCTGAGCGCCGCCCAGCCGGGCGTGCTCGACGGCGCTTACGACGCACTCTCGCGGGGCGCCTGCGCTTGGCGCGCCGGCCATGGCCGGAAGGACGGCGAAGTCTGGAACCGCCCCGCACCGATTCGTTTCGCTCCCTTCACCGCCACACTGTTCCGCACGGACCTGTTCGCGAGGATCGGCCCGCTAGACGAGCACTTCGAGTCTTATCTCGAGGACGTCGACTTCTGCCTGCGCGCGGCCCGCCAGGGCTGTTTCGGAATGTACGTCCCCGCCGCGGTGGCCGTGCACCAGGGCAGCGCCACGCTGGGACGGTGGCACCCGGAGGTCGTCGAGCGCATCGCGCGCAACCAGGTGCTGCTCGTGGCCAAGCACTACCCTGCGCGCGATCTTCTGCGGTACGGCTGGCCGATTCTGGTGGCGCAGACGCTGTGGGGAGGCGTAGCGTTGCGGCACGGGCGGCTGCTCTCGTTCCTGCGCGGCAAGATCGGGGGCCTGGCGATGTTCCGATCTGTGCGGCGCGAGGCCGCCGGGGCCAGCCCTGGGGCGGCGAGCCTTTCCGAGATTCTCGAACAAAGCGAGGCGGAGATCCTCCGCCTCCAGCGCAGCACCGGTTTCGACCTGTATTGGCGGCTCTATTTCGCCTTGACCTCCGGGACCTTATGAACCGCATCGGCATTGTCGTCGTGGCCTACAATTCGGAACGCGAGATCGGGCGGTGCCTGGATTCGCTTCCCGCCGGCGCGGAGACGGTCGTGGTCGACAACGCGTCGGGGGACGGCACCCGGCGGGAGGTCGCGAGCCGGCCGGCGGTGAAGCTCATCGCCAATCCGTGGAATCGCGGTTTCGCGGCCGCGGCGAACCAGGGCATCGGCGCTCTCGATTGCGATCTGGCGCTGCTGCTGAACCCCGACGTGGAACTACTATCCGGCCTCGATTCGCTTGCCTCTCAGTGCGCCCTCGCCGGGGTCGCCGCGGCGGGAGGGAAACTGCTCGACAAAGATGGACGCCCACAGGCCGGATTCATGGTCCGGCGCCTTCCCACACCCCTCACTCTGGCTTTCGAGACCCTGGGGCTGAATCGCCTCTGGCCGCGCAACCCGGTGAACCGGCGGTACCACTGTTTCGATCTCGACCCCGACGCGGAGGCCTCCGTCGAGCAGCCCGCGGGCGCGTTCCTGATGATCCGGCGCGACGTGTGGCGGCAGCTTGGCGGATTTGACGAGTCCTTTTACCCGGTTTGGTTCGAAGACGTGGACTTTGCCAAACGCGTGGCTATGGCGGGGTACACGATCCGCTACACGCCCTTGACTGTTGCAAAACACAGCGGTGCCCACTCGGTCGGTCAGCTCCCCCGCTCCACCAGGGACCGCCACTGGTATGGTAACCTTCTGAAGTATGCGGTGCGGCACTTCGCGCGAGGCGGAGCGGTTGTCGTATGCACGTCCGTTCTGGTGGGTTGCGTTCTCCGAGCGGTTTTCGCCCCGTTGAGGGAGAGGCGCTTGGAAGCGATCTTTAGCTATGTTAGGATAATGCGGCAAGCTGGAGTTCTGCTCTTCTCCGGCGGGCATTAATACGGGTCGTCAGCCTTTGCGGTACAGTAGGGTGGCGCGGCAGCAATAGCTGTTGGTGCTCAAGTTCATTCGTTATGAGCCATACTGATCTCGTATCCGTAACGATCGTTACCTACAACAGCGGCCGGTTCATCAAGCGGTGCCTCCAGTCGGTTCTGGCTCAGGGCTACCCCGAAAAGGAAGTCATTATCATCGATAACGCTTCCACCGACGGGACGCAGGGCATCCTGGAGCAGTTCGAAGACCGCTGCCGGCTGGTGTTCAACGAAACCAACATCGGGTTCGCGGCCGCGCAGAACCAGGCCATCCAGCTCTCGCGCGGAGATTGGGTCCTGGCGCTCAACCCGGACGTGCTGCTGACCTCCAGCTTCATCGACGCGCTGGTCGATGCCGGGCACGCGGATGCCAAGGTGGGCACGGTTTGCGGAAAGCTGCTCACCATGCGGTCCAATCTCACTCTTCCCACGGACCCGCTGGTGGATTCCACGGGGATGTACTTCACGCCCATGCTGCGCCACTTGGACCGTGGCAGCCAGGAAGTGGACAACGGCCACTATCTCAATTACGAGTACGTTTTCGGCGCCACGGCGGCCGCCGCGCTGTACCGCCGCGAGATGATCGACGACGTCTCGATCGACCGCGAGTTTTTCGATCCCGATTTCTTCGTCTACCGCGAAGACGCCGACGTGGCCTGGCGGGCGCAGTTGATGGGCTGGCGCTGCGTGTATACGCCGCACGCGCGGGGCTATCACGTCCGCAGCGTGCTGCCGGGCAACCGGCGCGCTTTGCCGGCCGAAATCAACATGCACTCGGTGAAGAACCGGTTCCTGATGCGCATGAAGAACATGACCAGCGACCTCTACCGGCGCAACTGGTTTGCGATCACGGCGCGCGACCTGGTTGTGTTCTCCTGCTGCATGCTGCGCGAGCAGACCTCGCTCAAGGCCTTCTGGTTCCTGGTCAAGAACCGCAAGCGCATTCAGGCCAAGCGGCGCGAGATCATGCAGCGGCGCCGCGTGAGCGACGAGTATATCGCGACCTGGTTCCACTACCAGCCCGTCAGCAAGCCTGCGCCGAAACTCTCGAAGCGGGCGCGGGCTCAGTATCAGCCCGGCTCACACGCCGAGTTGTTCGAGTACTAGGCAGCCATCAGCCGTCAGCCGTCAGCCGTACGAGAAGCACCCGCCGCGCCGGTTCCGCTATCCTGAGACTCTGTGAGAATCGCCATCCTGGGCACCCGCGGCATCCCGGCCTGCTACGGCGGGTTTGAGACCTTCGCCGAGGAACTCTCGACGCGCCTGGCCGCCCGCGGCCATGACGTCGCCGTCTATACGCGGCAGCACTACCCGGAGCCCTGCTACCGCGGCGTCCACTTGCGCTACCTTCCGACCATCCGCCACAAGTACTTCGACACGGTCGCGCACACCTTCCTTTCGACGCTGCATCTGTTGGGCCACCGCTCCGACGCCGCGCTCTACTGCAACGCGGCCAACGCGGTCTTCACGTGGCTGCCGCGCCTGGCGGGCGTTCCCGTGGCGCTGAACGTGGATGGTCTCGAGCGCAAACGGAAGAAGTGGAACTGGCTGGCTCGCTCCTGGTACCTCCTCTCCGAGCGCCTGGCCACGCTGTGCCCGAACGCGGTGGTCACCGACGCGGAGCAGATCGCCGAGTACTACCAGAAGCGCTACGGCAAGCGCACGCACTTCATTCCCTACGGGGCGGAGACCGGCAGGACCGCCTGCTCGGGCGCGCTGGCGCGGCTGGGGCTCGAACCCGGCCGCTACTTCCTCTACGTGAGCCGCATGGAGCCGGAAAACAACGCGCTGCTGGTGCGGGAGGCCTTCGAGGGCCTCGAGACGGACATGAAACTAGCGCTGGTCGGCGACGCCCCCTACGCCGAGTCCTACATCGCCCGCGTGCGCGAGACGCGCGACCCACGCATCGTAATGCCCGGCGCCATTTACGGAGACGGATACCACGAGCTGCAGTCCCACTCGTTCGCGTACATTCACGCCACCGAAGTCGGCGGGACGCACCCGGCGCTGATCGAGGCCATGGGCCGCGGCGCGCTGGTGCTCTACCTGAATACGCCCGAGAACGCCGAGGTCGCCTCGGGCGCCGGCATTCCTTTCGACCACGAAAGCCTCGGCCGAAAGCTTCGAGAGGCGCTCGAAATGTCGGAGAATGAACGGGAGGCATGGCACGAGCGGGCGGCCGCGCGGGTAGCCGAGCGCTATAGTTGGGACGCGGTGACCGGCGCTTACGAGGACCTGCTGCGCTCGCTTGCCGGGCGGTCCCTTGGGGAGCAGAAATAAATGGAGCCGCCGATAAACGCAGATCGAAAGGACACGCATTATCGGCGTTCATCTGCGCTCATCTGCGGCCCAAAGTGGCTTAAGTCTATGGCTACAGCACCGTATCGTTCCTGGGTCGAGATCTCGCGGCGGCGGATCGCCGAGAACTATCGCGCGGTGCGCGCGGCGGTGGGGCCGGAGGTCGAGACGGTGTGCGTGGTCAAGGCGGACGCCTACGGCCACGGCGCCGTCGAAGTATCGCGCACACTGATGGCGGAGGGCGCCCGGTGGCTGGGGGTCAGCTCGGCCGAGGAAGGCGTGGCGCTGCGGGAGGCAGGCATCGCGGCCCGCATTCTGGTGATGGCGGATTGCCAGCCCTTCGCCCGCGCCGCGGTCCTGGAATGCAACCTGACGCCGGTCATTCTGTCGCTCGATGACCTGCGCGCGATGGAGAGCTTCGCCGCCGGGCGCGGAGTCCGGATGGCGTACCACTTGAAAGTCGATACCGGGATGGGCCGGCTGGGGGCTTTGGCCGGAGCGCGGGAGATCGCCGCGGCGGTTCGCGCCGCCGGCCACCTGGATCTCGAAGGCCTGATGTCGCACCTGGCCTCCTCGGCCGACTACACCAAGGCGCAAACCGAACAGCAGAACCGCACCTTCGCCGATCTGGGCCGCGCTCTGGCCGAGGATGGCATCGCGCCCCCGTTCCGCCACCTCTCGAGCACCAACGCGATTGCCTACGGCCGCCGCGACGCCTGGTACAACATGGTCCGGCCGGGGCACCTGCTCTACGGCTATTTCTCCCCGGCACGCGGGCCGGCGCCGGCGCGGCTGCTCGACGTCAAACCGGCGCTCACCTGGAAAGCGAGCGTGCTGGCGGTCAAGGACGTCCCCGCAGGCGCGCTGATCGGCTACGGCGGGATGTTCCGCGCGCCGCACCCGATGCGGATCGGCGTGCTGGCGGTGGGCTACGCCGACGGCCTCTCGCACCGGCTCTCGAACCGCGGCCACGCGATCGCGGCCGGGCGGCTGGTTCCCATTCTGGGCGCGGTCTCGATGGACCTGACCACCATCGACCTGACCGGCTGCCCCTCGATCGGCCCCGGCGACGCCGTGACGCTACTGGGTTCCGAAGGCGAGGCGTCGATCGACGCGCAGCAGATGGCCCGCACGGCCGGCACCATCTCTTACGACATCCTGTGCGGCATCCGGACGCGGGTAACCAGAGTGTACGTGTAGGCGCTGCGCTATACTTGCGGCATCTGCACAGGGGGGCACGTTTTGAAAACCTTTGGATTGCTTTGTCTCGCGACACTGGCGCCCACGCTGGCCGCGCCGGCGGACGACTTCCGCCCACAGGTGGAGCGGGAGCTGCCGTCGCTTCTGGCCATTTACCGGGATCTGCACGCGCATCCCGAGCTGTCGCAGCACGAGGAGCGCACGTCCGCGTTTCTGGCGGCCGAGCTGCGCCAAGCCGGCTACACGGTCACCGACCACATCGGCAAGTTCGCCGACGGCAGTGCGGCTTTCGGCATCGCCGCCATTCTGAAGAACGGCGCCGGTCCCACGGTCCTGGTCCGCACGGAGATGGACGCTCTGCCCATCGAGGAGAAGACCGGCCTGCCGTTCGCCAGCCAGAACGCGGGCGTGATGCATGCCTGCGGCCACGACCTGCACATGACATCCTTCCTGGGCACGGCGCGGCTGCTCGCGAAGCTGAAAGACCGCTGGAGCGGCACCCTGATGCTGATCGGGCAGCCGGCGGAAGAGACGGTCGGCGGCGCGCGCGCGATGCTGGCCGGCGACCTCTACGCGCGGCTCGGCAGGCCGGATTACGCCATCGCCCTGCACGACGAGCCGTCTATCGAGGCCGGCAAGGTGGGGATTGTCGCCGGACCGCTGCTAGCCAGCTCCACGTCGGTCGACGTGATCATTCGCGGCCTGGGCGGGCATGGCGCACGGCCCGAGTTGACCAAGGACCCGGTCGTCATGGCGGCTCAGTTCATTCTGGCGATTCAGACCATCGTCAGCCGGCAGCTTTCGCCGCTGGAGCCGGCCGTGGTCACCGTCGGCTCGATCCACGGCGGCTCGAAGCACAACATCATCCCCGACCAGGTGGTTCTTCAGCTCACCACGCGCTCTTACAGCGACGATGTCCGCCGGACCATTCTGGCAGCCATCGAGCGAGAGGCACGCGGCGTGGCGCTGGCGGCCGGCGTGCCGGACGATCGCGCGCCCATCGTGAAGGTGAGCGAGACGGAGACCACGCCGGTAACGTATAACGACCCCAAGCTGGCGGCTCGGCTGCGCGGCGCGTTCGTGGCGGCGCTGGGGGAGGGGAACGTGGTCGAGCCGAAGCGTCTGATGGTGAGCGAGGACTTCGGCCTGTTCGGCCTGGAAGGGCGCCAGATCCCGGCGTGCATGTTCCTGCTCGGCGCTTCGGACCCCGGCAAGCTGGCGGAGAGCCTGCGGACCGGGAAGCCCCTGCCGTCGCTGCACTCGAGTCTGTTCTACCCGCAGGCCGAGCCGGCGCTCCGCACGGGTATTGTGGCGATGACGTCCGCCGTTATCGGGCTGATGCGGAAGTAGCGCCCGCCTACACGTCCAGATTCCGCACGTCCAGCGCGTTCTCTTCGATGAACTTGCGGCGGTTCTCGACGTCCTCGCCCATCAGGGTGGTGAAGATCTCGTTGGCCTCGACGGCGTCTTCCGAGCGCACCTGGAGGAGCGAGCGCTTCTCGGCGTTCATCGTGGTCTCCCACAACTGCTCGGCGTTCATTTCGCCCAGGCCCTTGTAGCGCTGCACCTGGGCATCGCGCATGCCCTCGGCCTTGACGTATTCGAGGAGCTCGCGCCAGTCCGCGCGGGTCTCGCGGCTGGCGTCCTTGACCACCACGAACGGCGGCTGGTTGTAGCGCGCGATCTGCTTCGACAAAGCGCGCAGGCGCCGGTATTCCGGCAGAGTAGCGAGCTGGATGTCGATCATCCGCTCCGCGCTGGCGGAATCGTGATAGCCCACCGACCACGACGAGTGCTCTTCGTCCCGTTTCAGCTCCGGCATCAGCCGGATCGCCTTCAGGGCTTCGGCCACCGGCGCCAGGTTCTCCTGAACGGTGAAATCGGCCTTCGAATCGAGCTTCAGCTCGGGCCGCGCCAGAATCTCGACCACCCGCGCGTCGCGGACTTTGCGCTCCACACGATGGAACACCTGCTGGTATTCATCGAGGGAGTTCAGAAACACGCGCAGCTCGGCGCCCTCCAGGCGCGCGGCCGGCCCGCCTCCGTTCGAGCCGATCTCGACCGCTACGTTCTCGGTGGCGCGCCGCAGGATCTCGCGCACGAATTCCTTCTCGTCCTTGATGTACCGCTCCTGGCGGCCCTTCTTGATCCGATACAGCGGCGGCTGCGCCACGTACACGTTGCCGCGCTGGATCAACTCGCCCATCTGGCGGTAGAAGAACGTCAGCAGCAGCGTGCGGATGTGCGAGCCGTCCACGTCGGCGTCGGTCATGATGATGATCTTCGAGTAACGCAGGCGCGTGACGTCGAAATCCTCGCGGATGCCCGTGCCGAGAGCGGTGATCATGCAGCGGATTTCTTCGTGGCTCAGCATCTTGTCGGTGCGCGCCTTCTCGACGTTCAGGATCTTGCCCTTGAGCGGCAGAATCGCCTGGTAGCGCCGGTCGCGGCCCATCTTGGCGGTGCCCCCGGCCGATTCGCCCTCCACCAGGAACAGCTCGCAGCGCTCCGGATCCTTCTCCTGGCAATCCGCCAGCTTCCCCGGCAGGCCGCCCGAATCGAGCGCGCCCTTGCGCCGCGTGAGATCCCGGGCCTTCCGCGCCGCCTCCCGGGCGCGGCTCGCATCGATCGCCTTGCCGACGATCTTCTTCATCACCGCCGGGTTCTTGTCGAAATACTCGCCCACCTTCTCGTAGAGGAACTGCGTGACGTACCCGCCGATGTCGCTGTTCAGCTTGCCCTTGGTCTGCCCTTCGAACTGCGGCTGCGGCAGCTTCACGCTGACCACGGCCGTCAGGCCCTCGCGCACGTCGTCGCCGGTCAGGTTCTCCTTCACGTCCTTGAACAGACCGGCCTGCTGGCCGTAGGTATTGATGACGCGCGTCAGCGCGCTGCGGAAGCCGGTCAGGTGGGCGCCGCCATCCACGGTATTGATGTTGTTGGCGAAGCTGAAAATGTTCTCGCTGTAGCCGTCGTTGTACTGGAAAGCGATATCCATCGTGAGCGTGCCGCCATTGGGCAGCTCGCGCGCGCCTTCGGAGTGGATCGGCTTGTCGTGCAGCACGTTCTTGCCCTTGTTGAGGTGCCGGATGAACTCCGCGATGCCGCCGCTGTAATAGAATTCGTGCGCTTTGGGCGGGTCCACCCGCTCATCGGTCAGCGTGATCTTGAGCCCTTTGTTCAGGAACGCCAGCTCGCGCAACCGCTGGGAAAGCGTGTCGAAGCTGAACTCGGTGGCCACCATGATGGTGGTGTCCGGCTTGAAGGTGATCTTGGTCCCGGTTTTGCTTCCGCACTTGCCCTTTCGCTCCAGCGGTCCCTGTGGGATCCCGCGCTGATACTCCTGGACCCAGGTGTAATGGTCGCACCAGATCTCGAGATCGAGGCTTTCCGAGAGGGCGTTGACGCAACTTACTCCAACTCCGTGCAGGCCGCCCGACACTTTGTAACTCTTGGTGTCGAACTTACCTCCGGCATGCAGCTTTGTCATGACGACCTCGGCCGCCGACACTCCGTGCTCCGCCATGATCCCTACAGGGATGCCTCGCCCGTTGTCGACCACCGTGACCGAGTTATCGCTGCGGATGGTTACATCGATCTCCGAGCAATAACCCGCCAGCGCCTCGTCGACCGAGTTATCCACGACTTCATATACGAGGTGATGCAGACCGGCCTCACCGGTCGATCCAATATACATGGCCGGCCGCAGACGAACGGCCTCAAGTCCTTCCAGCACTTTAATACTACTGGAATCATACACGTCGGCCTCAGCGCCGTTGCCCACACCTTGTCCGTTGAGTTTTAGCGCGTCTGGAGTCTTTGTTGCCATAGAACCTCTAATACCGATTGACTGCCCGGATGCCTCAAATTCTCATGGGCATGACAACGTAGCGGTACAGCTCTCGCTGAGCGTCCTCACTTACTTCCGGACCTACCTCAGCGGCACTGTGCGGATCTTTGAACGAGAACCTGACCTGCTCTTCGGAAATCGCACGCAAGAACTCCAGCAAGTACTGTGCGTTGAAACCGATGTCGAGCGCCGTGCCCGCATACTCGGCCGGGATGCTTTCCTCGCTCTCTCCGGTCTCTGAAATGGAAGAGAACACTTTAACCTCGCCAGGGCAAAGCTGCATGCGGATCGCGCGCGAGCGTTCATCGGCAAACTGGGCGACGCGTTCGATGGCAGCGCGAATCTCATCTCGCTCAAGCACGACGAAGACTTTATGGTCTTTCGGTAAGACGCGCTCGAAGTCAGGAAATGTGCCCGTCAGCTTACGACTGATCAGTAACCGTTCCCCAAACTGAAAGAATAGGTGGTTTTCATCACCGGCAAACTTCACCAACGAGTCTGCACCGCTCTCGGCTGCAAGCTTCAAGATTTCACCCATGGCTTTACGTGGCAGCAAGGCGCGGTAGGACGAGTGGATTCCTTCAATCTCACCGGAAGTCTCTACGTAAGCCAGACGATGACCGTCCGTAGCCACCATCAACGCACCATGCTCACGAAGCTGAAGCAACGCACCGTTCAATGTGAAACGTGATTCTTCGGCCGAGATCGAGAAGATGGTCTTTCCGATGAGCGAGGCGAGCACACCAACTGGAACCTCGGCGATTGCTTCGGGCATCTGCGGCAACTCAGGAAAACTCTCCCGTGAAATACCCGCTATTCTGGTCCGCGAACGTCCACACGTGATGTTGGCCCAGTCGTTCTCCAGGAACTTCACGCTCAACTCGCTGTCCGGAAGCAACCGCACATAATCCAACAGGCGCCGTACCGGCATCGTGCCGGCACCCTCACGAGTAATTCTTGCTGGGCACGAACAGCGTATACCCAACTCCAAATCGGTCGCCGTCAACTGGACACGATCTCCGTGGGCCTCCATCAGAACGTTTGAGAGAATCGGGATCGTCGTCCTCTTCTCAACGACCCCCTGGGAAAGATTAAGCTCCCGAACCAGGTCCGCCTTGCTCACTGTGAATTCCATGGCTCAGTTCTCCTATCCTGCCGGTCCAAAGTTGCTGTTCTAAACCGACCCTCTACGATATCAAAAACAAGAACAGCAGTAGTAGGGGCTGTTGAAATGTCAGTTTCTCTCTAAATTATACAAAACTTAAAGGCTTCCACGCTACTGAGCGGTGTCGAAAACAGTTGGATGATGGTTGTCGTCTGCCGACAGTATTCAGACGTCCACTGATTCCAAAGGCTGTTTTCAAGGGCTGCTGTGGAAATCGTCACAAGTTCAATTGATTGAGTCGATTAGACTCTGGACGAGCCTGTTTAAATCCAAATCCTTCTGACGCAACTCCTCAATTCGGTGGATGGAGTGCAGGACCGTGGTATGGTGCTTTCCTCCAAAGGCTCGTCCGATCTCAGGCAACGACGCCTGGGTCAGCTCTTTGGTGAGGTACATTGCGATCTGCCTGGGCCGTGCGACATCTCGTCGATTGCTCTTCAGCTTGATCTGGCTTGGAGGTACGTTGAACTTGGCAGCAACGGCTCGGATGATGGCCTCGATACTCACCCGGCGATCCGTATTTGGCACTAGGTGCTTTAGCGCTTGCTGTGCCATGGGCAGCGTGATCGGCTCGCCCGTAATGGATGCATAGGCGATCAACTTCACCAGCGCACCTTCAAGCTCCCGGACGTTAGACTTCGTCTTCGTAGCGATGAAAACCCGAACATCTTCCGGAAGTTTCACTCCGTCTGCTTCAGCCTTCTTATCGAGGATGGCCATCTTCGTTTCGAGATCCGGCGGCTGGATGTCTACTAGGAGGCCCCACTCAAACCGCGATCGCAAGCGCTCCAGCAGGCCTGGAATCTCCTTAGGCGGCGAGTCGCTCGAGATCACAATTTGCTTCTGGTTCTCAAAGAGCTCATTGAAGGTGAAAAAGAACTCGTCCTGCGTGGCTTCCTTCTTGCCGAGCACCTGAACGTCGTCGATGAGCAAAACGTCCGCCGAGCGGTAGTGCTGATGAAACTGAGTCATCTTCTGTAGCTTGATGCTTGTGATCATCTCGTTCATGAATCGTTCGCTCGATGTGTATACGATCCGCAAGCTCCCATAGTTGGTATGGAGACCTTGCCCGATTGCGTGCATGAGGTGCGTCTTGCCCATACCGACGCCGCCGTAGATGTACAGCGGGTTGTATCGTACAGCCGGTTTGTCCGCCACCGCCTTGGCAGCCGCATGGGCAAACTGGTTGCACGAGCCGACGACGAACGAATCGAATGTGAACCGCGGATTGAGTTGTACAGCCGATTTCTGGAACAGAACTTCCGGATCCGGCGGACCCCCAAGGCCCAGCATCCCGGCCGCCCCAAAAGTGGCGCTGGTCTCATAAACGACGTTTCGGACTGGAAGAGCCAGATCCTGGATCGCGGAATGAATCAGACCCGAATACTCCGATTCAATGTATTGTCTGGCAGACTCGCTTGAGACGGACACCCAAATCGTCCCATCCCGAAACTCCCTGAGGCCCGTTCTGCCAAACCAGTTCTGAAAAGCTTCAGCGCTGACCTTGGAAGCAATACGATTCTTAATCAGTTCCCATGCATCCATACGTTACACCAGAAGCCCGAACGCCCCTTTTCCACAAGTTTTCCACAACTGTGGAAAACCCTAGCGACACCCATCCTATCCTGAGTGTTGTTTCCGCCGGCGAGGAGCAGCTGAGAACCTCAAAACGCCTGTTCTCACCAGATGTGTGACGGAACGCCACTATAGCACAGTTGGGGTGCTCTGTTGCAACAAGATTTCTGTTGCCTAAGCTATTGATTACAAATCTGATACGTTTGTCATGCAAAACCATTTTTGCCCCGTCTTGTCACATCGCCCGTACCATAACCATTAGTGGTGGCCCCCACATCGGAGATTCAGACCGGTTCCGTACTGAGTACCCGCTGGCCCCCACCCGATTTGACACCAATCCCCTCGCGAGAGACAATGGTGACGACCAGCGGGAGTAACTCAGTTGGTAGAGTGCGACCTTGCCAAGGTCGATGTCGCGGGTTCGAGTCCCGTCTCCCGCTCCAGTCACGCGCTCTACGGCAGGCTCTGCCCCAACAACGGGGCAGGCTCTACGCCAATCCCACACCAGTCGACCACATAAGACCTCCACTCGCGGAATGCAGGAGGCGGACATGCGGCCCATTGCCGGGTGGCTGGTGGACGTCCTGCGGCATCCGGACGACTCTTCCCGCCTGGCGCGCGTGTGCGGCGAGGTGAAGGCCCGCTCCGCCGCCTTCCCGATACCGGGAGCCGCGTGAGGTAGTCTGAGTCATGCAGGTTTCCTCACACTGCTGGGCCGTTACGGGCCTGGCCTACTTGCCGCCGTGGGAGGTGAACGCCGGGTTCGTCGCCGGCGGGCATACGACGCTGGTGGTGGATACGGGAGCGAGCGCCATGGCGGCGGCGACGATTCATGGCTACGCCTCTACGGCGCGTCCCGGAAACCGCCTGCTCGTCATCGACACCGAGAGGCACTTCGACCACATCGGCGGCAACGCGTATTTCCGGGACCGTGGCGCCGATATCCTGGGCCACCCGGGTTGCACACGGACGGAAGAGGAATTCTGCGCCGAGATGGCGGAGTTCGACGCCGCGATCGCCGATCCGGCGCGACGGGTGCGCGGCGAGGCGGAGGTGTTCTACCGCGGCACGAGCCTGGCGGTACCCAACCGGTTCATCACCGAAGACACGACGCTCGACCTGGGCGGCCTCGAAGCGCGGGTGCTGCTGACGCCGGGGCACACGCCGTCAAACCTGGCGGTCCATGTCCCGGCCGAGGGCGTGGTCTACAGCGGCGACTGCCTGGTCAACGGCTATGTGCCGAACCTCGCTTGCGGGGCCGGACGCGAGTGGCGGCAGTGGCTGGATTCGCTCGCGCGGATCGAGCAACTGGCTCCGGAGACGCTGGTTCCGGGGCACGGACCCGTGGCGCACGGGGCCGAGGTGCGGGAAACGATCGAGCGTGTCCGCGGAGTGCTTGGCGAGGCGCTGCGCGCGGGTGAAGAATGAACCTCACGCTCAAGGTCATGGGATACGTCGAATCGGCCGCCAAGGAACAGACGGATGAGGGAGAGCTTGAGGCTCATCCAGGGCTCGCCCAACCCGGCTACACGCGCCGCGCGCCTGTCATGACTGGCGCGCATCCCCGGCGACAACGAGGCCGGAGGATCGCCGTAGTCGAACACGACGTGCGCGCCGTTCGGCAGGCTCGCAATGAAGCCGAGGGTCGAGAATACGGCTTCCTCGGTCAGATAGGCACGACTCCAAGCCAGGTGAAGAAGGTCCACGCAGACGGATCGAAGCCGGCAGCCGCTAAGCCCTCGGCTAAAGTCTCACGCTCGAAACCGATGGAGCGAACGTCAGCGCCGCCGGCAGCGGGATGCCAGCCTCGGCGAGGCGCTGGCGCTTCCAGGCCTGCGGGGCTGGATGATCGACCTCGAAAACGCGCAAGCGATCCCGTAGTTTCCAGCCCCGCGCCGAGCACTACAAGTTGGGGGACGCCGCGCTCGACGGCGGCGGCTAGCGCATCCTCCGCGAAGCGCGTTCTCACCGCGATGAAGATCCGCATTCCACGTCCGGATGGGCGCCGCTCGGCCTCGCGAGCGACGGCATCGGCGTACTCGCCCAGGATGCGCAGGGCCAGCGGATCGGCGAAGATGCGGCCGTGCTCCAATACCTGAAGAGCGGCACGGTGGAAGGCTGCCGCGCGAGCCGTGCGGCTTGGCTCTCCGACTTGCATGCGCGTCTATGCGGCCGGCGGCCTCCGCCGGTGCCAGTCAGTGCGGGTCTGGAACTCGCGGCCGTAGGCGATCGGCAGGCCTTCCGTGAACGGCCGGCTGACGAGTTGAATCCCCACCGGCAGGCCGCCGGCGAAACCGCAGGGCAGGAACAGCGCCGGGAGGCCCGCCAGATTTCCAGCGGCGCTTAGGTCCGAGAGGCCGCGCTGGCTGGGCTTGGGGCGCTCCGGCTCGGCATCGACCGGCTCCGTAATGCGGGTGGCCGGGCCGAAGCGCGAGGGTGAAACCAGCAGGTCGTAATCCACGAAGAGCTTGCCGAGCGCTTCCTGGATCAGGCGCCGCGCGCGCATCGCCTTGAGGTAGTCCCGGGCCGCAATCTCCAGGCCCGCTCGGAGGCCCGCGATCTGGTGCGGGTCGGCAAGCTGGTCCACATCGCCGCTTTCGATGAGCCGTTCGAAGGCTGCGGAAGCCTCCGCCGCGATGATAATTTCGGCGATCGCCGCGTAGGGGAAGTCGGGCAGGGCGACCTCCTTCATGCGGACTCCGCTCGCGCGGATCACATCGAGCGCGGCCTGGAATGCAGGTCGCGCGGAAGGCTCGGCCCAGTCCGAGAAATCGACGGGCGCAAAGCCCACCCGGAGCTGCTTGAGATCCAGCGGGTACTCGGGCCAGTAATAGAAGCGCTTGCCCGCCGAGCCCGGGTCGTTCGAATCGCCGCCCGAAATGGCGTGCAGGACGAAGCCGCAGTCTTCGGCCGAGCGGCACATGGGACCGATCTTGTCCATGGTCCAGGAGACCGGCATGGCGCCCTGGCGGCTGACCAGTCCGTAGGTGGGGCGCAGGCCCGTGATGCCGCAGCAGGCGCAGGGCGTCATGATGGAGCCCCAGGTCTCCGACCCGAGCGCGAAGGGCACCAGGCCGGCGGCAACGGCGCTGCCCGAACCGCTCGAGGAGCCGCCGGACCAGCGGGAGCGGTCCCACGGATTCAGCCCCGGTCCGAACAAGGACGCCGCGGCGGAACGGTACCCGCCAGCGCCCGCGAGCTCAACCAGCGCCAGCTTGCCGATGAGCGCCGCGCCGGCTTTGTCGAGCCCGCCAATGGCGGCCGCGTCGCGATCGAACATCTGTCTGGCGAAGGGGCGCGCGCCCCAGGTGGTGCGCCGGTCCGCGACGGCAAGAAGGTCCTTAGCGCCATACGGAATGCCTTCGAGCGGGCCGCGCAGCCGCCCGTGCTTGATCCGGCCGTCGGTCGTGTGGGCCTGTTTGAGCCCGTCCTCGCGCAGGGACAGGGCGAGCGCGTTGTACTTCGGCCCGAGCTTTTCGAGGCGGCCGCAAAAGGCGTGCGTCAGCTCGGCGGCCGAAAAGTCGCGCGCTCGAAGCCGGGAGCCGAGCTCGCCGATGGTAGCGAAGAAGAGGTCGTGGCTGAAGGCCGGCATGGCTATTGGGCCCGGAACGAAAAGGCCGGCTCGGTCCGGGCCGGAACGGCCAGCTTGCGAACCACGGCGGCGTTCTGGCGCAGGTCCTCCGCGGCGGACGGAGCCGGGGAATCGGGTGCGGCCGCGGTTTGCGGTTTGGCGGCTGCGGCCGCGGCCACAAGCCCGGCCAGTTGTCTCCGCGTCATTCTCATTTGGAGTTCATTATAGGCTCGCCCGAGCCGGCCAGGGCTTCCAGGGCCGCCTTCTGCATGACCACGCGGGGCGCGCTGTCGCCGGTCCAGATCTCGAACTGCCGCGCCGCCTGTTCGAGAAACATCTCGATGCCTGGCACCACGGCGGCGCCCTGCTCGCGCGCGCGCCGGATGAGCAGGGTCTCGAGCGGGTTGTACACCATGTCGAAAACGACGGCGGCCGGGATGCGCCCTGGGAAGAACGTCTCGTTCACGTTGGGACACATACCCAGGGACGTGGCGTGGACCAGCGCGTCGAAGTTGCGCCCGGCCGCCTGCTCGCGCAGAACCGGCTCCGCGCCACAGGCTTTGGCGAGCGCGCGGACGCGGTCCGGGTTGCGGCCCGTGATGGCTAGCGTCGCCCCGGCGTCGGCGAGCGCGAATGCCGCGCTGCGGGCGGCGCCGCCATTCCCCACCACCAGGATCGACGAGCGGGCCAGGCGCACATGCCGCGAAAGCGGGACCGTTATGCCCGGCGCGTCGGTGTTGGCGCCGCGCCATTTCCCCGCCTTGCGCCAGACGGTGTTGACGGCGCCGATGCGGCGCGCCAGAGGCTCGACGACGTCGAGGTAGCGGACGATCTTCTGCTTGTGCGGGATGGTCACGCTAAAGCCCGCCACGGGCAGCTTGTCGGCCATCGTCATGAAGTCCTTCAACTGCGGCGGCTGCACCAGGAATGGCAGGTAGACGGCGTCCATGCGGCGGGCCTGAAAACCACGGTTGTGAACCGCCGGCGAGATGGAGTGCCGCACCGGGTCCGCGATCACGCCGTAGATGCGCGCGTCGCGGCCCAGCTTTTCGATGCGGTAGATGTGCCGCAAGTGGCGCGCCGCTACCTGGCCGGCCGCGGTGCCCTCCGCTGTGCTGGGCGCGGCGTACGTATAGAGCCCGCCGAAGACCGGCGAGAGCACGCGCGTGGAGAATCCCATTTCTCCCATCGCGAGCATCATGAGCGGCACCCGCGGGTGGGAGCGAGCCAGCGCGAGGACGCGCAGATTGTCCGACGGCTTGCGCGCGGTGGTGACGACCTTGTAAGCGTCCGCGGGAATGCGCAGCATCCGCCGCAGGACCGCCTCCAGCGCCGGCGTGCCTTCGTAGTTGTGGTAGGAGAGCACCAGGCGCGCGCGGCCGCGGAACAGGTCGAGCTTCGCCGCGGCCACTTCGGCGGTTTCGATTTCGATGTCGACGGCGCGGGCGCCGGCTGCGACGGCGGCGTCGAGGATCCCGATCTGTTCCTCGACACTGCCGTTGAAGCGGCCGTGGTTCTGGTGGCGCCGGCACGTGGCGAGAATCGTGACGTCCGGGTACGCGCGGAGAAAGCCGCGCGTGGCGGCAACGCCGCGTTCCGGCACGTCCAGGCAGTCCAGACGGAATTCCAGAAACGTCTCGCCGGATTCGACCTCGCGGCGGGCGTGCTCGATCAGCTTCTCGGGTGTGGGAAAGCCTAGCGCGATGGCAATGCGCGGCAATGTTTCCGGCGGCGGCATCGGTGGAGCGTCCCTAGAATATCATGGGTGGAGATGAGTGGCGGAGATCGGTTTTGCGCTGCGATTCTGCTTTCTTGCCTGGCCGTCTTTCCCGGCTGCAGAGCCAAGCCACGGGGCGTGATGCTTGCTGTCGGCGACTACCTGCGCAGCGACTACGTTGAATGCCTCAAGAAGACGCGCTCACCGCTAAGATGTGAGGTTTCCGGCGAGCCCCAGCTCGTTCAGGTGAGCAAGGGAGTGAAGGGCACTCTAATCAGCGTCGACAGCTTCCACGAAGGGTTTGCGTCGACTCGTGCAGAGCAGCGATGGCTCCGTCGAGCCCTATCCTTCTGAGGAATCGGCGGTGCGACGTTTGACAGCGGCCGTCTTGGACGAACATCACGTCAAGGTCGGGTTCGAAGGGTTCAAGCCGTCCGTCTACGTCTTCGTCGGCGATCTCGACCGGTACGTTGCGCAGGAAGCGTTGGCCGGAAGGTACGTTGACGACAAGGGACGGAGCTATGTATTCGGGACCGACGGATGGGCTACCTTCCCCGAGCGCAGATTCGAGTACGTGGTCGCGTCGGATCACGTCCCGAATGAATATGACTACTTCTATGAAAAGCCAGGCGGCCGAGTGTTTGTCTTCGAGAGGAACAACGGCCTGCTGCAAATCTTCAAGACGACAGGCGAAGTCGACGAGGTCGTCGACAAACGGCCATCCTACTCACTCCGGGAGCTGACTTCCGGGAAGTAGCCCCTTACGCCTGCTTGATGCGCGCGTGGTACACCGCGGCCCCGGCGGCGATGGTCAGGATGGCCGCGATGGAAACACCCGGCCGGAGCATCACGCCGTAGACGATCGTCCACAGGCCTACCAGGATGAATACCAGCGGGATGACCGGCCAGCCGAAGCTCACAATCCGCAGCCGCTGCCAGGTCGGACGCCTGCGGAAAACGAACAGCGAAGCCACCGAGAGCACGGCGAAGAAGGTCAGGCTGAAGCCGATGTACACCACCAGGTCGGGGAACGGCGTGAGCGTCATCAGCACCGCGCACAGGCCCTGGCACAGGATCGCGATCACCGGCGTGCGCCAGCGCGGATGTACGTGGGCCGCCATCTTGAAGAAGGCGCGGTTCTGCGCCATCGCATAGTAGACCCGCGGCCCCACCGTCACCTCGGCGTTCACGGTAGCCACGAGACACAGGGCGATGAGCGCGCCGAACAGGCCGCCCATCATGGGCCCGAACAGCGCGGTGGCGGCGGTCGCGCCGATCTCGACGATGGGTCCGCCGGGGCCTCTCATCCCCGCCAGCGGCAGCGCATAGAGGAACACCACGTTCAGGGCGATGTAAATGGCCGCCACCAGCAGCGTGCCGAAAGTCAGCGCCATCGGCAGCGTCCGCTCCGGCAGCTTGAGCTCCTCCGCTACGTAGGTGGCAGCGTTCCAGCCGCTGTAACACACATAAATCCAGAAGAGGCTGATGGCGAACTGCGCGGGCACGGGAACCGTCGAGGTGCGCGTTACCCCTTCCGAGAAATGAGCCCAGGAGCCCTTTCCCACAAACAGCCCCAGCACAATGAAGGCCAGAATCACCGTCAGGTTCACGCCCGTGAGGAGGTTCTGCAGCTTCGCGACACGCCGCACGCCGAAAATGTTGACCGCGGTCAGCACCGCGATCAGCGTCGCGGCAACCAGTTGGGCCGGGCCGAACTGCAACTGGATGTGGCCCCACCCGAGGCTCAACGTGATCCAGGTCCGGCTGAGATCCGGCAGCAACTCGCTCACGGACCTGGCCCAGGCCCATTCGCCGTTGCCGGCTCCATGCCGCACCGCTTCCTGCACACCGCCGAGATACCGCGCGCAGGCCAGCGACGCGGCGGCGATGGGCGCCGAAAAACCGGCGAAGAACGACACCCAACCGGTCATGAAGCCCCAGGTCGGGCCGTAGGCGCGCGTCAGGTAGACGTACTCGCCGCCCGAGCTCGGAAAGTTAATGCCCAGCTCGGAATAACAGAACGCTCCCGCCAGGGCAAACAGCGCGCCCACCACCCATATGCCCAGCACCAGCCTGACATCGCCGAGATCGCCCGCCAAAAAGCCGGTGCTGGTAAAGATGCCCTGGCCGATCATGTTCGAGATCACCAGCGCGGTGGCGCTGAAGATGCCGAGCTGCCGGAGAAGAGTCGCGGGCTTCTTGCCGAGGTCCATGCTGGCGTGCCGCGGGGAGCTGATTTTGTCGGCCACTTCCGGAACTTTATTGTACATTGAGAGGCCGAGACGAAGTAGCTCATAATGAAAGTCTGTGAACCAGGCTCGTGAATGGCTGCAGGCCGCTTCCTCCGTCGTGGTGCTGACCGGCGCCGGCATCTCGGCTGAGAGCGGTGTGCCAACGTTCCGCGGGCAGGGCGGCCTGTGGAAGCAGTTTCGCGCCGAGGACCTGGCGACCCCTGAGGCGTTCGCGCGCAACCCGCGGCTGGTTTGGGAATGGTACGATTCGCGGCGCACGGCGCTCGCGGGTGTCGAGTCGAACGCCGGGCACCGGGCGCTGGCGGAGTTAGAAGCGCGCAAGCCGCGGTTCACGCTCGTGACGCAGAACGTGGATGGTCTGCATGACCGCGCGGGCAGCCGCAACGTGCTCAAGCTGCACGGCGACATCTGGACGCTGCGATGCCTGCAATGCGGGCGTGAACGGCGGGACGAGCGCACGCCGCTTCCGGAGCTGCCGCCGTGCTGCGAATGCGGCGGGATGCTGCGGCCGGGCGTGGTGTGGTTCGGCGAGCCGCTGCCGCGTGCCGCCTGGGACCGTGCGCAACAGGCCACGTGCGAGGCCGAGGTGCTGCTGGTGGTGGGGACGTCGGCGACGGTTTATCCCGCAGCCGGCCTGGTTCCGATGGCCAGGAACGCCGGCGCGCGCGTGATCGAGTGCAACATGGAGGAGACGCCGTTTTCGTCCGGGCTGGACCGCTCTTTCCGGGGCCGCGCGGGCGAATTGCTGCCGCAATTGATGGCATGAAGATCTGCTACCTGGACGCATTTTCGGGAATCAGCGGCGACATGCTGGTGGGCGCCCTGGCGGATGCCGGCGCTCCGGCCGCTGCGCTCGTCGAAGCGCTGACGACGCTGGGAACGGGCGCGACTTTCACCTTCGAGAAGACGCGCCGCTGCGGGATCGGCGCGACCAAGTTCCACGTCGCGGGGCCCCACGAGCACGCTCACCGGCACCTGTCGCACATCCTGGAGATGATCGAGGGGGCCGATCTGCCGGCGCTTGTGAAACAGAACGCCTCGGCCGTGTTCCGGAGGCTGGGCGAGGCGGAGGCGCGGGTGCACCAGATCCCCCTCGAGCGCGTCCACTTTCACGAAGTGGGCGCCGCGGATTCGATCTGCGACATCGTGGGCGCGTGCCTGGGTTTCGAGCTGCTGGGCGTGGAGGAGATTCACTCGTCGGCGCTGAACCTGGGCAGCGGCACGGTGCAGATGGAGCACGGCGTTTTGCCCGTGCCGGCGCCGGCGACGGCAGCGTTAGTCGAGGGCACGCCGGTGTACGCGCGCGGGCCCGAGGTCGAGCTAACCACGCCCACGGGCGCGGCGCTCGTCACCACGCTCGCGGCGCGGTTCGGCGCGATGCCCGCGATGCGAATTGCGGCCGCCGGTTACGGCGCGGGCGGGCACGACTTCGCGGAACAGCCGAACGTGCTGCGCGTGTTGATCGGAGAGAAGACGGGCGCGAGCGAGGCGACGACGGTGGCGGTGATCGAAGCGCACATCGACGATTCGAGCCCGCAAGTGCTCGCCTACGCGCTCGAACGGCTGCTCGAAGCCGGCGCACTGGACGCGGCGCTGGCCCCGCTGACCATGAAGAAAGGCCGCCCGGGAGTGCTGTTGCGCGTCATCGCGCGCCCCCAGGACCAGGAAACGCTGGCGCAACTGGTTTTCACCGAGACCTCGACGCTCGGCCTGCGCATAACCCAAGCGGAGCGCCGCGTCGAAGAACGCCGCACCGTCGAGGTCGAGACGCCGCACGGCAAAATCCGCGTGAAGGTTTCGAGCGCGGGGCACTATGCGCCCGAGTATGAAGACTGCCGGCGCCTCGCGATCGAAACGCGGACGCCGCTCAAGGACATCATCGCCGAGGCCAATCTGGCATACCTGAGATGCAAGACAAATACTATCTGACTACACCGATATACTACGTAAACGCCGCGCCGCACATCGGCCACGCGTACACGACGATTGTCGCGGACCTGATCAAGCGCTTCCAGGCCATGCAGGGCAAACGCGCCGTGCTGACCACCGGCTCCGACGAGCACGGGGTCAACGTGGAGCGTGCGGCCGAGCGCGCCGGGAAGACCCCCAAAGAATACACCGACGTGATCGCGGCCGAGTTCGAGCGGCAGTGGCAGCAACTCGGGCTCCAGATCGACCACTTCCAACGCACCACCAGCCCGCAGCACGCCCGCGTGGTTAACGGTCTATTCGAGCGTTGCCGCGCCAACGGCTACATCTACAAGGGCGCTTACACCGGGCAGTACTGCATCTACGACAACCTATACGTGAATGACGCCAAGCCGGGCGATCCCTGCCCGGATTGCGGCCGGCCCACCGAGACCATCACGGAAGAGAATTTCTTTTTCAAGCTCTCGGCGTTCGGCGAGCGGCTGCTGGAGCTCTACGAGCGCGAGCCGAAGTTCATACAGCCCGAGACGCGGCGCAACGAAGTGATCGCGTTCGTCAAGCAGGGCCTGACCGACCTGTCGATCACGCGCAGCAACATCAAATGGGGAATTCCGGTCGAGGGCGAGGCGCCGCACGTCTTCTACGTGTGGTTCGATGCTCTGACCGCGTACATGAGCGCGGTCGAGGGCGAAGAAATGTGGCCGGCCGACCTGCACCTGATCGGCAAGGAGATCGTGCGCTTCCACGCCATCTACTGGCCGGCGTTTCTGATGGCCGCGGGACTGGAGCTGCCGAAGAGGATTTTCGCGCACGGCTGGCTGCTGTTCGAAGAGAGCAAGATGAGCAAGTCGCGCGGCAACATCGTGCGGCCGGAGCCGATCCGGCGCGTGATGGGCGTGGACGCGCTGCGTTATTTCCTGCTGCGCGAGGTGGTGTTCGGGCAGGACGGAAGCTTCAGCTACGACGCGCTGGTGGGCCGCTACAACTCGGACCTGGCGAACGGGCTGGGCAACCTGGCGAGCCGCACGCTGACCATGATCCGGCAGTACACGATGGGCGAGATTCCGGGTGCGTATTCGGACCCGCAGATCGCCGCTCTCGCCAGCGAAACAATTCTCGCAGTTGAGGGCTGCTTCAATCAGCTCGAGTTTTCGAAGGGTCTGGAAGCAATCTGGGCGTTGATCGGGGCGGTCGACAAGTACATCGTCTCGAACGCCCCCTGGAAGCTGGCCCAGGTACGCGAACGTGACGCGAAGGCGAACAAGCAACTCAGTGAGACGCTTTACACTGCGGCCGAAGCTCTCAGGATCATTGCGACGCTCGTTTACCCAGTAATGCCGGAATCGGCGTCCAGGATTTGGCGTCAACTAGGCCTTGGGCGAGTGCTTGGGGGTAACCCTGACTACATAACCCACCGGTCCATTGAATCCGTGCGGTTCGAGTCGCTCAAATGGGGAGAACTTGAGTCGGGCGAGGAGATCCCTGAAGTTCTACCGGTGTTTCCGCGCATCGACTCCAAGAAGGCGATCCCGGAGATGCGCGCGCTTGAAGAGGTTGAGGCCGCGCGGCAGGCGGCGCTGCTGGGCAAAACCGTCCCGCCGCCCGAGCCCGTTGCGGAGGCGACGCCCAAGATCACCATCGACGACTTCGCCAAGGTGGACCTGCGCGTCGCGCGGGTGCTGACGGCCGAGCCTGTGAAGGGCGCGAACAAGCTGCTCCATCTCACCATCGACGTGGGCGAAGCCGAGCCGAGGACGCTGGTGGCCGGCATCGCCGAGGCCTACCAGCCCGAGCAGTTGGTGGGGCGCAAGGTGGTCATCGTCGCGAATCTCGAGCCGCGCAAGCTGCGCGGGATCGCCTCCAACGGGATGATCGTGGCGGCGTCAGTCGAGGGCGGAAAGCCGGTGCTGGCGGGGTTCCTCGAAGACGTGCCCGTGGGCGCACGGCTGAAGTAGTTGTGGGGCAGGCGGTTCCGCCTGCCCAGGCAGGCCAAACGGCCTGTCCCACGAGGGGATAGCGTGATCCTGGCCGATTCGCACTGCCATCTGGACGACCCGCAGTTCGACGCGGACCGCGAGGCCGTGATCGAACGGGCGCGGGCGGCGGGCGTCGAGACGATGCTGGCCGTCGGAAGCGGCCCGCCGGATCTCGAAGCGGGCATCCGGCTGGCCGAGGGGCACGCGCAGATAGTCGCCAGCGTGGGCGTGCATCCGCACGAGGCGGCGAAGGCGACGCCGGAGACCTTCGAGCGGCTGCGCGAACTGCTGGCGAATCCCAAGGTGGTGGCGATCGGCGAGATCGGTCTCGATTACCACTACAACTTCTCCCCGCCCGAAGTGCAGCGCGAGGTGTTCGCCCGTCAGCTCGAGATGGCGCGGGCAGCGTCCCGGCCGGTCATCATCCACACGCGCGAGGCGTGGCCGGACACGCTGCGTATGCTTGCGGAGGCGCGCCTGGCGGGCGGCATCATGCACTGCTTTTCGGAAGGGCCGGCGGAGGCGGAGCAGGTGCTCGCGCTCGGTTTCCACATCAGCTTCGCCGGCGTGGTGACGTTTCCGAAAGCGCTGCGGGTGCAAGCGGTAGCGCGCATGGTTCCGCTCGACCGGCTCCTAGTGGAGACGGACGCGCCGTACCTGGCGCCGGTGCCCCACCGCGGCAAGCGCAACGAGCCGGCCTTCGTCGTCGAAACAGCGCGGAAGGCGGCGGAACTGCGAGGAGTGACGGTTGAAGAGATCGCCGCGGCGACCACGGAGAACTTCAAGAGGCTCGTTGCCCGTCGCTCGTAGCCCGTCGATCCGTAGCACCCTCCGGTCCGCTTCGCCAGCGGGGGTCGTAGCAGTGCGAAGCCGGGAAAGCCTGATTGGATCAACGAGCCACGGGCCACGAGCCACGAGCGGCTTGTTAGACTGAAGAAAACCAAATGATTGGGAAAGCTGAGGCCTCGGTAGCCGCGCGCGGTATTCTCGACCTCATCGAGGACGACCTGCGCGAGGTCGAAAAGGCGATCGGCGTGGAGTTCGTCGCGCCGGTCGAGGCGATCACAACCATCGCGCAGTACCTTCGGGCGGGCGGCGGCAAGCGGCTGCGGCCCATGCTGGTGCTGCTGGCGTCGAAGCTTGCGGGCGGAGGCGGGGCGAGCGCCGTAGGGCTGGCCGCCGTGGTCGAGATGCTCCACACGGCGACGCTGGTGCACGACGACGTGATCGACGACGCGCAGACGCGCCGCGGCCAGCCCTCCACCAACATCAAGTGGGGCAATCACACCTCGGTGCTGGCGGGCGACTGGCTGTACATGCAGGCTTTCCAGATCGTGGTCCGGGAGCGGAACTTCCACATCCTGGAGATGCTGACCAGCGTCACGCAGGCGATGGTCGAGGGCGAGCTGTTGCAGTTGCAGCGCATCGGCTCGATTGACGTCTCGGAAGCCGACTACATGGATCTGGTGGACCGCAAAACGGCCGGCCTCTTCGCGACCTGCGCGCGGGTGGGCGCGGCGGTCGCCGGAGCCGATTCCTCCACCGAGGAGAAGCTGGGCGAGTACGCCTGGAACCTCGGCATGGCGTTTCAACTCATCGACGACGTGCTCGATTTCACCGCGCGCGAGACCGTCCTGGGCAAGCCGGTGGGCAACGACCTGTGGGAGGGCAAGGTCACGCTGCCCCTGATCTACGCGCTGGAGAAGGCCGATGGGGCGGAGCGGCGGCTGGTGGAGACGGTGCTGGCGGACCGCAATTACAGCAGGGTGCCATTCGCGACCATCTTCAACCTGATCGAGCGGCACGGCGGGGTGGAACGCGTGCGCCAGCGCGCGAGTGGGTTCACGGCCCGGGCCGGCAGCCTCATCTCCGCGTTCCCCGAGTCGCCCTGCCAGCGCGCGCTGGCGACACTCACCGCGCTGGTGACGGAGCGCGATCATTAGCGGACAGGCCGGAAGCCTGTCCCACTTCGGGCAGGAAGATCTCTTCGATCCGCTTGCCGAAGAGGTGCGCCAGTCCGAAGGCGAGCGGCAGGCTGGGATCGTACTTGCCGGTTTCGACGGCGTTGATGGTCTGGCGGGAGACGCCTAGGCGCGTGGCCAAGTCCGCCTGCGACCAGTTCTTCTCGGCGCGCAGCACGCGCAGCGTGTTTCTCACCGGTACCTCCGGTTGGCGTTGAAGTAGCCGAGCATCAGCAGACCCACCAGCAGGAAGGTCACGTAAAAGGGTTGGAGTGGGCCGACGAACCCGGCGAACTGAAGAATGGGATAGAGGATGGTGACAAGGAAGACGCCGAGGCAGGCGGTGGCGGCGGCTTCGAGTTGGATGCGGAGCTGCAGCTCGTCCAGCCGCGCCAGATCGCGCAGAAGCCGGAAGATGTAGCCGACGCCGCAGACCAGCGGTAGGGCCACCGCGAGGATACGCAACGGGAGCCCTGGGTGGTACCCGCGCAGTTTGAGCAAGGCGAGCAGCAGTAAGCCTCCCGCCGTGGTGAGCGCCATGCCAAGCAGCCAGAGGGTCTGGGCGCGCACCTCTCGCCACGAGCAGGAGAGGGTGGAACTGGTGTCATGTTTCATAGTCATAATGTAAAGCATACTGTACTTGTTGTCAAGCACAATTTACATTGACGCCCGATGCTACAATGGACGGTTTCCGATGACCGATCAGCAGATTCGCGAACAGATTGAGGCGCTTGGGCCGTGGTTCTACCAGTTCGACCTGGGCGAGGGCCGGCGCACGCCCTCGTCGCTGCCGCCCGAGGTGCAGCCGATCCACCAGACGCGGCTCGGGATGGTGATGGGGGCGGTGAAGGCGCATTTCGGCGGGCGGCTGGCGGAGATCCGGGCGATTGACGTGGGCTGCCACGAGGGATACTACAGCGTCGCGCTGGCTCGCGAGGGCGTCCAATCGGTGCTGGGAGTGGATGTCCGGGAGGCGAACCTGGCCAAGGCGCGGTTCGTGGGCGCGGCGCTGGGCCTGGCGAACGTCGAGTGGCGGCAAGCGAACTGCGAGGATCTGCGGGTCGAAGAGACCGGTGAATTCGAGTTATGCTTGTTCCTCGGTCTGCTCTACCACCTCGAGAACCCGATGCTCTGCCTTCGCAACATCAGCCGCGTGACGCGCGAGATATGCGTCGTCGAAACGCAGGTGATCGACGAGGTCGAGGGCGCGGCGGAATGGGGTTGCCGGGAGTGGACGCGGCCGTATCATGGCGTGCTGGCGCTGATCGACGAATCGGGCGAGTTCTACAACGAGAACGCCGAGGCGGGCGCGTCGCCGATCGCCACCTGCCCGTCGCCCCGAGCGCTCGAGTTCATGCTGAAGCAGGCCGGCTTCCGGAGGGTGGAGACGATTGCGCCGCCGGCCGGCGCTTACGAACAGCACGCGCGCGGCAAACGGGTGGTCGCGGTCGCGTACAAGTAGGGCCGCTCCCTTACGGTCGCGGTTCGGTGCTGGCATCGCGCGGCGGCGTGACCGCAGAGTAGACTCCGGCGCAGGGGATGCGCATGTATCCGCGGACCGGAGCGTCGCCCGGAAGCACCCGGATCTCGGCCGCGTCCTCGGCCAGCTCGCACAGGCTGAAATCGCGCAAGGTTCCGTCGGAGATTGCGGGCGCAAAGGCAAAGCGTCCGGGCGCGAGTTCCGGCAGGCGTATGCGGAAATCGACGGTCGCCACCTGGCCGGGTTCGAGCGGCGGCATCTGAACGCCCTCGCTGGCGGTGTTGGCTCCCGTTACGTCGACGCCCTCCGCGGTGCGCACCAGAAGGCCCACGATGGGCAGCCGGACCGCCTCCCTGGCGCGGACGCTGACTCTCACGAGCAGGCGCGCGGGGGTGCGCACGGCATCGATCGGGTGCCCGCGGTCGTCCATCACCGAGATGCCCAGCACTTCGGCGCGCGCGTCGCCGTGCCGGCGCGCGGAGGGAGAGATCGAGGTGACGATCTCGGCGGGCTCGAAGTACTCCGCCGCCGGACCGGAAACGCGTTCCTGCCCGCTGCGGAGGCGCCGGGCGTCCTTCGCGATCATGGCCGCCAGGTACTTCTGCACGACCTCGGCGGAGTCGCCCAGTGCCGCCGCGCGGCCGCGGTCGAGCCATAGTGTGCGATGGCCGATCGCTTTGACGTCCGAAACATCGTGCGTGACGTAAACGATGGTGACGCCGCGGCTGCGCATTTCGTGGATCTTCCGCATGCAGCGCTGGCGGAAGCAGATGTCGCCGACCGCCAGGGCTTCATCCACGATCAGGATATCGGGGTCGAGGTGGACCGCGACCGCGAACGCCAGCCGCACCAGCATGCCGCTCGAGTAGGTGCGCACCGGCTGGTCGATGAAATCGCCGATCTCCGCGAATTCCAGGATCTGGCCGAGCTTGCGCTCCACCTCGCCCGCCGCGAAACCGAGGATGGCGCCGTTCAAGTGGACGTTTTCCCGACCGGTGTATTCCGGGTTGAAACCCGAACCCAGCTCGAGCAGGGCGGTGATCCGGCCATGGACCCTAACCTGGCCGCTGGTCGGTTTGAGGATGCCTCCGATCAACTGAAGCAGCGTGCTCTTTCCCGAACCGTTCTCGCCTATGACGCAGAAGGTCTCACCGCTGCGGATTCCCAGAGTCAGGTCGCGAACCGCCCAATGTTCCTGGTGGTAGGAGCGGCGGTTCAGGGTCAGAAGCTCCCGCAGCCGGTCGCCGGGCCGCTCGTAGATCGGATACTTCTTCGACACCGCTTGGAGATCGATGATATCCATCGGCCTGAAGCTACATCTTCTCACGGGTGCACGACATATTCGTGCACGCCAGGCGGAAGTCCGGCACCGAACCGCGCGCGAGAGCGAGCGGATATCGGCGGCTTGGCGGAGGTCCGCTACCTGACGGTCGCGGTTCAGCGCTGAGTACCCGATACGTTCGGATGGCTAGATCTCTCAATCTGACGCGGCGCGCGTCCACATCGATGTCGCGCACCCTCTTCTCACCTACCGCGGCTGCAACGGGTGTAAAGTGATTCTCAGGGTCTCAGAGGTGCGCTCATGCCGACCATTCTTGTCGCCGAAAACGACGCTCCCCTCCGTAAGATGATCTCCGAGATTCTGCGCGAGCAGGGCTACCGGGTGCTTTCGGCCTCGAGCGGCGACGATGCCACGGCGGTGGCCGCGCGGAGCGATCGGCCCATCGATCTTCTGGTGACCGACATCGTCATGACCGGCATGGGCGGCGCCGATCTCCACGCGTGGCTGAAGGCCGAACAGCCCGCCCTGCGCGTGCTGTTCATTTCAGGTTTCATGAGCCGCGAACCGCTCGAAGGCGCCTTCCTGAAGAAGCCGTTCAGCGTGGCCGAACTGGTGGAGAAAGTGCGCGCGGTGCTGGCCCAGGGTGCGGCGGGGTAGGGCGGCGGGCGGCGAGCCGAGCGTGGTACAAGGGTTCTGTATGCCATCGTTCGCCATCAGCACGCCGCAGCGGAATTACGAGGCCATTGTCGAGCGGGGCATTCTCGCGCGGATCGGGGAATTCATCCCGGCCGGCTCGGGCAAGGTCTTCGTCGTCACCACCGAGGATGTCTGGCAGCACCACAGCTACCGCCTCGCGCGCGGCTTGGCCGAGCGCTCTCACGAGATCGTGTTGTTTCCCGCGGGCGAGGAGCACAAGCGCCTGGCCTCTGTCGAATGGCTGGCGGAGGAGTTGGTGCGGCGGGGCGGCGACCGCTCGATCCTGGTCATCGCTTTCGGCGGCGGCGTAGTGAACGACGTGGCGGGATTCCTGGCGGCCATCTTCATGCGCGGCGTGCCGGTGCTCCAGGTCCCCACTACGCTATTGGCGCAGGTGGACGCGGCCATCGGCGGCAAGACGGGTGTCGATCTGGAATGCGGCAAGAATCTGGTGGGCGCGTTCCACCAGCCCGTGGCAGTGCTGATCGACCCGGAAGTCCTCTCCACGCTTCCCGAGCGCGAGTACCGCAACGGCCTGTTCGAGGTTGTGAAATACGGGGTCATCCGCAGCCCAGAGCTGTTCCGGACGTTGGCCGAGCAGAGCGCGGCGGTCCTCAGCCGCGAGCCCTGTCTCGCGGAGCGGATCATCGGCGAGTGCGTGCGCATCAAGGCCGAGGTGGTCTCCGCCGACGAGCGCGAAAAGAACGTGCGCGTGATCCTCAATTTCGGCCACACCGCCGGGCACGCCCTGGAGGCCGAGACGGGCTATTGCCGCTTCCGCCACGGCGAGGCGGTCGCGTTCGGCATGCGCGCGGCCATCTACCTCTCCGAGCGGACCGGCCATCTCTCGGCCGAGGACGCCGTCGAGATTCTGAATACCATCGCGCTCTACGGGCCGATTCCCTCTCTGGACGGCGTCACCGCCGAAGCCATCGCGCGCCGCGCCTTGATGGACAAGAAGACTCTGAAGGGCCGCGTGCGCTGGGTCCTGCCGGAGACGATCGGGCAGGTGGCGGTGGTTTCGGACATCGACGAAGCGATCGTGGCCGGGGCCATCCAGGAAGCGCTCGAATGAGCGGCCCGCCGGCCGAGGGGACCGCACCCCCGGGCGCCGCCGGCGAAGAGGAAGCGGCACGCTGGGTGCGTGGGATGTTCGGCCGGGTCGCGCGCCGCTACGATTTCCTCAATCATCTGCTCTCGTTCAACCTGGACCGCCGCTGGCGCGCGCGCACGGTGCGGGAACTGCGGGCGGCGCTCGAGCGGCCCGGCGCGCGGGTTCTGGACCTCTGCTGTGGCACCGGCGATTTACTGGTGACGCGGGGCGGGCTGGGGATCGATTTCTGCCATCCGATGCTGCTGGCCGCGCGCGGCAAACGGCCTGGTGCTGCGCTGGTGGAGGCCGATGCCCTGGCGCTGCCGCTGGCGGACCGGTCGTTCGACGTGGCCGCCACCGCGTTCGGTTTCCGCAACCTGGCCAATTACGAAAAGGCCCTTCGGGAGATCGAGCGGGTGTTGAAGCCGGGCGGCGTGGCGGCAATCCTGGAGTTCTCGCAACCGCCCTCAGCCCTTTTCGCGGCGCTCTACCGTTTCTACTCCCGACGCATTCTTCCGGCCGTCGGCGGCGCGCTCTCGGGGGAACGGGGCGCGTACGAATACCTGCCGGAGTCGGTGCGGAAGTTTCCCAGCGCGGACCGGCTCGCGGATATGATGCGCGAGGCCGGCTTCGTCGAGGTGCGCTTTGAGCGCCTGACCGGCGGCATCGTCGCGCTGCATTTGGGAACTACTGCGTGCGCAGCGAGGTGACGGGATCGACGCGGGTGGCGCGCCAGGCGGGCAGGGATGGTTCGGGTCCCCGGCGGGAACGAGCCAACAAACGGCGGGATATTCGCACGCAGTGTTTGATCGGCGAACGCGAGGGGTCGAGTCGAAGGAACAGCGGGACTGCCCTCCGGAGGGCAGTCCCGCAGTATCTTACAGGCCCTTGGCGGCCAGGAACTTCACCAGGTCGACTACGCGGCAGGAGTAGCCCCACTCGTTGTCGTACCAGGCAACCACCTTGGCCAGGTTGCCGCCCAGCACCTTCGTCAAGAGCGAGTCGACGATCGAGCTGTTCGAGTTCTGCAGCATGTCGGTCGAGACCACGGGGTCTTCCGTATAGGCCAGGATGCCCTTCAGCGGGCCCTCGGCGGCCGCCTTCAGGGCGGCGTTGATCTCTTCGGCCGTGGCGTCCTTCTCGAGCAGCGCCACCAGGTCCACCGCGGAAACATTGGGCGTGGGAACGCGCATGGAGTAGCCGTCCAGCTTGCCCTTGAGCGCCGGCATCACCAGGCCGATCGCCTTGGCGGCGCCGGTGGAGGTGGGAATCATGTTGAGCGCGGCGGCACGGGCGCGGCGCAGGTCCTTGTGCGGAAAGTCCAGAACCGGCTGGTCGTTGGTGTAGCTGTGGATGGTGGTCATCGAGCCCTTCGCGATTCCGAAGGTCTCGTGCAGCACTTTCGCCACCGGCGCCAGGCAATTGGTGGTGCAGGACGCGTTGGAGATGACGTTGTGCTTGGCCGGATCGTAGACGCCGTCGTTGACGCCGATGACGACCGTCAGGTCCTCGTTCTTCGCCGGGGCGGAGATGACGACCTTCTTCACGGTCCCGCGCAGGTGCTTCGAGGCCAGCGTCGCGTCGGTGAACTTGCCGGTGGATTCGATCACGATCTGGGCGCCGAGCGAGGTCCAGTCGAGCTCGGCCGGGTCCTTGATCGCGAACACTTTCAGCGGCTTGCCGTTGATGAGGATGGAATCTCCCGTAGCCGCCACGTCCGCCTCGAGCCGCCCAAGGACGGAGTCGTACTTCAGCAAGTGCGCCAGCGTCTTGGTGTCGGTCAGGTCGTTGCAGGCTACGAATTCGATTGCGGGGTCGTGCAATCCGGCCCGGACGACGTTGCGCCCGATGCGGCCGAAACCATTGATTGCTACTTTGACTGCCATTAAGAACTCTCCTGTCGGTTAGGCGTTGTGGAATCCACAGAAACGGCTGGGGAACCGTCCTGCAAGGAAATAACCTTAGATGATACCAGACCCGGACAGCCAAAATTGATGGGCGACAGGCGCCGCTGGTAGGACGTCACACAAAACAAGTTCGCCAAGCGCCGCGGAATTCTCGCCGAAGCCATGCGGACGAAGCCCGGCTGATTCCGGGGCTCATCAACTCAATGGCTGTCAGCTCCGGCGCGAACGCGGACGGGACTATTCGGACTTGGACGCCAGCGGGCCCAGGGCTTCGCGCACCTTGGCCGCCAGGGAGCGCGGAGAGAACGGCTTTTGCAGATAGGCCATGTTGCCGGCGAGCTCGCCCTCGCCCGCGATCAACTTGTCCGCGTAGCCCGACATAAAGAGAACCTTGATTTGCGGCCTCAGCTCTGTCAGCTTCGCGGCCAGTTCCGGACCGGTCATGCCGGGCATGACGACATCGGTCACCATCATCTGGATCGGCCCAGTGTAGATTTCGCAGAGCTGAAGAGCGTCCACACCGCTCGCGGCTCCCAGTACTTTGTACCCGTAGCTCTCGAGAACCTCCATCGCCAGGTGCCGGACTTCGGCCTGATCCTCCACCACCAGCAGCGTCTCATCGCCGCGCAGGTCGGCTGCCGGCGTCTTGGAAACCTCCGCCGCGACGACCTCGCCTTCGGCGCGAGGCAGGCAGATGTGGAACGTGGTGCCCGCGCCGGGTTCGCTGCGAACCCAGATGTGCCCGCCGGCCTGCTTGACGATCCCGTAGACCGTGGACAGCCCCAGACCGGTTCCCTTCGCTTTCTCCTTGGTAGTGAAGAACGGCTCGAACAGGTGGCTGCGGGTGTATTCATCCATCCCCGAGCCGGTATCGCCGACGGCCAGTTCTACGTAAGAGCCGCCAGCCAGCTCCGGGCGACTTTCGCCGGCATTGAAGTCGCTTGTCTCGATGATCAGCTTGCCTCCGCGCGGCATGGCGTCGCGCGCGTTGACGGCCAGGTTCATCAAGACCTGGTTGATCTGGTTGGGATCGGCAACTACCTTTCCCGCAGCTTCGAGACGGACCATCAGCTCGATGTCCTCGCCGATGAGGCGGCCGATCATCTTTTCCACGTCCAGGATCACGAGGTTCAGGTCCAGGACCTTGGGCTGGACGACCTGCCGCCTGCCGAAGGCCAGCAACTGCTCGGTCAAGGCCGCCGCACGCTGCGCCGCCTTGCGGATCTCGCCCACGGAGGTTGCCAGGAAACCGTCCGCGGGCAACTCTTCGAGCACCAGTTCGCCGCAGCAGATGATGACGGTCAGCAGGTTGTTGAAGTCGTGGGCCACGCCCCCGGCCAGGCGGCCGATGCTCTCCAGCCGTTGAGCTTGCAGGAACTGATCCTGCAAGCGCCGGTACTCGGTGACGTCCTGGGCGGTGGCGATCATGCGTTGGTTGCCGGAATCGTCGGTCTCGAGTTCCCCATGCTGGCGAACCCATCTCTGTGTACCGTCCGGGCGAATAATGCGGTGGTCCACGCGAAATGCTTTGCCGGTCTCGATCGTGGCCCGTACGGCGGCCAGGACCGCCTCGCAGTCCTCCGCGGGGATGGTTGCGGCAATGGCCTTCGGAGTCGGTGCGAAGGATTCCTTGGAGACGCCCCAGATGCGGTAGAGCTCGTTGGACCAGCGACAGGGCTCGGTGGCAGACTCGGTCTCGAGACTCTGCGTGGTCGCCTCCCAGCTACCCAGCTCCGCAATCCGCTGGGCGCGTTCCAGCCGGGCCTCGCTCTTCCGTAAAGCGTCTTCGGTGTGCTTGCGCTCGGTGACGTCCTGCGCCACCCCCAGGACCTTGCTGGGAATGCCGTCGGTGCGGGAGAACACCATGTCGCGGCAGTGCACCCAGCACCAATGGCCGTCGGCGTGCCGCATACGATATTCGATCTCGAGGGTCTCGCCGTCCGCGGCGGCGCGGCAGCGGCGAAGGTGCTGGGCCACCGCGGGCGCATCCTCGGGGTGGAGAATCTGGCCCATCAGGTCGGCGCCCAGCGCCTGCGCGCGCTCGAAGCTGTATCCCAGGAACTCGGTCACATGCCGGTTCGCAAAGGTATTCCGGCCTTCTGCGAGGTCGTAGATGTAGAGCAGGTCCGGAGTGGCGTTGAGGATGCGATGAACCAGACGCCGGCTGGCGTCGAGTTCCTCTTCCATCTTCTTGCGCTCCGTGAAGTCCATGTGGGAGCCGATCACGCGGCGCGGCTGCCCTTGGGCATCGAACAGGAGCGCGCCCCGGGCGAGAATCCAGCGGTAGCTTCCGTCCTTGTGCCGCAACCGGAAATCCGCTTCAAACTCGGGCGAGGCGGCGTCCAGGGACCTGATTACGGCCATCGCGCGCTCGCGGTCCTCGGGGTGCAGCCGGTTCTCCCACTCGTCCAGGGTGTTGCCGATCTCGCCGGGCGCATAGCCAAGCTGCGCCTTCCACTCCGGCGAGTAGTAAACCTCCTTGGACCGAAGATCGTAGTCCCACAGCCCGGTCTTCGAGACCTGGACCGCCAACTGCAAGCGGCGTTCGCTCTCGCGTAACGCCTCCTCGGCGCGCTTCCGCTCCGTGACCTCGCGGAAAAAGACCAAGGCACCATCCGCGTTAAGGTAGCGGAAGGGTTCCGCGGACACCTCCACGTCGATAACGGAGCCGTCCAGCTTGACGTACTTCTCCTGGGCAGCCGGCACGCGCCGCTTCTCTTCCCGGAGTTCGCGTATTCTCTCCCGCACCAGCGCATGGCAATCCGGATGAATCCGCTCCAGCACGGGCCGGGCCAAGAGCTGGTCCGCGGACTCGGCGCCGAAGGCAGCCACTGCGGCCGGGTTGACGTAGCGGATACAGCCGCCGGTTTGTATGAAAATCGCCTCGGGCGCGGTTTCCACCGCCAGCCGAAAGCGTTCCTCGCTCTCGATCAGGGATTCTTCCGTCTTCTTGCGGTCGGTGATGTCGGAGATGACTACCAGGATGCCGACCGCCGATCCGCTGCCGTCGAACAGCGGCGCGGAGCTCACGCTGACCTCAATCGGCGAGCCGTCCTTCCGCAGGCGCGTCGCTTCGATCGCGCTCAGGGCCTTGCCGGCCAACTGTTGCTTCCAGAGCTGCCGTCCTCCGGCCCGGTCCTCTTCCGAGTACATGGCGTCGGGAACGTGCTGGCCGACAACCTCCTGCGCCGTCCAGCCATAAATACGCTCGGCGGCTTTGTTCCAGAGCTGAATGAGCCCCTTCCGATCCAATACGACAATGCCCGCCGGCGCGGCCTGGATAACCGCCTCCAGTCTCTGCTTGGCCTGCCGCAGCTCTTCTTCCATCGTTTTGCGTTCGGTGATATCGCGAACGATGGTCTGCAGAAACTTGACGCCGTCCACGTCGATCGTTCTGGTGCTGGCCTCGACGGGGAAGACCGTCCCGTCCTGGCGGCGGTGCCAGGTCTCAATCACTCTCGCGTCCGCTTCGATTTCCGCAGGCGGCTGGCTCTCCGATTCGGCCGTATGGAGCTGCCACAGATCGCCGAGGCGCTTCCGCAACAGATCCTCGCGGCTGTAGCCGTACGCGGCAGAGGCACGTTGGTTGGCCTCTATGATGCACCCCTCCGTGTTGGCGAGGAGAATGATGTCATTGGCGTAGTGGCTGAGGTAGTCGAAGTGCCCCACCAGCGCCCGGCGCTCCACTTCGGACTCATAGGCCTGCTTGTAGAACCGCAGCCGCTGGTGGCGCCACAACACACCCAGGCCGAAACCGGCGGCCGCGATCAACGCCGCCACCCGGAGTGCGAGGACGGCGGACTGCCCGCGCAGCGGCAGCTCGGCTTCTTCCAGGTCCATCTCGGCCAACACGGACCAAGTCGTGGCCGGGACCTTGCGCATCGCAGCCAGCACCGGAACCCCCCGGTAGTCCTGTCCCTTCATCGTCGCGCCGCGTTCGAGCGCGGCCTGGGCGACGGCCGAAAGGGCTATTCCAGCCGGCAGGGGCTCGGCGCCGTCCTTGCGGCGCCGAGAGTCGCTTAGTGGCAGGTCGCTCGCTCCCTCCCGGCGCAGGAGCAGGATATCGCCGTTCCCGCCCGGAACCGGCCAGGGCTGGATCAGAGGATATAACGACTTGCGAGCGTCGATCCCCAAAACCAGGGTTGCGGTGGGCGAACTGGCGCCCGCGGCCAACGGAATCACCAGTCCAAGATCGATGCCCTCCTGACGCTGGTCGCTCGGCAAGTCCGCCAGCACGACACCCCCGGCCTGTCGAGCCTGTTCGGAGAGACGGGCGTAAAGCTCTGGGGAGCCGGCCACGCCAAAGGCGACACGGGTCCGCCCTTGACGGTCGACCAGAACGGCGTTTGCGTAGACGGCCGCCTTCGAGTGTTGCATCCATTGGCGCACAATGGCGATCGCTGCTGCATCGTCCGTCCCTTCGAGCGAGTGAACAGCGGAGGGCAACGCGGCAGCGGCCATGATGGCGCGCGCGTCTTTAAAGCGCTCCTCCCGCCACGCCGTAACCTGGCTGACCTTCATGTCGGCAATGGCGGAGAGCTGATTCCCTATTTCGTGCAGGAATGCATCGCGCTCATGAAGGAAGTACCAGTAGCTCGCTCCCGCCAGACCGGTGGCCAGCACGAGGAAGACCGCGAAGGGAAGGAAGAGGCTAGGGCCCGAGGGGTCGCCCGGCCGGTGAACAGGGTGGTCCGGCGGGGTCAGGCCTTCGGGCCGGCTGCCCGGATCGACGTGCTTATGGAACAAGGTCTGCACAGTCCAACCGCCAGAAATCCACGCAAACAGCGAAGAGCATTATAACCCGGTTTTGTGCGGCAGCTATTCGTTACCGCACTTTTGGGGCGCCGGAGAGCCGGCGCCAGCCCCCCCGCTCGCCGCGCCGGGTCTCGATCTCCGCCCTCCGCCGATGGCGGAAACACGGTAGAATTCCTTAAGTGCAAGGAGCGCGAAAGGTGAACAGACAGGACTTCGGAAAGACCCCGGACGGCACGCCCGTCGAACTCTACACGCTGGCGAATTCCCGCGGCGTTGAAGCCACAATCATGACCTATGGCGGGACGGTCGTCTCGCTCCACACGCCGGACAGCAAGGGCCGGTCGGGCGATGTGGTCCTCGGCTTCGACAGCCTCGACAGCTATCTCGCCGGCGATAATCCGTTCTTCGGAGCGCTGATCGGCCGTTACGGGAACCGGATCGCCAAGGGCAGGTTCACGCTCAACGGCGTCGAATACAAACTCGCGCAGAACAACGGCGAGAACAACCTGCATGGCGGACCGCGCGGATTCGACAAGGTTGTGTGGCAGGTCAAAGACGCCGGCCCGCAGTCGCTGGAACTCGGCTATCTGAGCAAAGACGGCGATCAAGGGTTTCCCGGCAACCTGGACGTGACGGTGCGGTACACTCTGACCGGCGACAACGAGCTGGGGATCGATTACAGCGCCACGACGGATCGGGACACGATCGTCAATCTCACCAACCATTCCTACTTCAATCTGGCCTGTGAGGGCGACAACCTGGGTCACCTGCTGACGCTCAACGCGGACCGCTTCACGCCCGTCGATGCCGGCCTCATTCCGACCGGCGAGCTAGCGAGCGTGGCGGGCACGCCGTTCGATTTCCGCCAACCGGTCGCCATCGGAGCGCGGATCGACCAGGACGACGTGCAGATCGCCAGAGGCGGCGGATACGACCACAACTTCGTGCTGAACCGCAGCGGCGAGGGACTGTCTCCGGTGGCGAAAGTTGTGGAGCCGGGAACGGGCCGCGTCCTCGAGGTGTTCACGACCGAGCCGGGCTTTCAGTTCTATTCCGGGAATTTCATCGGCAAGCTGCGGGGCAAAGGCGGCAGGCTCTACGGGCCCCGCTCGGGGTTCTGTCTCGAAACCCAGCACTATCCCGACTCGCCCAACCACCCGAGTTTCCCGACTACGGTTCTCAAACCCGGCCAGCGCTACCACACCACGACGATCCACAAGTTCTCGGCCGTTTAGGCGGCGGCCAGGGTCCGCAGAGACTCGGTGAACGGGGGACGCGCAACGCCGCGCTCGGTGACGATCGCGGTTACGTACCGGTGGGGGGTGACATCGAAGGCGGGATTCTCGACGCGCACGCCTTCGGGCGCCACCGCGACGCCGAACACGTGGGTGACCTCCGTGGCCGGGCGCTGCTCGATCGGGATCTGGTCGCCGGAGGATAGGCTCAAGTCCAGGGTCGAAACCGGCGCGGCCACGTAGAACGGCACCCCGTTTTCGCGCGCCAGCACGGCGACCGTATAGGTGCCGATCTTGTTGGCGACGTCGCCGTTGGCGGCGATCCGGTCGGCCCCCACCACCACGCAGCCGATGCGGCCGGACTTCAGGAAGTGCCCGGCCATGCTGTCGGTGATCAGCGTGGCCGGGATGCCGTCATGCTGCAGCTCCCACACGGTGAGCCGGGCGCCCTGGAGAAACGGGCGCGTCTCGTCGGCGAACACATCGATGCGCTTGCCCGATGCGACGGCGGCCCGCACCACGCCCAGAGCCGTTCCATAGCCGGCGGTAGCCAGCGCTCCGGCGTTGCAGTGCGTGAGCACCGTCTTCCCATCCGGGACCAGCGGAGCGCCGTGGCGGCCGATGGCCTCGTTGATGGCGATGTCCTCCAGACGGATCTGCCGGGCTTCCTCCACCAACCGCCGGCGAATCTCCTCGACGGGGCAGGCGCGGATTCCGGCGTACAGCTTCTTCATTCGATCGATGGCCCAGAAGAGGTTGACGGCCGTGGGCCGGGTGGCGGCCAGCGTGGCGCAGATGGTTTCGAGCTCCGGGTCGAGCCGGGAAGGGTCGGCATGCAACATGCCGAGCGCGACTCCCATGGCGGCGGCGACGCCGATGGCGGGGGCGCCGCGAATCACCATCGAGCGGATGGCTTCGGCCACCTCCCGGTAGTCGCGGCAGGTGACGTACACCTCTTCGCGCGGCAGCCGCGTCTGGTCGATCATGACCACGCCGGCGTCGCTCCACTGAATCGTCTCTACCATTCTGGCCTCGGCACTATGCCCCCGGCGGAGCCGCTTGCTTACGCGCGCGGTTCGGTGCTGCCGTCGGCGCCCGGTGTTGCCGTCCGCGGCCGGAGCACTGAACCGCGACCGTCTGGGAGCGGACCCTTTCTAGCCGATCTTCTCACACTCCAGCCAAGCTCTCCGCCAGCATTCCCAAGAACACCACGAAGTTGAAGCCCGCGTGCATGTAAGTCGAGGCGGCGGTCGAGCCGGTGCGGTGGCGCATCCAGCCGAAGGCCGATCCGGCAAGGAGCATGACGATGAGCTGTTGCCAGCTCCAGGCGTATTCGGCGCCATGCAACGCCGCGAAGGGCACCGCCTGCAGCAACACACCGCCCACGGCGCCAAACGTACTCACGAGCAGCGGCTGGAGAAAGCCGCGGAACGCCAGCTCTTCGAACAGCGGGCCCAGGGTCACCGCGAAAAAACCCATCAGCAGGAGCGACGAGCGACCCTTCAGCAGCTCTTCCATGGGCGTCTTGACGTGGGGAGTCGGAAGCAGGCTCGAGATCGTGACGCAAGTCAAAGCGGTCAGCAGCCCCCAGCCGGCGGCGTCCCAAAACCCGCGCGGCGCCTTCACCCAGGCCAGCGAGCGCCAGAAGGGGCGGCCGTATCCAAGACGCATCACCCCGTACAGAACTACGAACCAGAGGCCCTCGAACGCGAAGGTCACGGCCAGCGCCTGCACGGCGCCGACGGGGGCCTTAAAGAAGACCAGGGCCAGCCTGCCGACGAGCATCAGGAGAACGAAGGCGACGGCGATGAGAAACATCAGATCGCGGTAGCCCCAAAAGGGAACCCGCTCCGGTTCGGGCGGAGCTTCGAGCGGAGGCGGCAACAGCGGCGGCGGCTCGGAAGGGTCGGTCATGATTGGCGCTCGATGAGGACCGCCGCCAGCAGCGGCACCATCAACTCGTGATGGCCGGTGATGGCGATCCCGCGGCCACCCGAGCGGGTATGCGGCCGCTCGACCACGTTCACGCGGGGGCGGTAGTGTTGGAGGAAGTCCAGATTAACGGTGGTAAAGTCTTCGAGCCGGCTGCCCAGGTTCCGCACTACGGACACGGCCTTGAGAAAGACTTCAGGCATTACCACAGCCGAGCCGAGGTTGAGGTACACGCCGCCGGAATCGAGCTGCGACACCAGGCGGCAGAACAGACGCAGGTCGCGGTGGGTGGCGCGGCCGATGGCGGCGGGGTCTGCGGCCGGATGGGTGTGCGGCGTGTCGGTGCCGATGGCAACGTGCACGGTGACGGGCGTGCGGTTGCGGTAAGCGGCGGGGAGGAGGCTGGAGTCCTGGCAAGCTGAAGCTTGCCCTACAAGCCAGCGGCCCAGGGCCTCGCCCATGCCGAGCGAGTCGCGGTCTCCCTCCACGATGGCGGCGTTCATGTCCCGGCCGGTCTCCTCGGCCACGCCGAAGCGCCCGTCGGGGAGCACGGCTTCGACGTCCTCGCTGGTCGAGCCGGCGATGGCGATCTCAAAATCGTGAATCGCGGCGGAGCCGTTCATGGCGAAAGCGGTGGCAAATCCGCGCCGCATCAGGTCCGTGAGGATCGGAGCCAGACCGCACTTGATGACGTGCCCGCCCATGCCCCACAGGATCGGCTTCCCGGCGGCGCGGGCGGCTTCCATTGCTTCGACCACCGCGCGGAAGCCGTCGGCGGCAAGCAGGTGCGGCAGCGATTCGAGCCACGCCGCCACACCGCCCTTCTGGTACGGCTGGGCGAAATGCTCGAGCCGCACCTTGCCGCCGCGCTCGCGGATGGGGATCGTCTTCAGCCCGGAAAAATCGAGCGGATCGAGGTCGTATTGGCTCACGATACGTGTCCGTTTCTGCCGTTCTTCAGCACCTTGGCCAGGGCCTGGCCGGTGTAACTGCGGCGGCTGCGCACGATCTGCTCGGGCGTGCCCGTCGCCACCACCTGGCCGCCCGCATCGCCGCCGTCCGGCCCCAGATCGATCACCCAGTCGGCGCACTTGACCACATCCAGTTGATGCTCGATCACCACTACGGTGTTGCCCAGGCCGACCAGCCGCTGGAGCACGTCCAGCAGCTTGCGAATGTCGTCGAAGTGCAGCCCGGTGGTGGGCTCGTCGAGGATGTAGAACGTGCGCCCGGTCTGGCGCCGGCTCAGCTCGCGGGCCAGCTTGATGCGCTGCGCCTCGCCGCCCGACAGCGTGGTCGAAGACTGGCCCAGGTGAACGTAGCCCAGCCCGACGTCCACCAGCGTCTGCAATTTGGGCTGGATCTGCGGAATGTTTGCCAGCACTGCCAGCGCTTCCTCGACGGTCGTCTCCAGGATATCCGCTATCGAATAGCCTTTGTATTTTACCTGGAGCGTCTCGTAGTTGTAGCGCCGGCCGCGGCACAGATCGCAGGTTACGTAGACGTCCGGCAGAAAGCTCATCTCGATGCGTTTGAGCCCGTCGCCTTCGCAGGCTTCGCAGCGCCCGCCCTTGACGTTGAAGCTGAACCGGCCGGGCTTGTAGCCGCGCTCGCGCGACTCGGGCAGCATGGCGAACAGATCGCGGATGGGCGTGAAGACCCCGGTGTAGGTGGCGGGATTGGAGCGCGGCGTCCGGCCGATGGCCGATTGGTCGATCTCGATGACCTTGTCGATGTGCTGGAGGCCCTCGATGGAGTCGTGAGCGCCCGGCTCCTCGCGCGACTTGTAGATGGCGCGCATCAACGCGCGGTAGACGATGTCGTTGACCACGGTCGATTTCCCGCTGCCCGAAACGCCGGTGATGACGATGAACAGGCCGAGCGGAAACTCGATGTCGATGTTCTTGAGGTTGTGCTCGCGCGCGCCGCGGATCACCAGGCTCTTGCCGTTGCTCCGGCGGCGCACGGCCGGCGTGGGAATGCTCTTCGCCCCGGAAAGATACTGGCCGGTGAGCGACGAAGGGTTGCGCTCGATTTCGCCGGGGGTCCCCGACGCGACCAGCACGCCGCCCAGGCGGCCCGCGCCGGGGCCGAGGTCGATGACGTAATCGGCGCGCTCGATGGTCTCGGCGTCGTGTTCCACCACCAGCACCGTGTTGCCGAGGTCGCGCAGACGGGCCAGCGTGTCGAGCAGGCGGGCGTTGTCGCGCGGATGCAGGCCGATGGAGGGTTCGTCGAGCACGTAAAGGACGCCGCGCAGCCGCGAACCGATCTGCGTCGCCAGGCGTATCCGCTGCGCCTCGCCGCCCGAAAGCGTAGCCGCCGAGCGGTCCAGGCTCAGGTAGTCGAGCCCCACCGCGCTGAGGAACTCGAGCCGGTTCCGAATTTCGTGAACCACGCGCCCGGCCACCTGCATCTCGCGCTCGGTGAATTCCCAGCCCTTCAGTTTGGGAACCGCGCGGGCGACCGGCAGCGCCGTGAACGCGGCGATCGAGATGCCCTGCACCAGCACGGCAAGGCTGGAGGGCTTCAGCCGCCGCCCCTTGCAGTCCGGGCACTCGATGGGGGACATGTAGTCCATCAGCCACTCACGGTAGATGTCGGTGGCGTCTTCGAACTTGTCTTCGAGCAGCCTGAGAACACCGGGGAAGCCGGCGCCACCGAGCATGACGAAATCCTGAGCCTTGGCCGCGAGATCGTCGAAGGGTTTCGCCAGGTCGATCTTCTGACGCTTGGCCGCCTCCGCGGTGGCGCGCGCGATGGTCTCTGACGATGCTGCCGGGACCAGACCGCCGTCGAAGAGAGGTTTCGAGGAATCGGCAAGGATCTTGCCCGGATCGAACATCCACTTGTTGCCGAGGCCGGAACACGTCTCGCAGGCGCCGTAAGGGCTGTTGAACGAAAACGATCGCGGCTCGATGGCCGGAACGCTGGTGTCGCAGTCCGGGCAGGCCAGTTTCTGCGAGTACAGATGCTCGCTGCCGTTCACGACAGCGACCGTGACCAGGCCGGAGGCCAGCTTGGTGGCGGTTTCGATTGAGGCTTCGAGGCGCTTCTCGATGCCCGGCTTGACGAGCAGACGGTCGATGACCACTTCGATGGTGTGGTTGCGCCTGCGGTCCATCGCAACGGGCTCGTCGATCGAGCGCAGCACGCCATCAATGCGGGCGCGAAGGAAGCCCTGGCGGGCGAGTTTCTCGAGATCTTTGCGGTATTCGCCCTTACGGCCGCGCACGATCGGCGCCAGGATCATGACCCGCTCGTCCTGCTTGAGGCTCGCGATCTGCTGGAGGATGCGCTCGGTGGATTGCTGCGAGATCTCGTGGCCGCAGTTCGGGCAGTGGGGCACGCCGATGGAGGCGTAGAGCACGCGGAGGTAGTCGTAGATTTCAGTGATGGTGCCGACGGTCGAGCGTGGGCTGCGGCTGGTGGTTTTCTGCTCGATGGAGATGGCGGGGCTGAGGCCGTCGATGGAATCGACCTCGGGGCGCTCCATCTGGTCGAGAAACTGGCGGGCGTAAGGCGAAAGCGTTTCCACGTAGCGGCGCTGGCCCTCCGCGTAGATGGTGTCGAAGGCCAGCGAGGACTTGCCCGAGCCGCTCAGGCCGGTGACCACCGTGAGGGTGTTGCGCGGGATCTCGACATCGAGATTCTTCAGGTTGTGTTGCCGCGCTCCGTGTACGGTGATACGGTCCAGCATGGTGGGGGTCGGCGATACTCCGCCGATTCTCCATTGTCCCCCGAGGGGGGAGTCCGGCGCCAGCGGCCGGGCAACGGCTCACGGGGGCTATCAAAGGGGTTGGACGGCCGGGAGGACCAACAGGCCAAAACTACAGTACCTGGAGGCGGGTGCGGACCTGAAACGAACTTACTACCCTGATGGTAATGTGAAGTACCAGAACCGCAAATGGCCCTTAAAACGGCGAAAAACATTGACTAACACCCACAGAACCTAATAGTTTAGAAAGGTCCGTGGTAGAACAACGCAGATCCAAGCGATTCGACGTCAAGCTGCCGGTGAAGCTGGTCCGGAACGGCTTGCGCTCGATTACCGGCGCCGGCGAGACGAAGAACCTCAGCTCAGGCGGGGTTCTCTTTGCTTCGGACACCCGGATCGAAATCGGCGAGCCGATTGAGTACCTCATCACTCTCGCGCCTTCCGGCGAGGTTGACCTCCACTGCCTGGGAAAGGTGATGCGGCTGGATTCAGCCGTGCGCAATGGCAGCGAGCCCGACAAGCCCTTCGAGGTCGCGGCCACGGTCGAACGATACGAGTTCATCCGCCAGCGGTCGTAGGCGCCGAACCGCTACCATGGTTGCAGGGCCGTTCGCGGTCCGCGCCTCATGAAAACCCGCTTTATCGCCGCCATGGCCTGCTATGCGGTGCTGGCCCTTCTTTCCGCCTTCACCCTCGAGGGCGTGTTCCGGATCGGGGTATGGATCCTGCTCGGCGGTCTTGTCGTGAAGACCTGGGTTGCCCAGTCGCTGCGGGATTGAACTCCTCTGCCTCTTGCCGTGTCTCAGCGTCTTTCCCCTCGGCCGCGTTTTAAAATGGAACGCGAGTCCCGCTTCGGGTTCCGTTTTGGTCTTTTTGAGGCCCGGCGAAGCGCCATCTCAGCACCTTTGTACTAAGGTGCCCGCTCCGTAAGTGCGTTCCGCTCTGTCAGGTAAAGGCCTGTCCCGAGGTCGGCCATGGACCTTGCTTCGAGTTGGTTGCGAGGTTGCATCGCTATGGGCATGGCGAAGCAAACGAACTCGAAAGAACGGACAGAAGCGGCGAGGGAGGAAAGGGATCGCATCATTATGGACCACCTGCCGCTGGTGAAAGCGATCGCGGTCCGCGTCCACGAGAACCTGCCGGTTCATGTCGATCTGGACGATCTGGTGCATGCCGGGATTCTGGGTCTGTTCGACGCGGTCGACAAGTTCCAGCCTGAAAAGCAGTTGCGTTCTCGAGTTATGCGAAGCACCGGATCAAGGGGGCGATCCTGGACAGCCTGCGGCAGTTGGACTGGGCGTCGCGGGATCTGCGGCGCCGGCACAAGCAGGTCGAGGAGGCTACGCGCGAGCTTGCGGCGACGTTGCAACGGAATCCGACCGAGTCGGAGATTGCGGGGAAGATGGGCGTCGAAATGGAGCGGTGGCGCCAAATGATGGCGGAAATGCAGTGCGTCGGCCTGATCTCGATTTCCGCCCGGCGTCCCGATCAGGAGGACCTGCCCGCGCCAGATTATCCGGCCAAGCCGGAGACGCACCCCGATTCGATCTGCGCCCACGGCCAGCTTCACGACCTCCTGTGGAAAGCCATGAAGACGCTTCCGGAGCGCTACCGGAAAGTGGTGGTCCTGTACTACACGAAAGACATGACGATGCGGGAAATCGGCGGCATTCTGGGCATCAACGAGAGCCGGGTCTCGCAGATCCACAAGTCTGCGCTCGAGAAAATGGCCAACGCGCTGCAATCGGCCGGTATCGGATCGGTAGGGGCCTTCTGAACATTCCCGAAGAACATAAGGCGGCAGACGCGAGCGGCGGGCGCCTGAGCGTCTTCCGCCCGTGCGTCTCGCTTTTTACTACGCGAGGCTGGGGATCTGGATGATCTTCTTTTGGATGGCGTACTGGACCAACTGCGCCTTGTTGTGGATATCGAGCTTGCGCATGAGATTGAACTTATGCGCTTCCACGGTCTTGACGCTGAGATTGAGCTCGCACGCGATCTCCTTGACGGACTGGCCCTCCGCCAGCATTTTGAGGACTTCCTTCTCGCGGGCGGTAAGCGTGGCGAAGCGGGGCAGCCGGGCGGAGGACTTGACCCGGGAGCGGAAGGCGTCGACGAGCTGTGAGAGCATCCTGGGGCTGAGGTAACTGCCTCCCCGGTTCACGTCGCGGATGGCCGCAAGCAGTTGCGGGGCCGGGCAATCCTTCAGCACGTAGCCGTTCCCGCCGACTTCCATGCCCTCCACCAGGTAGTCTTCGTCGTCGTACATGGTGAGGAATAGCACCTTGGTGTCGGGCCGGTCCCGCCGGATGTGGCGGGTGGCCTCGAAACTACTGAACCCGGGCATTCCGATGTCCATCAGGACCACATCGGGGCGCAACTCGGCTGTTTTCTCCATTGCGTCTCCGGCGTTCGACACCTCGGCGACTACTTCCAGATCGGCCTCCGCGGCCAGCAGGTTCCTGATGCCCTGCCGGAACAGCGTGTGATCGTCGGCCAGTAGCACTCTGATCTTTGGCATAAGCCCTCGACTTTCATGCGCACCGCCCGGCCCCCCGGTGCGGGTTGGAGGTTCCGGCGGCGGCCCCTCGGGCCGCGGGAATCGGGATGGATGCTGAGACCCGGGTGCCCCGGCCCGGTGCGCTCGAGATTTCGAACTTGCCGCCGGCCAGCGCGACCCTCTCTCGCATGCCCGCCAGGCCATACGAGCCAGGCTTGGCGAGAGCCTCCGCGACTCGGAAACCGACGCCATCATCCTGAATGCGCATGTTCAGCCTTCCATCGGCGGCAGCAACGAAAACGTTTAGGTGCGAGGCGGATGAATGCCGCGCGACGTTGTTGCAGCATTCCTGGACCAGGCGGTAAGCCAGGATGGCCGTCTTCTCCGGCAGGGCCTTCAACCCCGCGCCCTCCAGACGCGTCGAGACGCCATGCATCTGATGCAGGCGGATCAGCAGTTGGCGCACCGCGGCCGCCAGACCCAATTGCTCCAGGACCGCCGGGCTGAGGTCCGAGAGCACCCGCCGGATCTCCAGTACGGTGCGCCCAATGGCCTCGCGCGCTTCGGCCAGCCTGCTGACGACGGCCGGTGGCGTACCCTTCTCGCGCTCGATCATTTCGAGCTGCAGACGCACGTAGGGGAGGAGCTGGCCGGCTTCGTCGTGCAGTTCGCGGCGGATGCGGCGCCGTTCCCGTTCCTCGGCCTGAAGCACGCGCTCGGCCAGTTCGCGCACCTCTCGCTCGCGAGCGGCAAGCTGACTCGCCAGGCGCAGCTTCTCCGCCGCCCTGACGCACCGGCCGGCGGCTCCGGCAAGCAGGCGCAGCTCCCGTGGGAGCCACTGGTACTCCTTCCGGAAAGCGAACTGCATCGCACCGGCGTCCCCCAACGGGACCGACCAGGCCGAGACGTATTGGCGGGCCCAGGAAGGATCCAGCAACCCCCGTGCGCGGCTTTTTCCGGCGCGCATCAGCCGGGGCGTGGCAAGGCTCTTCACGGGGAACCCCGCCGGAAGCGGGATGGCGACGCCGCAGGCCACCGGCGCCTGCCGGCTGGAATCGAACAACACCGCGCAGGCCGCATCGGCGCGGCAAAACCTCGCCAGGATACCCAGGTAGGCTGCCAGCAGCTCGCCCTCGGCCGAGGCCCGCAACTCGGCATCGTGCAGTTCGAAAAAGGCCTCGGTCTCCGCTTCGCGCACCTGATAGAAGGCATTGTTGAGCGTGAGGACCACGCAAAAGCCCAGTTGCCCGGCGACCCAGCGCAAATCCTCCCGCTCGGGTTCGGGAATGGCGCGCGAGCGGCGCGCCAGGAGGCGATCATAGGCGGAAAGCGCGTCCAGGACAGAGCCCGGCGTCACGTCCAGTTTGGCCAGCCTGCGCCCGCTGTATTCCACCTGTTCGAAGAAATCGGCCAGGGGCTTCTTCTGCGCCAGCAGGCGCAGGGCGGCTCCAAAAGTGATCGCGCCCAGGGCCTTGGCCTGCTGAGCGTCGAAGCGCTGCCGTCGCAGCCACCTGAGAAAGGCCGCATCGAGGGCACCCGATTCCCCCTTCAGGAGCCGGGCCAGGCTGCGGAGGCGGCGGCGAAACTCCGCGCTCAGCAGGTCGGCGGCCTGCGCCAGCGGCGGCGGCATCCTGAGAGAAGGCACCGCTCTACTTATCGGGTGTTTGCGGGGGCGGCTTTATCCTGTCGTCGCCTACTGAGGCTTGCCCGCGAGCAGCTTATCGATTGCGACGTTGAGCCCCCGGCCCTCGAAGATGTCCTTCGTCTGGGGGCCGAACACCCAGTCACCACGGATGATCCCGCTCGAATCGATCAGGTAGGCATGCGGGAAGGTGATGGCACCTCCGGACAGGGGGTCGGGAAGAATGTAGGAGTATGCCGCCTGGCCGCAGTCGAACAGGATGGGGTAGGTGACTTTCGCCTGGGCGGCGAAGCGTTCGACCGCGCCCTGTTCGTCGGGCGGGAGGACGAAGGCGAGCACGGCGACCTTTCCGCCGTAAGACGCCTTGATTTCCTCCAGAAGCCTCGCAAATACGCCGCAGTGGGGGCAGTCGGTCTTAATGAACTCCAACACCAGGATCTTGCCGCGGTAGTCCTGAAGATCGTGTTGAACCCATTTCAGATCGTGCAGGGAGAAGCCGGGCGCGCGCCGTCCGATCTGTGCGAGCGCGGCGCCTGCGGAGAGAGCGGCCAAGGTGGCAATCAGGAAGAAACGTTGCATAAACGTCAAGATTAGCACGGCCCCGGAAGAGGCCGCAGTGCGTCGCGCCGTGCGCATGCTGCAATGGTCGCGAGCTCGTTTTTCGGCCTGTCTGCGCGCACCATCGAGAGGCACGCGCCGCAAGACCCGCTACTCCTTCAGCTCGACAATGGTGGCCCCGGCGCCGCCTTCGTTCTGCGGCGCGGTGTAGAACTTCTCGACGTTGGGGTTCTCGGCGAGCAACTCGGCGATCATGCGGCGGAGAATGCCCATGCCGTGGCCGTGGACGATGCGGATGCGGTTCACCGACGCCAGCACCGCGCTGTCGAGGAACTTGTCAACCATCTCGCGCGCTTCCTCTGCGCGCTTGCCGATGACGTTGACCTCGCGCACGCTCACGTACACCTCCGGACCGGACGGCTTGAACGAAACGCCCTGGGGCAGTTTCGCGCCGCCCGCGCCCTCGGGCAGCACTTCGAGGACTTCGTCGCGCGAGACCTGCATCTTCATGAAACCGGCTTCGACCTCGAGGCGGTCCGGGCCGATCAGCCGCCGTACGCGCGCCGGCTCGCGGACGTCCCGCAGGCGCACGCGAGAGCCCTCGGCAATCTTCAGCGGCGCGAGGTCGCCCTCGCGCGCGTCGGATTGCGTCGAGAGGATGGCGGTCTGCATCTCCTCGCGTAGCTCGCGCTTCACCTTGGAGACGTTGCGCTGCGCCTGGGCGGACGCGTGCTTCTGGTCGCCGGTGAGCGAGACCTTGCCGATGGCTTCCTGGGCCTGGGCTTCGAAGCGTTCGAGAACCAGCTCGGTCTGCCGCTCGATCTCCTTGAGCTTAGCCGATTCCTTCCGCGCCCACTCCTCGGCCAGCGCCTTCTCGCGCGCTTGCAGCCGCTGGCGCTCCTCTTCCAAGGCATGCTGCGAGGCGGCGACTTCGGTGAGGCGGCGATCGAGCTCCGCCAGGAATCGCCCCAGGTCCCGCTCGCGGGTGCCCAGCGTGGCCCGGGCCCGATCGAGGATGTCGGCGGGAAGCCCCAGCCGGCGGGCGATGTCGAGTCCCGCGGATTTGCCCGGCGCCCCGAGTCGCAGCACGTAGGTCGGTTCGAGCGTCTCCTCGTCGAAGCCCATCGAGCCGTTCAGGACGCCCTCGGTATTCGCGCCAAAAACCTTCAGCGCCAGCAGGTGCGTGGATGCCAGCGAGAAGGCTCCGAGCGAACGGCAGCGGTCCAGGATCGCCACCCCCAGCGCGCCGCCCTCTTCGGGATCGGTGGCGCGGCCCAGTTCGTCGAGCAGCACCAGCGACTCCGAAGTGGCCTGCGCCAGGATGTCGCGCACGCGGCTCATGTGCGCGGAGAAGGTGCTGAGGCTTTCCTGGATGGATTGCTGGTCGCCGATGTCGGCCAGCACGCCGTCGAAGAAAGGAAACTCGGCTTCGGCGCAGGGCACGGGCAGGCCCGCCTGCGCCATCAGTGCCAGCAGGCCGACGGTCTTTATCGTAATCGTTTTGCCGCCGCTATTCGGCCCGCTGATGAGGAGCGTGCGCGTCGAGCCTTCGAGCGTGAGCGTCGCCGCCACCACCGTGCGCTTCTGCCGCCGCAGCACGTCTTCGAGCAGGGGATGGCGCGCCTCCCGCAGGACCAGGCGGCGGGCGCCCTCGGGGCTGAAACGCGGGATGACGCAGCCGAAATCGATGGCGAACTGCGCCTTGGCGAAAAGCAGCTCGAGCTCGCCGAGGATGGCTAGCGTCCGCTGGATCGGCTCGGCGTAGTCGCGCAGCCGCGTCGTCAATTCGAGCAGGATGCGGTGCACCTCGCGCATCTCCTCTTCGGTGAGGCGCACCAGCTCGTTGTTCAGCTCGATGGTTTCGAGCGGCTCGACGAAGAGCGTCTGGCCGGTGCCGCTAGCGCCGTGAATTACGCCGTCGATCTTGCGCCGCTGGCCGGCCACGATGGGCACCACGAAGCGCTCGTTTCGGATGGCGACGAATTCCTCCTGCAGCTCCTCTTTGTGCGCGCGCAGGAAGCGCTGGAGCGAATCCTGTATGGCGCCCTTCTGGCGCTCCATGTCGCGGCGCAGGCGGCCGAGCAGGACGCTGGCGTGATCGGCCACCGTGCCATCGGGCAGGATCTTGCCGGCCAGGTCCTTGAGCAGGGAGCGGAACTCGCCCATGGCGGCGCCGCGCGCGCCCAGCTTGGGGAAGCGGTCCACGACGGCCAGAAGCATGGAGCGGATGTCGGAGGCGCGGTCTAGCAGCTCGGTCAGCGCGAGGATCTCTTTCCCTTCGAGCGACGCGCCTTCGATGTGGAGCTTGTGGACCGAATCGCCGGTGTCGGGCAGCGAGGAGAAGCGCAGGCGGACGGCGGCGCCGCGCGCGGCGGGCTGCGGGCGCGCGGCGGCGTGCAGGTACTCGCAAGCCTCGGCCGCGTCCGCCAGCCCTCGCTCAGCGGCCTGCCGGTCGGCGCCCGGCGCGACCTTCTCCAGTTCGGCCTGGCCGAGCGGGCTGGCGACGTAGCGGCCGAGCAGGCGGCGCAGGGCGTCGAATTCTAGGAGTTGGGCGCTGGTGTTCATGGGAGGGCAACCACTGTGGCGCAGGCTTCAGCCTGCCGTGTCGGCACTCGTGCCGACACACGGGCGTCGAGATGAGTCTCGACGCGGCACGCAGGAGTGCGTGCGCCACAAAGAACTACTTGGGTAGCGTGCTCCATGCAACCAGGGCCCTTTCAATGACCTCCAGCGTTCCTTCCGTGATGTCGTAGTTGGCCAACTCCCCGCGCGGCACCCATACGGCGCGGCTGGCGTCGCTCGCGGCACGCAATTCCCCGCCGGTCACTTTGCAGAGATAGTCGATCAACACGTAATGATACTCGGTTCGGCCGGCCGCATCGGGCATGATCCGCTCGAAGATCTCGGCGATGGAGAGGGAATCGACCTCGAGGCCGGTCTCCTCGCGTACCTCGCGGCGAATGGCGTCTTTCAGATGCTCGCCCACCTCGACCGCGCCGCCCGGAAGCGACCAAACGCCCTTGAGTGGCTCCTGTCCGCGCTCAACCAGCAGCACGCGCCCGCCGTCCTCGATGATCGCGCCGACCCCGAGAATGGGGCGGTCCGGATAGCGGCGTGAGCTGGACACACGTTCAGTATGGCAGAGGGTGCGGGGTCTGGCTCCGAGGAGGCGGTCAGTCTCCTGAGTGACTGCACTGGATGCCGGGGCGTTCACAGAAGCAGTACATCGTCCTACTGTGCTCGTACTGCTCCCGGCTGGGCGGGCTGCCATCCTGGTCAAACCGGTACAGGATGGGGAAGCGGCCATCCGTAATGAAGTAGCTGTCAGTCCTGATGGTCACATTGACCCGTTTTTGCTGGAAGCGCTTTTGCATCAGCGAGCTGAAGTCCCTCGCCTGATTCTCGTTCGGAAATGAGGAACTGCGCACGCTGAGCCAAATCATGGCCTCATCGCCCGGCGTGACCGTGGTATGCGGAGGCAGCGGGGTAAAGTACGTCTTGAGGATTTCAAAGTCGATGTCGTCCACACGCACTTTGAGGAAGTTGTCGCCGGAGAGGACGGTCTCGGAACAGATCCCGCTGCTGTCCCTCATCCGCAGGACCGTATTGCTCTCGTAAGTGAGAAACTCAGCCATTGGGAGCAGCCTGCGCCCGAACTTGTTGTACAGTTCTAGCCACTGGTCGTATGTCTCTTCGGTCGGCAGCTTGCCGTAGAGCTCCCGGGTCGCGTCCCCCTTGTCGATGAAAACCGCAACCGTCCAGGCGCGGTAATCCTTCAGCTCCTGCGACAGCTGTTTGCGATAAGACCGGAGATTCTGTTCGGTGAACCTCCCGGCGTCCCAGATCACGGTGCGGCTGTAGAACGGGCCAACATGTCCCTCGAAGAGAGGCGAGTCCTGTGCCGAGAAGCAAGACGCTCCGGCCAGCAGCGAGATGACAAGCCAGGGGATCAAGCGCATTACACTTCCGCGTAGAAGCTCAGCACATTATCGCTCTGACGCACAGTGCGCGTGCGGCGGAGGCGGCCGCATTCCTCGCGCAAATCGAGGCGCACGTCGTGCTGCACGATCGTGAGTGGAGGTGGCGAGGCGCCGAGCAGGTCCAGCGCCGCGGCGTATTCGGCGGCGAGGTCGTAGGGAGGATCGAGGAAGACGATCCCGGCCTTGAGACGCTCCAGAACCGTCAGCGCCTTGGCGCAGAAGACCTGCGCGCGAGTCTCGATGCCGAGCGATTGCAGGTTCCCGCGGATCACATCCGCAGCCGCGCGGCTCCGCTCGATGAAAATGGCCTCGCGCGCGCCGCGGCTCAGCGCCTCGATCCCGACCGCGCCGGTCCCCGCGTAAGCGTCCAGAAACGTGACGCCTTCGATGCGCGGCGCCAGGATGTCGAAGAGCGTCTCGCGCAGCCGGTCCGGCGTGGGCCGCAGATGCGGTCCCGGGAGCGATTTCAGGCGGCGGCTGCGGAACTCTCCTCCGATTACTCGCATGGTCGGCCAATTCTGCGAAGTCCGAGAGAAGAATATGAGCCGCAGATGAACGCAGATGAACGCAGATAAGTCATTTGGTTTCGATCTGCGTTCATCTGCGTTTATCTGCGGCTACCAATGTCTTGTTCTTCATCTTCTCACCCCACCTGCGCCAGACCGTAGCGGCTCTGCCAATGGCCTCTCAGGTACACCAGAGCGCGGCGGCGATCCTCGTCCGCCTCCGGCCGCGCCACCAGCGTCGCAGCCTCGCGGCGCGCAAGCTCCAGGATCTCGGAATCGCGCAGGATATTGGCGATCCGCAGCGCCGGAAGGCCGGATTGCTTGGTCCCGAAGAACTCGCCCGGCCCGCGCAGCTTCAAATCCATCTCCGCGATGTGGAAGCCGTCGCTCGAATCCACCAGCGTGCGGATGCGCTGGCGGCCGATGTCGTTCAGCTTGCCGGTCACCAGGATGCAGTAGCTCTGCGCCGCGCCGCGCCCCACGCGCCCGCGAAGCTGGTGCAACTGCGAGAGGCCGAAGCGCTCCGCCTGTTCGATCACCATGACCGTCGCGTTGGGCACGTCGATGCCCACCTCGATGACCGTGGTCGAGACCAGAACCTGCGTCTCGCCGGCCTTGAACCGCTCCATGGCGGATTCCTTCTCGGCCGTGGTGAGCCGGCCGTGCATCAGCCCGATGCGGAGCTGTGGGAAGACCTCCACGGCCAGGTGCTGGTACATCTTCTCCGCGGCTTTCATGGCCTGCGTTTCCGATTCCTCGATCACCGGGTACACCACGTAGGCCTGGCGGCCCTGCTCGATCTCGCCTTTCACGAAGCTCCACACCTGCTCGATGGCGTCCTCGGCGGAGTGGCGCGTGACGATGGGCTTGCGGCCGGGCGGCAGCTCGTCGATCACCGAGACGTCGAGGTCGCCGTAGAGCGTCAACGCCAGCGTGCGCGGGATCGGCGTCGCGGTCAGGACCAGCACGTCCGGGTGCGGGCCCTTCTCGATCAGCCTCAACCGCTGCATGACGCCGAAACGGTGCTGCTCATCGACGACGGCCAATCCCAGCTTCTGGAACTCCACGTCCTGCTCGATGAGCGCGTGCGTGCCCACGGCGAGCTGGACCATGCCGGCCGCCAGCGCCCGCTTGAACTGCGTCTTCTCGCCCTTCGTATTCGAGCCGGTCAGCAGCGCGACGGTGTAGCCGAGCCGGCCGAACAGATCCTTGAAGGAAAAGAAATGCTGGGTGGCGAGGATCTCGGTGGGCGCCAGCATCGCCACCTGGCAGCCGTTCTCGATGGCGATGATGGCCGCCTCGGCCGCCACTAGCGTCTTCCCGCTGCCCACGTCGCCCTGCAGCAGACGATTCATGGGCGCGGGCGATTCCATGTCCCGCGCGATCTCCCCCAGCACGCGCTTCTGCGCGCCCGTGGGCTTGAACGGCAACATGCGCTTGATCTGCTCACGCACCCGGTCCGTCAGCTCGAAAGCGATGCCGGGCTGCTTGCGGGCGGTGCTGTGCTTGAGAGCTAGGCCACATTCCAGCCAGAAGAACTCCTCGAAGATGAGCCGGAACTGGGCCTGCGAGCGGAGCTCATTCAGCAGGCGCAGGTCGGAACCCGGCGGCGGGAAGTGCAGGTCGCGGATGGCGGTTCCGAGGTCTGGCAGTTTGAGCTCGGTGCGCAGGCGCTCGGGAAGCGGGTCCGGCCCCGGCGGCAGCGCTTCGAGAACCTGCCACAGCAGCCGGCGAAAAACGCGAGTCGTAATCTTCTGAGCGGCCTCGTAGATCGCGACGATTCGCCCGGTGTGCAGCCCCGCTTCGCCCTCTTCCTCCTCGCCCAGAATCTCGAACTCGGGGTGCAGAATCGAGAGCTCGCCCGAGTAGCTGTCGAACTCGATCTTGCCGTAGAGCGCGACGCGCTGGCCTGGCTCGATCACCTTTTCGAGATAGGCGCCGTGGAACCATTTGCACACCAACGTGGCGCCGGAGGCGTCGGTGAAGACAGCCTCGAACAGTCCCAGGTTGCGGCGCCGGAAGCCGGCCAGGTGCGCGGCCTTCACTTCCGCCATGACGGTGGCCATCTCACCGGGCGCAAGCTGGGCGATGGTCTTGACGTTGGTGCGGTCCTCGTATCGGAAGGGAGGGTAGGCGAGCAGGTCCTCGACCGTTTTCAGGCCTTTGCCTTCGAGCATCGCCGCGCGCGCCGGGCCCACGCCCTTGACGTACATCAGCGGGGTGGAGAGGGTCAGGTTCATGGCGAAGTGTGGGGCGGACCCCCTGGTCCGCGCGGGTCCCCCTGGACCCGGCTTCTCGCTAACACGGGCCGACGAGGGCGTCGGCCGCGGACCAGGGGGTCCGCCCCACGCGGTGCTGAGCAGCCGGTCGTCATCACTCCAGATCGATGCGGTACACGAACGCGTACTCGCCGGGCTTCTGTGAGGGCGACGCGATCTGCAACTCGCCGGCGGACTGCTTCCACTTCAGCTTCTCGTCGCTGCCCAACATGCGGATCGACTTGATGGTGCGGCCTTTGAGCGCGCCCTCGGAGCCGAGCGAGCGGATCACCGCCTCGGGGCCGGGCCAATCCAGCGCAATGGCGTAGAGCGCCTTCCCTTTCGTGGTGAAGCGGAAATCCCGCCCCGTGAACGGCTGGCTCTTGCTGTCGGAAAACGCGCCGTCGATCACCGGCGTCGGACCTTCGCCGAAGACCGTGAACGGCCGCGTCCCGTAAATCGCTTCGCCGTTCATCGCCAGCCACCGTCCCATGTCTAGCAGGACCGCGCGCGCCTGCTCGGGAATGGTGCCGTCGGATTTCGGCCCGATGTTCAGCAGCAGCGTGCCGTTCTTGCTGACGATATCCACCAGGTCGTCGATGAGCGAAGCCGCGGTGCGGAACTGTTCGCCTTCGACGTAGCACCACGACTTCAAGCCCACCGACGTGTCCGTCTGCCACAGCGTCGCGCGGGGTTTATCGAGCTTGCCGCGCTCGATATCGAGGACGGCCGCGCCCGCCGGGAATCCTTGCTTCTTGTAATCGATGGCGACGCCCTTTCCCCACTCGGCGCCGCGGTTGTAGTAGAACGCCGCGAGGCGCCGCACGTACGGCTGGAAGGCCGGCTGCTCAATCCACCCGTCGAGGTACAGCAACTGCGGATGATATTTGTCGATGATCTCGGAGGTGCGGGCGAGCCAGTCTTCCATGTGCGCCCTGCTGGGCACGGACTGGCTCTTGCCGTCGGCGGCCAGCTCCGGCTGGGCCGGACCATACAGGCCCGCGTATTTCGGGTCGCGGACATCGGAATCGAACTTCATTCCGCCCTCGAAGAAGAACCAGTGCTCCGCCCGGTGCGAGGAGACGCCGAACACCAGCCCCTCTTTCCGCACGGCCTCCGAGAGCTCTTTGATGACGTCCCGGTGCGGGCCCATCTTAGCCGCGTTCCATTCAGTGAAGCTGCAGTCGTACATCGGAAAGCCGTCGTGATGCTCGGCCACCGGCACGACGTACTTGGCTCCGGCTTTTCGGAACAGCTCGGCCCATTCGGCGGCGTTGAAACGCTCCGCGCGGAAAAGCGCAATGAAGTCCTTGTAGCCGAATTTCGACTGCGGGCCATAGGTGGCGACGTGGTGCTGGAACTCCGGCTCGGCGGCCATGTACATGTTGCGCGGGTACCACTCGTTGCGGAACGCCGGCACCGAGTAGACGCCCCAGTGGATGAAGATGCCGAACTTGGCGTCCTGGTACCACTCGGGCACCTGAAAGTGCTGGAGCGATTCCCAGGCGGGCTGGTAGGGGCCTTGGGCGTCAGTCGCGTCCACGGTCGCCAGGGCCGCCGCCACCCGCTGGTCGTATGTCTGCGCCGCGGCTGCCGTCGCGGTGAGGGCTATCGCAAGGAGGATGCGTCGCATGTTGATCACTTCGCTATCTTAGCCGAAGACGAGGGGACCCGAGCCGCACTTTGTCGGGCGTACCAGGAAGATCAGGCGCGATCCGAGGAATCAGCGGCCCTCACCTCTGTAGCAAGACGACGGGACCTGGCCCATAGCTAAGCGTAACGGCCGGCGCGCGCAGCTCTCCGGCATGAATTCGGAGGAACTTCGCGATCGAGGCACTGGCCGTATTCTTCTCCTCCGTGCTCGATTCCAGGTCGAACTTCGGAAAACCGTCGATCTGACTGAGTTCCCAGGCGATGAAGTCGCCGACTCGCATGCTCAACTTGCCCGCAGGCGGGTGAGAACCGGGATCAGGCCACAATCCCTGTGAGGAGAAGCCTTTTGTCATGGTAACGACCAGTCCCCCATCCGGCGTGTGCTCGACGGTTCCGATCTCTTCGGTCCGTTCCAGGCCGGCGAGCACGCTCTCGCGGAACGCATCCACCATAAGAAGCGGCGAGCGAAAGAGATTCCCAGGGTAGCGCCCTGTGATGAGCAACCCCGCCGCTGACAGGGGCGCGTTAGGTGCGGCGAAGAGGTCGCGAGCCAGTGCCTTGAAGCTCTCGTTGCTGGGGAAGATCCACAACGGCTCAAGTTGGTAGACCTCTACCGTGCCTTGCGTGCCTTTGATCGCCCCGCTTACCGTGCCTTGCGCGCCTGTGATCGCCTCGCCCCACTCGCGCGCCGCTGCTTCGTCTCCGAGCTTCAGTCGCGCGACGGCAATCTTTCCGTTTTGTGCGCCCATCCACCAGCGGTGCGCCAACATCTGTAAGGTCGGGAGTGCCGCGGCCGGATCCCATTGGTAGAGCAGCAGACCGATGTCGTCGGCCCAGTTCGACTTCATCCCGGCGGCGCGCTTCGCCAGCAACTCGGATACCGACGGGTTGCTGCGCCCGCGCAGCTCATCTCCCACGACACCCGATTTGCTCTCCTGGAGCAGCGCCCGGGCTGCAAACAGCCACTGCAGGTCTTCCGCGGCGTCCTCCGCCAGAAGATCCAGGTTGCGCTCCGCCAGGGAGCTGTACTTATGCCGGACGAGCCATTCCCTCCGTTGCGAAGGGTCCTTCTTCCAGCGGAAGATGTCGACTTGGTAGTAAGCTTCCAACACGGCCTGTGCCGCGTCGGAAACGGAGATGAGATTCCGCGGTGGGAAGAAATTGCGCCAGAACGAAAAGGAACGGGTCAAGCGCTGGTCACGCTCCACCACATCCAGCAGCGGATCGATCGCATCCGCCCCCTCGTCAGCCAACATTTTGCAGATCGGCGAACCCATGATCAAGACGCCGCCCGGCTGGCTCATCTGTCGCTCGTCGACATCTTCCAGGCGCTCGATGAGCAGGCGGATCCGTTCGGCTTGTGGCAGCTTGCGGATAGCATTGGGGTCAAGAGGCGGCCGCGGCGGCTCTTTCAAACGGCGCTGCGAATCCTCCAGCAGACGGGGCAGGGGATCCAGAAAGGCCGTCGATGAGACGTCGTTCTGGCCGATCGCCGGGCTCAGGCTTTTCCGCGCGAATTCGAACTTTGGACGCGCCGCCAGCAGCGACTCGGCGATGTCGGCGGAGATCCGGTCATCGCCGTTTGCGTGCGCCTCGACGGCTTCGTGAAAGCCGCCGACCAGCCATGATGTGCCTGCAACCTCCAACCATTGCGCCTTGTCGACACGCGGCCGGTCGGAGTCGGCAACGGGCCGCTGGCTCGTTGGAAGAGCCGGAACCTTGAGCAGCATCTGCCGGGCGAGGTCCGTTTCGCCCAGCCGGAGCAGAAGCGCCGTCCCGACAAGTTCAGCGCTCGGCGGGACCGTGGCGGTCGCTTCTCTCCAGAGAGTCGCGCCGACGTTTACCAGGAGAGAATCGTGGTGGCCGGCAGAGGCAACGTCGGCGCCCAAATCCGCCTTGTCTCCCGAACGTTCCACCGGATGAGCCAGGCCGTCCCAACAGACCGCGAAACCTCGCGGGAAGTACCATCCATGGGTTGTCAGCCTGTGGATCTGGCCCCAACCCGAACTGAGGCGCAGTTCGACTTCGCGGTACTCGCCACCGCGCGGATCGGCCAGCCCCGCGTCGAACAGCATTGCCACGAGATCGGGCACGTATCCGGGGATACCATCAACTGGACCCGCCTTCCAAGGCGTGTGTTGGCGAGGGGGTTCGGGGAGCGCGGCGCGCGCGCCTGCCGCAAGAGCCAGCGCGAGTTCGAGACATACAAACAGTCTCGGCATAGACATCAGCCACCGATGCCGATTCTAGCTCATTCCCATCGCAGTGCAGATGAACCAGCAGCGCGTCGATGCGGACCCCACGAGCGTACCTACGCGTACTCCCGCAGCGTCTCCAACCCCGGCGTGACCAGCGCCTTCTCCATGTCCTCGCCGGTCTCGATCATGCGCCGGAGATGCCGCGCCGCAAGCGCGGAACACCAGGGGTCGGTCACCGGCAGACCCGAGCCCTCGCGGAGCGCGAGCAGGTCGGGATGCATCAGCGCCACTACCTTCGTGGTCCGTTCCGCGCCGGCCGAGAGCTCGAATTTCACGTCAACGGCATCGGCGTGACGGATCGAGATGGCGTTCTGAATCCAGAGAAAGTCGACGTTCCACACACGCCCGGAGGGGTCGGTGGCTTCGAAATGGCGAAAGTTATCCGGCATGGCTAACCCAAGCGTCGACATGAGTGTCGACGCGGCACGCTTCAGCGCAATGCCACTCACTTTTCCTCCGTTCGCCTGCTGGGAAAGCGATAGCCGCGGCCCCACACTTCCCGCGGATACGACCGGCGCTTGGTGCGGTTGGGCAGCCGACAGCGGGCCACCAGGTCAA
>DASWZN010000026.1:0-2044 GCA_036404435.1 Bryobacteraceae bacterium
AGGGTTGGAAGGTGAATACCAAGCGGGTTTATCGCCTCTATCGCGAAGAAGGCTTGCAGGTGCGAACCACGAAACGTGCCAAACGGACTGCGCGCAGCAGGGTTTCGCTGGCTGGAGCGGTGCGCGCCAATCAGCGGTGGAGCATGGACTTCGTGAGCGATCGATTCGTGGACGGCCGGTGGTTCCGGATCCTCACCGTGGTAGATCAGTACACTCGGGAGTGCCTGTGCGCATACGCGGACCGATCGCAGACCGGGGACAAGGTGGTGGAACAAATGAAGCGCTTGGTCGTGCGGCGCGGCGCGCCGGAGTCGATCACGAGCGACAACGGCAGTGAATTCGCAGGGCAGGCGATGGATGCGTGGGCTCATCAGGCCGGGGTAAGACTCGACTTTATCCGGCCAGGCCGGCCGGTAGAGAACGGCTATATCGAGAGCTTCAACGGCCGGCTGCGCGACGAATGTCTGAATGCGGAGGTGTTCTTCAGCCTGACGGATGCGCGGGAAAAGCTCGAACGCTGGAAGCGCGACTACAACCAGAAGCGGCCCCACAGCGCGCTGGCGGACCGGACACCGGAGGAGTTCGCCGGCATGCTCGGGCACCGGCCCTTCGCCCTTCCTATCGTCGATAAGGCAGATCCGACGGCGTGTCAAGGGTTCGCATCCGCCGGGCAAAAACCGCCCGCCCTTGACACGCCGTCGGATCTGCCAAACCGGACTGAGATAAGGGCGAAGGGCCTCTGTGAAGAGGCGGTTTGCTTGAGAGGATCAATTGAGGTACTTTAGTCGACGAAGGGCCCGAACAACGGGCCTCCGGACCACCTCCGAGGGCTGGGGCTCAACTTATCGGCTGTCTCATTTTGCGGGGCAGGTCACCCAATGCTTCACCGTTTAGTATACCGGGATGCTCAATCCGGGGGAAACATACGTTTACGTCAGGTTCGACCCAAGCCAAGCGACGCGGGGGCGGGCGGCGTCACGCCCGCAACGTCGCCGACGCGGCCCCGGGGCCGGCGCGCTTGCCTGCTTACACCCCCTCCGGCTTCCGCTTATGCCAATCCGTCCTTGTCTGAAACTCCTTGCCGAGGGCTAGGAGAGTGTTCTCGGACCATGCGGGACCTACTAACTGGATCGCGACGGGTAAGTTGTCGGCGAAGCCACAGGGTAGGACCAGGGCAGGGAGGCCGGCCAGGTTGCCGGCGGGGATGAGCGAATCGAAGCCGGTGTGAACGGTGTCCTTCGGCGTGTTGCGAGGGGCGGAACCGGGCGCGGCGGGCGGCGGGGAAAGCGGCTGATCGACCTTGGGCGCGATGCCTGTGCGGGCGGGCGCGATGACGGCATCCAGGTCGCCCCACATCAACTGAATCGAGTTCTGCAGCAGGCGGCGTATGCGCATCGCTTTCAGATAGTCTTTGGCGAGGATCTCCAGGCTGGCCTTCAAACCGGCGATCTGCGACGGGTCGGCCAGCTCGTTGACTTGGCCGCTCGAGATCAGCGGCTCGAAGATGGAAGCCTGCTCGGCGCCGAGAATGGCCGACAGCACCGAGCCATAGGAATACGCCGGGAGAGTGGCTTCCACCAATTGGACGCCGCACGCTCTCAGTGTGTCGAGGGCGGCGGCGAAGGCCGGGCGCGCCGCGGGGTCGGGGCGGTCGGCGAAATTGCGGGTGGCAATGCCGATCCGCAATTCGGTGAGCGGTCGCGCGTACTGCGGCGTGTAATAGAAGCCCTTGCCGGCCGAGCCAGGGTCGTTGCCATCCTTGCCGGCGATTACGTGCAGGATCAGGCCGCAATCCTCAGCCGAGCGGGCGAACGGGCCGAGCTTGTCGAGCGTCCAGGAAAGCGCCATGGCGCCGTGCCGGCTGACCAGGCCGTAAGTGGGCCGCAGCGCGGTGACTCCGCAGAACGCGGCCGGCGTGACGATGGAGCCGGAAGTTTCCGAACCGATCGCGAACGGCACCAGGCCGGCCGCCACGGCTGCCGCGGGGCCACTCGAAGAACCGCCCGACCAGCGCGTGCGGTCCCATGGATTGAGGCCCGGCCCG
>DASWZN010000027.1:0-2209 GCA_036404435.1 Bryobacteraceae bacterium
GTTCACTCCGCAGCCGGCCGGGCTCTGGAGCCTGCTGCGCGCGGTTTGGGACGGCGCGGCGTTCGGCCTGCTCGGCCCCGGCGACAACCCCTTCGCCTGGGGCGGCGCGATGGCCATTCGCCGGGAAGTGTTCTTCGCCGCTGGCGCTCCGGAGTGCTGGGAAACGGCGATCAGCGACGACTACGCGCTTTCGGACGCCGTGCACCGCGCCGGCCTGCGCATTGCATTTGCTCCCGGCGCGCTGGCGCCCAGCCCGGAGCCGATCACCGCGCGCCGCTTCTTCACGTGGTCGCGCCGCCAGTTGCTGCTCACCCGCGTCCACCGTCCCAAACTCTGGCGAGCTGCCTTCGCCGCGCACGTGGTTTACTGCGGCGGAATGGCGGCTGCGGTGGCCGCGTGGCTGCATGGCTCGATCGCGGCGCCGTGGTTGCTCGCCGCACAACTCTTGCCTGGGATGGCGAAAGGCTTCCTGCGCGCTCGATTGGCCCGCGTCGCACTGCCGTCGCAAGCCGCGTGGTTCCGGCACTGGGGCTGGACGCACACGCTGTTAGTCCCCGCCGTCACCTGGCTATGGCTCGCCGTTTTGCTATCGTCCGCGTTTGGCAATTCGATCGAATGGCGCGGGCGGAGGTACCGGCTGCGGCGGTGAAGGGATTGTCGCACAATGGGTACATGGTCTCCCTGGGCACATTGCGCGCGGAACGGCGGGAGGAGATCCTGCGGCTCGCCGAACGGCGCGGAGCCCACAACCTGCGCGTGTTCGGCTCGGTGGCCCGCGGTGAAGCCGGCGAGGATGGCGATCTCGACCTGCTGGTCGCTTGGGAACCGGGCAGGAGTCTGCTGGACCACTCCGGGCTGGTTCAGGATCTCCAGGAGTTGCTCGGGATGAAGGTCCATGTCGGGACCGAAAGGTCGCTCCACTGGTACGTTCGAGACCGAATACTTCGCGAGGCGACTCCGCTGTGAAGGACGATCGGCTGTCGGTCAGTTCAAACCGGCGGTCTCGCCCCTAGCCCTCACTTCTTCTCTTTGATCTTCTCTTCCGGCAGCGGAGGAGGCGGGACGGTATCGAAGCTGATGCTCGAATCGGCCGAGTATTTGGCGTAGATGCGGAACTGCTCGTCGTTTCGGGTCAGGTAATCGTCGCCCGACATGTCGACCACCGCTTCGAGGGGCAGCAGGAACTTGTGCCCGCTCAATTCCTGGTAATCGTAATCCAGGCGGGTTTGGGCGCTCTTCACCGGGAAATCCGCTGGAATCCCCTCGGCCTTCACCGTCACCCGCAATACCTGGTGCGTTTCCTCATCCACCAGCACCTGCCCGCTGTAGGCCGGAAAGATGTGACGCCCGTCTTCGTAGCGGATCTCGTAGCGCGAGTTGGCCTGGTCGATGTGGTAGTTGAACGCCATCACCACGCGCTCCCGCAGGCGCGACCGGTGGTCGAAGGCGAAGCGCGTCTGACTGGCCGGTTCGAAGATGCCCCGCATCAGGCTCCCGAAATCGCCGAACGCCTTCGCGCCGCCGACCTTTTCGTAGTCCTGGCGCGTGACGGCGTTGTTGATGGTGATCAGCTTGTAGTTTTCCTTCTGCTCGAAGTAGCTGAGCTTGATGAGCAGGGTATCGCCTTCGCGCCAATCGGGATCGCCCGATCGCGGCTTGGGAGCGGTGGAACGCTTGACCACTTCCGTGCAAATGAAATCCGGCAAATTCTGGCTGTAATTCAGCGCGTATTCGCGGACGTCGGCGATAATGGCCGCCTGCTCGACGGCCGATGGCGGTGGTGGCGGCACGTAGACCGGAGCCGGCGCCGCCGGCTTGGGCGCGGGCAACTGCGCCGAGCGGTCGCGGAGCGCCATCAGCGCGTGCAGTGTGCGCGGCCCCACGCCGGCGGCTTCGAGCCGCTCGATGGCGCGGTCGTCCAGCTTGTCGGAGAGGTTCACCTTGCTCAGGTATTCCGCCACGTCCTTGTCGGACTGTTTGAGCTGGACGGACGATTGGATAAACTGCGACAACCGCTCGACTGTCCAGGTCTGAGCCAGGGCCACGGCGCAAACAACCGCGAGGCCCACCAAAAGCCGCAACCGCATGCCTTCAGTTTCGCATGGAACACTGCCGCGTCTGCGCTTCCGAGCTGCGGAGAAAGCCCGAAACAAAAACCTTTAGGCCACGAATGAACACGGATGAACACGGATAAAGCCAATTTCTTTTC
>DASWZN010000028.1:0-1523 GCA_036404435.1 Bryobacteraceae bacterium
GTCCATTTGCAGCGGCTTTTGCGGGTCGGTGTAGATGTTCTGTCGCAGCGTCCAGAGAGGCAGCCAGGTCTCCCCGCCGCAGTCGGCCAGTGCCAGCAATGACGCGAACTTGGTGATGCCCAGCACGGCTTTTTCGATCTCGCCCGCGCCCACGCGCAGGAAGACCGGGTGGCCCAGGCCCGGATGGATGCGGTCGAGCGCGCCGCGGCGGATGGCGCTGAGGCTGTGATGCAGCGAGCGCGAATCGGCGCCGGGCGGTTCCAGTAAGATATCGGCGACGCCTGCGTGAGCGGCGTCGCGGGCCGCGTCGGCCAGCGAGGCCAGGTCCGGCGCACCCACCACCAGTGGTATCGCGAGCCGTGCGGCCAGGGCGCAGTAGCCCTCCAGGTTCGCGCCGGCGGGTGGAACCAGCAGTGGGCGGTGCTCTTTGATTCTCTCCGCTACGGCGGTTGCGCCGGGCAACGTCGCCGCGAGAATGGCTACAGGAAACCCGCGCTCAGCGGCGGCAACGGCGGCGGCTGCGCTCTCCGCAGTTTCCACCACGGCGATGCCATCCACCTGAAATGTCTCTCCGGCGCGTTCGATGCGGATCGCGCGCCAATGGTCCAGCCTGGCGTCGCGCTCGGCCGGCGTGAGTCCGGCGGGATCGAACATCTGGAACAATCCGGGACGCCGCACGAATGTCTTTTCGTGGCGGAAGAAAACCGTCTCTTCCCCAACCGTGATGGCCCGCTCGCCGCGGCCGATAGTGACGCCACGAATGGGCGGCGCCGAGGCCGCGCCGAGCGCTGCCTTGGCCTCAGGCGAGGCATCCGGGCATTTCTCCAGCGCTTCCTTTCCCGCGGCCAGCTTCATTGCGAAGGTCAGGCAGGTGGGATACCCGCACTTCTTGCAGTTGGTATTGGGAAGGAGCTTGAAGATTTGCAAACCGGTCAACGGCATGGCGCACCTCCGCTGGGTTCAGGACCGTCTGGCGCTGTATTTTCTCTGTGGACCACTCCCTGACGGTCGTGGCTCCGTTCGGAGTCGGGCTCGCCGAACCAGGAATCCAGTTGCTTGCGGATTCTCTCGAGCGCCTCGGGATGGCGCAGCACTACAACCTCGGCGCCGGCTTCGATCAGAGTCATGGCGGTGGCCACTTCCCAATGGATACCGCGCTCCCGCTGGCTTCCCCAAAGCGGCTCTTTGTCGGCAGAGACTCTGGCTTCCTTGGCCTTCCACGCCTCTTCTCCCACCAGGCAAACGATCGGGCAATTCAGCATGGCATCGCCGCCCAGAGCCGCCAGCCGGATTCTCTCCATCACGGAGTAGCTGTACTCCAATCCGTAGCCCAGGCCGCCGGTGAGCGGATCGATCAGCGCGCGATTCAGATCCACATTACTATCCGCCAGCAGGATATTGAGCTGCTTGGCCATGTTCACGTCAATCGGGCTCTCTCCCACCAGAACGTGGCCGTAAGCCACCGCGACGGCGGCCAGGGTTTTGTAATCTTCGTTGGTGGCCGAGTGAAGCGCCAGCCCTTC
>DASWZN010000029.1:0-1968 GCA_036404435.1 Bryobacteraceae bacterium
TGCTGATCGCCGGACCATCGCAACGATTGTCCTCGAGGTCGGGACCGGCTCGGCCTCCGTCTCACCCCAGGGCCCTGACGGTTGCCTCTCCACCGGCTTGGCCGTGGGGGGCGAAGGTGCCGCGTGCCGACCCGGTCGCCCGCATACTCGGCGCTCTCACGCCATCGCCCTCTCTCGCAATGCGGGAGAGGCTGACGCTACAGGTCGTGCCCCAGGAGGTGGTGTAGGAGCTGTGGGTAAGTGGCCCGCCGGAGCGACCGCCAAGAGTCTGGCGGAGGCGGGCCACTTATCCACAGCGGCGGTCATCGCGGATCTTCGGTAGGGTTTGGTTGCGAACTTCAACGCCAACCAAGGACCCAACGATGACCGATGACAACATGGACCTCCGCTCCTTGCTGGAGAAGACCGCCGACACCGACTTCCTGCGCGAGATGATCGGCTTCTCCGCCCAGCGCCTGATGGAGCTGGAAGTCGAGAACCTCACCGGCGCCCCACACGGCGCCCGCCTCCCCGGCGAACGGCTGACCCAGCGCAACGGCTACCGCGAGCGCGACTGGGAGACCCGCTGCGGCACCGTCGAGCTGCGGATTCCAAAGCTGCGCAAGGGCAGCTACTTCCCGAGCTTCCTCGAACCGCGCCGGATGTCCGAGAAGGCGCTGACTGCCGTCATCCAGGAGGCCTACATCCAAGGAGTTTCCACCCGCTCCGTCGACGACCTGGTGCAGGCCATGGGCATGAGCGGCATATCGAAGAGTCAGGTCAGCCGCCTGTGTGCCGAGATCGATGACAAGGTGAAGACCTTCCTGACCCGCCCGCTGGAGGGCGAGTGGCCCTACCTTTGGCTGGATGCCACTTATGTAAAGGTGCGCCAGGCCGGCCGCATCGTCTCCGTCGCCGTGATCATTGCCGTCGCCGTCAACAAGGACGGACGGCGGGAAATCCTCGGCATGGATATCGGCCCCTCCGAAGCCGAACCATTCTGGACCGAGTTCCTCCGCAAGCTGGCGCGTCGTGGTCTGCGCGGGGTCAAGCTGGTGATCTCCGATGCGCATGAAGGCCTGAAGGCAGCGATCGAGAAGGTACTCCATGCCACCTGGCAGCGCTGCCGGGTGCATTTCATGCGCAACCTGCTGGCCCATGCCGGTCGCCAGGGCCGCGGTGTTGCCTCGGCCTTCGTCGCTACCGCCTTCGCCCAAGAGGATTGGGCCTCCGCCCGGACACAATGGCGCAAGGTTGCCGCCCAACTCCGCCCCAAACTGCCCAAGCTGGCAGCCTTCATGGACGAGGCCGAGCATGACGTGCTCGCCTATATGACCTTCCCGGCGGCGCATCGCGCCAAGCTGCATTCAACCAACACGCTCGAGCGGCTGAATGGCGAGGTCAAACGGCGCACCGATGTCGTCGGCATCTTTCCCAATGAGGCGGCCATCGAGCGTCTCGTCGGCGCCATCCTGCTCGAACAAAATGACGAGTGGGCCGTGCAGCGCGCGCGATACATGACGCTGGAAACCATCGCGCCACTCAGCCATACTCCGATGGTTGGCTTGCCATCCCTCGCAAGCTGACCACACCGGCTAGACCTCGCCGGAGTTCGCGTGATCGAGCGCAGGCTCTTACACCACGCCAGGGGACACGATCGTCTTCCAGCGCAAGGACCCGCCGGTGGTGGTCTTCGACCGCGACGGCAAATACCTCACCGCCTGGGGCACCGGCGAGGTCACCGACCCGCACGGGCTGAAAATCGTCGACGACATCGTCTACACCACCGATCGTTCCGACTCGGTCGCGAAATCGTTCACGCTGGACGGCAAACCCCTGCTGGAACTTGGCAAGCGCGGCGAGCATTCCGACACCGGCTGCACCGGCTCCCCGTGGCTCGCGCTACGCGCGGCGGGGCCGTTCAATCACCCCACCGAGATGATCGCCCACCCCAACGGCGACATCTACGTGACCGACGGCTACCGCAAC
>DASWZN010000030.1:0-49090 GCA_036404435.1 Bryobacteraceae bacterium
ACTGGACCGCATGATTGACCTGGTGGCCCGCTGTCGGCTGCCCAACCGCACCAAGCGCCGGTCGTATCCGCGGGAAGTGTGGGGCCGCGGCTATCGCTTTCCCAGCAGGCGAACGGAGGAAAAGTGAGTGGCATTGCGCTGAGAGCGTGCGCCACACAGCCGGCCTGCATCCATATGAATTACCGCCGCACATGCGCGGTGCGGGATAATGGGGTATCAAAGAACGAATCCTGGGCGGCTTGCCGCTTGGGGATTAGGGAGATGACACTATGGCAGCACTCAAAGGGACACAAACCCACCAGAATCTGAAAGACGCATTCGCCGGAGAATCGCAGGCCAATCGCCGCTATCTCTATTTCGCCAAACAGGCGGACATCGAGGGCTATCCCGATGTCGCCGGTCTGTTTCGCGACACCGCCGAGGGCGAGACCGGTCACGCTCACGGCCACCTGGACTACCTGAAGGAAGTCGGCGACCCGGCCACCGGCCTCGCGATCGGCGACACTCAGGAGAATCTGGGCGCCGCGGTCGCGGGCGAAACCCACGAGTACACCGACATGTATCCGGGCATGGCCAAGACGGCGCGCGAGGAAGGCTTCGCCGAGATCGCCGACTGGTTCGAGACTCTGGCGAAGGCCGAGAAATCCCACGCCGGCCGCTTCCAGCAGGGCCTGGACTCGATTTCGTAAGACGGCCGGCGATGCCACCCATCACAGGCGCGCCCACACCGGGGTTGTCTTACAACCCGAACGATCCCGTGTATTGGGACCAAGCCGGCCTGCGCGGGGAGATCGAACGGGTCTTCGACATCTGCAATGGGTGCCGGCTCTGCTTCAACCTCTGCCACAGCTTTCCGGAGTTGTTCAAGGCCATTGAGGCGCACGAAGGCGACGCGCGCCAAGTATCCCCAGCGGAGGCCGGCCGCGTCGCCGAGTTGTGCTTCCAATGCAAGATCTGCTACGTCAAGTGCCCTTACACGCCGGATGACCAGCACGAGTTCCAGCTCGATTTCCCGCGGCTGATGCTGCGGACGAACGCTGTGCACAAGAAGGAAACCGGGCTCGGCCTGCGCGACCGCGTCCTCTCGCGCCCCAACTTACTCGGCAGGGCGGCGGGCATGTGCGCGGGCCTGGCCAACTGGTCCAACCGCCAACCGTTGCTGAGGATTGGCCTGGAGGCGACGCTCGGCATCCACCGCCAAAAGCTGCTGCCCGAATTCCACGGTGAGACCTTCGAAGACTGGTTTCGCAAGCAGCCGCCACCGCCGGGCGATCCGTCGCGGGCGGTGCTCTTCTTCACCTGCTCGGTGAACTACAACGAGCCGCAGGTGGGCAGGGACGCGGTCGAAGTCTACTCAAAGAACGGCATTTCGCTTTCCTGCCCGAAGCAGGTTTGTTGCGGCATGCCGGCCCTGGAGCACGGCGATATCGAGCTGGCCAAGAGCCTGGCGCGCCAGAACGTGGCGTCGCTCCATCCGCACGCCGCCGCGGGAAAGAAGATCGTCGCCATCGACCCGACGTGCTCCTACACCCTGCGCAAGGAGTATCCCGAGCTGGTGGGCACGCCGGAGGCGCGCGAGGTGGCTGCGGCCACCCGCGACGTCTGCGAGTTCCTGTTCGAGCTGAAACAGGAGGGCAGCTTCCGCCGCGATTTCCGGTCCACGCCGGGGAAGGTCGCCTACCACCTGCCCTGCCACCTGAAGGCGCAGAACATCGGCTACCGCTCGCGCGACATGATGCGGTTGATTCCGGGCGCCACCGTCAAGCTGGTCGAGCAGTGCTCGGGCCACGACGGCACCTGGGCGATGAAGCGCGAGTTCTTCCCGCTGGCGATGCTTACCGGCAAGAAGGCGTTCGACGCCATGGCTGCGGCCGAGGCCGAGGTGATGGCGAGCGACTGCCCGCTGGCGTCGATTCAGTTCGACCAGGCCCTGGGCACGCGGCCGATCCATCCCATCCAGGTGCTGGCGCGCGCTTACCGGGCGGACGGATTCCCCACGCCCATCGCATGAGACCCATCGAGCTTTCCGAGATCGCCAGCATTGCCGATTACGAACTGGAGCGGCGGACGCTGCGTCCGCGGATGGTGGCGCTCAAGGACCGGCGCCGCATCCGTGTGGGGGACCACCTCACCTTCCTGTTCGAGAACCGCGAAACCGTGCGCTACCAGATCCAGGAGATGATGCGGATCGAGCGCATCGTGGATCTCGCGGCCATTCGCCACGAGGTCGAGACTTATAACGAGCTGATTCCGCCGCCGGGCGGCCTGGCGGCCTGCCTGCTGATCGAATACGCGGCGGCGGAAGAGCGGGATGAGAAGCTGCGCGAACTCCTTGGTCTCGATGACCACGTCTTCATTGCCGTCGCCGGCCTGCCGCCCTCGAAGGCCGTTTTCGACGCCCGGCAGATCGCATCGGCCCGCCTCAGCGCGGTGCAGTATATCCGGTTCGACCTGACGCCCGAACAGCGCGCACGCTGGCGCGAGGGCGTGCGCATCGTGGTCGATAATCCGAACTACCGGGCGGAGACGGCGCTCACGCCCGATCGGGTCGCGGAACTCGAAGGCGACTTCGAGTAGCGCCCATCCTGAAGCTTGCTGGTCACCTCCGGCGACCGCTGAATGTATAATCGGTCCTGGCCGGGATGCCAAGACTTGAGACTGATCCGATTATTCCTCGAACCATACGAAGTGTTCAGTGAGTTGCAAAACGCTAGCTGGGTACCAGCATTTGTCGCCTGCATAGCTCTGTCTTTGCTTTCCAATCTCGTTGTCGTGAATGCGATTGGGGTCGCCGTCATCATGGGTAGGTTTCAGAGCGACGCCAGGTTGAAGACCGGCGGGTCGGACGTGTTCGTGGGTCTTTACGCGGGCAGGGCAATTCCGATGGTCATTGGCCTATTGACGATCTCCATCGTGATGTGGGTGGTTCTGAACCTCCGCCGGTCCTCGGTGGCAGAGACAGGCGCAGAGACGGGAGCAAGGTACCGGATCGTGTTTACCATATGCTCCTACGCGGCTACGCGAGGGAGGCCGTCAGGCTCATAATCACGCTGGTCGCTGTGTCCTGGCACCGCTTTTCCGGCGTGCCAATGACCTATGACATTAAGACCAGTGCCGCTGCTTTCCTGAACGTGACAGTTACCGGCCGGGTGTTCATTCTGGCAAGGTCTTTGGACGTGTTGATGTTCGGATTTCTCGCTCTGGTGGCAGTCGGCCTTTGGAAGACGATCCCCACCCTGCGCCTTCAGCGCGCGAATGAAGTGGTGCTTCTTTCCTGGCTGATTTACGTGGCCCTTGCAGTGACGTTCGGGCGATGATCCCGACAGCCCTACACCGCGCCTGCGGGCCGGTGCGCTGACGCCAAGCCCCGGAAGTAGGCGATCGTCTCGCGCAGGCCGTCGTCGAGCGTCACCACCGGTTCCCAGCCCAGCAGGCGCCTCGCCTTGCCGATATCGGGCTGGCGCCGTTTCGGGTCGTCCTGGGGCAGCGGCTCGAAGGCGATCGGGCTGGCGCAACCCGTCAGGGCCTGAATGCGGCGCGCGAAATCGAGGATGGTCATCTCGCAGGGGTTGCCCAGATTCACGGGATACGGCTCGCCGGAGAGCATCAAACGGTACAGGCCGTCCACCATGTCGCTCACGTAGCAGAAGCTGCGCGTCTGCGAGCCGTCGCCGAAAATAGTGATCGGCTCGCCGCGCAGAGCCTGGCCGAGAAATGCGGGCACAACGCGGCCGTCGTCGAGCTTCATGCGCGGCCCGTAAGTATTGAAGATGCGCGCTATGTTAGAGCGAACCTTGTAAGTGCGATGCGTCGCCATCGTAAGCGCCTCGGCAAACCGCTTACTCTCGTCGTAACAGGAACGCGGCCCCACCGGATTCACGTTGCCCCAGTAAGTCTCGCTCTGCGGGTGTTCGAGTGGATCGCCATAGCACTCCGAGGTGGAGGCGAGCAGGAAGCGAGCGCCGTGCCGGCGCGCCAGTTCAAGCAGATTGCGCGTCCCGGACGATCCCACCTCCAGAGTCTCGAGCGGGTGCTGGAGGTAGTCCTTTGGGCTCGCGGGCGAGGCGAGATGGAGCACTCCATCTACGGGATCAGGCACGTCGAACGGCTGGCAGACATCTTGCTCTACGAACTCGAAGTGCGGGTGGCCTTGCAGGTGTGCGATGTTGGCCGGCGACCCGGTCAAGAAGTTGTCGATGCCGGTGACCGAGTGTCCTTCGGCCAGCAGACGGTCGGCGAAGTGCGATCCGATGAAGCCGGCGACCCCAGCGAGAATCAGGCGCACGAATAACCCCCTGATTCGATTTTAGCGTGTTACATTCGGACCAGGAACTCCATGCTCTTCTCCTCGCTCGAGCGGGCGGTGTTGCTGGTCCTTCTTCTGGCCGCGGTTTACGGCTTCCTGCGTCCCTTCGTCCGGGTGATCTCCATCATTCTGAGGTCGAAGCCGGACGCGGATTTCTCCCTGCGCCCCGTGGGCCCGCGCCTGCGGCGGTTCCTGAACGAGGTGGTGGTGCAGCGGCTCGTCATCGGCCAGCGGCTGTGGCCGGGCCTGGCCCACGCCTTCGTCTTCTGGGGATTCTGCCTGTTCGCGCTCATCACCGTCAACCATTTCGCCACGGCCTTTGGGCTAGCGTTTCTCGACCGCGGGGGCTTCGGCCGGTTCTACTTCGCAATGGTCGCCGTGTTCGCGGGCGCGGTTGCGGTCTCGATCGCCGGCCTGGCCGTGCGGCGGTTCGTGATCCGGCCGCGGTGGATCGAGCCGCTCTCGCCCGAATCCGGCCTGATCGCGTTTCTGATCTTCGCTCTGATGGCGACCTACCTGCTCGAGTTCTTCCAGCCCGGCATCAAAGTCAACTGGTGGGCGCACACGCTCGCCATTCTGTTCTTCCTCCCCTTGATCCCACACAGCAAGCACCTGCACCTCGTGCTGAGCCCGTTAACGGTGTTTCTGGAACGCGACGGTTTCAGCAAGATCCCTCCTCTGGGGGGCGACGACGACTTCGGCCTCGATACCGGCAAGGACCTGACGCGGATTGCGAGCTTGCAGGCCTACACCTGCGTCGAGTGCGGCCGCTGCACCGAGCACTGCCCGGCCTACAACACGGACAAGACGCTCAACCCCAAACAGATCGTTCTCGGTGCGCGCGCGTACCTGAACGAGTTCGGGCCGGCGGGCGAGGAGCCGCTGCTGGGCAAGCACCTCTCCATGGAGGCCGCGTTCCAGTGCACGACGTGCGGAGCGTGCGAGTTCCAGTGCCCGGTTGGGATTCAGCACCTGCCCATCATCGTCGGGCTGCGCCGCGGCGCCGTGAACACCGGCAAGTGGGAAGACTCCTACGGAACGGACCTGTTCCTCAAGCTGGAGCGCCACGGGAACGCTCTCGGCTTCCCGCCGAGCGAGCGCGAAAAGTTCATCCAGAAGAGCGGCCTGCCGTGGTTCGACGGCTCGCAGGAGTATTGCCTGTGGCTGGGCTGCATGGGTTCCTACGATCCGCGCGGCCGCGAGATCGTGGTGGCGCTGGCGGAAGTGCTCCGCCGTCTCGGGGTCGGCTTTGGCGTGCTGCGCCGCGAGCGATGCTCGGGCGATCCGGTGCGGCGGCTGGGGAACGACCTGCTGTTCGCCCAGCTCGCCGAGCAGAACCTCGAGCACATCCGGCAGAGCGGCGTGAAGAAGATGGTTTCGATCTGTCCCCACTGCGTGCGCACCATTGGCGAGGACTGGCGCGCGGCCGGCGGGACCGTTCCCATCGAACATCACAGCGAGCTGCTGGCGCGGCTCGGCGCTGCGCCGGCGCCGAACGGAGCGGACGGCCGCACGGTGGTCTACCACGATGCCTGCTACCTGGGCCGCTACCGCAACGTCTACGACCAGCCGCGCGTTGTGATCGAGCGCTACGCGACGGTGGTGGAGCCGGCGCGCTCGCGGGAGCGGGGATTCTGTTGCGGCGCAGGTGGCGGGCTGGTCTTCCTCGGCGAAGAGAAGGGCAAACGGGTCAACCGCGAGCGCGCCGAGCAACTGCTGGCGACCGGAGCCGATGTGGTCGCCGCCGCATGCCCCTTCTGCAACACGATGCTGCGCGACGGCCTCGCCACGGCCGCCGCCGAGCCGCCCGAACTGCTCGACATCGCTCAGATCGCCGCCTCCGGGCTGCCAAGGACACCATGACTCTTCGAACTGCTCTGGGCGAACTCCTCGACTACAATTACTGGGCCCGCGACCGCCAGCTTCAGGCTTGCGCCGCGCTTTCCCAGGAGCAGTTCCTCTCGGTGCGCGACACCCTCGCGCACCTGGTTGCGGTCGAGTGGATTTGGCTGGAACGATGGCGGGGGCGGTCGCCACAAGCGCTGCTGGCCGCGGAAGAGTTGCCCACGCTAGCCGCGATCTCGGAGCGCTGGAGCGCGGTGGAGCGCGAACTGCGCGCGTTTCTGGGCGGCCTGAGCGATGAGGCGCTGGAGCATCCCTTCACCTACGTCAACTCGAAGGGCGAAACCTGGACCTACCTCCTCTGGCTCGCCGTCTTCCACGTCTTGAACCACCAGTCCTACCACCGCGGCCAGGTGACGATGCAACTGCGCCTGTTGGGCTTCGAGCCGCCCCAGGTGGATTTCCTGGTGGCGCACGACATGGGTTTTCGTCTGTAGCTCAGGCCGCCCAGATCTCCGAGAGCGCGCGCTGGAAATTGCCGCCCAGGATCAACCGGATGTCGCGGTTGCTGTATCCGCGGCGCATGAGCCCCTCGGTTAGATTGAAGATCCGCTGCGGACCGTCGAGCCCCGCGATGTCGATGTGGCGTGCCGGGCGCCCGCCGTCGCCGCCGTCCACGTCATTGTCGCTTCCCACGCCCACATGCTCGATACCCGCGATCTTCGCCACGTGGCCGAAGTGATCCAGCACGTCCTCGATCGTCGCCCGCTCCCGGCCGCCGACGAAACTCCGGATCGACGTGATGCCCATGACGCCGCCGCCCGCGGCCATCGCGCGGATGATGTCGTCCGGTTTGCAGCGCCGGTGCGGATTGAGTGCGCGGCAGTTGGAGTGGGTAATCAGGACGGGCTTCTTCGACAGGTGGATCGCATCGAGGCTGGTTCGGTCGCCCGTGTGCGAGATGTCCACCGCCATACCGATGCGGTTCATCTCTCCCACCACCTGCGCGCCGTAATCGGTCAGCCCGGAGTCGTGCGCCACTCCGCAGCCCGCGCCGATCGAGTTCTGGGAATTGTAAGTGAGTTGCGAGACGCGCTGGCCAAGACCATAGAAGAACGCGACGTCCTCGACGGTGCGGAAGTGATCGGAATTCTGAAGGCCCAGGATGATGCCGGCCTTTCCGCCGCTCTTGGCGTGGGCGAAGTCCGCCGGCCCATCTACGCGCAGAAAATCGTCGGGATAGCGGCCGATGAAGGCATTCCAGTTGACCGCCCAATCGCGGATGGCCTCAAAGGGCCGCGGCGCATGCAGGTCGACAGCCGGGTGGAATACGGTGACGCCGGATTCGCTGAGCTTCTGAAAGGCGCCGGAGTCGAAAGCGCCGGCTTCCCGCTGCCAGCGATCAAGCTTCGCCCAGTCGAGGGTCAGCAGCCCAAGCATGTCGATCACGACGGATTCCCGCACCAGGTCCACCGTGCGCGCCGAGTACGCGCGGCGCGCGGCTGAAACCGTTACCCCCGCGAGAAGGCCACACTTCAGGAAATCTCGTCGTTTCCACATCGGGCAAACGGCCATTATCCAACGCTGGGGATCAAGAAGCGAGGAAATCAGAATTAAAAATCAGTCACTCGTTTGTGGCCTGCGTGGGCTTCGAGCGCCCTCAGAACCTCACGTGCACGATTTCATCGCCGCCCGCAACCGAGTGCACGCGGATTCGCAGCAGCTTCCGTGATGGATCGGCGTACCAGCGGCCCGGCGCAAGCAGCCCCGGCTCCGCCACAGAAGTGTACTCGATCCCGCCGCCATCGACTTTTCGGCACAGGCCCGCGTCGTGGATCACCCAATCGTAAACGCGGTCCGCCCGCGATTCAATCTCGAAGCGCATCAGATCGTCCGCGGGCGCGGCGTGAAACTGCGAGATGTCCTCATCCTGTTCTTCGAACAGAAAGAACTCCGCGGGAAGGCTGGGAAAATAGTGCAACTCGAGAACATCGCCGCTCTCGGGCCAGAGCGGCACGATGGCGCCATTCTTCGCGAACATCGCGATCTGGCCGGGACGCAACCGCACCCGAATCTCCTGCCGGCCTTTGTAGATCTCGCCGCTGTCGAGATCGGTCCACAGGCCGCGCGGGAGGTAGACCGTGAGCGCCCCGCCGGGGCCGAGTGCCGGCGCCACCAGCAACTCGTCGCCCACCTTGAACTCGCCGCTCCGGTTGCGTGCCGCCGGATCCTCCACCCAATCGATCTCGAGCGGCCGCAGCACGGGCACTCCGCGGTCGTGCGCCTCTTTGGTGTAACTTAGCAGGTAAGGCTCGAGGCGCGTGCGCCAACGCAGCAACTCTGCGAACCGCGCCCCGCCGCCCGGCGCGCGAAGCACCGGCATCACGCAGGCCAACTCAGCCGCGCTCGCTAGCAGATCCGCATCCACGTTCGCGTACCCGGACAGGTCGAACTCGGGAATCAGCTTCGCAGACAGGCTGGCATGCAGCAGCGTCCGAATGCTCGCGCCGAGCATTTCCCAACTTTCGGCGGCCACAGCGCCAGGGGCCTCGCGCACTTCGAAGTCAGCCGCGCCGAAGCGCTCCGGCGGTCCGGTCACCGCGAGGTGTTCTTCGAAAATGTCCTTGGGAACGGGACCGTAATAGAAAAAGAACTCGATGCGGTCGTCGGGAGCCGTCACCTGCACCGTCTCCGGCCGCGAGAAGGCGAGGTCGAACCGGTACACGCCGCGGTGCGGGTAGTATTCGGCGAATCCGGCACTCGAGAGCAGGAACGCATCGCGGGCCTCGACTGCTGAGCCGCGAAGATCGAAGCTCGCCGCATCCCGCGCGCCGAGACCGTAGAAACGTTCCGAAGCCCTGGCGCGTTGTTCCAGGATTCCGCGCCCGTTTTCGCGCCGCAAGCGGCCATCCACGAGCACATCCTGGGACCCGGCCTTGATCGCGATCCTGCCGCCGCTCTTCTCCACCTCGACCGAGAGGTTCCGGCTCCTGAAGGAATAGGCCGCAGCGCTCTCGTCCGCCACCACTGCCACAGCCTTCGGCGCCAGAGGTTCCTTGAACCGTTCCGGCTCCGCCCAGCTCCGCAGGAACCGGAAAGTGGAAGGGCTCAGCCACTCGATCTGTCCGCTGCCGTCCGCGAACACCAGCGGGAAGGTGTTCACCACGCGCGGAGGCGCGCCGGAGGCGATCATCACGCCGGCCAGCGCAGTGAACGACAGAACGCAGCGCCGCATATCAGAGCAGCACGATCCGGTCCTGAATCTCTCCGGTCACGCGGGCGCCGTCCTCGCCCACAAACACGTCCACTTCGGACCGCACGCCGAACCGGGGCAGGTAGATGCCGGGCTCGATCGAGAAGCAGGTCCAGGGGATGATCCGCCGCTCGTCGTGCGTTTCCAGGTTGTCCATATTGGCGCCGGAGCCATGCACCTCAGCTCCGATGGAGTGGCCGGTGCGGTGGAAGAAATACTCACCGAAGCCTCGCTCACGGATCGCACCTCGGGCCGCATCGTCCACCTCGAACCCGCGTAACGTGTGGCCGGCGCGGACACCCTCCTGAACGAAGCGGACGGCGCGGTCCCGCGCCCCGGTCACGATCCAGAACACGTTCGCCATCTCCGCCGGCGGCTCGGGGCCGCAGAAACCCGTCCAGGTGATGTCATAGTAGACGCCATCTGGCGAGTCCGCCTTGGCCCACATATCGATGAGCAGCCAGTCACCCCGGTGAATCTCGCGCGATACATCGGCTTGCGGTTCGTAGTGGGGGTTGGAGGAATTCTCGTTCACGCCGACGATCGGCCCGTGATCCGTCACCAGCCCGGCGGCCGCGAAGCCATCGCGGATGAACCCCTTGACCGCGAACTCGGTGATGGTCTCGCCCGCGCGCAGCCTGGCGGCCACCATGTCGAACGCTCCGCCGCGGATCCGATCCACCTTGCGGCCGGCTTCGAGGTGGCATTCGAGATTGGCCGCCGTCCAGCGCGCCTCGAACTGCTGCACTAAATCGGCCGAGCTGACGACCTCGACGCCGGTGCTGCGCACCAGCTCGATCGTGCCCGCATCCACCATCGACACGTACGGAATCGCGCAGCCGGGCGAATACTGCATCGCGACCCGCCGCTGGCCCGCCAGCAGCTGGCCGAGACCTTCGAGTTGCGTGGTCCAACTGGAGTACTTCGAGATCACACCCGGCAGTCCATCGAGCGCGGACGCTTCTATCGAGTGCACCAGACCGCGCGGCTCCCCGCTGGCCGGAATCAGGTAATACCAGCGCCGCGTCGCGGTGCGGTTCGCGGGCAGATCTAGCACGCGATACGCGAGCGGATCTCTTCCGTGGTGATCGAAGAACAGCCAGCCGTCAAGCCCTTCGGCGGCCAACGCCTGTTGAATCGCTTCCAGATTCATACTGACCCTTTCATCGCGGGCTCAAAGAATGGCGCCCATTTCTTCTTAGGCGGCGGAGCCCCCGCCAAGCTCACCAGCACCAGGCTCGCCACCGAAACGGCCAGCGCCGGATGGATGGCGTCCCAACCCCACGGGTTGCCGGCCAGGTTCCAAACCACCGTGACCAGGGTGCCCAGGCCGATCGATGCCACGGCGCCCGCGGTTGTCGCGCGCTTCCAGAAGAAGACCGCCATGACCGCCGGTGTCACCGCCGCTCCATAAACCGTGTAAGCGTACAGCGAAGCGCTCAGGATCGACTCGAAGCGCGTCGCCTGCAGCACCGCATAAACCCCCAGCGCCACAACTACTAGCCGGGAGACGATCAGGTTGCGCCGCTCCGAAGCGTGCGGATCGATGAAGCGCTGGTAGACATCGTGGATCAGGTTCGTGGCCGGAGAGAACAGATAGTTGTTGGCGGTCGAAATGAGCTTCGCGAAGATCCCGCCCAGCAGCAGCGCCCCGGCCAGCGTGGGCAAACCGTGCCGCGCCGTGTACGGAATCATCTCGCGGGCCTGCTCGGGATGGAACCTCGCGCTGCCCACCACCGCGATGGCGATGATCACGGTCTCGAGCACCAGCGTGCTGGCGATCCAGCCACCCGCCGCGATTTTGGCGTCGCGCTCCGAGCGCGCCGAGAAGAACTTCTGGTACATACCCTGGTTCCCAATCAGCAGCAATGTGGTCGGGATCATGAGCCCCAGCGCGCGCTCGAACGAAATCGGGCCAAGTATTTGGAAGTGGCTTGCAGGCAGCGCCTGCCGGACCGCTGTCCATCCGCCGGCGCCGTGGAGCAACACCGGGAACGCGTACAGCACGATGGCGGTCACAAGCGCGCCAATCACCAGGTCCAGGTACGCTACCGAGGCCATGCCCGCTCCGGCCGTGAACGCAATCACGAACGCGGCGACCATGTACATGCCCCGCGCCCGGTCGAGCTCCGGGAAGATCAGGTGCAGGATGTCGCCTCCCGCTTTCATCTGGTAACTCGTGATCATGGTGTAGGCGATCACGATGGCCACCGTGCCCAACACCCGTGCGGCCGTGTTGTAACGGTTCTCGAGCAGATCCGGTACGGTGTACTGCGCAAAGCGCCGCGCCCGCCCCGCGATCGTGAAGATGAGGATCAGCCCCACCCAGCCGCCGGCCGGCTGCCACAGCGCCGCGAACCCGATGTGGGTTGCGTTCTCCGCGCCGGCGAACAAGCTGCCCGCGCCGATCCACGAGCACAGCAGAGTGGAAACCAGCACCCACCAAGGCAGCTTTCGTCCCGCTACCAGAAAGTCCGCCTCGTTCTTCACGGTCAGGGCTTTGATGATGGTCACCGTGAGGAGAACCACCACCACGCCCGCAATCACGCCGATGTAAATCATGAGGTGCCTGTGAACCTGGTGGCGCGGGCTTCAGCCTGCCGTGTCGGCACTCATGCCGACACCTGAGCGTCGAGATGAGTCTCGACGCGGCACGCACGAGTGCGTGCGCCACAAAAAGCTGCTCTCTTTATGTGCCTTCACTACCTCGGAACCTTCCGCCAGCTCAGCTCGGTCGGCAGACTGGCGACACCCGCAGCCCCTTTCGAGTCCACCACCCGGAAGCTTAGCACGTCGTCGAGCCAGTCCTGGCTGGAGCCGTCCCAGTGCTGCGTGGCCGCGGTGATCGTGTACTCCTGCTGGGTCAGCAGGCACTCGAAGCGGAAGTCCACCTCGATCCGCTCGCCCGCCCGGAACTCCCCCAGGTCTTTCCGTTCCACGCGGGTGTTGGTCCCGAACACATCGATGCCCAGGCGGTTGCGGATCAGCACCCCCACGATGGGATCGGAAACGTCCTGCCGGAAGCGCGCCACCACCCGCGCTGTCACCTGCTCTCCCGTCAGGATCACGGTCGCAGGTTCGCCGGCGCCGTTCAGCAGCTCGACTTTCAGAATCTCGCTCGCTCCGTCGCCGTGGCGGAAACTGCTCGCCAGGCGTGCTTCGCCGTTCCCTTCCGGCGGCCGCTTCTGCCGCTCCACCACCAGGCCCACGTAGCGGTTGACCACGTCTTTCGGGCTGCCCTCGGCCTCCACGCGGCCGTTCACGAGAAGGATCGCGCGGTTCGCCAGGCGCTTCACCAAGCCCAGGTCGTGCGACACAAACAGCACCGTCACCCCGCGCTGCTTCAGCTCTTCGAACTTCTGCACGCACCGGCTTGCGAACATCGCGTCGCCCACCGCCAGCGCTTCGTCCACGATCAGGACATCGGGCTCCACGTGGATGGCCGCGGCGAACGCCAGCCGAACGTACATCCCGCTCGAGTATTCCTTCACCGGACGGTCGATGAACTCCCCGATCTCGGCGAACGCCGCGATCCGCGGAAAGGCCCGCTCGATCTGGGCGCGGCCGAGGCCCATGATCTCGCCGTTGATGAATACGTTCTCGCGGCCGGTGAATTCCGGATTGAATCCCGCGCCCAACTCGAGCAGCGCCGCCACCCGGCCCTCGGTGACGGCGCGGCCGTTGGTGGGCCGCAGGATGCCGCTCACGATCTCGAGGAGCGTGCTCTTTCCGGAGCCGTTCGGTCCCACCACGCCGAAGATCTCGCCCCGCTCGACCGCCACGCTCACATTCGACAGCGCCCAGAAGTCCGCATGCGCGCGGTTCCGAAAAGGCAGTAGCTCGAAGATGCGGTCCGCCGGCCGGCGGTACAAACGGAACACCTTGGACACATTTTGAACCAGGACGGCGGCCAAACCAGGACTATAGCGCAAACGCGCAAAGGGCCGCACGCTGCAAGCACGCGGCTCCGTGCGACGCCCTCATGCCGCCTCCTTTGGAACCGCGCTCCGTTTCGGCCTCCGCATCAGGAAGATCAGCGGGATGGTGGCCAGGAAGAGGAAGCCCATGATGTGGAACGCCTCGACAAAGCTCAGTAGCGCCGCCTGCTCCTGGACCGCGCGGTACAGCAGGCCCAGGCTCTGGCGCCCCGCCGTGCCCCAGTCCGAACCGCGGTTGAGGAGCATGGCCCGGCCCTGCGCCAGCATCTGTTCTGCCGGCAAGCTGTAGGGCGTCACGTGCGAAACCAGGACCGACTGATGAAACTGCGACCGTCTCGCCACGAAAGTCGTGACAAAGGAAATGCCCACACTGGAGCCGACGTTCCGCATCACGCTATAAAGGCTGGTGGCATAGCCCGTGTCGGCCTTTGGTATCGGATTCATCGTCAACACAGTCAGCGGCACGAATATGAAGGCCATGCCCATGCCCTGGTTGATCTGGTGCCAAAGGATATCCCACGTTCCCGACTGCAGGTTCATGTGCGAGTACCCGAAGAAAGCCATGCTGGCCACGACGAAGCCGAACACCAGCATCTTGCGGGCGTCCCAGCCCTTGCCCAACAGGTATCCGACCAGCGGCATGCAGATTGCCGTGCCGACCCCGCGCGGGCTGGTCCAGATGCCGGCCGTTACGGCGGTCCAACCAAGCAGCGTCTGCATAAACAGCGGCAGCAGCACCAGGCTGCCGTAGAGGACGAACCCCAGAATCGTGACAAGCCCAATGCCGGAGGCAAAGCTCCGGTATTTCAGCAGCCGGAATCGAACGATGGGCATCTCCACGCGAAGCTCCCGGATCACGAAGGCCGGCAGCATGATCCCCGCGATCACGGCCAGCGCCACGATGAAGTGAGAGCCGAACCAATCCTCTTCCTGGCCTTTGTCCAGCATGATCTGAAGCGCTGCCATGCCCACCGCCAGCATGCTCAGACCCCACAGATCCACGCGAATGTTTCCGCGTCGAATGTGGGGCGGATCGTAGAGAAACAGCGAGATCATGACCAGGCTTGCGAGGCCGATGGGCACGTTGATGTAGAAGACCCAACGCCAGGAGTGGGTGTCCGTAAGCCAGCCGCCCACAGTCGGTCCCAGGATCGGCGCCGCGATGATGCCCAGCGCCCAGAAGGCCATCGCCTTGCCGCGTTCCTCCGGCGGGAACTCTTCCAGCAAGACCGCTTGCGAAAGCGGCTGCAATCCCCCACCGGTAGTGCCTTGAAGCACACGAAAGAAGATCAGCAGTGGAAGACTCGGGGCCAGGCCGCAGCAGACGCTCGAAACTGTGAACCCGGTCACGACGGTCAGCAACAGCCGCTTGCGGCCGATGAGGTTCGCCAGCCATCCGGTGATGGGGAGGATGACCGCGTTGGCCACCAGGTAGGAGGTAAGAACCCAGGTCGCTTCATCGACCGTGGCGGACAGGTTTCCGGCGATGTGCGGCAGGCTGACATTTACGACCGAAGTGTCCAGCACCTCCATGACAGCGCTGGACATCACGGCGACGGCGATCAACCAGCGGTTCGCTTGCGGACGAGCAAGATCGCTCTTTACCTGCATTCAACCAAGGTTTCCGTTCTTGCCGTCCTGACCGGCATCCAGCACGGTCCGATTGTCGGTTTGCCCTCCTACACCCACACCTTCTCGACCGGTACGCCGCGCCGGCACAGCGCGCAGGAGGCCGCGTCGGTGTAGTAGCTGGCGTCGAGTTTGGTCAGGTAGTAGAGCGGCAGCGGACTGAAGTCGGGCGTTTTGGGAGTGGGCTGATAGACTACCACGGCCATCGCCACCACCTGGGCCCCGCTCGCCTCCACCAGTTTCTTCAACTGAGTGAGCTTGCTTCCGGTGCGCAGGATGTCGTCCACCAGGACCACCTGTTCGCCGGGCGCATGGTCCAGGTACTGGCGGAACCGCAGCTTATCTTCGCAGTCGCCGCCTTCGGCCCAGTAAACCTGGTGCGCGCGCAGGGCCTCGCAGACCCCGTAGGCCACCGGAAGTCCGCCCGTGGCTGGTGCCACGATCGAGAGTTGCGGGACGATGGCGCGGATCTCGGAGTTGGCCCGCAGCAGGCGGCTCAAGCCCACGCTCAGGATCTTGGCGTGCTGGTAATACCGCATCGCCAGAGCGACCTGCAGATACTCGTTGCAGTGGAGCCCATTTGGGTATTCGAAGTGCCCGTCGCGCAACGCGCCCGTTTGGCGCAGCAGCCCGACTACCTCGTCTTGCGTTGGCAGCAGATGCATAAGGTCAGTACGCCCCTTTCCCGGTCAGTACTCGAGGTATCGTCCGCAGCAGGATCTTCCAATCCAGCGCGAGCGACCAATTGTCAATATACTGCATGTCCATCTTCATCCAGGTCTCGAAGTCCAGGGCATCCCGCCCTTCCAGGGCCCACAGGCAGGTCAGGCCCGGGCGCATTCGCAGCCGCCGCCGCTGCCAGCCTTTGTAGTTCTCCACCTCGCCCGGCACCGCCGGCCGCGGCCCCACCAGCGACATGTCTCCCCTCAGCACGTTCCACAACTGCGGCCACTCGTCGATTGAAAACTTCCGCAGGTAGCGTCCCACCGGCGTCAGCCGCGGGTCGTTCGGAATTTTGAATGCCGTGGACTTCCGATTCAGGTGCGCCAGCGTCTCCTTGAGCTGCTCGGCGTTCTCGACCATCGAGCGAAACTTGTAGAACGTGAATCGGCGCCCGTTGAACCCGCAGCGGACCTGCTTGAAGATCGCCGGCCCACGGGAGGTCAGCCGGATCACCAGCGCGATCGCGGCCATCAGCGGCGCCAGGATTGCCAGCGCGCCGGCGGCGATCGCCGCGTCCGTCACCCGCTTTACGAACAGGCGGATCTCGTCGTGTGGCGCGGCGGCGAAGGTCAGAAGCGGAAGAGTGCCCAGCCGGTCCAGGTACATCTCGCTGTTCACGTGCTTGAAGAAGTCGAGCGCCAGACGCGTGCGCACGCCCTCCTCGTCGCAGAGCACCAGGATGTCTTCCAGGTCCGCCAGGTTCGGCGTCTCGAGAGCGAAAAGGACCTCGTCGATCACCCGCTTACGCAGCAGCGCGCGAAGCTCGCTCAAGGGGAAGACCGGGTAGTCGCCCGCCAGCCGGATCGATGCCGGCGCCTCCTCGCCGTCTTCCGCCAGAAAACCGAGCAGGCGGATGCCGTACCTTCCGGACTGCTCCAACGCCTCGCCCAAACGGCGTGCGCTCTTTCCCACTCCGACCACCAGCACGTAACGCTCGGCCCCGAATTCCCTTCGCAGCACACGAACCACGCGTCCCATGCTCAACCGGAAAACGCAAAGGAGTACCCAACTATAAACGCCGAACAGCGCCAGGAACGGACGGCTGAGATCCAGCTTGAGCAGATACTCCAGCAGCACCACCGCGATCAGGCCCCCAAACGACTGCCGGAAGCTGTCGCGCAGAATGGTGCGCGGATGGCTCGATTCGAGCCGCTCGTAGACGTTCAGCCAGATCCCCATTCCCAGCCAGACCAGCGCCGAGAATCCCAGCAACAGAGCCATCTCGGCGCGCCGCAGAAAGAAGGGGTGTTCGAGCGGCAGCCAGACACGGCTCGCGTAGGCGGCTCCGAATGCCGCTACGGTGAGGAGGATGTCCGACAGGCCGAACAGGAACTTGGTCTTTCGTTGGGTTCCGCTAAACATCCGAGAGAAAGCATAGCACGCACGGCTGGCCGCGCCGCACCGCCGCCGCGCAGCATAATAGGGGCTGGAGGCCGAGACGATGCCCGGCAGCCCGTTTCCCGCTCTTGTAGCCGCTCTCAGCCGGCGTTCCCGCGCCCGGCGGATGGCTCGCTGTGTGGAGGCACTCGGGATCGGGCCGGACACCCGCGTCCTCGACGTCGGCGGCACTCTCGATATATGGCGGCTGGCGCCTTTGAAGCCTCGGCTCGTGATCTTGAACGAGCCGAGGGCCGCCGAAGGGGCGCGCGACGGCGTGCCGGTCGTTTTTGCCGACGGATGCGCCCTGCCTTTTCGCGATGCCTCGTTCGACGTCGTCTTCAGCAACTCGGTGATCGAGCACGTTGGCGGCGCCGGAAACCAAACGCGATTTGCCGCCGAGGTTAGCCGCGTCGGGCGCGCCTACTGGGTGCAGACCCCCAACCGGCGCTACTTCCTCGAGACGCACCTGCTGACTCCGTTTGTGCACTGGTTTCCGCCGGCCTGGCAGGCCCGCCTGGTGCGTTGGGGCACCGTGTGGGAGTGGATCGTGCGGCCCTCGCCGGACCGGCGGGAATACTACCTGGACCACTATCTGACCAATGTTCGGCTGCTGGCCGCCCGCGATCTCGGCCGCCTCTTTCCGGGCGCGCGAATCCTGCGCGAGCGCTTTCTCGGCTGGACCAAGTCCCTGGTGGCCTGCCGCCGTGCCGGCGATTAACGCTTCAGAACCGCGGCAGACTGCGCAGAACGAGCGCCGTGTCGCCGTGCCCGGGCCGCTCGACGTGGTCGATCACGTGCCAACTGGAATCGAGCGCACCGATGTAGCGCCCGTCGCTCAGAACGACGTAGCGGGACCGCTTCGGATACCACAGCGCGCGATACGGCGGCCGCTCATGCACCTCGGCCGCGGGACCCAGTCGGCGCACCACCGACGCGTAGTCGTCGCTGGCCGTGAGCCCCAACGCCGGTTCGGCGCCCCGCGGGGGGGCGAACGGGGCCAGCACAACCAGCAGCAGGGCCGCCAGCAAGGCGCACACCAGCGCCGCAGCCAGCCGCCGGCCGCGCAGTTTGGGAGGCGTCCAGCCCGGAGGCTCGGCGAATCCGCTCCCCGGCGGCGCTGGCATCTCGATTACCCGGCGCTCGTAAGGCCGCAGACTGCCCGCTTTGTACTCCAATTCCCGCAGCAGGGAGACCGCCAGCAGCGGCTCGTCGGCGCCCGAGATGTCCCCGATCAGCCGCTTGGGAATCCAGACCTCGACATCGCTCTTGAGATTGGTGACCAGGATCTCCGGCCCGGTCGTCTGCCTGACCCGCCACTCGTTGTGCTCGATGTTCAGAATGGGCGGATAGAGCGCGAAGGGCCGCCGCTTGAGCGCTCCAAACTGCAACGGCATAGGACAAATGGTACACCCGCGGCAGGTCCCGCGGATCACATGAATCCGAGCCGCTCCGCAATGGCCGCCAGGTCCGCTGGCCGCACCTGGACCGGCTGGCGCATCTCGGCCGGGCCGGGGCGTTCGTCGAAGGCCTGAAACAGAGCCATCTTCGCGACGGCGTATCGCTCGGTGGAGCTGAGGCCGCGCGGGCTGGCTTCCAGCGCGGCATCCGAGAGGAGCACAGCCACGGAAAAGTAAGTCCGGCGGTCCCCGCTCACGTGGAAAACGTACTCCGTCCCCCGGTGCCCTTCGTAAAAATACTGGTACACGTGTCCGCTAGCGGCGGAATAGCTCTTCAAGCGGCGGACCGCAGGCGCACCGGTGAGCGGCGGCGGTTGTTCCTTTGTTCCCAGCCTGCGCAACCAGGCCAGCATGGCGCTAACCCGATCTTCTCATACTCTTCGCACCGCGGCGTACAATCTGAATGAGCGATGCTCCGCTTCACTTGGCTGGCCGGGCTGATTGCCTGCACCCTTTGCGCGCAGGAAGCGGTGCCTTCGCCAGCGGCCATCCTCAAGTACACGGGCGTGCCCCTGCGCGTTCCCGTAGAGTGCAGCCAGGACGACCTGCATGCACTCCAACTGACCTGCCCCGCGGCTCGCCCCTGCCCGGTGTACCTCGAGCTTGACGCGATCGAATCGGCCGGCAGCGAGCTGTTCCTCACGGGCAACCTGCACGCCGACGACGCAACCCTGTTCTCGATTCTGCTGGCGAGCTATGACGGCGGCGTCTCCTGGAGCGAACCGAGCGAGCGCATCCGCGGCGCCGGTCTGGATCTGATTCAGTTCCTCGACTTCGCAACCGGATGGGCCAGCGGCGAGTCGCTCGGCGCCATTCCGCGCGATCCGTTTCTGTTGCTGACTCGCGACGGCGGAAAGACCTGGGACAGCCACCCTATCTTCGGCGAGAGCCGCGCCGGCACAATCGACTTCTTCCGCTTCGATTCGAAGACCCACGGCCGGTTGTGGATCGGCCGGCCGCTCTCGGGCGAGGCCGGCAGCCGTTACGAAGCCTACGAGTCTCATGACGGCGGCCAGACCTGGGCGCTGGGCCAGACCAGCGACAAGCCGTTCCCGCAAAGCACGCGTCCCGCTCCCGGCGGCGACTACCGGCTGCGCACCGACCGCGCCACGGGCGCCTACCACGTCGAGCACCGCGGGCAGGCGGGTTGGCAAACCGTGGCCAGCTTCCTGGTGCGCGCCGGCGAGTGTCGCGAGCCGGAGCTCGTGCCCCGGCCGGAGACGGAAGCCCAACCATGAACCACGATCCCGTCGGGCTCGAGCTATTCCGCAACCTGCTGGTCTCGGTCGCCGAGGAGATGGGCGCGGTCCTGCGCCGCACCTCCTATTCGGCCAATATCAAGGAGCGCCGGGATTACTCCTGCGCCGTCTATGACGCCCGTGGCGAAACCGTCGCCATGGGCGACCACATGCCGGTCCACCTGGGGGCCATGCCTCTCTCCGTCCGGCACGTCATGAACGCCTACAGGCTCGCGCCCGGCGACGTCGCCATCGTCAACGACCCCTTCGCGGGCGGCACGCACCTGCCCGACATCACCGCGGTCTCGGCCGTCTACATCGAGGGTGTCGAGGAGTCGGCGTTCTACGTAGCCAACCGCGCTCACCACGCCGACGTCGGCGGCATGAGCCCCGGATCGATGCCGCTCGCGCGCGAGATCTACCAGGAAGGCCTCCGCATTCCGCCCTCCTTGCTGGTCCGCAGCGGCCGGCTCGACGAGGACTTGCTGCGGCTCATCCTCGCCAATGTGCGCACCCCGGAGGAACGCCGCGGCGATCTGCTGGCCCAGTGTATGGCCATCCGCCGCGGCCAGACTCGCCTCGCCGAGATCGCCGCGCGTTACGGAATCGAAACCGTCCGGCGCAACATGCGCCAGCTCCAGGATTACAGCGAGCGCATGATGCGCGCCGCACTCTCGGCGCTGCCCGCGGGCACTTATCGCTTCGAGGATTGGCTCGATGACGACGGCGTTTCGAAACGTCCGGTGCGGATCGCCGTTCGCATCACGCTCGATGGTGGTTCCGCGCTAGTCGATTTCACGGGCTCCGATCTCCAGGCGCCCGGTCCCGTGAACGCCAATTACGCCGTGGCTGTCTCGGCCTCCATGTACGTGTTCCGCTGCCTGATAGCGGCCGATGTGCCGTACACGGCCGGATTGCTGCGCCCCATCCGCGTCGTCGCGCGCGAGGGCAGCGTGGTCAACGCGCAGCCGCCCGCGGCCATGGCGGCGGGCAACGTCGAGACCTCGCAACGTATCGTGGATGTCCTCCTGGGAGCCCTCGCGGCGGCCGCTCCGGACCGCATCCCGGCCGCCAGTTCCGGCACGATGAACAACCTCAGTCTGGGCGGATGGGATTCGTTTCGAAACCGCCCCTTCGCCTACTACGAAACGGTCGCGGGGGGGATGGGCGCTTCGGCTGCAGCCCCCGGCCTGTATGCCGTGCACACCCACATGACCAACAGTTGGAACACGCCCACCGAAGCCCTGGAGCACCAGTATCCGCTGCGCGTGCGCGCCTACCGCATCCGCGACGGCTCCGGCGGCGCTGGCCGTCATCGCGGCGGGGACGGCATCGTGCGGGAGATCGAGCTGCTCGCGCCCTGCCAGCTCACTCTGCTCTCGGACCGGCGCAGGCGCGGTCCCTACGGACTTGCGGGTGGCCGGCCTGGGAAGCCCGGCCGCAACTCGCTCCTGCGCCGTGGGCGCGCCATCCGGCTTCCGGGGAAAGTGTCCCTCGACGCCCGCGCGGGCGACGTGCTGCGCATCGAGACGCCCGGCGGTGGCGGCTACGGCGATCCGTTATGATGGTTGGTCCAGGAGGTCCTTTGAGTTCATCCGCAGATTCCGCCGCTGCCGAAGTGCGCCGCGGCGCCAGCCGCCGCAAAGGGATTGCTCTGATGGCGGCCTGCACGGTCCTATTTGCCGCCGGCCAGATCCTCATCAAGATGGGAGCCGACCGGCTGGTTCACCCGACCCTGTGGTCGACGTTTCTCAGCTTTTTCACGGTGCCGCAGCTCTTCGCCGGCTATTGTTTGTACGCGGCCATGACCGTGTTGTTCGTCTTCGCGCTGAAAGACGGCGAGCTATCCATCCTCTACCCGATCATTTCGCTGACCTACGTGTGGGTGGCGGGCCTTTCGGTCTGGTTCTTTCACGATTCATTCAACTGGTTGAAGCTGGTTGGCGTCGTAACCATCGTCAGCGGCGTCGGCGTCCTCGGAAAGGACGCACACAAATGAAAACGCCCGTCTCGTCGATGCTGCTTGTGCTGGCGGCCTCGTTTCTCGGCTCGATCGGCGCGGGCTTCCTGAAGGCCGGCGCTGCGAAGCTCCACGGAGGCCTGCGCTACCTGTTCCTGAATTTCAAGCTGGCGGTCGGAGTCGCGGTCTTCGTCGGATCGTCCGTGCTCTATGTGCTCGGGATCAAACACGGCCAGCTCAGCGTGCTCTATCCGCTGGTCTCGCTCAGCTACATCTGGGCGCTGGTGTGGGCCCGCATCTTTTTCAAAGAGAGGTTCACGTCCCGCAAGCTCGCGGGCCTCTGCCTGATCCTTCTGGGGATTCTCTTCGTGGGGCTCGGGAACCGATAAGTGTCGGTCGAACAAACTGACATCGTCGATATCATTGGTACCGATCGTTGGACCGGCCGCGTTACCCTAACGATCAGCGATCACCTCGACTGGACGGACAGCGTTGCGCATCAGACCATCCTCCAGAAGAAATTGAATACCTATCTGGCATTCGTCGAGAGCGGCGAGATACTGGAGAGATACCCAGAAGCAAAGGACAAAGCGGTCACGTTCGCAGTAGTCTTCAAGTTCGCGCCCGATGAAGCGGGCCGCGCCTTTCTCACGAGAGCAAGACAAGTGATAGAAGCGGCCGGCTTCAGCCTGAGAGACGAAGTGGCCACTGGCGCGCAATTCAACTGACGAACAGAGAGGCCGCAGAGGCCGGCCCCGTGCCATAATCTACCGATGACGCGCTACAACTGGGCTTCAATCGAGAGAGAGCAGTTGAATCCCCTGTTCGCCCGCCAAGTGGTTCATGGCGACAAGATCACCGTCGCCCGCATCGAACTTGGCAAGGGTTGCATCGTGCCCGAGCACGCGCATGTTAACGAGCAAATCTCCATGCTCAAACACGGCCGGCTTCTTTTCCGGATCGCGGGACGCGAGCTGACGCTAGAAGCCGGTGACCTCCTTCACGTCGCCGCCTACGAGCCGCACTCGGTCGAAGCGCTCGAGGACTGCCACGTCGTGGACGTGTTTTCGCCGCCTCGCGAAGACTGGCGCCGCGGCGACGACGCGTATCTGCGGAAGTAACCGCCGGCCACGAATGAACACGCATGCACACGAATAGGCCAGTTGTTTTCAATTCGTGTTCATTCGTGGCCAGTGAAGTTTTGGCGTGCGCCTTTCAATCCAGCCGTTTATGGAATCGCAGCGCGCTGGCGGTAAGCACGAGCGTGCCGTAAAGGAACAGCGCGGCGAACTGCGGCCAGAGCACGGAAAAACCGGTGCCTTTCAGGAAGATGCCGCGCACGATGGTCATGAAGTAGCGCACCGGGTCGAGATAGCTCAACAACTGCACCGGCAGAGGCATGTTGCGGATCGGGAACGCGAAGCCGCTGAGCATGAAGGCCGGCGTAAAAAAGAAGAACGAGCCCATCACCGCCTGCTGCTGGGTCTGCGAGATGGTGGAGACGAACAGGCCCACGCCGAGCGTGGTCATCAGGTAGACCACAGCCGCGCAGAAGAGCAAGAGCAGGCTGCCGCGCAGCGGGATATGGAAGACCACCAGCGCGGCGGTGGTGACGAAGGCGACCTGAACGAGACCGGCCAGGCCGAACGGCAAGGTTTTTCCGAGCATCAGCTCGAAGGGGCGCACCGGCGTGACCATCAACTGCTCCAGCGTCCCGATCTCCTTTTCGCGCACGATGGCCATGGCGGTCAGCATCATGCTGACCAGCGTGACGATGTTGACCACCACGCCCGGGACGAAGTAATTCCGGCTGAGCAGGTCGGGGTTGAACCACACGCGGCTGCGGACGTCCAGGCTGGGCAGGCCCAAACCTACGGGCGCGCCGGTCGCTTCGGTCCGCCCGACCAACTTGGCCCGCTGCTCGGCCTCCAGGGCGCTCCCGGCGAAGCCGCTGATCACCTGGTTGGCGTAAGCGGAGGCGATGGAGGCCGTGTTCGAGTTGCTGCCGTCCACCAGAACCTCTACGCCGGTAGTCACACCGCGTTCGATGTCGCGCCCGAATCCAGGAAATACGCTGATCACCGCGTGAACGCGGCTCTCGTCGAGCACGCGCTGCACTTCCCGCTCGTTGGCCGGCAGCGCGACCAGATCGAAGCGCGGCGAGCCCTGGAACGCCGCCAGCAGGTCGCGTGACTCCGAAGTGTGGTCGCGATCGAGCCAGCCGATGCGCACGTGGTCGACGTCCAGATTCACCGCGTAGCCGAAGACGATCAACTGGATCAGCGGCGGCATAAACAGAAGGATGCGCATGCGCGGCTCGCGCAGCGTCTGCCGGAACTCCTTGTGCACGATCTCGCGGATTCGATTCCACATATCAGGCCACCTCCCGTAGCGCACGCTTCGGTGTGCCGCCGCCGGCTTTCAATCGGCGGAGCGGCCGATCGTCTTAGACCACCTTCTGGCGCAGCTTCCGCGTCGCGATCAGAAAGACAATCGCCGCGAAGCCGGCCAGAAACGCCAGTTCGCCCCACAGCATCTCGATCCCAATGCCCTTCAGGAACACGCCCTTCAGGATCGTGACGAAATACCGCGCCGGCACAACGTGGCTGATGACCTGGATCACGGCCGGCATGTTCTCGATCGAGTAGACGAAGCCGGAGAGCAGGAACGCCGGCAAGAACGAAGTGAGCATTCCCATCTGGTACGCCAGGACCTGCGAGCGGGCCAGGGCCGAAATCAGGATGCCCATGCTCAACGACCCCAGCAGGAACAGGCAACTCGCAACCATCAGCAGCAGAGGACTGCCGCGCAACGGCACGCCGAAGACGATCATGCCGGCCACGATCGAAATCACGGTGTCCACCAACCCTACCGCGAAGAAAGCCGCCATCTTCCCCAGCACGATTTCGGCCGGCCGCAGCGGCGTCGAGAGCAGTTGCTCCATGGTGCCCATCTCCCACTCGCGCGCGATGGTGAGCGAGGTGATCAGAGCGGTAATGATGGCCAGGATCACCGAGATCAGCCCCGGCACGATGTAGTTCCGCGCCTTCAGCTCGCTGTTGTAGAGCACGCGCAGGCGCCCATCGACCGGGGATTCCAGCTTCGCGCCGCCGCGCCGGTTCATGGCCGCGGCCCGCAGTTTAAGCGAGTATGATTGGGTCATCGCGTCGGCATAACCTTGGGCGATGGAGGCGGTGTTCGAGTCGCTGCCGTCGTAAATGAGTTGCACGGGAGCGCTCCGTCCGGCCACCAGATCGCGCGCGAAGTTGCGCTGGATCACGACGGCGAGCAGGCACTGGTCCCGGTCGATGGCCCGCTCGATGGCGCCGTAATTGTCCACGTAGCCGATGATCTCGAAGAAGCGCGAGCCAGCGAATTGGGCGATCAGGTCGCGGCTCTCCGGCGAGCGGTCGGAGTCGTAGATCAGCGTGGGGATACGGTCCACGTCGAGCGTGAGGCCGTAGCCGAACAGCATCAGCATCACGAACGGGACGGCCAGCGCCATGGCCAGGCTGCGCGGGTCCCGCACGATGTGCAGCAGCTCCTTCCGAAACATGGCGCGCGTGCGGCGGAAGCTCATGCGGCCCTCCGTTCTTCCGCCTCGATCATGGCCACGAAGACGTCTTCCATCGAAGGCTCGATGGATTCCAGGCGGCGCACCTCGATGCCCAGAGACCCCAGCCGTTCGCGGACCGGCATTTCCGCGGCGGCCGTGTCATCGACGGTGACGTGCAGCCCCCCGCCGAAGACCGCCACGTCGCGTACGCCGTCAAAGCCGTCGAGCGCCTTCATCGTGCCCAGCGGGTCGGATGTTTCGAGCGCCAGCAGGTGGTGGCCGGTGAGCGAGCGCTTCAACTCGGCGGGCGAGCCGAGCGCGATGATCTTGCCGCCGTACATCAGCGCTACGCGGTGGCAATACTCCGCTTCGTCCATGTAGTGCGTCGAGACGAAGATCGTGCGCCCCGCTTCGGAGAGCTGGTAGATCAGCTCCCAGAAATCGCGGCGCGCGATGGGGTCTACGCCGGAAGTCGGCTCATCCAAGAACAAAATGGGCGGCTCGTGCAGGATGGCGCAGCCCAGCGCCAGGCGCTGCTTCCAGCCGCCCGCCAGCAGGCGCGTCATGGTGTGACGCCGGTCTTCGAGGCCGGCCATCTTGAGCACGTAGTCGCGGCGCTCGGCGCGGCGATCTTCCGGGACGCCATAGATCCCGCTGAAGAACTCGATGTTCTCCCCCACTTCCAGATCGTCGTACAGGGAGAACTTCTGCGACATGTAGCCGATCGAGCGCTTGATGGATTCCGACTCCGTGGCCACGTCGAAGCCGCCCACGCGCGCCGTGCCTGCCGACGGCGTGAGAAGCCCGCACAACATGCGGATGGTGGTGGACTTGCCCGCGCCGTTGGGGCCCAGAAAGCCGAAGATTTCGCCGCGGCGGACTGCGAGCGACACGCGATCGACGGCCACGAAGCTGCCGAACCGTTTGACCAGGTCGTGCGCCTCGACCGAAAAGCCGTTGTTCATGGGCGAACCTCCGCGCGGGCCTCTTCCTTGCGGATGAGCGCGATGAATACGTCTTCGAGCGAAGGCTCGATCCGGCGGACCGTTGCCTCTCCCAGCGCGGCAACGTTCTCGATCTCCAGCCCGGGCGAGACGAAAACGTGCAGCGTGTCTCCCGCCGGCTCGGCGCTGACGACACCCGCGGTGTGCTGCAGGATCTCGCGTGCGGCGCGGCGGTCGCGTACCCTCACCTCCCAGCAGGTCTCCGCAAGAGAGGTTCTGAGCGCCGCGGGCGAGTCGCAGCGGATCAGCCGGCCGCGATGAATCAGCCCCACGCGGTTGGCGCGCTCGGCTTCGTCGAGATACGCCGTGGTGACGAAGACGGTCATGCCGTCCTTGATGAGCTGGTAGAGGATGGCCCAGAAGTCGCGTCGGGAAACCGGATCCACGCCGTTGGTCGGCTCGTCCAGGAAGAGCACTTCGGGATGGTGCAGCAGTGTGCACATGAGCGCGAGCTTCTGTTTCATGCCGCCGGAGAGCTTGCCGGCCTGGCGGGCGCGGAACGGCTCCATGCGGGTCATATGGAGCAGGCGTGCCGTGAGGGCTTCGCGCTCGGCGCCCACCACGCCGAACAGGTCGCCGTAGAACGCCATGTTCTCGTCGATGGTCAGGTCCGCGTAGAGGCCGAAGCGCTGGGCCATGTAGCCGATACGGTCCTTGACGGCGTCCGGCTCGTGCGCCACGCTGTGCTCCGCCACCCAGGCCTCGCCTTCGGTCGCGTCCAGCAGGCCGCACATGAGGCGGAGCGTGGTGGTCTTGCCCGCCCCATCCGGTCCCACCAGGCAGAAGCTCTCGCCGCGCCCGACCTCGAGGTCCAGGTGGTCGAGCGCAGTGATCGAGCCGAAGCGGCGCGTGAGGTTAGCGGCGCGGATCATGAAAGTGTCCCCGCCTCATTCCGCTCCCAATAGAATCTCGGCGTCGGCCGGCATGTTGGAGTTGAGCTCGCCCTTGGGGTTGTCGACGGCGATTTTGACCCGGTACACCAGCTTGGCGCGCTCCTCGGCCGTCTGGATCTGCTTGGGCGTGAACTCCGCCTCCGAAGAGATGAACGACACGCGCCCCGGGTAGATCTTGCCCGGATAGGAATCGGTGGTGACGTTGACCTTGTCGCCAAGCTTCACGCGCCCTTTGTCACCCTCGCTGATGTAGGCGCGCACCCAGGGATGGTCGATGTCGCCAACGGTGAGCACGGCCGTGCCCGCGGCGATCACTTCGCCGACCTCGGCCGATTTGACGAGCACCACGCCGCCGATGGGCGCGAACGCTTCGGTATCGTCGACTTGGGTCTGGGCGATGGACAAATCGGCCTTGCGCTGGCTGAGATCGGCGGTCCGCTGGACCAGTTCCTGGCGGCGGCGCTTCAGCTCGAGGCGCTGCGCTTCGGCGAGCCGCAACACCGCCTGCGCGGTCGCCAGTTGCGCCCGGGCGGCGTCGATATCCTCCGTGCGCGGACCTTCGAGCACCAGCGCAAGCTGCTCTTTGGCCGTCTTCAGTTGCGCATCGGCGGTCTCGTAGCGGGTGCGGTATTGATCGAAATCGGCCGCCGAGATGTCTTCGTTTTTGATGAGCGTCTGGGCGCGCGTCCAGTCGCTGGCGGAGCGGTCGTATTCGGTCTGGGCACGATCGACGGCGGCGCGCGCCTCCTCCTTCTCCTGGACGCGGGAGCCGGCCACAAGCTCCGCCAGGCGCGCCTCGGCGGTCTTGACCTCCGCGCTGCGCTGTTGGATCTGCCCTTCGAGCGTTTCAGTCTGGAAGTCTATAGCGGTCGTCTGCTGCGCCATTTGCGACTCGGCGGAGGCGACGCCGCCGCGCGCCCGGTCGCGCTGGCCGAGCAACTGATCTTTGTCGAGGCGAGCCAGGAGCATGCCCGCCGTTACACGGTCCCCCTCGTCCACGCGGCGCTCGATCAGCTTGCCCGGAATCTTGAAACCGATATTGACTTCGGTCAGCTCGATGTTGCCCGACACGCGGATGGAGCGGCCATCTCCGCCGTGGAACCACGAACGGGCTCCGATCAGCACGACCACGGCGACGACGGCGAGCACGACTACGGGAATGAGTTTCTTCTTCATGGCCTGACTCCTTATTGAATGAATTGCCGGATGGCGCCCATCGCCTGGGCCAGATTGATGCGTGCGATGTTGTAAGCGAGCAGCGCGGAAATGCGATTGTCGCGCGCCCGCGCCAGGCGGGTCTCCGCGTCGACCGGCTCCAGGCTGTTGGCGACGCCGGCGGAGTAACGCCGCTGCGCCTGGGCCACCTCGCGTTCCGACTGATCCAGGCCTTCCGTCGCGACTCTAAACTGATCTTCGGCGGAGTGCAGACTGTCGAGCGCGAGGCGAATATCGAGTTCCAGTTGCTGGCGGAGGTCCCTGGTCCGGATCTGCTCCTGGCGAACCTCGGAGGAACTTTCGGCGCGTTGCGCGTCGCGGCGGCCGCCGTCGAAAATCGGGACACGGAGCTGGATGCCGTAGGTGCGCGTCGGCGATGCGGCATCCATGCCGGTCCCGATGGTTCCGTAGTCGCCGAAGGCCGCGAGCGACGGCAGGCGCTCGTACTTCACGGCGCTGTAACTCAGGCGCGCGTTCTGCTCGCGTGTCTTCTGAGCCTTCCAGTCGGGGCGCGCGGCCAGCGCCTTCTCGACCGCATCCGCGAGCGGAACTTCGCCAGCCGGCTGGTAGCCGAGCTTGTCGGCCAGCTCGAAATCGGTATCGAGCTTCAGCCCCACCGCGCGCAGCAACTGAAGCCGCGCCGCGCGCAGGTCGTTCTGTGCCACCAGCAGCCGCTGGCGCGAATTGGCCAGCTCGACCTGGGAGCGCGTGACCTCGATGGGAATGCCGGTGCCGGCCTGTTTGCGGTCTTCCGCCAGCTTCGTGGTGGCGGCGGCGAGATCGACGTCGGCCTCGGCAGCCTCCACGTGTGCCTGCTGCGCGAGCGCCATCATGTATAGCGATGCCACCTGCGTGCTGACCTGGTCGCGCGCGCTGTCGCTATCGGCTTGGGCGGCGCGGATGCCCGTGCGCGAGGCCTGGAACCGCCGGATCGAGCTGAGGTCGAAAACGGACTGCGTCGCCGTAACCCGTGCGTCGAAGGTGCTGAAAGGACCGATGAGCGTGGGAAAGACGAAGCCGGGGATCGGAATGTGGAAGCTCAGGCCCATCGCGACCAGATTGACCGTCTGATTCCGGTCGGCGACGTAGGACTCCAGGTCCGGCAGCAGCGCTGCGCGCGATTGGGCCGACCGCGTCTCGGCCTGGCGCACGTCTTCGCCCGCGAGCAGGACGTGTGCGCTTCCATCCGGCGAAAGCGCCAGATCGACCGCTTGTTTCAGGCTGAGCTTCAGCGGAGTCTGGGCCGCGACCGTGGCGGCCAGCGTCGCAAGAATCAGTAGGGCCGGTTTCACGCTGGTTCTCCTTTCGCTGCGGAAGCCACCGGGGCGCGGCAGCCGGCGGCGACAAATACGATGAGGCGGTCGAGCATGCCATCCACGTCGCTGGTATCGCACCGGCCGCCGGAAACGACCTTGATGTGGCGCTGGCCGGCGATTACGTGGCTCATGGCGCCGATGGAGAACTGCATCCTCCACAGCAACTCGACCTCGGGAACCTCCGGCAGCGACCGCCGGGCGGCGGATAGGACCCGCTGGGCCACCGGTGCGAATTGTCCCGTGAACAGGTGCGCGAATACGTCACCAGGCTCGGTGTGGGCGCGTCCGATCAGGTTGGCGGCGCAGGCGCCCTCCGGCGTGCTCACCATGCGGAGGACCGGCTCCATCACCGCCCGCAGAATGCCCTCTACGGGCACCGGCCGGCCGGCCGCTTCCTTTTCGAGCCGATCGAGCATCGCGATTCGCTCCTCGTTCATCGGCCCGACGCGGCGATCGAATACCGCGGCAATCAAGTGCTCTTTCGACTGGAAGTGGTAATTGACGGCGGCCAGGTTGACTCCGGCCTCGGCGGTTATATCGCGCAGGGACGTTTGGGCGAAGCCCTTCTCGGCAAACAGGCGCTCAGCGGCGTCGAGGATGCGGTCCTTGGTGCTGGGGGCCTTGGTTGTATCGGTCATACGTATGTTTCAAACCTTCGTATGACTCAATTATACGTATGAGCAGGCGCCTGTCAAGTCCAATTCTTGCCTCATGCTATACTGATCCGCCGTGACAATGATCGCCTTGACCGCGATTCCGCTACTCCTGCTGGCCCAGATCCCACGTGGCCAGGTCATAGCCTTCCACGCACGGATCGTGGTGGATCAGGGTGTTCCCCCGCCCTCTACGCCTCAGATCATCCCCGATCGATTGGGCAGTTGCTTCGTTCGGAGCATCTTTGGAAACGGCGAGGTGGAATACATCGTGACGGACGATTCCCGTTCCGACTCCTGCGAGGTCACCATCCGCTTGCCCGGCTATCGGAAGAACGACGCCGTTCTGCGCAACGGGGCTGTCATTGTGATGAGGCGGCCGAGCAGCTACGCGAATCCAACCGTCTCCCTCACCACGCTCCAGGCGCCCGAGGACGCCAAGAAGGCCTTCGAGAAGGGCGTCGCCGCCATGTCCGGGAAGAAGTGGGCGGCAGCGCAGAAGGAGTTCGAGCGCGCCGTGGCCATCTACCCGGAGTACGCGCCGGCTTGGAACGCTCTCGGCGAGGTGCTGGTCGAGGAGTCCCAGCCCCAACCGGCGCGGGAGGCCTTTGAACGGGCCGCGAAGTCCGACCCGAAGTTCGCCCCGGCCTGGGCGCAACTGGCCCGTCTGGCCGCCGACGAGGGCCGGACGCAAGATGCCCTCGACGCAGCGGGATACGCGCTTCAGTTGGACCCGACCGGGTTTCCCGCCGTCTACGTCTCCCAGGCCATGGCCGATCTCGCCCTTCAGCGCCTGGACGCCGCCGAGAAGAGCGCCCGCCTGGCGGTCAAGCTCGACACCTTCCACGAGATCCCGAGCGCGGAGCGTGTGCTGGGGTCGGTGCTGGCGGCGAAAGGCGACCGCGAGGGCGCGATCGAGCACTGGAAGACATACCTGAAGATGGCGCCGAAGGCGGACGACGCGGCTCAGGTGCGCCAGCGCATCGCCAACGCCGAGGCCGCCGCCGGCAAGAAATAGCGACCTTCGCCCTCAGTGAATCGCCGCGGCGATGATCACGCACAGGCCGATCGACATGGCCCCGATCAAAATCGCCAGCGCCGTGTTGTGCTCGTGCACGATCTCGTTCCACAGATGGTAGGGCGTGAGCCGGTCGATGAGCGCGAAGGCAGCCACGAAGATCAGAATGCCGAGCGCCGAATAGACCAGCGCGTTGAGGATGTAGCCGGGGTGAAAGTCGTTCATGGAATTGGCTCCGTCACTTGCCCCCGAAATACCGCGGGTAGAAGGCGTAGTGCGCGCGGTACGCGCCGGGGTTGTCGCGTATCGATTTGGGCACGTTCTTCATCTCGTTAACGCTCGTCATGCTCCAGCCGCGATACTCGGCCATCGTCACCAGGCCGAGCAGCGCCAGACCGTACACCAGGTAAAAGGGATGTCGCATCAGTTGTCGTCTCCGCCGCTCGCACTCGATCCCGCGGGCGTGTAGTCGCTTTCGCGCCAGCGCGCCTGTTCGAAGCCCATCGAGCGGAACATCAAGAAGACCGGCGGTACCAGCAGCAGCAGCGCCGCAATCAGAAAGTAACTCACCGACGGCACGTCGCGCCGCACCGAGATAGAGTACTCCACCCCGGCGGCGGTGGCGTCCATTTCCGGCTCCACGCGCAGGTAGTAGCGGCCGGAAGGAATGGCGGGGACCACCGCGGTGTCGTTTTGGCCGCCTTCGGTCCAGGCCCCGTCGCTGTCGCGCCCGAAATAGTAGCTGACCTCGCGTCCGAAGTCGAAAGCCTGGCCGGTATCGGCACTGATCAGCGCGTAGTTGAAGTACGCCCAGTTGTTACTCAGGTCGGTGCGCGTCGAAAGCTCGACGTTCGAGGTGCGTCCCTTCAGCTCGAAAAAGTCCGTGACGAAAGAGGCCTCCTGGCCCGCGTGCGGCGCGAAGTGATAGCTCCCGCTGAAGACCTCCTCGTTCCGCGCGAAGGTAGTGAAGAACACCGCAACCCCCACCAGTGCCAGCAGAAGAAGCGCGCACACCAGCCAGACCTCTTTGAGGTTGCCGCCGTAAGGCGAGGGCTGGTTCTCGAAGACGCCCACGGCGCCGGGCGGGCTGCCCGGAAGCTGGAACGCGTCCCACACCTGCCGGCCGGTGATGTACTCGCCCAGCGACCAGGTCGTTTCCGAGCCGGTGGTTTCCTCGGAGAGCATCCGCGGCGGCGCGACGAAATCGTTGCACGTCGTCGTTTCGCCGCCCACCTGCACCCGCCAGGGGAATTCGCCCAAGACGTACGTGGTGCGGGCCTGCGACGACTGAAAGTGCCGGAACGTCCCGCCCAGCACCTTGGCGACGGGCCGCGGGCCGCTGGTATCCACTTCGGGCAGCGTGCGCAGCACGGTCACATCGTTCCAGTGACCCTGATACTGGGTGAGGTAGCGGAACCCCTTATACGGGTTGAAGAGCAGGTACTCGTCCCAACTGTAATCGACTCCCTGCTCGGTGATGGTGCGCACCTGGAAGCCGACGACCTCATAGGGCTCGCCACGGATCTTGCCCCGCGTCCCGAGCGGGATGAGCGGCTGGATGCGCTCGGCCACCTGGAACCGCTGGAGCACGGCGAAATTCGGGTCCTTGGCGTCGAGGACCGAGTGGCAGTTCCCGCACACGACGCTGAGCGCGGTTCCAAAGCCGCGGATGACGACCGGCGCGCCGCAGCCGGGGCAATTGAACGATTTGACCTGAGGCGGAGGAGCGGTGCTCATGGCGTTACCAGCCCTCAAATTGTCGCAGGTTCTTCAGGCGCAGGCTGTCGAACTCGACCATCTCGCCCAGGAACAGCAGCGGCTCGGGATCGCTGTAGTCGAGAGTGGCGAAGCGGGCATCGTGGGCTTCCAGATCCACGAAGAGCACCTCGTCCTTGTTCCAGTATTCGAAAGGCAGCTCGCCCTCGACGCCGCGGTAACGAGCCCGGGTGAGGCAGGTCGCTTCATAAAGGGCGCCGTTGAAGCGGTACTGCTGGCCGCGCGCGACGGTGGCCGCCGCAGGCAGGCCCGTTACCGGCGCGGCGAACGAGACCGCGTACTCGGCCTGGGCGTCGGAGAGCCACCCGCTCGCGCCATCGCTGAAAACGGCGTGCCACTCGTTCCAGCCCCCCTCCTCGTATTCGTAGAGGATTCGGCCCACCACCTGGAAAGCTCGATTGCGGTAAACGCCCTCGGTGGCGATCTGGATGGGAGAGCTGTCCGCCGGTAGGTCGGCCACTTTTCCCACGCGCTCCAGGTTCACGTCCCGGCGCACCAGGATCGAGTGGCAGAACTCGCACACGGTCTGGACCGCGCTAGACCAGCGGAACCGGATCGGCGCGCCGCAATTCGGGCAGTTCGCAGTTGGGCTCATCGGTTTGATACGGCCGCTCCAGGCGCCGCACGCGTACCGTGCGCGCGCCGACATCCCGCCGCAGATTCGCTTCGAAATCCCACTCGGAGCGAGGCCGGCAGCAGAACAGGTTCAAACACAGCGATCCATTTTCGGGAAAGGTGTGGCAAGCCAGGTGCGACTCGGCCAGCAGGCACAGGCCGGTGATGCCGCCGGCGCCGCCGAACTGGTGCCACCTGGTCTCGCCCACGGGCCGCAAGGCGAGGTCGGCGATGACGCGCTCGAACAGGGCGCGGAGCCGGACAGGGCTCGCGAGCGCATCGCGATCGCAGCCGTACGCCTCGACCACCCACTCGACGCCACCCATTTCGTTCCTGACCCCTTCGTGGGACAGGCCTCCGGCCTGTCGTCTACCCTTGCGCCGCCCCGCACTCCGGACAGAACTTCGCCGGGCGCGCGATCGGTTTGCCACAGCTCATACAGAACTTCGTGTCACCCACCGGAGCCCCACCGCCTGCCGCCGGCGCCGGCCCGCCGGCCGGCGGCTTCATGGCGTTCATCATCTGCTGGGCCATGGTCAGACCGGCGCCGAGTCCCACGCCAACGCCCGCCGCACCGCCGCCCTCGTTCGCCGCCGCGATGGGCATCGATTGCGCCACTTCGAACTGCGTATACCGGCCCATGTCGCCGATCATGCCCATGCTGATTCGCTGGTCCAGGATCTTCTGCAATTCGTCGGGCAGCGAAAGGCTCTCCACGACGAACGAATCGAGCGCCAGGCCGAAATCGGCGAATGCAGGCTTCATCTGGTCCGAGATCTTCTGGCCGAGTGCCACCTGGTTCGCCGCCATGTCGAGGAACGGAATCTTGCTCGAGGCGAACGTGTCGGCAATCCGCCCCACGATGGTGTTGCGAAGCTGTCCTTCGAGCTCCTCCACACGGTAGATGTCCCGCGTTCCGCTCACCTTGTTGAAGAAGACGTGCGGATCGGCGATGTGGTAAGCGTAGATGCCGTAAGCGCGCAACCGCACCGCGCCGAACTCCTGGTCGCGGATGGTGACGGGCGTCGCCGTTCCCCAGTGCTGGTCCACCTGCACCCGGGTCGAGAAGAAGTAGACGTCCGACTTGAACGGCGACTTGAACTCCTTGCTCCAGTTCATCAGGTCTGTGAGCAGGGGCAACGTGTGGGTGGTCAGCGTGTAGAGGCCCGGCGCGAATACGTCGGCCACGCGGCCCTCGTTCACAAACATGGCCATCTGCGATTCGCGGACGGTCAGCTTGCCGCCGTTCATGATTTCCATGTCCTGAAAGGGGAACCGCCAGGCCAGCACGCCATTCTCCGGTTCGCTCCAGTCAATGACCTTGATGAACTGTTTATCGACAAAGTCGCGGATTGACATCGGCTGCCTCCAATTCTGAGCCATTGTACTTCAGAGACCGCTGAGTGCGCTTGGGAGGTCAGCGAACCCCAAGGTAGCGGATCACCGCCGCAATCTCGCGGATCGTCTCCTCATCCGCCAGCAGCACGCGGTGCGGGAACCAGAAGGCGTCGCGGATACACGCCTCCGACACCGGACAGGGCTCGACCCGGCAGCCGCCGCCCTGGTACATCGGGTTTCCGTAGAGCGGGTGCGGATAGAACGGCGTCGACGGAATGCCCGCCGCCGCCAGCGCGGCATGAAAGTCATCGCGGCTCATCCCGAACTTCGCCGCGTCGATTCGGCCCAGCAGCAGGTACTCGGAATGCGCCGTCGCCTGCGCGGGCTCGTCCTGAAGCCGCAAGCCGGCAACTTCCGCCAGCTCCGAGCGCAGCAGGCGCGCGTTTCGAGCGCGAGTGGCGATCTGCGCTGGCAGCCGCTCCAGTTGCGCCGTCAGCACCGCCGACTCGAACGCGGCCATGCGGAAATTCGTCCCCAGCGTGTAATGAAAGAACCAGCCCTGGCCCTCGCGGCGTCCCTGGTTGACGAAGGCCCGCGCGCGCGCCGCAAACTCCGCGTCGTTCGTGGTCAGCATCCCGCCTTCGCCCGAGGTCATGACTTTCGAATTCTGAAAGCTGAACGAGCCGGTTAGGCCGAAGCTGCCCGCGCGTTTGCCGTTCCATTCCGAGCCGTGCGCGTGCGCCGCGTCTTCGATCAGGATCAGGTTGCGCTCGGCAGTCAGGCGCGTGAAGCAATCCATATCCGCCACCAGGCCGCCGAAGTGGACCACCATGAGCGCCTTCGTCCGGGGCGTGATGGCCGCCGCCGCCCGCGCCGGGTCCATGTTGAAGGTGAACGGCTCGATATCGACGAACACCGGCAGCGCGCCCGAGCGCGAGACGGCCGTCGCGCTCGAAATGAAAGAGATGGCGGGGACGATCACCTCGTCGCCCGGCCCGATGCCGCACACGGCCAGCGCGGTCTCGAGCGTCACCGTGCCGTTTACGGCGCCGATCCCATGCGCGCACTGCTGGAACGCCGCGAAGGACTGCTCGAACCGGGTGACAATCTCGTTGAACCCGCCCCACCGGCCGCTCTCGAGCACATCGCGCAGCAGCGCTAGCTCGCGCTCATCGTGGACCGGCCAGGTCGGAATGCGCATAGATCCCCAGTGTACTCGCCTATAAATCCCGCAGGAAGTAGTTGAACTCCTTCTCGCGCGCGATGGTGGTGGTCTCGCCGTGCCCCGGAATCACGAGGGTCTCATCCGGCAGCGGCAGGAGTTTCTCGCGAATCGAGATCAGGATCTGCCTGCCGTTGCCGCCGGGAAGGTCGGTCCGGCCGATGCTGTCGCGAAACAGCGTGTCGCCCGAGAGGAGTCTCTTCTCCGCCGGAATCCACAGGCTGATGCTGCCGGGCGTATGGCCCGGAGTGTCGAGCACTTCGACGCCGCTCGATCCGATCCACAGCCGCTCGCCTTCCCGTGCCGGCGTATCGATCTCGGTGCGGCCGGGCGTGGGGACTCCGAGCCAGGCGGCCTGCATGTCGAGTTGATCGTACAGCGGGATGTCGTTCGCGCTCATCAGGACCGGCGCGCCGGTCGCCTCCTTCAGCTTCCGCGCTCCGCCGATGTGATCGATGTGCGCGTGCGTCACGATGATCGCCGTGATCCGCAGGCCGTGGCGCTTCACGATGCCGAGGATCGCGGCCACGTCGTCGCCGGGATCCACCACCATCCCCTCGTGCGTCTTTTCGTCGCCGAGGATCGAGCAGTTGCAGGCGAGCATGCCGACCGGCAGGATTTCGTGAATCATTTATACTTCCATTATGATGTGGCTGACGGCGGAGGTGATCGGCATCCTGATGCGGTGGGTGCACATCGCCTCGGCCGCGGTGCTGATCGGGGGCCTGATCTACGCGCGGGTCGTGGTAGCGCCGATGCTGGGTGAGTCCTCGCCGGAAGAGCGAGCCGAGTCGCTCGACCAGCTCGGCAGCCGTTTCCGCCCGCTGGTGTATGCGGCCATCGCCGGCCTGGTCGTTTCCGGGCTCTATAGCTTCCTGCTGCACCGGGGCCATACGCCCTACTATCACGCCTGGTTCGGGGTGAAGGTGCTGCTGGCGCTGCACGTATTTGCCGCAGCGGCGTTGGCCGTCCGGTCCTCGCGCGTGCCGAGCGAAGACGAAGCCAAAAGGCTAAGGCGGATGAGCGGGGCCATTCTCTCGGGACTCGTGGTAATCCTGATCGCAGCCTATCTCCGGCTCATCTATTAGGTAGGACACCGTGACCGGCTACCAAGCGCTTCGCGAAAGCTACGCCTGGCTCGATCTCTCCGCGCGCGGCCGCATACGGGCCGTGGGCGAGGACCGGGTCCGCCTGCTGCACGCCATGTGCACGAGCCACATTCAGCAACTCCAGACCGGCGAAGGCTGCTACGCGTTCTTCCTGAACCCGCAAGGCCGCATTCTAGCCGATGCGCTGGTCCTCGCGCTGCCCGGCGCGCTCGTGATCGACACCGAACCGGAAACTCGACAGAGCCTCTACGCCCACCTGGACAAATACATCATCGCCGACGATGTCACCCTGGAAGACACGACGGCGGAAACCGTTGCGATGGGCATCGAAGGTCCGGCGGCGGAGGATGTGGTATCGAGGCTCGGCGCCCCGATCCCCTCGGCGCCGTATTCTCACCAGACCTGGGGCGAGCGGCTCGTAATCCGTCTTAGCGTTACGGGACAACCCGGCTTTTCGATCGTCGCGCCGGCGGCCCACCGGGAGGCCCTGGTCCACGCCATCGAGGCCGCCGGCGCGGCGCCCGCCTCCGGCCAGGACGCACGCGTGGTGCGGCTGGAACTCGGCCATCCGCGTTACGGCGAGGACATCACCGACCGCTACCTGCCGCACGAAACGCAGATGCTTGGGGCGGTGCATTTCAACAAGGGCTGTTACATCGGCCAGGAGATTGTGGAGCGCGTCCGCTCCCGTGGCGGCGTGCACCGCTTCCTGGCGCCGCTCGAAGTCGAGGGCGACGACCCGCCGGAGGCCTGCACGGTCATTACGGCGGACGGCAAAGCGGTGGGGGAGATCGCCTCGGCCGCATGGTCGCCCGCGCGCGGGCGCATCGTTGCGCTCGGCTACCTGAGGCTCGGGGAGATTCCCCAGGATGCGGCTCTGGCGTGCGCCGGCCGCGCGGTACGCCTCGTGGCCCGCAAGCCGCTCGGGTCCGCTGAATCTCAGGCCGACTGAAGGGACGATGGCATCGGCCGCTCCGCGCCGGAGCCTTTCAGGTAAACGCCTTTCTGGCCGCTGGGCAGGATGGTGTCCTGTCCCGTCCAGGCCTTTGTCATCTGGTGCGAAGTCAGCTCCCGCGCCCCGGCGAGGTTGGCGCCGCGAAAATCCGCGCCCGCCACCGTTGCCAATCCGAACCTCGCTCCATACAGGACCGCTCCGGAAAACTCCGTGCCGCGCAGCGTGCTCTCGCGAAAGTCGGAATTGGCCAGCGCCGCCCAGGAGAACGAGCCTCCGCTCACATTTGCCTTCAGGAACTTGCTCTGGATGAGCTGGGCTTTGCGGAAGTCCGAGTTCTCGACCACGCTGTAGCTGAAAACGGCCCCGGACCCGCGCGCTTCCTTGAACCGGCAGAGCCGGATGCGAGCGTGGTTGAACAGTCCGCACTCCAGGTTCGCCTCCGAGAGATCGCAGTCGAACAGGCGGGCGTGCTGCAGAACAGTGGCCTTCATGACCGCCTTCACGAAGGTGCATTGACTGAGCCGCGCGTCCAGGAACCTCGCCGCTGAGAGGTTGGCTCCCTGGAATGAACTGGTGGCGGCGGTCGTTTCCGAGAGATTCGCCTGCGAGAGATCGGCGCAGTCGAAGTTGGCATCCTTCAGATCGGCTCCGGTCAGATCGGCTTCGACCAGTCGCGCCTCACGCAAGTCCGTGTTCGCGAGCACTGCCCCGGTCAGGACCGCGCCCTCGAGGTTCGCCCCTTCCAGGCAGGTCGATTTCATCACCACCATGCGCAGGTCGCGGCCCTTGAGATTGACGCCCTTGAGGGTGGCGAAGGATAGGTCCAGGCGCGAACCTTCGGACTGCTCCTCGATCCAGGCGCGATGCGCTTCGAGCCCGCGCTCGAGTTCCTTCGATACGGACGCCGCATGTTCCATCGCCGAACCCGGTCGCCGGGCTACCCCGTATATCGGCTCGGATCGCGGGGTCCTTTAGCCGATGAGGACTATAGGCTCCGGACGCCCAGCGCCACGAAGTCATCCACCTGCATCGTCTCTTTCACCACGAACGGCTCGCCGTAGCGCACCCCGATCAGGTTGCCGTAGAAGCGCGCCACCGCCGCCAGCCGCTCGCGGATCTCGTGCGGGTCGGGAAACACGTCGCTCGCTTCGCCGCCCGCGCCATACTGCGACTGGTAGCTCAGCAGGGCGTCCATGCGGCGGCCGAACTGCGCCGAAATGTCCACCACGAAGGAGGGCGTGACGTTGGCGTAGAGCGACGCGTAGACGACTTTAAACGGCCGGTGCGGCTCGGACGATGGGTCCAGTTTTCGGAGTCCCGCCAGGAAACAAGCCTCGTACCCGATCTCGCCGGCACGGGTGTGGTCCGGGTGCCGCGCCTCCCAATAGGGAAGGATCACCACACGCGGCCTCAGCCGCCGGATCTCCGCCGCCACGGACAGCCGCGCCGCCAGCGTGTTCTCCAGGCGCGCGTCGGGCATTCGCAGGTTGCCGCGCCACGCCAGCAGCAGGTGCCGGGCGGCGACCTCGGCTTCCTGAAGCCGCAGTTCCGGAGTGCCGCGCGTGCCCATGTCGGCGGCCGTCAGGTCGAGAACGCCGGTGCGGTATCCCGCCTCGGCCATCCGGATGAGCGTCCCCCCGCAAGTCTGCTCGACATCGTCGGGGTGGGCAGCGATGGCCAGTAGGTCCAGCTCGGAAGTGGCGCCCTCGGTAGCCGTCACCAGTAGAGCTCCGTGCGCCGCCGGTAGGGCTTCGCCGTGGGCATGATCTTGACCAGCACGATCCCGGCCAGGAACCCGCCCACGTGCGCGAACCACGCCACTCCCTGGTTCGCGCGTGAGCTTTCGAGCGCACCCGCGCCGTTGAACAACTGCAGGATGAACCAGTACAGCAGAAACCACGCCGCCGGCAATTCCACCGTCGTGAACAGAATGAAGATGAAGACCAGCGCCTGAATGCGCGAGTGCCAGAACTTCACCAGGTACGCCCCCATCACGCCCGCAATGGCGCCGCTGGCGCCGATGGTGGGCACCCACGAATCCGGGCTCAACGCAATCTGAGCCGCCCCGGCCGCGAGGCCGCACAGCAGATAGAACACCAGGTATTGCAGATGGCCCAGGATGTCCTCGACGTTGTCTCCGAAGATCCACAGGAACCACATGTTTCCGATGATGTGCAGCCAGCCTCCGTGCAGGAACATCGAAGTCAGGAACGACACGGCGTGGAGCCGCGCGGGAACCAGGCCGTAGGTTGCGATCAGGTGATTGCGCGACCACGGATCGAGCGACAGCTCAAACAGGAACGCGGCCGCATTCGCCGCGATGATCAGCATGGTCACGATGGGCGTCGAGTAGCTGCGCTGGGTATCCCGTAGTGGAATCATGCGTCCGTTTGGACATCAGGATAGCAGAAAGGCTGGCGAAGGCTGGCGTGTGGCGCACGTGTGGCGCACGCCCTGGATGCAGGCCGGCCTTCCCGGGTCGCAGGAGTCTGGTATGCTCGGCTTTTCATGGATACCGCCAGCCGCGTGCGATGGTCGGTTCTGGCGCTGCTGGTCGTCTCGATTTTCATCAACTTCATCGACCGCAGCAACCTCTCGGTCGCCGTGACGGACATCGAGAAGGAACTCTCGCTCGACGACCGGCAGGCCGGCCTTCTGCTGAGCGGTTTCTTTTGGACCTACGCCCTGTTCCAGATCGCCGCGGGTTGGCTGGTGGACCGCTACAACGCGTACTGGGTCTATGCAGCGGGCTTCCTGCTGTGGTCGGCCGCGACCGCGCTCACCGGCTTCGCCGCGGCCTTTACGGTGCTGTTCGGGCTCAGGCTGGCTTTGGGCGCGGGCGAATCGGTCGCGTATCCGGCGTATTCCCGCATCATCTCGGACGACTTTCCGGAGCGGCGCCGCGGGCTCGCCAACGCGCTGCTCGACGCCGGATCGAAGGCCGGGCCGGCGGTGGGCACTCTGCTGGGCGGGCTGATCGTAGCGCGGTTCGGCTGGAGGCCGCTGTTTTTCGGGCTGGGATTCGGCGCGCTGGTGTGGCTCGTGCCGTGGACGATCGAGGCCCGGCGAGTCGGCGCGGAACGGCCCGCTGGGAACGTGCGGGCCGGCGGACCCGGGTTTCTCGAAATCGCCTCGCAGCGCGACGCCTGGGGCACCTTCCTGGTTCTGTTCGGCGGCAACTACGCCTGGTTCTTCATCCTGACCTGGCTGCCCGCATACCTCGAACAGGAGCGCGGTTTCTCGAAGGCGCAGACGGCAATCTTCGGGTCGCTGCCCTTCTGGGGGCTGGCCGCCATGGCGGTCGTGGCCGGCTGGGCGTCGGACCGTCTCATCGCCAGCGGGCATGGCGTCTCGAGGGTCCGCAAGACGTTCGCCGTGGCAGGCCTGCTGACGACGACGCTCATTCTGCCCGCCTCCATGCTTCGCAACCACTCCGCGGCGGTGGCGCTGCTCACCCTGGGGTGTCTCTCCTACGGCCTTTATTCCTCGAATGTGTGGGCCATCACGCAGACGCTCGCCGGGCCGGCGGCGGGGAAATGGACCGGAATGCAGAACTGCGCCGGCAATTTGGCGGGCATCGCCGCCCCGTACGCCACGGGTCTAATCAAATACCACACCGGGCATTTCTTCCACGCTTTCGCTGCGGCGTGTTTCTGGCTGGTGGTCGCCGCGTGCGCGTGCCTATTCATCGTGGGGCGGATCGAACCGGTCCGCTGGCGGCGCCAGCGGTTGAATGTATAATCGATGCTGGTCGGGAGGGCAAAACGGAAATCCCCCTAAGAAGATATCCGCTGCTGCGCGACGTCTCGGTGCTGCTGTTGCTTACGGCGCTCGGGCTCGCGATCGCGGGCTACCATCCTGGGTGCGAAGACGATGGCGTGTATCTCTCCGCCATCAAACGCGATCTGACGCCCGCGTTGTACCCGCATGACGCGGACTTCTTCGCGCTCCAGTTGCAGGCCACTGTTTTCGACAAAGCGGTCGCCGGTCTGATCCGCCTGTCGCATGTGCCCGCCGGGATCGTCATTCTGACTCTGCATGTGCTGACCATCTGCTTCCTGCTCTGGGGATGTTTGCGGATCGGCCGCCTCTGTTTCCGCGAGACCTGCGCGCAGTGGTCCGGAGTTACGCTCGTAGCTGTGCTGCTGACGCTGCCCGTCGCGGGAACGGCCCTGTACCTGGTGGATCAGAATCTTCATCCCCGCGCGATGGCGACCGCGGCCATCCTCGCCGCAATTCTGGCCGTCCTCGACCGGAAATGGCTGCTGGCCGGCGCGTTGTTGGTCCTCGCGGCGGTGCTTCACCCCATGATGGCTTGTTACGGATTCTCTGCCTGCTTTTTTCTGGCATGGAAACCATCGGCGGCGCCGGCCCGGCCCTTCGCCGTCCTGCTGATGCCCTTGAGCTGGGCCTTCAAGCCCGCATCGAAAGCCTGGCACGTGGCGGCCGACACGCGAGCGTATTACTTCCTTTCGCGCTGGGAGTGGTACGAGTGGCTGGGCGTCTTCGCTCCGCTGGCTCTCCTTTGGTGGTTTCGCCGCATCGGATTACGCGACCGCAATCCCGCGCTGGCACGCCTGGCGACACGACTGGTCATTTACGGGGTCTTCCAGCTTGCCGTGGCGATCGCGCTGGTAGTTCCCCCCAACCTTGACCGCCTGAAGTCCTTTCAGCCGATGCGCTTTCTGCACTTGCTCTATCTGCTGTTCGTGCTGCTCGCGGGCGGACTGCTCGGGCAGAAGCTCCTGCGCGCGCAACCGTTGCGCTGGGCGGCTCTCTTTGTGCCACTTGCCGCGGTGATGTTTTTCGCGCAGCGCCAGACCTATCCCGCGTCCCCCCATCTCGAGTTTCCCGGTACGGTCTCTTCCAACCGGTGGCTGCAAGCTTTCGATTGGATTCGCGGGAACACGCCCGTCACGAGCTTCTTCGCCATCGGCCCGCGCTATATGGAACGCCCCAGCGAGGACTTTCACAGCTTTCGCGCACTGGCCGAGCGCAGCGTTCTTGCGGACGTCACAAAGGACGCCTCGGTCGTCACCCAAGTGCCCAGCCTAGCCCCGCGGTGGCTGGAGCAGGTCGAAGCGCAATCGGGATGGGAGCATTTCGGGACGCAGGATTTCGAGCGTCTGCACGCACGCTTCGGAGTCGATTGGCTCGTGCTGGAGCGACCGGCGGGCTTGGGTCTCGACTGTCCCTATCGGAACCAGACGCTGAGCGTCTGCCGCGCCGGCGGATTCAAGTAGAATGCCCGAACTCGCCGTCGTCATCCCTACATTCAACGAGGCCCAAAACGTTCAGCCCGTCGTTCACGCCGTCTCCTCCGCCCTTCAAGGCGTCGACTTCGAGCTGATCTTCGTGGACGACGATTCCCCCGACGGCACTGCCCGCCAGGTGCGCGAACTGTCCCGCACCGACCCCCGCGTGCGCCTGGTGCACCGCATCAATCGCCGCGGCCTGTCTTCGGCCGTCGTCGAGGGAATGATGGCCAGCAATGCGCCGTACCTCGCCGTGATGGACGGGGACATGCAGCACGACGAAACCGTCCTGCCCGACATGCTGCGCCGCCTCCGGACCGCTGACGTCGACCTCGTCGTCGGCACGCGCCACCGTGAGGGCGGCAGCATGGGAGAGTTCTCGCGGGCGCGTGCGGCGTTGAGCCATGTGGGCCGGCGCTTAAGCGCCTTGGTCTGCCACGCCGATGTCTCCGACCCCATGAGCGGCTTCTTCGCTCTACGCCGCGACTACCTCGAGGAAGTCGTCCGCGACCTCAGTTGCGTGGGTTTCAAAATCCTGGTCGACCTGCTGGCCTCCTCCAAGCGCCCTGTTCGCGTCGAGGAAGTTGGCTACACTTTCCGCAAGCGCCTCTACGGCGATAGCAAGCTCGACCTGCTGGTGGGGTTCGAATATCTGGAGCTGCTGCTGGATAAGCTCGTCGGCGAGTGGATCCCGGTGCGCTACGCCCTGTTCGGCATGGTTGGCGCCGTCGGCGTCCTGGCCCAGTTAGTTCTCATCCGGTTTTTGCTCTATTTCGGCCATGTGACGTTCAATACCGCCCAGGTGATTTCCAGCCTGCTCGTGATCGTACTCAATTATTCCGGTAACAACCGGATCACTTTCCGCAACCGCCGCCTGCGCGGCTGGCCCTGGCTTTACGGCCTGGCCTTGTTCGCGCTGGCTTGCTCGCTCGGCCTCTATCTGAACCTGCGCGTGGCCAGCGGCCTGTTCGGAATCGGCGTGCATTGGGCTCTGGCCTCGCTGGCCGGCATTCTCCTCGCCTCGGTCTGGAACTACAGCGTCGGCGCCATCCTGGTTTGGCGCATCAACCGCCGCCGCCGGTGACCGCCAGGTTAATTAAGTCTCATAATAATTGGCAACTGAATAAACATTCCCGCTCATGAGCATTGCTTTTTGCGGAGAATGAGGGTATAAGTACCCACAATGGCCAGAAAGACCATTCTGGTGGTCGACGACGAGCCGCAGATCCGCTCCCTGGTCAAGAGCGTCCTCTCGCGGCGGCGCCACCGGATCATCGAGGCCTCGGACGGCGTCGAGGCCCTGGCAATTGCCGGACGACCGGGAGTTAAAGTCGACCTGCTGCTTACCGACATCGTCATGCCGCGGATGGACGGTACCGAGCTTGCGAGACAGGTCTCCGCTCGGGTCATCTACATGTCGGGAAAGTGCGAGGCGGACGCCGTGCGCCGGGATATCGACAGCAGAGGCTTTGGCTTTGTGCGGAAGCCCTTCGATATTGGAGAGCTGGACCTGAAGGTGAATCAGTTCCTGGCCAAGCCCGCCGCGCAAAAGTCCTCCCCGGGGGCTAAGCGGGCTCAAAACACCCAGGCGTAACCGACCGTCCCGATACCTATTGTTGTGGGGCGGACCCCCTGGTCCGCGGCCGACGCCCTCGTCGGCCTGGGCGTACAAAGCGGGTCCAGGGGGATCCGCGGGGACCAGGGGTCCGCCCCACATTCAATGCAAATAGGCCGCGCTTAGTCCTTGGTCAATTGGGCTGAGGCGACGCTCCGCTCGATCCGCTTCAGTTCCGCCAGTTTCTTCTCGGTGCGCCGAATCTCGAGTTGCAGAGCTGGCAGATCGGATGGAGCCGGCGTCCGGGCCGCGACGCGCAAAATGGCCACGTTGTCGTCGTCGCTGGGCGCCTGCGGTTTTGGCGGATTGCGTTGCTCCTTCGGCTTGCGGCCGTTTACGGGTTCCCCCTGCCCGTCCTCCCACCAGACCGTGGAATCAACCGCGTACTTGGCGATCAGGTCCATCAGGACATGGACGTTCGAGGCCTCCTCCCGGCTGAACCGCCGCGTCTCGCCGTCGAAGCTCATGGTGGCCTCGTCCAGGCTGATCTGGTAGTTCTCCGATGCGGCCGCATGGTACAGCGCCCCGCCATTCTTGTCGCCGCTCGAAATCACCCACATCAGCTCGTGGTTTACGGAGTTCCAAGTCACGGATTCGAGCCGGCGCGCTGGCTCCGCTTGCTCCGGCTCGTCCTGCTGCGCCGCGCGCCGGTTCGGCGCTCGCTCCTGGTTCTGCGCACTCTGCCCCTCCTGCGCGCAACCGATGGCCGGCAGCGCGAGCAGCGCCGCCAGGCTGAAATGAACAGCCGATCTCATAGTTGCCCCCTCCGAGTGGCTACCGCCTAATTGATATGATTCCAGCGGACCCCCGTAGGTTGCCGCTTCGGCCAAGAAACCTTTGCGGCAGCCCGGCAAGCCGGACGGGGCTATTCGTAACGCAGGGCTTCCACCGGGTCGAGGCGAGCGGCCTTCACCGCCGGCCAGACGCCGAAAAACAGCCCCACCGCCACCGATACGCTGAAGCCGGCAACGACCGCCCAGACGGGAACTTCCGAAGGCAGGGAAGGCCACACCACTCCGATCAGCAGCGTCACCAGAATGGCGAACACGATGCCCACAATCCCGCCCACGCCGGTCAGCGCGGTCGCCTCGGCCAGGAACTGCGTCACAATGTCGGAGCGGCGCGCGCCCATGGCTTTGCGCACGCCGATTTCCCGGGTCCGCTCGGTGACGCTGACCAGCATGATGTTCATCACGCCGATGCCGCCCACCAGCAGCCCCAGGGCGGAGATGGCGATCGAAACCATCACGATCAAACCGGTGATCTGGTCGAACTGCTTGACGATCTGGTCGGCGGTGGTGAGCGAGAAATCGTCGGGGGCCTTGGCTGGCGTGCGCCGGATTCTGCGCAAAATTCCCTGGACCTCGTCGTACGCCTGGTCCCGCAGACCGGGCCTGGCGCGGGCGGTGATCATGAAACGGTCTAGCCCGGGGTAGCGGAGCTGCGCCGTGCGGAGCGGCATGGTGAGCTGCCGGTCCAGGCCATTCTCGCCGAAAAACCCTCCCTTGGCTTTCTCGAACACGCCCAGGACCAGATACTCCGCTCCGTCCATGAGGATGGCGTTCCCCACGGCGCGGCCGTCCGGAAACAGCACCTCGGCGACCCGCTGGCCGAGCAGCACGATGTGGGCCGCGCGCCGGTCCTCCTCGGCCGTGAAGATCCGGCCCGCGATGAGGTTCCGCGGCGCGATGGCGAACTGGTTGGCGGAGACGCCGGCCACTGCGATCTGGTCGGTGTCGATGCCGGGCACCTTGGCGCTGAGCGGCCGGCCGTTGATCACGGGCGGAACGATCAGCGAGATGCTAGTGTCCGCCACCGACGGGCAGATGCGCTTGATGACCTCGGCGTACTCGGGGCGAATCGCCTTCCGCTTGGCCTCCTTGGGAGAGACGAACGGGCCGCTCGGGTCGCCGGTGGTCTTGTAAAGGAAAATGTTGTCGGGCCCGAATTCCTCGAAAAACTGCACCACGCCTTTGCGCAGCCCGGTCAGCAGCGAACTGACGGTGACCACGGTGGTGATTCCGATCACGATGCCGAGCACGGTCAGCAGGGAGCGAAAGCGGTGCAGCCAGACCGCCGCCAGGGCCATCCCTACGTTCTCTCCCCAGGTGACCCGCATGGTTATTCCGACCTCAGCGCCTCCACCGGGTCGAGGCGCGCCGCCCGCCGGGCCGGGTACCAGCCGGAGACGATCCCCACGGCGCTCGACACCAACACAGACAGCGCTATGTAAGGCAGCGTGACCCGCAGCGTGATGTCAAACAGCGCCGAGAGCAGCCGGGTGGCCGCGGCGCCGCACACGACGCCCACCGCACCGCCGGCCGCCGCCAGGAACACCGCCTCGAGCAGGAATTGCAGCCGGATGTCGGACGGACGAGCGCCAAGCGACTTGCGGATACCGATCTCGTGCGTGCGCTCGGTGACGCTCACCAGCATGATGTTCATGACGACGATTCCGCCCACCACCAACGAGATGCCGGTCACCGGGACGATGACCGTGGAGATCATGCCCAGGATCTGGTCGATGAAGGAGCGGACGGCGTCGGGCGTGAGCGTATCGAAGCGATCGGGCTGGCCGGGGCGGACATGGAAGCGCGCGCGCAGCGCCACGCGCGTGAGGTCGAGGGCCTCCTCGAGTTCCATGCCCGTCTCCGGGCGCGCGCGGCCGAAGATCGAGATAGACAGGCTTGGGCCGTACAGCCGCGCATAGACCGGGGCCGGAATGTAGACGAAGTTATCCATGCTGTTGCCGAACGAGGAACCGATCTTCTCCCCCAGTCCGACCACCACGAAGTCGATCCCACTCAGCTTGAGTGTGTTTCCGACGGCCGGGGAGCCGGGGAACAGGCCGGCGCGTATGTCCTGCCCGATGACGCACACGTGCTGCTTGGTGCGCTCCTCCTGCTCGGTGAAGAAGCGGCCCTCGGCCAGCGTGACGTCGCGCAGCTCCGGCAGCGCGGCGGAAACGCCCAGGATGCTGGCGTCCTCGTAGACGTTGCTCTCGTGCTTCACATCCTCCGAGCGCTGCCGGTAAATGCTGTAGAGGACCTGGCTGCCGGTGACCGCTTCCAGGTATTTGAGGTCCTCCGGCCGGATGCGGCGGTTCTTCTTGAGCTTGTCGAAGTACTCGTGGCGGCCTACGGCGGAAGCGATTTGAGCGACCAGGAAGGTCTTGCTGCCGAACACCTTGGCCGTGCTCTCATCGGCGTAAGCGCCGAGCCCCTCGATGGCCGAGCCGACCAGGATCACGCTGGCCACGCCGATGATCACGCCCAGCAGGGTCAGGAAGCTGCGCAGCTTGTGCGCCCGGATCGAATCCAGCCCCAGTTTGGAAGCTGTGACCAGTTCGTAGTGATAGCGAACGAGGCCAGCCCGGAGGGATTCCCCCGCGCCCGGCGCTCCGGGGAGGGAGGTCATCGCTCGGGTCCCGCCTGGCGGCGCGGGCGGAACCGGAAGGCGCAAATAACCACCGAAACGGTGGCGGCGACATACAGCGTCCAGAGGAAAAGCATACGGCCTGGGACCAAAACTCCAGCTTTATTCTCAGCCATCCGCCCGAGGATGCGGCCCGCATTTCCCACCAAGTCGCCGATGTGGGTGGTCTCCAGCTTCCCGGCCTGAGAATGAAAGATCGTCCCAGTATAGTACCGATCTTCGCGGCACGAGTCGCAGACTCTTGTCTGATGCAAGATGAGCCTGAGCGGGGCACTGGATTCTCATACAAGATGAGCCTGAAGCGGAGGATCGGGATGCTGGGTATTGATCATCAGCATGGACGATTCGGAAGCAACGAGCCTGGAACAGATCCGGGCGTTTTTGGCGGG
>DASWZN010000031.1:0-58036 GCA_036404435.1 Bryobacteraceae bacterium
GATCAACGGGCAACGAGCCACGAGCAACGAGCGTCTTACTCAATCTCCGCCAGCACCTCGCCCGCGGCGACGGTCGCGCCTTCGCGAGCCGGCAGTGCCGCCACGCGGCCGGACTTGGGGGCTTTCAGCTCGTTCTGCATCTTCATGGCTTCGATGACGGCGATGCCCTGGCCGGCTTCGACCGCGTCGCCTTCGGCCACCAGCACGCGCACGACCTTGCCGGGCATGGGCGCGGTGACGCGCTGCCGTCCTTCCTGGCCGAGGCCGCGGGGCCGGCGGATCATCCGGCGCGGGTCCACGACCTCGATCTCGAAGCGCCGGCCGCCGATGGTGACCGCCCAGGCTTCCTCGGTCCGCTCGATGCGCGCCTCGAAGCTGCGGCCACCGAGAAGGACCGAGTAAACTCCCGGCTCGGCCTCGAGGATCGAAGCCGCGCGCCCGTTCGCCGTCCAGCGGTCGCCCTGCCGATCGAGGCTCAGCGGAACCGCGCGGCCATCCACCATCACGGTCACGGTCATCGCAGCAACTCCTCGCGGCCCGACGCCAGCCAGCGGTTGCCCGCCGGGCCGGCCGAGGGCGCCGCTCCACTGCGCGCCAGCGAGTGAACGGCAGCCACCAAGGCCGCGGCGAACTCGGCTTCGGCATCTGCGGCCACATGCGGCGCGCCGTTGCGCTCGAAGAATTCCTCGATAAAGCCTGTGTGCAGCTCCGCGTTGCGGTACGCCTCGCTGGCGAAGACCTGGCGGTAGAAGCCGAGTGTGGTCTTGATGCCGTTCAGCGTGTATTCGTCCAGCGCGCGCTCCATGCGCCGGATCGCTTCGGGCCGGCTGCCGGCCCACACGGCCAGCTTGGCCACCAGCGGGTCGTACTCCAGGGGCACGGTCCAGCCGAGGTAGGCGCCCGAGTCGATGCGGATGCCGGGTCCCGCGGGCCGGCTCAACTGGGTGATCGTGCCCGGCGAGGGATAGAAGTGGTTGTACGGGTCTTCGGCGTAGACTCGGCACTCGATGGCGTGGCCGTTCCAACGCACGTCCTGCTGGCGGATGCCCAGCGGCTCGCCCGCCGCCACGCGGAGCTGCAAGTGGACCAGGTCCAGCCCCGTGACCAGTTCCGTGATGGGGTGCTCCACCTGCAAGCGCGTGTTCATCTCGAGGAAATAGAACCGGCCGTTGCGATCCACCAGGAACTCCACCGTGCCCGCGTTGGTGTACCCCGCTGCGCGCACCACCTTGAGCGCGGCCTCTCCCATCGCCTCGCGCATTCCGGGCCGGCAGGCGACGAGCGGGGAAGGACACTCTTCGATCACCTTCTGGTGGCGGCGCTGTATGGAGCACTCGCGCTCGCCCAGGTGCACCGCGTTGCTGTGGCAATCGGCGAAGACCTGGATCTCGATGTGGCGCGGCCGCTCGATGAGCTTTTCGATGTAGACCTCGGCGCTGCGGAAGGAGCGCTCGCTTTCGCTCACCGCGTCGCGCCAGGCCGCGGCGAGGCCGGCTTCGCTGTCCACGCGCCGCAGACCCTTGCCGCCTCCGCCCAGGGCCGCCTTCAGGAATACCGGGTAGCCGAATCCGGCCGCGACCTCGCGGGCTTCTTCGACGCCCGAGAGCGGCCGGTCCGTGCCGGGCACAACCTCCACGCCGGCGGAGCGCGCCACTTGGCGCGCGGTCGTCTTCGAGCCTAGCGCGCGAATGGCGGCTGCAGAGGGACCGACGAACACAATGCCGGCCTGCTCGCAGGCGGCGGCAAACTCGGCGTTCTCGCTCAGAAAGCCGTAGCCGGGGTGAATGGCCTCGGCGCCGTGCGAGCGGGCCGCCTCCAGAATGCGGTCGATGCGCAGGTAGCTTTCGGAGGAGGGCGCCGGGCCGATATGCGCGGCTTCGTCCGCCATGCGGACATGGAGCGCGGCGCGGTCGGCGTCCGAGAACACGGCCACGCTCGGAATCCCGAGCTCGCGCAGGGCGCGGATGACGCGCACGGCGATCTCGCCCCGGTTGGCCACCAGAACTTTGCGGAACATACCCGTCCGGTCCCATGTTATCGTGGCAACAGTATGCCCGAAGAAGGCATTCAAGGTTCCCTGAAGACGCGGGGCATCCGGGTGACGCGGCAGCGCCGTATCCTGCTCGACCTGATCGACCGCTCGGGCCGCCATCTGGACGCCGACCAGCTCTACGAGCTGGCCAAGCAGCAGGACCCCAAGCTCAACCGCGTGACGGTGTACCGCACGCTCAAGATGCTCAAGCAGGGCCAACTCGTCGATGAGCTGGACCTGATGCACGTCGAGGGCGACCAGCACTACTACGAAACGCGGTCCAAGCAGGAGCACGCGCACATCGTGTGCCTGGGCTGCGGAAGAATCGAGGAGTTCTACGGCGAGCCGCTGCACCGGCTCCGCAAGCAGATCGAAGCGCACCTGGGGTTTCAGATTCTGGTAGCCCGCACCGAAGTGGGCGGCTACTGCGCAACCTGCCAGAGGCTGCGCGCGCAGGAAATGGAGCGGGCGGCGGCCGCGCCGGTCCCGCCTCCGCCGCCGGCCGTCAAGAGCCGCAATCCGCGAGGACGCTAGTGCCGAAGACGCCGCTTGCTGACGCGCGCGGTTCGGTTCCGTCGTGGGGCAGGCGCTTCCGCCTGCCCAGGCAGGCCAAACGGCCTGCCCCACGCCATGGCGAGGTCGCCAAATGAGCGAGCCGCGGCAGGACGGCCTGGCCCCGGCGGCCCTGACCGTGAAGAATCCCTCCGGGGGCAAGCAGCGCGTGCCGATCGGCCGCCTGCCGTTCCGCATCGGCCGCCACGGCGACAACGAGCTGGTCCTGCGCGATAGCCGCGCCTCGCGCCAGCACGCGCAGATCGTCTCGGACGGCGGCGCTTACGTGGTCGAGGACCTGGCCAGCACCTACGGCGTGTTCGTCAACGGCACGCGCGTGACGCGCACGAAGCTGCGCACCGGGGACCGCATCGAGTTCGGATTCCCCGACTCCTACCAGCTCACCTTCGCCATCGAGAAGGCCGTGGCCGCCGCCAAGGAGGAAGCGCCGTCGCGTTCCGCGGCGCCGAGCCTGGCCAAGTTGCGCGCCACCCTGGAGGTCGCACGCGCCCTGGAATCATCGCTTTCGACCGATGAAGTGCTGGCGGCTGTGGTGGAGGCGGCGCTGGCCATCACCGGCTGCGAGCGCGGGTTTCTGCTGCTGCGCAAAGGCGGCGACCTCGAAGTCCGCGTGGGGCGCTCGAAGGCCGGGCCGCTGGCTCCCGACGACCTGCGCGTCCCGACGCGTCTGCTCCTGCGGGCGCTCGACCAGCGCAAGGATTTTCTGTCGATGAACTTCGATCCCCGCGCCGAAGCGTCCGAAAGCGCCGAGCGCACCATCTACTCCCTCGAACTACGTAGCGTGGTGTGCGTGCCGCTGGTGCGCGTGAGGACCGCGATGATCGACGAGACGCTGTCCATGTCCAACGTCGAGGACACGGCCGGCCTGCTCTATATGGATTCGCGCGTCCGCAACGCCGACCTATCCTCGGGCGGGCGCGAACTGCTCACCACGCTGGCGCTCGAGGCCTCCACCGTGCTCGAAAACGCGAGGCTGCTCGAAGAGCAATGGGTGCGCAAGCGGCTGGAGGCGGAACTTCACGTCGCCCGGCAGATCCAGCAGAGCCTGCTGCCGCGCGCCCTGCCCGCGGAGGGCTGGTTCCGGGCCGCCGCCACCAGTATCCCCTCCTTGCAGGTGGGCGGCGATTACGTCGATCTCCGGGCGGTGAACGAGACCTGCTGGGCGGTCATGATGGCGGACGTATCGGGGAAGGGCGTCGGCGCCGCGCTGCTGGCCTCGCTGCTGCAGGGGATGTTCGTGGCTTCGCCGTATACGCTCCTGAGCATCGAGGAAATGGTGACGCGCGTGAACCGCTTCCTTAACGAGCGGACCGGCGGCGAGCAGTACGCCACGGCGTTCTACTGCACGCTCGATCGCGACGGCGGCCTGCGCTGGATCAACGCCGGCCACCCTCCGGTCCTGGTTGTCAGTGCCGGTGGCGAACTGCAGCACCTCTCCGCCAACGGCACGCCGCTGGGGATGCTCCCGGAAGCGGTGTACACGGTGATGGAGTCGCGCCTGGCGGCTGGCGACAAGCTGGTCATTTACACCGACGGTCTGCTCGATTCGGAAAACGGCGAGCGGGCGGCGTTCGGTCTGAAACGGCTGCGCGAAACCGTGGCCGCGAACGCCGCGGGGAGCAGCCAGCAGATGCAGGCCGCCATCCTGGCGGCGGTCCATGCGTTCACCGACGGCGCGGCGGCGGCGGATGACATCACTCTAGCGGTCGTCGAGTACCGGCCGTCAGCGGCCGTCAGCGATCGGCCATCAGCCGTCAGCCGTCGGTCGACTTGATCCCCAGCACCGAACCGCGACCGTGAGGGAGCGGATGGGCCGATTGCTTGAGACAACCTCCGCGGGCGGCCCACTCATTTCGTGACAAATCATGCAGCTCTCGTTCGGCTTCGGGCCCGGCGAGAATCCGGACGCCAGTAGTGCGCTCGTCTCCAAGCTCGCCGCCGTCCTGGCGGCGGCGCGGCGCACAGCCGTCTATGGACCGCTGCTGGCCCGGGCGGGGTCCTTCGCCGAACTGTCGCCCATCGGCATTCACCCCTATATCGAAAACAGGGAGCGGTTCCGCAACCCCAAAGCGCCTGCGGCCAAGGCCCGGCCGAAGCATGCCGAACCCGGGGCCATCCGCGGTTCTCTCGAGGAACTGCTGCGCCTGGCCGCCCGCGTCGGCGCGGGGGAAGCGGCAGCGCCCGCGACGGCCCGCCGTATCGCCGTTCGCACGCCGCTCGGCGAGCGGCTGGCCTCCGAGCGCGCCCGCGACTATCTCTGGCGCGCCTTCGAGCTTCCCATCTTCGAGGAGCTCGTCGGTTCGGAAGGCGAGCCGTTCGCGGCCGAGTGCGAAGCCCATTCGGGATTCCACCTCGCGGCCGAGTCGGCGCTCTTCGAGGCCTGCTACGGCGAGCTGGTGGTGACCTCGCTGGTGGCCGTTCGCTACCCGATCCTCCGGATGAGGACGGCGTGGGTGGGAGCCATCGAGCGCTGCTCCTGCTCCTGTGGCGAGAGAGTGACGCGCTTCGTGCCGGTTGTGGTGGCGATGGGAGCCGTGCGCAAGCCGCCCGCGACGGCGCGATCTCCGCGCCGTGCCGCGCCGTGCCGTTGACCCGGTCGTGGCGGCGGTGTAAGCTCGGGCGCGCGAAGGCTGCGTCCCACTCGGTCGCCCCTGACACGTTCGGGCTAGCATTGTAGCAGTGCCCCCCGATCCCGCCGCCGAGCCCTCGCCCGTTCCAGGCGTCTCGCGGAACGTCTTCATCCTCGGCTTGGTCAGCCTGGCGACGGACGCGTCGAGCGAGATGATCTACCCGCTCGTCCCCCTCTTCCTCACGAGCGTGCTGGGCGCGCCGGTGGCGATTGTGGGCGTCATCGAGGGGCTGGCCGAGGCGACCGCGAGCGTGCTCAAAGGGGTTTCGGGCTGGCTCTCGGACCGGATCGGGCGGCGGCGTCCGCTGGTGCTGGCCGGCTACGGCCTGGCCGCGATCTCGAAGCCGCTGCTGGCGCTGGCCACGGGATGGCCGCTGGTGCTGGCGGCCCGCGTGCTCGACCGCTTCGGCAAGGGCGTCCGAAACTCGCCGCGCGACGCCTTGATCGGCGATTCGAGCCCGGAGGGCCTGCGCGGGCGCGCTTTCGGATTTCACCGCGCCACGGACCAGATCGGCGCCGTCATCGGCCCGCTGCTGGCCCTGGCGCTTCTAGCGCTTTTCCACCAGAACTTGCGCGCGCTGTTCGTGGCCGCGTTCGTCCCGGCGGCGCTGGGCGTGGCGATCCTGACCGCGGTGCGCGAGACTGGCCGCGGTCCGTCGCCGGACGCCGCGCCGCCGCGCTTCCGTTTGCGCGGGACTCCGGCGGCCTTCCGCCGCTTCCTGGCCGTCATGCTGCTGTTCACGCTGGGCAACTCCTCGGACATGTTTCTGATCCTGCGCGCGCGCCAGCTCGGGATCGGCACCGGCGCCGTGGTGCTGCTCTTCGCCGTCTACAATGCGGTCTACGCGGCCGCGTCGTATCCGGCGGGCGTCATCTCGGACCGCATCGGTCGGAAGCGGGTGATGGTGGCGGGGCTGGCAGTGTTTGCGCTGGTCTATGCGGGGTTCGGCCTCGCCCGCGGGCCGGGTTGGGTGTGGCTCCTGTTCGCGGTCTACGGGCTATACCAAGGCCTGACGGACGGCACTTCGCGGGCGCTGGTGGTGGACCTGGTGTCGCCCGGGCTGCGCGCCACCGCGCTGGGCGTCTACGCGATGGCGACCGGTTTGGCCGCGCTTCCCGCCAGCGTGATCGCCGGCCTGCTGTGGCAGAAGGTGGGTCCGGCCGCGCCCTTCCTGTATGGCGCTGCGACGGCGGCGCTGGCCTGCGCCGGGTTCTCGTTGGTCTGTAGGGATAGCTCGGATGCGGCTTCCACCGTGTTGCAAGGCACGCTATGAGGCGCGCGCGGATCCCGCACGTTTACTCCTGCCGGCAGAGGTCGATATCGAGGTGCCGGGAGACGCGGCAGATGGTCTCGACCAAACGGTCCACGTGGGCGTCGGTGTGGGCGGCGGTGCAGGAGATGCGCAACAGGTTTTCGGTGGCCGCGGGGCGCAGCACGGGATTGACGTAGATCCCTTCTTCGAGCAGACCCTTGCACAGGCGGCACAGGTCGATCTCGTTGGGAACCACCACGGGCACGATGGGCGTCTCGCCATCCAGAACGTCGCAGCGGCGGTTGCGCAGCGCGTCCCGCAGGCGGCGGGCGACGGCGATCAGCCGCTGCCGGCGCTCGGGCTCCTGGCGCATGACGTCCAGCGCGGCATTCACGGCCGCAACCGAGGCCGGAGCGAGCGCCGCCGAGAAAACGTACGGCCGGGCGTTGTGCTTCAGGTATTCGATGACCGGCTTGTCGGACGCCACGAACCCGCCCACCGAGGCCAGCGATTTCGAAAAGGTGCCCATCACGATATCGACATCGTCCAGCACGCCGAAATGCTCCGCCGCGCCGGCGCCCGTCGTCCCCAGCACGCCGACGCCGTGCGCCTCGTCGACATAGATGCGCGCGTCGTACTTCCGGGCCAGTCTCACCAGGCCAGGCAAGTCCGCCAGGTCGCCTTCCATGCTGAAGACGCCCTCCGAGACGATCAGCACCTTCTCGTCGGAGGAGCAGTTCTCCAGGCAGTGCTCGAGGTGGCCCATGTCGTTGTGGCGGAAACGCACCGTGCGGGCCGGGGAGCGCAAGGCGCCCTCCAGCAGGCTGGCGTGCATGGTGTGATCGCACAGCAGAACGTCGCCGCGGTCGGTGATGGCGGAGAGCGCCGCATAGTTGCCCTGAAAGCCCGTGCCGAAGATCATGGCCGATTCTTTGCGCACCAGGGCGGCCAGCTTCTCCTCCACTTGCACGTGGATGTCGAGCGTCCCGTTCAGCAGGCGGGAGCCGCTGCAGCCGCTGCCATACCGGCGCACGGCCTCCTGCGCCGCAGCCTTCACCTTGGGATGGTTGGTCAATCCCAGGTAGTCGTTCGAACCGAACATCAGGACTTTGCGGCCCCGCAGGCGGATTTCGCCCGGTCCACAGCCCTCGTGCCCTTCGAAAACCTCGAACCAGATGTACAGCCCGGCGTCCTGGAGGTCCTTGGGACGCGTGAAGTTACGGCACTTCTCGAAGAGGTCGTTACTGGCCTTTGCTTCCTGCCGGCCACGTGCGACCGAAGTTGAGGGGGATGAGCTCCGCATGTTCAGTTCCATTCGTAAATGCGATAGGTCTTGTACCGCTTGCCACCGAGAGCCTCAGCCGATCGAGTCATCAGCGTGTTGTCTTCCAAGATCCACGACATCTCGTAGTCGCGGTAGCCCAGCCGGATTGCGTGCCGCAGTAATGCCGCGTAGAATCCTGCGGCCACACCCGCCGTCCGGTACTCCTCCAGCACGCCCAGCACAAGAACGCGCACACTATGTATAGAGCGTTTATGATACAAGATTTTCAGCAGTCCCAGCGGTAACAATCTTCCATTGGTGTGCTTGAGCGCCTGGTTGATGTCCGGTAACCCGAGCGCGAAACCCACCACCTTGCCCCGGACTTCGCCTAGCAGCACGAACCCAGGTTCCAGTATAGCCTTCATGTCGTGAGCCATGAACATGAATTCATCCCGCGTGACCGGGACGAAGCCCCAGTTCCGGCTCCAGGCGGAGTTGTAGACGTTCCACACCAGCTCTACGTCTTCGTCGAAGGCCTTCATACGGATGGGACGAATCCGGATGTCATGCGCCTTGGCCGAGCGGGCGGCCAGGCGCTCGAAGCGCTCGATATGAGAGCCGTCCGTAGTGGAGTAGTATGCGTACAGATCCTTGGCTTTGTGAAGTCCCACGCCCTGGAGGAGGGCGTCGTAGTAAGGCGGATTGTACGACATCATCACCAGAGGGCAGGCATCGAAGCCCTCCACCAGCACCGCGCATTCGTAATTCGTGGAGGGACTCACCGGACCGCGGATCACCTGCGCGCCGCGCTCCAGCAGCCATGTGCGGGCGGCGCCGAGCAGACCCGCCGCGACCGGGGGCTCATCCACGCACTCGAAGAACCCGAAGAACCCCGCCTGCTCCCCGTGGAACTCGTTGTGGTTGCGATCCTTGATAGCAGCCACGCGGCCGACCGGCCTGCCATCGCGGAGGGCCAGGAAACACTGCATCTCCGCGTGGGCGTAGAACGGGTGCTTGGCCTGATCGAACAGCTCTTTCTGCGCAATGCGCAATTGCGGGACCCAGTAGGGGTCGCCCCGGTAGAAGGAGTAGGGGAAGTCGATGAACTGGCGCAAACCGCGCTTGCCTTGTACAGGGACGATCTCGAATCCGCTCAATTGCACACTTCCGTCGAGGGTTTTGGAGCTGAGCGCGGACGGACCCCTACGCCTGAATACAGGACCGGCGATACGGCCAGAACCGCTACAGCCAGCACGACGCCTGCAAACACATCAACCGTGTAATGATAGCGCAGGTAGACCGTCGCTGTGACAATCAAAATCGTGTAGAGAGAAAATAAGGCGAAGAGACGCTTCGACACCACGCGGCTGCTCCACCAGGCAATCATGGTCATCTCGGTATGCCCGCTGGGGAAACAGTCGTATTGGGCGGACTCCATGCGGTTCAGCAGACGCTGCATGGGATCGAAGAGCCATAGGCCATGAAGATCCACGTGCTGCAGGTGGGCCAGAAAGAACCGGGGACCGCGCACCGGAACCAGGAAATAGCCCACGTAGGAAGCCAGGAAGCCTAGCGTCACCACGAAAGCGTAATACCGGAACTCCGGATACAGCTTCTTCGCCCAGATTGCCACCGCCACCAGGATCACCGACGGTATGAACACGGTGTAGGCGATCTGGAGGAACTCGGTGAGCCCTGGATTCTGCAGCCGCTCGAGCCACACGGTGGGGTGCGCTCCCCAGATCCGGTAGTCGAGCGAAGCCATTTGAGCATCGAGGTCGGTGTGCCGGGTGGCTGGGATGAGGATTTCCATCTCCTTGTAGCAAACCGGGATAAATGCGAGCGGGTACCAATGGTGGAAGAATGTCGCTGGCTGGGGCCAGAAGCGGGCCCTGGCCGCCACCACGACGAGGGCAATTCCAGCGGCATGGGCAGCCAGGATCAGCGCCGCTCCCGGCACCTCTTGGAAGTTGATCCCGATGAGCAGGGCCCCCGCGGCCAGGTAGCCGATGAACAGGCGGTCGACGGGCCAGAATCCGGAGCTCCGGGCCGGCGCGTGCGGGGCGCTCACCACTTCAGCCATTTTGAATCTTTATACCACGCCAGTGTCTCTTCAAGCCCCTCCCGCAGGCTACGGGCCGCCTCGAAGCCCAGCTCCTGCCGGGCCCGCGTGGGATCGCACGTCCAGTAATGGCAGCGCGCCTCGACGATTTTCTGACGCGAAACGATGCCGGGTTTGCCGCGCAGGCGCGAGACGCCCTCCGCGCACCAGCCGGCGAGGTAGGCCAATTGCGGCGGTATCCGGACCGACCGGACGCGGCGGCCCATGACGCTGGCCGCGGTTTGGGCGAACGCGGACCAGGAGACCGGCTCGGGGCCGGCTGCGAAGTAGGTCCGGCCGCCACACGCCTCGCTCGAGACGGCCAGCCACACCGCCTCGGCCAGGTCCTTCACGTGAATGTAGCTGAAGTAGGATTCTCCGCGGCCGATTTGGAACATCATCCCGTTGGCCACGGAGCGGAACACTTCGAGCACATCCGTGTCGCGCGGCCCGTAGACGACCGGCGGCCGCAGAATGACCGCGCTAGGGGCCAGCTTGGATGCGCGCACGGCGCTTTCCGCGGCCAGCTTGGAGCGGCCGTACCAGGTGAGGGGATGCGGCGCCGCCTCCTCGTCCAGCGGCGTGAGAGCCGGGCTCGGCCCGATGGCGGCCAGGCTGCTCACGTGAACGAACCGGGGCGGAGAACCGGTTTGCCGCTCGCAGGCGCGCAGGAGGTTCTCGGTGGCGCGCAGGTTGCCCTGGTAGAAAGCGGCCTCCGAGAGCGCCTTGGTAACGCCGGCGATGTGCACGACCACGGCCGCGCCTTCGACCGCTTCCTGGAGCCCCGTCCCGGCCGCCACGTCGCCCTGCACCAGCTCGATGCCGTCGCGGGGAAGATAGCGCAACGAGCTGGACGCCCGCACCAGACAGCGAACGCGCGCGCCCGCCGCGGCCAGCCGTTCCACCACGTGGCTTCCCACGAAGCCCGTGCCTCCGGTGACCAGGACGAGAGGATTGAGGACGGAGCTCACTAGGGCATCATACTGCGAAAGGCGGCCTCTTCAACGTGACGGAGGCCAAGTACCAATCGGTCGTGACCGAACGGGCGTCCGGACGCGCCAGACGGCGAGACGGGTCTCGCCGCGGCGCAGGACTTAGTTGCGCCCGCTTTGTCCCTGTTCCTGTTATTCTGAGAGATCTTGGCTTGGAGGAAACCTTGGAAAAACGCGCGCGCTTTATAGGATTGGACATCAGCACCACGGCGGTCACGGCCGGCGTCAGAGACGCCCAGGGCGAAGAGGACCTGGTCGCGGTTCCCATACGAGGATCGGTCACCTGGCAAGGCCAGCCGGCTTTCGAAGCGGCTACTCTGCCCTCGATGCTCCTGGAAGCTGTCGAACGCTTGCAGCAGAAGGGCTGGAGCTTTTCCCAGCCGGGAGATCTGTGCGCCTCCGTGAGGCAACACGACATGGTGCTGCTCGGCGCCGGTGGCGAGGTTCTGATTCCGTTCATCACCTGGCAATGCCACGCCGCCACCCAGGAGGTCGAGGAACTGCGCAAGCTGGGCGCCGAGAACACCGTCGGCCGCATCGAGCCGCGTTTCATCCTGCCGAAGCTGAAATGGGCGCTCAACCGGGAGCCGGCGCTCGCCGGGAAGGTCCAGCGCGTGATGACGACCGGCGACTACATGGCCCGCGAACTCACCGGCGTGGAGCGCCTGAGCTGCTCCGACGCGCTGAGCAACGGCTTGCTGAACCAGAAGACCAAAGAGCTGGCCGTCTCCGCCATCGAAGTCGCGGGACTCAAGCCCGCCTGGTTCCCGAAGCCGATTCCGACCGGCGCGCCCGTGGGTACGGTGGCTGCGGCAAAGGCGGCGGGGCCGTGGCGCGCGGTGGCCGAGGCGCTCGAAGGCTGGACCGTGAAAGCCGGATTGGGCGACAACCACGCCGGCGGGGTGGGCTCCGGCCTGGCGGACCGCGAAACGCTCGTGATTTCCCTCGGCAGCAGCGGCACCGTGATTCGCCGCTGTCGTCCCGATGCGAAGCTCAAGGGGAATGCTGCCCGGTTCGAGTACTTTGACGACAGCCTGCTCCTTGAAATGCTCGCGGATTGCGCGGTCTGGTACGACCGCTTCGTGCGCACTTACAACACCGGAGGTCTGACCTACGCCCAGCTCAACGATCTGGCGCTTCAGACCCGCCCGGACCTGCACTTCGTCGGGCAGACCCACACGGACCAGGGCTGGAAGGAAGTCTATCCCGCGAATTGGGAGAGCCTGCCGCTTGGCGCGAAAGTTCTCTCCACCCAGGCTTCGATCGCCGTGCACATGCTGCGTCTGGTGAAAGACATGCTCGGCGAAGTCTCGGACACCGGCATCCCGCCCATTGAGCGCTTCGTGATTACCGGCGGACTGTCGCGGTCGGCGTTCATTCAGTCGGCGCTCAAGACAGGTCTTCGCGGTCTCGTCCCGAACTGCCGTGTGCAGGTAAGCAGCCGCCAAGGTCCGCTCGCCAATAAGGCGGCCGTGCTGGGCGCTCTGTTCACCGCCATGGTCGGAACGAAGGGCTACCCCGATCTGGCTTCCGTGATCGGTCAGCTCTGCACGCTGCAAGAGGTGGCTGACTCGGCGCAGGACCAGGGCGTTGCGGAGTTCGTCAGCCGGAACGTTTAGTGGTTCACATCTACTTTCATTACGAAGTAAGTGAACTTACCGCCCGGCTCGATCAGTAACTGGTGAGGCGTTTTCGCCGGGATGTGAACGATGTCCCCGGCGCCGAGTCTTACCCGCTCGCCGCCGCGGATCGATGTTCCACGGATCTCTCCCGGCGAGGTTGTCTTCGCCTCGACGATTTCGCCGCCGGCCACCAGGGTGGCCGCGCCGCTCTCGACCACGAAGACGTCCGCCTGCCCTTCGTGCAACTCGGCCTCGCCGTCGCCTTCGCGGCGGCCGATCATGAAAAGGTGATTGCCGAATCTGCCCAGCGGCTCGGAGGCGCTCTTCGTCTTGGGGTCCACTTTGGCGGCGAGCTTCTCCTGATAGCTCTGGAGGCTGGCCGCGCTCCAATGTGCGAATCCCGCCGGCTCGCCCGCCACGAGCATGCCGGCCAGCATGGGGCCAAACATGAGAACCATAGCTATTTCGTCTCCTTAAGATGCGCGCATGCAGTGCGCTTCTCGACGCGAGGCAGCGCGGGGGAATCCGTGGCCTCTGGCCACCAGCGATTATACAACCGGCCGCCCTCGGAGCTGGGTCGCCGGGCGCGACGAGCTCTAATCCACCCCGCTTCGATTTCAAGCAATGCAAGACTGGAGTGAGAGGTGGTGACAACGTGAAGGTGATTCTCTTCGGCGCGACCGGGATGGTCGGCCAGGGTGTCTTGCGAGAGTGTGTGCTCGATCCCGGGGTGGAGAGTATTCTCGCCATCGGGCGCAGCGCCATCGGACAGCGGCACGAGAAGCTCCACGAAATCGTTCGCAGCGACCTTTCGGACCTCTCGCCGATCCAGGGTAGGCTCTCAGGCTACGACGCATGCTTCTTCTGTCTCGGCGTCTCCTCGGCAGGGATGACCGAGCAGGCGTATCGGCGCGTGACATACGACCTTACGATATCGGCGGCGGGCGTCCTGGCCAAGCTCAACCCTGCGATGACGTTCATCTACGTGTCGGGTGCGGGCACCGATAGCACGGAGCGCGGGCGCATGATGTGGGCGCGGGTGAAGGGCAAGACGGAAAACGCGCTGCTGCAAATGCCGTTCAAGGCCGCATACATGTTCCGTCCCGCCTATATCCAGCCGCTGCATGGGATTCGGACAAAGACCGTTTGGTACCGGCCTTTGTACGCCATCATGGCGCCGTTCTATCCGATATGGAAGTTGCTGCTGCCGAGGTACGTGACGACCACGGAGTGCGTAGGCCGCGCGATGATCGAGGTCGCCAGGCAAGGCGCTCCCAAGCGCGTAATCGAGAGCCAGGACATCGGCGACATCTGCCGGGAGCGGTCATGACTTGGCAACGGGCGCAAGGACTGGTGGGCGGTCGCGGGCTCGAACCGCGGACCTCCTGCTTGTAAGGCAGGCGCTCTGACCAACTGAGCTAACCGCCCGCTACACGGACGCTGGGAGCGGCGCGCCGCCGTTCCACACCGCAGTGTCTCATACTTTTACCCGCGGCACCGGAAGGTATCGCGAATTCGATCGCGCTGTTTCCAGATCCCTTCGCCGCCCATCCCGAAGAACGCCGCCGTGTGATTCGTGCCGGGGCGCACCGCGGCCGCCACCTCCGAGTGCAGCGTGATGACCTTTCCGAATTCTCTGCTTTAGCGCGTCCGGGCGGCTTTGACCCAGGCGCTGGACGGTTGCGGAGCTTCGCGGGCCAGCCGGTCGAGGACACGAGGAGAGACGTCCCGCAAATCCGCCGACAGCAGTTCGCGAATCCACGCCGGGAGCTGCTGGCCGCTCTCTCCGGTTGCGCACGCGGCATCCAGCTCCGGCGTCGGTGGGATCGGGATCGAACGCTCCAACAGCAGCTCCCGCTGCAGCTCACGCCGGATGGTTGCCAGCGAGCGCCGCCGGAAGTCCGAATCCAGCCGCGGCCAGTGCCGTTGCGCGGCGGCGATCAACCGTTGGATGCGCGCGCGCTTGCGATCCAGTGCCAGCTCGCCGATCCTCACGTGCGGGACCCAGAGCGAGTCTCCCTTCAGCCACACGCCGTAGGCGGCGATATGGCCGGCCAACTCCGAGCCCAGCCAATCGGGCGTACGGATCGTCTCCGGGGTTTCGACGACTACGTCGAGCTCGCGGGTCTTGCGCGGCCGGGCCGCGCCCACCACCAGGATGTCGACGTCGGAGTGTGGCCCGGCAACGCCGGCAGCGGTGGACCCGAACACCACCACCTCGGCCGCCTCGTCGAGCAGGCGGTTCCAGTTCTGGCCCGCTCCCGCTACGATGGTTGCGGCCCGGGCTGCGATTTCGCTTTTGTCTGGCGGCACTCCGCTTCTATTCTCTCCAATTCGGCAATCAGCTTGGGTGCAAAGCTCTGCAGGGAGGCGTGGCCCTCGAGCATGTCGGCCCGGTCGGGCTCGTTGTATTCGGAGATGGACAACTCGAACAACTCGACCTCGGCCAGGTAAGGAGCGAACTCCTTGAGTGGCAGGGCCTCGACGACGTCCGACATCAGGACCTTCCCGCGTTCGTCGTCTTTGTCCTCCTCGACCAGCCCGCTCCGCTTGAGCGCCGAGGCAAAGGCCTGGATGCGGCTGCCTACGTCCTCCGGATCGTCGGGATCGAACTTGGTGTCGAGATCCTGCAGTTCTTGGATCGCGGCGCGAATCGCATCGCAGTCGATCGCGGCGTCTTTCTTCGCGGGCTTCATCGGGAACCTCCGGAAGGCTCGACGGCGGGCGCGGCTGGTCTGGCCGCAGCCGGAGCGGCGATCGTGTTTGGCGCTGAGTTCGGGGACTGGGCAGGGACGCGCACAAACTGAATCCACCCGGCAACGCAGATAATGACGAGCGCCTGAATCAGGTAGATCGCGTAGTCGGCGTCTTTCACTACCTTTCTCCAAGAAACGAACCTGCGTTTCCTGAGCGCCACACGCCATAACGAATTGCCGATGCCGGGGATGAACCGGATCGAGCTGAGGTCGCGGCCCCGGCCGGATCGCAGCCGCATCATCGCCGCCTCGATCTCTACTGCGCGGCGCGCGTATGCCTCGCTCAGCTCATGTTGTTTCCGTTCGAGCATAAAGAAGGCCATGGCCAGCAGCAGGGGAAGCAGAGCCACCGACGCCGCGTTTGCGGCCGTCGCGGCCGCCAGTGCCGCTAGTGTCACCGTCACCGACCAGCCCTTGATCGTAAACCGGAACTCGCCGATCTTGTCGAGCTTGTCCTGCAGGATCTTGTACTCGTCCAGCAGTCGCCCGACCCACGGATCGTCTGCCGGCGGAACAGGGCTGCCCATATGACCCGCATTATAGCGGAATGCGGAAAAGTCTTGACGTGACGAGAATCGCCGGTCACCAGCCTTGCGCCTGGGATTTCCGCCAATGGGCCGCGCAAGATCGCCCTTCACCCCTTCCCCAGTTCTCGAACTGGGGCGTAGGATCTGGCCGGGTGGCTCGGCCGCTGGTTGGTGCCCGGTCGATAGAACTTTCGCAAAAAACAAAACGAACCCAATTCGCCCAATGGAATCAACAAAAAAGCCGGCCCCCGGGGCTTCCCCCAAGGGCCGGCTCGAATTGACAACCGATGGCGCGAAACTACGCCGTCCGCATCGTCTCCGCCTTATCCCCGCTGATGGCCGCCTGCGCCGCCGCCAGCCGCGCGATCGGCACCCGGTACGGGGAGCACGAAACGTAGTTCATCCCCAGCCGGTAGCAGAACTCCACCGAGCTCGGCTCGCCGCCGTGCTCGCCGCAGATCCCGACCTCGAGATCGGGCCGCGTCTTGCGCCCGAGTTGAACCGCCTGCTTCATCAGCCGCCCCACGCCGTCCTGGTCCAGCACGGCGAACGGATCGGCCTTGAACAGCTTCAGGTCTTCGTAGCGCTTCGAGAATCTCACGTAGTCGTCGCGCGAAATTCCCAGCGTGGTCTGCGTCAGGTCGTTGGTCCCGAAGCTGAAGAACTCGGCCTCGGCCGCCACTTCGTCCGCCGTCAGCGCCGCCCGCGGGATCTCGATCATGGTCCCGACCATGTACTCCTGGTCCTTCAGGCCCGCCTTCGCCAGCACCTCGTCGGCCACCGCGACCACGATCGCCTTCTGGTTCTCGAGCTCCTTCACGTTGCCGATCAGCGGAATCATGACCTCGGGGATCACCTTGATGCCCTTCTTGGCCACCTGCGCCACGGCCTCGAAGATCGCCCGCGCCTGCATTTCCGTGATCTCGGGATAGAGGATGCCCAGGCGGCAGCCGCGCAACCCCAGCATGGGGTTGAACTCGTGCAGCCCTTCGACCACCTCCAGCAGCTCGGGAACGCGCTTCTTCAACTCGCCCACCGTCACGCCGTAGCTGGCCGCCATCTCCTTCTTCTTCTTGCTGTCGATGAATGGCAGCACGGCCAGGTCCACCATCAACTGCTCGCGCTTCGGCAGGAACTCATGGAGCGGCGGATCGAGAGTTCGGATCACCACCGGGAACCCGTCCATGGCCGTGAAGAGGCCGGCGAAGTCCTTGCGCTGCATGGGGAGCAGTTTCGCCAGCGCTTTGCGCCGCTGCTTCTCGTCCTTGGCCATGATCATGGCCTGCATGTGCTCGATGCGGTCCTGCGCGAAGAACATATGCTCGGTGCGGCACAGGCCGATGCCCTCGGCTCCGAAGCGCCGGGCGACTTTGGCGTCGCGCGGAATGTCCGCGTTGGCGCGTACGCCGAACTTGCCGCGGAACTCGTCCGCCCAGCTCATGAACGTCGCCAGGATGCCGGACCGCGGATCGGCCTCTTCGGTCTGCGCCTGGCCCGCATACACCTCGCCCAGCGAGCCGTCGAGCGACAGCCAGTCGCCTTCCTTGAGGACCAGCGGCTTGCCGTCCGCCGCCACGACGCTGACCGTCTTCTTGTGCTCGTCCACCTGGACCGAGCCCGCGCCCGCCACGCAGGGCGTTCCCATGCCGCGGCACACCACCGCCGCGTGGCTGGTCATGCCGCCGCGCGAGGTCAGAATCCCCTTGGCCACTTCCATGCCGTGAATATCGTCCGGCGCCGTCTCGGCGCGCACCAGGAGCACGGGGCCCGTTTTCGCGGCGATCACCGCGGCGTCCGCGGTGAATGCGATCCGGCCCACCGCGGCGCCGGGCGAGGCCGGCAACCCGGTTGCAATCTTGTTCAGGCTCTTGCGCGAAGCGGGCACGATCACCGGGTGCAGCAACTGGTCGAGCTGCATCGGTTCCACGCGCAGAATCGCTTCCTTCTTGTCGATGAGGCCTTCGTTCACCATGTCCACGGCGATCTTCACCGCCGCCGGCCCGGTCCGCTTTCCGTTGCGGGTTTGCAGCATGTAGAGCTTGCGGTCCTGGATCGTGAACTCGAAGTCCTGCACGTCGCGGTAGTGCTTCTCCAGGCTCGAAGTGATGTCGCGGAGCTGCTTGTAGACGTCCGGCATCAGCGTGGCCAGCTCGGTAATCGGCCGCGGCGTGCGGATGCCCGCCACCACGTCTTCGCCCTGCGCGTTGGTCAGGAACTCCCCGTAGAACTCCTTGTCGCCGGTGGCCGGGTTGCGCGTGAAGCCCACGCCCGTGGCCGAGGTCTCGCCCATGTTCCCGAACACCATGGCCTGCACGTTGACCGCGGTCCCCAGATCGTCCGGAATCTTGTTCATCTTCCGGTAGTGGATGGCGCGCGGATTCATCCAGGAGCGGAACACGGCGTCGCGCGACATCTCGAGCTGCACGTTTGCGTCCTGCGGGAACGGCTTTCCGGTCTTCTTCTGGATGAGCGCCTTATAGCCCACGATCACGGCCTGCAGGTCTTCGGCCGTCAGGTCGGTATCGAGCTTGGCCTTGGCCTTCTTCTTCTGGCCGTCGAAAACGTGTTCGAAATCCGCCTTCGGGATCTCGAGCACCACGTTGCCGAACATCTGGATGAAGCGGCGGTAGCAGTCGTAGGCGAAGCGCGGATTGCCGCTACGCGCCTCGTGCGCTTTCACCGTCTCGTCGTTCAGGCCCAGGTTCAGGATGGTGTCCATCATGCCCGGCATGGAGAACTTCGCGCCGCTGCGGACGCTGACCAGCAGGGGGTTGTTCACGTCGCCCAGCTTCTGGCCCATGCGCTGTTCGAGAAGGGCCAGCGCCTTGGCGCTCTGCTCTTTGATCTCCGCGGTGAGCTGGTTATTGTTCTCGTAGTAGACCTTGCAGACGTCGGTGGAGATCGTGAACCCGGGTGGCACGGGCACGCCGGCGCGCGACATCTCCGCCAGTCCGGCGCCCTTTCCGCCCAGGGTGTCCTTCATCTTTCCATCGCCGTCGGCCGTGCCGCCGCCGAAGGAATATACGTATTTACTCATAAGGCTTGCTTTCTCTCCTGTAACGACCGCTCCATCGGGAAATCGTCCCTCATGGTCGCGGCTCGGTTTTTTCAGCGCCCGCCTCAGCGGGCTGCTCTGTGGCAACAATCTCCGAGAAATCGGCGATGGCCGAAGACTCGCTTAACAACTGATCGAGTAACGTAAGACGATTGCGCCGGACATCGGGGTCGGGCGCGTTGACTAGGACCTTATCGAAGAACAAATCCACCTGCGGCCGGATCGCGGCGATGGCCTCGAGAGCGACCTGGTATTGCTTCTTGCCGCGCGACCGTTTCACGCGCCGCCGCAGCCGCTCGAACGCGTGGAACAGCTCGGTCTCGGGCCCCGGCTCGAGCCTGGCGGCGTCGATCGACAGGCCGGAGGCCTGTCCCACTTCGATTCCGGCCTGGCGCAGGATGTTCTTGATGCGTTTGAAACTCGCCGCCAGCGGCTCGAAGTTTTCCGTGGGACGCACGGCCTGGATCGCCACGAGGCGGCTCTCGACGTCGGGGAGGTCGTCGTGAGCGGCCGCCAGTACGGCATTCACTTCGTCGTAGCGGAATCCGCGAATGTCCTTGAAGTAGTACCGCACGCGGTCGAGCAGGAACTCAGCCAGCGCCTGATCGCCCGCCACGAGCTTCGAGACAAGGAGGCATAGCCTCCCTTCGACCAGGATCTTCACCACGCCTTGGGCCGCGCGACGCAGCGCCAGCGGATCCTTCGATCCTGTCGGCGCCAGACCGATCTTGAAGCAGCCCTGCAAGGTGTCGAGCTTATCGGCCAGCGAGAGCAGCCGGCCCGCGGGCGTAGCGGGAATCGCGTCCTCCATGCTTTCGGGCTTGTAGTGCTCGTAAATGGCGCGCCAGACCTCTTCCGGCTCGCCCTGCTCGCGTGCGTAGAGGCCGCCCATCACGCCCTGGAGTTCGGTCAGCTCCTTCACCATGTCGGTGGTCAGGTCGCACTTGCCGAGCAGCGCCGCGCGCTCGACCGGCGCCGGATCGGCCTTCGCAAGCTTCGCCAGCTTCCGCGCCAGCTTCTGCACGCGCTTGGTCTTCGCGAGGTATGAGCCGAGCTTGGTTTGGAAGGTGACGTGGGCCAGGTCCTGGACGCGGGCGGCCAGCGTCTTCTGCTGGTCCACGTTCCAGAAGAACCGCGCGTCGTTGAACCGCGCCCGCAGCACGCGCTCGTTGCCCTTGCGGACCAGGCCTTCCGGATCGGCGCTGGTGTTCATCACCGCGACGAAGTGCGGCGCCAGTCGCCCCTCGCCGTCCTCGACCGAGAAGTACTTCTGGTGATGACGCATCACCGTGACCAGCACTTCGTCGGGCAGGCTGAGGTATTCGCGGTCGAAGGCGCCGAGGATGGGGCTGGGCCGCTCAGTGATGTAAGCCAGCGTCTCGACGAGCGCCGCGTCTTCTTTGATCCGCAGGCCTTTGCCCATCAGAAGGGCGTCGATCTGCGCGCCGATCTTGATGCGCCGTACCTCGGCCGAAACGATCACGCCGTTGTCGTAAAGCTGCCGGTCGAAGTCCTCGATGGTCACGGGCACCTGGGCTGCGCCGAGCTGCCGGTGGCCGGAACTGAGGGCTCCCGAACGCACGCCGGCGATCTCGAACGGCACCACCTCGGCTCCCAGAAGCGCCACCAGCCAGCGGATCGGCCGGATGAACCGCGGGCCGCCCTTCGCGCCCCAAACCATCGTCTTGGGCCACTGGATCTTCAGGATCAGCTCCGGCAGCGCCCCGGCCAGGATGTCGCGCGCCGCGCGTCCGGCGGTCTTCTTCCTATATGCCAGGTACTCGCCGCGCGGAGTCTGGTGCCGTTCCAGGGCCGCCACGTCCACGCCCATTTTGCGGGCGAAGCCCAGCGCCGCGCCGGTCGGCTGGCCGTCTTTGAACGCGGCGGAGACCGGTGGGCCGGAGACAAGCTCCTCGGCGTCCGGCTGCCGCTCGGCCAGTTCCGCACCGCGCAGAACTAGCCGCCTCGGTGTGGCATCCGTCCGGATGGCGCCGGCCGCCAGCCGCTCGGCCGCCAGCAGGTCGCCGAATAGCGAGGCCAGGCTCGCCAGCGCCGGCTCGATCATCCAGTCCGGGATTTCCTCAGTGCCGATCTCGAGCAGGAAGGGGACGCTCATGGCGCCACCTCCGCTGCCGCTTCGACCGGCGATTGCTGATCGACCCAGCACCCGGCCGCGCCCAGCGCGAGCTTGCGCACACGGCCGATCACCGCCACGCGCTCGGTCACGCTGATGGCGCCGCGCGAGTCGAGCAGGTTGAACAGGTGCGAGCACTTGAGCACGTGCTCGTAGGTTGGCAGCACCGGGAAGCGCGGCTTGGCGGGGTAATCCGCGTAGAGCGCCAGCAGCCGCTGGCATTCCTTCTCGTGCAGCTCGAAGAGGCTCCACAGCGTGGCGACGTCCGCCAGCTCGAAGTTGTAGACCGAATTCTGAAGCTCATCCGCCAGCCGCACGTCGCCGTAGGTCACCCCCGGCGCCCACTCGATGTCGTAGACGCTGTCTTTGCCTTGCAGGAACGCGGTCAGGCGCTCCAGGCCGTAGGTCAGCTCCGCCGGGACCAGGTCGAGGTCGATGCCGCCGCACTGCTGGAAGTAGGTGAATTGCGTGATCTCGAGTCCGTCGAGCATCACCTGCCAGCCGACGCCCCAGGCGCCCAGCGTGGGCGCTTCCCAGTTGTCCTCTTCGAACTTGATGTCGTGCTTGCGGAGGTCGATGCCGATGGCCTCCAGGCTGCCCAGATATTGGTCGATCACGTCGGCGGGCGAGGGCTTGAGGATCACCTGGAGCTGCCAGTGCTTGTACAGCCGGTTGGGGTTTTCGCCGTAGCGCCCGTCGGCCGGCCGGCGGCTGGGCTGCACGTAGGCGACGCGGTAGGGCTTCGGCCCCAGCACCCGCAGGAACGTCTCCGGCGCCATGGTGCCCGCGCCGACCTCGACGTCGTAGGGCTCCTGAATAATGCAGCCGCGGTCGGACCAGTACTTCTTCAGCTTGAACAGGACGTCTTGAAAGGTGTCCATACGTCAAACGGTCGTTTCGAGCAGAGGCACCGTCACCAGCCTGCGCTCGATGTGCTCCTCGATGGTCCTTACCAGCAGGCAGCGCAGGTCGGCGGCGGTCTCCCGGGTCCAGGTCCTCTGGGTAAGTCGTGCCACCGGTGTGTACAACATCTCTTCCGCGATCTCCATCGATTCGGCGGCGACTCTCAGCTCCGGCAAAACCCCGGAGAGTCTTACGGCCCACAGCAGGAAGTAATTCACCGCCTGCCACACGCCCTCGGCCTCGCGCGTCCGGAGGAAATCCAGCACGGCGACGAGAAGCCGGAAGAACCGCTCGCTCGGCTCCGCCGGAGGGAGGAGTTGCTCGGAGACTTCGGCCATCAAATCGAGCGCAACGCCCGCCGCATAATCCGGCGCCAGACTGAACTGCGAATGAATCAGCTCGCAGGAATCCAGATTGACCAGCTCCCTGGTCTCCCGCTGGAAGTAGTACAGCTTGACGTGCGAGAGGCGCTCCAGGCCGCTGCCAAACGGACTCTTCGGCCGCCGCGCGCGCCTGGCGACTCCGCGCAACTTACCCCGATCCCGGGCGAGAAAACTAACGATCAGATCCGATTCCTTGAGAGGAAACGTTCGCAAGATCAGGGCTTCGCTGACACGCGCCGGCACACGCGGATATTTCAGGGTAGCAGATTGGCCGGGAGACCGCAGAATTCGGGCGTCCGCCCGGCGGACAAGGCACTCGGAGCCCATCCTGCTAGCCGACCAGAACCCAGCCCCAGTAATATATGGGCGCGCTATCGGGGTTGTTCTCGAGCTTGGTCGCGATTTCCTGCAGCAGCCGCCTTTGCTCTTTCGGTTCCGTACAGGCCTGCAACTGCTTTCTCTCCGACGTGAGGAGGTAGCTTTCGTCGGCGCTGACCAGGACCTGGAACGCGGTCCGGCTCTCGCGGCCTTGGGCCTGGCACCGCTGCAGGTTCTTCACATAGCCCATCGCGAAAGGTCCCACCAGGAAGACGGCTGTCGGTGTGGTCAGGTCTTCCGGGGCAGTCAGGCGCAGGGTGGCAGCCTCGCAGTCGCGGGGGAAGTTGGAGATCAGGACGGTGTTCGCGTGTCCAGCGCGAACCTGTTGCATCATGCGGCGCAACTCACCGAGGCTGCAACGCTCGTTGCAAAGGGCCCGATAGCCGGCAGCGCTGCAAATCTCGGTGGCACGGTCGCTGTTCGCGAGGATCCCCACAATCAGGACTCTCTGGGGATGCAAGCGCTCGATCTCGTCCACGATGTGCCGATCGACGTCTTCGTCGGAACCGAAGTAGTGCCACTCGATGGCTCCCTCGATGCGCTGGAGGCGGAGTTTCTCCGCGGCCGCCTGGCGCACTGCCGAATCCGCGGCGTTCTTGGCGAGTCCATCCAGCACCATGCAGTCGCTCAGATAGTCCACGGCCCCCAAGCGGACCTCCTTGGCAGGGTCGCTCCGGGCCGCTTCCCCGAACGCGTTCGCATCATTGAGCGCGGACAGAAAGGACAGGCGGATCTTCGGGTTCTCGTCCGTCCTGGCGACTTCGGCCAACAAGGCGCGGTCGCCGAGCTTCTTGGCGGCGATGACGCGCACGGCCGGATCGCGGGAGTTCCTGACCAGATCGGCGAGCGCCGCGCGGTCAGTGAGGTTGTGCACGGCGGCAAGGAGCACGGCGAAATCGCCGGCGGTCTTGGCAACTCGGGCCAGCGCCTCCTGGTCTTCGAGGCTCTTCGCCGCCGCCAGGCGGACCTTCGCATCCGGGTCGCTGCACGCCGCATGCTCGAACGCGGCCGGGTCATGGAGCGCGGCGAGGATGGACGAGCGGACCGTCGGGTCCTGGTCCTTTTTGGCGAGATCGGCCAACAAGGTGCGGTCGCCCAGCTTGTTTGCTGCCTTCAAGCGCGCCGACGAATCGGCCTGCGTCCTGGCGATATCGGCGAGCGCTGGGCGGTCGTCGAGTTTCTCCACGACCACACGCAGCACGGCCGCGTCGGTTGCAGTCCTGGCAATTTGGGAAAGCACAGCCTGGTCGCCGAGTTTCTCCGCCGCCGCCACGCGGACCTTCGCGTCCGAGTCGCTCCGGGCAGCTTCCCCAAAGGCGGTCTGGTCGTTGAGCATCTCGAGAACGGACAGCCGGACGCCCGGGTCATCGTCTTTTCTGGCGATTTCAGCCAGCAAGACGCGGTCTGCAAGCTTCTTCGCAGCCGACGTGCGCATGGACGCATAACGATCGTGGCGCGCGACTTGGGCGAGCGCCGCCTGGTCGCGGAGGCGCTTGAGCGCCTCTCGGCGCATCGCTAAATGCTCGCCTCGCGTGGCAAACTCGGCCAGCACGGCCTGATCCTCGACGCGGCCGAGAGCCAGCTGGCGCACATCGAGATTCTGGTCGGTCCTGGCAACTCGCTCGAGGACCGCCTGGTCGGTGAGGCCCTCAACCGCAATCGTCCGCACTTTGGCGCTGCTGTTTCTCCATTTAGGTCGAAACAGGTCAAGAATAGCCACTGGGTTCCTCCTGCAACGCACAGCATCGCCACCAGATATCGCGGCGGATCGGATCGCATTCCGGAGCGTCTTTGTCCGGAACTTTCATTTTGGACCCTGGGGTCCTCATTAGGATACACTAGCCGCCAGCGTCGTGACCGCCCCACGGATGACCTGATCGGCTGTGTTGGCCCTTGGCCTTCGTTTTCCGCGGGCATGGCTGGACTCACGGTTGCGGTAGTGCCGAGACGCGCATTCACGCCCTGGACGACGCGGCGCGACATCGCAGGCTACTGGCGGACTATTTTGTCCGGTTCCAGCCTGATCCGGCGCTGCTGGCTGAACGCGCCATTCGCGACCGCGCGGAACGCTCCCCCCTACGTCATAGGCAGCAGGATGACCAGCTCCAACTGGGGGTTGGGGAAGTCGCCGGGGACGTAGGCGGCCAGGTTGCGCGCGCGGAGGACCGCCTCCCAGGCGCCGCCGGACTGGTTCAGGCTGAAGTACTGGCAGTTCAGCTTGACAGGGATCGAGCTGGGCGGCCGCGCCACGTGTGTGAGCGTCAGACCGGGCAGGGCGTTGCGGACTAGGTGGTCGATATGGGTCGCCGAGCAGACCTTGACCAACGGCGGGGTCTTGGCGATCAGCTCGCCCTCGTTCATCTCCGCCTGGATGGCGAGGTACATCCTGGTGTTCTTGAGGTACTTGTCGTCCGAGAGCGCGGTGGCGTAAATGGACGGCTGCACCAGCTTCAACGGCAGCGAGACGAAGTTGCTCGGCACCACGGTCTCGAGCAGGAAGCGCAGCTTCTCGTCCAGGCTGGTGAAGCAGGGCTCGAGATCTTCGTGATCGTAGGCCGGCAGGTCGCGGGGGTGCACTTTCAGGGAGAAGGTGGTCAAGGCTCCGGCCAGCGACAACATGGCGCCATAGAGCCGCTCGGGATGTCCCTTGGCGGTCTCGAAGATATGCCGGAACAGGGGGAAATGGGTGTTCACCGTGTAGAGCAGCCAGAAGTTGGCGATGTCGGAGGCGGTGAAGTCGGCCAGGCTCTGGTTCTTCTGCCGCCGGAGGCCGGCTAGCGTGCTGCTCTTGGCCGAGAGGATCTCGACCAGACGGCGGCTGATGGCCACGAGGTAGTCGCTGGCGGAGATGTCCAGGAGCGGAGGCACGAAGTGCGGATCCAACTGGTAGGAGCCGGTGGCCGTTCGGATCACGCGGGCGGCGCGCAGAGCGGAGACACCCTGGCGGTTCTCGCCTTCCACCAGCAGCCGGAAGTTCTTCTGGGCAACCTGGATAGGCTTCTCGCCGAGCCCGGTGTTCTCGTCACGGACGACGGCCACCTCGGCCCGGAAACGGGTGTCGGCGCCCTGGCGGCTCACCGAAACGTTCAATCCGCGCTCGCGGTAGTGGGGGATGGCGAGGTAGACGTCCAGGGTGGTCTGATCCGCTTCAAAGTGTTGATCCAAAGGCTTTGGCGGCGGAGCCGGGTCGGCGTCGGGGATGTCGAAAGGCATGCCCTCCGGGAACAGGCCCGAGGCCGCGCTGATGGATAGGACGCCCCCAGCCAGCGCATCCTGGTTGATACCGAGGCGCCCGAACCCCCAGGGGCGGTAGGTGAGGGAGCCCAGCAGGAATCCCAGCGTGTCCTCGATGAACCGGTCCTGGATCTGGAGATGCTGGGGGGTGAGGAAGGTCCCTTTTGACCAGATCACCGGCTGGAGTCGCTTCATATGGCACAACAGTACCAGGAATGCCTGCGGAGGTAAAGGCTGCCGAATCTGGTTGTCTGGGGATAGCTTGCCGGGGGCGGTAGTCTGTTCGGGGGACCCGCATTCGGGGTAGTCCCTTGGAATCCCATTGAAAAAACTTAAGGACTGGGGTACAAATAGTCCTAGTCCCGAAGTGCGCCGTTCGGCAGCGGCACTGGGCACGTGTGCCGTGCCCCAGAAATGAGTGAAGGGAGCGCAAATGGCTAAGGAAAGCATCCACAAGAAACTGGAACGAGTCAGACCCCCGCGCGTTCACATCACGTACGACGTGGAAGTCGGCGACGCGATCGAAGTGAAAGAACTACCCTTCGTAATGGGCGTTCTTGCCGATCTCACCGGCCAACCGGAACAACCCCTGCCCCGCTTGAAGGACAGGAAGTTCGTGGAAATCAACCCCGATAATTTCGACAGCGTTCTCGAGGCGATGAAGCCGCACGTGTCCTTCTCCGTCGAGAACAAGCTGAGCGAGGATCCCGACGCCGGCCAGCTCAAAGTGGACCTGCGGTTCAAGAGCCTGGACGACTTCGAGCCGGAGCAGGTGGCGCGGCAGGTGAAGCCGCTGCGGGATCTTCTGGACTTGCGGACAAGGCTCTCCGACTTGCGGGGGAGTTTGCAGGGCAACGACAAGCTGGACGAGCTTTTGCAGCAGGTTGTCCGGGATACCGACAAGCTCGGCAAACTGAAGACCGAGATCGAAGGCGAGAAGGGAGGCCCCAATGGCTGAGCAAAAGACCTCCGGCGCCCCCAAGCCGGCCCAGGAGCAAGTAGTCGAGAAGAGCTTGCTCGATCAGATCGTGGACGACGGCAGAATGGCCCGCGACCCCGCCACCCGGGAGCGGGGCAAGAACTTGGTGAAGGAGTTCGTCAGCCAGGTTCTGGAGGGGGCCATCACGGTCTCGCGCGACACCGAGGCCATGATCAACGCCCGCATCGCGCAGATCGATCACCTGCTCTCCATCCAGTTGAACGAGATCCTGCACCACCCCTCGTTCCAGAAGCTGGAGGGGAGCTGGCGCGGGCTGCGCTACCTGATGGACCAGAGCGAGACCAGCGTGATGCTGAAGATTCGCGTGCTGAACTGCTCCAAGCGCGAGCTGCTGCGCGATTTGCAGCGGGCGCCGGAGTTCGACCAGAGCGCGATCTTCAAGAAGATCTACGAAGAGGAATTCGGGATCTTCGGCGGCGATCCATTTGGAGCGGTCGTCGGCGATTACGAGTTCACCCGGCACCCGGAGGACATCGAGCTTCTGGAGAAGATGTCCCAGGTGGCGGCGGGCGCCCATGCGCCGTTTTTGACCGCGGCCGCGCCGGAGCTGATGAACCTGGATACCTTCACCACGCTCGACCAGCCGCGCGACCTGGCCAAGATCTTCGACACCACCGAGTACGCGAAGTGGAAATCGTTCCGTCAGAGCGAGGATTCGCGCTACGTGGGGCTGTGCGTGCCGCACATCCTGATGCGGCTGCCGTATGGCCGCGACACGAAAGTGGTGGAGGCCTTCAACTACGAAGAGGGCGTGGACGGAACCGATCACACCAAGTACCTGTGGGGCAACGCGGCGTACGCGCTGGGGGCGCGGCTGACGCAGTCGTTCGCGCTCTATGGCTGGTGCGCTTCGATCCGCGGGGTCGAGGGCGGCGGGCTGGTGGAGGGGCTGCCGGCGCACACGTTCAAGACCGATGAGGGCGACGTGGCGCTGAAGTGTCCGACCGAGATCGCCATCACCGATCGCCGGGAGAAGGAGCTGGCGGATCTGGGCTTCATCCCGCTGGTGCACTGCAAGGGGACCGATTACGCGGCCTTCTTCAGCGCGCAGTCCGCCCAGAAGCCGAAGATGTACGACACCGACTCGGCCAACGCCAACGCCCGGCTCTCGGCGCAGTTGCCGTATCTGCTGGCCATTTCGCGGTTCGCGCACTACCTGAAGACCATCATGCGGGACAAGATCGGGAGCTTCATGTCGCGGTCCGACTGCGAGAGGTTCCTGAACAGGTGGATGATGCAATACGTGACCGAAGACGATAACGCCGCGCCGATTACCAAGGCGCAGTACCCGCTGCGCGAGGCGCGGGTGGAAGTGTCGGAGGTTCCCGGCAAGCCCGGCGTCTACCGGGCGATCGCATTCCTGCGGCCGCATTTCCAACTCGACGAGCTGACCGTGTCGCTGCGTTTGGTCGCCGAGCTGCCGAAATCGGCGCGAGGGTAACCGGCAGTTTCCTGGCAGCGCGGGCGCTGGGACGGGTCGTCGGAGCCCAGCGTCCGGGGGTACGCCGGCCTGGCGCCGGCGAGTGCAACAAGATCGGGTGAAGAGGAGGGTTTTGAGATGGCGATAGTCGACTATTTCCTGAAGCTCGACGGCATCCAAGGCGAGGCTCAGGACAAGACGCACAAGTTGGAGATCGAGATCGAGTCCTTCTCCTGGGGCGCGGTCCAAGCCGGGACGGCTGCCATCGGCGGCGGCATGGGAGCGGGCCGGGTCCAGATGCAGGACTTCCATTTCGTGATGAGGGTGAACAAATCCAGCCCGAAGCTGATGCTGGCTTGCGCTACCGGCGATCACATCAAGAGCGCCATCCTGACCTGCCGCAAGGCGGGCAAGGATCAGCAGGAATACCTGAAGGTCACCTTCACGGACTGCCTGGTCGCTTCCTTCCAAACGGGCGGTTCCGGCGGCGCCAACGTCCTGCCGATGGACCAGATCTCGCTGAACTTCACTAAGATCGAGATCGAGTACAAGGAGCAGAAGCCGGACGGCACGCTGGGCGGCGCGATCAAGGCGTTCTACGACATGAAGCAGCAGGTACACGGGTAGCTGGAAGCGGTCGGCCATCAGCGATCAGCCGTCGGCCGCTGTTTCCGATGGCGTACAGGAGCTTTCCATGACTGCCAAGGAACTGTTTCAGGCGGGAAAGCTCACAGAGGCCGTGCAGGCGCTCGGCGCCGAGCTTCGCGACAATCCTACCGACGCGAAGCGCCGCACCTTTCTCTTTGAGCTGCTGTGTTTTGCAGGCGACTACGACCGGGCGGAGAAGCACCTGGGCGTGCTCTCGCAGGCGGGACCGTCCTCGGAGATGGGCGGCCTGCTCTACCGCGGCGTGCTGGCCGCCGAGCGCGCCCGCCAGGATACCTTCGCCAAGCGCGAGTACACCATGATGCCGCCGGCGGACGCGGCGCCGTTCACGGGCACCCTGAACGGCAAGCCGTTCCTCTCGCTGAGCGACGCCGACGCGCGAATCGGCTCGCGCCTCGAGACCTTCTCGGCGGGCACGTACCTGTGGCTGCCGTTCGCGCACATCGCTTCCATCCGGATCGATCCGCCGCGCCGGCTGAGGGATCTGCTGTGGCTTCCGGCCAAGGTGATTACGGGGCCGGCGTTCAAAGGCACGGAGCTGGGGGAGATTCTGATCCCGGTCCTGTCGCCGCTCTCCTGGCGCAGCGAGGACGAGGAAGTCAGGCTGGGGCGGATGACCGTTTGGGAAGAAGGCGAGGAGGGCGAGGAGATTCCGCTGGGGCAGAAGATGCTGCTGGTGGACGGAGAGGAGATACCGCTGCTCGAGGTGCGCAGCCTGACGGTGAATGCCAGTCCTGTGGCCGAGGCGGCGGAAGTCAACTGACGATGCCCCTGCGCGACGACATTCTCAGCCCCATACCGGGCGATAATCCCAGCGGCGAGAACCTTCGCTACGCGCCGATTTTCGACCAGATCAAGGAGGCGCGGCGCCAAGAGGACGACATACCGCAGGGCGACTGGCAAGTCGAGGTCAAGAAGGCGGATTGGGTGCTGGTGGCCAAACTCGCCAGCGAGGCACTCGCCACCAAGAGCAAAGATCTGCAGATTGCGGCCTGGCTGACCGAGGCGATGCTGCGCCGCGAGGGGTACGCGGGTCTCCAGGCAGGGCTGGGCCTGCTGCGGGGCCTGATCGAGAACTTTTGGGATACGCTCTATCCGGAACTCGAAGACGGCGACGCCGAGCTGAGGGCGGCGCCTCTGGATTGGGTCGGAGCGAGGCTGGACCAGGCGATCAAGAATGTGCCGCTGACACGTGGCGGCCTGGACTGGTTCAAGTACAAGGAATCGCGCACGGTGCCCTCCGAGGAGGAGGCGGCAGCGAACGAAGCGCGCCAGCAGGCGCGGGCGACGGCGGTCGAGGAGGGCAAGGTCACGCCGGAGGCGTTCGACGCGGATTTCGACGCCACGCCGGCGGCGTCTTACGAAGCTTGGGAATCGCAACTCGCGGGCTGTCTGGAGGCGGCGGGAGCTTTAAAGGCGGCCGTGGAGGAAAAGTTCGTCGATTCCGTCCCGAGCTTCAGCGACCTGGAGAGAACCCTCGAGGAAGTCAAGAACACGGTTCGCATCCTGCTGGTGAGGAAGCGGCCGGGTGGGACTGCGGAGGAAGCACCGCCCCTCATGGAGGAGGCGGGCTACGGGTCTGCAGCGGCTGCGGCGCCAGCCCGGAAGAGAGCGGCTGGACCAGAACCGGCCGACCGGGAAGACGCCATCGAACGGGTGGTGGCGCTGGCGCGCTACTTGCGGGAGCAGGACGCCGGCAATCCGGCGCCGTATCTCATGCTGCGCGGGCTTCGGTGGGGCGAGTTGCGGGCGGCCGGAGAAGGCTACGATCCCGACCCCGCGCTGCTCGAAGCGCCGCCGACGCGGACCCGGCAGGAGTTGAAGCGGTTGGCCAACGAGGGCGAGTGGCAGCAGGTGCTGGAGACCGCGGAGACCGCGATGGGAACGCCGTGCGGCCGAGCCTGGATCGATCTGCAACGCTACGCCGCGACGGCCTGCGACAACCTCGGCTACTACGCGGCGGCTTGGGCGATCAAGAGCGAGGTCCGTTCCCTGCTGGCCGATCTGCCGCGGCTGGTGGAGACTTCGCTCAGCGACGATACGCCGGTGGCCAACGCGGAAACGCGGACGTGGCTCAGGGAGTTCACGGAGCCGGCGGCGAGCACGTCGCAGCCAACGGCCTTCGAGACCTCGGCTGAGGAAACGCCGGGCGCCGAGGCAGCCCCGGACGCTTACCAACTGGCGCTCGATGCCGTGCGCTCGGGCCAAGTGCGGGACGCCATCGAGATCCTGAACCGCGAGGTGGCGCAAGAGCCCTCGGGCCGCGGCCGCTTCCGGCGGCGGGTCCAACTGGCGCAACTCTGCCTGGGAGCGGATCAGGCGGCCATCGCCCGGCCGATTCTCGAGGAGCTCGCTGCCGAGATCGAGCGGCGTACGCTCGAAGAATGGGAACCGCCCGACGTGATCGCGCACGCACTGTCGTTGTTGTACCGCTCGATGGACAAGACCGACGCGAAAGCCGAGGAGAAACAAAGAGTCTACGGCCGAATCTGCCGCCTCGATCCCGTCGAAGCGCTGGCGCTGCGGAGGTAGAGGATGGCGCACTCGGGTCCCGAGCCGAACGTCACGCTCTCGCTTCTGGACCGGCTGGTGGACCAGGATCTGTCGCTGAGGACCGATCCGCCACAGGGGCGCGCGCAGTCACTGCGGCAACTGAAGACGTCGCTGCGCCGGGACATCGAATGGCTGCTGAATACGCGCCGGAGCATCGAGGCGATGGGGGACTCGTCGCTCGAAATCGAGCGGTCGCTGTTCAACTACGGGCTACCGGACATCTCCTCGCTGGGCGTGCACTCCGCCCAGGACCAGAAGCGGCTGCTGTGGATGATCGAGTCGACCATCGCCAACTTCGAGCCGCGGATCCAGGGCGCGCGGGTCACCATGGAGCCGGTGGCGGGCAGCGCGCGCGTTCTGCGGTTCCAGATCCAGGGCCTGCTGCGGATCGACCCGGCGCCGGAGCGGGTGACGTTCGACACCGTACTCGAGCTGACCAGCGGCGAGTACCAGGTGAAGGGAGACTGAGCGGGTGCGCGACGACCTTCTCGATTATTACGAGCGCGAGCTGACGTTCCTGCGGCAGATGGGCGCCGAGTTCGCAGAGAAGTATCCCAAGATCGCCTCGCGTCTGCAACTGGAGGCGGACCGCTGCGAGGATCCGCATGTGGAGCGGCTGATCGAGGGGTTCGCGTTTCTGGCCGGGCGCGTGCACCTGAAGATCGACGACGAGTTTCCGGAGGTCACCGAGGCGCTGCTCGGCATTCTGTTCCCGCACTACACGCACCCCATTCCGGCCATGTCGGTGGTGGAGTTCCACCTGGATCCGGAACAGGGCAAGCTGACGACGGGACTGAAGGTGCCGCGCGGGTCGCTGCTTTACTCCCGGCCGGTGGATGGCGTGCCGTGCCGGTTCCGTACCTGCTACGACACCACGCTGTGGCCGCTGACGGTGGCGGAAGCGCAATGGACGACGCCGGACCGGCTGCAACCGCCGGTCAAGGGCGGGAGTGCGGTGGCGGCGCTGCGGTTCGATCTGGCGTGTCTGGCCGATGTGTCGTTCGACAAGCTGGCGCTGGGCTCGTTGCGGTTCTATCTGAGTGGGGAGAGCAACCTGGTCCACGCGCTGTACGAGCTGCTGTTGAACAACTGCGCGCAGATCCTGGTGCGGGACCCGGCGAACCCCAAGCTGCGGCCCATCGAACTGCCGGCGGGCTCACTCCGGTCGATCGGGTTCGGCGAAGACGAAGCCATGCTGCCGTACACGCGCCGGTCCTTTGCAGGCTATCGGCTGTTGCAGGAGTACTTCGCATTTCCCGAGAAGTTCTTTTTCATCGAGCTGGCGGGACTGGAGGCGCTGGCGGCGGCGGGATTCCGGGAGCGGGCGCAGTTCGTCGTGCTGATTTCGCCCTTCGAGCGGGCGGACCGGCAGCAGATGCTCGAACTGGGCGTTACGGCCAAGACGCTGCGAGCGAACACGACGCCCATCATCAACCTGTTCGAGCACACCGCCGAGCCGATCCTGCTGGACCAGTTGCGGCACGAATACCCCGTGGTGCCCGACGTGCGGCGGCGGCACGCGCTCGAGATCTTCTCGATTGAAGAGGTGGTCAGCTCCAACCCGCACACGCAGGAGGTGGCGAAGTTCGAGCCGTTCTTCTCGTACCGGCACGGGCGCTCGCGGGAGAAGAAACAGACCTTCTGGCACGCGGAGCGGCGCGCCTCGGCCAAGCGGGGCGACGACGGCACGGACATCTTCCTCTCGCTGGCGGATCTCAGCGGGCAGCCGGCCAAGGTGAACGTGGAAACGCTGACGGTGCGGTGCCTGTGCACCAATCGCGATCTGCCGGCGCGGCTGCCGTTCGGCAGCGAGGCGGGGGATTTCGAGCTGGAGGGTATGCCCTCGATCCGGCGCATCGTCACGTTGAACAAGCCCACGCCGGCGCTCCGGCCGGCGGTGGGCAAAGCGGCGCTGTGGCGGCTGATCTCGCAGCTCTCGCTGAACTACCTGTCGCTGGTGAGCGAAGGGAAGGAGGCGCTGGCGGAGATCCTGCGTCTCTACAATTTCAGCGACTCGACGCACCTGGAGAAGCAGATCCAGGGGATTCGGGGAATCGAGAGCCGGCGGCACTTCGCGCGCGTGATTTCGGAAAATGGAATCTCCTTCGTGCGCGGTACACGAGTGGAGATGCAGTTCGACGAGGAGCAGTTCGTGGGCGGGGGGGTGTACCTGTTCGCCAGCGTGCTGGAATACTTTCTCGGCTTGTACGTCTCGATGAACAGCTTCAGCCAGTTAGTGGCGCGGACCGAGCAGCGGAAAGAGGTTCTCAAAGAATGGCCGCCGCGGGCGGGACAGGCGGTGCTGCTGTGAAACACGCTGCTGGCCACAAATGGACACGAATGGACACGAACGGAAAACGCATGTTGTTATTCGCGTTCATTCGCGTCCAGGCGTGTCCAGTCACGCTTTGGCACGCTGAACAGGATGCTGAAGAAGGCCAAAACAGGCCAAGACATTGCTGGCCGCCGACGAACGCAGATGAACGCCGATTGAGCCCAAGCGCCTTATCCGCGTTGATCGGCGTTCATCGGCGGCTAGGATTGTGCTCCCGGAATTCTCCAGCAGCGTGTGAAGCGTGCGCCACGAAGGGTGAGCACCTATGACAGCGGCGGCGGAGCGGCGGGATATCGAGCAACTGATCGGCGAGGAGCCGTACCGGTTCGAGTTCTTTCAGGCGGTGCGCGTGCTCGAGCGGCTGCTGCGCGAGCGGAACGCTCCCGGGCGGTTCGCCAACCCGCAGACGGAAGCGGTGAGGTTCGCGGCGCACAACTCGACTACGTTCCCCGCCAGCGAGATCCAGTCGCTCCAGTGGCGCGAAGGGCGGGCGCCGCTGATGGTGGTGAACTTCATGGGGTTGACCGGGCCGGAAGGCGTCCTGCCGCTCTACTACACGCAGTTTGTGGCGGAACGCGTCCGGGCCAAGGATACGGCGGCGCGTGATTTTCTGGACATCTTCAATCACCGCATGATTTCGCTGTTTTACCAAGCCTGGGAGAGGTACCGGTTCACGGTCCAGTACGAGCGCGGCGGGGGCGACCGGCTGTCGCAGTATCTGCTGGACCTGATCGGACTGGGGACCAAGGGGCTGGGGAACCGGCAGGCGGTGGCGGACATTTCGCTGGTGTATTATGCGGGCCTGCTGGGGCAGCGGCCGCGATCGGCGCAGTCGCTGCGGCAGTTGATCGAGGACTACTTCGAAGTGCCGGCCGAAATCGTGCAGTTCGCGGGGGCGTGGTACCGGCTGGACGTTCCCACGCAGTGCCGGCTGGACGCCGGCGCGACCGAATCGGAGCAACTGGCGGTAGGCGCGGTGGTGGGCGATGAAATCTGGGATGAGCAATCGCGTGTGCGCGTTCGGCTGGGGCCGCTGGGACTCGATCAATATCAGGATTTCCTGCCCACCGGCACGGCCTACGAGCCGCTGCGGGCGCTGGTTCGGTTCTTTGGTGGAAACGAGTTCGATTTCGAAGTGCAGCTCGTGCTGAAGCGCGAGGAAGTGCCGGGTTGCGAGCTGGGGCGCGGGGACCAGACGGCGCCGCGCCTGGGCTGGATCACGTGGGCGAAGTCGGCGGCCATGGGGCGCGATCCGGACGATACGGTGCTGGAGCTGTGACCGGGAGGGCTCTTCGATGAGCGTGAATCTGAAATCCCTGATCGGAAAACTCAACGACGCCACGCGGAACGCGCTGGAAGCGGCAGCCGGGCTGTGCGTCTCGCGCACCAACTACAACATCGAGGTGGAACATTACCTGCTGAAACTGTTGGACGACACCGATGGGGACCTGGTGCGCATCCTGCGGCACTTCGGCGCCGAGCCGACGCGCCTGCAACAGGAGGTGACGCGCAGTCTCGACAAGCTGAAGCGGGGCAACGCCGGGCGGCCGGTTTTCAGCGTCTCCCTGGTGAACATGCTGAAAGAGGCGTGGGCGATCGGGACCATCGACTTCGGCGCGGGGCAGGTGCGGTCTGGTTTCACCATTCTGGCGCTGGCCAGCCACGACGATCTGGCGCGGCTGATGGGCGAGGTAAGCCCCAAGGAGTTCGGCAAGATCCAGCCGGACGCGCTCAAGAAAGACTTCCAGACCATTGTGGGGGGCTCTCACGAGGACTCCATCGCGGCGTTGGCCGAAGCGGGCGCGGTGGAGGGCGCGGCGCCGCGTGCCGCCGGGGCGGGTAAGACGCAGAACCTCGACGCCTACACGGTGGACCTGACCGCGAAAGCGAAGGCGGGGAAGCTCGACCCGGTGCTGGGGCGCGACCACGAGATCCGGCAGATGGTCGATATCCTGATGCGGCGCCGCCAGAACAACCCGATTCTGACCGGGGAGGCGGGCGTGGGAAAGAGCGCGGTGGTGGAAGGGTTCGCCCAGCGCGTGTCCGCGGGCGACGTGCCGCCGCCGCTCAAGGGCGTCAGCGTCCGCAGTCTGGACCTGGCGCTGTTGCAGGCGGGCGCCGGCGTGAAGGGTGAATTCGAGAACCGGCTGAAGGGGCTGATCGAAGAGGTGAAGGCATCGCCGACGCCGATCATTCTGTTTATCGACGAGGCGCACACCATGATCGGCGCGGGAGGGCAGGCGGGGCAGAACGACGCCAGCCAGTTGCTCAAGCCGGCGCTGGCGCGGGGCGAGCTGCGAACCATCGCGGCCACCACCTGGTCCGAGTACAAGAAGTATTTCGAGAAGGACGCGGCGCTGGCGCGGCGTTTCCAGGTGGTCAAGGTTGATGAGCCCACCGAGGCGCAGTGCATGGTGATGATGCGGGGCATCGTTCCGGCGCTCGAGAAGCACCACAAGGTGCGGATTCTGGCCGATGCGGTGGCGGCGGGCGTGAAGGTGTCGCACCGCTACCTGGCGGGCAGGCAGTTGCCGGACAAGGCCGTGAGCGTGCTCGATACCGCCTGCGCGAGGCTGGCGCTGGGGCAGAATTCCGTGCCGCCGGAGATCGAGGACGCCACGCGCGAGCTGGATGACCTGGGAGTCCAGCAAGGGATTCTGGGCCGCGAAGTGGAGCTGGGGGCCGATCACGGCGAGGCGCTGGCGGCGATTGCGGAGCGCCGGGCGGTGGTGGAAACGCGCCTGGCGGCGCTCCGAGAGCGCTTCGAGAAAGAAGCCGGGCTGGTGGCGCGCATTCGAGAAATCCAGGGGCAGATCGAGGGGGGCGGGGCGGCGGCTGCTGCAGCGGTTCCTGCGCCGCAGCCTGTCGGTGGCGAGGCGACCGCGGCCCAGCCCGCTCCGGACCCGGTGGCGTTGCGCGCCGAGCTGGCGAAGCTCGACCTCGATCTGGCGACGCTGCAGGGGGACGCGCCGTTGATCCAGGTCTCGGTGGACGGCAACACGGTGGGCGAGGTGATCTCGGGCTGGACCGGAATTCCGGCCGGCAAGATGGTCAAGGACGAGATCCAGACCGTGCTGGAGCTGCCATCGATCCTCAAGCGGCGGCTGATCGGGCAGGACCATGCGCTGGAGGCGATCAGCCAGCGCATACAGACCTCGCGGGCGAGCCTGGACGATCCCAACAAGCCGGTGGGCGTGTTCATGCTGGTGGGGCCGAGCGGAGTGGGCAAGACCGAGACGGCGCTGGCGCTTTCCGATCTGCTCTACGGCGGCGAGCGCAATATGATCACCATCAACATGTCGGAGTTCCAGGAGGCGCACACGGTGTCCACGCTGAAGGGGTCGCCTCCTGGATACGTGGGCTACGGCGAAGGCGGAGTGCTGACCGAGGCGGTGCGGCGGCGGCCCTATTCGGTGGTGCTGCTGGACGAAGTCGAGAAGGCGCATCCGGATGTGCTGGAGCTGTTCTACCAGGTCTTCGACAAGGGGATGATGGAGGACGGCGAGGGACGGGAGATCGACTTCAAGAACAACATCCTGATCCTGACCACCAACGCCGCCACCGATACGTTTATGAAGCTGTGTGCGGACCCGGAGACGATGCCGTCGCCGGAAGGGCTGGTCAAGGCGCTGAAGCCGGAGCTGAACAAGATCTTCAAGCCGGCGTTCCTGGGACGCATGGTGATCATCCCGTATTACCCCATACGGGATGAGAATCTGAAGAAGATCGTGGTGCTGAAGCTGGACAAGATCAAACGCCGGCTGATGGAGAACCACAAGATCGAGCTGGCGTATGACGAAGCGCTGGTGGACGAGGTGGCGCGGCGCTGCACGGAGGTCGAAAGCGGCGCGCGAAACGTGGACAACATCCTGACGAACACGCTTCTTCCGGAAGTGGCGCGGCAGTTGCTGGCGTGGATGGCCGAGGGGAAGAAAGTGCCGGCGATCCGCGTCGGCGTGGGCGAGGACGGGAAGTTCGTGTACCGGTAAGAACTGCCTAAGTTGCGCACGCTGAAGCGTGCGCCACGAAGGCGAACGAGAGAGGAGGGAACCTATGCCTCCGGCAGCCCGGCCTACGGATCCGGTCGTGCATCCGCTGCCGCCTGTATTGACGCCCGGCCCGGGGAGCCTGACGTGTCATATCGGGTTTCTGCCTGCTTGGCGCGGCATTCCGCTGGCGGCGGTGGCGGCGCTTTCGGCCGCCAAGCAGGTGGCAGACACGGCGATACAGACGGCGGAAGCCGCGACGGCGGCCGCGGCCGGCACTCCCGGCGCGCCGGCGGCGTACGCGGCCGAGCAGGCTGCCAAAGCCGCGGCTCTGGCGTCGATGTCGAGCGCGATTACGAGCGCCAGCGCGGGCGCGGATATTCACGCCTGCACCACGCCGTTGCCGGTTCCGCCGCACGGGCCGGGAGTCGTGATCAACGGCTCGGCCACGGTGCTCATCGACAACCTTCCCGCGGCGCGGCAGGGCGACACGATTCTCGAAGCGGCCGGTCCCACGAACAGCATCTCGACGGGCTGCCCGACCGTGATCATTGGAGGCTGAAATGGCCGCATGGACTGAGCTGAAACGGTTTCTGAACCTGCTGACGCCCCTGGGCCCCGACAAGCTCCTGCTGCGCTCCTTCAACGGCGAGGAGGGCATCTCGCAGCTATTCCACTTCCATCTGGACATGCTGTCGGAAGACCCGGCCATTGACTTCGACGGCATCGTGGGCCAGAACGTGACCTTCTCCGTGCGGCTCGCCGAGACCTCCGAGGCGCGCTACTTCAACGGGCACGTGAGCCGTTTCGTCCAGTTGCCGGGCGAACAGCGTCTGACCCACTATCAGGCGGAGGTGGTGCCGTGGCTGTGGTTTTTGACCAGGACGGCGGACTGTAAAATCTTCCAGAACAAGACCGTGCTGGACATCGTGAAGGACGTTTTCCAGTATTTCGGGTTCACCGACTTCGACGATCAGACCCAGAAGACCTACCCGAAATGGGAGTACTGCGTTCAGTACCGCGAGACGGCGTTCAACTTCGTGTCCCGGCTTTTGGAACAGGAGGGCATTTTCTATTTCTTCAAGCACGAGAATGGGAAGCATACGCTGGTGCTGGGCGACGAACCGTCGGTGCACAAGCCTTGTCCGAGCCAGTCCCGAGTGATGTTCGACCGCAGCGCCTTGCGCGAGCATCGGCACGAGGAGGACGTGATCTTCGGCTGGAAGCAGGAGCAGGAGATGCGGCCCGGCAAGTACGCGCTCTGCGACTACAATTTCCAGACGCCGGCCACGCGGCTCAATACGGAGGTGAACAGCGCGATCAATCAGGGCGGCAACACGCGCTTCGAGGTCTACGACTATCCCGGCATTTACGAGAAGCGGGACGAGGGAGACGCGCTGAGCAAGGTTCGCATCGAGGAGCAGGAGACGGTCCACGCGCTGTTTCACGGCGAGAGCGACTGCCGCACGCTGGCGTCGGGCTTTAAGTTCGATTTCTACGGCTATGAACGCAAGGACCAGAACGCCACCTATGTGCTGACGCGCATTACGCACCACGGCGAGGAAGGCGGTTTTTATACGGGCCAGGGCAGCGTTACGGACTCCACGTACGGCAACAACTTCACGGCGATCCAGGCCTCGGTCCCGTTCCGGCCGGCGCGCGTCGCTCCCAAGCCGCTGATCCACGGCACGCAGACGGCGGTGGTGGTGGGTCCCTCCGGCGAGGAGATATACACGGACAAGTACGGGCGCGTGAAAGTGCAGTTCTACTGGGACCGCCTGGGCAAGTTGAACGAGGCGAGCTCCTGCTGGATCCGGGTGGCGGAGCCGGTGGCGGGCAAGGGCTGGGGGGCGGTGTGGACTCCGCGCATCGGCCAGGAAGTGGTGGTGAGCTTCCTGGAGGGCGACCCCGACCGGCCGCTCATCACCGGCGGCGTCTACAACGCGGTCCAGACGGTGCCTTATCCCATGCCCGACGAGCAAACGAAAAGCACGTTCAAGTCTTACTCCTCGAAGGGCGGCGGCGGTTTCAACGAAATCCGGTACGAAGACAAGAAGGGCAGCGAGCAGGTCTTCATTCACGGCGAGAGAAACCTCGACGTGCGCGTGAAGAACGACCGCTTCGAGACGATTGGCGGCGAGAGCGACCTGGTGGTGTACAAGGACCAGATCGAGCTGGTCAAGCAGGACAAGCACCTGCACGTGAAAGGCGACCAGAACGAGAAGGTGGACGGTACGGTGTCGCTTCAGGCAGGGCAGAATGTGCAGATCAAGGTCGGCCAGAACCACGCGCTGCAGGCGGGCACCGAGGTTTACCTGAAGGCGGGGATGAACCTCGTGATCGAGAGCGGCACGACTCTGACGCTCAAGGTGGGCGGCAACTTCATCAACATAAACTCCGGCGGCATCTTCCTCAGCGGAACGATGGTGATGATCAACAGCGGCGGCGCGGCCGGGTCGGGGGCAGGGTGCTCGCCGACGACGCCGAAGGAGGCCAAGGAAGCCGACACGGCGAAACCGGGTGAGCAGGCCAGTCTGCCTCCCCCGCCCACGCCGCCGACGCCGAGTTCTTACAGTCCGCAAGCGATGGTATTGAAGCAGGCGGCGGACTCGGGAGCCGCCTTCTGCGATATATGACAACACTAGGAGCGACCCGGCCCGTGCGGCCGGGCGAACCAGCATGAAGAGCATCAGCGATGAAGTGAGAGGGTTCTTGTTTGCGGGAGACGGAGCCGGAGTCTTCGCCGTCCTCGACGGGGCATCGGTGCCGGGATTGGTCCAGAAGCTGCACCAGGCGCGGCCCGAGTTCGAGTGCCTGTACCGGGGCGAACTGGCGCCGGACATGGCGGAGGTCGCGCCCTACCTGGTCGAGCTGGAGCCTAAGGCGGAGTTCACCGTGTGGGTCCTCGCGGAGGGATGGGGCAAGCACTGGGGGATTTTCGTCCGCACGCCGGCCGACCTGCGCGCGATGCGGCAGCATTTCCGCCCCTTCCTCGTCGTGCACAACGAAGAGGGGAAGCCGCTGTACTTCCGGTTTTACGACCCGCGGGTACTGCGCGTCTATCTGCCGACCTGCAACGCTTCCGAGCTAGCGACGTTTTTCGGCCCGGTCGAAAGCTACGTGGCCGAAGGCGAGGAGCCGGCCGAGGCGCTGAGGTTCCGTGTGGCGAACGGGGCGCTACAGACTGGCAAGCAGGCGGTAGGAGAAGAGAAGAAGGGCCAGGCGCCCGGAGAACGGACGTAAGGATTCGTTCTGCTCGGATGACCGTCTGGCCGTGCGGCCGCGCGGGGAGATTGGCAGGGCTGGTGGTACTGCTCCCGGGACGCGAGGTCGCGTTTCGGGAAGTGGGCCAGGTCGCGACGCAGTCGTCGCTGAACTTCGCGCTGATCTGCCAGCGGCCGGGAACGCCCCGGCGGGAGGGCCGCGGGCCGGATGCAACTTTGGCGCCAGGAGACTGGGCGGCGTAGTATACTGCCCTTCGGCTTCCATGACTGTCCGGCGCCCGAGGTTTGAGGATATCGAGGAACTCATCCGGATGGGCGCACGCATGCACGCAGAGAGCGCATACAGCTTCCTGCCATACGACTGCGACAAGGTGAGGCGGCTCATCCTCAGCTACCTCGAGGACGCTGAGACCCGGTGCGGACTGGTTCTGGAGGAAGACGGCCGGCCGGTCGGGATGCTGGCCGGCTATATGACGGACTATTTCTTTTGCGACGAGAAGGTGGCTTGCGACTATCTGGTATTCATCGACCGTCGCTACCGTGGCGGAACGGGAGCCGCCCGGCTGATTCATGGCTTCCGGCGGTGGGCCGAAGCGCGGGGCGCGCGTGAGCTGTGCCTGGGAATTTCGACTGGCGTTGACAGCGTGGCCATCGGGAGGTTTTACGAAAAGCTGGGGTTCCGTCGCGTGGGAGGCGTTTTTAAGCTGCGTCTGGGGGGAATCGAGGCCAGGGAGTCGCCGATCTGATGCTAGTCATTCGACGCGAGCAAATGCAGGAGTTTGAACGCGCTGACGCCCCTTATTTCGAAGAGCGCACGGTGAAGCGTCTGAAGAACGCATTTCCCAAACATGCGGCCATCCTCGGCGACGAGGGTCTTCACGCTGTGGTCAAGTGCGCCGTCGGGCAGGCCGCCCAGTATGGGATGAGGCAGCAAGGAGGGGCTGGGCTGTTCGCGGATCTGCTCATCCTGTTGGGACGCAGCTTCGACCAGGACCCTCAACTCCCATGGGCGAGCCAGGTCCTGAAGGATACTGGGATCGCAAGCGAGCAAGCGCGGGCGCAGCGGCTGCACGCCGCGGCGATGACCTATCTGGACCGGGTTTGCGGGCCCGACGGCAAGTTTATCCAGGCCGCCATCCAGCGGCTCCGCGAGGAACCTCTTCAAGCACCGGCGCTGCTGACCGAGTACGAGACTTTTGCCCTGGTCAGGCTGCGGGCTGTCTGGCCTCAGAAGTTCGAGTACCTCACTGAGGCGGGGACGCGGCACCTCATCGAGCACGCCGGCAAAGTTGCGGGAGGCTACGGGATCGACAACCTCAGCGGGCGTCTTCTGATCCTCGGGCTGATGTACATTCTGGGGGGTGGGTTCGACCAGGACCCCATGGTCCCGTGGGCGGGGAACATCCTGCGTGGCGCCGGGCAGTTCGACAGCACGGCTGCCCGCCTGGCTGCTCTCTACCGAAAGGCGCTGGAATACTCAAAGCTGTGGTGAGGGAGGGAGGCAAGAATGTGCAGCTCTGGAGGGTCGAAACCCAGCAGTCCTCCTACGACCGCCACCGGGTGTTCGGGAGGACGGCCGCTGCATTGCCAGGAAATGCCCATGTCGTGCGGTATAGCGTCCACGCGGATGCTAATTGACTCGCTCAAGGGACGAGATGTCCCCGAGCGCGATTTGCGAGCGCAGTCCCAAAACTATCCGGGCGCTTACACCGATGCCAACGGAACTCGCATGGACAACCTCACCTCGCTGCTTCGAGCCAACGGCGTGGCCAACGCGTCCCAGCCGAAATCGGGGCAAAGTTATGACGATCTGCAGCGTGCGACCGCGGCCGGCAATCCGGCGATCATTCATTTCAACAATCCTGGTGGTGGCGGCCACTTCATGGTCCTGGACGGAGTGCGCACCAATCCCGACGGAACCAGGACGTTCATTGTTCGCGATCCCTGGTGCGGCGGTGGTCCCGGAGGCAAGCGGGAGATGTCGGAGGCCGACATGGTCAATCGCGGCTTTAGCAAGTGGGCCGTCACCACAAACCCATAAGGATAGGCGGAGAAACAAGGGTATGGAAACCGAATTAGCGAAAGAAGCGGCGGCAAAAGTCTGGGCATGTGCGCCGGGCGAAATATCGGCGCAAAGCGTTTCCAGCTATGCGTGGGCGGCGCAGCACTCGTTCTTTATTGTCCAGGATCCCGAGTTCCGGAGGATGATTGTGGCTGTGGACAGAGCCGGCAAAGCCACAGCGTTCCGTGCGGCGGACGACTTGGAGCCCCTGAATCACTTGCTCGCGGCGGAGGGGATTCAACTGCCCGAAGGCCTTAGCGCCGTCAACCTGGCGATGACCTTGAGAACTCTGCTGTCGGGCCCCGGCGGGTTCGTGGGATCCCAGGAGTTCTGGCAGAAGGAACAGAGCGCCCTTTCGATGTGGATTTCGCCCTCACCGAAAAACGGCTCCGCGCTGTTCCAACAGTATTGCCAAGACCCGTCGCTCGAACGGACAGAAGAGGGTTGGCGTCTCGTGTTCTTCTACTTCAACAACCGCGGCGGCGTCGAGAAGTGGCGTGTCACGGGCGATGCACACGCCATTCGTTCCGCCACCTGGGAGCCGGCCTCCCCAGACAGGACGTTTTTCTTCCCTTACGGGTAGGTCTGTTTCCGAGTTCGGCCTTTCGAGTAGCTACGCCGCAAACGCCGCGCGGAGCTGGTCCACCATCCAGGCCAGGTCTTCCCGCGAGATCACGAGCGGCGGGGCCAGGCGGATGACGAAATCGTGCGTCTCCTTGCATAGGACGCCGAGTTCTTTCAGCCGCTCGCAATAGGGGCGCGCGGGGACCGAGAGCTCGATACCGACCAGGAGGCCGCGGCCGCGAATGTCGCGGATGTGCGAGTGGTCCAGGCCGTCGCGCAGCTCCTCGAGCAGCCAGGCGCCCAGCTCGGCGGAGCGTTCGGCGAGGCGCTCTTCGACGACCACGCGCAGTGCGGCGCGCGCGACCGCGCAGGCCAGCGGGTTGCCTCCGTAGGTGCTGCCGTGGCTGCCGGGCCGGAAGACGCCCAGGATCTCGGCGCTCGAAACCACCGCCGATACCGGGTAGACGCCGCCCGAAAGGGCTTTGCCGAGGACGAGGACGTCGGGGCGGACGTCTTCGTGATCGCACGCCAGGAAGCGGCCGGTCCTTCCCAGGCCGGTCTGGATCTCGTCCGCGACCAGCAGAACACGCTCGCGCCGGCAGATCCCGGCGGCGGCTTTCAGGTAGCCATCGGGCGGGATCAGGATGCCGGCTTCGCATTGGATCGGCTCGAACAGAAAAGCGCAGGTGCGCGGAGTGATGGCGCGTTCGAGCGCGTCCGCGTCTCCGAAGGGCACGGTGACGAAGCCGGGAGTGAAGGGGCCGAAGCCATCCCGGTAGTAAGGCTCGGAGGAGAAGCCGGTGATGGTGGTCGTGCGCCCGTGGAAGTTGTTCTCGCAGACGATAATCTCCGCCTGGTCCCGCGGAATGCCCTTGCGGGTGCAGCCCCAGCGGCGGACGGCCTTGAGAGAGGTCTCGACGGCCTCGGCGCCGGTGTTCATCGGCAGGACCATTTCCATGCCGCACAGCTCGGCCAGCTCTTGGGCGAAGCGCGGGAGTTGATCGTTGCGGAAGGCGCGCGAGGTCAGCGTGACGCGGGCGGCCTGATCCGCGAGCGCCTGCACGATGCGCGGATGGCAGTGGCCCTGGTTCAAGGCCGAATAGGCGCTGAGGCAGTCCAGGTAGCGCCGGCCGTCGGCGCCGTAGACCCAGGCGCCCGAGGCACGTTCGACAACCACATCGAGGGGATGGTAGTTGTGTGCGTTCCAGCGGTCCTCAAGTTCGATCAGTTCGTTGGTAGCGGTGGAAAGTTCGGAGTTCATTTCAGTGGCTCGCGCGGTGCGCGTCGTGGGCGGGCGGCGGCCCTAAATGCGAGGCCGTCTTGGCGGCTTCTTCGACGGCGCGCGCCAGCACGGATCGAATCCTGCCGTCTTCGAGCATGAGCAGACCGGCGATGGTGCAACCGGCCGGAGTGGTGACGTCGTCGCGGAGCGCGGCCGGGTGGCGCCCGGTGGCTTGCACCATTTTGGCGGCGCCGAGAACGGTCTGAGAAACCAGCGTGAGCGCCAATTGGCGCGGAAGGCCAACACGCACCCCGGCGTCGGCGAGCGCTTCCATGATCAGGTACTGGTAGGCTGGGCCGCTTCCGCTGAGGGCCGTAACGGCGTCGAAGTGCGTCTCGTCGACCGGGAGGCACTTGCCGACCGCGTCGAAGATGCGGCGCGCCCGCGCCAGGTGAGCCGCGTTGGCGTTCTTCCCGGCGCAGACCACCGTCATGCCTTCCCCGACGATGGCAGGCGTGTTCGGCATGGCGCGCACCACGGGGTTGTCGGTCGAGAGCAGGGACTCGATCCGTTCGGTGGTGGTGCCCGCTAGGATCGAGATCAGCAACGCGCCGAGGCGCAGGCCATCATTGCGCAGAGTGGCCAGGACGGCGGCGGCGTCGGCCGGCTTGACGCAGACCAGGATGAGATCCGCTCCCGGCACGCGGGCGTGGAAATCCACCTCGACCGGGATCTCGAGCGCCTTGGCCGCGTTCTCGCACGCCCCGGCGTTCTTATCGCCGGCCCACAGCCGCTCGCGCGGGACCAGGCCGCTGGCGAGCAGCCCTTTGATCAGCGTCTGCCCCATGACTCCGGCGCCGATGACCCCCAGGGTCATGCCGCCGGCGATAACTGGAACTTGAGTAGACTGCGGCTCTTTGCGTTCTTTTGACATGGTGTAACCTTGATTCAGGCGACCAATCGGCGGAATCCGGCTGAACCCGACTTTTGAAGATACCACAGGCGGGTCAGGCTGGATCGGCGGAGAGAACCGGTCTGGTGTTCCGGCGGGTCGCGGCGACTGGGAGGATTCGCAATGTCACGTTCTTTGCCCACTCTTGCCGGTGTGGCTCTTCTGGCAGTCTCGGCGTGTGCCCGCGCGGACACATGGCAGATCGATCCGATGCACACGGCGGCGCAGTTTTCGGTGCGCCACATGGGTATCTCCACCGTTCGCGGGGCGTTCACGAAGGTGAGCGGCTCGGTTCAGTACGACGCGGCGGATCCGTCCAAATCGACGATCGACGTCACGATTGACGCGAGTTCGGTGGATACGCGCGTCACGATGCGCGATAACGACCTGCGCAGCCCTGCCTTCTTCGACGTCGCGAAGTATCCCACGCTGACGTTCAAGTCGCGGCGCGTGGAGCCGGCCGGAAGCGGCACGTTGAGAGTCGTCGGCGATCTGACGATCCATGGCGTGACCAAGGAGGTGATGCTGGAGGTGGAGGGACCGAGCGAGCCGATGAGCGCTCACGGGAGCCTGCACATGGGCGCGACGGCGACCACGAAGATCAGCCGCAAAGACTTCGGAGTCAACGGCGCGGCGATGATGGTGGGCGACGAGATCAGCATCACGATCGATGTGGAGCTGGTGAAGCCGGTGGCCGCGCCGAGCCATTAGGTCTCCAAGAAGTCGGTTGGATCTATACTCGACACTGGCCCAGGGCGCTAGCTCTGCATGGCCACCCAGGCAAGTGAGGATGAGATGCAATTCAAACTACGGCGCTATGCAATATCGGTGTTCTGTGGATTCGGCTTGCTGGCGAGCTGCAGCACCGCACTTGCGGACAGTGTCGATCTTTTTTGCGCACAAAGAGGTCACGAAGAAACCGGGTTCCACATCATTGTCGATTTTGACAGGAGCACGGTCACGAGAGAAGACTACGGAACGATCAAGGCGGACATCACCGACTTGGAGGTGAAGTGGCACGCGGAAAGCCCGTACCTGCCCGGCACGGGCGCGGTCGATTATTTTAACCTTCATCGCGATTCCGGAAAGCTGCAATGGAGTAGGCCGGCTGGGCAGAATAATGGGGTGGGGTGGGCCAGGGCGAATGTCGTCTATGACTGCGACAAGGCTTCGAAGAAATTCTAACCTGGCCGAGCCGCGTTTTCGGCGAACCCTGGAAGCGGAGAGTCGAGCCCGCCACTCGTGAGCCGCCGATCTTCATGCGCGCTGGGGGATCGACCGCGGTGGCGCACGCCCGAAAAAAGGTGCGCCTGTCCGTCTGAGAAGCGGTAGCATATGCTCTATGCCAGCGAAACCAGCCCCGGTCGTTGTTCGCCCTAACAAATGGATCGCCCTTTGGTCAGCGGCCCTGATCGGTTTGACGGCGACAGCATTCGCTCAGGGACCGGCCGGCACGCCCGCGCCTCCCGGCGCAACCGGCGTCCCAGCCTATGACCAACCGGCCACGCTGGTCTACCATCCCCAGCCGACTTATCCGCTGCTAGCCAAGCAGGCCCGCATCGCGGGTGCTGTCCGCTTTACGGCTGTCATCGGCCGTGACGGCACGGTTCAGAAACTGACCCTGGTGTCCGGTAACCCGCTGTTGGTCGCAGCGGCTCAGGAAGCCGCCCAGAAATGGCGCTACAAGCCCGCGCTGCGGAACGGCGAACCGGTCGAAGCGGTGACGCAGATTGAGATAAGTTTCACGCTGCCGGAGCAGCCGCCGGGCGCCGGCCGGCCCGCGGTGGCGTCCTCCCAGGGGGCAGGGAACGCTCTGATCACTGCGGCTATGATTGGCAACTTACCCCGTGTAAAGGCGCTGCTCGACGCCAAAGTCGATGTGAACGCCAGGGGCGAAGATGGCGGCACGGCGTTGATGTCGGCGTCGGGGCAGGGCCACCTGGAGGTGGTGAGGGCGCTCCTCGACGCCAAGGCCGATGTGAACGCCAAGACGGGCACTGGCTTCACGGCGTTGATGGAGGCGGCGCTCTTTGCCCCGAAGGAGGTGGTGAGGGCGCTGCTCGAAGCCAAGGCCGATGTGAACGCCAAGGATGCCAAGGGCCACACGGCCTTGATGACGGCAGCGTTCTTTGGCCGCCAGGACTTGGTGCGAGTGCTGCTCGACGCCAAGGCCGATGTGAACGTCCAGCAGGGCGATGGCGCGACGGCGCTGATGTCGGCGTCGCAGGCTGGCCATCAGGAGGTGGTGCGGGCGCTGCTCGACGCCAAGGCCGATGTGAACGCCAGGCGGGGCGATGGCGCTACGGCGTTGATAGTGGCGTCACAGCAGGGCCACCTGGAGGCGGTGCGGGCGCTCCTCGACGGCAAGGCCGACGTGAACGCCAAATTGGGCACGGGCGGCACGGCGTTGATGGCGGCTTCGGGGAAGGGCAGCCTGGAGGTGGTCCGGGCGCTGCTCGACGCCAAGGCCGATGTGAACGCCAGGGATGCCACGGGCGGGACGGCCTTGTTGACGGCGGCGATGTTTGGCAGCCAGGAGGAGGTAGTGCGGGCGCTGCTCGACGCCAAGGCCGACGTGAACGCCAAGATGGCCGATGGCTTCTCGCCGTTGATGTGGGCGTCGCTGGGCGGGAACCAGAAGGTAGTGCGGGCGCTGCTCGGCGCCAAGGCCGATGTAAACGCCAAGGCGGGCAATGGCGGCACGGCCTTGATGTTGGCGTCGCAGCAGGGCCATCAGGAGGTGGTGCGGGCGCTGCTCGATGCCAAAGCCGAAGTGGACGCCAAGCGGGCCGATGGCTTCACGGCGTTGATGTGGGCGTCACAGCAGGGCCGCCAAGAGGCAGTGCGGGCGCTGCTCGATGGCAAGGCCGATGTGAATGCCAAGGCGGGCGATGGCGCGACGGCGTTGATTTCGGCGTCGGGTGCCGGCCACGTGGAGGCCGTGCGGGTGCTACTCGACGGTAAGGCCGATGTGAACGCCAGGCGGGCCGATGGCTTCACGGCGTTGATGGTGGCGTCCCAGCAGGGCCACCAAGATGTGGTGCGGGCGCTGCTCGACGCCAAGGCCGATGTGAACGCCAAGGCGGGCAATGGCTTCACGGCGTTGATGATGGCGTCGCTGCAGGGCCACCAGGAGATAGTGCGGGCGCTGCTCGCCGTCAAGGCCGATGTGAACGCCAAGGCGGGCGATGGCGCCACGGCGTTGATATGGGCATCGGTGACTGGCCATCAGGAGGCAGTGCGGGCGTTGCTCGACGCCAAGGCCGATGTGAACGCGAAGGCGGGCAATGGCGGCACGGCGTTGATGACGGCGTCACAGAATGGCCGGCAGGAGGTCGTGCTGGCGCTGCTCGACGCCAAGGCCGACGTGAATGCCAAGGCGGGCGATGGCGGCACGGCGTTGATGGCGGCGTCGAAAAACGGCCATCAGGAGGTGGTGCGGGCGTTGCTCAACGCCAAAGCCGACGTGAACGCCCAGGCGGGCGATGGGGGCACGGCGTTGATGCTGGCGTCTCAGAATGGCCACCAGGAGGTGGTGCGGGCGCTGCTCGGTGCCCAGGCCGACGTGAACGCAAAGGCGGGCAACGGCGCCACCGCATTGATGTTGGCGTCGAAAAACGGCCACCAGGAGGTGGTGCAACTCCTCAAGAGCGCGGGCGCCGCTGACCGCTAAGACCGATGTGAACGCCAAGCTACCGTCTCGCCCCGATGGGCCTGAGGGCGGGATTGGCATTTGGCCCGGATAGTGCTATTACTGGACCGATCCACTGTTTTTCAAGACGGCTATTGGAGGAGGAGACGATGCGCAGGACGGTGCTCACCCTGATTCTGGCGGCGGCGGTGGTTTCGACCGCGGTTGCCCAGCAAAAGAAGCGTGTCGCGGTCATGAACTTCGACTACGCGACGGTGAAAAGTTACTCGGCCGCGATTTTCGGCACGGACCAGGATATCGGCAAGGGGATCGCGGACCTGGTTGTGGAGAAGCTGGTTCAAGGCGGGCAGTACAGCGTAATCGAGCGGAAGCAGTTGGACAAGATCATCGCCGAGCAGAACTTCTCGAACAGCGACCGGGCCGACTCCAACACCGCCGCCAAGATCGCGCGGATTCTGGGCGTCGATGCGATCATCACTGGGAGCATCACGCAGTTCGGACGCGACGATAAGAGCGTGGGCGTCGGCGGCGGCGCGGCCAACGTCGTTTCCGGGCACTTTGGCCTGGGCAGCGTCAAGTCGAAGGAAGCCAAGGCGGTGGTCGCGATCTCGGCGCGCATGATCAATACCGATACCGCCGAGATCATCGCGGCGGTAAAGGGCCTGGGCGAATCGTCGCGCAAGGGGACGAGCCTGTTCGGAGGCGGCGGCGGGGACAGCCGCGGGGGCGGCGGCATCGACATGAGCAGCAGCAATTTCGGCCAGACCATCATCGGCGAGGCGGTCGACAGGGCCACCACGGATCTGTGCGCCCAGCTCAATGAGCAAGCGGCCAAGCTGCCCAATAAGGTCTACACGATCAACGGCTTGGTGGCCGATGCCACGGGCGGGACGCTGGTGCTCAACGTGGGCAGCCGCGCCGGCCTGAAGGTGGGCGACCGGCTCGAGGTCCGGCGCAAGATCCGCGACGTCAAGGATCCGAGCACCGGGCGGGTGCTGCGGAGCATCGAAGACAGGGTGGGCGAGGTGGTGATTACGGACGTGGACGAGGCGTCGTCCGTGGGAACGTTCAGCGGGTCCACGCCGGCCAAGGCGGGGGACGTCGTAAAGAGCATGTAGGCAGGCATCGGGGGAAGGGGAGAGTATGCCATTCAATGTGGGCGATACGGCCGGGGACTATCAGATCCTCGGCATTCTGGGCGCCGGCGGCATGGGCAAGGTATACAAGGCCCGCAACGTCATTACCGACCGGGTGGAAGCGCTCAAGGTGCTGCTGCCGGACCTGGCCAACGAGGGTGAACTGGCCGACAGGTTCATGCGAGAGATCAAGCTGCTGGCCAGCCTCAGCCATCCGAACATCGCTGCGTTGCACACGGCGCTAAGGCTGGACAACCAACTTCTGATGGTCATGGAGTTCGTCGAGGGACGAACGATCGAGGACCGGCTGAAAGATGGCCCGATTCCGCCGGGCGAGGCGGCCGGGTACATCTGCCAGGCGCTCTCGGCCCTGGCCTTCGCGCACGAGCGCGGGGTGGTGCATCGCGACATCAAGCCGGCCAACATGATGCTGACGCCGTCCGGCCAGTTGAAGCTGATGGATTTCGGGATCGCCAAGGCGGTGGGGGACCGGCGCCTGACGATGACGGGCACTACGTTGGGCTCGCTGTTCTATATGTCGCCGGAGCAGGTGAAGGGGGGCTCGGATCTGGACGGGCGCTCCGACCTGTACTCGATCGGTGTGGCGCTCTACGAGATGGTGACCGGAATCCGGCCGTTCAAGGGCGACAGCGACTACGCGATCATGGTGGCGCACCTGGAGCAGGCGCCGGTGGCGCCGATCCAGATCGCTCCGAGCCTGCCGCCGGCGCTGAACGAGATCATCATGACGGCGATCCAGAAGGATCGGGAGAACCGGTTCCAGTCGGCGCAGGCGTTCCGGGCGGCGCTGGAGTCGGTCGCGGCGTCGCTGGGCCAACCGGTGCCCGCCGCCGCTCCCCAGCCCGTCGCGCCACCGCCGCAAGTGGCGCCACCGCCGTTCGCGCCTCCGTCCGCGGCGCCGGCGGTCACCCAGCAGGTGACGCAGGCCTGGCCTCCGCCGCCTCCTCCTCCGTTGCCGACCATGCCGCAAGCCGTCCCGGCTCCTCCGCCACCGCCGCCGGTGGCGTGGGCCGAGCCTGCCGCAGCCGTACCGCCGCCAGCGCAGCGCGCCGGCCATCGCGGATTGTGGATGGCGGTGGGCGGGCTCATCGTCCTGTTGCTTCTGGCCGGGGCGGCGATTCAGGGACCTCGGTGGTATCACACCTGGGCGGAAGGGCGCGGGCAGTCCGCGGTTCCCGCGGAGACTCCGTCGCCGACTCCGGCGCCAACTCCGGAGGCAACGCCTGCTCAGCCGGCCACAGAGGCCGTGCCGTCGCCAACGCCTGCCATGCCGGCGGCGAAGGCTCCGGCGGCCGCGACTGCGAACGCCGGCCGCCCGGCCAGCCGCGCGAGCACCCCGGCGCCGGTCCAGGCGGTGCAGCCTGCCGCTCCAGCGCAGCCACCGGCGCCTCCGGCGGTCGATAATGCCCGGCTGGAGGAGCTACGCGACCGGCTCGGAACGGTCGGCCCGCGGGCCAACGCGATCCGCTCCAGTTTGCAGAACCTGGAGAGACAGCAGCAGGCGGCGGGCTACGGGATGCGGGGCGACATCTCAGCGTCCTGGAAGCGTATGGAGTACCTGCTCGACGAGGCGCAGGCCGCGCTCAACGCCAATAACGCCGACCGCGCGCAGAAGAACCTGGACCTGGCGGAGCAGGAAGCCGACAAGCTGGACAAGTTTTTGGGGCGCTGAGGACGCGCCGGCGGAACCGCGTGCGCCACGGGGACCGGAAGGCTGGAGACGATGACCGATAGAACGCTCGACCTGCCGCAAGGCACTCTCGATCTCTTAATCCTCAAAACAGTGGCCCTGGGCGCCGCGCACGGGTGGGCCATCGCTCAGCGGATTCAACAGGTTTCCCGAGATGCGCTTCAGATCCAGCAGGGCAGCCTCTACCCGGCGCTGCATCGTTTGGAGCGCCGCGGGTTGGTCAAGAGCAAATGGGGCGCCTCGGAAAACAACCGCCGGGCCCGATACTACGAATTGACGGCGCCCGGCAAGAAGCGCCTCGCGGCGGAAGAGGCCGGGTGGGAGAGACTCGTGACCGCCGTCTCGGAAGTTCTTGGAACCGCCTAGCGGGCCTGGATGGTCAGCGATCTCGTATATCGCATTCGTGCGCTCGTTCGCCGCGGCCACATGGAGAGCGAGCTCTCGGAGGAACTCCAGTTCCACTTCGAGCGCCAGGTGGAGGCGTTCCTCGAGCAGGGCTGTTCGCCCGGCGAAGCCCGCCGCCGGGCACGGCTGCTGTTCGGCGGCCTGGAGCAGGTGAAGGAGGAGTGCCGCGACGCGCGCGGCATTTCGTTCCTGGAGACGCTCCGGCAGCACCTGCGCTATGCCGCCCGCCTGCTGACCAAGGCACCGGGTTTTGCCGCGACCGCCGTCCTGATGATGGCCGCAGGTGTTGGCAGCAGCACGCTAGCGTCCTGGTTGCTCGGTCAGGCGGCCTTTCGCGCGCTCCCGGTGAAGGCGCCGGAGGAACTCGTCTCTTTCCGGAGTCCCGGTCCGCATCCCGGTTTCTGCTCGGGCGCTCAGGACTCGACGTGTTTCTCCTACCCCCTGTACCGGGACATTCGCGACCGGAATGACGTTTTCAACGGGCTTCTCGCCCGCTCCAACCTCTCGGCGGAGCTGACCTTCCGCCGGCGGACCGAGCGCGTGTCGCTGGAGCTGGTCTCGATGAATTACTTCGAAGTGCTGGGTGTCGAACCTGCGGCCGGCCGCCTGTTCGGGCAGAGCGACGATGGAGGGCGGGTCGCCGTGCTGAGCCATGAGTACTGGACTCGCCGCTTTGGAGGAGACGCGGCAGCGGTCGGGCAGAGCATCGTTCTGAATAATCTCAGGGTGACAATCGTCGGCGTCTCCGCCCGGGGTCTCTACAGCCTGGCGCCAGGCCGGTCTCCGGACGCGATGGTCCCGATCGAGATCCAGGAAATGCTCTTGCCGGTGCACCCTATGCTGTCGGCGCGGGACTACTCCTGGATGAACATTGTCGGCCGCCTCAAGCCTGGGATCACGCGGCAACGCGCGCAAGCGGAACTGGCGCCGGTGTTTCAGCGGCTGATCGCCGAGGAAGCCAGGACGATGCCGGTCTCGTGGCCCGGCCGCGACCAGCTTCTCTCCCGTCAGCTGGAACTGATTCCCGCCGGGCGGGGCATCGAGCCGGAAGCCGGCTGGATGCTCGTGAGCCTCTCCGCCATCGCGGTCTGCGTCCTGCTGGCGGCGTGTGCGAACCTGGCGGGGCTTTGCCTGGCGCGGGCGGCGGCCCGGCAGAAGGAGATCGCCATTCGCACGGCGCTCGGCGCCGGCCGCGGCCGCATGGCGCGACAACTGCTGGTGGAATTCCTGCTGCCGGCGGCGGCGGGCGGTTTGCTGGGGCTGTCGGCCGCGGTTGGGGTTGCCGGGGCCGTTACCAGGATGGCGTTCGACGAGGAGCGGGCTCGGAGCCTGTCGTCGGCTCCGGACGCGGGCGTGCTGCTGCTTGCGTTCGCAGTCTCGGCGACGACGGCGATCCTTTTCGGCGCGGCTCCGGCGCTGTTGCCCGCCTTGGGCCGGTCTCTGGGCGTGCTCAACACCGGAAACATCGCTCCGCTCGGTCTGGGCCAGGCGAGCTTTCGGAAGGCGCTGGTGACGGCGCAAGTGGCGCTTTCGGCCGGTTTGATGTTCGGGGCCTTCTCGTTCGCGCGGGCGCTGGTCAAGCAGAATATGTGGCGTCACGGACCGGGGAAGGAGAACGCGATCACGTTCCTGCTCGATGCAGCCGCCAAAGGGTACTATCCCGCGCAGGCTGGACGCCTGTTCCAGCGCCTGGAACAAAAGCTCTCGGCCATGCCGGGCGTTCGGGGCGCCGGATTCTCCATCGGCGATATGTCGCGGTTCGAGTTGGAAGGCCGCAGGCTGGAGTCGCCGGAGGACCGTTCCCTCTGGCTCCAGGTTTCGGCCGGCTTCCTCGGCGCCACCGGCAGTGTGGTCGTCGAGGGCCGCGGTCTCGGGCTGGCGAGCGAGTGGCCGCCCCGCGCCGTCATGGTGAACGAGACCTTCAGGCGGCGCCTGCTCGGCGGCCGCAGTCCCGTGGGACGGCACGTGAGGTGGTACGGCTCCGACAAGTGGGCCGAGGTGGTCGGGGTGGTACGAGACCAGGAAGCGGCCGGTTTCCTGGCGCCCTCGGTGTACTACCCGTACTCCGGAGCCACCACGGTCGCCTACTACGTTCGCACCGGCCGGCCGCCCGAGCTCCTGTTCTCCGCCGTGAAGGAACTGGTCGAGCGGGAGGCGCCGGGAGTGACGCCATTCGAGTTGCAGACCATCGATACCCAGTATGCCGAAGCCACCCGCTCGCAGCGTTTCATGACCGCCGTGCTGTGTGTCTTCGGCCTCCTGACCATGGCACTGGCGGTGGTGGGGATTTACGGAGTGACGGCCTACGTGGTAACCAGGCGCAGGCCCGAAATCGGCGTTCGAATGGCTCTGGGCGCGACGGCCGGAAGCGTGGTCTCGATGGTCATGAAGGAAGTCAGCGGAATGATTGTGTGGGGCGCGATCGCCGGCGTGCTCCTGACGCTCCTTGTGTGCCGGCTTCTGTTCCCGGCGGGCGTTGGGCCGAACTGGGGGGACGAGTACCCGGAGCTGGCGGCCGGCACGCTCGTTGTGGCCGCAGCCGCGGCGCTGGCGGGTCTCGTAGCCGCGCTGGGGGCCGCGCGCATCGGCCCCGCGAGGGCGTTGCGCGCCGAGTGAGCCCTCGGCAAGTCCCCCCTTGCGCTTCTACAGGAATCCGATCTATACTTCTCGTCTGTAGAAGCGCAAAGGGTCTTCTCGTCCGGCACTGCCGGCTGCCGTGGAGGTGGATCGTGAACAAGCTCCTGCCGCTCGTTTTGCTCTACGCCGCCAGCGTCCTCGCCCAGGACGCTCCCGCCGCACACTCCATCACCTTGAAGGGAAGAGTGATCGATCTCAGGACGGGCGAGCCGCTTGCCAAGGCCCTGGTTTCGATCCGCACTCAGAACCTGCAGACGGTGACGGACGAGAAGGGCAGGTTCGAGCTCGCGGGCGTGGCGCCGGGCGAAGTCGAACTTTACGTCAGCACGATCGATTACGGTCTGCTGAAGCAGCGCATCCAGGTGGACGCCGGAGAGAACGCGGAACTGGAACTGCTCCTCGGCCAGGAGGCGCTCAAGCGCAACGAGCGGATCACGGTGACTTCCGGGCCGTTCGCGCCCGTCCAGCCGGAAGCTCCCGTGGAGCATTCGATTACCAACACGGAACTGAAAAACCTCTCCTCGGTGATGCTCGACGATCCGATACGCGCGGTGCAGTCCGTGCCCGGAGTGGCGGCCGACAACGATTGGTACGCGCAGTTCGCCGTGCGCGGTTCCGGCCCCGCGCAAATCGGGGTGTTCGTGGATGGAGCGCCGATGACCGCCCCGTTCCACGAGATCCTCGACGACCGCGGCAACAGTTGCTCGATCGGCCTTCTGGATAACGGGTTTGTGGACTCGATGGCGCTGCTCAGCGGCAACTTCCCGGCGCAGTACGGCGACTTCACCGGCTCGATTCTGGACGTCGAGAGCCGCGAGGGAAACGCCGACCGCGTATCCTATCGCGCCGACGTGAGCCTGGTGGCGGCGTCGTTCAGCGCGGAAGGGCCGCTGGGCGCCTCGAAGAAGGCCACCTGGCTCGTCTCGGCCCGCAAGGATTACGTCAGCCTGATTATAGGCCGCAACAACGGACTAGGCCTCAGCTTCTACGATGTGCACGGGGACCTGACTTACAGTCCGACGGAGCACAACCGGATCTCGTTCAGCGCCATCCATGGCGAGACGGACATCTCCAAGGACACCAACAGCGTCTTTGGCACCGACGGGCTGAAGGACGGCAGCAGCCGCAGCGAACTGGCGAGCCTGCGGTGGACATGGTCGGATGCTTCCACGCTTTCGCAGGCCCAGCTTTACGGTTCCAGCGATTCCGAGCGGGACAAGGATCTGGCGCTGGATCTTCTGGAGCGTTCGAGCGGCGGCGAGACCGGTTTCCGCGAGGACGTGACGCGCCAGACCGGGGACTGGAACAAGTTCCAGGCGGGGGCGATCTTCCGGCTGCTCGATCGCGACTATCTGAAAAACGAGCCCTGGGACTATGCCACGGAGCAGTTCTCCGACGTCCTGTTGCAAACCGCGCTGTTCTCCAAGAGCGCCTCCCAGTACGGGGCGTACGTCCAGGACACGATTTCGCTGGCAGACAAGCGCGCGATCCTGGTTTTGGGCGGGCGCTGGGACCGTTTCAGTCACAACGGCGAGAACACGTTCCTGCCCAGGGTCAGCCTGTCCGTGTCGCCGCTGTGTGGCGCCAAGCTGACCGCGGCAGCCGGCCAGTACTCCCAATTCCCCGATCTGGTCGAGCTGTACGGCGAATTCGGCACACCCACGCTGCGGCCCGAGCTTTCCACGCAGTTTTCGCTCGCCGTCGAGCAGTCGCTGGGCGAGAGGATTCGGCTGCGGGTAGAGGGGTACGACCGCCAGCTACGGGACGGAATCTACTCCGCCGAGAGCGAGTTCCGCGCCGCCGGCCCGGGAGGCCCCGTCCTTTACCCGCAGCTTGGTCCCATCCTCGCCAACTCGCTGCGCGGTTACTCGCGCGGACTCGAGTTCACTCTCCAGCGGCGCAGCGCCAACCGGCTGACCGGCTGGATCTCGTATGCGCTCGGCTACGCGCGCTCCGTGGACACGACCACCAACGCGCACTTCTGGAGCGATTTCGACCAGCGCCATACGGTGAACATATTCGGGAGCTACCGCTTGAGCAAGAGCGTCAATCTGAGCTCCAACGCCAGGTACGGTAGCGGTTTTCCCGTGGTTGGCTACCTCGGCACGCCGATCATCCAGGGGAACGCCTACTTTCCGATCGTCAGCGTGCGCAATGGCACCCGGATGCCGCCCTACTTCCGGCTCGACACGCGAGTCAACAAGGCGTTCGATCGCAAGCGCTTCAAGACCACGCTGTATGCGGAGGTCTCGGACCTGACCAATCACGCCAATTACTACTATTGGGGATTTGTCCCGGACTACGTTCAGTACGGGTACATCGCGGCGGGGCGGGGGACGTTCCTGAAGATCATTCCGAGCGTGGGCGTGAGCGTGGAGTTTTAGGCCGGGTTAGCCGCGGACAAGCTGAAGCTTGTCCCACACTGCAAATCAATGACTTGCAGCCGTACGTAAGGCATGCTGAACACGGTGCTGAAAAAGTAAGTTGGATGTAGACGTTCAGAACATTTTCGTGCATATTTGTTTTATGCGTGGAAGCGATCTGGATCAGAACGCCATGTTCAGCTACCGGTCGCCGGAGGAGCGCGTTCCGGCCGACCACCCGTTGCGCCGGATTCGCGCCCTGGCCGATACCGCCTTGCGGGCGCTCTCGCCCCGCTTTGCCGAGCTGTACTC
>DASWZN010000032.1:0-287609 GCA_036404435.1 Bryobacteraceae bacterium
GGCCTTCTTCAACACCACCAGCCGGTCTCTGTCCCGCTGGGTCATGAGGAGTTCTCCTGGTTCGGACACCTCCCCAGCCTGACCTTGTCAAGGGGACATTTCTACTTGGCACAAAGGGGACATTATCACGTGGCGCCGACAAACCTCTTTATCTGCTTGACTTGCACGGAATCCGCGCCTACACTTGATAGTCGCAGGACCCCTGGTACTCCGATGAACACCCCTAGAATGACGGGAGCCCGGCTTAGGGGATCGGCGGATCCTTTCTGGTGGGGGGTGGCAGCCCTCCTCAGCCTTGGCTCGGCTTGGCTTCCCAAGCTCCTCCCTCTCGACAGCAGCGAGCTCACGCACACGATGGTGGTGGGATGCGCGCTGTTCGTTACCGGAGCGCTGGTCGGATGTGTGCGCCGCGAGCGGCCGTGGCGTTGGGCCGTGGCGAGCTTCGCCGCTTTCGTCTTGCGTGACCTGGTGGTTATGCTCAGCACCAGAGGGCTGAGACAACTGGGCGCGCCGGAGATCGTCTTCTTCGTGCTCGGGCACGTGGGCGTCTATTTTCTCTATGCTCTGCCGGTGCTGGCGGGTGCGATCTTGGGCTCGTCGATGATGAACGCCGGTCTGGAATAAGTGCGCGGGGCTCAAGCGTCGAACAGCGCCCGCACCGAGCGGGCGAGTTCCTCGAGCGTGAATGGCTTGTGAAGGAAGGGCCTGCGCTCCGTCTCGACAATGTCGTGGAGCAAGGCGTCTTCGGTGTATCCGGACATAAAGAGGATCTTCATCTCGGGCCGCAACGCCGTAGCCCGCTCGGCCAGCTCGCGTCCTCCCACTCGAGGCATGACGACGTCGGTGAGCAGGAGATGAATGGGCCCCTGGTGGTTCTCGCAGATTGCTATCCCCTCGCCGCCATCCTTCGCCTCCAGAACCGTGTAGCCCCGCCCTTCGAGGAATGTGCGGGTGAGCTGGCGCAACCTGTCTTCGTCCTCCGCAACCAGGACGACTTCGGTGCCACGCGGCACGTGGGCGAGGCTGACAACCTGCCGGTGCGTCCGCGGTTGTTCAGTTAGACGGGGAAAGTAGATCCAGAAGGTGGTGCCCAGCGCGAGTTCGCTCGAGAACCGGATTTGCGCGCCGCTCTGCTCCACAATGCCGTAGACCGTGGACAGGCCCAGGCCCGTCCCGACCCGCTGGCCTTTCGTCGTGAAGAAAGGTTCGAAGACTCGTGCCTTGGTCTCCGCATCCATGCCCACGCCGCTGTCGCCGACAGCAAGCATCACGTAGCGGCCTGGCTCCAGGTCATGGCCCCCGGCAGCGGTTTCGCTGACATCGACGTTCCTGGTCTCGATCGTGAGCCGCCCGCCATTCGGCATGGCATCCCGGGCGTTGAGAGCGAGGTTCATGACGACCTGCCCAATCTGTCCGGGGTCGGCCCTGATCGGCCCCAGAGCCTCCTCGAAGGTGGTCACCAGCTCGATGTTCTCCCCAATCAGACGCCGCAGCATCCGATCAAGGTCCGTGATGACCTCGTTGAGGTCCACCACCTTCGGCTGCAGCACCTGTTTGCGGCTGAAGGCCAGGAGCTGCTGTGTCAGCGAGGCGGCTCGTTGAGCGGATTCTCGGATCAGGCGGGCGTCCCCGTAGTGCGGATCGCTAGCTGGAAGGTCGCTCGCCAGCATGTCGCTGTAACCCAGAATCACGGTCAGGATGTTGTTGAAATCATGGGCGACCCCGCCCGCCAGCCTCCCCATCGCCGCCATCTTCTGAGCCTGGCGAAGGTGATCCTCGGCACGCCGGAAGGCCCGCTCCGAGTTCCGGCGCTCCGTTATGTCGTCGATGCTCAGGAGAATCATGTCCGCGGCGTCGAGCTGGCACGCACCGATCAGCAGCACCTTGTGACCGTCGTTTGCAAAGTCGGCTGCCAACTCGAAGTCCCGGAAGGCCCTTTTCTTCGGAAGAACCTCTTCCAGCAGGGTGCGCAGATCCGGAGAGTCAAAGCGGCCGCCTTCGATCTCATAGAGAGGCCGGCCCTCAGTCGTCCCCGGCGCCGATTGGAAGCAGCGGTGGAAGGCGCCGTTGGCCGTGTTCACGATAAGATCCGTGTTCAGAACGAGCAGGGGCTGCTGTATCGTTTGCACGATGGAGCGCGTGAAGTCGCGAGACTGGCCGAGCTCCACGTTCCGGGTTTGCAGCTCGTCGTTCACCGTTGTGAGCTCTTCGTTGGTCGCCTGCAGCTCTTCTTTGGTGGTTTCGAGCTCTTCGTTCAAGCTTTGGAGCTCTTCGATGCTGGACTGGAACTCCTCCTGCGCCGACTGCGATTCCTCATTGGCGGAAGCGTACTGCCCGATGAGCGCCAGGAAGCGCGCCCTGGTCTCGGCCAGATCCTGTTTCAGCTCGGTGTTGAGGAGGTCCCGCTGTCGCAGCGCTTGCTCGTCCGCGGATAGCGTTTCCTCAGCGGTGGCGGCATCCTCCGCTTTGGGAGCCGAGGGCGGAAGCTCATCGAAGATAACGAGGAAAGTTCGGCGGTCCTTCTGCTGCAGCGGAAACACCTCGATATTGACGAACCGGATTTCCGCCTCCTCCCCGGCCGGTATCGCTTCCTTGCGAACCCGCCCGCCGTCCTTCTTGGCCTTCTCGATAGCCGCATGCAACTCGATCGATAGTGCGGCGCCCCGCGCCATCTTGAGCAGATTGAGGCTGGCCTTTCCCTGGACGGGCTGGAGATAGGGCTCGACCCGTCCGCGGATCTCGACGATCTCGTGGTCGTCGCCGACGATCACCGCGGCAGGCCCGTAGTTCTCGATCGTGATGCGATCCGCCAGCCTCTGGAACACGGAAGCGTCCCGGGGCTCCTCGCGGACCGGTTTCGGCTCTGGCCCGGCGAGGTCGTCTCTTAGCGACGCGAAGCTGGCGGAAGCGTAGCGAGGGAAGGCTCTCGGCGAGACGTCCTTCCTCGAGTGCAGCTTGTGCTTCTTGTCGATGAGCGTGAATAGATCGGAGAATGCCCCGGCCGTTTCCGCCGTTCCGAGCATGAGAAAGCCCATGGGCTTGAGAGCGTAGTGGAACAGAGGAATCACCCTCTCCTGGAGAGCCGGCCCCAAGTAGATGAGTACGTTGCGGCAACTGATCAGATCGAGCTTGGAATAGGGCGGGTCGTTGAGCAAGTCCTGCTTGGCGAAGACACACTTATCGCGGATTTCTTTGCCGATCTGGTAAGCGCGGTCTGTCTGGGTAAAGAAGCGGCGTAAGCGCTCTGGCCCGACGCTTCTGTCGACGCCCCGCGAGTACGAACCGGCGCGAGCGACATCGATGACGGCCTGGTTGATATCCGTGGCAAAGACCTGAATCGGGATCTTGCTGGCGGTCTCCTCCAGGAATTCCGTCAGCGACATCGCCAGGGAGTAAGCTTCCTCGCCCGTAGCGCACCCTGGCACCCATAGCCGGATGGGGCTGTCGGCGGACGCGCGTTCCAGAAGCTGCGGGAAAACCTGTTCCCGGAGAGCCTGGAACGCTTCCGGATCGCGGAAGAATCGGGTGACTCGGATGAGAATCTCCTGATGCAGGGCGCGGATCTCCTCCGGATGCTCCCGCAGGTAGCCAACGTAAGCCCGAAGGTTCTCCGCCTTGAGGAGCGTCTGACGCCTGCGGATGCGGCGCTGGATGGTCGCCTGCCTGTACAGCGAGAAATCGACGCCCGTGGTTTCCAGCAGCAATACGAATACCTGGCTCAAATCGTCTGGTGCGGTCTCGCGGTCCGGCACACCCGTCTTCCCGGCGGCCGTGGGCGGAATGGGCCACGGCTGGTTCGCCATTCTGGCCAGTTCCTGGGCGATGGCCTCCGGCGGCATCACAAAATCGACGCAGCCGGTGGCCACCGCGCGCTGCGGCATTCCGCCGAATTTTGCCGATCCCTGGTCTTCGGCGAACGTGACGCCGCCTTGGGCCCGGATGGCTCGGAGCCCTTCCGCCCCGTCCGAGCCGGTCCCCGAGAGAATCACCCCAATGGCCTTGTTCTTGCGGTCTTCCGCCAGCGAGCGCAGAAACCGGTCGATGAGCATGCGCGGGCCCGATCCCGGCGCGCCAAGCGTGACTCGGAGAGCGCCCTCGGAAAGGTGGAGGGCGGTGTTGGGCGGCATGACGTAGACGCGATCGGGCTCCACGAGAACACCGTCCGCCGCCTGACAGACGGGCATCGCGGTCGCCCGGGAGAGAATATCCACGAGCATGCTCTCGTGTTTGGGGTCCAGGTGCTGAACGACGACAAACGCAAGGCCGGTCGCAGACGGGAGATGCTTCAGCAGCAGTTGCAGGGCTTCGAGGCCGCCGGCGGAAGATCCGATGCCGACAATGGGGAATGCGGGCGGGGTTGTGCTCGTTGTCGAATCGAGTGGCTCCACATCCCTCCCTCCAGACACATCCCGGTGCCCACTGGACACTGTACAATTACCGGGCCGCCGTGTCAAGATGTCACCAGTGCCCAATCCCCAAAGGACAAGCCGCCAGGCCATTGTCGCCGCCGCCGTGGAGATCGTCGAGGGGGACGGAACGGAAGCCCTTTCGATGCGCGCGGTGGCAAGACGACTCCGCCTGGCGCCAAACGCGCTGTACAACTACTTCCCGGATCGGAAGGGGTTGGAAGCTGCGCTGGCCGCCGAGGGAATGCGGCGCCTCCATGTGGCGTTGAGAAGGGCGGCCAAGGGGGCGCCGGACGCCGACGCCCTCCGCCGCTGCTGTCGCGCTTACCTGCGGTTCGCTCGAAGGCGCCCGGCACTATACGCCATCATGATGAGGAAGTATCCGGATGCCCCGGGGCTGCGGGCCATGAAAGCGGGCATATGCGACTTCTTCCGGGCGCTGTCTCGCTCGCTCGAAGACCCGAGGACGGCGCAAACGGCAGCCTTCGCGGCATGGGCGTTGCTTCATGGAATGGCCGTGCTGGGCGAAGCGGATCCGCCGGCCGCCTCTTTCTCCGGGATGGAGGCCCTGGTCGCGGCGCTGTCGAGGTCTTTGACGGGGTGAAACGTTTCTCGGGGTGGACACTGTACATGTTCGCTGGGCGATGGCAGAATGGTACAAATGCCGCATCCTTCCAAGACCAGTAGAGAGGAGATCGTGGCCGCGGCGGTGGAGCTCGTCGACCGAGGCCCCGGCGAAGTTCTCTCGATGCGTGCGGTCGCAAGGCGGCTGGGGTTGGCGCCCAACGCACTCTACTACTACTTCCAGGATCGGAAAACGCTGGAGGCGGCCGTGGCGGCAGAGGGGATCCGGCGCATGCAGGGGCTTCTGAAGAAAGCAGCGGCCGGGCCCCAAGGCGCCGGCGCGATTCGACGCACCTGTCACTCCTACGTGCGGTTTGCCCGCTCGCACCCGGCGCTGTACGCCGCGATGATGAAGAAGCACCCGGATGTACTCGAGCTGGTGGACGCGAGAAAGCAATTCCGTGCGTTCTCGCAGGGGCTATTCGCGGGCATCGGAAACCCGCGGGCGGCCTCGAAGGCGAATTTCGCACCCTGGGCATTGCTGCACGGACTGGTCGTGTTGGAACGGGAAGGGTTGCTGGAGGATTCGGAACTGCCGGCCGACGCAGCGCTCGTAATCTCGGCTCTGCTGGCGGGCTTGTCGGGAGTCTGACCGGCGAAAAGGCAGCGTTATTACCTTGACAACCGGTTCGATCGCGCCCATACTCGTGGCACTGGTTGTTATTGAAGTACCGCTCGGAGGGTGTTCGGTCGTCGCTGTAGTATTGCCCTCCTCTACGTCACTTCCAACTTAGCCATCGAAAGTTGTTGGCATAACTGCCTCGCCAAAGCAGACGGCGCGCGGTGTGTCTTGCGGGACCGTTGCGCGCAGGGTTTGTGCGTCGCCGGAGCCCGCGAGATCGAGAAGCGCGGGAGGCGAATTCCCAACCGATCGAGAGCGTTTTACCAACCGGGCGAACGAAGTCGTCCTGGCAAACCGCCGAGTGCGAGATCCAAAGTGCCACATCCTCAGAAGGCGAGTCAAAAGGCCATTGTCTCTGCCGCGGTGGAGATCGTTGAGCGGGACGGAACCGAAACCCTGTCCAATCGCGCGGTGGCGAAGCGACTCGGCCTGACGCCAGACGCGCTCTATCGCTACTTCCCGGATCGGAAGAGATTGGAAGCGGCGGTGGCCGCCGAGGGAACCCGGCGCCTGCGCGCGGCACTCCAGAGGGCGGTGAAGGGAACGGCAGACGCCGAGGCCGTCTGTGGCTCCTGCCGTGCCTATCTGCGGTTCGCTCGAAGGCGCCCGGCACTGTACGCCATGATGATGAAGAAACATGCGGATAGCCCAGGGCTGGTGGCGGCCAGGGCGGGTCTCCGCGACTTCTTCCGTCTCCTGTTTACGCCGCTCGAGGACCCGCAGTCCGTTCAAACGGCAGGCCTCGCAGCGTGGGCACTGCTGCACGGAATGGTGTCGCAACAAAGAGAAGGGTTGCTGGACGATGCGGATCTGTCGGCCGACTCCTTCTCCGCGCTGTCGGCCCTGGTAGCGGCGTTTTCGCGTGCCGTCGCCGGGTGACGCCACCCTCCCTGGCTAGATGCACTATTGTTCACCGAAACCATAGCGCCTTGAGGTCAGATGGAGCTTGCAATCGACTCCAAAGCGTGTCACTATTAGTCGCCCTCCCGACGGTACCCGCCGTCCCGTTTGGTCAGCTAGCCGATCCCGCAACGATTTGATAGTTAACGGCCCTATAGTACTGGAGCGCGAGCGGCTGCGCGGCGCCATCGCGAAACAGGGAGTTGAATGCCACATCCGTCAAAGACCAGCAAAGAGGCGATCGTGGCTGCCACGGTGGAGATCGTCGGCCGCGACGGCACCGAAGGTCTCTCCATGCGTGCGGTCGCGAGGAAGCTGGGGCTGGCGCCAAACGCGCTCTACTATTACTTCCCCAATCGCAAGATGCTGGAGGCGGCCGTCGCGGCGGAAGGAATCCGGCGCATCCATGCGGCCCTGACCAAGCCGGCGGCGGGACCCCAAGGAGCCGACGCGGTCCGTCGCACCTGCCACGCTTACCTGCGATTTGCCAGAGCGCACCCCGAACTGTACGCCCTGATGATGAAGAAGCACCCGGATTGCCCCGAGCTGCTGGCCGCGAGAGCCGGCTTCAGCGATCTCCTGGTGAGACTGTTCGCGAGTATCGGAAGCCAGCAAGCGGCCTCGAAGGCGAACTTCGCATCCTGGGCCTTGCTGCACGGACTGGCCGTCCTGGAAAGAGACGCGCTGCTCGAACGATCCGAGCTGTCGGCTGACGCCTCGGTCGCCATATCGGCCCTGCTAGCAGGCTTGTCAAAAGCCTGAACGACCCTCCGCTGGCGTTGCCCGAGCCTTCCGGAATACAAGCACGTACTGGCTGTCGGGGATGTGATCGTGCTTCGAGACCAGGTGGAAACCGGCGGCCTCGACCTCTTGGATCACCTGTGGCTGGTCGGCGCGGATGTGCTCGAGCGCGTCCTGCGAGGGCATGGCGCCGCGGCGGCGGTAGTAATCCACGATCGCGAGGCGCCCGCCCTGTTTGAGAGCGTCGCGCAAGTGCGCCAGCATCGGGCCGGGGTAGTTGAAGTGGTGGTAGACGTCGAGCAGAAATGCCAGGTCCAAGGACCCCGCGGGCAGTTTCGGGTCGGTTTCGGTTCCCAGGACCACGGCGACATTGGCCAGGTGCGCGGAGCCGGCGCGAAGCTGGGCGGCTTCCAGAAAATCGGGGAAGATGTCTTCGGCGATCACGCGGCCGCGCGGTCCCACGGCCGCGCTCAGGAACGGCAGCATGTAGCCGGGCCCGGTCCCTACGTCGGCCACCGTCATGCCGGGCGCGATGGAGAGCGACGCCACGAGTTCGCGCGGCTTCTGCTGCCGGTCGCGAGAGGGATCGGCCATACCCCGCGCCATCGCGCTGCGCTGTTCCGGCGTGGCGTAGTGCGCGTTGGCCCGCTCGGCGACCTGGGCGTGCGCGCAGGCCGAGGCTAGCAGAAGCAGTGCCGCGAGCTTCACAGAGGCGGCTCGATAGGCAGCGCCAGCGGCGGATCGAGCAGGAAGTCGAGCTGCGCCATTTCTTGAACCGCCTCGCGCACGGCCTGCTCAGTGGTGGGCTCGAGCGTGATGACGAACGGAAGGTCGTCTTTGCCGGCGTAGGGCAGTTGCAGGACCGCTTCCAGGCTGATGTGCTTCTGCGCCAGGATGCCGGCCAGCGCGGCGATGATGCCGGGCCGGTCCGCCACGCGGAAGCGGAGATAATACGGGCGCTTCTGAAGGGTGACCGGGATGGGATTGTACTCGCCCAGACGCTGGTGCGCGAAGGGCGACACGCGCTCCGGGCTGCCGCGGCGGATCTCGCGCGCCACGCGCATCAGATCGCTGACCACGGCCACTCCGGTGGGCCGCGGCCCCGCTCCCTTGCCGTAGTAGAACGTGTCCTCTCCGTACAGGCCTTTCACCCAGACCGCGTTGTAGGACCCGCGCACGCCGGCCAGAATCGTCGTACACGGAATCAACGCGGGCCGCACCGAAAGGATGAGGCCCTCGGGAGTCTGCCGCGCGGCGCACAGCAGCCGGATGGTGTGATCCAGGCGCTGCGCGTACTGGAAATCGATGGGCCGGATGCGGCGGATGCCCTCCGTGAAGATGTCCGACGGGGTGATCTTTTCGCCGAAGGCCAGGGCGGAGAGGATGGCCAGCTTCGAGCGGGCGTCGAATCCGTCGATATCGTTGACCGGGTTCGCCTCGGCATAGCCCAGCCGCTGCGCCTCCGCCAGCACCGCCTCGAGCGTACCGCCGTGCTTCTCCATCTCCGTCAGGATGTAATTGCAGGTGCCGTTGAGAATGCCCAGGAGCGCCACCACACGGTCGCCCGAGATTCCCTCGCGCAGCACGGCGTGAATCGGAATGCCCCCGGCGACGCTGGCCTCCATCGCCAGGTTCGTCCCCGCGGCGATGGCGCGCTCCCACAGCTCCGCGCCGCACAGCGCCATGAGCTCCTTGTTCGCGGTAACGACGGACTTCTTGTTGGCGATGGCCGTGGTGATGATCTCCGCGGCGACCGTGGTCCCCCCGACCAGCTCCGTGACGATATTGACTTCTGGATGAGCCACCAGCTCGCGCCAGTTATCCGTCTTGATGACGGGTCCGAGCGCTTCGGGAATCTGCTTGCTCGCGATCGCCAGGTCGCACACCGCTCTGACCCGCAGCTCGAAGCCGAGCTTGAGACCGATCTGTTCGGCGTTCTCGGCGAGGATGGTCATCGTGCCGGTGCCGATGTTGCCGAGGCCGACAATACCCACGTTAATCCGTTGCATTAATGTCATGATAACCGCAGCGGCGCCGGCGGCGCACAGCGGCGCCGTGTTCGATCCGAGCCGCGACAGCCGCTTGCGCACGCGCGCGGTTCGGTGCTGAGGAGGGCGATAGCACCGAACCGCGCGCGTGCGCGAGTGGGGCAACCACGGATGCACCGCGCGCCCGGCTACAGTAGACGGTATGGATTCCTATGCGCCCACCGAGCGAACGCAAGTCAGACGCCTGCCCAAACGCGCCGTGTATGACAAGGCCCAGATCGATTCGATTCTGGACGCGGGCTGCGTCTGCCACGTCGGCTTCGTTGTTGACGGACAGTCTTGCGTGATTCCGACCGGGTACGCGCGCGCAGGCGATCGGATCTACATTCACGGATCGCCCGCGAGCCGGATGCTGCGCGCGCTCGAACAATGCGCGGACGTCTGCCTGACCGTGACGCTGCTGGACGGAATCGTGCTGGCGCGCTCGGCGTTCCATCACTCCATGAACTACCGCTCCGTGGTGGTGTTCGGGCGCGCGCGCCTGGTAACAGATCCCGGCGAGAAGCTGGAGGCGCTGCGGACCGTTGTGGAGCACGTTTGGCCGGGCCGCTGGGCGGAAGTCCGGCAGCCGAACGACCGCGAGCTGGCCGCGACCAGCGTGCTGGCGCTGCCCCTGGACGAGGCTTCCGCGAAGGTGCGCACCGGCCCTCCCATCGATGACGAGGCGGATTACTCGCTGCCGGTTTGGGCGGGCGTGATCCCGGTGCGGATGAAGTTGGGCGAACCGATTGCGGATGAGCGCGTGCTGCCGGGGATCGGGCTGCCGCGCGTCTGAGCCCACGCGATTGCAACTTCGGCCGCGCGGTGCGAATCATCGTTGTATATGCCCATCGTGCAACTCGGCGGGAAGCCGCCCGAGACGGTCGAGGATCCGGTCTGCCACATGCGGGTCGATCCTAAGACGGTCCGCTTCAAGGACCAACACCAGGGCAAGACCTACTACTTCTGTTGCCAAGGCTGCCGCGACAGATTCCGGGCCGACCCAGGGAAGTACTTCGGCGCGGCGCCCGCGCCCGCGAAGCCCGGCGTCCCTTACACCTGTCCGATGCATCCTGAGGTGCGCCAGATGGGGCCGGGCGCGTGCCCGAAGTGCGGAATGGCGCTCGAGCCCGTGGAGGTTACGGCGAGCGAGGAGCCGAATCCGGAACTCGCCGACATGAGCCGGCGGTTTTGGATCAGCCTGGCGCTCACGGTCCCGGTGCTCGCGCTTTCGATGGCGGGCTCGATGTTCTCCGGCCGGGCTGTAACGTGGGTGCAGCTTGTCCTGACCACGCCGGTGGTGATCTGGGGCGGGCGCAGGTTTTTCGAACGCGGCTGGGCGTCGATCGTGAGCCGCAGCCCGAATATGTTCACGCTGATCGCCATCGGCACGGGCACAGCCTATGCCTATAGCGCCGTGGCGGCGTTCGTTCCGGGCGCGTTCGTGTACTTCGAAACCGCCGCGGCGATCACCGTGCTGGTGCTGCTCGGCCAGGTTCTGGAGCTGAGGGCGCGCGGGCGGACCTCGAGCGCCATTCGCGCCCTGCTCAGCCTGGCGCCTCCGATGGCGCGGCTGGTGCGGGAGGACGGCGCGGAGGAAGACGTCCCGCTCGAGCGCGTGCATCCGCGCGACCGGCTGCGCGTGCGGCCCGGAGAGAAGGTCCCGGTGGACGGCGTGGTGACGGAAGGCGCGAGCGCGGTCGACGAGTCGATGCTCACCGGCGAGCCGCTCCCGATGGAGAAGGTCGCGGGCGACCGCGTGACCGGGGGCACCGTCAACGGCACCGGCAGTTTCCTGATGCGCGCCGAGCGCGTGGGCAGCGAAACCCTGCTGGCGCAGATCGTCCACATGGTGAGCGAGGCGCAGCGGAGCCGCGCGCCCATACAGCGCGTGGCCGACAAGGTGGCGTCGTACTTCGTGCCGGCGGTCGTGCTCGCGGCCGTGGTGACGTTCGCGGCGTGGGCGCTGATCGGCCCCCAGCCGAGGCTGGTGCACGCGCTGGTGAACGCGGTCGCGGTTCTCATCATCGCGTGTCCGTGCGCGCTGGGCCTGGCGACGCCGATGGCGGTGATGGTGGGCGCGGGGCGCGGCGCGGTGGCAGGCGTCCTCATCAAGAACGCCGAAGCGCTCGAGGTGCTGGAGAAGGTGGATACGGTGGTGGTGGACAAGACCGGGACGCTGACCGAGGGCAAACCGCGCCTGGTGACGCCGCCGCCGGAAGACATTCTGCGGCTGGTTGCGAGCCTCGAGCGGGCGAGCGAGCATCCACTGGCGGCGGCCATCGTCGCGGGCGCCGCCGGGCGCGGACTGGCGCTCGCGCCGGTCGCCGAGTTCCAGTCCTTCACCGGCAAGGGCGCCGTGGGAATGGTGGACGGCCATCGCGTGGCCGCCGGCAACGGCGCGTTGCTCGAACATCTGTCGATCGACCCGGCGGTGCTGGCCGCCCAAGCGGAAGAGTTGCGGCGCGAGGGACAGACCGTGATGTTCGTGGCCGTGGACGGCCAACTGGCCGCGCTGGCCGGCGTCGCCGACCCGATCAAACCGTCCACGCGCGAGGCCCTGCGCCTGCTGCGCCACGACGGCGTTCGTGTGGTCATGGTGACCGGCGACAGCCGCGCAACGGCCGAGGCGGTGGCGCGCGACCTGGGCATCGCGGAGGTGCACGCCGAGGTGCCGCCGGACCGCAAGGGCGAGATCGTCAGGGAGCTGCAGGCCGCCGGGCGCGTGGTCGCCATGGCGGGCGACGGCATCAACGACGCGCCGGCGCTGGCGCTGGCGAACGTGGGGATCGCCATGGGAACCGGTACGGACGTGGCCATCGAAAGCGCCTCCGTCACGCTCGTGCGGGGCGATCTGCGCGGCATCGTGCGGGCGCGCCGCCTGAGCCGCGCCACCATGCGGAACATTCGGCAGAACCTGTTCTTCGCGTTTCTCTACAACACGCTGGGCGTGCCCATTGCGGCGGGCGTGCTGTACCCGGTTTTCGGGCTGTTGCTGAGCCCTATCGTGGCGAGCGCCGCCATGACCTTCAGTTCCGTGTCGGTGATTGCGAACGCGTTACGGCTACGGAGGGTGGAGCTGTAGGGTTTCGTGGCACCCTTCAGAGGTTGCTGAAGAAGTCCGGAAGGACAATTGGCCGCAGATGAACGCCGATAAACGCGGATTGAAAGCAAATGCCTTATCTGCGTTTATCGGCGTTCATCTGCGGCCGGCAATGTCTTGACCTTCCTTGGCATTTCAGCATCGTGCTGCCGCGGGTTTCGGCAGGGCGCTCCTACAGCGGCCAGCCCCTGCGGCCCTGCTGGGTTTGTGCGGGCGCGGCCGGCGCGACGGGCATCGGCGGCATAGCGTGACTGAAATCTAGTTCGCTCTCGTCGAAGTTCAGCGGGCGGTCGAGCACCATCTCCATCGTCGTGCCTCGGGCCAGGACGGCGTCTGGCCCACGGGTGAGCAGGACGGCCATCAGACCTGCCGCGGCGCCCCCCGCGGCGCCGATTCCAAGGCCCTCGTAGGGGTGTCCCGAAACGCCTCCCGCGATGGCGCCCACCGAAGTGCCGGCGGCCGCCGTCTCCGCAACCGTGCGGACGTCGCCTGCCTTGTTGCTTCCGGCCTTGACCTTGCCCTCTGACTTGTCCAGCTCCTCGTTGACGTTTCCGTCGAGGCCGCCGATGCGCGCCCGGAAGTCGCGCGTAACCCCATTGGGCAGGGTCAGCGAGTCGAACCGCAGGTAGATCTCGCCGCGGCGGTCCTTCTGGCGCCCCGGTCGTTTGACTTCGGTCAGGGTTCCTTCGACGTAGCTGCCGGGCGGAATGACGATCCGGTTCCGAACCAGGACCGGGTAGGCCGTCTGGAGATAGATGCGGTCGCCCTCCGCCGAGTGTTTGGTGCTGACGCTGTTGATCAGGGTCAGCAGGACGTGCGTGCCGGGCGCCACCACGAGCCCGGCCGGGGCGGTTTCGGCGGCCTTCGCATCCTCCACCTTGCGCCAGCCGGGCGCGCTCGCGCCAGCTTCCGGCGCCTGGGTCTGAGCTGCCGCCATCGAGGCCGCTCCCAAAAGGATCAAACTGAGGACTCCGCTTCCGAACCGCATAGGCCCCCTCCACATTGTAGACGCGCTGCCCTACATCCGGTTAAACGCGGCGGCGGGGAAACCAGTTGCGTCTTAGTCTACAGGAAGAAGTGTCCCTGGGGGGCTCAGCCGGTCGCCGTTGACCGGGTCGTCGAGAGCAATGCGGATCTCGGGGTTCGGTCCCACCCAGGCGGGCAGATCGAGGTTGATCTGGAAGAGACCGACGCACAGCGGAATCGAGCCCACGTATGTGATCAGGCTGCTGTCCACGGCCCGGCCGTCGAGGAGCACCTGGAACTCGGCCGCGCGCGCGATCCAGTCCTGCGGCGGCGGGATCGAGAAGTCGCTGATCACCGCCGCGTTATAGGGACCGAGCCCGGTGGCGAAGAGTACGACCGGGTCACCGGCGTGTGCCGGCAATTGCTGTGTCACCAGGTTCCCATTCGCGTGGGTCGCGATGACCGTCACCGCGTCCAGGTCGAGGAAAAGCGTGGGAGCCGAATCGTGCACGCTGAGCGTCACGGCCGGGCCGCTGTAGCCGTCGCGCACAAGCTGAACCGTGGCCGTCGTGCCGGTGAGGTCGGTAGGGATAACGAAGTTGACCTGATCCGGCGAAACGTAGGAGACAAACGCCGGTTGGGCGTTCACCAGAACCCGCACTCCCCCGATTGTGCCGGTGGGGTCCTGGGAGCCGGGCAGTCCGGCGAGCGTTGCGTCCGCCAGGTTCAAGCCGAAAATGGTGGCGAACGTGTTGGGAGCGAGCCATCCGGTCGCATAGCTCGCGGAGTTGACCACGCTGGCGGTGGAGTAGCAGGGTTGGTCGAGGTTGCAGGCGGCGCCGCCGGCCCCTAGCGGCAAGGCCGAAACGAGCGCCGCCAGTGCCCAGCGCGAGAGGACGGTCATGGGTTCTACCAGGAATAGTGGGCCACGGGCGAGGTTTATCTCGCGGCTGCGGCGCGGAGCGCTTTGCGGGCCAGTGTGCTCAGGGGCAGCGCGTCGAGCCCGCTCTCGGGCACCCAGACGAAGCCGCGCGGAACCCGCATCACCTCGGCGCGGATCACGGCGGCGACATAGCGACGGTCCATTATGGTGTGGCGAACGTGCCCCAGGATCTCGCGCCTGGCCGCCTGCGGCAACTGGTCCGTTTCCGGCAGCTCCCAGAAGCCTGCCATGGAGCCGGAATCGGGCGGCCGTTGCCACAGCAGGCAGCGGCCGCACCTGCGGACCAGGAGCAGCTCGCGCGCGATTACGACCGCTGTGGCACGGGGCGCCTTTACGGGAAGGCGGTCCGCCAGGCCGCGGCGCCGCGCCTCGCACATGGCGGCTACGGGACAGGCGGAGCAGCGCGGGCTCCGGGGCAGGCAGACCGTCGCGCCCAGCTCCATCAACGCCTGGTTGTAGTCGCCGGGGCGCTTGCGGTCCAGCAGGCGGTCGGCCAGCGCGCGCAGGCGGCCTTTGGCGGCGGCGGAGCCGACCGCCTCACGTTCCGCCAACAGGCGCGCGAGCACGCGAATCACATTCCCGTCGAGAACCGCGTGCGGCAGGCCGAAGGCAATGCTGGCGATGGCCGCGGCCGTGTAGCCGCCGACTCCGGGCAGCGCGCGGATAGCGTCGTAGTCGCGCGGAAATCCGGCGGCGGCGATGGCCTGGGCGGCGCGATGCAGGTTGCGGGCGCGCGAGTAGTAGCCCAGGCCGGCCCACGCGGCCAGGACCTCGGCTTCCGCGGCCGCGGCCAGCGCCGGCGCATCCGGGAAGCGCTCCAGGAACCGCTCGAAGTACGGCACGGCCGCGGCTACGCGCGTCTGTTGCAGCATGATCTCCGACACCCAAATGCGGTACGGGTCGCGCGTGCGCCGCCACGGCAGATCGCGCTTGGCGGACTCGTACCAGCGCTCGATCCGCGCCCGGAAGCGCGCCAGCGCAGACTGCGTGCTGAAGGGGGTTCGCCGCGCCACGTTAAAATGAAATGATAGCGGCTCGGCGCCAGGGCGCGCTTTAGGATCCCGTGGAAGATTTCATCGTCATTCGGGGAGCGAGACTCCACAATCTGAAGAATGTCTCGCTCGAGATCCCGCACGAGAAGCTGACCGTGGTCACCGGCGTCTCGGGCTCCGGGAAATCCTCGCTGGTCTTCGACACCATTTACGCGGAGGGCCAGCGGCGCTACGTCGAGTCGCTGTCCGCTTATGCCCGGCAGTTCCTGGAGCGGATGGAGAAGCCCGAGGTCGACGAGATCGACGGCATCGCCCCGCCCATCGCCATCCGCCAGAAGAACACCACGCGCAATCCGCGCTCGACCGTGGCCACCTCGACCGAGCTCTACGATTATCTGCGGCTGCTGTGGGCGCGTGTCGGCCGGACCTACTGCCCGAAGTGCGGCCAGGTGGTGGCGCGCGACACGGTGGACCAAGTGGCCCAGCGCATGCTGGCCGAGCCCGCCGGCTCGCGCTGGTATGTGCTGTTTCCGGTGCGCTACGGGGCGGGGAACGCGGCGGAGCTGCGCGACCGCCTCTTCGAGCTGCGGAAGAAGGGCTTCAATCGCCTGTTTCAGAACGGGAGCACCTTCGAGTTCTCGAGCCCCGAGTCGCTGCTCGAAATCGATTTCGCGCGGCCGCTGTGGGCGCTGGTGGACCGCATCGTGCTCGCGCCGGACCTGCACCAGCGCATCGTCGATTCCGTGGAGATCTGCTACCGCGAGAGCGGCGAGGTAGTGTTCGAGCAGGCTGGCGCCGGCGCGCCGCGTAGCATGCGGTTCAGCGAGAAGTTCGCCTGCAAGACCGACAACATCGAGTTCCTCGAGCCCGAGCCGCCGCTGTTCAGCTTCAACAATCCCTTCGGCGCCTGTCCGCGTTGCCAGGGCTTCGGGAACACCATCGACTACGATCCCGACCTGATCGTGCCCGATAAGTCGCTCTCGCTCGACCGGGGGGCCGTCGATCCCTGGACCAAGCCGCAGTACACCGGCTTTCTCGATGCGCTAAAGCGCTATGGGCGAGGCCGCGTGCGGTTCAACGTGCCTTGGTTCGAGCTGACGCAGGAGGAGCGCGATTTCGTTTTGAACGGAGAGGGGAAGTACGGCGGTGCGCGCGCCTTCTTCGAGCGGCTCGAAGCCAAGAAATACAAGCTCCACGTGCGCGTCTTCCTGAGCCGTTACCGCGGCTACGCGGAGTGCCCGGTGTGCCACGGCGCGCGCCTGCGTCCGGAAGCGCTCTACGTGCGCGTGGGATCGAAAACGCTGGCCGAAGTGGTGCGCATGAACATCGCCGAGGCGCACGCGTTTTTCCGCGGCCTCGATCTGGCCCCCGAGGAGCTGGGCATCGCGGAGAAGGTCCTGATCGAGATCCGCCAGCGCCTCCAGTTCCTCAACGACGTGGGCCTGGACTACCTGACCCTGGACCGGCTCTCCTCCACGCTTTCGGGCGGCGAGGCGCAGCGCATCCAACTGGCCACCTGCCTGGGCTCGCGCCTGGTGGGTGCTTGCTACGTTCTCGACGAGCCGTCCATCGGCTTGCACAGCCGCGACACCGGCCGCCTCATCCGCATCCTCGAAGAACTGCGCGACCTCGGCAACACCATCATCGTGGTGGAGCACGACGCCGACGTGATGCGCGCGGCCGACTACATCGTCGACCTCGGTCCCGGCGCCGGCGAGAACGGCGGGCGGGTCATCTTCGCCGGGACGTACGGGCAACTGCTGGCGGACGGTGCCGGCTCGCTGACCGCGGCCTGGCTCCGGGGCGAGCGCGAAGCCCAGCGGGCGCGGTCGCCGCGCGCGGTGAATCCCAAGCGCGTGCTGAAGGTCTACGGCGCCCGGGCGCACAACCTCAAGGGCATCGACGTCGAGATTCCGCTGGGCATGATGGTGGCCGTCACCGGCGTCTCGGGTTCGGGGAAATCGAGCCTGGTTCACGAGGTGGTGTACAAGGCGCTGGCGGCCGCGCACAAGACCGGCGTGGTGGAACAGGAGGAGCCGGACCCGGCGCGAGGCCGCCCGGCGGGCCTGGCCCTGAAGCGCATCGCGGGCGCGGAGAAGATCGCGCAGGCGGTGCTGGTGGATCAATCGCCCATCGGCCGCACGCCGCGCTGCAATCCGGTCACTTACTTGAAGGCTTTCGATATTATTCGCGAGTTATTCGCCTCGACGGCCGAAGCCCGGCGACGCGGTTACACGGCGGGCCATTTCTCCTTCAATATTCCCGGCGGCCGTTGCGAGACCTGCCAGGGCGATGGCACCGTGACGGTCGAGATGCAGTTCCTGGCCGATGTCGAGCTGGTGTGCGACGAGTGCAAGGGCACGCGTTACAAGAGCGGCATCCTCGAGATCCGTTACCGCGGGCTCAACATTCACGAAGTGCTCGCGCTGACGGTGAAAGAAGCGCTGCTGTTCTTCGGCGACGTACCGCGGCTGGTCACGAAACTGAAGGTGCTGGCGCAGGTAGGGCTGGGTTATCTGCGTCTGGGCCAATCGGCCACCACGCTCTCGGGCGGCGAGGCACAGCGCGTCAAACTCGCGGCGCACCTGGCGCAGGCCTCCTGCGAGAACACGCTCTTCATTTTCGACGAGCCCACCACCGGCCTGCATTTCGAAGATATCGCGCAATTACTCGACGCTTTTCAGAAACTGATTCAGAACGGAGCGAGCGTGGTGGTGATCGAGCACAACCTGGAAGTGATCCGCGACGCGGACTGGATCATCGACCTGGGCCCGGAAGGCGGCGAGCGCGGCGGCCGCATCGTCGCTCAGGGCACGCCCGAGCAAGTGGCGGCGGTGGCGGAATCGTATACGGGGCGATTTCTGCAGCGAATGGTGCGGGCGGCTTCGTAAGCGGCGTCACGCCGCGTCGTTGCGTATGCGCGGCATCTCACCCTCCCGGCGCACGGGTCTAGGCTCCCTGCGGGTGCCGGCGGACTCCTGCAGAACCCTCTCCACCGTCGCCAGCAATTGCCGAGGTGAGAAGGGCTTCGCAACGAATGGGACGTCCGGGGGAAGCTCCCGCTCCGGCACGCAACCCGAGATCAGCATGACCGGGATCGAAGGCGATAGGCGCTTGATCTCTTTCATGAGTTGCGGCCCGTGCATTCCGGGCATGACAACATCAGAGACGACAAGGTCGATGTGCGGCTGGGCCTGGAAGATTTCGAGCGCCTGCATTGACCCTGGCGCGCTCACAGTGTCGTACCCGGCGCCTTCAAGCATCCAGACTACGAGTCGCAGCACAGACGGCTCGTCGTCAACGACCAAGATCTTTCCCCTGGCCACTGGAACACCCGTCGGAGCATCGGGCGGACTCCACCACGTTTGCCCAGGAGCTCCGCTTCTCGCCCCCATCCGAAAGTCGTATTCTACATCTACTTGCCTCTTTTTAAAAGTGTAGGAGCCGAGGTTTGTGAGTACTGATACCAACATTTGTGAGTCCTGGTACCCCCAAGTATCAACAGGCAATACCCACAAAAGGGTGTGACTGCGAAGGAATCCGGGGAGACTCCGGGCTCGCGGAGCACAACGGCACACAGGTGTGTCCTCAGGATTCTTTCACAGTCCAGGTTGAGCTATCCGGGTCAAGAGGCCGGGTCGAAGCCCGGTCACGTAGCCGCCGCTCCAGCTCGCCGCCTCCCCCCACGGGCGCGCTGAACGAAGTAGAATCGTCCCCATGGCGTCTCAATTGCTGCTGCTGCTGTTCGTTGCCAATGCGTTTGGCGTCGCTTTCTTCGTGCTCGCCCTCTACCGGCCCAACACGGCGCGGATCGTGGCCGGCGGCGGGTTCATCGCCTCCAGCCTGGTGAACGCAACGCTCGCCTTGCTCGATCCGCAGATCTACGTGAAAGGGCTCGGACCCCACGCCGTCGGACTGTACAAGGACCTGATCTACGGCGCGCTGGGCCAGGCGCCCGGCAGGCTGATCCTGGCGCTGGCGGTGTGGCAGCTGATCGTGGCTGCGACCATCCTGGTGAATGTCACGGAATATGTCCGGCTGGGTTGCGTGGCCGCGGCGCTCTTCTTGATCGGGATCAGCCCCCTCGGAGTGGGCTGCGGGTTCCCCAGTAATCTGATCCTGGCTGGCGGGCTCGTGGCTCTGATTCGTTTGCGGTGGCCTCTCGGCGCGCGGACTAGAATATAGGTATGCGGTGGCTTGCCGCGGTCGTGTGGCTGTCTTTGTCGCTGAGCGGCGTGGCGGCCGAAGATCCTGCCGCCGAGGGACTGAAGGCGCTGGACGCGAAGAACTACGGCCTGGCCGCGCAGGAATTCACCAAAGCCGTCGAAGCCGATCCGAAGGATTACACCGCGCTTTTCAACCTGGCGCTGGCCAACACCATGCTCGGCAAGACCGCAGAGGCGGTCGAGGGATACAAGAAGGTCCTGGAATTGCAGCCGGGCGTGTATGAGGCCGAACTCAACCTGGGCATCCTGCTGCTAGGCCAGAAGCGTGCGGCCGAAGCGCTGCCGTATCTCGACGCCGCCGCGGGCCAGAAGCCGAAGGAGCCGCGCCCGCACCTGTATCTCTCGCTGGCCCTACTCTCGACAGGCGACCTCGAGAAGGCCGGGCAATCTTACCAGACCACGCTGGAACTCGATCCGAAGTCGGCTCCGGCCGAGCTGGGGCTGGCGCGGGCGCTGGCCCGGCAGAACCGCCTGGCGGATGCGGACCCGCATTTTCGCCACGCCGCCGAGCTGAGTCCCTCGTACCGGGACAGCCTGCTCGAGCTGGCGGACCTCTACGAAAAGGCGGACCGGAAGGCCGAGGCCATCGCGCTCTACCGTGAGTTTCCGGACGATGCCGCGGCGCGCGAGCAGTTGGGCCTGTTACTGCTCGAATCCGGGCAGGCCGCCGACGCCATTCCGCACCTCGAATGGGCCGTCAAGCAATCGCCGACTTCGGCCAATCGGCTGGCGCTGGCCCAGGCCTATCGCAAGAGCAACGAGCCCGAAAAGGCCGTGCCCCTCCTGGCGGCGGCGGTCGAGGCGGCGCCGGCGGACCTGGACCTGCGCATGTCCTACGCCCGCGAGTTGCGCGACCTGCGCCGCTTCCCCGATGCGGCCGAGCAGTTCGCGCGCGTTGCTCAGGCCAAGCCCGATTGGGCCCAGGCGTGGAACGAGCTGGCCGGCGTGGACGTCATGCTGGAGAACTACCCGCAGGCGCTGGCGGCGCTCGACCACGTCCGGGCGCTGAAGGCCGAGATCCCCGGCGACTACTTCTTTCGCGCCATGGTGCTCGACCGGATCCACGAACGCAAAGACGCCATCGCGGAGTACCAGAAGTTCTTGGCCGTCAGCAAGGGCGAGTTTCCCAACCAGGAGTTTCAGGCGCGGCAACGCATCCGTATCCTGGAGCTGGATCTCCAGAAGAGGTGAGAACTTTGATCCGCCTGACAATGGCGTTTGCGATGCTGGCGGCGGCGCCGGGATGGGCCAGTCTGGACGCGGCCAAGGCCGAACCGAATCTCGAAAAGCGTTCCGGCCTGGCGCTCGACAACGCCACCCGGGCTCTGCAGTCGGCGCGGGACGCCTACCTTGCGCAGGGCGACATGAAGCAGGTCGGCGCCTCGCTCCTGGAGGTTTCCGCGTCCGTCGAGCTGGCCTACGACTCGCTCCTGCAGACCCACAAAATCCCCAGCCGGAGCCCCAAGTACTTCAAGAAGGCCGAAATCGAAACGCGCGGGCTGTTGCGGCGGATCGACGATCTGCGGGAGCAAATGAGCGTGGACGACCGCGACGCGCTCGAAAAAGTGCGCGCCGTGGTGCAGAAGGTGCATGAGAGCCTGCTCGAAGGCATCATGGGCGGAGAGAAGAAGGAGTAGCGTCATGAACAGAGCTTTGCTCGGCCTGGTTCTGCTGTCGGCGGCGGCGGCGCCGCTGGCGGCCGAGCGCGACTTTCTGACCGAAAGCGAGATCGAACAGGTGCGCCTGGCCCAGGAACCGAACCAACGGCTCGCGCTCTACATCGATTTTGCCCGGCAGCGTCTGGACCAGGTGAAGCAGCTCGTCAAGGAGTCGCGGCCCGGCCGATCCGCCCTGATGCACGACCTGCTCGACCAGTACAGCCAGATCATCGACGCCATCGATACCGTTTCCGACGACGCGCTGGCCCGCAAGGCCGATATCAGCGTGGGAACCAAGACCGTCGCGGCGGCGGAGAAGGGGTTTCTGCCGGCGCTCGAGAAGATTCGCGACGGCCAGCCCAGCGACCTGGCCCGTTACGAGTTCGTGCTCTCCCAGGCCATCCAGGCCACCAGCGATTCGCTGGACACAGCCCGCGAGGACCTCGGAAAGCGCTCCTCGGAAGTCGCCGACCGCCTGAAGAAGGAGCAAAAGGAACGCGAGGCAGAAATGACGCCCGACGAGGTCGCGGCCAAGAAGAAGGAGGACAAAGATGCCGCCGCCAAGCCCAAGAAGCCTACGCTTCTCAAGCCCGGCGAGACGGTCGCCGGACAAGAGCCGGCCTCGAAGTGACGACCATCACAATACCTTCACTTCGACCGCCGCAGATTCCGTGGTGGTTCCTCCTCGGCCGGAGCACGTCACGGTGGCCGTGTAGGAGCCGGGGAGCATCGGGGTGAAGGTCATCGAGCCCTTGACCGGCTGAGTCCCCGTGAGGTTGTCCGAGCCGGTGCAGGAGTCCGCATTCGTTGCGGCCCAGGCGATCCTGGCGGATTCGCCGAGCGCGATGGTTGCCGGCGCGACCGTCATCGAGATGGCCGGCTGGTCCGGCGCGGCCTCGAAAACGAGGGGAGCCCATTGCGCACTGGTAACCTCCGCGAGCGCCACGGCAGGTCGCACGTGCGCAGCGGCCGGGTCGAATGTCAGAAAGGCCGTGCCATAACCTCCCAGCCGGACGGTCATCTGGGAGGCGGGCGAAAAGTTGGTGGCGGCAGGCCCGGCGATGGGGTCCGTGTTCGCGTCCAGCGTCATCTGCTTTCCGCTGGGGAACGGTCCCAGCGCGGAGACATCCACCACAACGGTGCGTGCCTGGCCCGGGCCGTTGTCGTCCGACGCCGCATTGACGGCATGATCCGACACCATCACCACGACCGAGGCATCGGGATTCTTCGTCGCCAGCAGCTCGACACTCTGTGTGCCCGATTGTTCCGTGGTGGACGACTGGAGGATCGTCGAGCCGGAGCCGATGCAGCCGGGCGCGCCGGGATCGCAGAAAGGAAAGTACCGCGTTAAGTAATAGTCAACCCAATAGCTGAGGTACGTACTCCCCGAAGTGTAGTCCACCTCGCTGTACTGGGCGTCGGCGTCGAAATCCCAGTGATAGAGGCCCTCGATGCCCGCCTGTCCCAACTGGGAAAACAGGTACGGCCGCCAGGCCGCGAAGAACGCGCTGGTCCCGCGGTGGTCCAGGACGAAGAGCTGGCTAGGATTGCACTCACTGTATCCATTGGCTCCCTGCCAGTCGGCGTTCACGTTGTTTTCCGTCACCCACACCGGTACGCCGTCCAGCTTGGGGACACTCTGCAACTGCTGGTAGATGTACTGGACGTGCGGCACAAACACGCCGGGAATGCTGGCAAAGACGGTCGAATCGAGGTCCGATTGGTTGCACGACGAGTAGTAGTGCGTGCCGAGAGCGTCCACCTGCGCCGTCACGCCATTCACGAAAGTCGGGAGGTACCTTTGAGGCTCGTTTCCCCAATCCGACAGCTCGACCGCAACGAATTTGATGGGGACCACGGAGCCCGCGGAGAGCATCGCTGGTACGACGGAGTTATACAGGTTCAGGTAGTCGGCCGGCTCGAGCCCGTTGATGTTGGGCTCGTTGAAAATGCCCCACCAGGTGATGGGCGTGGGATTGGCAGCCGAATGAACGTGGGTGACGCCCAGCGAATCCGTGAAGCCGGTGGTGGTGTTGTAGTACTTCACCACGTTGGCGGCATAGTTCGCGAAGTCGTTGATGTGCGCCGGCATCAGGTGGCCGCTCGCATCGGTCATCCACGCCGGCGCCACGGCGAGCTGCAACTCGGGGCTCTTATCGCCGCTGGCGATGACGGGATCGAGGATCGCGTCGAGCATCGTGAAGTCCCAGCTCTGGTCGGCTTTCTGCGGCGTTCCGCCGGACACCGGCTGGAGGCGGATGTGCTGGGAGCCCAGGGCGCTCAGGGCCGCGGGCGCGCCGGAATTATTCTCGAAGAACTGGTAGTCCCAGTCGGCCGGCTGGAAGGACGTGGACATGAAGTTCCGGAGCGTGCCGTGGAATCCGGCGTCCGTGTTGGTGGCGGCTTTGACTGTGGCCACCACCGCCACGTCGAGTAGCAGCGACGCGGTCGCGCTAGTCGTTCCGTCCGTGGCCTGGATCGTCACCGTGTGCGGTCCGGCGGTGGCGCTCTGGACGGTGAACGTCACCTGGCCGGTCGCGCCCGCTCCGGGCGATGCGATCTGGGCAGCCAGGCCCAACACCGCCGTGACGCTCAGCGTGACGGCGTTGGCGTTGCCGCTCGGCCGCACGACGGTAACGGTGACCGAGGCCGGCGTGCCGTCCTGCAGGACGGTCAACGAGTTCGCGGAAAGCGAGATGGAGATCGGGACCGGCTGCGACGGCGTGGTAGAGTCGCCGCCGCATGAAGCCAGCAGCAGCGATAGGGAAAGCGCAACCCACCAACCCGGCGATCGAAGGATGATTCGCATTGGGAACCCCCAAGTCGAATCATCATACCTCTTGGGGCGGCGACCTGTCCCGCCCTAGTGAGGGACGCTTGCCGGCGTGCTTAGTGCCGCGGCCTCTTCGCCATTCTTGCCCTCGGCGGCGAGCGCTCGGCCCAGCACATAATGCCCCAGGAAGTGCGCCGGATCGAGAGCGACGGCCCGCCGCGCGGACTCTTCGGCTTCCTCGGTCCGCCCCAGCAGCAGCAGCGCACCGGCCAGGTTTGCAAAAGCCTTCTCCGCGGCCGGATCCAGTTCGGTGGCCCTTCGGAACTCCGCGGCTGCATCTTCGAACCGATTCAGCGCCATGAGCGCACCCCGAGGTTGTTGTGCGCCTCCATGTAATCCGGATCGATTTGGAGAGCCTTCCTGAGATGCGCAATCGATCCCTGGATATCGCCTGACTGGAACGCCCGGACTTCGCGGGCCAACTCGTGCGCGGCTCGCGGCGGGACGTGGTGTTGGAGTTGCGCCAGCGACACCTTGCGCGGCGCCGTCCGCCCGGCGGGCGATCCCTCCAGGTGAATCTCGAGCGGCGCCCCGCCCGAAGAGGCCGAAACCGCGGGCTGTGCGAGGATTCCGCCACCCCCGGCCGTGATTCTGAGCTTGTATTGACCGGCCGGAACACCGTCGAATACGAATTCTCCGGCCGGCGAGACCATGGCGCGGCTCACCACTCTGTCGCCCGCCAACTCGCAGAGTTCCGCGATCAGGCCGCCGTTCGGCCGCGTGCCTTCCTGGACTACGGCGCCGCCCAGTCGCACCGTCTGCTGCTGGCAGATTGCGGCGGCGGCGCACGCAAGGAGCAGACATATCGCGAACACTGCGGCCCTGTGCCGTCTCGCAGACGGAAACATAGTGACCTCCTGGTGTTTCGAACCGAGCCCGCGGGTTATGCCGCGGCCGATTGACGGTATTTGAGCGTGTTGTCGATGATCCAGGAGATCTGAAACGCCTCGAAGGGCGGCGAGCAATAGTCGGCCGCGCCGGCCTCGATAGCGTCCAGCCATTCGTCGGTTTCCGGATGCCGGCTGACCACAACCACCGGCAGTTCCAGTTCTTCTTGCTTGATGAGGTTCAGCAGCAGGGTATAAGTCTCGCGATCGGCGGAGCAGAAAACCAGCGCGGTGCCCGCCGGGACCGCCGCCCTCACGCCCTCGGCGGTGGGATCGAACGGCGCCGAACGGAATGCGCGCCTCTCAAAGGTAAGGACGCTGGCCAACTCCGAAGCCAGCGTGTTGTCCAAGGCAAACAGCATGATGTCTTCGTGCCCCAGGCGGCGATTGAGCATGCAACTCCTCCTCGATGATTCGATCTCGACAAGGAGAAATGCCCAGACAGGAGGCGTGACCGGGCGCGAGCCTTTGCGTCAGGTCCGCGCTCTTGATTCGATCTTACGCCGGGGTGGGGAGGATTTCAAATCGAAACTTGTTATGGGCCCCATCACCAACCCATTTGTGCCATCCGGTTCAGAATGCGCGCGCTATAAGGGTTCATGCGCGCCGGCTGACGGCGGCGCGGGGCCGGCAGAATCGCGGCCAACCGTGCCCCCTGCTCGCGGCCGATGCGCGCCGCCGGCACGCCGTAGTGATAGCGCGCCGCGGCCTCGGCTCCGTAGACGCCCGGTCCCCACTCGACGACGTTCAGGTACAGCTCGAGAATCCGGCGCTTCGGAAGGATCAGCTCTTCGAGCGGCACCAGGGTCACCTCGAGGCCCTTCCGCAGCACGGAGCGGTTCGTGGTCAGGAACAGGTTCTTGGCGAGTTGCTCATCGAGGGTCGAAGCCCCGCGGATTCGGCCGCCCTCCTCCAAGCCGTCCTCGACCGCGTCCTGGACTTCGTGCCAGTCGAATCCATGGTGATGGAAAAAGCGCGTGTCCTCGGCCGCGATGACGGCGTGCTGGAAGTCCGGCGAGATGCTCTCGAGCGGCACGAAGAAGTAGCGTTTGCGATAGGCGCCGCGGTGAAACCACGATTCGATGCGGCGCTGGACGTGCACCATCGTGAACGGCGGGTCGATCCAGCGCAGGGCGACGAAACCCAGGGCTGCACAGCCGTAGAACGCGGCAACGAGGGCCAGAAACCAGCCCAGCAGACGGCGGGGCAGGCTGCGTTTACGCTTTGCCGAAGTGGCGGGCACTCTTCAGAATAGCTGTAGCGCACGGCTTTAGAGGCTCATGAAAAAGTCCCGGGCAAGCTGAAGCATGCCCCACGTGCGGCTGCAAGTCATTGATTTGCCATGTGGGATAAGCTTCAGCTTGTCCTCTCCCAACCCCTGAGGGGACTTTATCAGCAGCCTCTAAAGCGTGCGCGCCGCCCGCCTACCCCGCCGCCGCGCGCGGCCAAGCAGCAAGGATGCGCTGGGCCTCCCGGGCCGTCATGGGGTGGTTGTAAATGGGCGAGCCCGGCTGCTGCCTCCTCCCGCCTTCGACCAGGCTGCCGGTAGAGACCGGCGCGAAGCCGACTTCCTCGATCAGCCCTGCCACCGCCTGCTTGGCCTCCGCGTCGTCGCCGGCCAAGAAGATGGCATACCGGTCCTCGATCGGCAGGCCGGTGTTGCCGAGCGTGGCCAGGTGTTGGTAGTAGATCGTGTTGAAGGCCTTGACGAGCCGCGCTCCAGGCAGCCGTTTCCGCACCTCCTCGCTCGATGTGGTCGCTCCCAGATCGAGCACTTCACCTCCCGGACCGTACGGGTTCATGGCGTCGATCGCGATCTTCCCCGCCACCAGTTCCGGCGCCGGAAGCGCCTCCGGAGTGCGCCACGGCACGGCCAGGAGGACGATGCTGCCGAACCGCGCCGCGTCTTCCACGCGCATGGCGTGCGCCCGCGGGCCGATCTCGGCGGCCAAGCTCCGCAAGGACGCGGGGCCGCGTGAGTTGCTCAGGGCCACCTCGTGCCCCGCCTTCTCAAACAGGCGCGCAGCCGTGCCTCCGATGTGGCCCGCGCCGATGATGCCGATGGTCATAGTCCCCCCTGTTTCCAGGGCCGCGTTCCGGCCCCTTGGTTACTTTCTAGCATACTTGTCTCCGGGTCCGGACCTGCTACACTGGAAATGCGTTTGAGCGTCCAGCCGAACTGGCCGAGATCCATTCCGCCACGAAAGCCGGTTTCAACGTAAGGAGATTAGGAGAAGGTGAAAAACATCTTTGTGGGTAATCTGGATTTCGGCGCGACCGAAGATTCCATTCGCGCATTGTTCGAGAATTACGGTGCGGTCGAGCGCGTTACGTTGATCCGCGACCGCGACACCGGCCAGCCGCGAGGCTTCGGGTTCGTTGAAATGACCGACGGCGCCGAGGCCGATCGCGCCATCGCCGCGCTGAACGGCCAGGCGCTGGGCGGACGCGCCCTCAACGTGAATGAAGCCCGGCCGCGGCCCGAACGCGGCCATGGCCCCGGTGGCGGTGGTGGCGGCGGTGGTTTCCGCGGCAACCGTGGCGGGGGCGGCGGCGGGGGCGGACGGCGGCGCGAGCCTCGCTGGTAGACCTCAGCCCCGTCTTAGAAGAAAGGGTTCCTTTGTCGCCTCATCCGAAGGGCAGTAGTGCCCGTGTCCTTTTAGCCTCCGTTTTCGGCCCCTACGCGCAGGACGACGAGTTCGGCAGCCGCTCCATCAACCCGATGGAGCTGTACCACAACCAGGTCACCCGCGCGCAGGGCGCCTTCTCGCTGCGTATGTTCCACCGGTCCTGGGGCATTGTCATGATCCAGGCCAATATCTCGGCACCCTGCACGGTGCTCGATTTTCCCACGCGCGAGATCTTCGCCCGCGAGTTGCAGTCCGAGCGTTACGACATTGTCGGCATCTCTTCGATCATCGTCAACGTGGGCAAGGTGCGCGAGATGTGCCGGATGGTGCGCGAGCTCTCGCCCCAATCGGAAATAGTAGTCGGCGGGCACGTTGCGGCGACCCCCGGCATCGAGAACCTGGTGGACGCCGATCACATCGTGCGCGGCGAAGGCATCTCCTGGATGCGGCGGCACCTGGGAGAGGACGAAAACGCTCCCATCTGCCATCCCAGCATTCCCTCCGGCTTCCGCCGCCGCTTTCTCGGCATGCCGTTTCCCGATTTTCGCGGCTCCACGGCGGCCACCATCATCCCTTCGGTGGGATGCCCGATGGGTTGCAACTTCTGCACGACCTCCTCGTTTTTCGGCGGCAAAGGGAAGCAGATCAACTTCTTCAGCACCGGCGACGAGATGTTCGAGGTGATGCGCCAGGCCGAATCCGACCAGGGCATGCAGTCGTTCTTCATCATGGACGAGAACTTCCTGCTCAACCGGCCGCGCGCTCTCGAATTGCTGGCGCGCATGAAGCAGGAACGCAAGAGCTGGGAGCTCAACGTTTTTTCGTCCGCCAACGCCATCAAGAAGTACACCATGGAAGAGCTGGTCGACTTGGGCGTCTCCTGGATCTGGATGGGGCTGGAGTCGCCGCAGGCCAACTACGGCAAGCTCCAGGGCACGGACACGCTGCGGCTTACGCGCCAGTTGCACCAGCACGGGATTCGCGTGCTGGGCTCCACCATCGTGGGCCTGGAGCACCACACGCCGGGCAACATCATGGCCGAGATCGAGCATGCCGTCCACCACAACACCGACTTCCACCAGTTCATGCTCTACACGCCGGTCCCCGGCACTCCGCTGTACCGCGAGATCGACGACGCGGGCCGTCTGCTCGACGACGTGGATCTGGCCGACATACACGGCCAGTTCAAGTTCAACTTCCGCCACGCCGCCATCTCGCGCGACGACTCGAAGAGGTTCCTCGACTACGCGTTCTTGCGCGACTTCGAGCTGAACGGCCCGAGCCTTTACCGCATCTGCCAGACGACTTTCGAGGGCTGGAAGCAATACCGCGACAGCGCCGACGCCCGCATACGGGCCCGCTTCGAGCGCGAAGCCAGATCGCTCAAACTGGTCTACGCCAGCGCGTTGTGGGCCATGGAGAGCAAGCTGCGCAAGACCAACGCGGCGGTGAGCGAGCGGATCCGCGTGCTGCGGCAGGAGATCGAGCGCGCGCTGGGACCGTTGGCGGCGCTTTCGGCGGGAATCCTCGGCCCCGTGCTGCTGCTGACCGCCTGGCGCGAAGAGCGGCGCCTGGCGCGCGGCAAGACCTACGAGCCGCCCACCATCGTCGAACGCATGAACTGGGCGCACCAGCACGGCGCATAAACAAGTCCTTATGGCGAACGAGGAGCACGTCAGAGCCCTGTACCAGGGGCCCGAGGCGTGGAACGGGTGGAGGCGCCAGGTGCTGGGCGAGGACTTCGACCCGGCGCCCGAAGTGGAGTGACGCGGAGGGGCTTGTTTCTGGCCGCTATCGGCGGTAGGCTTCGAACAGGAGGCTGCATATGAAGGCTCTGCTTTCTGCGTGCGCCCTGTGTGGCCTGATTTGGCTGCCCGTTGCCGGGCAACGAGGCGGAATCGTTAGGAGCGGTGTTGGCGGGCCTGCCGCGCCGGGTTCTTCGGCCGGCATTCCTCCTCCGGCGCCCGCGTCCCCGATGGCTTCTCGCCGCCCGCCCGGGCGCGCACTCGGCGGAGGCTACGGCTACTGGCTTCCGGGCTTCGACAACGGCTACCGAGGCGACGACTATGCGTACGAGGCGACGCCGAGGATAGTGGTTGTACCGCAAACGATCGAGCCCCCCACGCCGCCGCGGCTTGTGCGGGGCGAAGTGCGCGACTACACGAAGACGAACCCTCCGGAGCCTGCCGAAGGGCCGCCCGCGGAGTTTACCATCGTGGGTACGGACCACCTGGGACATCCTGCCGTCGCCGTCTGGGAACAGGACGGCTTACTGCACTACCTGAATGCGGATGGCGTGGCCGGCAAGATGCCGCTCAGCGCCGTGGATCGGGACGCCACGCGGCAGGCCAATGCCGCCAAGGGGCTGCAACTCCATCTACCGGCGGAGTAGCCCCCGCACCTTCCGCCCCGCCCAGGCCGCTATAATGGCGGCATCGAGGAGGCGGACTCCATGCACCGCGTAGTTCATTTCGAGCTTGCAGCGCAGAATCCGGATCGAGCCGCGGAATTCTACCGCCAGGCGTTCGGCTGGGTGATCAAGAAGTGGGAAGGGGCCAGCCGAATACTGGCTTGTGACGACAGGCGCCGAGGGCGAAGCCGGGATCAACGGAGGCATCCTGCGCAAAGAGGGCGCACCGCCGACCGTGGTCACGATTGCGGTGGACTCGGTCGACGACGCCCTCAAGAGCGTGGTCCGTTGCGGGGGGCAGGTGTGCTTGCCGAAGATGGCGATCCCGGGCGTCGGCTACCAGGCCTACTGCCTGGATACCGAGGGCGTCGTGATCGGCATTCACCAGTTCGATCCGTCCGCCAAATAAGTGGACACGAACTTCCGGAACGGTTCCGCCACCAGGCCGGCGACGTCGAAGGCGCCGCGCAACAAGTCGTGGCCCGCGTCCGGTATTTCGGCCAGCGCCACGGGCGCGGGAATCAGCGCCAGCGCTGCCCGCAATTCAGCGGTCGAGGCGAAGGGGTCGCGCGGCCCGTGCACGAATAGCGACGGGGTGCGCAGGGCAGGGAAGTGGGCCGTGCGCGGCTGCTCCGGTTTGCCGGGCGGATGCAGTGGATAGGACAGCAGCAGCAGCGCCGCGGCCAGCCCCGGTTCTTCGCTCGCGAGCATGCTCGCCTGCCGGCCCCCGTAGGACTGCCCGCCCAGAAAGACGCGGCCCGGCACGATAGCTTGCATGGCGGCGACGGCGTTTTTTAATCCGGCGCGGTCCGCGGCGGCCGTCGAGGGCGAGGGCGGCCCGTGCGGGCGCTTCTGGCGGAAGGGCAGATCGCAACGCAGCACGCACACGCCTGCGGCCGTGAAGGCCCGCGCCGCGGCGGCGAGCAGCGCCATCCGGCTGTCGCCGCCGGCTCCGTGCGTGAGGACGAGGCCGTCGCGCAACGCGCCCTCCGGGCGGTCGAGAAAGCCGCGCACCGTGCCCTCGTCGAAAGGAGCGGAGGCGGGCATCAGGGGAGCATCTCCGCCACCGCGCCCGCCGGCGGCAGGTCGCGATAGGAGACCGCGCGCTCGACCTCGATGGGTCTGCCGTCCGCCTCGGCGTAGGGGTAGATGAAGTAGTTCAGCGGCTCGCCCGTCTGCGGCGGCACCAGCACCAGGTCGCGGCCGCGCGAGAACTCGACGCGGTTCTCATCGTGCGCCCCGAAAAAGTACTCTCGGCGCGAGGGATCCTTGGCTGCCTCCGAGGCATCCACGGGCACCCAGCCGATGCCCTGGGCGTAGAACTCCGCCCAGCAGTGATATCCACTGACCTGTCCCGCGCCCCGCGCGGCGGGCAGCGGGAGGCCGATCGAGAACCGGGCCGGTATGCCAACGGCGCGCGCATAACCGATGAAGATGGCGTGGAAGTCGGTGCAGTTACCGCGGCGGTTCTCGCAGGCGTAGCGGATGTCGCCGCGGCCCCATCCTTTGCCGCTCTTGTCGTACTTCACGGTGGCCACCACGTGGTTGTAGATGGCGCGCGCCTTGTCGAGATCGGTAGTCGCATGCGCGGCGGCGACCACTTCGCTGGCCCAGGCTCGAATCTGATTGTCGAGCGGCACCAGGCGGTCGGGTTTCATCCAGCGCGCGAGTTCCTGCGGCTCTTCGCGCACCGCAGCGGACACGGCCGCGAGATTCTGGCGATGCTCGAGACGCGTTGCTTCGCAGCGCAGCGTCACCCGGATGGGTTCGCGCGAGGGCCGGTCCACGCGCAGGTGCAGGGTGCGGTTTCCGATCTCATCCTCATCGATCTGGTAGGGGTAGGGAGAGGCCACCTCCAGGCGCGCGATGCGCTGGTACGGATCGTCGTGCGGGACCGGCATCCACAGGTCCACCTGGCCGGTCCCGGCCGCGAGCGGTCCGATGGAGGCCGAGTATTCCATGAAGACGGTTCTGCTGCGCGGAGTCTGGGCAGCCAGTGCGGTGACCGCGATGGCGCCGATTAGTGTGGATCTTGTCATCAAGCCAGTCCCCCGGAGTATGTCCCCAATATACAACCTCCGTGGGACAGGCCTCCGGCCTGTCCGCGCTATTCGACCTTCTTCGCCGTGAACGCCTGGCCGTTCTGCTGGCCCTTGAGGGAAACGGTCTTGCCGGCGGCGTCTTTCACAAAGGCGACCTGCACCATGCCTTCCATGATGAAAAACTCGCTGTCGGAAATCGGAAGCAGGTCGGCCGGGGGACCATCTTGACCGGCGACCTGGACCGTCAGCCGGCTCCCCTCCCGCCCGATTTTCACGATGACGTTCGGCGCCACCGCGTACTTTCCCGCGTAGGAATCCAGGGTCTTGAGATCGACGGAACGGCCATAGCCGGGGGCGTGGACTAGAACGCTCCCGTCGCGCAACGCGGCATCACCGGGATGGGAGAGCGCGTCCTCGAACTCCCAACGACGATTGAACCATCCGCCGGCCACTGCGACGTCGGCTGCGGAGCCGCCCGCGGCGCCGGGCACATGGCCGTCCTGAATCGTGAAATCGAAGCCCCCATTTTGCAGCTCGTTGGTGTTGACGAAGTACATCCCCGCGGCGGAAGTGGCGGCTACGATCAGGACGTATCTCTCCCCGTTAAGCGGGTTCGGATAGATCAGTTGCACCCGCGCGTCGGCCACGGGGAAGGAACGCGCACCGATCTTGACGTGGTCGGCGGAAACCTCGAACGGGATCTTGCCCGCCAGCTTCGCGGTCACCAGGTTGGCGTCAGGGCCCCCGATTAGGACCAGCGAATAGCGCGCCGCGTCGGCATCGGAGAGCTCGGAATCCTTGAATACGCGCGGCGATTGCCGCTGCCAGTTTTTCCACCAAGTAGCCAGCGCCTCGGCCTTGCGCTCGCACATCTGCCTCATAGCCGGATCGGAGGCGCTGGTGCCCGTAACGATGGCGAAGGGAGTGTTGAATGCGTCGCTGGCCGGCCCGGCAATCCTGGAGTTCTTCTCCGGGAGAGCCGCGGCCTCCTCCGCGGCGCCTAGCCGCAGCCGCCCGCCGTCGAAAACGGCTTCGCGCGGTACGCCATTCCAGTTGACCATGACTGGTCTCGCGCGATCGATGAGAGTGCGGGCGGGCGAGAGCGTCACGGCCCGAACGTTGCGCGTATCGAGGCGGATCGTGTTTGCGTCCATGATCTCGGCGTCCAGCGTCATGAAGTCATCCGGGCGCGCCGCCTGCTCGATCCGGGCCCAGTAAGCCGAAGCGTTCTGAAGCTCGGCCGTGTGCAGGCGCACGCGCCTCGGGTTGGCCTCGCGCCGATGTTCGAGGAACCAGTTGAACAGATCCTCCCAGATGCCCAGGTCTTCGTGCCCGTAGCCGGGAAGCTCGGCGTAGCGAATGTTGTATCCCCAGCGCTGAAGCAGGCGCACGCCGTAGCGCGACCAATCGACATTCACGCTCTGATCGACGTCGCCGTGATGGACGAAGATGGGCACGTTGAGCAGGGATTCAGCCATCGACCAGGAGCTTTGCTTCTCCTGGAAGTAGCCGGCCAGCGGGGTGAGCTTCGCCAACGCCTCCTCGGAGAACTGGGAATGGTAGTCCACCCCGCCGAAGATGGGGGCGATGGCCGCGAACAGGTCCGGGTGCCGCGTGCCGACGTTCCAGGTGCCCCAGCCGCCCATCGAATCGCCGGTGAGGTAGACGCGGTCCTCGTCGATGTGGAAACGCTCCTTCGCGAGTTGGATGACGCGCACGACGTCCTGGTCGCCGATGCCGAGATACTGGGTGTTCCCGCGGCCGTGCGGCTCCACGTAGATGACTCCCTGATGGCCGTTGTATTCGGTGTCGGCCAGAACGTGGTGGCGTGAATCGACGCCCCACCAGCGCACGTATTCGGGGTTGGCCGGGTTGTAGCCGTGCAGCTTCACCACCAGCGGTCACTTCTTCGCCGGGTCGTAGCCGCCGGACAGATACGCCGGGCAGAATTGCGGCGAGCCGTCCACCTCGTCCCGATACGCCAGCCGCACAAAGCCGTACGGCCTCGCCAGCGCCGTGACGCCCTTGGCCTCCAATTGCAGCTCCTCGAATTCCATGAGAGGCGAATGGATGGCCCACCAGGGATTGCCGGTGACTTTGTCCAGGTCCCGCGTGTCCAGGCGGTCGAGCACCATGTCGGCGAGCATCTTGATGGTGAAGCCTGCCGGCGTTAGATCGTCGGCCTGAGCCGCCGCCAGAAGCCGCCGGGCGTGCGCCACGGCGTCGCCCTTATACCAGGCCAGGTGCGTGGCGTAGAGCGAGCCGCTCGGCCGGTGCGTGGTGCAACGGACCTCGTAAGCGCCGTCCGGCCAGCCTGCGGGGTCGAAGCCGAGCCGCTCGCCACGCCGCGCGATTCTCTCGGCGAGCACCTTACCTCCAGCGCCAACCACCTGGACCGTCACTCTGTCCAGGGCGGCGCGATCTCCGTTGACGTCGGTGGTGACGACGAGCGAGCCCGGCGTCGATTCCCGCAAAGAAGGGCCAATTTCCTGGATGCGCGCGGGAACCGTGCCCGGCTCGAGTACCCTTGCGGAGATGGTTTGGGGCCCTATACGCTGCTCGGATTTCACGAGCAGCGTGTTCTCGCCGGCCTTCATGTCTACTGCGATTCGGTCCTCGTCGAACGTTTGCGGGCGCGTGGTTCGCCGGTCGAGCACCAGCGCTCCGTTCAGCCAGACGCGGACGCTCTCATCGCTGCCCAGGCTCAACACCGCCTTGCCGGCCTGCGTGCGGCGGACCGTGGCGAAGGCGTACGCGATGAGGTCGCGCTTCAGGCCGGGGCCGTTCGACAAATCGACTTCATCGCCCCATGCGACCACCGAGCGCCATTGCAGGGTCTTGCCATCTGGGAGCTTGACGGCCATCTTCTCGACCGGATGGATGGCGGTCTCGCCGCCCTGGGCGGCCAGCCAGTCCTTGTCGAAGCCGCCGGCCAGCGGCAGGTCGCTCAACACCAGCCAGTGGCGGATGAAGCGCTCGTCGCCGCGCGACCACGGCAGCCGCATCTCTTCTTTCAGCTTCGGAACGGCGGGCTGCCCGGCGAGTTGGAGGGAAAACCCAGTCAGGGCAAGCATCACGAGGGAGAGGCGCAGAATTCGAGTAGTCATGTGTTTCGGGTCCATTAGTCCCAGACGAGACGGGCCGCGGCGGGGTTCCAGGCAAACCGCGGCCGTCCTCATTCATCCCGCAGCGCCCGCATCGGATCCACCCGCGAGGCCCGCCGCGCCGGCGCCCACGCCGCCAGGGCCGTCGCGGCCAGCAGCGGCAGCGGGATAGCGACAAAGATCAGAGGATTGATGCGATCGAACGAAAAGAACCATGTGGCCGAGGTAAGCGCACGGCAGGCGAACAGACTCACCACCAGACCCGCCGCCACTCCGGCCGCGCCCAGTGTGAGCCCTTGCCCAAGCACCATCCGGACCACCTTCTGCCGGTCCGCGCCGATGGCGATGCGGATGCCGATCTCGCGCGTCCGCCGGCTCACCGAGTAGGCCACCAGCCCGTAGAGCCCGACGATCGCCAGCAGCAGCCCCATCAGACCCATGGCCGCCACCATCTCGACGATCAGGTGCGGCAGCTTCACGGCGCGCTGCGTGTAAAACTCCTGCATGGTGCGAACGTAGAAGACCGGCATGTCCGGGTCGAGCCGCTGCACAACTTCCCGCACTACGGGAGCGATGGCCGCGGCATTCGCGGCGCTCGATTCGGCCACCAGCGTCAGGCCGGGACAGGCGTGCTGCCGGAAAGGCAGGTAGACGACATCCGCCGGGGGTTCGGAGATGAAGAAGGTCTTCGCCGCTCTCGCAATGCCGATAATCTCCACCAGCGGCCCGTTCGTGCCGCTCAAATGGAACCGCTTGCCGAGCGCGTCTCCTTTGGGCCAGTAGCGATTTGCCAGGTGGTCGTTCACAACCGCAACCAGCGGCGCGTTCTCCCCATCCGATTCCAGGAAAGCGCGCCCGTGCAACATGCGAACTCCCAGTGTGCTGAAGTAGCCTTCGCTCACGGTATAGTCGAACGCGGTGGGCGCCTGCTCGCCTGGCCGCAACCGCCGGCCTTCCGGAACCACGCCGATGTTGTCCCAGCTCCACAGCGGCAGGCTGGAGGCGAGAGCCGCCGATCGCACGCCCGGCGCCGAGCGGGTCCGTTCCAGCAGGCGCTTATAGAAAAGTTGCGATTGACCTTGCGAGTAGCGGGCCATTTGCGTGTCGAAGCTGGTGATGAAGAGACGGTCGGGGCGGAAGCCCACCCCCTGGGCCATCTCGTACCGAAAGCCCTCCACCAGAACGGCCGACGTCACCAGCAGTACCAGCGTGAGAGCCACTTGGCTCGCCACCATGGTGTTGCGGCCCCACAGGCGCCGCTTGCCGCCGCTGTCCGCATCGGCCGCCTTCAGCGCCGGAACCAGGTCCGGCCGCGTAATCCGAAGCGCGGGCGCAAGCCCGAACAGCAGTGTGCTCACCACCGAAGCCAGCAGCGTGAAAAGCAAGACCCGGAGGTCGACCTTGGTGCCGATGGACCACGGCAGGTCGCTCGGAAACGGAATGTGGGCGAAGAACTCGGCGCCCGCATCGGCCACCAGGATGCCCGCCAGGCCCCCGGCAACGGCCACCAGCAGGCTCTCCAGCAGAAGCTGCCGGACGATGGCGCTGCGGCTGGCGCCGATGGCCAGACGTACCGCAATCTCCCGCGAGCGCGCCCGAGCGCGGCTCAGCAGCAGACCCGCCACGTTAGCGCACGCCACCGCCAGAACCGCGAGCGCCAGCAGAGCCAGCATGATTACCATGGCCGCCGTCGGCGGCGACTGCTCGACGCGAAGCTGGAATTCGGTCTGCACCTGGATCCGCCGGCCGCCGTCGCTCTGCGGATGCAGCTTCTCGATCCCGGCGGCGAGGATCCCGATGTCGGCTCGCGCCTGCGCCACGCTAACGCCCGGCTTCAGCCGGCCGAGGACGGACAGCCAGGCCACGTCCCGGCGATGCAGATCGTTCTGTCCCAGCCGCGGCGCCATGGCCAGCGGAAGATACACCGCGGGCCGCCCATCAATGCCCGTGAAACTGGCGGGCGCCACTCCAATAACCGTGAGGTCGATCCCGTTCAGCCGGATTCGGGAACCGAGAACCGACGGGCTTGCGCCGAACTGGCTGACCCAGAAACCGTGACTGAGCACCACCACTGGATCGCGTCCCTCGGCCTGGTCTTCTTCCGGCCGGAATCCCCGTCCGAGCGCCGGTTCCACGCCCAACACCCGAAAGAAGTTTCCAGAAACGTACTGGCCGGGTTTGATGCGCGGCAGCGTGCCCGGGCCGGGGCTGAAGCCAAGCGTTGCGCTGGAGGCGGCCACGAGGCCCTCGAAGCTGCGGCTGCGGTCGCGGAAGTCGGCGTAATCCGGATAAGAGATGGCCGTATTGGCGCCGACCGCCGCCGACGTCGTGGTCTCGGCGCTGATGGCGACCACGCGGTCTGCATCCCGCACCGGCAACGGCCGCAGCAAGAGGGCGTCGGCAAAGCTGAACATGGCCGAGGTCGCGCCAATGCCGAGGGCCAGCGAGCAAACCGCCACGACGGTGAAGCCGGGGTCCTTCCGCAGGACCCTGAACGCGTGCTTGAGGGAGGTCAGCATGACAAACCGGTGCGAAATGTGCAATTCTCACGCCGCGAGCCCCGGCCAGCGAAATCAAGGCTTTCCGGGCGTCGATCCCCGCCGGCTTGTTCGCTTCTGGGACAGCGGCGCGCGTTCCTGGCACACGCTGGGAGCGACCCCGGTCCGCAATCGCCTCGCGCCGGCCGGTTCGGAGGCTGTGGACATTGCGGCGCGGCTCAAGCGGACGGGTGCTAACTCCTTGGATTCAAAAGCGGGGCTTTGGCTGGACACCATAGACACGTTTCGGACGTTTCTAGGCCGGCAAGCCAACTGCGCCGCGGCCCTCAGGTGATTGGCGGGGTCCGCCCCGCTGCAAGGGGACGCCGACGCTGAGTCGTTGGAGTGTACTGCTCAAGGCAGACGGCACGGTCGAGAAGCTGCAATCCACTGTCGTGTTCGCGTCGAGGTAGCTGCCCGCCGTGAGCTGTGCGAACGGGAGACTGGCGAGGATGACGGTTACTTCATCCCTACCGTCCCACAAAAACAACACCCCGGTCGTAGAGCGCGAGAATGATGCCGCGTGCGTCCGCCGGATTCGCCCGCACACGCTTCGTGTACGTGCGCCCGAGAATCGGCAAGTCGGCGGCTTCCCAATGCTGTCCTTCGTCCGCTGAGACGTAGAGGCCGTCGCCCGCCGTCCACAGCCGCCCCTGCGCGTCGCGGCACAGACTCCTCAGCTCCTCGTTGGTCTTGGGGCCCGGTATGCGCTCGACATCGCTACCCTCCAGTCGAAACCGAAACAGCCCTTTGACCGCCGCCATCAGCACCCATCCGTCGCGATCCGCGACCGCGTCGAAAACGTTCGTCAACCCGTGTGCCGCCGCCCCCGCTAGCGGTGCCAGCTCGACGCCTCCCGGCCCGTCGGCAAGTCGCGCCAGTTCGCCCCACTGCGCGTCGAAGTACACTGCCGCTCCCGCCGCCTTCCCTAACGGCACAAACTGCCGGCCGTAGAGAACGCTTTTGGTATCAGCCGGCGATGGCTCTACGAGGTGCCCGGCACGCTGCCAAGCCTTGCCGTCCCACACCTCCAACTCGTCCCCGAGCGACCTGAACAGCCGCCCTCCTAGCTTCTCCAGAAACCAGCGGTCGAGGTAGCCGCGCTGTTCCTTCCACGTGCGCAGTACCTCGGTAGCGCCTTCGGCCCGCACCCGAGTCAGGTCTCGCATTCCAGGAGCGCTTCCCTCCGCGCAGAAACCGATGATGCCGCTCGAATCCGCAGCCAGCGGCCCGGCATCATACCAGCCCATACCGTCGTGCGCCGCACAAAACTCCAGCCTTTGCCAGCGACCGTCCGTGAGCCGCCAGGCTGCGTGCAGCGAATCGGCCATCACGAACACCGTGCCGATCTGGGTGTTCCACACCTCGATGATCGGAGCCTCGATCTCGCTGTCGAACGCGACCGGCTCGACCTTGCCGCCGACGATGCGAGCCAGCCCATCGAGCCTCATCACGGCGATCAACTCTTTCGTGCGCGGACCAGCAACGAGCGAACGTACGGTCGGCGTGCTGCCCATCGAATACGCCCTTCCCGCAACCCACCGCGCACGGAGATCGGCGACCTTGATCCAGTTTGAGAAATCGCCGCTCGCGCGATAGAGCGTATGCGCCGACAGCACCCAAAAAGTGCCTGCCTCGCCGTCCTCAAGCATGAAATCGATTGGTGCGTCGGGCTCCCCGGCCAACCGGCCTCCCAGGATTTTCGCGATTTCTGGGGGAGCCGCCGCCCAATCGGGCCGACTTCCGAACTGCCGCAAGTTCTCCAGACGGCCTCCGTCAACGCGGCCAATGAAGCCGTGGTCGAACCCCATGTGCGACGTCCCGCCGTATACCAACACTCGCCTGTCGGCCGCGCGCAGGAATCCAAGGACTCCCAGGTCGGTCTTGACCGTCTTGATCTTGCCGTTCCGGAGATCGAGCTCGGCATATTCGCCGCCCCACTCGCCCTTGTCCGTTCCCATCCACAGACGCGCCCCGGCGTCGAGCAGGAAGGCGCTCGGCGTGGCAATGTCCGTTTGTGCAAACGGGATCACCCGCTGTCGCCCGTTCTGACTGACGACCACTGACAGCCCCTTGCCCCGCGCGACTTCCAGCCGCCGCCATCGCGCCATGAAGTGCTCGTCCTTCTCTCCGGGCCACGGCCACGGGTCGGCCCGCCCATCCACCGCCGCAACGATCATTCCCGCTCCGCTGCCCAGCCACATCACTTCCCCAGGCGTCTCAAACAGCAGCTCCGCCGCCAGAGTCGCCGGATCTACCTCCCAAACTCGCCCCGCCCGCGTCCCCACAAGAACGCGCCCGTTGGCCCCGGGCGCGATGGCGATGCCGCGCCCGCGAACGACTTCCTGGCCGGTCATCTTCAGAGTTGCGGCATCGAAGCGCAGCAGGTTGCCGGAGTCCGTCAGCGCGATCAGAACGCCGCCGATGTGGAGACAGTCCCTCAGCGCGTTGTGATCGAAGTGATAAGCGTACCGGAACTGGCCGACTCTGCCGTCGATGGGCGCGGCCGTGGTACGGTCCTGAGCTGCCAGCGTGGGAGCGAGAAGAACGAGAAGCAGAACGGTGCGCATGGTCCGAAACCGTGACGCAGCGCTGGTTCGCGGCGTTTCGTCAGCCAACGGCCCGCTTCGGCGGCCACCACGGGCTTCTTGGTATGTGGCTGGGAGGCAGGGATTCGAACCCCGATAAGCAGCTCCAGAGGCTGCCGTCTTACCGTTAGACGACCTCCCAACAAGACCGGCCAGTTCCATATCTTAACACGCCTCGCCGGGCCGCACGGTTGGCGCCAGAATGCGTCGGCCACCCTGTCCGTCCCGAGGCTGGCGCGCTTCTCCGAGCCTCGCTGTCACGTTGAGGGGAGCGGGGAAGTGAGCCTTGCTGGCGCCGGCCGCGCCAGCGTCAGCCTTGGCCGGAGGGGCTGCGGGGCGGCGGCGGCCGGCTGCACGGCCCGCGCCATCTGCTGACGCGCCGCCTCGACGCGCGTCAGAAACGAGAGCAGCAACTGCAAATAGCCGATATAGGCGCACTCGGGATGGCCTTTCCGGATGCGCGCAGCGATTTCTTCTATCCAGTCCCGCCGAGCGTCGGGCTCCCCGGGTGTTTCGAAGGTGTTCCAGCCCGGCCAATGCGGCGCGGAGGTAACCGGATCGAGCGCCAGAAGGCGCAGGTCGGGCATGCTGATTGCCCCGCCGGCGAGTAGCTCGTACGCCATTTCGCGCAAGTCATCCCTGGACATCCGGCGGACATCGAATCGCATCCCCGCGCGAATCCATCCGGCGAGGCCGGCCGCCGTCGCCACGGGCGGGGGGCCCGGCTCCTGTACGTCCGGCTCCCGCTTGAACGTTGGTAGGAAGGCGCGCAGTCCCACACCCCATGTAATCGGCTGGAGAGGCCCGTTCCTTTAGCCCGCTTTTCTCGCTCCACAGCCGAGCGAGACGCGATCGGAGGAGCCCGAGATACAGGTGCGCCAAGGCGGCCGCCCCGAGGTACCCAGCCCTCAGCCGCCAGCCGTCGGCCGTCGGCGAAATTACACAAGTCTTACAGATGGCCGGACGCGCCTCTGTTAAGTTGAAAGAAGGATGCCTGCTACTCAGAGGATGAACCTTCCAACAACCCTGGTGATGGTGTTGTTCCACCTGGGCGCCGTCGCTGCGCTCTTCATGTTTAATTGGAAAGCCTTCGCCACCGCGGTCTTTCTGTATTGGTTCTGCACCGGCCTGGGCATCAGCATGGGATTCCATCGGCTGCTCACCCACCGGTCCTACAAGGTCCCGCGGCCGCTCGAATACCTGTTCGCGATTTGCGGCGCGCTGACGCTCGAGGGCGGCCCGATTTCCTGGGTCGCCACACACCGCATTCACCACCAGAACTCCGACCAGCCGGGCGACCCGCATTCGCCGCGCGACGGCGGCTGGTGGGCGCACGCCGGCTGGATCCTCTACGGAGAAACGAACCACAACAACACCCGCGTGATGTCGAAGTACGCGCCCGATCTGGCCAGGCAACCCTTCTACGTGTGGCTCAATAACTACCACTGGGTCCCCATGATCGCGCTTGGCGTCCTGCTGTTCGCGATCGGCGGCCTGCCGATGATGCTTTGGGGCGTAGCGGTCCGGGTGGTGGTGGGTCTGCATGCCACCTGGCTGGTCAACTCCGCCACGCACATGTGGGGCCGGCGCCGGTTCGCCACCGGCGACGATTCCCGCAACAACTGGTGGGTCGCACTCCTGACTTTTGGCGAAGGCTGGCACAACAACCACCACGCGCATCCCACCTCGGCGCGGCACGGACTGGCATGGTATGAATTCGATCCCACCTGGATCACGATCCGGCTGCTGAAGCGCCTGGGCGTTGCGAAAGCGGTTCACGCGGCGCGCGTTACGACTCCGCTACCGGGCCGCGAGGCGCCCAGCACATTCCTTCCCGCCCTGCCCCAGCACCAGACCGTCGCATCGGCATAAGCTGAAAGCGTGGTCGTCGCCGGACGGCGCAAATCCATCGCGTTCTTCATCGCTCTCGGCGTCCTGCTGATTGCCGTCAGCCTGCTGCTCTACGTGGGTTGGGTGCTGCTCGACTGGCGCACCGGCATCCTGCTGTTCCTGGGCGTGCTGCTGCTGGCGACGATCATCGGCGGTGTGGTGTTGAACACCACCTTCCTGGTGCGGGAAATCAGGCGCAACGAGCAGCACGACGCTTTCATCAACGCCGTCACTCACGAGCTGAAAACGCCGGTCGCTTCCATTCGCCTCTACCTCGAGACGCTCGAGACGCGCGCGGTCGATGAAGCCAAGCGCCGCGAGTTCTACCGCACCATGCTCGAGGACAGCGACCGCCTGCTGGCGAGCATCGAGCAGATCCTGCGCGCCGGCCGCGTTGGCCTGCCCAGCCGCAGCCTTAATTTCTCGACTTTCGACCTGGGGGGCGTGGTGGAGGGATGTGTGGCATACGCCCGTACGATCCATCACGTCTCCCCGGAAGCGCTCGCGTACCGGCCGGGTCCGCCGGCGCGGATTCTGGGGGATGTGGACGAGGTACGGGCCGCAGTTTCCAACCTCATCGAGAACGCCGTCAAGTATTCCCGTGACGATCCGCGGGTGCTGGTGGAGACGGCCGCGCTGGACGGAGGGTTCGCGACGGTCCGTGTGAGCGACCAGGGCGCCGGGATTCCGAAGTCCGATCTCCGGCGCATCTTCAAACGCTTTCATCGAGTGCCCGGTCCGCTCACGGCCAGCGTCAGGGGAACCGGGCTGGGGCTCTACATTGTCCGCTCTGTGGCCAAGCGGCACGGCGGCCGGGCTTGGGCCGAGAGCGAGGGGCCGGGGCGGGGGAGCACCTTTGTGCTCGAGCTTCCGGTTGTGAAATGAGCCACGTTCTGGTAGTGGAAGACGAGCGGCACCTGGCGGACGGGCTGCGTTTCAACCTCGAGGCTGAAGGCTATGAGGTGACCGCGGTCGAGACCGGAGAGGCCGCGCTCTCGCTTGTTACGGCGGGTTCGCCCGGCTTCGACGTGGTGGTCCTGGACGTGATGCTGCCCGGCAAGGATGGCTTCGCGGTGGTCTCGGAAATGCGCCAAGCCGGGCACTTTGTCCCCACCCTGATCCTCACGGCGCGGGGCCATCCCGACGACGTGCTGCGGGGTTTCGCCGCCGGCGCCGACGACTACCTCACCAAGCCCTTCGAGCTGGCGATCCTGATTGCGCGCATTCGCGGCCTGTTGCGCCGCCGCGACTGGCTGCGCACCTCCGTCCGGGATATCTTCAGCTTCCAGGACAAATCCGTCCATTTCGATCTTCAGGAGTTGCGTGTCCGCGACAAGGTTCTTCCGCTGACGCTGATGGAGGCGAACCTGCTTCGCTACCTGATCGAGCACGAAGGGCGGCCGGTGTCCCGCAAGCAGATGCTCGAGGAGGTCTGGGGCCTGAACGAGGACACCGACACGCGCGCTATCGACAACTTCATCGTGCGCCTGCGACGCTACATCGAGGACGACCCCGCGCGCCCGCGCCACCTGCTCACCGTGCGCGGCGTGGGTTACCGCTTCGTGGCATCGCCAGCGGGCAAGTAGCCGACGTGACGCAGGTCAGGCTTCATTCGGGTGCGCGCGTGTTCATTCGTGGCCATAATGCTTGGCACCGATACCGCGTCGTTCCGCAGGCGGAACGGCGGTGCTATCATCGCGTCCAAGGCATGAACAAACTCTGCTTCACATTTGTGTGCATTGGAGTCCTCGTTGGGGCCGCAGTGGCGCAGGAGCAAGCGAAGCCCGCGCCGACCGTGCTCCACGCCGCCCGCTTGCTCGATATCGAAAGCGGAAAGATCCTCACGCCCGGCGAAGTTCTGGTGGAAGGCGAACGGATCACGGAGGTCGGCACGGCCGTGAGCCATCCAGCCGGCGCCCAGACCATCGACCTGGGCGACCGCACTCTGCTGCCGGGCCTGATTGACGCGCACGTACACCTCTTCCTGCATCCCGGTGCGGAGGACCTGCAGACCGTTCAGGAATCGGTGCCGCAGCGGACCATTCTGGCCGTTCTGGCCGCCCGCGACGATCTGATGGCGGGCTTCACCGCCGAGCGCGACATGGGTACCGAGGGCGCCGGTTCCGCTAGCGCGGCGGTGCGCAACGCCATCGACCAGGGCCTGATTCCGGGACCGCGCCTGCGCGTGAGCGGCAACGCCGTGGACATTTTAGGCGGGCACGAAGACGCCATCGGCTACAACCCCGACCAGCACGTGCTCCCCAATGCCACTTGGGCCAACGGCGCCGCCGAACTGGTGAAGGTGATCCGCCAGCAGTTCAAGGAAGGCGCCGATTTCATCAAGATCTACCAGACCGGCCACGACACGTTCCGCGACGGCAAGCTCTTCACTCCCTATCAATACACCGAAGCCGAGCTGAGCGCCGCCGTTCAGGAAGCCGCGCGAGTTGGCAGCGGGGTCGCCGTGCACGCCACCGGCGAGCCGGGCGCGCTCTACGCGGCGCGGGCCGGGGTCGTGTCCATCGAACATGCCATCCAGATCGGCGAAGAGACCATGCGGCTGATGCGTGACAAACACATCTATGCCGTGCCGACCTTCACGATCTTTGAGTATTTCGTTGAACACGCGGCATCGAAGGAGCGGGCGGCGCGCGAGCGGTGGATGATCGACTTGCACGCACGGGAATTCCGCAAACAGCTTGCAAGCGGCGTTCCAATCGCGGCCGGTTCCGATGTCGGTCCGTTCCCACACGGCACGCAGGCGCGAGAGTTCGTCCTGATGGTGAAGTACGGCATGACGCCCCTGGCTGCGCTCCAGGCCGGCACGCTGAACGGCGCGGAGTTACTCGGCTGGCAGGGGCGGATCGGCGCGCTTAAGCCTGGCTACTTGGCGGACATCGTCGCGGTCCCGGGCAATCCGCTTGAAGACATCGGCGCGGTCGAGAAGGTGTCATTTGTAATGAAGGGCGGTGTCGTCTACCGCAAGTAGGGCCGAACCCTGTCCGAAGCCGACCGTGGGGCCGGCCCGGCGATACAATCGAGATTGCTGCCCGCGACTGCTCCCCAACGCGCCCCGGGGCCCGACCCCGATGCCGACGAGATCGAGCGCATCCGCGCGGAGTACCGGCGGCGCGAGCGCGAGATCCCGACGGGCTTCTACGATCTGAGCCAGCCTGCACCCGGCTTCGCTTACACCCGGCTGCTCCCGGTCGTGATGGAGGCGCTCGGCCGCGCCGGCAAACTGCCCCTCGCCCGCCGGGCGCTGGCCGACGTCGGCTGTGGCGACGGCATGTGGCTCGGCCAGTTCGTCCGTTGGGGAGCCGATCCTGCGGCGCTCCGTGGAATCGACCTGATCGAGACGCGCATCGGCGCTGCCGGTGGCCGCGTGCCCGAGGCCTCCCTGGTGTGCGGCGACGCACGCAGCCTGCCCTGGTCGGATGCGAGCTTCGATGTCGTCACGCAGTTCATGGTGTTCTCTTCGATTCTGCGCGCGAGCGTGAAGCGGCGCATCGCGGACGAGATGCTGCGCGTCCTGAAACCGGACGGCGTGATCTTGTGGTACGACTCCCGCCGCTCGAATCCTCGCAATCCGAATACGCGCGCCCTTGGGGCGGCCGAGATCGGGCGCCTGTTTCCGGAGTGCGATGTGCGGCTCCGCAGCGTGACGCTGGCGCCGCCGCTCGCCCGCCGCGTGGTTCCGCTTTCCCGCGCCTCCGGCGTGCTGCTCGAATCCATCCCCCTGCTGCGGACGCATTTCTTCGGCGTCATTCGCAAGTACCCGGGGCAGGGAAGCGCGTGATCCCGGACGGCTTCATTCCCTTCCAGCGCCCCAGCCTCGGCGAGGAGGAGATCGCCGAAGTGGCCGCCACGCTGCGCTCGGGATGGCTCACCGCCGGCCCGCGCACGGCTCAGTTCGAGGAGGAGTTCCGCGCCTATGTGGGCGCAGCGCACGCGCTTGCCGTGAGCTCCGGGACTGCCGCGCTTCATCTCGCGCTGGTTGCCCTGGGCATCGGGCCGGGGGACGAGGTCATCACCTCGCCGTTGACGTTCTGCGCCACGGTCCTCGAGATCCTTTACGCCGGCGCCACGCCGGTTCTGGCGGACGTCGGCCCGGATGGGAACATAGCGCCCGAGTCGGCCGCCGCGCGCATTACCGGCCGCACCCGCGCCATCATCCCCGTCCACCTGGGCGGCCTGCCGTGCCGCATGGACCAGATTTGGGCGCTGGCCCGCGAGCACGGCCTGCGCGTGATCGAAGACGCCGCGCACGCCGCGGGCTCGCATTATTGCGGCCGTCCGATCGGTTGTGACAGCCCGAGCGACGCCGTGGCATTCAGCTTCTACGCCACCAAGAACCTGACCACGGGCGAAGGCGGCATGATCGCGACTGGCGACGCCGCGCTGGCCGAAAAGATGCGCCTTCTGCGCCTGCATGGCATCGCCAAGGACGATCCGGAAAGCTGGGCGTATCAGGTCCGCGAACGCGGCTTCAAGTACAACCTCGGCGATGTGCAGTCGGCCATCGGACTGCACCAATTGCGGAAGCTGGAGAAGTTCGTGGCCACGCGCGCGGAGTACGCGGCCATCTATGACCGCGCCTTCGCGGACCTCCCCGAACTGGAGTTGCCTCCCCGGCGCGACGATTGCCGCCACTCCTGGCACCTCTACGCGCTGCGGCTCAACCTCGACCGCGTATCGATCGACCGCGCGGGCTTCATTCGGCAGCTGCGCGAGCGCGGCATCGGCGCGAGCGTGCACTTCATTCCCGTCCCCTTGCACCCGTTCTTCCGGGAACACGCCGCGCTGCCCAACAACCAATGCCCGCGGGCCATGGAGCTCTATCCGCGGCTGGTCTCGCTGCCTCTCTATCCCGCCATGACCTTCGATCAGGTCGAGCGCGTGGCCCGCTCCGTGCGGGAGATTCTGGGAAAAGCAGGGACGGCGTCCTCTATCTTGGTCCCCGCCTTCCGCCCCGCGGCGGTCTCGAACCGCGCGTTCCTGATCACGGGTGCGGCCGGCTCCATCGGCTCGGCGCTATGCCGCCGTCTGGCCGCCCTCGGCGTGACGCGCCTGGTCGCCTTCGACCAGGCGGAAAGCGAGCTCTATAAGCTCTGCCTGGAACTGAAACGAACATTTCCCGCTCTCGATGTCGCGGCCGAGCTGGCCGACATCCGCGACCGCGCCGGCGTTGAGGAAGCGATCGGCCGCCACCGTCCCGATGCCATCATCCATGCGGCCGCCTACAAGCACGTGCCCCTGCTCGAGGCCCGCGCCATCGAGGCCGCGAGGAACAATGTGCTGGGCACCTGGAACGTCGCGGATGCGGCGCGCCGCCACGGCGTCCCCGATTTCCTGCTGGTCTCCTCCGACAAAGCCGTCAACCCCGCCGGCCTCATGGGCCTGACCAAGCGGGCCGCGGAGCGGATTGTCGCCGCCATGCCGGACGGCCCCACGCGGTTCGTCGCCGTCCGCTTCGGAAACGTGCTGGGCAGCAGCGGAAGCGTGGCGCCGCTGTTCGAGCGGCAGATCGCCTCGGGCGGTCCTGTCACCGTGACTCATCCCGAAGCCCGGCGCTATTTCATGACCATCGGCGAGGCCATCGACCTCATCCTTCAGGCGTTCGCCGTGGGACAATCCGGGACCTTCGTTCTCGAAATGGGGGACCCCGTCTCGATCCTGGAACTGGCGCGCAAGATGATCGCGGGCCGCCTTATAGAAATTGAAATGACCGGCCTGCGTCCCGGCGAGAAGCTGGCCGAAGAGTTGTTTGCCGAGGGCGAAGCCGCGCTGCCGACGGCGCACGACCGAGTCAAGGCCATCCGGCCTGCCCGCACGGATTATGCACTCATGGAGCAGTGGGTGCGCCGACTCGAGGAGTTGGTGATGCGGCGGGACGCGCAGGCCATCGAAGATCACCTGCGGCTTGGCAACTACCGCGCGGCTCTGGCCACAAACAGAAGCTGGTAGCCGAACAGCGTGGGGAAAACCTGGGCGGCCGCCCCCAGCGTCCGGTTCAGCGCGATCATCACGGGATTCGAAGGCGGAGCGGTGAGAGCGATCTCCACCGGTACCACCGTCGCGCGTTCCCGGATGACCTCGAAACCGTTCTCTGCCAGCAACCGCCGGGCCGCCTTGCGCGTGTAGAAGCGCACGTGCGTGCGGTCCAGAATCCCGCGGTCGGTGTACTCGAACCGGCCCAAGAGCAGGCTCAGCCGAACCCAGATGTTGGCGATATTCGGCACCGTGATAATGGCGATTCCTTGCGGCGCCAGCAGCGTGCGGCAGGCTTCGAGCACCGGTTCGGGCTTGGTCAGGTGCTCCAGCACATCCAGCAGCAGAACGCGGTCGGGATGCGTCGAGCGCAGCGGTTCTTGCCCGGCATCCAAACCGTGGCTGAGATCGCAGCAGTGGTAAGCCTTCATCGAATCCAGGCACTGCGGCTTATCGAGCAGATCCACGCCGATGACCTGGTTGCCCGCCGCCGCCAGCTCCCGGCTCAAGTAACCTTCCCCGCACCCGATGTCGAGAATGGTGTGGCCTTCTCCCACCAGCCGCATCAGGTAATCGTGGCTGGAATGCCGGCTGCGCTTGAGCGGATAGTGGCGCCAGTATTCCTGGAATTCCGGGAAGCGCCGGTTCCCGTACACCGTGCGCCGGTAGCGCCACACCGCCTGTGTTACGTCCCAGGCATAGCGCATGCCGTTGACGTAACAGATCTCCCCGCCGTAGTAAGTGGGGATCGGAACTTCCTTGATGCGGAACCCCTGGTGCTGCAGCTTGATGATGATCTCCGTATCGAAGTGGAAGTCCTCGGTCATCCGCGAAAGGTCGATCTGACGGAGGCAATCCAGCCGGTAGGCGCGATATCCGCTGTGGAACTCGGTCAGGTGCATCCCCAGCGCGCGGTTCTCCATCCAGGTCAGCACGCGGTTGCCGATGTACTTGTAGAGCGGCATGCCGCCCTTCAAGGGGCCGCCGTAGTCCTTCATCATGCGGGAGCCGAACACGGCATCCGCCTCGCCGGCCGCCAGGGGTCCGTAGATCTGCGGCAGCACTTCCGGGGCGTACTGCCCGTCTCCGTGCAGCAGGACCACGATGTCGAAGCCGCGCTCGATGAAATAGCGGTATCCTTCGCGCTGGTTGCCGCCGTAACCGAGGTTCTTGCGGTTGCGGATGATGGTGAGCTTGTCCAGTTGCGCGGTAGCCTTGTAGCCCACCGCCAGCTCGTAAGTGTGGTCGGAGCTGGCGTCGTCGAAGACAACTACTTCCGAGACCCGCTCCCAGGCTTCGGGTGGAATGCGCTTTAGGAGGCTGACCAGCGTGGTCACCGCATTGTAAGCGACAATAAGGATTCCGATCTTCATGCGGCGCGAGAGATCAGGATAGCGCGGCCCGCGGCTGCGGGCAACGCCGCGCGGCCGGCCGAAGACGGAATGGTGGAGGCGCCGGGAGTTGAACCCGGGTCCGAGAAAGCCTGGCGCAAGAGCCTACGTGCGTATCCGGTTCGATAGATTCGGCAGCCGCAGTCGGAGCCGGCAAGCGCGACGACCGCCTAGTCCGATTGAATTCGGCTGGGGGCTCCGGACCGAAGCCTTTCGCCTATCCCGCGGATGACGCCCCTTGACCGGCTGCGGGAGCACCGGCCGGAGCGCGTCGCCTAACTAATTAGGCGGCGAAAGCAAACTGCGTGTTGGCAGTTTTAGTTTTCCGATCGTTTTACGGGAGCTCGGAACCCGGCACGCCTCTACACACCAAAATCGATCCCGTCGAATCCGTTGCGCCCCCTTTCCAACCTATTATAACCCGCCGCCCGCGCCGCTGTGCTGTAGCATCTAAGAAGTGGAGAAAACCTGACGGCCATGCCGCCGACACAGCACGCCCCGGCTCCCGAGACTACCGGCAAGGAGCGGCTCACGCCGCTCTACAACGTCGTGCTGCTAGACGACGACGTGCATACCTACGACTACGTAATCGAGATGCTCGCCCGGCTTTTCCTGTTCTCCGAGATCGAGGCCTACCGGCACGCCGAAGAGGTTGACCGTACCGGCCGAACCGTCGTGATCACCTGCGAGCTGCCTCAAGCCGAGTTCGGGCGCGACCAGATCCGCAGCTACGGCCCGGATCCGCGGGTCGAGGGGTCGGCCGGCTCCATGTCCGCGATCATCGAGCCCGCGGCGCGGGAGTAGCTCGCTCAGCAGATCCGGGGCAACTGCTCGCCGCTGAGCATGTCCACAACGCGCCGGCCGCCGATGCGGCTCTCGAGCACCACCACGCCCGGATCGTCTGCCGTCACGCGGCCCGCGACCGCCGCGCCACGCGTCACGGGCACGGCTCGCAGTACGTCCACCGCGCGCTGGGCGTCGCGCGCCGCTACGAATGCCACGAAGCGCCCTTCGTTGGCCACGTAAAGCGGATCGAGCCCCAGCAACTCGCAAGCGCCGCGCACAGCCTCGCGGACCGGGATGGCGGTCTCCTCGATCGCGATCCCGACGCCGCGCGCCGTGGCGATCTCGTTCAGCGCCGAGGAGAGGCCTCCGCGGGTCAGGTCGCGCAGGCAATGCACCTCGACGCCCGCCGCGAACAGCGCCTCGACCGGCTCCCACAGCGGCGCGGTATCGCTCTCGATCTCCGACTCGAACTCGATTCCCTCGCGCACCGAGAGCACGGCGATGCCATGAGCGCCCAAATCGCCGCTCACGATCAGCGCATCCCCCGGCTCGACCGCTTGCGGCGAGATCGTGCGCCCGCACTCGATCAGCCCTACGCCGGCCGTGGTGACGAACATCCGATCGGCGCTGCCCCGGTCCACCACCTTGGTGTCGCCGGTGACGAGCGCGACGCCCGCGGCGTCGGCGGCCTTCTTCATCGAGGCCACCACCGTGCATAGCGTTTCCATTTCGAGGCCCTCTTCGAGGATGAAGGCCGCGCTCAAATACAGCGGGTGCGCGCCGCACATGGCTAGGTCGTTCACGGTGCCGTTCACCGCCAAGTCCCCGATGTTGCCGCCGGGAAAAATCAGCGGCCGCACCACGTAACTGTCGGTCGTGAACGCCAGGCGCTCGCTGCCCACCGTAACCGCCGCGCCGTCGTGCCGCGCATTGAGCGCCGGGTTCGAGAATGCCGGAACGAAGACGCTGTCGATGAGCTGGTTGGTCAGCTTGCCGCCGCCGCCGTGCGCTAGCAGAATGCGGTCGCCGGCCGGGAGCGGGACCGGGCACGTCAGCCTAAACTCGTCCATGCCGATGCCTTCCGTAGAGATAGTACGCCGCGCAGGCGCCTTCGGATGAAACCATGGGAGCGCCCAGCGGCCGCTCCGGCGTGCATTTGGTCCCGAAAGCGGGGCATTCGAAGGGCTTCTTCAGCCCTTGCAGCACGAGGCCGCTGATGCACTCCGGAGACTCGATGGCGCCCGCCGCCGTCAGGGCGAAGCGCTCTTCGGCATCGAACCGCCGGTAGGTCTCGCGCAATCGCAGCCCGCTGCCGGGGATCTCGCCGATGCCGCGCCACTGCCGGTTGGCGGCTTCAAAAACCTCCGCCACCACCTTCTGCGCCGCGCGGTTCCCTTTGCGCGTCACCGCACGGCTGTACTGATTCTCCACCTCGGCGCGCCCGCTTTCGAGCTGCGCCACCGCCATCCGGGTGCCTTCGAGCAGGTCCAGAGGCTCGAAGCCGGTGACCACGATGGGCACGCGGTAGCGTTGCGCGATGGGCTCGTACTGCTCGAATCCCACCACGGTGCACACGTGGCCCGGCGCCAGAAACGCCTGTACCCGGCACGCCGGCGCGCTCAGAATCGCTTCGATCGCGGGCGGCACCAGCACATGCGCTACCAGCACGGAGAAATTCTCCAGGCCCTCGCGCGCGGCCTGCCACACGGCCATCGCGTTGCCCGGCGCGGTCGTCTCGAAGCCCACGGCGAAGAACACCACCTGCCTCTCCGGCTTCTCGCGCGCCACCTTCACGGCATCCACCGGCGAGTAGACCACGCGAACGTCCGCGCCCTCGGCCTTGGCGTCGAACAGGCTCTTGGTCGAGCCCGGCACGCGCAGCATGTCGCCGAAGGAGCACAGTATCGCGCCCGGACGCAGCGCGATGGCTACGGCTTTGTCGATGAGCTCGAGCGGCGTCACGCACACCGGGCAGCCCGGCCCGTGCACGAGTGTGATCTCCGGCGGAAGCAGGTCCTCGAGGCCGCTCTTCAGAATGGTGTGAGTCTGGCCGCCGCAGACCTCCATGATGGTCCACGGCCGCGTCACCGTCCTGCGGATCTCCTCGGCCACCTGATCGACGGCTTTGCGGTCTCGATACTCGTCGACGAACTTCACGGCGCGTCGCCCGCGGCCTCTTCTAGCTCGGCCATCTCTTCCAGGTGCGCGAAGATCTTCCGCGCCTCGTCTTCATCGACCGTGTTCAGAGCGAAACCGGCGTGCACCAGAACGTAGTCGCCGATCGCGGCGTCGGGCAGGAAGGCCAGCGAGACCTCCTTCTTCACGCCCGCGAAATCCACCTTGCCGCGCCGCAGCGCGGGCTCGGCGTCTTCGGTGATCTCGGTAATCTTTCCTGGAATAGCCAGACACATAAGACCTCACTCTTAGCGGCTCAGCGCCGCCTGCCCCAACGCGATTCCTCCGTCGTTCGCCGGCACGCGCTGGTGCGTATACACCGCAAAACCGCGACCCTCCAGCAGCGCCGCTGCGCGCTCCACCAGGTACCCGTTCTGGAACACGCCGCCCGAAAGCGCCACCTGCCGGACGCCGCTCCGCGCGGCCGCTTCCGCAATCCACTCCGCCAGCGCATTATGGAACCGAGCGGCGATCGACGCCTGGGCCTCGCCCCTCTCGACGTCGCGCCGGACCGCTTCGATCAGCGGCGCCCAGTCCGCCACGCCATCCCGCACCGGCAGCGGGTACCCATCCACTATGTTCGCACCATCGACGGCCCGTTCGAGCAGCATCGCGGCCTGGCCCTCGAAGCGGCTCTCGCGCGCGACGCCGGCCATGGATGCCACCACGTCGAACAACCGCCCTACGCTCGAGGTCAGCGGGGCATTGACTCCGCGCTCGATCATTCTCCGCAACACCGCGTCCTCGACCGCCTGCGGCCCGAAAGTCTCATAGAGCAGGCTCGCCTCCGAGCGCCAACCTTCTTTGATCGCCGCCTCGCCGCCCGGCAGCCGGAACTGCCGCAGGTGTCCCACGCGCTCGAAGCGATCCTCCTCGGCCAGGAAAATCTCTCCGCCCCAGACCGTGCCGTCGAGACCATAGCCCGTGCCGTCCCAGGAAACCGCCAGGTACGGCCCGCGAATGGCGTTCTCAGCCGCGCAAGCCGCCGCGTGCGCGTGGTGGTGCTGGACGCGAACCACGGGCAGACCGGAGCCCAGGGCCCAGCGCGTCGAGGCGTAATCGGGATGCAGGTCGCAGGCCACCGATTCGGGTTTGAAGCGGTAAAGCCGGCAGAGGTCGTCGATGGCGTTCTCGAACGCCCGCCGCGCCTCCGGCGTGTCCAGATCGCCGACGTGTTGGCTGAGAAAGACCTGACGGCCCACCGCGATCGCTACCGTGTTCTTCAAGTGCCCGCCCACCGCCAGGACCGGCGGCAGTTCCCGATCCACCCGCACCGGAAGCGGCGCATAGCCGCGCGCGCGGCGCATCACGTTCTCGCGGCCGCGCGTGACGCGGACCACGGAGTCGTCGCAAGGGCGCGCCACCGGCCGGTCGTGCATCAGGAATGCGTCCGCGATCCCACCCAGCCGGCGGCGGGCGTCGTCGTTCTCGATGGCGATGGGCTCGTCGCTCAGGTTGCCACTGGTGGCCACCACGGGAAACGGGCAGGCGCGCATCAGCAGATGATGCAGCGGAGAGTAGGGGAGCATCACGCCGAGGTAGGGCGAGTTGTGTGCCACGTTGGGAGCGAGTGGGACAGGCTTCCCAGCCTGTCTCGGCCTGAGCAGCACGATCGGGGCCGCCGCCGAGGCCAGCACGCGCTCCTCCTCCGCCGAAACCAGACAGTGCTCGCGCACCGTCTCGATCGAGGGCATCATGAGCGCGAACGGCTTCTCTTCGCGATGCTTGAGCCGCCGCAGGCGCGCCACCGCCTCCTGGTTGCGCGCATCCACCAGCAATTGAAACCCGCCGATCCCCTTGAGCGCCAGAATGCGCCCCGCCGCAATCTCGCCCCCCGCCTCGCCGATCTCCATCGTGAGCCGCGGCCCGCACTTCGGGCACGCGTTCGGCTGCGCGTGAAACCGCCGGTCTCGCGGGTCGGTGTACTCGCGCCGGCAATCGGGGCAGAGCGTGAACCCGCGCATGGTGGTGTTCGGCCGATCATACGGAATGTCGAGGATGATGCTGTACCGCGGGCCGCACTGGGTGCAGTTGGTGAAGGGATACTGGAAGCGCCGGTTGGCCGGGTCGAAGAGCTCGGCCAGGCACTGCGGGCAGGTGGCCAGATCGGGCAGCACGGCCGCGGACTTCTCGCTGCCCTGGTCGCTGGCGACGATCTCGAACCCGGTGAAGCCCCCGGGAGCGAGGTAGCTCACTTCGCGAGCGAGCACCACGGCGGCCGCGGGCCGCTCCGCTTCGAGGCGCCTCAGGAACCGCTCCAGCTCGTCGGGCGTGCCGTCGACTTCCACTACCAGTCCCGCGCTCGAATTCAGGACCCAGCCGTCCAGCCCCATTTCCGTGGCCAGCCGGTAGACGAACGGGCGAAACCCCACGCCTTGCACGGCGCCGTAAAGCGCCACGCGCAGCCGCTGAACTGTGGGTACTGCGACCTTCATGTTCCGGGTTCGCCAGCCTCCAACCGCTGAACCTCCGCCAGCACAAGATTCGCGACTCGCTCCGCCGCGGCCAGGACGACCGGCTGCGGTTCCGTTCCCGCCTCGAACACGGAGCCTTCAATGCCGTAGATCTTCAGCGAGCCGGGCATCCGGTCGAGCGCGCGCGCCAGTTCGATCGCGCTGGCGACGTCGAAGGAATGGCTGGACGTGCCGGCACTGCGGAGTAACACGGTGTCGGCCCCCAGACAGCCGCTGATCGTGCCCGGCGGCGCGCCGGTCACAACCGTGTCAATCAGGATAACGTACTCGGCCTGGCTCCAGAGATCGATCAACGCCAAGCCGTCGCTTGAATGCTCGCGGGCCGCGACGCCGCACTCCCGCAGCCGGCGCACCACCAGAATGGCCGCCGCGTCGTCCCCACGATCCGGATTGCCGCAGCCGATGACCAGAACCCGCACCCGCTACTCCTGCGTCATTTCCAGCCGCAGGAAGTGCGTGGCGCAGGAGATGCAGGGGTCGTAATTGCGCACGGCCTGCTCGCACCGCAGCGTGATCTCCTCCTGCGGCTTCCCGGCGAGCTGCGGGACGAACTGCCACAGGTCGTCTTCGATCCGCTTCTGGTTTTGGGAGGTCGGCGGCACGATCTTCGCCGCCAGAATCTTCCCCTCGCTGTCGATCTGGTAGCGGTGGTAGAGGATGCCGCGCGGCGCTTCAGTGATGGCTTGTCCGGTTCCCGCACGTATTCTCACTTTCGCCCGCGGCGCTTCGGGCGGTTCGTACTCGGCAATGATCCGGAGCGCCTCCTCGCACGCGAATACCAGCTCCACCGCGCGCACGATGATGCTGCGGAAGGGGTTCAGGCACGGCACTTTGAGACCCACCTCGGCCGCCGCCTGGCGCGCGCTCTCGGGAAGCTTGTCGTAGTTCAGGTTGAAGCGCGCCATCGGCCCCACCATGTACGAGCCGCGCTTGCGCAACTGCGATTGCAAGGCGTTCGAATGCTTCACGTGCTGCTCGAAGAAATGCTCCTCGTACTCGCTGGCCTCGATGTCCAGGCCCTTGTTCGAAATCAGCCGGCCCTTGTTGAGCGGATACTCGTCGCGGTGCGAGAGCGCCACGAATTCGTAATCCTGCTCGAACTCGGGGAAGGGGAACCCGGCCACCAGCTTCACCGTCTCGATCGAAGCGTCGCGGGCCCACTTCAAGTCCTCGACCAGTTCCCGCAGTTCGCTTCGCGGTGGCACCCGGTAGAACCCGCCGACGCACACCGAAATGGGGTGGATCTCGCGCCCGCCCAGCACCGTCATCAAGTGGTTGCCGATCTTCTTCAGCCGCAACGCCTGCTCGACCTTCTCCTTGTGGTCGCGCGCCATCTCGATGGCGTCGGCATATCCCAGAAAGTCCGGCGCGTGCAGCATGTAGATGTGGAGCGCGTGGCTCTCGATCCACTCGCCGCAGTAAAACAGCCGGCGCAACTGGCGCACCGCCGGATCGACCTTCACGCCCAGCGCCTTCTCGATGGCGTGCACCGCGCTCATCTGGTATGCGATCGGGCAGATGCCGCAGATGCGCGCGGTGATGTCCGGAGCTTCGAACGCGTGCCGGCCCCGTAGAAAGGCCTCGAACATCCGCGGCGGCTCGAAGATAGTCAGCTTCACGTCTTCGACCCGCTCGCCCCGGAACTTGATCTGGAGCGATCCTTCGCCCTCGACGCGGGTCAGGATGTCGACCTTTATCGTTTTGCCGGTCATCGTCGAAACCTCCTTGTCAACCGACCATGGCGCAGGCACTCCTGCCTGCCGCGTCGAGACTCTTCTCGACGCAGGAACCTCGACACGAGTGTCGAGGCTGCAGGCACGAGTGCCTGCGCCACGTAATGACTGTTTTTTACACCGGTACCGCCAGCTCCAGCGCGGCTTTCACCACCGGGTCGTCCGCCGAGCGCTTCAGCTCGAAGCCTGCCTTCTCGCAGATGCGCTGCATGACGAAGTTGTCCGGAAGAATGTCGGCGGTCACCCGGTTCATCTTCTCGTCTTTGGCCACCTCCAGAAGGCGGCGCAACAGCTCCGCCCCCAGACCGCGGCCCTGGAATTCGTCGCTGATGATCAACGCGAACTCCGCTTCGTTGGCGCCGTGCGTCTTCTTGAGCCGCCCCACCGCGATAATGCGAGGCTCGCCCGAAGCATCCTTGGCCTCGGCCACCAGCGCCATCTCGCGGTCGTAGTCGATGAAGCAGATGCGGGTCAACCGCTCGTGCGCCACGCGCTGGCTCAGCTTCAGCATGTGCAGGTAGCGCTGATACACCGAGCGGTCCGAAAGCGTCTCGTGGAACTTCGCCACCTGCGGCTCGTCCTCCGGCCGGATAGGCCGGATCGTGACCGCCGCGCCGTCCTTCATGGCCCACTGCCCGACGTACTTCACCGGGTAGGGGCGAATGGAGAGCTTCGGAAGCTTGTCCGCGCTGACGTCGGCGCCGTACACCACCACGCGCGCGTCCAGCGCCACCAGCCGCTCCGGCGACGCCAGCAGCGGATTGATGTCGATCTCCTTGATCCACGGCTGCTCGACCACCAACTGGCCGAAGCGGACCAGCAACTGCTCGAGCGCCGCCAGGTCCACCGGCTTGCGCCCGCGTACGCCCTTCAGCGCGGTGTAGATCTTGGTCTGCTCCATCATCCGCCGCGCCAGCGTGGTGGTCAGCGGGGGCAGCGCCAGCGCCCGGTCCTTGAACACTTCGACCAACTGGCCGCCCATGCCGAACAGCAGCACGGGTCCGAACTGCGCGTCCACGCTCGACCCGATGATCACCTCGTAGCCGTCCAGCTTGATCATCGGCTGCACGGTTACGCCCTGGAAATGCTGCGCGCCAACCTTCTCCGCCACCGACGCCTGGATGCCGTTGAACGCCGCCCGCACCGCGTCTTCGTTGCGCAGGTTGAGCTGCACGCCGCCCACGTCGGTCTTGTGCGAAATGGTTTCCGAGTACAGTTTGAGCACCACTGGGAAGCCGATCTCGTTGGCCAGCGCTACGGCCTGGTCCACGCCGGTCGCGATGCGCGTGTCCACCGTCGGAATGCCGTAGGTGGCCAACAACTGCTTCGATTCGAACTCGGTGAGGATGGTGCGGCCGCTCTTGCGCACGGCCTGGATGATGCTGTCCGCCTTGGCCCGGTCGGCCTCGGACTCTTCGCTCGCCGTCAGCATGGGAGTCTCGTACAGAGCCCGCAGGTTGTAAGCGTAGCGCCACATGTAGACGAACGCGCGCGCCGCCGTGTCGGGATACGAGAACGTCGGGATGCCGGCGCGGTTCAGAATCTCCTCGCCCGCGGCGACCTCCGTTCCGCCCATCCAACTGGCCAGCACCGGCTTGCCTTCGATGCTCGCGTAGGGCTTCAATTGTTCGGCCGTCTTGGTGGGATCGGTCATCGACTGCGGAGTGAGGATCACCAGCATGCCGTCGGCGTTCGGATCCTTGGCCACGATCTCGAGAGCCTTGGCGTACCGCTCCGGCGCCGCGTCGCCCAGAATGTCCATGGGGTTGTTGTGGCTCCAGGCGGCGGGGAGAATCTTGTTCAGTTCCTCCATGGTTCCCTGCGAGATGTCGGCCGTTTCGGCGCCCGCGGTCACCAGCGCGTCGGTGGCGAGCACGGCCGGCCCTCCGGCGTTGGTCACGATCGCCAGGCGCGGTCCGGCCGGCCGCGGCTGCTTGGCCAGCACTTCGGCCATGTCGAACAGGTCGGCGATGTCGTTCACCCGCAGCACGCCGCTGCGGCGGAACGCGGCTTCGAGCACTTCGTCGCTGCCCGTGAGCGACCCGGTGTGTGATGCGGCAGCCTTGGCGGCGGCTGCGCTCCGGCCCGGCTTGATTACGATGATGGGCTTGGTCAGCGCCACCTCGCGCGCCGCCGACAGAAACGCGCGCGCGTCGCCGATGCTTTCCATATACAGCAGGATGCTGCGCGTGCGCGGGTCCTGGCCCAGGTAATCGATCAGGTCGCCCCAGCCCACGTCGGCCATCGAGCCGATCGAAACGAAGGCGCTGAAGCCCACTTGCTCGCGCAGGCTCCAGTCCAGAACCGCCGTGCAGAGCGCGCCGCTCTGGCTGATGAAGCCCACGTTGCCCGGCAACGCCATGCCGCGCGCGAAGGTCGCGTTCAGACCCGACTGCGGGCTCATCACGCCCAGGCAGTTCGGCCCGATAATCCGCATGCCACCCTTGCGCGCTTCTTCGAGGACAGCCGTCTCGAGCGCCAGCCCTTCGGGACCCAGTTCCTTGAAGCCCGCCGAAATCACGACCGCCGCCTTTACGCCGGTCTGGACGCACTCGCGAATGATTCCGGGAATCGTCTTGGCCGGCGTCGTCACCACCACCAGGTCCACCTTCTCGGGGACCGCGGCGATGTTGGGATACGCCCGGATGCCGAGAACGCTCGGCCGCTTCGGGTTCACCGGATAAACCGTCCCGCCGAAAGGCGTGCTGATCAGGTTCCACAGGACGGTGCGGCCCACGCTGCCCGGGTTCTCCGTCGCGCCAATCAGGGCCACCGACTCGGGTTGAAAGAACACGTCCAGCGGATGCTCCCGGGGACGCAAGAGGTCCTGCGCGGAATCACCGCCGGTAATCTTCAATTTCTTCATGAAATTATTTTCCTCGCTAAGCAAAATCACAAGTAGTTGCGCATCCGCTCCCTGACGGTCGCGGTTCGGAATCGGTTTCGCACCGAACCGCGCGCGTAAGCAAGCGGCTGTCGCGCTGGCAATAACGTCGTTATGTTCAAGACCGACATGAATGGCCTGCGGCTCCCGCCATCCGGCCGCACACCTTCTCGATTTCTTCGAGCAGACCCGGCAGCGCCGACTCCACTTCGGGCGACAACTTCTCTCCGTACTCGAACGAGCGCGCTCCCACCGAGAAGAAACACGCCTCCGGCCGGCTTCCGTACAACCTCTCGGCCATTCCGAGTAGTGCCGGCGGGCTCAACTGGTGGGAGAACGCGGCGGACGGGGCATGGTCAGGCTTTACTGGTTCGAGCCTCACCTCTCCCGCACTATTATCGCAGGACGCGTCGATGAAAACCACGAACTCGGAACGGCTGATCTCCTCGGCAAGCTCCGGCATCAACTGGTGCGAGACGCGCACGGCCACGTCGTGGCCCGCAAGCGTGCCCGACAGAAGCTCCGCCGCGCGCCAGCCGACGCCGTCGTCGCCGCGCAGCGGGTTGCCCCAGCCGATGATCAGAATCCTCACGATTTCTCGGCCTCGTCGCTGGCCTGGCGGAACTGCCACGCCCAGGCGTTGAAGCTCCGGAAAGAGCGCGTAATCTCGTCGTCCGTCTGGCCCAGCGCGCGCAGTTGCGTGGTCCAGGCCCCCGTGTTCGCGCTCTCCATGGGCCCATAGCAACCGAAGCAGCCGCGGCCGAACCGCGGGCACAAGGCTCCGCATCCGGTCTGCGTCACCGGTCCGAGGCAGGGAACTCCCCGGGCGATGGCGATGCACACGTTCCCGCTGCGCTTGCACTTCATGCACACGCTGTGCGTGGGGATGTTCGGCTTGCGGCCGGTGATGGCGGCGCTCACCAGCTCGAGCAGGTGCTTCTTGTTGATGGGGCACCCGCGCAGCTCGAAATCCACCGGCACGTGCTCGGCGATGGGGGTAGACATCTTCAGGGTCTGGATGAAATCCGGATGCGAGTACACGGTGCGGACGTACTCGCCCACGTCGCTCCAGTTGCGCAGCGCCTGAATGCCGCCCGCGGTGGCGCAGGCCCCAATCGTCACCAGCACGTCGCACTGCCGCCGCACCTGCTGTATGCGTTCGGCGTCGTGGTGCGTGGTGATCGATCCCTCCACCAGCGCGATGTCGTAGGGCCCCTTGGCCATGTTGCGCGAGGCCTCGGGAAAGTACGAGATCTCGACGGCCCCGGCCACCGCCAGCAGCTCATCCTCGCAATCGAGCAGGCTCAACTGGCAGCCGTCGCAGGAAGCGAACTTGAATACCGCGATCCTCGGTTTCTTATCGGCGCTCATGGATTCCTCTTACAGCTCATGCTTCTCCAGCCACGGCCGCATGGCTTCGTAGGTGAAGATCGGCCCGTCTTTGCAGACGAAGTACGGGCCGAGCTGGCAGTGGCCGCAAAGGCCGACCGCGCACTTCATGTTGCGCTCCATGGAAAGATAGATCTGCGACCGCGAGATTCCGCGTTTCTCGATCTCGCGCACCACGTACTGCATCATGATCTCCGGCCCGCAGATCATGGCCGTCGTGCCGACTGGATGCAGCCGCACGTAGCGGAACAGCGTCGTCACCACGCCCACATAGCCGCGCCAGTTCACGCCGCCGTAGTCGACCGTGCTGAGCACCTGCGTGTCGGCCAGCCGCCCCCACTCGGCGAGCTGCTTCTTGTAGAGCTGGTCCCGCGGGCTGCGCGCCCCGTAGAGCACGATCAGACGCACGTAGTCGTCGCGGTGCCGCAGCACCTCGTGGATAGCCGGCCGGAGCGGCGCCAGACCGATTCCGCCCGCCACGATCAGCACGTCCCGGCCGCGCGCCGCCTCCACCGGCCAGCTCGTTCCGAACGGTCCTCGCACTCCGACCGCCTGGCCCGGCTTCAGGTTCACCAGCGCGTGCGTGGCCTTGCCCACCGAGCGCACCGTGTAGTACAGCCGCCCGGATTCGTTCGGATCGCCGCTGATCGAGATGGGCAGCTCTCCCACCCCGAAGACGTACAGCATGCTGAACTGGCCCGGCGCGAAGCCCGGCAGCGGTTCCCCGTCGCTGGGCTCCAGCGTCAAAGTGAAGGTGTCGTAGGTCTCCTTGACGACACTCGCCACGCGCGCCATCGTCATCGCCGGGGGCGGCAGCGGAGGCGCAAATTGAACGGCGGCCACGCTCATATGAGTTTCGACCCTCCGTGCACCGGCGCATAAAGATCCAGCAACTGCACGCGGGTAGCCTGCAGCCGGCGGGCCACGACCCGCAGCAGCCTCTGCAGGAACTGGTAACCGAAGACCGGGTCCTCCTGGAACGCCTGCCGCAGCCGCGCCCCGTCGAACGTCAGCGCCAGCACCGGCTCGATCACCCGCGCCTGAAAGTTCTTTCCGCCTTCCGACAGAGCCGACGACCAGCCCAGCTCCTCGCCCGCGCCAACCGTCTGCACGCGCAGGATGCGCCCCGGCCCCGTCGCCTCGAGCGACACCTTGCCCGAAAGAATCAGGTAGAACAGTCCCGATTCGTCGCCCTGGCGGAAAATCATCTGATCCTTACCGATCTGCACCTCTTGCGCCAGATCCGCCATCTTCGCGACGTGTTCGGCCTTCATCCCCTGAAGGAAAGGATGATCCCGCAGCACTTCCAGCAGCTTCGTCCTATCCATTAGCTCGCCTCCCTAGCTGTTGCTCACCGGCGCGGCGCCGCGAATGGCGGCCACCTCTTCGGTGATGTCGATCTTCCCCGGGCACCAGGTGATGCAGCGCCCGCATCCCACGCACCCGAACGTTCCGAACTGGTCCACCCAGTAGGCCAGCTTGTGCGTGAGCCATTGCCGGTAGCGTGACTTGACCGACAGCCGCACGCTGCCGCCGTGGATGTACGAAAAGCTGTCCGTGAAGCAGGAATCCCACTTGCGCCAGCGCTCGGCGTCCTGCCCGGCGACGTCGGTCAGGTCCTCGACCGTGGTGCAGAAGCAGGTGGGGCAGACCAGAGTGCAGTTAGCGCAGCTCAGACACCGCGCCGCCACTTCGTCCCAGCGGGGGCTGTCGAAGCTCTCTGTCAGCAGCTCCTTCAGGCCGGTCGTATCGAGCTGGCGCTCGATCTCTCGGCTGGTCTGGTCTACCAGGGCATCCGCCGCAGCCGTCTCATCGGCCACCGGCTCGCGGTGCGCAATTTGGCCGAGCAGTTCCGCGCCGGTATCGCTCCCCGCTTCGGCGACGAACAGGCCCCGGTCGGCCAGCTCCGTCAGCGCCAGGTCGAAGCCGGCCTGGGCGCGGGGCCCGGTTCCCATGGAAGTGCAGAAGCACGTGCCGGCCGCTTGCGTACAGTTCACCGCGATGACCAGCGCGTTCTGCCGCCGGGCTTGATAGCCGGGATCCACATACCGGTCACCCTGGAAAACGCGGTCCAGGCGCGTGATCGCCGCCAGCTCGCAAGGCCTGACGCCCAGAAACGCCCATTTGGCCGGCCGCGGCGGGTTTCCCAGAATGCGGAATGCCCCGTCATCCCGGCTTCCTTCGAACATCAGGAGTTCGGGAGGGTGCAGATACCGCTTCCAGCCCTGCGGTCCCAGGTTGTGGCCGAACAGCGCCGCATCGCCGCGCTTTTTCAGCCGGTATCGGCTGGAAGACTGCTCGTCTCCCCAGCCGGCGGGAAGATCCTCGACTCCTTCAATGATGTCGCAGGTGACGGCTCCGTCACGCACGGTGGGGCCTACCACTTGGTAGCCCCGGTCCTTGAGGAGAGAAATCAGCGACGTCAGCGCGGCAACATCGAGCGTCGCTCGCGCGCCGACGGCAGGCAGGGTCGTTTCCATCGCGACTCCTAGTTCGGTTCGGCCTCGGACGTAACCCTCTCGGGTTGCATACCGCTTGCCAAAACCAACCTATTCTAAAACCATAACTTACAGTAGGACTGCGGTTCGCTCTTGGGTGAAATGCCCCACTCGGGGCCAACCTCTGAGCGCCGGTTGGCGTACGTCACGCCGAGCGCAACCGTCTGACACCTGGATTGGGCTGCGCGAAGCCAAGTCCCTTTATCGGACAAACAGCCCCTAAATGCAAGGAGGAAAAACGGCTCGTTGGGGGGCGCGCCTACCCCACGTTGGCTCGGCGCTTTTCGTACCGCTCGAACCGGTCGCGGTAGCTCTCGTAGCCGACGCGGCCCATGAGGCCAAAAGTGAATTTCTTGCCGGCCTCGACGCCGGGCTGGTCGAAGGCGTCGATTCCGAGCAGTTCGCCCATGAACCCGGTCTGGAACTCCAGCAACTGGAAGAAGGCGCCGAGGTGCTCCTCGTCCACTCGTTCTAGCGTGAAGGTGCAATTCGGGCGGCCCGCTTCGGTCAACGCTGCCGCGGTGGAGCGCCGTTCCACATCGATCAGCTTGGCGAGGTCCTGGCCGGCTAGGTAGTCGAACGCCTCCAGCTCCAGGCGCGTCTTGGGGATACGGCCCAAGCTGCGGTGCTTCCCGACCGCCCAGAATGTGAACGTCTTGTCGTTCGGTCCCTCGATGTAAAGCTGCACTTGAGAATGTTGGTCCGTGGCCCCCAGCGCCGCCACGGGCGTCTGGCCGGCGTTCACCACCTCGCCCGTGCGCAGCCGGGCTTTTCCCAGCGATTCCGCCCAAAGCTGCCGGAACCAGAATGCCGTGCCCCACAGCCGGCTCGAATAGGGAAACGCGACCTGGATCGGCTTGTGCTTCCGGTTCCAAATCAGCCATTGATAGAGGGCCGAACGCAGCGCGATGTTGCCCGCCAGGTCCTCCCGCCAGCAGGACTCCGTCATTTGTGCCGCGCCCTTCAGGATCTTGCGGATATCGATCCCGATCAGCGCCGCCGGGACCATTCCCACCGGCGTGAGCACGCTGAAACGGCCGCCGACATTGGCCGGAATCTCGAAGGTGCGGTACTTCTCGCGCGCCGCCAGCGTGGCCAGGTCCCCGCGCCCCGCCGACGTGACGGCCACGATTCGCTGGCTCGCCTTGCGGCCCAGCTTCTTCCCCATCCAGTCGCGCACCATCAAAAACGTAGCGACCGTCTCTGCCGTGGCGCCCGATTTGGCAATGACCAGCGCGATGGTTTTCTTTGGATCCATGGAATCGAGGGCGCCCTCGACGAAAGAGGGGTCGACGTTGTCCAGAATCACGAGGCGCGGGTTCTTCCGTGAAAACGCGGGTTGCACCGGATGCGGCCCGCGTAGCGCGTTATCGATCGCCCAGGCGCCCAGCGCGCTGCCGCCGATCCCCACCACGCAGACCGTTTCGTAGGAGCCGCGCACCTGGCCCGCGAACTTCAGAATGTCCTTTGCGGTGTGGCTGTCAAACGGCAGACGGGGAAAGCCTTGCTGGCTGGCGTCGCTGATCTTCCGGACGCCCTTCAGGGCCTCGATCGCTTTCGAGAAATGGTCCTTGATCTCCGAGCGGGTGAGACCGTGCTCGCCCACCATGTCGGCCGACAGGTTCGTGGAATCGAATTGGATGGTCATAAGCCTTCGTCAGCTTTTAAGCTACCAGCAAACGCCGCGCAAAGCACGGGGCCAGGTCCGCTCAAACGGCGAGGGCAGCGCGGAACCGCGCGCGTAAGCAAGCGGATGTCGGCGGCCATGACGCCCGCGACGGCCCGCGACCGGGCTCCTATCCCCGGCGGAGCGTGCTGGGGTGCGGATCGTACTTTGTGGGGAACGTCTTCGACATGTGGTCGTGCATGGTCAGCGCTTCATCGTCCACCAGGGCCCACAGGAGGCCCACGCCGACCGCGACAATCCCCAGGCAAAACAAGCCAAAGCGGAAGGCGAGACGGCCCCAGCGAGGCGGATGGCCGTCGAAGGTCAGCACACGCAGGCCAACGCAGCGCATTCCGGCAGTCTCGCGCCCGAGCACTGCCCAGAACAGGTGGTAGAACGCCGCCAGCGCCAAGGCCGCTCCCAGGTACGGCGCTCCCGTTCTTCCGGTCCATTGAAACCGGCCGCCCGCGAAGTGGAAGACCAGCGCCGCTAGCGCCATCCCCGCGGCCACGAAACCCGCGTCCCAAAGCGCAGCCTGAAGGCGGAGCCCCGGCGGGACCACGGGCGCGTCGTCGCTGACCGCCTTCTTTTGGAGCGGAGCGGGAGAACGCAAGTCGAGCGGGGCCTGCATCCCCGGCCGTATAGGGGCGGCTTGTTCCGCCGGGCGAGTCTCTCGCCGTACCGCGGTGCGCCGCCGCCCGCCGGCCTTGCCGCGGCTGGGATCGCGGGGGAAAGGAATGATCTTCGGCCGGTCGTCAAACAAGGGCGCCTGCCTCAAGGGTCCGCTGTTCGCAGGCCCTTGCTCTTCGGGCGCCGAGGGAGGCAGCGGCTCCAGGGCGGGGGCCGTGGCGGAGGTCTCCACGGGGAAGACGGACGGAACGCGGCGGCCGCAATGGTCGCAGCGATGACCGCCCTCCGCAATCAAGGAACCGCAATGCCGACAGCGCACGTCTCTCGTTCCATGCGCGGCGCGCCAAGCGGAGCAGGTCCTCCATGTTAGCATTGTCCCTTGGGACGGGACACACTGCCGCGCAAATCCTCTCATGGAGTAAGTACCATACTTAAAGCGCTTTGTCACTACTTTTTCGCACGCGGGGCGGCACTTTTTTTGTTTGTGACGTTGCTGGCGGCCGCGGCTGCGGCCCAAACAGGGAACCCGTCTTATGTTTACGGCCCCACGCCGCCTCCGACGCCCACCCCCAAGCCGCGGATCTACAAAGTGCAGCCGCCCGTCCCGCTCGCGGAGCGGGAGGTGCTCATCCAAGGGGTGAAGCAGATGAAGGAGGGGCCGTGGTACCGGCTCCGGGGCGGATCGCAGGTCCAGACCAACAGCTTCCTGCTCAAAGCCGACGACATCGACTACAACGAGGACACCGGCGACGTTCAAGCCCGCGGAAACGTCTATCTGCAGCACTTCGAGAACGGCGAGGAGCTGTGGGCCGACCGGGCCGAGTACAACCTGGACGACGAAGCCGGCAAATTCTGGAACGTGCATGGCGAGGCGCACCTCAAGGTACCGGTGCGCCCCGCCCTCCTGACCACAACCAGTCCCTTCTATTTTCAGGGCAAGTGGGCGGAAAGATTGAAGGAGAAATACATCCTGCACGACGGTTTCATTACCGATTGCAAGATGCCGTCGCCCTGGTGGAAGCTGCGCGGCCCCAAGTTCGTCATCATCCCCGACGACCATGCCATCGGTTACCGCTCCATCTTCCTGATGCGCCACGTGCCGCTGTTCTACTTCCCGGCCATCTACAAGCCGCTTGGCGAAGAGCCCCGGCGGAGCGGCTTTCTCACGCCCAACATCGGGAACAGCTCCCAGCGCGGCCAGATGTTCGGAGAGGGCTTCTATTGGGCGATCAACCGCAGCTACGACATCCTGTATCGCGCGCAGTACTTCACCGAGCGCGGCTTCGCGCACAGCGTCAACATTAGCGCCGACCCGCTCCAGAACACCAAGATCACCGCCGAAATCTATGGCGTGAACGATCGCGAGCACCAGGGCGGGTTAACCGTCCAGGCGCACCTCATCTCGGACCTGCCGGATGGGTTCTATGCGCGCGGCGACATTAACTACCTGAGCTCGTATCTCTTCCGGCAGGCTTGGACGGAGTCCTATAGCGAGGCCATCAGCTCGGAGGTCCACTCCACCGGCTTCCTTGCCAAACCCTTTCAATACTATTCGCTAACCTTCGTCTTCCAGCGCCTGGAGAACTTCCAGAGCCTGACGCCCAACGACAAGATCGTGATCCGCAAGCTGCCGGATATCGAGTTCAACGCCCGCGATCATCTGATTTGGCAGGGCGTGCCGATCTGGCTCTCATGGGAGGCATCGAGCGGGCTGCTCTCGCGCGGGGAGCTCGACTACCGGACCGCCAATTTCGTCGAGCGCACGGACCTGTACCCGAGACTCACTTCGTCTCTGCAATGGAAGGGATTCAGCCTGGTGCCCAGCGTCGCCGCCCGGGAGACGTTCTGGGGCGAGAGCGAGACACAAACCCCCAACGCGGTGCAGATTCTCAGCAAAGACCTGAACCGCACGGCCGGCGAGGTGGACGTGGACCTCCGGCTCCCCTCCCTCTTCCGCGTCTACAAACCGCCGAAGTGGATGGGGGACAAGCTTAAACACGTGATCGAAGCGGGCGCCACGTACAAGTACGTAACCGGCGTCAACGACTTCAGGAGCGCGATCCTGTTCGACGCGACCGAGATCTTCTCAAACACCAATCAGGTCGAGTTGTGGATCACCAACCGCCTCTACGCGAAGCGGGGCGACAACGTGCAGGAGGTTCTCTCCTGGGACGTCCGCCAGGACCGCTATTTCGACCCCACGTTCGGAGGCGTCGTGACGCCCGGATGGTGCGGTACGCCGACTTGCCGCAACGTCGTGAGCAGTTCGATAGACCTGACCGCCTACGACTTTCTCGACGGCCCGCGCTCCTATTCCCCGGTGGTTTCCACTCTCCGCATGTCCCCCATGCCCGGCGTGTCGGCGGAGTGGCGCGCGGACTTCGACCCGCTGAACGACAAGCTTACGGCCGACAGCTTCGTTTTGTACTACTACTTCAAGAAGATCTACGGCCTCTCGATCGGCCAGGACTCCTTGCGCTACGACCCGGTGCTGGAAGGCAGCGCCAACCAGGTGACCGGCGGATTCCACTTCGGAAGCGACACTCGCCGCGGCTGGAACGCCGGTGTCACCGCGCTCTACGACCTGCATTTCGACACGCTGCGGGATGTGATGAGCCAAGTCACCTATAACACCGATTGCTGCGGGCTCAGCGTCCAGTACGGCAAGTGGAACGTGGGAGTCCGGTTCGATACCGTTTTCCGTCTCTCGCTGTCGATCGCCAACATCGGCTCCTTCGGCACGCTCCGCAAGCAGGAACAGATGTTCTGAAGAAGCTAGGGCGGATTCCCTAGAAGCTGGTCTGCGCCCAACCCGCGCGCAAGCTCCTCGGCGCGTTGGGCACCATCGACGCACTGGCGCCGAATTCGCGGGCCAGGACCTTGGCCGAGTCCGCCCCGCTCGAGACGATCTGGCGAGCGACCTCGCGGATCGATTCGGCCTCGCCAAACCGCGCCTGACCTTCGCAAACCTCCGCCAGCTTGTGGAGCGAGGGCGTCATGTCATCGACCCGTTCGTCAGCCGGCGTGATCGCAATGCCATACCTCAGCACGCGCTCCGCTTCGGGATATCTTCGCTGCGCGGCGTACATCGTTCCGAGCGAAAGGAAATGCTTCGCCAGAGCGGAGGATCCTCGTCCGAGCACCGCGGTCCGGATTTCGATCGAGCGCCACAGCAGAGGTTCGGCCTCGTTGTAACGGCCCATGGCGTGATAGAACTCGCTGATCTTGTCGAGGGTCACGGCGACGTCCCAATCGTTCAGCCCGAGCGTCTGTTCTTTGATGGAGAGCGCGCGGCGGTAAGCGTAAAGCGCGGCCGTCGGCTCGCCTTGAGCGAGGTGCACGTCCCCCAGGCCGTCCAGAGTCCAAGCCACCATCGTATGCTTGGGCCCCAGCGCGCTTTCCCCGGTCTTGAGCACGGCCTCATAGAGTTGCCGCGCGGTCTCGTACTGCCGGGTGGCCTTGTAAACCCCCGCCAGGTTCGAGAGAACCTCCAGCACGGAAGGATCCGCTTCGCCGAGCACCTGTTCCAGAATCTTGGCCGCTGTCTTCAGGGAGCGCTCCGCCTCGGCATGCCGCCCCTGGTGGCACTGCACCACGCCGAGCCGGTTGAGCGACCGGCCAAAACGCAGATCGCCGTCGCCGAACGAACGGGCTTCTTCCACCGCCTGGGCCAGGTGCCTCGCAGCCAGGTCGAACTGGCCGTTCTTGAATGCCGCCTCCGCGTTGCGCGACAGCGTCTCCCAGGCGCTGTCGGGCGTGGCGCCGGCGTCCTCTGCCCGTCCCTGCGTTGCCTGCCGCACCCTTCCCAGCATTTTGCGGAAGCCCGACACCAGGCCGGTCGCCGTCTCGGGAGCCTGGGCCTCGGCCGGCAGGCCCGCCACCCGCCTGGCGAATGTTCCCATCTGTCTGCTGATCTGCGCCTTCTCGGAGACCAGGCGACTATCGGCCAGAGCGTCGTGCAGGTCCTTCTCGGCATCCACTATAGTCGCGTACACATCCAGGCCGGTCAGCCTCTCGATCTCGACTACGGCGGCGGCCGGGCTGCGATTGACGATCAGGCGCACCGTCCGGAAACTGCAGCCGTGCCGCAGGCAGTCCGCCACGCGCTTGGCCTGCGCGAGCGCAATCCGATCGGGCGTGGCCACCACGTAAATCTCGTCGAAATGTTCCAGCAAAGACGCGGGGAAGCTGTGGATGCCGCGTCCCAGGTCCACCAGGCTCCAGGCGTACCGGGAACGCATGAAGTCGAGCGTCGCGCCGAACTGAGCCGGTTCGGGATACTGCTTCGCCGCCAGCGGGGCGGGCGCCGTCAGCACTTCGATTCCGGAGCATTCGGTGACCAGTGCGTTCCAGAAGCTCTCGTCCAGCCGGCTGGCATTCGTCGCCGCATCCAGAACCGTATACTGGCTGCGGCTGTTGGTCAGGAACTTCACCATTCCGCAGCTCAAGTCGAAATCGGCCAGCCCCGTCGGCTGGCCGCTCTCACGTGCCATCCCGACGGCCGCGTGCAGCGCCACCGTCGTGGCCCCGCATCCGCCCTTGGCCGACAGGAAGCCGATGACACGGCCTCTGGGGCGCCGCACGCCGCTCTGGGGCTTCGGGCGCGCCGCCTGGAGCCGCCCGATGACCTTTCCCAGAGAGTCCCCGAACGGCACATACAAGTAATCGCGCGCGCCCGAGCGAACGGCTTCGAGAATCGCCTCCGGGTCGGCGTTGCCGTTGACGACCACGATCGCGGAAGCGGGCGTGGCCTTGGCTACGGTTCGCAGCAGAGCCTGAATCGTGCTGAGTTCCGCGGGCTGCTCCACGAGCAGGAGCTCCGGATGCAGGCTCTGCAAATGCGAGAGGAGCGCTGGATCGGGCCGGATCACTCGCTCATCGAGCACCACCTGCACGGGCAACTGCTTCAGACACGCCTGGAGCTCGGAGCACACCAACGGCGTCGATGCCAGCACGCCAACTGTTACTCGTTCGCCCACGCTCATTCCTCAAACGCGCACGACGTGCACAAAACTGCCGACACGAGCACCATACGCCGTCGTGTTACTAACAACATTATAGTAGCCCTCGCAAGTCGTTGCCTCGTCTTGTTCGTCCACTTAGTAATATCGGTACTACCAGACAAAACTTGCGTCCGGCCAGGGTACTAGTACCAGCGTTTCGATCATAGGGGTAGGTGCCTGGCGCGCCGGCTTACTTCTGCGCCGCGGCCTCAAGTTCCGCGATGCGCCGTCTCACCGTGTCGGCATCCGTCGCTTTCGGTGAGATCTGCAAATACTTCCTGTAGTGCTCGATGGCTCCTGAACGGTCGCCTTTCGCGGCTAGCAGCGTTCCCAGCAGGCTCTCCGCGATCGGAATCTCGTGGTTGGGATCGAGTTCGATGGCTCTGCGGGCGCTCCTCTCGGCGTCGTCCAGGCGCTTGAGCCTGAGATCGGCTACGGCGTCGTAATAGTACAGGCCGGGAAACTCGACCGGATTCAGCGCCAGCGCCCTGGTCGTGATATGGGCCGCGTCCTCGATCCGCCCCTCGCTCAAGGCCAGCCTGGCGAGCTGCAGGTAGGGCTTGAGGTACCTGGGGTCGGCTTCGAGCGCGTGCTCGCAGGCGGCCCGGGCCTCCTGGGGCTTCAAGTCTTGCATCAGAGCTTCGCCGAGATCGCTCCACGCCGGCGCGTATTTCGGATATTCCGCCACGGCGCGCTCGAAATCCTTCTGCGCGACGTCCCACTTCTGGTGAGCCATGGCCGCGACGCCGCTTTCGTAAGCCTTCTTGGCGTCTTTCGGCGCGTTGACAGCCGTGATGGAAACCGAGGTGCCCTCGTTGTCGCCTATCCGCTTCAGAACGATCACCGCTCCCTGGTGCAGGGTGGCCTCGGTGGTCCGATAGCCTGCCAGCCTGATCCGGACCGGGCAGGAGTCCCCGGCCTCCCCGTCGAGGCACGCCGAGCCATGGCAGAAGGGATCGGACTGATTGCGCACGACGTATTGCACCGTGCCGCCGCCGAACACGTCCAGGACGCAGGCCGCCACGCCCTGGCCGTTGATAGCGGGAATGATCTCCGGCGTGGTCGAAAACGGCGTGCCATCCTCGAGGACGATCTTGGCGGTGTGTTGCTGGTTGATCCGGACCTGCTGTGCCAGAGAGGCGCCCGCCAGCGCCAGCACACAGAGTCCCGTCCTCATAAGCTGGTTCATATCGGATTCCCTCAACCGCAGTATAGCGCCGGCCCCCGAAAGCGCCTCATTCCGACCCCGGATCGCCACGCTCGAGTTTCTCGGCGAGTTGCTCCACGTCCGCCGCATCCGTGGCTTTGGGCGAAAGCTCCAGGTATCTCCTCAGGTGTTCGATGGCGCCTTGGCGGTCGCCTTTGGCCGCCAGCACGGAGCCGAGCAGACTCTCCGCCAACGGAATCTCGCGAGGGAAATCGAGCGCGATGGCGCGGCGCGCGAGTTTCTCGGCGACATCCAGATTCTTGAGATTGTAATTGGCCACGGCGTCGTAGTAGTAGATCCCCGGAAACTCGACCGGACGCAAGTCCACGCCACGGTCCGCAACGCGCAATGCGTCCTCGTTACGTCCCTCATCCAAAGCCAGCTTGGCGAGTTGCTGGTAGGGCCTGAGATACTTGGGGTCCGCGTCGAGCGCGCGCTCCCAGGCGGCGCGCGCCTCCTGGGGTTTGGACTGGCTCGTCAGAACCTCTCCCAAATCGCTCCACGCGGGCGCGTATTCCGGATAAACGGCGACGGCTCGCTCGAATTCCGTCTGCGCCAGATCCCACTTCTTCCGCAGCATGGCCGCGACGCCATTCTCGTAAGCCTTCCGGGCCTGCGCCGGAGCCTTAAGGGCGGTCATCGAAATGCTGGAGCCCTGCCCCACGCCCAGCCGCTTCAAGACGACAACCGCGTCCTGGCGAAGCGTGGCGTCCGTGGTCCGGTAGCCCTCCAGGCGGATGTGGATCGGGCACACATCCACCGTGAGCGGATCCTCGGGACGGGCCGCCAGATCGACTTCGTACTGCACCGTGCCGTTGCCGAACACGGTAAGAATGGAGCATGCCGGCAACCGCCACTGAGTAAGTCCGGGAGTGATCTGCGGCGCCTCCGGGAGCGGGACGCCGTCTTCCAGCACGATCTTGGCGCTGTGCCGCTGAATCTCCGCCGTAGACACACCGGCCAGCACCATCATGCACGTTCCCAGCAGCGCAGATTGTCCCACTTCCGGCCCTCGAAGACCCCGTTCAGCCGCCAGTATTCCGCCGGCCTCACAAAGGGTGGACGTGCGGCCGCGAGGTCCGGTTTCCGCCCACGCATGGACTAACCTGCGGTTAACGGATCTCTAGATTAAACCCCTCGCAAAACCGCGCTCGCCGGACTAATATACCGACGCCGTGTATTTCGAATCGCATCGCGTAACCGCGGCGGCGCTGCTTCTCGCCGCCGGTCTCGCATTGCCGGCCGTGGCGCAGGCCCCCGCCATCGTCAGCGCGGACGCTCACTTTCGTTGGCTCCAAGCCGTCGAGCAGAGTGCCGCTCGCGAGGACCAAACAGCCAATGCGGAGCGAGAGAAGCGGCAGCGCGAATTCAACGTCCTTCTGGTCGATTTCACCAAGTCCTGGAACAAGCTGATCCAGCTCTCCGGCCGGGGCGGCTGGAATGCGAAAGAGGCCCGCAAGACGCGGGAGGCCTTCGAGCGCCTGGTCCGCTGCCAGGCCTGGATCGAAGACGCGAAGGCGTCCGGCGTCAACGCCGTCGATCCTAAGTAGCCGCCCGCGCCAGGACCTCGGCCCGAAGGGCCGCCGCTGAACGCTCCACCGGCTCGACGCCGCTCACCACCACGTCGGCCCACTGCCGGGCCGGCAGCACGTACCGGCGCGCCATCGGCCGGGTCGTGGCCGCATACTGCGCCACCACCGATTCCGCCGATCGCCCGCGCTCTCGCAGGTCGCGTGCCAGCCGCCGCTCGAAGCACACCTCGTCCGGTGCGTCCACGTAGACCTTGGTCCCGAGCAGGCGCCGTATGTCCTCCCAGTAGAGCGCCCACAACCCTTCGAGCACGCCGAACGCGCCCGCGCGCACGGTCTCGGTGCGGTCCGTTCTCGAGTGGCGCGTGAAATCGTAGACCGGAATCTCGACGGTTCCCCCGCCGGCGAGCGCGCCCAGGTGCGCGAACAGCAGTTCGTGCTCGATCGCTTCCGGCACATCGAAGTTCGCCCGCGCCCGCTCCTCAAATGGCAGGCGCGCCAGGTCGCGGTAGTACGAATCGAGCGAGAGGATCGGCGCGCCGAGCGCTTCCGCCAGCGCGCGCGCCAGTTCCGTCTTTCCCGAGCCCGACGGTCCCGCAATCCCGATCAGGTACATGCCGGAGTCCAGGGTACACTTATACTGAGTGCCACCTCAAGACGAGTCCCGCCCCGATCCGGATCGCCTGCTTCGACAAGCCATGGCGGAAGCGCCGGGAAGCCGCCGCGAGCGTTTGAAGATCTTCCTCGGTTACGCCTCCGGCGTGGGGAAGTCGTTCCGCATGCTCGACGAGGCGCGCCGCCGCCACGAGCGCGGCCAGGACGTCGTGGTGGGCGCGATGCAGCCCCGGCGCTCGCCCGACACAGACGAGCTGCTCGGCAGCCTTGAGGTGATCGCGCCGAAGATCGTCGACGGTGTCCAGGTGGTGGACGTCGAGGCCATTCTCCGCCGCCGCCCGCGCGTGTGCATCGTCGACGGCCTGGCGTACGACAATCCACCCGGCAGCCGCCACCCGTACCGCTGGCAGGACGTGCAAGAGCTGGTCGACTCCGGGATCAACGTGATCGCCTCGGTGAACCTGCAATACATCGAGGAGGAAGCGGAGAGGGTCGAAGCCATCACCGGCAAGCACGTAACTCAGACCATTCCCAAGGCGTTCCTCTACGGTGCCGACGAAATCGTGGTAGTGGACGTTCCGCCCCAGACCATCGCCGGTCGCGCGGCCGAAGCCGGCGGCTCCGAAGAGCGGGTGGCCGAGCGCCTCTCGGCGCTGCGCGAACTGGCCCTGCTCCTTACCGCCGATATCGTCGATCGCCAACTCGAGACCTACCTCGAAGCCCGGGGCATGGATCAGCTCTGGGGAGCGCATGAGCGCTTCCTGGTCTGCGTCACGCCGCGCACCAACGCCAGCAATATGATCGCCGCCGCCAAACGCTCCGCCGACCGTTTCCACGGCGAGCTGTACGCCGCCTACGTCGAGCAGCCCGAGCTCTCGCCGCGCGACCGGCAGGCGCTCGATGCCAACCTCGCCGCGGCGCGCCAGGCCGGCGCCAAAATTGAAATGCTCGGCGGAGAGGACTTCGTCGCTACCATCGTCGATTACGCCCGCTCCCAACGCATCACCCAGATCCTCATCGGCCACAGCCTGCGCCATAGCTGGTGGGACCGCCTGCGCGGCGGACCCATCGACCGCCTCATCCGCGCCGCCGAAGGCATGGACCTGCGCGTGTTTCCTCACTGAGAAACCAAATGCCCGAACCCACCCCGAACCGCCGCGGCCGCCTGAAGGTCTACCTGGGCTATGCCGCCGGCGTCGGCAAGACCTATCAGATGCTGGCGGACGCCCAGGAGCTGGCGCACACGGGCGCGGACGTCGTGGTCGGCTATTTCGAGTCGCACGGCCGCAGCGACACCATCCTCAAGGCGCAGGGCCTCGAAATCATCCCCCGCCGCCAGATCGAATACCGCGGCGCCGTGTTCGAAGAAATGGACGTGGACGCCATCCTGCGCCGCGAGCCTCGCGTCTGCCTGGTGGACGAGCTGGCCCACACCAACGTGCCCGGCTTCGGCCGCGAGAAGCGCTGGGAGGACGTGCTGGCGCTGCTCGAACACGGAATCGACGTCTTCACCACCGTCAACATCCAGCACGTCGAAAGCCTCAACGACCAGGTCTGGCGCTTTACCGGCATCCGCGTGCGCGAGACGGTTCCCGATTGGGTCATCAAGGAGGCGGCCGAGGTGGTGATGGTGGACGCCACTCCGCAGGCGCTCATCAACCGCCTTCTGCGCGGCGCCGTCTACGCGCCCGAGAAGGCCCGCCGCGCGCTGGAGAATTTCTTCAAGGAATCCACGCTGGTCGCCCTCCGCGAGATGGCTCTGCGCGAGACGGCCCACGAGGTCGAGGTCCGCCACGTCACGCCGGCCATTTTCGATGAGCCGGTCGACGGCGATCAGGGAGGCGCGCCGGAACGGCCGCCCGCCCCGCCCGCCGCGCGGATTCTCGTCTACCTCACCGCCGACTCCTCCACTCCGCTCCTGATTCGCCGCGCCCGCCGCGTTGCAGACTACCTAGAGGCCGAGTGCTATGCCGTTCTGGTTTACCGCGAGGGCGAGTTGGCCAGCACGCCGCCCGAGCGCCGCGCCGAGACCGAGCGCCTCCTGAACTTCGCCCGCAACCTCCACATCGAGACGCGCACGCTGGAAGGGGCCGATGTGGCCAACACGCTGGTGGAATTCGCGCGCCTCCAGCACATCACGCGCATCTTCGTGGCCCGCCCGCGCTACGGCCGCTGGCGCTGGTTCCTGGCCCGCAATCTGATCCACCGCATCGTGCGCATGGCCTCCGACATGGAAGTGGTGGTGGTCGCCGACCGCGGCGCCGCGCCGCCACGCTGACCGGCCCCGTGGGCCGATGGCTGATGGCCGACGGCTGACGGCTGCTGCTAACCTAAGATTGATGCGCCTCGCGCTTCTCTCCGACATCCACGACAACATCTGGAAGCTGGCAGCCGCGCTCGAAGCGGTCCGCTCTTCGGACGCTCTGATCTGCTGCGGCGACCTCTGCTCGCCCTTCATCGTCCACCAGCTCGGCGGCCGCTTTGCCGGTCCCATCCACATTATTTTCGGCAACAACGACGCCGACCTATTCCGCATCACGGCGAATGCGCAGAAATACCCGCAGATCCGCATCCACGGCGAGTTCTTCCGCGCCGAATTCGACGGAAAATCGGTGGCGGCCGTGCACTACGACAACATCGCCCGCCCGCTCGCCCTCTCCGGCGAGTTCGACCTGGTCGCCTTCGGCCACAACCACGTTTACGAAATCGTCCGCACCGGCCGCGCGCTCCTGGTCAACCCCGGCCCCATCATGGGCGCGAAATTCGGGCCCGGCGGCGCCTCGATCGACGTGCCGTCGACGTTCGTCATCTACGACACGGCGTCGGGTGCCGCGTCGGGCTACGAGCTGGTGCAGTGCCGCGGCGACGGCTTCCAGGCGCGGGCTTTGTAGCCCTCACGCCCCCGGCAAATTGTGCCGCAGCTTGGCCGCGAACTTCTCGCGGAACTTGCGCACTTTGGGCGCCACGACGTAGGCGCAATAGGCCTGCTCGGGGTTCTTGAGGAAGTACTGCCGGTGGTATTCTTCGGCCGGAAAGAACGCCGCCGCCGGGCGCACCTCGGTCACGATCGGCTTGTCCCAGATGCCCGCGGCATTCAACTCGCGAATGGCCGCCTCCGCCGTCTCCCGCTGCCGGTCCGAGTGGGTGAAGATCACCGAGCGGTATTGCTCCCCCGCGTCCTCGCCCTGGCGGTCCCGGCTGGTCGGATCGTGAATCGCAAAGAACACGTCGAGCAGCTCCCGGTAGCTCAGGACCTCCGGATCGAAGGCCACCTGGACCACCTCGATGTGCCCCGTCTTTCCCGTGCACACGTCGCTGTAGCTCGGGTTCGACACGTGCCCGCCCGCGTAGCCCGATTCCACCGCGAGCACCCCATTCAACTGCTGGTAGACCGCCTCCAGGCACCAGAAGCAGCCCCCACCCAGCGTCGCCGTCTCTCGTTTCGGCATAGCTACTTCTAACCTACGATATCCGGCGCGGCTCCGGAAGCGGCCGCCGCCGAGCGCTACCATGAGTCCGTGAACCTTCGCATTTCCGCCTTGCTCCTGGCCCTTTGCGCGCTATCCGGCCAGACGATGCCTAATCCTTGGACCGCCGCGGACCTCATCGAGCCCGCACAGCTTGCCCCGCGACTCAAAGGCCCGCCGGTGGCGAGACCGGTGATTTATTACGTGGGTTTCGGCGTCCTCCACCGCAGCAAGCACATCCCAGGCGCCGAGTTCGTCGGGCCGGCAAGCAAACAGGAAGGGCTGCAAGCGTTGCGCGAAGCCGTTCTGAATCACCCGCGCACCCAGGAGATCGTCATCAACTGCGGCTGCTGCCCGTGGGACCACTGCCCCAACCTGCGCCCCGCGTTCGTCATGCTGCACGAGCTAGGGTTCAAGCGGGTGCGCGTGCTCTCCCTGCCAACGAGCTTCCCCAAGGACTGGATCGAGAAGGGCTACCCCTTCGAGACGGGCCACTGACCGCGTACCCGGAGCCACACTCCTACATAAGTCAGGTTCCGTCATGTATTCGTGTGCATTCGTGTCCATTCGTGGCGAGAACGCTTTGGTCTGTTTTTCGGGCATGCGAATTGGCCAGGACTCAATGCGTCTTGTTGCGATCAAGACGCAGGAGCAGTTGGATCTGCAAGCGCTGCACCGCGTGCGCGAGCTGCTGGGTGAGGCGCCGAACCGCTGTGGTGAACCAGATCTGCGGCCTGTTGCTGGAGCGTGGGCTGACCCTGCCCAAAGGCCGAAGTCATCTCGAAGAGGCGCTTCCGGCGACCCGAACTGCATTGAGCGGGAGTTGTGCGCCCGTCAGTTTCTCAGCAACGATCCGCAGGCTCTTTGCGTTGTCCTGCATTTATCCACGCCGTTTGAAGTGCGTCGTGAAGAGCCACTGATCCTTCGTTGAATCTGAACAGCTTGATCGGCCCGTTCTTCTTACGTTCGATCACTACAGCCGCCCAAGCGTTCCCACGGCTATGCACATCCTCAATCGCAATCCTGGTGATCGAATCGAACAGGATAGTTCGTTTCCAGCCTGGATACTCGATGGTTACTGCCTCGCTGGTGATTGACCCTCTAAGAGGATCCATCACGACCATAATCCCGGCCATGATGCCAAAGCAGAGGGGGAAGAATAGTGGCATTCCATTCAACCCTTGTTTGTAGTTCACCCAAGAGATAATAAGAAACGGACTGCCAACGACCGCAAAGATCACTTTGTTGACCCAAGTCCGGTGAAAGCATGTCAGACTTGAGGCGTGCTCATGAATCTGCGCAGCCGAATGAGCGAGAACAGAATCTCGGACGTTTTTGAAATGTTGAAGTTGATACTCAACCCTGATCTCCCTACGCTTTGAGGCATCGGTCAGTACCAACCGTTGTCCTGTATCGTCCGCCTTGACATTCGACACATCTTTCCAAGGGATAAAGGTGCACTTACCGCTGTGCGGCAAGTACCAGATTCCGGTTTCATTCAGCGCGATTCTTGCTCGAAGGCGGGTGAAGGACCGCAAACCCAGGGTCGCAAGAGAACCAAAACCCACCGCCGCCACGAATCCAAGCCCTACCGAGAAACGATCAGACTTGGAGACCGCTAGGGCTAGTCCAAGCGCCGCAAATGCAGTGAATACGGCCGCACCGCCAAACATGAACCACGTGGTTCCTGGCGGAACGCCGAATACAGACGCGTCAGATGGAGCGGAATCTACCGGTTCTCGCATATCCCCATCAGTTCTCACGGGACAGTACCCCCTTCGACCAGGATTTCCTTTTTGGCTGCCTGGCCAACAGCAAGTGTACTCCCAACCGGATTGAAAGAGAGCCGGAATGGCTGATTTTGTTTCTCACCCACTGGGTGTTGACCTCCGGAGCGCCTCCATCATGTTGGAACCCGCATGAATAGAGTCTGAGGCCATCGAGAGGTTATCAGTAACAAAATGGAAATGCGGGCTCAATTGTGGTCCCGGCTCGTCCGGATTCAGGAGCGGCCAGACTTCACCGCATCCGCGAAGAGGAGCCTTTCGCTACTGCCCGCAGCACTTCTTGTACTTCTTGCCGCTGCCGCAAGGACAGGGATCGTTGCGGCCGACCTTGGCGGGCTTGGCTTCCGTGAGCGGCGGTGCGTCCTCTTCCTCCGCCTCCCGGTCCTCCTCGATGTGGAACACCGGGGGCTGATCGTGGGCTTCGAGCCGGTCGTCGAGCGCCTTGCCGACGATCGCCCCTTCTTGTTCGTTCAGCCCGCCCGCCAGGTCCTCGATCCGGGTATAGAGCCCTCGCATGCGTGCCGGCGTGACCGGGCCGGGCGCCGCCAGCGCGTACGCATAAAGCGCCGTATCGCGCAGGTCCCCGTCCTCGAAGAGGCGTTCCATCCGGCCAAGCTGCCCCACCATGCCGAACATGCCTGCGGCGGTGACCGCCTGGCGCCGCACGCCGAGATCGGGATCGCCGAACGCTTCCGGAATGCGGCTTTCGAACCGCCGGTCCCCGGAGTGCCACATGGCCCTGACCGCCCGCTCGCGCGTTTCGGGCCGCTCGTAAAACTCCAGGATGAGCCGATGCAGCGCCTCGTCGTCGCGCGCTTCGTGAGCCAGCGCCACCAGCGCACCGGCGCGCTCTTCGACGGGCGCCTCCGCATCCTCGACCCGCGCGCGCACGGCCTTCTCGATCTCCGCCGGCTCGTGAATGCCCTCCAGGCACTCCCACGCCATCGCCCGCACGCCCATGTCCGGATCGGTCTTGGCCACTTCCAAAACCCGGCGTGCGATCTCGGGAGGCGGCTCTTCGAACGTCAGCATCTTCACCGCGCGCAGGCGATATTCAGGAACCGGGCTGGCCAGAAACTTCAGCAGTTCGGCCGTCTCGAACGCCGCAAAGAAGGGCGTCTCCTCTTCGGGATACAGCGGCCAGATGTCGAACGGCTCCGGATGGGTCGCATCCGCTCCGTCGATTTCCCGGATCGCCCCTTCGATCTCCTGCCGCAGCCGCTCGTTGTCCCCGGCCGCCGCCAGCGCTTTTTCGAGCGCGGGCTTCGCCGCCGGATCGCCGTACAGGCCGAGCACGATCGAACCCTCCGCCGGATCGGCCTCGAGCAGATCGAGCAGCGTCTCCAGAATTCGCGGATGCCGCACGCCCAGCCCGGCCATGGCAAACCGCACGTCGGGAGCGCCGTCGCTTTCGTCGTACAGCCCGAGCAGTGTTTCGACCGACGCCTCGCCCAGCTCCACGAACGCCTCGGTCAGCTCGTCGGAAAACTCGAAGGCGTCGCGGCGCGCCTGTTCCGCCAGGAAGGGCAGCGCTGCCGGCGTCCGCAACTGACGCGCGACGTCGAGCGCGAAGACGCAGACGTCGAGGTCCAGTCGCTCATCTTCGCACGGCTCTTCGAGATACCGGATAAAGTCCGGGAAAATCGAATCGCCGCGCTCGACCAGCGTCCGCGCCAGCCGCCGGTCGAGCGGGACGTATCCCCGCTCCGCCTCCGCCAGCAGTTCAAAGACGGAGGCGTCCGCATACCCGTCGGGATTCAGGATCACGGCGCCGTTACTCTTCTTCTTTGACCACCTGCACCGTGATTTCCACCGTCACCTCGCGATGCAGGCGGATGGGAACCTGGTACTGGCCCAGTTGCTTGATCGGCTCGGCCAAATGAATCTTGCGCCGCTCGATGTGGTAGTTCTGACGCTCCAGCGCCTCGGCGATGTCCTTGACGGTGACCGAGCCGAACAACTGCTCCTGCTCGCCCGCCTTCTGCGCGATGACCACCGTCACGCCGGCCATCATGTTGGCCAGGTCCTGTGCCGCCGCCTGCTCTTTCGCCTCGCGCCGCAGGTGTCCCTGGCGCTCCTGCTCGACGATCTTCTTGTTGGCCTCGGTCGCCGCCACCGCCAGCTTGCGCGGCAGCAGGAAATTGCGCGCGTAGCCGCCGGCGACTTTCACCATCTGGCCGCGAACACCGAGCTTGTCGACATCTTCTCTGAGAATGACTTCCATCTCGATCCTCCTTTCGCGTCCAGCGCTACTTCGGACTGTAAGGCACCAGAGCGATGCTGCGTGCCTGCTTGATCGCTTCGGCCAGCCGCTTCTGGTGCGGCGTGCACACGCCCGAGAGCCGCCGCGGGATGATCTTGGCCCGCTCGGTGAGGAACGAGCTCAACATGCGAACGTCTTTGTAGTTGATATCGTCCACCTTCTCGACGCAGAACCGGCACACCTTCTTGCGCCGGAAATACTGCTTCCTGGTGGCGTTCGCCTTGTCGCCCCCGGTGGGCTGTTGCGAGCCGGGCACCGGCCTTCCGCCTCTATCGCCTCGATCGCCTCTTTCGCCTCGTTGTTCCGCCATGGCTTATCCCTCCCTCTCCGCGGGCTCCGCCGCGATCGGCTCGCCGGGCGCCGCGGGTGCCGCAGGCGCCGGGGCCGCGGCGGGACGGGCGGGACTGGCCGCCATCGGCGCCGGCCGGCGCTTCGCCCTCTTCTCGCGTTCCTTCCTGCGCTTCTCGATCTTCTTCAGCTTTTCGTCGATCCGCACCGTGATGAACTTCAGCACCAGATCGCTCACCCGCAAACGCCGCTCCATCTCTTTCACGGCGTCCGGATCGGAGGTCACCTGCAGCAGCACGTAGTAGCCTTCGTCGCGCTTCGCGACGCGGTAGGCCAGCTTGCGGATGCCCCACTTCTCCGTCTTGTCCACGGTCCCGCCGGCCGAGGTGATGATCGCCTTCACCTGTTCGATGAACGGCTCGATCTCTTCCTCGGTGGCGTCCGGCCTCACGATAAACAGCTCTTCGTAGATCCTCATTCTTCCTCTTTTTCACCTGGGGCGCGACGATTGAATTTCGTCATGGCCTTTTCGGCGCCTTCGGAGATGATGGAGACCACCGCCTGGGCCGCATAGCCCAGGAAGTCCTCCAATTCTTTCAGTTGCCCTCGCCGCAGCGGCTTGAGCAGATACTCGACTTCGGCCCGGGCCGCGCCGGGGTTGATCCCCAGCCGCACCCGGATGAACTCCTCCGTCCCAATCCCGGCAATCACCGACTCCATTCCGTGATGGCCGCCCGCCGACCCTCCCGGCCGTATGCGCAGCGAACCCCACGGCAGGTTGTGGTCGTCGTAGACCGCGATGAGGTTGCCCGGCCCCAGCCCGTTCTTTGCGAGCAGCGGCCCCACCGCATGGCCGCTCAGATTCATGTACGTTTGCGGCTTCGCCAGCAGGACCGCCCGATCTTCCAACTGCGCCTGGCCGACCAGCGCCCCGGAATCCTTCCGCTTCACCTTCACGCCGCACTGCGAGGCCAGAACATCGACCACCATGAAACCGAGGTTGTGAGGCGACAGCGCGTACTCCGCGTCCGGATTGCCCAACCCGGCTATCAGCCACGATACCATTCTGGGCCGCTACTTCTTCTTCCCCTTGGCCTCGGGCTCCTTCTTCCCCTTGGCATCGGCCGCCGCGGGCTCCTCTTCCTTCTTGCCCTTCTTGATGACCTCGGGCTCGGCGGCCGCGGTGGCTCCCGCCTCGGGTGTAACCGCCGCTTCCGGAGCGGCCTCGGCCGGCTTCTCTTCCTCGACGATACGCAGCGCCACCACGTGCGCAATCACGTTCTCGGGCGCGCTGACCAGCTTCACGGTGGCGGGCATGGCGATATCGCCCGCGCGAATGCTCTGGCCCATCATCAACTCGGTCACATCCACCGTGAAGTGCCCCGGGATATCGTCTGGAAGGCACTCGACCTCGATCTCGCGCGTGACCAGCTCGAGCAGGCCGTCCTGCTGCTTGACGCCCTTGGCTTCGCCCTGCGTCAGCACGGGCACCGAGACCTGGATGACCTTGGTCAGGTCGATCCGTTTCAGATCCACGTGCAGCAGCGTGTCCTTCACCGGGTCGTACTGCCAGTCCACGACCATCGCCGGCGTCGTGTCGCTGTTCTGAATGTTGACATCGAAGATGGTGTTGTGGCCCGTCTTGCTGTGCAGGATGCGTTCGACTTCCTTGGGACTGACGGCCACCGCCACCGGCGCCTGGAAAGCGCCGTATACAATCGCGGGGATGAGGCCGCGCTGCCGCAGCCGCCGCGATTCGTTCTTGCCGCGCGAAGCGCGCGGTTCCGCAACGATAGAAACTTCTCTTGCCATTCCCTGACTCCTTTCAACGCCGGTTCGCAAGTCCGCCCTAAGGACGTGGGTTGCGTTGGCCGATAACGACGGTTGATGGCCGATGGTCGATGGTCTTTCGCCATCGACTATCTACCATCTACCATCGACCGTTTTCTACACAAACAGCCTGCTGACGCTCGTCTCCTCGTGTATCGACTGGATGGCCCGCGCCAGCAGCGGGGCCACCGACAGCGTCCGGATCTTCTTGCACCCGCTCGCTTCCTCGGAAAGCGGGATCGAGTTGGTCAGCACCACTTCCTGAATCTTCGAATTCGCGATTCGCTCCACGGCCGGCGGCGACAGCACCGCGTGCGTGGCGGCTGCGATCACGCTGGCCGCGCCCGCCTTGAGCAGCGCCTCGGCGCCGTTGATCAGCGTGCCCGCCGTGTCGATGAGGTCGTCGACGATCATGCACTCGCACCCCTCGACCTCGCCGATGATATGCACCACCTCGGCCACGTTCACGTCGTCGCGGCGCTTGTCGAGGATGGCCAGCGGCACGTTCATCCGCTTGGCGAACGCGCGCGCACGTTCCACTCCTCCCGCATCCGGCGAAACGACGATTGTCTTACCCGTCTGGCGCGCCCGCATGTGCTCGATCATCACCGGCATCGCGAACAGGTGGTCCACCGGCACGTCGAAGAACCCTTGAATCTGCGCCGCGTGCAGGTCCAGCGCCAGAATGCGGTCCGCGCCGGAGCGCTCCAGCAGCTTGGCCACGAGCTTGGCCGAGATCGGCACCCGCGGCTTGTCCTTGCGGTCCTGGCGGGCGTAGCCGTAATACGGCAGCACCGCCGTGATGCGGTCCGCCGACGCGCGTCTCAGCGCGTCCATCATCAGCAGCAGTTCCATCAGGTTGCGGTCCACCGGCTTCGAGGTCGGCTGCACCACGAACACATCGGCGCCGCGCACGTTCTCCTGGATCTGTAGGTAAATCTCGCCGTCGGCGAAGTTCTTCACCGAGGCGGCGCTCAGCGGCAGCGCCAGGAACTCGCAAATCTCCCCGGCCAGCGCCGGATTGGCGTTGCCCGTGAAAACCTTGATGCGTTCAGGATCCATCATGCGTACCGGCTTTGCGGCGGCCATACCTTTTCCGCGAGATGCGCTCCCAGGTCGCGCCACCACCGGGCGCGATAACTGGCTCGGGTTACGAACCGAATCGGAAGCGACTGCTCCTTTCCCAAAACTTCACGCGCCCGCCCTGCTTGCGCCCGTTCGCGAAAAACGCCGAACAGCGCAGAGCCACTCCCACTGAGCATAGCAGGGGTTGCACCGAGCCTTTCGAGCTGCCGTTTGAGAGCCTTTAGCCGCGGATACCTCGCGAAAACCACGGCCTCGAAGTCATTCGAGCCCAGGCTTTCGGAGGACCGCCACCCTTGTTCCCAAACGCTAGACTGGAAAACACTTATGATACTTTGCGCCGCGCCTGAAGTCAAGTCGGTGGGGCAGGCGGTTGCGCCTGCCTTGGCCCCTCCGTCCAGGTCGCGGTAGGCATCCGCCGTCGAGACATGAATGCCGGGCGCGACTACGAGTCCGAAAGCCGCCGGCCGGTCGGGCAACGGGTATATCTCCGTACCGCGCCCCAGGCCCACCGCGGTCCCGCCCAGCAGGAAGAACGGCACGTCGCTGCCCAACGCCGCCGCCACATCCATCAGTTTTGCCGGCGCCAGCGTCTTCCCCGCCAGCACCGGGAGCGCCAGCAGCACCGCCGCGGCATCGCTCGATCCGCCGCCGAGCCCGGCTCCCATGGGAATCCGCTTCCTCAAGCGCATCTCGACCCGGCCCGCCGTCCGCATCGCTTCGAGCGCCAGCGCCGCCGCCCGCTCCATGATGTTGCCGTCCGGAATCTCGACGTCCGCCGTCACCGAAATGGCGGTCCGCCGCGCCGGTGTGAACGCAATGTCGATAGTGTCGGCCAGGGAGATGGTCTGGAAAACCGTGCGCAGCTCGTGGTAGCCGTCGCTCCGCCGGGCCAGCACGCGCAACTCGAGATTGACTTTCGCCAGCGCCCGCACCCGCGCGCTTCGCGCCGTCATGGTCACTTCTCGTAGGCCAGCAGCGAGAAGACGTCGTAGCCTTCGAGTTTCGCCCGGCCATTGAGGAACAGCAGCTCGATCACGAAACCCACGCCCGCCACGTGTCCGCCCAGGCTCTCGATCAACTGCGTGGCGGCGCGCGCCGTCCCGCCGGTCGCGAGCAGATCGTCTACGATCAGCACGTTCTCGCCGGCATGAACCGCGTCCCGGTGGATCTCCAGGCTGTCGCTGCCGTATTCGAGATCGTACCGCACGCTGGCCGTCGCGGCCGGCAGCTTCTTGGGTTTGCGGACCGGAATGAAGCCGGTGCCGAGCGCATAGGCCAGCGCCGGGCCGAAGATGAAACCCCGCGCCTCGATCCCCAGGATCACATCGATCCGGGCGCGATCGTAATGGGCCTTCATCCGATCGATCACCGCCCGGAAGCCGTCCTTGTCCTTGAGCAGCGTCGTGATGTCGTAGAAGAGGATGCCCGGCTTGGGAAAATCCGGCACCTCGCGAATCAGTTTCTTTAAATCGGGAACAGCCGCAAGTTCGCTCATGAGAAATACTCGATTCGGAATTCGCTCAAGTCGTTGACCGGCGCTTCCATCTCCTGGACGCCGTGCACATCGGCCATCCGCGGGCCTTTCCGCAGATAACCAGACAGCGCGGACAGTTGATCGGTCGTGCCCACCGCGTATACCTCGACGCGCCCGTCGTCGAGATTGCGTGCGTAGCCGGCAATGCCCAGCTCCGCCGCCACGCTCTCGGCGAAGTACCGGTAGCCCACGCCCTGCACCCGCCCCTGGATGAAGTACCGCCGCGCCATCGCCGGTCCGGGCTTCTTCGCGCGGGGCATAGAGTCCTATCGTAGCGTGGCGCACGCACTCCTGCGTGCCGCGTCGCCACTCTTGGCGACGCCCGTTCGCGAGACCCCTGACGGCGCGCAACGGGCGACGAGCTTTCCTCACATATGCTTCAAACACTCGTGCACGAACTGCACCGCCATCGCCCCTTCGCCCACGGCAGACGCCACGCGCTTGACCGATCCCGAGCGCACGTCCCCCGCCGCGAACACGCCCGGCCGGCTCGTCTCCAGCAGGAACGGCGGCCGCGCGGATGTCCAGCGCCGCGACTGCGCCAGCTCCGCTCCCGTCCGGACGAACCCCTTCGCGTCTCTCTCGATTTCCGGCGGCAGCCAGCCGGTTCTCGGCTCGGCGCCAATGAAGCTGAACACACCCGTGGTCTCCACCGTCCGCTCCTCGCCGGTCTTGCTATTGACGATGTCCACAGAACTGAGGTGCGTGTCGCCGTTCATCCGCCGGATCGTCGTATCGAAGACCACCTCGATGTTGGCAGTCTGCTCGATTCGCTGCGCCAGGTAGCTGGACATGTTCTTATACAGGTCGTCGCCCCGCAGCAGAACCAGCACGCGGCGCACGTGCCCGGCGAGAAAGACCGCAGCCTGCCCGGCCGAATTGCCGCCGCCAACGACAATGACCTGCGTTCCCGCGCACAGCCGCGCCTCGGCCAGCGTCGCGGCGTAGTAGACGCCCGTCCCCTCGAACCGCTCGGCGCCCTCCACGCCCAACCGGCGGTACTCCGCCCCGGTTGCGATCAGCAGGCACTTGGCGGTCACCGCCTCGCCGCCGTCCAGATGCACCACCGTGTAGGCGCTTTCGAACGCCAGCCGGTTCACCGGAGTGGGAACGGACAAATGGGCGCCGAATTTGTTGGCTTGCAGGATGGCGCGGCCTGCCAGTTCGCTGCCCGTCAAGCCCGTGGGAAATCCCAGGTAGTTCTCGATCCGCATGCTGCTGCCGGCTTGGCCCCCGGGCGCCGAAGTTTCCAGCACCACCGTCCGCAGCCCTTCGGATGCGCCATACACCGCGGCCGCCAGTCCCGCCGGCCCGGCCCCCACCACCACCAGGTCGTAGACCCGATCCTCCAGCGGCTGCCGGATGCCGATGGCGTCGGCAAGCTGCCGGTTGGACGGATTGCGCAGCAGCACCATCCTGCCGCAGACGACCACTGGCGTATCCGACTCCGTCACCCCAAACCGCTTCAGTAGCCCGTCCACGTCTGGATCGGATTCGACGTCCACCCACGTGAAGAGGATGCGGTTCTTGGACAGGAAATCGCGCACCCGGAAGGTGTCCGCGGAGTAGCGGGACCCGATCACCCGCAGACCCGTGAAGTTCGGCGACTCGCGCAGAAGCTGCCGCCGCGCAATGAACGCCTGGAGAATGATGTCGCTGATGGCCGGGCACTGGTTCAGCGCCCGCCGCAGGGCGTCGCCCGAGATTTCCAGCACTTCGCACTCGCCTCGCGCGACGCCGCCGACCACGGCCGGCAGGCCGGTCAAATGCGAGATGTCGCCCGTGAACTCGCCCTGGCGATGGACCGTGACTGTCTTCAACTCGTCGCCGGAGCGATCGACGATCTCGATCTCGCCCGACTTCACGATGAAGAAGTTCATGTTGCGCTCGCCGACCGCAAACAGCGTCTGCCCGTCCTGAAACAATCTGGGCGCGGCATCGGTGCACCGCGCCAGCTCCTTGATTTGCGTCTCATCCAGGATCGGAAACGCGACCGACAGAAGATTGTTCCCGCTCATAGCCCCTCCTCGAACACCGCTTACATCGAGCGTACCGTCTTGCCGGCGGCCCTGTCCAGACCGCCATCGACCGCCGGCCTTATACCAATGTTGGTATAATAAGGCGCGATGGACGAACCGCCATCCCTGAAACCGTTGCACTGGGTGGGCAGCTCGAAACAGGATCTCCGATCCTTGCACAAGCGGGCAGGAAGCACGAGCAGGCCAAACCCCTGAGCGGCTTTGGTTCCGCTGGCATTCTGGAAGTCGTCGAGGACTGGGATCGCAGCACGTATCGAGCCGTCTATGCCGTGCGGCTCAAGGGCTTGGTCTTCGTGCTGCACGTGTTCCAGAAGAAGTCCACGTGCGGGGCGGCCACGCCCAAACCAGACATGGATTTGATCCGCCAGCGTCTCAAGGCCGCGGAACAGATCGCTAAGGGGCTATCGCGATGAAGAAACAGCGAGTCGTGAGGGGCATTCCAGTTGAGGAAGGCTCCGGGAATGTGTATACCGACCTCGGCTATACGGATAGCGAGAGCATGCTGGTGAAGGCGCAGTTGGCTGCCAAGATCGGCGAGATCGTCCAGCGGCGAGCGCTCACGCAAGCCCGCGCCGCGGAGATCCTGGGGTTGACGCAGCCCAAAGTCTCCGCCCTCTTGAAAGGGCGATTTCGCGGTATTTCGGAGCACCGTTTGTTGGAATGCCTGACCCGGCTGGGCCGCGACGTCCATATTGTTATCAAGCCGACGCCCCGGAACCGTTCGAACGGCCGGCTGACGCTTTCCGTAGTATAGGGCACCGGCCTGCCACGGCCTGTAACCAAAACCCGCCCCCATGGTCTAATCGTTTCATGAGGCTCGTTCCGTTCCTGCTCCTGGCCGGCCTTCTGGCGTGGGCCGCCAATTCGCCGCGCCCCGACCCCAAGGCGGCCGGCTCCCCCAGCGCCCCCATCCGCATCGAGGTGTTCAGCGATTTCGAGTGCCCAGCCTGCAAGACCCTGCACGATCAAACTCTCCCTGAGCTTCTCAGGGACTACGTCGCGACCGGCAAGGTCTATCTCATCCACCGGGAATTCCCCCTGCCCCAGCACGTCTATTCTCGTCTGGCCGCCGCCTACGCCACCGCCGCGGCGCGTGTGGGCAAGTATCAAGATGTCTCCGATCGCCTGTTCCTGTATCAGGCCTCCTGGTCTGCCAGCGGCGGTGTCGATGCAACCGCCTGCCGTGGTCTCACTTCTGCGGAGGCGAAAACCGTCCGCGCTCTCGTCATCGACCCCAGCATCGCCGCCGAGATCGAGCGCGACGTGGCTTTGGGCCAGAAAATCCCCATCCGCCAGACTCCCACCATGCTGATCAAGCACGGCTCCACGGTCTTCCCCTGGGCCGGCGCGGTCAATTACGAATTGCTGCGCAGTTACCTCGACAGCGAGTTGGCCAAGTAACATGTCCCGCTGGCTTCGTCTGTTCCTCCGGCTGGCGCTAGGCGCCATTTTCGTCTACGCGGCCTGGACCAAGCTGCGCGAGCCCTGGCAAATGTTCGCCAGCGCGGTGGATGCCTACGGCCTCCTGCCGATGTGGGCCGTGAAATTCGTGGCGCGAACCCTGCCCTGGGCCGAATTGATCGTCGGCCTGCTCCTCATCTCGGGCTGGTTCCTGCGTCTCTCATCGATAGCCGCCTCGGCCCTGCTACTCGGCTTCTTCGCGGTCATGGTGCGTACTTATGCCAGCGGCATCCAGATCGAATGCGGCTGCTTCGGCCCCGGCGACACCATCTCGCCCCGCTCGCTGGCCCGCGACGGCGCCCTGCTTCTGGCCTCGCTGGTTCTGGCCGGAATGGCCGTCTGGCAGCGCCGGCAGCGCTGAGTGAGGTCCTACCAAGAGCACTGTCCAAGTCTATTGGCAGTCTTCGCGCAGTCGCGGACACCCTGCGCCGTATGGTCACTGCCGATCCCCTGATGTTTGAGGACCTGGCCGCCTGAACTCTTCAAACAGGTCTACCGCATCGACATCCGTCTTCATCCGCGACAAGAAATCGCCCTTGATGGCGTGTCGTGTGCCGACACCGAGCGACTTCCAGTAGGCCCCCCGCTCTTCTTCTTCGTATCTCGCAAAGATTTCTTCCAGGTTCTTCAGCGCTGTTCTGCCCGCAACGTCGAACAAGGCTTTCTTCCTCGGAATCACAACCAACTGAGTCTCTTTCCAACCACCGCAAGAGAGTCGCACTTGGTTACCGCGTTTAACTCGTTCCTCCACATGCCGCACTCACCATTGATTTTCACGGCGGCGATCAGCTCTACCCTTAGGTCTCCCCATTGCTGCGGATTGAACGGGATAACGTGTCGTTCGTAGAAAGAGAATACTGTCCTCTCCATCGCGAGACCGCACGATTCCACGTCTGCACACGCATCAAAGGCATCCAGAAGCTGACGCTTCAACGCCCAGAGGTAATCGCTGTTCCCAGCACCGGTGATTGCGAACACCCGATCTTCATTCCCGGTCGCGTCTGGATAGAAGCGGCCTTCGAGCGCTATCTTGCTTGACTGTAATTTGAGGTCCCCGGCATACCCAGTTCCCTCCTGAGAATCAGCGGCCAAGATCATCGCCTGCGGGCCGAGCACCCCCAGAGCAATAGTCATAGTCTTCCTCCCCGGAAGCCGTCCGACTCGAGGGTGCCACGGCTCGGTGGTCTGAGCGTAAACCAGCTCCGCACCTTGGTCAAGCGAATAATCTTGGCCATCTGACCAGTCGGGCAGTCCCGTTGCTCGCTGAAATCCCCCAGCGAGTGCCAGAACCACCAAGCCCCAGCGGGAGAGGGGAACTGCCGCGCAAGGCAGTCACGGGGACCTCGCCCAGAGTATCACCGCGAACCACAAAACCGCCCCAGCCGCACCTCACTTAAGCTGCAAAACGCGACAAAAGGCCGTCATTAGCGCTACAAAAACGCTCACCCAGCACCCCGAAACGGTCCCGGCCCGCCGCTCCCCACCCCCGGCGCTAGAATCGAGTCATGCCCTTCCCGATTCACCGCATGAGGCGGCTGCGCTCCACCGAACCCATGCGCCGCCTGGTCCGCGAAACTCATCTCGAGCCCTCTCAGTTCATCCTGCCGTTGTTCGTTGTCCCCGGAAAGGGAGTGCGGCGGGAGATCGCGTCCATGCCCGGCCACGCACAGCTCTCCGTCGAAGAGGCGGTGCGCGAAGCCGCCGAGGCGGAATATCTGGGACTGGGCGGCGTCATCCTGTTCGGCATCCCGGAGAAGAAGGACGAAAACGCTACCGAGGCCTACTCCGATGACGGCATCGTGCAGCGCGCCATCCGCGCCATCAAGCTCGGCGCGCCCAACCTGCTGGTGATCACCGACGTCTGCAATTGCGAGTACACCAGCCACGGCCATTGCGGGAAGGTGGTGGATGGCGATGTGGATAACGACGCGACGCTCGAATGGCTCGCCAAGGCCGCGGTGTCGCACGCGCGCGCCGGTGCGGATATCGTCGCGCCATCGGACATGATGGATGGCCGCGTGGGCGCCATTCGCGGCGCGCTCGATGCCGCTGGCTTTTCAAACACGCCCATCCTGTCCTACGCCGCCAAGTTTGCCTCGGTGTTCTACGGGCCCTTCCGCGACGCTGCGGAATCCGCGCCGCAATTCGGCGACCGGCGCAGTTACCAGATGGACCCGGCCAACGGGCGCGAAGCGCTGCGGGAAATCGAGCTGGACCTCGAAGAGGGCGCCGACATGATCATGGTCAAGCCGGCCATGCCGTACCTGGACATCATCCGTCAGGCGCGCGACCGCTGGCACGCGCCCATCGCCGCCTACCAGGTAAGCGGCGAGTACAGCATGATTATGGCCGCCGCGCGCAACGGCTGGATCGATTGCGAGCGCGCCATGCTCGAATCGCTCACCTCTATCCGCCGCGCCGGCGCCAGCATCACCATCACCTATTTCGCCAAGGCGGCCGCCGCCCTCCTCCGCCCTCAGTCCCGCCCGCCAGGCGGCGTCCATGTCCGCGTGCCGGGTGAGGTGAACTAGCCCAGAACTCTGGCCGCTTTGCGGAAATCGGCAGCAGGCACCACAATCAGCGCGCCGTAAGCGCCCGCGCCGCTGCACAGAGCGTGCATGGACACCAGGTTGATGCCCTTCGCCGCCAGTTTGCCCAGCAGCTCGGCGCCCACGCCCGGCCGGTCCGCGCCGGTCGCCAGGAAGCCTTTCTGCCTCTTGCCGAGTGCCACGCCCGCCTTCTTCGCGATTGGCCCAAGGTTCGGCGCCTTGTCATCCACTATGAGGATCGCCTCGCCCTTCCGCGCCGATTTTGAATATCCCAGGAAGCCGGTCAGAGTGACTCCGGCATCTTTGACTGCGTTGAGGAGACGCGCCCCCTCTCCAACCTTGTTCGGAATCTCGCCGATGTAGTAATTCACCCGCTGTATTTTGTCCGCCATCCGTTTCTCCTTGATCCGAATGGTACGGCGGGAACAACCGCCGGGTCAAGCAGACTACGGATTTTGCTGCGCGGGGTACCGCACCACGGTGAAGCTCCGAAGAGTCACCGTATCGCTGGTAGAAGCCGCCATGCGTCCCAGGAACGACACGGTGAGCGGCGCCGCCAGCGAATCGGAGGCGCTGCCGGCCGACGCCGCGAATGCCAGCGCCGCGCCCCAGCTCTCCACCCGCCAGTGAGCCCCGATCGAGTCCACGCCGGCATCCAACCTGCCGCCGGCGGCCGTCTCACTGGCCGTGGCCGCGCGGGACACCACCACCGTCGAGCCCCAATGGACTTCCAAGGTCAAGCCCGTCGTCGTGCCTTCGTGGGAATAGTCGAAGCGGATATCGGCGCGGTCGCCCGGCTGCAGAAATCCCGCCGGGATGGTGCAAGTGCCCAGAGAAGTGAGCGCGGTGGAACTGGTCGCCGTGCCGGTGGCGCTGCACAGCACCTGCGGCGCCGTGTGCACCTCGCCGCCCTCGGCCGTCTTCCGTGCCAGCGAGGCGGTGTTGTACCAGGCGTCGCCGTCGCTGCGGCTCGTCGGATCGGTGGCGCTGCCCGTATCCTCCCAGGCGGCAAGCGTCGCTGAGGTTGCCGCGTGAAACGACGGCCCCAGCACGCGCCCGTCCGGGTCTACGTGAGCCAGCTCATTGCCGGAGGGGTCCAGCCAGCGGCTGAGCGGCGCGCTCCCCTGCCCCTGCCCCGCGCGCACCACCAGCGTCGTCAACCCCACCGAGGTTTGCGCGTCCCACAGGTACAGCGTCGTAGAATCGCTGTTGTTACCCACCGACAGTCTGCGGTTCCCGTTGTCCCACGAGAACTGGGTGCTGTTCTGCGCCAGGTTGCCGTTCGCATCGACGAAGGGAATCGAGCCTTGCGGGAACGCCGTATACAGGCAGGCGTTCCAGACCGCATCGGCGCCGTTCGACATCAGGCAGCGGTTGGCCGCGCCGAGCGGCAGCCGCGCCCAGAGAGCCGGCGAGGTCCCCTGCGCCACAATCAGGTCGCCGCGCGTGGGCGATGCCGCAACCGTGTCCGCGTGTGCGGAGCTGAGCAGATTGTGGGCCAGCGGCGTCCTGGCGTCCGCGAGCCGTGAGTCGGCGGCCGTGACATACAGGTTCGTCGCCGATGGCGAGCCGGCCGTTCCCGCCAGCGCGGCCTTTTGGCCCGCGGTGGGATCGTTCACGTTCGAGTGCGTCGGGTAATTCAGCGCCAGTTTGTATTCCTCGATCCCGGCAGTCGCCGAGACGTTGGCGTCCACTATGACGCCCGCCGCTAGCGTGGGGTTCGGGAAATAGCCGCTCAGCGCTCCGCCGGCCAGCCCCACCGGGTTGCCCGCATCGACCAGGCGATACGTCGCCATCAGGGTGTCCCCGGCGAGTGGCGCCGAGGCCGGCGCGAACGTGATCGTGTTGCCCGCCACCGAGTAATCCACGTTCTGTTCCTCGAGCAGGCCGTTGCGATAAAGCGCCAGGCTCGTGGCGGGCGCGGGCGGATTGGCCAGCGTGAACACCGCATTCGTGCCGTTGATCAACCCGGCCGGCGTTTCGCCGTCCACGAAGCCGGGGCCCGTCCCCGCCGACCCGCACGGCCCGGACGTGCCGTTCACAAGCACGCAGTAGGTGGGGTTGCCGCTGACGGCCTCGAGCAGCCCCGCGGAGTCGATGTAGACGGCCTGCGACGGTGCGTAGCCGGCGCCCCGTTGCGGCCGCATGGCCAGATCGGCCAGCAGTTCCACCACGGAGGGCTCCGGTATCGACGTGTCCTGCCCCGTAGACCCCCCGCCGGTGCCCGTGCCCGAGCCCGAGGATGACGGAGCCACCGTGACGCGAACATTGCTCAGCCCTAGTGGCGTCGCGCTGGCCGGAACCACCCAGATTTCCTGGAACTGGGTTTTACCGTCGCTGACATAGCGCACGGCATAGCTCGATCCATTCGCGTTCGGCACCAGTTGCACGTAGATCACGCCGTTGACGATCGGGACCGTCAGGTTGCTGGTGGCGATGTTCGAAGCGTCCGCCGCCTCGAAGCTCTGCCATTGGATCAGCATGAAACCGCTGAACGGAGTGCCGTTGGCTTTGTAGAGAGTGTCTTGAACGGTTGTCAGCGCCGGGTCCGCCCATCCCAGAGCCAGTCCGAACGTCATCCCCGCCAGCAGGCGGAACTTCCAGCCGCACGCGAACATCATCAGCCTCCTGGAAAAAAAAGGGCCCGGACCCGCCCAAGGCTCGAGCCCTAACGCCTACGCAACACCGGCTTCAGTGTACGGGTGCCCGCCGCGGCTGCCCGGCCCTCGGAAACGTCTAAGTGGAAGTCAGGAAGGGACTAATTTTCCGCCCAATGGCGTCACCGTACAATCGAACAGGAGCGCAACCCGCTCGCTCTTACTCTATGGAAGGCAGGATGACGGACAGACGCGAGGCTCAGCGGGTCCTCCGCGCGCAGTGCGGCGATCGCGAGGCGCTCGAAGCGCTGCTGCGCGCAGTCCAGAGCAGTTTGTTCCACTACATTTCGGGGCTGGTGGGTTTCCAGGGCGCGGAGGATGTGCTGCAGGACGTCTTCGTGCAGATTTGCAGGCATTTGAAACAACTGCGCGACCCGTACCTGTTTCGCCCCTGGGCGTACCGTATCGCCAGCCGCGCATCGTTCCTGTCTCTCAAACGGGAACGCCGGTGGCAGCCCAGCGATGACGACGCGGCGATCGAGGATCTGCCGGCCGGCGCCGATCGGAACGCTCCGGCGTTGCTGTCCGATCTCTCCGTGCTGCTGGATTCGGTCTCGCTCGCAAGCCGGGCCGTGCTGCTGCTGCACTACGTCCAGGGGCTCTCTTTGGAGGAAACGGCCGCCGTTCTCGGGGTGAGCATCGGCACGGTCAAATCGAGACTGGCCTGGGGACTGTCGCGTCTTCGAAAACGAATGGAGGTTAAGAGATGAATGCCGATGTTGTGCGCAAGTCGCTCGATGCCGTTGACCGCGGGCGCATCTGGATGCGAGTCCTTGCGGTCGCGATTCTGCTGGGCGCGCTCTTCTTCGCCCTGGCGATGACGTCGCTTTCGGAATCCGCGGGGGAGCGGAGCCTGCGATTGGAAGTTGTGTCGGGATCCATTGCCGTCATTCTGTGCGTGTTCGGCATGGGCATAGCGATCCTGAGGACCTCCAACGCTAACGCCAGGCGAATTCTGAAAGCCATCGAACTGCTTTCCGAGAGCGGTAGAATGCCTGTGTGAAACCGATCTCCTGGCGGGTGCAGTTGGGGCTCATTGCCTTGGGGTACGCCGCCGTCCTCGGCTACGGAGCGGGCGTGCTCTACATGCGTCACCTCGCGGAGATCAGGGATCCCAGCATCATGGCATCGGCCGGCATGTACGCCTTTGCAGAGGGATTGGACTATCTATTTCTCGCGCTCCTGCTGATGATCCCGACCGCGTTTTTGCTGCGTCTGGTGGCCCGTTTTGAGACGCTCTACAACTGGTATTCGCGGCTTGTGCTGGCTGTCAGCCTGACCGCCCCTTTTGGCCTGGGTATATTCATTGCGGGTCAAAGCCCAGCCGGGAGAGCCTTCAGCCTTCTCTGCTTTCTGAGGCTCTCGTTCGCGCCTCTGACAGTTGTGGGAATCGGGATCAGCCGCTTGGCGGCTCGATTTGACCGGGCGAAGCGGCTAACTTCCTATGCGCTCTGGATCGAAGGCGCAGTGACCCTAATAGCCGTGCTGATATTGATCCTCGTGCCTTGGCATCCCAGAACGTGAAGCGGCAGCGCCGGGCTGGGGGCGAGCCCCCATGCCCCGTCTACTGCGCCTCGCCCCGCTTGGTGATCCGCTCGGCGTTCATATACGGCCGCAGGGCCTCGGGAACCACCACGCTGCCGTCGCGTTCCTGGTAATTCTCCAGGATCGCGACCCAGGTGCGGCCGATGGCCAGGCCGCTGCCGTTCAGCGTGTGCAGGAACTCGGCCTTGCCTTTGGCCGGTTTCGCGCGGATCGCCGCCCGCCGTGCCTGGAAGGCCTCGTAATTCGAGCACGAGGAAATCTCCTTGTACTCGCCGAGCCCCGGCAGCCACACCTCCAGGTCGTACGTCTTCGCCGCGCCGAAGCCCATGTCGCCGGTCGAAAGCACAATGCGCCGGAACGGCAGCCCGAGCCGCTTCAGAATGTCCTCGGCGTCCTCGGTCAGCCCTTCCAGCTCGCTGCAGCTTTGGTCAGGCCGTGCGAACTTCACCAGCTCCACTTTCTGGAACTGGTGCTGGCGTATGATGCCGCGCACGTCGCGCCCGTACGAGCCCGCCTCGCTGCGGAAACAGGCGGTGAAGGCGCACAGCTTGATGGGAAGCCGGTCCGCGTCGAGCGTCTCGTTGCGGTAGAAATTGGTCACTGGAACTTCGGCCGTCGGCGCCAGCCACAGGTCCGAATTCTCGACCTTGAACAGGTCCTCGGCGAACTTCGGCAATTGCCCGGTGCCGAAAAGGCTCGCCGAGTTGACCAGAAACGGCGGCAGGACTTCGGTGTACCCGTGCTCGCGCGTGTGCGTGTCGAGCATGAAGCTCGCCAGCGCGCGCTCGAGCTTCGCGCCCAGGCCCCAATAGATGGCGAAGCGTGCGCGGGTGATTTTGGCGGCCCGCTCCAGGTCCAGAATGCCGAGTTCCGGCCCGAGGTCCCAGTGCGCCTTGGGCTCGAAGGGGAACTCGCGCGGCGTGCCCCAGCGGTGGACCTCGACGTTGGCCTCCGCGCCCGCGCCCACCGGAACCGACTCGTGAGGCAGGTTCGGGACGCTGGCCAGCGCCTCGCGGAACTCCTCCCCCAACCTCGCCGCCTGCTCATCGAGGGACGCGATCCGGTTGTCCAACTCGCGCACCTTCTGCTGCCGCTCGGAGGTGTCGATGCCCTGCCTGCGCAGTTTGCCGACTTCGGCGCTCTCGGCATTCTTCAGCGCCTTGAGTTGCTCGGCCTCGGTCACGGCCGCGCGGCGGCGCGCGTCCAGGTCCCGGAATTCCTCGACATTCAGCGTGAAGCCGCGCGTCGAGAGGCGCGCGGCAACGGCGACCAGGTTGGATCGAAAGAAGTTCAGGTCGTGCACGGTTTGAAGTTACGATGATCGCACAGGCACGCGCCGGGCGGCGGGCCGGAGGCGGCCTTTGCACGCTTCGCGGCTCCCGCTCGTCTACCCTTCGTGGGAGAATTGTGTCGATGAAGCCGAGAATCGCCGTCGCGCTGCTCGTGGCCGCTAACGCCTTCGCCGGCGAGTACGCGATTCTGGCGAGCGGCACCTCGATGCGCGTAGACAGTCACGAGCGGAACGGGGAGCAAGTGCGTGTCTACGTGAATGGCGGCAGTATCGATCTGCCCGCCGTCGCCGTCGTCGGCTTCGAGCAGGAGTACGTGGCGCCCGCCGAACCGAAGCAGCAGGAGGCCCCCGCCGTTCCGCCGCGGGAGCTGGTCAGCCAGGCTGCGGAGCGCTGGCACCTGCCGCCCGGCTTTCTGCACGCGGTGGTAAAGGCGGAGTCGGGCTATCGAGCGGATGCGGTCTCGCCCAAGGGCGCGATAGGCCTCATGCAGTTGATGCCCGGGACGGCACACCTGCTCGGCGCCGATCCGAAGGACCCGCGGCAGAACGTCGATGCCGGCGCGCGCTATTTGACCGAGCTGCTGCGCAAGTACCTGAACGATCCGTGCCAGGTCCGCAAGGCGGTGGCGGCCTACAATGCTGGGCCTGCGGCCGTCGACCGCTATGGCGGCGTTCCGCCCTACCCGGAGACCGTTGCCTACGTCGAGAGGGTCATCGGGCAGTGGCAGAAGAAGTAGCCCACCGTCTGGGTTACAATGAAGAAAGAGCATTAACCCCTATGAGTACCCCCGTTAGAACCATCACAATCGCGCTGTCTACCTTGCTGGTCGCCCTTCTGCTGATGGGCGCCGTGCTGGCCCGAAACACATCCAACGAAGGCGCCTACCGGCAACTGGGCGTCTATGCGGATGTTCTTCAGCGGATCAAGAGCGACTATGTCGAGGAGCCCGACCTGAAGAGCGTGACGCTTGGCGCGATCAACGGGCTGCTGGAATCGATCGACCCATTCGCCAGCTACCTGAACGCGGAGCAGTATAAGGAGTATCTGAAGAACAAGGACGCCTACAAGGGCAGCGTAGGGCTGATTCTCTCCAAGCGCTTCGGCTACGTGGGAGTGGTGGACTCAATCCCCGGCTCGCCCGCAGCCAAGGCCAGCCTGACTACCGGCGACATGATCGAGAGCATCCGCGGCATCGCCACGCGCGATATGCCGCTGGCCTACGCCAACATGCTGCTCCAGGGCAAACCGGGGAGTACGATCGAGCTTTCGGTGATGGCCGTCCGGCATCCCGAGCCGAGAAAGATCACGCTGACCCGCGCTGCCATCGACTACCCGCGCGTGATCGCCAAGATGATGCCGGACCAGGTCGGCTACATGCAGGTGCAAGCCATGGTGCCCGGGACGGCCGCTCAAATCGCCGACGCCGTGAGGGACCTGGAGAGGCAGGGCGCCGCGAAGCTGATCCTGGACCTCCGTTACTGCGGCACGGGCACGCCGGAAGAGGGGATCGCAATCGCGAACCTGTTCCAGCAGAAGGGGTTGGTGGCCTACGCCGAGGGCCAGCACTACCCCCGCAAGGACTTTGAGGCTGATCCAACCAAGGCCATTACCGCGCGGCCCTTAGTCGTGCTCACCAACCGCGGCACGGCGGCGGGCGCCGAGGTGGCGGCTGCGGCGCTGCTCGATTCCAAGCGCGCCGAACAGGTGGTCGGCGAGCGCACTTACGGCGATGCGTCGGTGCGGCAGGCCATCGCCATGGACGACGGGGGCGCGATCATCCTGTCGGTCGCCAAGTATTACTCTCCCAGCGGCAAAGCGATCCAGGATGTGGGGGTGGCCCCGACGGTCCAGGTCATGGAGAGCGAGCCGGCCGCCGCCGATGTCGATGAAGAGGAAGAGGGTCCGCCGGAGGAGGCGCCGGCGGTCCAGCCCGGCGACGATCCGATTCTGAAGAAGGCGCTTGAGATCGCCGTCAAGGGAGCGCCGGCGGATGCGGCGCAACAGCCGGGGGTTCCGGCGGGTCACGAAGCCCCACCGCCGAACCGTATTCCGCCGAACGTGATGCAGCCAGACACGCCGAGTCACGTCCCGGCGCCGCCGCAGCACTAACGGGCACTCAAGACGGCCTGAGTGGATCAGACTCAACCCTTGCGTGGTATACTAAAGGCGGCGAGGGTCCGTAATGCCTCTCTACGAATACAAGTGCCTTGGTTGCGGCGAGACCTTCGAGGTCCTGCAGAGATTCTCCGATCCGCAACTCAAGGTGCACCAGGCTTGCGGGGGTTTGGTGGAACGGATCATTTCGCCATCCGCCTTCCAGTTCAAGGGTACCGGCTTTTACGTCACCGACTACGCCAAGGGTCATGACCGGAAGGGGCGCAACGGTCGCGACTCCAAGACCGAATCCCCAGCGAAGCCGGCGGAGAGCCCGGCATCCAAGCCGGTTGAATCGAAACCCGCCAGCAGCGGAGACTCGGCTTCGAAAGCCTGAGCCCCATCCGACCTCCCAGCCCCACGGGTCTCCCTTGGCAGATTGCGTGCCCCCGCGTTACAATCTAGCCCAGGTGTGTTTTCACGACTAGACTGGGAAGGAGAATGCTAAGGATGACACGCAAACTCACATTGTTTTCGATGCTGGCGCTGGCCGCCCTCGTAGGATCGCTCGCCTTCGCGGGAGTCCAGCTTTTTGTGAACATCGCGCCGCCGCCCATCGCGGTCTTCGATCAGCCCCCCTGTCCTGGCGACGGGTACATTTGGACGCCTGGCTACTACCAGTACGGCGATTATGGTTACTACTGGGTGCCGGGTCAATGGGTTATGCCTCCCAGCGTGGGACTCCTCTGGACGCCCGGCTATTGGGGCTTCGCCGGCGGCAGGTACGCCTGGAACGAAGGGTATTGGGGCCCGAGAGTTGGCTTCTACGGCGGCGTGAACTACGGCAACGGCTACTTCGGCTCCGGCTTCAACGGCGGACGTTGGGAGGGCGGCGTCTTTCGCCATAACACCGTCATCTCGAACGTGGACATCCACAACGTGCACAATACCTACGTCGACCACACCGTGGTGCGAGAGGTCAGGGGCCCGAATCACGCGTTCAACGGTGAGGGTGGAATCAGGGCACAGCCCTCGCGCGACGAAATGGAGGCAGGCCGCGCGCCGCACCGAGGCCCAACACCAGTGCAGGTCTCGCATGCACAAGAAGCCCATACCAACCATCTGGCCGCTCATGGAGCCGCACACAGGTAGCGCGCCCAGAGACTGAAAGGGCCGGCTCAAGTCCTGGTCCGGGCGCCACCCAGAGGTGTCGCGATGCCGAACCGCAGATGGTTTCGTTTGCTCGTGCTGCTGTTCCTGCTGGCCTTGTCGCTCCGCGGCGACCAGGTGACGCTGAAGAACGGCGACCGGATTACAGGTCAGATCTTGAAGAAAGACGGTGACAAGCTCACCGTAAAGAGCGATCTCATGGGCGAAGTCAGTATCCCCTGGTCGGCCGTTACGGCCATCACCTCGACCGAGCCGTTGGTGGTGGTCCTGCCGGGCGGTAAGTCTGTGAGCGGCGTCCTGAGCACCGGCGATGGCAAGCTCCAGGTGGCCGCGGCATCCGGAACCGAAACGGCGCCGCTGGCGGATGTTTCCGCCGTCCGAAACGCGGACGAGCAGAAGCAATGGGAGCGGTTCCAGCACCCTGGCCTCCTCCAGCTCTGGGCCGGCTACGTGGACGTCGGGTACTCGCTGGTTCGCGGGAACGCCGAGACCTCTACGTTCGCGACCACTTTCAACGCCGTACGTGCGACGCGGACCGACAAGATCACGCTACAGTTCAACGAGATTTACGCCACCGCGCTGATTTCCGGGACGTCGGCCGCCACGGCGCAGGCCGTTCGCGGCGGGTTGGACTATAACCGGAACGCCGGCCCTCGGCTGTTCATCGACCTCTTCAACCAGTACGAATACGACAAGTTCCAGGACCTGGATCTGCGCGTCGTCCTCGGCGGCGGCTTTGGGTATAAGGCCATCGACTATGATCGCTCTCACCTGGAGCTGACGGGCGGCGTAGACTACGACCGGGCGCAATTCAGCACGCCGCTCACCCGGAACTCGGCCGAGGGCTACTTCGGCGACGACTGGAGCTACAAGCTGTCGGGAGCCAGTTCGCTGACCCAATCCTTCCGTATCTTTCCGGATCTCGCCAGCGGCGGAGACTATCGGATGAACTTCGATCTGGGTGCGGCGACGAGGCTCAAGAAGTGGCTCGCCTGGCAGGTGACCGCCAGCGACCGCTTTCTGAGCGACCCGGTCCCCGGCCGCAAGAAGAACGACCTTCTGCTCACGACCGGCTTCCGCGTCAGCTTCGCGCGGTAGATCCTTCCGCCGGCAGGAGCAGGATCAAGGCCGTGATGTCGTCGTGCTGGCGGGCGGCGCCGACGAATGCGTCCACCCCGGACATGATCTGTTTCAACTCCGCAGCCGCGCTGGCCTGCGCCGGCCTCCGGAACAGCTCCAGCAGCCGCGCTTCGCCGTATTCCTCGCCGCCCTCGTTCTCGGCTTCGGTGACGCCATCGGTGAGGATTGCCAGCAGGTCGCCCCGCTCCAGCTTGACCTGCCCGGAGTCGTAAGAGGCGTTCGCCCGGATCCCGAGCGGGAGGCCCCCGTCCTCGAGCCGTTCGACGCGGCCGGAGGCCCGCAGGAGCACGGGCGGGACGTGCCCGGCGTTGACGTAGGCGAGTTCCAGAGTGGCCAGATCCAGCTCCGCGAGAAAGGCGGTGGTGAACCGCGCCCCAGCCAAACTGTGCGCGGAGGCATAGCGATTCAGCCCCGTTACCAGCTCGAGCAGAGTCGCCCGCTCGGCTGCCAGAGTGCGCAGGCTGGCTTGGATGGTCGCCATCAGAAGGGCGGCCGGAACGCTCTTGCCAGCCACGTCCGCTACGGCCACCAGCAGGCGTTCGCCGGGCCGCAGGAAGGCATCGTAGTAGTCGCCCGAAACGGTGTTCGCGGGCCGGGTCGCGAAGGCGATGTCGATGCCATCGATGCGGGGAGGGGTGGAAGGCACCAGCCAGCGCTGTATGTCGCGGGCGATCTCGAGGTCGCGCTTCATGGTGACGCGGTCGGCGAGCTCCAGGGCCAGGAGTATGAGCAGCCCGAGCGAAAAAAGCAGCACCATGGGGCCCGAGCCGGCGACGACGGACACCACGACGAGCGCGAGGACGGCCAGAAGAAACAAGCGCCGGGGCGGCGAGAGCTTCATCAACATCGCCCAGAACAACGCCCGCACGATCGCGAGCGAGCGTTTCAGCCCGTGGCGGCCCTCGAACCTGGACCAGTCCAGCTCAGCGGAGTACAGTTCGTAGCTGGCCTGAGCGCCGCTTGTGAACTGGGCCCACAACTCCTCGACGGCCAAGCCGTCCGTCACGCGGGCCCAAAACGACCGGGCCCGGTCGACCGTGTGGCCGATCCCCTCCACGACCTTGTCGGCTACCTCATCTAAACGCGGGCCAGGTGGCATTTCCAGGGCATTATAGCGAAACCCCGCGGCGGCAGGCAGTTCGGCGGTCCTGAGGGACGCGTCTCGGGTACTCAGCACAGAACCGCGACCGTGAGGGAGCGGATTCCCGCCCAGCCGGAGATACCGCTCGCTTACGCGCGGTTCGGTGCCGGACTCCCATTTGGCGTCCACAAACCGGTCCTGAGCAGGCAAAGCCCGGCGGACTGTAAGTGAATGGCGCCCGCCGCCCTAAGGTTTTAGACCTACCCGCCGATCTCTTAGGCGGGAAGACAGGTGAATGGGTTCAGCTAGGAAAGCTGGATTGCTGGCGGCGACGGTCGTAGACTGGCGCGCCAGGCGGATTGAGGATCCGCTTCGCCGCTTGCGCTACTTGCGAGTTGCCACGGTCGACCTGAGGCCTTCCACCGCACTCCGGCGCCCGCGGTGGCACTTCGTGGCCTTGGCCGGCCTGGTGTTAACCGCGGCGGCTTACGCTGTCTCGCACGCCGTGGCATCGCGTGGCGGCACACCAGTCCCGGTCAGGCGACCGCCGGCAGTGCAACGCGCGGAGCGGAATCTCGCGTCCGCGGAACGCTTCCCGGACGTGTGGCTGGTGGAGCAGAACGCCGAACGCGAGGAGTACAGCAACGGCCTGCAGATCGACTGCCGTCTGGCGGTATCCAACCGCCCCAGGAGCTATGCGGTCTTCGACGCAACGGGCCCCGAGCGCGGCCCCATCGAGTGGCGCAAGGATCCGGCGGGCATCGTGTTCCACACCACGGAGAGCCTGCAGGTTCCGTTCGAGCCGCTCCAGAACAGCACGCTGCAACACATCACCGGAGGACTGGTCGAGTATGTCCGGGACAAGCGGGCCTACCACTTCCTAGTGGATCGTTTCGGCCGCGTTCACCGCATCGTGCGGGAAGGCGACGCGGCCAACCACGCCGGCCACTCGGTCTGGGCCGACGACAAGTGGCTGTACCTCAACCTCAACGACAGCTTCTTCGGCGTGTCCTTCGAGGCCCAGACGCATCACGGCGAAGGAAACACTCCGATCACGCCGGCTCAGGCTCGTGCCGGAGCGCTCCTGGTGGAGATGCTGCGTGCGCGCTACCGCCTGCCGGCCCGCAATTGCGTGACGCACGCGCAGGTTTCGGTGAATCCGGACAACATGCAGATCGGATATCACACCGACTGGGCGGCCAACTTTCCGTTTTCGGAGGTCGGCCTGCCCGACAACTACGCCCGCCCTCTGCCGGGCCTCTATCTCTGCGGGTTCGTTTACGACAGGAGCTACGTGGCTTTGACGGGCCCGCGCATCCTGGCGGCGATCGAGCTATCGGAGGAAAGGCTGGAAGAGGCCGCGGCGCGGCGGCACATCGAGGCCGCCCGTTACCGCGAGTACTTGCAGGAGGAGTACCGCAAGAACATCAAGGCGCTCAAGAGAGAGACGCCCCAAGGAGATGCGTGATGACTGATACGAACAAGAGCAACCTGGCCATCGGGCTGGACGTTGGGACAAGCCGCCTCGTGGCGGCAAGAAAAACCGAGCAGGGCTTCCAATACGGCACCCAGCTCAACGCGTTTCTCACAGTTCCGTTTTCCAGAGTGACGGAGAACGCGCTCAAGAAAGAGGGCGTTCCGCACACGGTCGAGGATTCCGCGATCTGGATTCATGGGACCGACTCGCAACGCTTCGCCGACCTGCTGAACTCGGAGATCCGCCGGCCCATGCGGGGCGGCTTCCTGAACTCCGGCGAGCCGGACAGCATCAAGGTGATGTCGGAGATCGTCAAGCTGGTGACCGGCGGGGGAGGAAAAGCCGGCGAGAACGTGTGCTTCACGGTGGCGGCTCCGCCACTGGGCGCCGAACCGAGCCTGACCTGGCACGAGGCCACCATGAAGCAGGTGCTGGCCGACCTGGGATTCCAGTCGCGCGCCATCAACGAGGGCCTGGCCGTGGTCTACAGCGAGCTCGTAGACTGCAACTTTACCGGGATCGGCATCAGTTGCGGCGGCGGGCTGTGCAACGTCTGCTTCGCCTACCTCTCGGTGCCGATGCTGAGCTTCTCGGTTCCCAAAGCCGGGGATTTCATCGATGCCAGCGCGGCCGCCGTGTCGGGCGAGCGGGCCAACCGTATCCGGATACTCAAGGAGCAGGCTTTCAACATCAACGGCCGGCAGGCGAACCAGCTCCTGCAAGTGATCGATGTCTACTACGACGACATGATCCGCACGCTGGTCGCGGCGCTGATCGAGGGCTTCCACAACGCCAAGAACCTGCCTCAGCTCCCGCGCGCGATTCCTTTGGTCCTGAGCGGCGGGACGGCAGCGCCGAAGGGGTTCCGGGAACGCTTCGAGCAGATCCTGAAGGAATCGCACTTCCCGATTGCGGTCTCGGAGGTCCGGCTGGCCGCCGATCCTTTGACCGCGACCGCCAAAGGCGCGCTCATGGCGGCGCTTTCGGAGATGTAGGGGCGGGTGACGCGGGGCACGCTCTCAACGTGCCGTGTCCGCACGCCTGCGAACACTCGTTGTCGCTCACAGGCCATGCGTCGCCAGGAGTGGCGACGCGGCACGCAGGAGTGCGTGCGCCACGAGCTTCAGCCGGTGGTCTTAAGCCCCAGGGCCTCGTTCAGCGCCCCTTGCCGGTAGCCCTCCAGGTCGAGGGTGACGTAGTGGAAGCCGAGCGGCTTGAAGATAGCCACGAAGTCGGCCGCCATGGCGGGAGTGAGGGCGCGGGCCAGCTCGTCCGGCGCGATTTCGATGCGCACCAGGTCGCCGTGGAACCGCATGCGGAACTGGCGGAACCCGAGCGCCCGCACCGCCTCTTCGCCGCGCTCGACGGTCTGGACGGTTTCCACCGTCGCCGGTGTGCCGTAGGGAATGCGTGAGCTGAGGCAGGCGGAAGCCGGGCGGTCCCAGGTCGGCAGGCCGGCTAGGCGCGAGAGCTCGCGGATCTCGGCTTTGCGAAGCCCGGCGTCCACCAACGGCGCCTCAGCCTGATGCTGCTTCGCCGCGTTCTGCCCCGGGCGGTAATCGCCCAGGTCGTCCACGTTGACGCCGTAAACGATGTGCTCGATCGCCCGCTCGCGGCCGAGCGCTTCCAGGCACTCGAACAGCTCGTCCTTGCAGTGGAAGCAGCGGTCGGGTGCGTTGCGGACGTAATCCGGGTTCTCGAACTCGCGGGTGGCGATGTATTCGTGCCGGAATCCGAACTGGCGCGCCAGCGCCTCGGCGTCGCGCTTGTGCGAGGCGGGGATGGACGCCGAATCGGCCGTGACGATCAGAGCGTTCTCGTCGCCGAGCGCGTGGGTCGCGGCCCAGGCCAGGTAGGCCGAATCCGTGCCGCCGGAGTAGGCCACGATCACCCGCCCGAGTTCGCGCAGACGAGCGAGGAGCCGCTCCTGCTTTTCGGGCAGCAAAGCCGCGTCCAGCGATTCGCCAAGTGAGACCAGCCCAGCCATGCCCCTATTGTAGCGGCAGCTCTTCCTGACCTGCGGACCCGTTCCCGTTGCCGTTTTCTTCCGTGATCACCGAAGCCGCCGCCACGCGGTCGCCCTCTTCCATGCGGACCAGCCGCACGCCTTGCGTGGAGCGGCCGGCTTGCCGGATCTCGCTCGACTCGATGCGGATGATCTTGCCCTGCTGCGTGACGATGATGAGGTCGGAGTCCTCCTTGACCTCCATGATCGCCACCACCTTGCCGATGCGCGGCGTCACTTTCATGTTGATGACGCCTTTGCCGCCGCGCGCCGTCAGCCGGTACTGGGTGAGCCCGGTGCGCTTTCCGTAGCCGTTCTCGGAGATCGAGAGGATGAGGCCCTCCTCCTCCACGATCTCCATCCCAACCAGGTAGTCTCCCTCGGCCAGGTCCATGGCGCGGACGCCGCGGGCGTCCCGGCCCATCGGCCGCACCTTGGTCTCCGAGAAGCGGATCGCCTTGCCTTCGTGCGAAGCCAGGAAGAAGTAGTTCTGGCCGTTGCTGACGCCCGCATCGATCAGCTCGTCGCTCGCGTCGAGATCGATGGCGATGATGCCGCGCGCCAGCGGGTTGTCGAACCGGGTCAGCTCGCACTTCTTGATTACGCCGTCCCGCGTGACCATCACGACGTACTTCTCGGCCACGAATTCTTTGACCGGCAGGAAGGCGCGAATCTCCTCGTTGGGCTGGAGGTTGATCAGGTTCGAAATATGCTTGCCCTTGCCCGCGGTTCCGGCGTCGGGGATCTCGTAGATCTTGAGCCAGTAAACGCGCCCCTTGTTGGTGAAGATGAGCAGGTAGGCGTGCGTGGAGGCAATGATGAGGTGCTCGAGGAAATCCTCCGTGCGCGTGCCCATGCCGATGCGGCCTTTGCCCCCGCGCGACTGGCGCCGGTAGGTGTCCACCGTGGTGCGCTTCAGATAGCCGCCGTGCGTGACAGTTACGGCCACGTCTTCGACCGCGACCAGGTCTTCGAGCTGGATCTCGCCAGTGTCCTCGAGGAACTGGGTCCGCCGCTCGTCGCCGTACTCCTTCTGGACCTCCTTCAGCTCCTTCACAATGAGCGCGCGCAGCACCTTCTCGGAGCCCAGGATTTCCAGGTACTCGGCGATGCGGCGCTGGATCTCGGCCAGCTCGTCGATGATCTTCTGCCGCTCCATGCCGGTGAGGCGCTGGAGTTGCAACTCGATGATGGCCTGCGCCTGTTTCTCGCTGAAGTCGAAGCGGAAGGCCGCATCCACCACCACCTCATCGAGGGCGCGCTGGGGCAGGGGAAGCAGGCCCATCAGGCGGTCGCGCGCCTCTTTGGGATTGGCCGATCCGCGGATGGTCTCGATCACCAGGTCGAGCTGATCGAGCGCCTTCTGGAAGCCGAGCAAAATGTGCTCGCGGTCGCGGCACTTGCGCAATTCGAATTCCGTGCGGCGCCGCACCACGTCTACGCGGTGGTCGATGAAGCGCTTGATGCAATCGACCAGGCCCAGCTCGCGCGGCTGGCCGTTGACGATCGACAGCATGATGATGCCGAAGCCGGTCTGCAACTGGGTGTGCTTGTACAGGTTGTTGAGCACCACCTCCGGCTGCTCGCCGCGCTTCAGCTCGAAGACGATGCGCATTCCGTCCCGGTCGCTCTCGTCGCGGATTTCGGAAATGCCTTCGATCTTCTTCTCGTTGACCAGCTCGGCGGCCTGCTCGATGAGCCGCGACTTGTTCACCTGGTAGGGAATCTCCGTGACGATGATGTGGTCCCGGTCCTTGCCGACGTGTTCGATGGCGGCCTTGGCGCGCACCTTCAACTGCCCGCGGCCGCGCGTGTAGGCTTCGATGATGCCCTGGCGCCCCATGATATAGCCGCCGGTCGGGAAATCCGGCCCCGGAACGATCTCGAGGATCTTCTCCAGGGGCGTGTTCGGGTTCTGGACCAGCGCGATAGTGGCGTTGACGATCTCGGTGAGATTATGCGGCGGAATGTTCGTGGCCATGCCGACGGCGATTCCCGACGAGCCGTTCACCAGCAGGTTCGGAATGCGCGCCGGCAGGACTTCGGGCTCCTGCTCCTCGCCGTCGAAGTTCGGTTTGAAATCGACGGTCTCCTTGTCGATATCGGCCAGCAGAGTGGAGGCGATGCGGGACAGGCGCGCCTCGGTATACCGGTAGGCCGCGGGAGGATCGCCATCCACGGAGCCGAAATTGCCCTGACCGTCGATGAGCGGATAGCGCAGCGAAAAATCCTGCGCCATGCGCACCAGGGAGTCGTAAACTGCCGCGTCTCCGTGCGGGTGGAACTTGCCCAGCACTTCGCCGACGATCTTGGCGCACTTCCTGGTGGGCCGGTTGAAGGTCAGGCCCATCTCGTGCATGCCGTAGAGGATGCGGCGGTGCACCGGTTTCAACCCGTCGCGGACGTCGGGCAGCGCGCGGCCGATGATCACGCTCATGGCGTAATCGAGATACGACCGGCGCATCTCGTCTTCGATGTTTACCGGGGTTGTATTCCTACCGCCGCCGGGGGGACCGCCGAGCGGGATCTGCGCTCCGCCGCCCCCGCCGGCAGGCGGCGCGGGCGGAGTGGGAGGGGTCTGCGGGGTATCGGGAGAATCTGCGTCAGCCAAGCACGACTCCTTCGCCTGTTATTCGCCTCATTTCGGGGCCTGAATCCAACTCACCATTTTAGCAGAAATCCGTTGAGGAAAAAGGGACTTTTGGGCGTTGAGGGGAGATGGGTGGTGGCCCAGTGCCACAAGCCTTTCGCCGTGGGAGCGGAGCCTCTGGCCGGCATTGGGCCAACCGAGCCATGGACCGGCGTTGCCGACCAGCTGGATGAAACAGACGGCCTCGGCGGGGTTTGGTTCGGCCCAGGCGCGCTAAGGGCCCTTCTTGTGCTCCACCGAGGCATCGATCAGGAAACGCAGAATCTTCGGCCAACTATCCACCTGCGCTAGAGCAGTACCTTCGGATGTGCCCCCGATCATGAGCTTCATGTTTTGCCGCTCTCCCGCGGTTGGCAGATACTCGCAGGGAATCCAATGCCCGGCTCCGTCGTAGGACAGATGCCGATCCTCGAAGGGGTGCCCGTGACGCCGTAGCCGTTCCATCAGCCGGGTGGCCATCATGGACGACGGCCATATCCCATCGTCTTTTCCGGAGAGCAGCAAAACGGGTCCATGAATGTTCTCGACCGGGATCTCGACGCTGGCTGTATTGCCGAAGACCTGCAAGTCCCGCACGAACAGCGGAGTCTGCCGTACCGGATCTCCCGCCACGGAATCCCACACATACCGCGCGGCAAACCACAGAGGGATGCGGATGGGAACGTAGGTCAGCGGCTCACCGCGCCAGGTCCAGGCTGGGCCCCCAGGAAGTTGCCGCGCCGTGGCGCCTTCCCATCGAACATAGCTCGGAGATCGTGCCACAACGGCCGCCACATCGGAACACGTTGCGGCGAACTGCAAGGCCGCTTCCGCACCCCGGGATACACCGAAGACCGCCACGAATCGGGGATCCGTCTTGGGGCGCGCGCGAATCCACCCGAGCGCCTTTCTGAAGTATTCAACGGGGATGTTCTGAAGCGTCGGCGGAAGGCCCTGGGCGCCGAAATACGCAAGCGACATAGTTGTAAACCCGCGGGACGCCAGCAGCAAGGTGGTGTCGAGCATCCCGGCTCCTCCTTCGGACCCGCCGAGAACCATGACTCCCGGATGCTGGCGGCCATCGCCCGGATCGCATAGGATGCCGTCAATCCCGTCCTCCGCGGTTACGGTGCAGCGGATTCCCGGCTTGGCGAAGCGGCGTTGGATAGTCACGGCCCCGAGTGCCCGGCCTGCATCGGCGGCCTCAATTTCGGTCACGATGGGCTGGAACCAGTCGGTGATCGCGAAGAAGGCGTGATCTCCATCCTTCGTTTCCGCGGCGGGTTTCATGGACCAGAAGAGTCCCATTCCGTCTACGCCCCGGTAGGCGCCGGACACCGGTGCCTGAGTTTGAAGGTCAACCGTGCCTCGCGGCCCGCTATCGAAAACAGCCTCGCTCCGCCACCACAGTCGGTCCTGCGCCTTCGACCTGGCCCTGATGGTAATTAGCCGGTGCGGAGGCAGCCCCGACACGGAGATGCTGAGCCGGTCATCCATCAATGGCTGTGCGGGCGCGACCGCGAACGTGGCATGCGGACCTTGATTCGCTGCGCACAGCATAAGCGGCAGCCAGATCGGATACAGGACCGCGAGGTGTCGCATATGGTCCGGGAAGGACCTACCATCGTACCTGAATTGGATGGGACCGCCAGCCCAGTCGCCGGCGCGATCATCCCCGAGTAGGAGGCTTGAATTGAAGCCGTGGGAACCCCTTGCGCGCGGTTGGGGGTCCGCCCGCACCCTAGCCGGTGCCACGGTGGCTGCGCGCCCGCAACTGCTGCCGGATCACGGTCAGGATGCGGTGGAAGCCCTTTTCCCAGTCCGGGAAGAGGTCCACGTACTGGAATTCCTGCTGCACGCGGACCGGCACGCGGCACTCTTCGGTCCGGACGGGGATGAGGTAGACCTCGTCCAGCGGCAGGCGGCTGGCGCAATCCAGAGCGTAGCGCAACTCGGATTGAAAATGCCCCCGTTTTGGAATGGAGCGGCTCGAGAAACAGGCGACGAAGAAATCCGAAACCGAGATCGCCTGCTCGATGGCGCGCGGCCAGTTCTGGCCGGGCAGCAGTTTCCGGCTATCCATCCACGGGTCGAAGCCGCTTTCGAGAAAACCGTCGAAGAGACGCTCGGCCGCGTTCCGGTCTTCTACGGCGTAGGCCAGGAAGATCTTGGGCCGCACCTGAGGCACGAAGACCACGCTGCCGCGCGCGTCGGGGCGGAACAGGCCTAGGCCGTCGATCTCGACCACGCCGCCCTTCTCCAGGCACTTCAAGACGATGCGCGCGATCTCGTCGCTCGAAGTCCGCTCGGCTACGCTCATCGCTATCGCTCGCGCTCGGGCGGGTCCTTCTTAGCCTCAAACTCGAAGCCGAGACTCTGCCCAGGAACGAATGTGCCGAGCCCGGGCAGGGGCGCCCGCTCTCCCCGCCGGAGCTTGGCGAGGATCTGATGCACGACCCGGTCCACTTCGTCGGCCGCCGCCGCTTTCGAGCTCCCTGTTCGCCGGGCCAGTCTGGTCGCCAGGTCGTCTTTATCCATCGCACCTGCATGGTAGCAAGGGAATCCCGGTCGGCAGTCCGACAACACCCGCGGGTGGTCTTCCTAGGTTATAGAAAAGGTGGGATTTGTTCGCGCTTGAAGAAAGCGCCTTGAGCGGTGACTGCCCGCCCTCGCCCGTGCTTGACGGGAAGCCGCGGGCGGGCAGCGAACCTGTGCGGGCCAGGTTACTTGCTGGCCGGCGGCTTGGCCGCGTTGCTCTGCGCTCCGGTGGTCTTCTTGTGATGCGTCTTCCTCGAAGTCGCCTTGGTCTTGCTCTTGGTCGTCTTCGACGCCGCTGTCTGGGCGGCCGGTGACGACGTCGTCGGTTGCGTCGCAGCAAGAGCGAACGGCAGGCTGAGGGCAGCCGCCAGCAATCCGATACTTAGCTTTTTCATTGGATCCTCCGAGCGGGCCTTTCATCGGCCCGCTACAGTTTCATCATGAGCCTCGCCCCCCAAAAGCACGATAGACGCAGCAGGCTAACCGGAGCGCCTAAATCGCGGGATAGAGGCTCGAACGCGCCGTCGAGCGGTTAGACTGAAGGTGAAAAGCCATGGCCCGGCGAGAGATTACGCACGCAACCATCTTTCGGGTGTTGATCGCGGGGTTCATGCTGGTGATTCTGCTGCTGGTCGCCGCCGCGCTCATCAGCGTGGAGGCGATCGGGTCCATCCGCGCCAGCGTGGCCGGTCTGGTGAGCGAGGAATTGGTTGCCACCCGGGTTCTCGACGACATCGAGCACGAGCAGGCCGCGCTGAGCGCCGTGTTCCTCAAGCTCTCCCGCGCCCCCGAGGCGGTGGACCGGCAAAAGGTGCTGTCCGACTTGGACGAAGCCGATCGGCGCATGGATCAGATCGACCAGATCGTTTCGGGAACGCCGGAAGAGGCGCTGTGGAACGATCTGGAGGAGGCGTCCTCGGCCTTCTCGGATGAAGCCCGCCGTCTGCTTTCGGTCGAGCACCCAACCACCCTGCTCTCGCGCGACCTGTTCCGGCGCCATGAGGAGTCCCTCTCGCTGGTCGCCAGGCTCGCCGCGCTGATCGACCGGAACGCCGCCGGGGCGCGCCAGCAGATCGACAGCCGCTCGGCGGGGCTCATGCAGAGGACCTTCATGCTCCTGGGCGCCTGCATCCTGCTGGCCCTGGCCTGCGCGGTGCTCACGGTGCGCATGGTGCTCGGCCTGTTCCGGAAGATGGAGTGGCAGACGAGCGAGCTGAGCCGCGTCTCCTGGCACCTGCTCGAGACCCAGGAGACCACGGCCCGGCGCTTTTCGCACGAGCTGCACGACGAGTTGGGCCAGTCGCTGACCGCCCTCAAAGCCAACCTGCACGCACTCGAAATCGGAGGCGTCCTCGATCCGCGGCGCATGGCCGATTGTGTGGGTCTGGTCGACCAAGCCATCGGCAATGTGCGGGAACTCTCACAGCTCTTGCATCCGACCATCCTGGACGATTTCGGCCTGGACGCCGCCATCCGGTGGTTGGCCGACCACTTCACCGAACGCACGGGCGTCGAAGTCGAATACGAGGGCGGATTCCCGGCGCGGCTCGGGGAAGAGACCGAGACGCACTTGTTCCGCATCTGCCAGGAGGCGCTCACCAATGTCGCCCGGCACTCGGGGGCCTCCTCGGTGCGCATCGGCCTCGGCGAGCGGGGGGACAAGGTGACGCTGACGATCGCGGACAATGGGAAAGGCCTGCCACCGGGCGCAGCGGAAGACCGCGGCATGGGCCTGATTGGCATGCGGGCTCGTGCCCGCAGCGCCGGCGGCGAGTTGAGGTTTCATTCCGCGGAGGGCAAGGGGTTGACCATCGAGGTGGAAGTGGCGGTGCGCGGAGCGAAAAATGCAGAAAAAGATCCGCATCCTGTTGGCGGATGACCATGCCATGGTGCGGCAGGGATTCCGCATGATCCTGGCCGCCCAGCCGGACATGGAAATCGTGGGCGAGGCCGGCAACGGCCGCGAGGCAGTGGCACTGGCCGGCGAGCTCCAGCCCGACGTAGTGGTGATGGACGTGGCGATGCCCGAGCTGAACGGCATCGAGGCCACGCGGCGCATCACCGCCGAATCTCCGCGGACGCGCGTTCTCGCGCTGAGCATGTACAAGGACTCCGTTTACGTGCGCGAGATCCTGCGGGCGGGCGCCCGGGGCTTTCTGCTCAAAGACGCGATCGACCGCGATCTTCTGGCCGCCGTCCGCTGCGTCGCAGGCGGCGAGGGCTACCTCAGCCCCGCGGTCTCCGAAGCCGTGCTGAGCGACTACCGCCGCCACGTGACCGACCCGCTCGATCTCCTCAGCAGCCGCGAACGCGAAGTGCTCCAGATGATTGCCGAGGGCAAGACCAACAAGGAGATTGCCACCAGCTTGAACCTCAGCGTCTACACCGTGGACGCGCACCGCGGCCGCATCATGGAGAAGCTGAACCTTCACAGCGTAGGCGAGCTGGTGCGTTTCGCGGTGCGGAAGGGTCTAGTCGACTGAGAGATACGCGAACTTCAACCTCTCGGGCGAGAGGAGGGACACCACAAACTTCGAGCGGCGCGGCCGACCGCCGGCCGCCCGGCGGACTGCTAGATCGACGCGCCCTGGGCCTGAACGCTCTGCGACAGGTACCGGAGCTGTTCTCGCATCGATTCCATGGCGCCGACCAGCCGGCGGACGTCCACGGTCCCCAGGCCGGCCGTCTGCAGCAGCAGCCGCATCTCGACTCCCCACAGCGCGAAACTGAACATCACGCGCTGCTTCAGGATATTCCGGGCCAGATCCGGACGGTCCTGGGGCGCCATCAGCAACAGGGTCTTGGCGGCAGTCGACAGGCGGTTGAAGTCCTTGCGAAGGCAGCGCAGGTAGTGCCGGAAAACGCGCCGGCGTTCGGCCTGGAGCTTACCGTAGATCTTTGGATGGAAGCCTGGCTGCGCTGCCAGGAAGTCGTAATCCTCTTCCAGGAACAGGCGCTCCATCGGCCGGTACTTGGTGATCGAGAACTCGCCCGACCACCCCAGATCGCTTTGCGCCGCCTCTGCCCGCGCGTGCAACCGGCGGAACAGAAGCACGAACGCGACAACGGCCAGCGCTGCCAGCACCGTCCCGACGGTCAAAGCATAGGTCATGGGTTTCTCCTCACCTCAGGATGCCGAATACAGGATAAACCACGCCCGTGAAGAAATCAACAGATTTCATAAAATAAGGTTGATTCGAGGGTAATCTTAGGCCTATTACTTACGTGCACATCGCGTGACGCTGGTACTATTGGCCGCTAGCCGCCCGACCAGGAGCTCCTCGCGCGGCGCCCCGGACTTGGCGGGCCACGGGCGGTGTTTGGCGCGGGCGGGCGACGGGGGCGTGGGGTGAAGCTTCTAGACAGCTTTGTAACGCGCCGCAAGGAGGCCCGTGGCCGCACCGATGTCGATGTCCGCGATCAGCAACCCAGGCTTGCCGCATGGCTGGTAGCTGAGCAGCGTCCCGTCGGGTCGCACCACCGCCGAAGTGGTCGGCGACCCGGCGCTTGCAAAATTCACGGTTGCGAAATAGCAAGTATTCTCGGCGGCGCGGCACAGGGCTGCCTTTTCATGGAATGTATTCGCGGGATCGGCGAAACTCGAGGGCAGGTAACCGCCGGGCTCGGCTTCGTGAAAATGAGGGTGGAACACGATGTGTGCGCCGTGCCGGACGGCCCAGCGGACCGTCTCCGGATAGCGCCAGCCCTCATGGCAAATCGCGACGCCAAACGTCAGCGGACCGGTTTGGAAGACCCGCCTCCCGGAACCGGGCGTATAAATGCCCTCCTCGGAAGGGTCGAGCTGGACCTTGTCCTGGAAACCGGCGATCGTTCCGTCTCGATTGATGACCAGCGCGGTGGCTAACAGGGCGCCATCGACGAAGCGTTCGGTGCCGAGAACAACCGCGACGGTGGCCCTCGCGGCGGCCACCGCAATGGCGGACCAGGCGCGTTCGAGGAACGCAGGGTCGGGGGGCGGCACCGGCTTCCCCATTCCCCGGTAGCCGGGAGTGAAGCATTCCGGAAAGCAGATGAGCCCGGCGCGGCCGATGGACGCTTGAGCGATGGCTTGTTCGGCCAACGTGACCGACTCCTCGGGAGTCGCCGGGAACCGGATGTTGGCGAGTGCGATTCGAAACGCGTTCCCTTCAAGCATCGGACTCTCCGCTCTCTCAAGAGGCTCGGTGGTCCAGCGCCAACAGCACGGAACCGCGTGCGTAAGCAAGCGGAGGCCGCCACGTCGGATGTTTGTGCTATGGACTCGGGCTCAGTACAGATGTGACCTCGACACTGCCGAGGTCGATTCCCGCAGCCGCGGGCATCGTGAAGTATGCCGGGTTGTTCTTGTTGACGACAATGCCAACGGTGATGCTGCTGGGGTCGATGGCGGTACCGGTCTGGTGGTCCGGTTTGGGGGGAATGAATACGCACAGGGCATGTCGCCCTGCCGTGACATTCTCGACAGTAAACTCACCTTGGCTATTGGTCTTATACCTCAAATCGCTCTTGATCCTGACGCTGTTCTGCCCCTCGTCAATCACATCGCCGGCAAACACGGAGGCGCCTTCGGCAAATCGCGCGCCATTTGGGTAGTACAGGACTCCCGTGACCTGGCCCGCCAAGACTGTCCTGGGAGGCTGTGGCGCCTGCTTGCAGGCAGGGCTAAAGAGTACGGCTGCGGCTAGCAGAAGAGTCAGCTTGTTCATGGTTTTCGTCCGAAGCAAGGGTACCACGATTGCGATCAAGCGACCCGGAAACCTCCTGCGCTGCGGTGTATCAGCTGCTCGATGTGGTAATCCCGGCGCTAGAGAGCGTGCTCATAATGATGCTCATCGGATTCAGGGCGTCGCTCTGGGTCGTGTTCCCTTCTAACGCAGCCAGGAGCTGAGTCAGCATCTGCGAGGAACTGGTGCTCGAAGTGGTGCTCGAACTGCTGCTGGTGCTGGAATCGCTACTGGAATCGGACGAGGCGGCCGGGGCGTGATGATGATGGTGGTGGCCACCGACGCCGCTCTGCCCACCACCCATGGCCTGCGCCAGATCCTGGACGTTGGGGAGCTGGCCGCTGGTCGAGGCGGTGTTGAAGTCCGTCGCAAGCTGGTTCAATTGAGTCGCCTCGGTCGTATTCCCCTGCGACTGGGCGGTTTGGGCGGCGGTCGTCAGATTCGTGGCGATCTGCTTGGTAACCTGCGCGTACTGGGACGGGTTCGATTGTTGAAGCTGCTGGAGCGTGCTCATCAACTGGGCGAAGGGCGACAGCGCACCGCTGTCCGACCCCTGTGAGAGCGACGCGACGATCCCGCTCAGACCGCTATTGTTTGTCTTGGTCGTCAGACCGGCGCCCTGAACGGCGTTGGCGAGAATCGACTGCAAGCTGGAAAGGTTGTTTATGGAACCGGTGCTCATGCCTTCCTTGTCGGCATTCGAGTCGCCACTCCCGAGGGCATCGTAAGCTGCTGAAAAGGCAGGTTCTGGCACCAGCCGCACTGCCAAATTCCCGACGGCGCGACCAATCGTTGCCGCCTCTCTCGCCCGCGGCTCGGCGTCGAAATCCGGCTGGAGCGCCGGCCGCTTGCCTGTATAATGCGGTCTATGGCCGCCGCGTCCGAGGCTCGGGTTCCGGCCCTGGCAGATCTCTGGCAGGTTCGGCCGCTCGAACTGGCGGCGATGCTGGCCGAGGAAATCGTCGCCTGGCGGGAGCAGCTCGACTGGGACTTCAGCGCTTCGGCCGAACTGGTGCGCCGCTTCGTCGAGGTCCACGCGCTCAACGGGTTCGCTTTGCTGGTGGGCGATGAGGCGGTCGGCTACGCGTACTACGTGTGCGAGGAGCACAAGGGGCTGGTCGGCGACCTTTTCGTTCGAGAGGAATTTCGCACGCCCGAACTCGAGCACCGGCTGCTCGGGGCGGTGGTCGATCAGCTTATGAACACCGGCGGAGTGCGGCGGATCGAATCGCAATTGATGATGGCGCGGTTCGCCCATCGCCGCGTGCTGCCCGCCGCCCACCACGCGCGCACCCACGAGCGGAACTTCATGATGTACGACCTGAGCCGTGTTCAAGAGCTGCCCGAACGCCGGACCGACCGCGTGGTCTTCGACCACTGGACCGAGCGCCGGCAGGACGACGCCGCCCAGGTGATCGCGGTGTCCTATCGCGGGCACATCGACAGCGAGATCAACGACCAGTACCGCTCCGCCGAAGGCGCGCGCCGCTTCCTGTTCAACATCGTGCAGTACCCCGGTTGCGGCGCCTTCTTCCAGCCGGCGTCCTGGGTGGCGCTGGACCGCTCGAGCGGGCGGGTGCAGGGCATTTCGCTCACCAGCATGGTGGCGCGGGGAGTGGGCCACGTCACGCAGATCTGCACCTCGCCGGCCGTGCGCGGCCAGGGCGTGGGTTACGAACTGCTGCGGCGGTCGCTTGCTTCGCTGGCCGAAGGCGGCGCCGCGAAGGCCAGCCTGACCGTCACCACCGGCAATGAGCACGCCGTCGGACTATACGAGAGAGTGGGCTTCGAGACCCTGCGGCGCTTCCCGGCGTTCGTGTGGGAAGGCTTCTGACGGACCGCGGTTTCTGGGAGGGGCTATGTTCGGGATGTACGGGAAGGTGCTGGCCAAAACCGGCCAGCACGACGCGACGGTCGGGATCCTGCTGGAAGCCGCGCGGCTGCTGACGCCGCTCGCGGGCTGCCTGATGTATGTCGTCAACGTCGTGCCAGCGGAGCCGGACGCCGTCTGGGTTACGGAGATCTGGAGCAGCGAGGCGGATCACGACGCGTTGCTGAAGATGGACAGTGTCATGGCGTTGCTCGCCAAGGCGAGACCGCTGATCGCGGGTTTCGAGAGCGTGCGCCTGGTCCCCGTGGGCGGCAAAGGGCTGCCGGCGGCTTGACGGCAAGTCGTGGTGCGGTCGGGCGGTCCTGTAGCGCACGCTTTAGAGGGTGCTGAGACAGTCCTCTCAGGGGTTCGGAGGGGACAAGCTCGTCCCGTCACCCCAGCAGCTCGGCGATGCGGTCGGGATCGTTGGGGACGACCGTGGGCTGGTTGGCGAAAGTGGGCAGGATTTTCGCGCCGCTGGGCGTCGTGAGCTGGCCGGTGTGGTAGCGGTAGATGTAGTCGGGGTCCTTGAGGAGGTTGCCGGTCAGCACGGCGACCACGTCTTCATCGGCGCGCATGACGCCGGCGGCGCGCAGCTTGCGGATGCCAGCGAGCGTCGCCGCCGAAGCCGGCTCCGATCCGATGCCGCAGAGACCGACTTGCGCCTTGGCGTCGGCGATCTCCTGCTCGCTCACCTTCTCGACCACGCCATTCGACGAGCGCACTTCATAGAGAGCCTTGGGCCAGGAAACCGGGTCGCCGATGCGGATGGCCGTGGCCAGCGTTTCGGGATTCTCGACGGCGCGTAGCGAGGCGCCCTCGGGCGCGTGCGCCAGATCGTAGAAGGGCGCGGAGCCCTCGGCCTGGACCACCGCCAGCCGCGGCGTGCGATCGATGAGGCCCAGCGCGCGCATCTCGCGCAGCGCCTTACCGAACGCGGAGGTGTTGCCGAGATTGCCGCCCGGAAGCACGATCCAATCCGGCGTGCGCCAATCGCGCTGGTCCATCATCTCGACGATGATCGTCTTCTGGCCCTCGATGCGGAACGGGTTGATCGAGTTCAGCAGGTAGATGCCGAGCCGGTCGGCGAGCGCGCGCACCAGCGCCAGGATCTGGTCGAAGTTGGCCTCCACCTGGAGCGTCCGTGCGCCGTAATCGAGCGCCTGCGCCAGCTTGCCGTACGAGATGTTTCCGTGCGGGATAAAGATGATGGGATCGAGGCCGGCCGCGCTGGCGTAGGCGGCCATGGACGCCGAAGTATTGCCGGTAGAGACGCAGGCCACGCGCTTCATGCCCAGCCGCAGCGCCTGCGCCGTGCCGCAGGTCATGCCGTTGTCCTTGAAGGAGCCGGTGGGGTTGAAGCCCTGGTGCTTGAAAGTGAGGCGGTCGAGGCCGGCGTAGGATGCCGCGCGCGGCGCATCGAGGAGCGGCGTGTTGCCTTCCCTCAACGAGACTACGCGATCGGAGGCCGCCAGAAACGGGATGATCTCGCGGTAGCGCCAGACGCCGCTCGCGTCGAGCGGCAGGTTGCTCATCCGCCGCTCGCGCCAGAGCCTCTTCAGCGCGGCGGGGTCGTAGGTCCAATCGGGATAAGAGGCTTCGAGCAGGCCTCCGCAGCGCGGGCAGTTATAGAGGACGTCCCTGATGGCGAAGCGCGCGCGGCACTGCGGCGAAAAGCAAATAAGTTCGGCGGCCATGAACTCTTGATTATACTGGGACCGAGTGGCTGGCCTCATGCTGGCGGTCCAACTCGAAGGCGGGCGCGTGGACGTGCGCGAGGCGCCGATCCCCGCGCGGCCGCCGGGATTCGCGCTGATCCGGCTGCTGGCGGCGGGTATCTGCAACACCGATCTCGAGCTCCAGCGCGGTTACTACGGCTTCAGCGGCACGCCCGGCCACGAGTTCGTGGGCGTTGTCGTAGAGGCGGACGAAGCCGCGCTCATCGGGCGGCGCGTGGTGGGCGAGATCAACCTGGCGTGCGGCGCTTGCGAGTGGTGCCGCGCGGGCTTGGGACGGCACTGCCCGCACCGCGCCGTGCTCGGCATCGCCGGGCATCCGGGCGCTTTCAGCGAGTACTTCACCCTGCCGGAACGGAATCTGCACGCCGTTCCGGATCACATCTCGACCGAGCGGGCCACCTTCACCGAGCCGGTGGCGGCCGCGTGCGAGATCCTGGACCAGGTGGTGATTCCGTGGGGCGGGGAAGTGGCCGTGCTCGGCGACGGCAAGCTGGGACTGCTGGCGGCGCAGGTTCTGCTGGCGCACGGGGCTCGGGTGCATGTCTACGGGAGGCACGCCGCGAAGCTCGCGATCGCCGGCGCGTGTGGCGCGGTGACCTTCGACAACGGCAGCCTGCCCGCGTCCCGGTACGAGTGGGTGGTGGAGGCGACGGGCGCGGTGGAGGGGCTCGCCGCGGCCATTCGAATGACCAGGCCGCGCGGGACGGTCATAATGAAGTCTACGGTGCATGGCGAGGTGCCGCTCGATACCGCACCGGCCATCGTCAACGAGATCACGCTGGTGGGTTCGCGCTGCGGACGCTTCGAGCCGGCGTTGGCGCTGCTGGCGGGCGATCGGCTGCGCGTCGAGGAGATGATTTCGGACCGGTTTCCACTGGCCGACGCGGCGCGCGCCTTCGAGCGGGCGTCAGTTGGCGGCGTTCTCAAAGTGCTGCTCGATGCAGCGTAGGAGGAGACGTGTTCAAGAAGATTCTGATCGCGCTGGCAGCGCTGGCGGTGCTTATCCAGTTGGTTCCCCAGAGCGTGTTCCCCACCACAAATCCGCCGGTGAACCCGGCCAACTCGGTTGAAACGCGCGCTCACGCGCTCACGCCCGCGGTGGCGCGCATATTGGAGCGCTCCTGCTACGACTGCCATTCCAACCGGACGGTGTGGCCGTGGTACAGCAAAGTCGCGCCCGTCGCGTGGCTGCTATCGAATGACGTCAAAGAGGCGCGCCGCGAGGTGAACTTCTCCGATTGGGCGCAATACAACCCGAAACGGGCGGCGCACAAGCTCCAGGAGATCTGCGAGCAGGTGGAACGGGGCGAGATGCCGCTGTGGTATTACAGGCCAATGCACCCCGCCACGAAGCTGTCCGCCGCCGACACGAGCGCGATCTGCGCCTGGACCAGGGCCGAGAGCGCGGCGCTCGGCAAGTAGGACAGGCCTCCGGCCTGTCAAGCCTACGGCATCTTGGCGGTGTCGTCGAACGCCAGCTCGACCTCCGCCGTCTTGCCCGGATCGATCTTGATAGGCTCCGGCGTCCCCGGCGTCTTGCTGTACAGCCCCATCGAGGATCCCGAGGGCGGCGGACCGGACTGTCCGTCGTACCCACCCGTCGGATCGAACACCGAGGCCGCGTAAACCGGCGAGGTGGTCAGATCCGGGAACGTCACGGTCGCGTCTTTGGCCGTCGCGCTCTGCGTCGCGAACGGCATCGTGCCGCCCTGCATGAAGTCCGGCGAATCGAACAGGAAGACGATGATCGGGTGCTTGGCGTCCACCGTCCCAGCCCCGGTGTATTTCAGCTTGATCTTGAGCGTCCGGGGGGCCGGCTTCTCCTCGGGTTTGGGCTGCTGGGCCGCCAGGGGCATCAGCGCCAGGACGAGCATGCCCGCCGTGAGACAACAGAATTTCCTCATCGCTTTTGTGGCTCCTTTTTGGGGTCGAAGATACCGCTAGATAGATTACGCGGCGGACGTCCGAAAAGTTCCGTGCTAAGGCGACCGGGCGTAGAATTGGAATCAAGGAGGGGCAAGTTATGAGCATTATTGACGACGCGCTGCACGCCAACCAGAGCTATGCGGCGCAATTCAACAGGGGTGGACTCGCCATGCCGCCGGCGAAGAAGCTGGCCGTGCTGGCGTGCATGGACGCCAGACTGGACGTGGCGCAGATCCTGGGTCTGAAGGCGGGCGACGCCCACGTGATCCGCAATGCGGGCGGAATCGCCACCGAAGACGCCATACGGTCGCTGATTATCTCGCACCATCTTCTGGGGACGCAGGAGTTCATGGTCATCAACCACACCGATTGCGGGATGCTGACGTTCAAGGACCACGACCTTATCGAGCGGCTGAAGCGGGAGACCGGCGCCATAGGGGTAGTGCCGGCGCCGTTCCACTCCTTCACGAATCTCGATCAGAACGTGCGCGAGCAGATGATGAAGCTGCGCGCGCATCCCTGGCTTCCCAAGCAGGTCCCGATTCGGGGCTTTGTTTACGACGTGAAGTCCGGGCGGCTGAAGGAGGTGGCCACCGAACAGGCCAAGGCCCACGGCGGCTGATGCGAAGCTACTCGAGCCAGCGCTCCAGAATGGGGGCGTAGGCATCGACGCGGCGGTCGCGCAGGAACGGCCAATTGCGGCGCACCTCTTCGACGCGGCGCGGATCGCACTCGGCAACGAGGATGGCTTCCTCATCCGTGGGCGCCTGCGCGATCACCTGTCCGAACGGGTCCGCAACGAACGAAGATCCCCAGAATTCGATGCCGTGTTCCAGGGGGCCTTCGGTACCGACACGGTTGACCGCCGCTACGTAGACGCCGTTGGCGATGGCGTGGGCGCGCTGGATGGTCCGCCAGGCGTCCAGTTGGGCCGCGCCGTGCTGCTGCTTCTCGGCGGGATGCCAGCCGATGGCGGTGGGATAGAAGAGGACGACCGCGCCGCGCAGGCTGGCGACGCGCGCCGCCTCGGGGTACCACTGGTCCCAGCACACCAGGGTCGAGATGCGGCCGAAGGGCGTATCGAAGCAGGGAAACCCCAGATCGCCGGGTGTGAAGTAAAACTTCTCGTAGTAGAGCGGGTCGTCGGGGATGTGCATCTTGCGGTAGAGGCCGGCCACCTTCCCGTCGGCGCCGATCACCGCGGCGGTGTTGTGATAGAGGCCCGGGGCACGGCGCTCGAACACCGACGCCACGATCACGATCTCGAGCTCCAGCGCCAGCGCGCCCAGGCATTCGGTGGTGGGGCCGGGAACCGGCTCGGCGAGTGCGAACAGCCGAGCATCCTCCTCGCGGCAAAAGTACTGGCTGCGGAACAGCTCTTGGAGACAGACGATTTGGGCGCCGCGGGCCGCCGCCTCGCGGACGCGCCACTGCGCTTTGGCGAGGTTCTCGTTGGGGTCCTGCGCGCAGGCCATCTGCACCAGGCCAATTCGAAATGGGGAGCCGGCAGCCATACAGGCATCATACAGCGCGGTATGCTGGAGCACGTGAATCGGCGGCGATTTCTCTTGGCAGCGGCGTCTTCCCCACTTTTGGCCAAGCCACAAGGAGAGGGCTTGGAGCGGAGCCGATGGGTGGAGGTGGCGGAGAGTCTGAAGCCGCGCCTGCGGGAGACGGAGCGAACTCCCGTGGCGCTGGTGAGAGCCGTGGAGGACAGGACCAGGTTCCTGCGATGGCGGATGGAGGGCGCGGCGCCGCCCGGCGCGTTGCAAGAACGCTTGATGGGCCGCGGCGATGCGGCCATCCTGGATTTCGGCGGCCATATGACCGGCCACGTTTCCCTATCCATCTCCGGCGACGGCAGGGGTGTGGACGCTCCGGCCAGGATCAAACTCACCTTGGGCGAAGTGCCGGGCGAGGTTGCGGAGCCGTTCGATCCGTTTCATGGCGCGCTGAGCCGGGCGTGGCTGCAGGACGAAGTGATCAACGTAGACGTGCTGCCCAGTACGATCCGTATGCCGCGCCGGTACGCGTTTCGATATCTCAAGCTGGAAGTGATCGACACGTCGCCGAACTTCAAAGTGCGGTTCGACGACGTGAGAGCGGTGGCGCTGACCTCCGCCGGCGCGGATCCGCCGCCACTCGGGGCGAGCGTGCCGGAGTCGCTGCGGCGTATCGATGCAGTGAGTATTGCGACGCTGCGCGACTGCATGCAGACGGTGTTCGAGGACGGGCCCAAACGCGACCGGCGTTTGTGGATCGGCGATCTGCGGCTGCAGGCGCTCACGAACTACGCCACGTTCCGCAACTACGACCTCGTGAAACGCTGCCTCTACCTGTTCGCAGGCCTCGCGCGGGAGGACGGGCTGATGTCGGCGTGCGTCTTCGAGGAGCCGCGGCCGCTACGGGGCCACGAGTACATCGTCGACTACGCCGGGCTCTATCCGGCGGCGGTGCTCGACTACGCGCGTGCGTCGAACGACTGGCAGACGGCGCGGGAGTTGTGGCCCGCCGCCAAGCGCCAGATGGAGATCCTCAGCGACTATGTGGACCCCGGCGGGCTGTTCGCCGCGCCTCCGCACTCCTGGGTGTTTGTGGACTGGAGCGACTCGCTCGACCGGACCGCCGCCATGCAGGGGATCTTCGTCTACTGCCTGCGCCAGGCGGCAGAGCTCGCAGCCAGGGCCGGCGATGACTCAACCGCGACGCAATACTCCCGGCTCGCCGGGCGCATGGCCGCGGCGGCGCGGGCGGCTTTCTACGATGCGGCGCGGTGCGTCTTCGTCAGCGGGCCGAAGAGGCAGGTGTCCTGGGCGACACAAGCGTGGATGACGCTGGCCGGCATCGCCACGGCCGCGGAGGGAGCGGCTGCGTTCGGCGCCCTCTCGAAAATGCCGGACGCCGTCCGGCCCGGCGCGCCGTATCTCTACCATTACGTGGTCGAAGCGATGCTCCAGTGCGGCATGAAGCGGGAGGCGCTCGAGCTGATCGAGTCTTACTGGGGCGGCATGGTGGAGGCGGGCGCGGACACATTCTGGGAGGTGTACGATCCCGCGAACCCGGCGCTGTCGCCCTACGGGAACGTTCTCCTCAACAGCTATTGCCACGCCTGGAGCTGCACTCCGGCGTATCTGCTGCGGAAGCCGGCTCCTACATATACATCCCGCCGTTGACGCTCAGAATGTGGCCGGTGATGTAGCCGGCTTCTTCGCTGGCCAGGAAGGCGACGGCCGCGGCGACGTCTTCGGGCTTGCCTCCGCGCTTGAGCGGGATCGACGCCAACATGCGGTCCTTGACCTCCTGGGGCAGCTTGGCGGTCATGTCGGTCTCGATGAAACCGGGCGCGACGGCGTTCACGGTGATGTTGCGGCTGCCGACTTCCTGCGCCAGTCCCTTGGTCAGACCGATGAGCCCAGCCTTCGACGAGACGTAGTTCGCCTGGCTGGGGTTGCCCGAGAGGCCCACGACCGAGGCCATGTTGATGATGCGGCCCCAGCGCTCCTTGATCATGCCGGGCAGCACCTGCTGCGTGATCAGGAACGCGCCGGTGAGGTTGATGTTGAGGACGAAATCCCAGTCCTCTTTCTTCATGCGCAGGGCGAAGCCGTCCTTGGTGACGCCGGCGTTGTTCACCAGGATGTCGATGCGGCCGGCCTCTTTGAGCGCGGCGGCGACGGCTTCTTTGATGGAGTCCTGCGAGGTGAGGTCCAGATAGACGGGGAAGGCGTGGCCGCCGGCGGCGGCGATTTCGGCAACGACGAGGTCGTTGTTCTCGCGCTCATTGGAGGCGACGACGATGCGGGCGCCCGCCGCGGCCAGCCGCAGCGCCACGGTCCTTCCGATTCCGCGGCTCGCGCCGGTTACAAAGGCAGTTCGATTGGTCATTGGAATCAATGATAATAGAAAGGCCACACAGCTTTCAGCCGTCAGCCATCAGCCGTCAGCAAGGCGGCCCATAGCCGATGGCTGATGGCCGATGGCTGACGGCCGACTCTCATGCCCTACACAGACCTTCGCGAGTTCATCCAGGCGCTCGAGAAACACGGGGAGCTGGAGCGGATTCCCTTCGAAGTCGATCCCGTGCTCGAGATCACGGAGTTCGCCGACCGCTCGGTAAAGCGTGGCGGGCCGGCGCTGCTGTTCGAGAAGCCCACCGGCTCGAAGATTCCGGTGCTGATTAACGCCTTCGCATCGATGCGGCGGATGGAACTGGCGCTCGATGTGGCGTCGGTCGAAGAGGTGGCCGAGCGCATCGCGGAGTTCCTGGCGATACAGAAGCCGGAGGGATTGATCGGCACGCTCAAGATGCTGCCGAAGCTGGCCGAGATCGGCTCGTTCTTCCCGAAGACTGTTTCGGGCGGGCCGGTGAAGGAGGTAATCCGGCGGGACGGCTTCTCGTTGGCCGACTACCCGATCCTGCACTGCTGGCCGCAGGACGCTGGGCGGTTCATCACACTGCCGCTGGTCTTCTCGAAGAACCCCGACTCCGGCAAACGCAACTGCGGCATGTACCGCATGCAGGTTTTCGACGAGCGCACCACCGGCATGCACTGGCAGACGCACAAGCAGGGCGCGGAGCACTACCGGCGCATGGCGGCGCAGGGCGGGGCGAAACGGATGGACGTGGCGGTGGCGCTGGGCGGCGACCCGGCGACGATCTTTTCGGCCGTGCTGCCGCTGCCGCCGGACATCGACGAGATGCTGTTCGCGGGCTTCCTGCGCGGGGCGCCGGTCGAGATGGTGAAGTGCGAGACCTGCGACCTGGAAGTGCCGGCGCAGGCGGAGATCGTGCTCGAGGGCTACGTCGAGCTGGGCGAACTGCGGCGCGAAGGGCCGTTCGGCGATCACACGGGCTACTACTCGCTCGACGACGACTACCCGGTCTTTCACGTCACCTGCGTCACCGAGCGGCGGTCGCCGATTTATGCCGCGACCATCGTCGGGCCGCCGCCCATGGAGGATTATTTCATGGGCAAAGCGATCGAGCGGATCTTCCTGCCGTTGATGCGGCTGCAACTGCCGGAGGTGCGCGACATCTCGATGCCCGCCGAGGGAATCTTCCACAACCTGATGCTGGTGGCGATCCGCAAGTCGTACGCCGGCCACGCGCGCAAGGTGATGCACGCGATCTGGGGCATGGGGCAGGCGATGTTTTCGAAGTGCATCGTGGTGGTGGACGAGGACGTGAACGTGCAGGACGCGCTCGAGGTGGCGTGGCGGGCGCTGAACAACATCGACCCCCAGCGCGACATCGAGTTCTCAATGGGGCCGATCGACTCGCTCGACCACGCCAGCCGCCTGCCGAACTACGGCTCGAAGATGGGCGTAGACGCGACAAAGAAGTGGCCCGGCGAAGGCTTCACGCGCCCCTGGCCGGACGTGATCCGCATGTCGCCCGAGGTGGTGAAGCGGGTGGACGAGCTGTGGAAGAGGGCGGACCTGAAGTAAGACCACGGAGGGAATGTAGTACAATAGATTTGAGGTAAGACACATGGAGACCGTAGTGTCCTCCAAGGGGCAGGTGGTAATTCCTTCTGCGCTCAGGCGAAAGTACGACATCAAGAAGGGCACGAAGGTTGAAGTGACGGACCGGGACGGCCGCATCGTGCTCGAGCCGGTCAACCGCGGGACGATCCGCCGGCTGCGCGGCATTCTCAAAGGCACACGGGCGCTCGAAGACTTGATGGCCGATCGTGCGCGCGATCGCGAGAAGGAAGATGCGGGCTTGCGTTCTCGATAGCTGGGCCGTTATGGCGTTCTTCCAGGAGGAGCCGGCGGCGGAGCAGGTGGAGGCGGTCCTGGCCGAGTCGCAGGGCTCCGGGCGCCCGGTCCTCATCAGCGCCGTCAACCTGGGCGAGGTCTGGTACCAATTCGCCCGGAAGACGTCGGACCGCCGCGCCGACGAGACGGTTGCGGAGCTTCGGAAGGTGGGCGTGCGAGTCGAGGGAATCGACTGGGAACTGGCTCGTCTGGCGGCCGGTTTCAAAGCGAAATACCGTCTCGCCTATGCCGATTGCTTCGCCGCGGCTCTCGCCAAGAGGGAAGGCGCAGAGGTCCTTACAGGAGACCCGGAGTTCCGCCAGCTTGAGAAAGAAATCAAGGTCCGCTGGCTCCCGCTACGTCCCCGTTGAAGTGTAATTCCGCACGCCGCGGTTCCAGATGGCGATTGCCGCGGTGAGAAAAACCGCGGTCACGACGGGCAGAATCCACGTGTAGATGTGGTAGACCTCTTTGTGCAGGATGTGCGCCGTGGGGTAGAAGCTGGCGAACCCGAACGGCACGATCCAACTCAGCAGGAAGCGGATGAACTGGCCGTAGATGTCGAGGGGGTAGCGGCCGAAGGCCAGCATGTTGTAGACGGGCGGCGTCACGCCGACGCGGTCTTCCGCCCAGAAGGACACCGAGGTCAGCATCAGGAAAATCGCGGTGTAAAGGGCGCAGCCGCACAGGGAGGCATAAACGATGAAGAGCCAGCCGGCCGCGCCCAGGTGCAGTCCCAGGCGGTGCGCGCAGCTCGTCACAATCACCAGTCCCAGCACCGTGTCGCCGATGGCCTCCAGGCGGAACTGGCCGAAGAGCACCTGGAACAGCGAGCTAACCGGGCGCAGCAGCACCTGGTCGAACTTGCCCTGCACGATGTAGGCGTCGCTGAAGAAGTAGAGGTTGATGCTGAGCATGTTGAACAGCGACATCGGCAGCAGCGAAAAGCCGTAGAGGAACAGGATCTCCAGGAAGCTCCAGCCGGCGATGCGCGGCATGCGGCCGAAGATCAGGAAGACCACGGCCACGCTGTACGCGGTGGCGAGCATCATCGACAGCACGGAGATGAGAAAGTCGAAGCGGTAGCCCAGGCGCACCTTGGCGTATTGCACGAAGTACTGGCCGAACAGGGACAGGTAGCGCATTCAGCCTTCCGTAGTGGGGCAGTCCTGCAGGACTGCGCCGGACCTCCAGGTCCGGCTGGGGCGGGACGTGGACGTCCCGCGCAGGCGTGGACGCCTGCCCCACTGGGCGCATCTCATCTAGCCTCCGTGCACCGTGATCTTGCGGCTCATCACGGCCCAGAACCGCCGGCCGAACCAGAGCAGGAAGACCACCCAGAACGTCTCGATGGCGAGCGCGCCGGCGATCTGCGGCCACGTCATCTTGCCGAGGTAGATCATGAGCGGCGTGAAGCCGATGTGCTCGAAGGGCAGCCAGTGCGAGACCACGCGCAGCGGCGCCGGCAGCAGCGTCAGCGGCACCAGCACGCCCGAGAGCAGGTCCTGAACCCAGAACTTCGCGCGCAGCAGGCCCAGGATCGAGACCAGCCGGATGGCGCAGGTGCCGACGATGAAGTTCATTGCCGCCACCAGCAGTACGCTCGCCGCTAGCGACACCAGGAACACGGCGAAGTGCGCCAGGTCCGCGGGCGGCAGCAGCGGGAAGATCAGGCTCACCACCACCGCGGTGGGCACGGTGAGCAGCAGCAGCCGGAACGCAGATTCCCCGGCCGAGCGCGCCACGTAGCTGGTTTGCAGGCCGACCGGCTTCAGCAGCGTCATGGTGATGCGGCCGTCCAGGATGTCCTCCGCCATCTCCGCGTCGAGGTTGTTGAAGTACATCGAGCGGATGATCCAGCCCACGGCGACGTAGGTGATCATCTGCGGGAAAGTGAAGCCGGCGAAGTGCGGATCCACGCGGAAGATGGCCCGCCAGATGAAGTAGTAGACGGCCACGTTGATGAGGTAATTAATGATGCCGGTGTAGTAGCGCAGCCGGAACGCCAGCATGTTGAGGAAGCCGATGCGCGAGAACTCGAGGGCTACCGAGGACACTCGGCTCCGGTACCAGGCCGCCCGTGTAAATGGTGCGGACGACCTCTTCGATGGATTGCTCTTCAATCACGATGTCCAGGACGGTAGCGGCGGTGACCACCTGGCGGATGATCTCGGCGGTGGAGTGCTGGGCGTGCTCGAACGAGAGGCGGTAGGTCATGCCATCGAGTTTCTCGCTCCGCACGCCGGGAATCTCGATGCGCTCGAAGCGCTCGGCCTGCTCGCGGTCCTTGAGATCGAACTTGATGGTGGCTTCGCGCCAGAGCTGGCGTTTGAGGCCCGCCAGGCCGCCGTCGAACAGCAGCCGCCCCTTGTCGATGATCATCAGGCGCGGGCACAGCTCTTCGATGTCGGAGAGATCGTGCGTGGTGAGCAGGACGGTGGTGCCGAAGTCGCGGTTGACGTGCTTGAGGAAGGCGCGGATGCTCTCCTTGGCGACGATATCGAGGCCGATGGTGGGCTCGTCGAGGAACAGCAGCGGCGGGTTGTGCAGCAGCGCGGCGGCCATGTCGCAGCGCATGCGCTCGCCGAGGCTGAGCTTGCGGACGGGTGTGTGCAGGTAGCGGCCGATCTCGAGAACCTCATCGAACTGCTTCATGCGCGCGGCGTAGTCGGCATCGCTGACGCCGTAAATCTTCTTGAGCAGGCGGAAGGACTCGACCACGGCGATGTCCCACCACAACTGCGTGCGCTGGCCGAAGACGGCCCCAATGGTGCGGGTGTAGCGCGCGCGCTCGGTGAGCGGGACGAATCCGTTGGCGCGCACCGAGCCGGCGGTCGGAACCAGGATGCCGGTGAGCATCTTGATGGTGGTGGATTTGCCCGCGCCGTTCGGCCCGATGTAGCCGACCATCTCGCCGGGGCGGATTTCGAAAGCGATGCCGTCCACCGCGCGCACGGTCTTGTACTCGCGCACGACCAGGTTCTGGAGCGCGCCCCACAGTCCTTCCCGCCGCTCGAAGGTGCGGAACTCCTTGACCAGGTTTTCGACTTGTATGCCGCCGAGCACCAGTTTCAGGGTATCGCAGCCGGCTTGCTCGCGACGCTCGTCCCCGAAGGTCCAGGCGTCAGTCCGGGACCAGGAGCACGGTCCACCGCCGACCGACGGCTTGCTCCCGCACACTGCCGCTGAGGACTCAGGCTGCGGTTCCGCTGAAGTACCCGGCTGCCAGCTCGGGTCTCAGTTCGAGCGCGCTGCGCCAGTACTGGAGGGCTTCCTTATCTCTCCCCAAGGCGCTCAGGGCGTGTCCCAGATTCAGGCACGCTTCGGGGAATTCCGGCTTTTCCGCGAGCGCTTGCTCGTAGAACCGGCAGGCCTCTTCCAACAGGCCCTCCCGTTGGAACAAGAGGCCGGCGTTGTACAGGTACTCCGGTGCGCGCTGGAGCGCAATCAGGCGGCGGCAAGCGTCCAGCGCAAGGGTATAGTCGGTCTTCACCACGGAGATCTCCGCAATGCCCCGCAGCGCCTCGATCGATTCCGGGTCGCTCTCGAGTACGGTCTCGAACTCCCTCCGGGCCGCCTCCAGTTCCTCCAGTTTGAAGTACGCGAATGCCAGATTCAACCTCGCCTGCACCCAGGCAGGGCGCAACTTCAGGCAAGCCCCGAACGCATCGACCGCGCCCCGATAGTCACCGCGCTGGATCCGCAGGTAGCCCAGGCGGAAGGACGCCTCCACCCAGGCGGGATCGCGCTCGAGCAGTTCCAGGTAGAGCGGCTGGGCTTCGTCCGGCCTTTCCAGATACTCGAGCACCAGCGCCAGATTCCAGCGCGCGGCGTCGAGTTCCTGAGACAGATTGAGAGCCCGTTCGTATGCAGCCTCAGCACGCTCGAATTCGCCCTTCTGCTGACAGGCAAGACCGAGGTTGAACTGGATCTGGGCTGAGTTGGGATCCTGTTGCCCTGCTTGCGCATAGGCCTCCACCGCCTCCGCCAGGCGGCCCAGCTTCTGGTAGGCCACGCCCAAGTTGAAGCGGGCTTCGACATCATCGGGCGCAATCTCCAGCAGATCGCGCAGAAACAGGGCCGCCTCCTCGAACTCGGCGTTGGCAAAGGCGACCGCCGCCAGCCCGGCCAGAGCCGTGCTGGAGCGCGGCCGGATTCTGAGCAGGCGCTCGGCGTTCTCGCGGACCGTCGGGACGTCTTTGCGCTGAACTCCAATCGCGATCAGGTTCGACAGTGCCTCTTCGCAATCCGGGTTGGCTGCGAGCACGTCGCCATAGGCGTCCTCGGCTTCCTCCAACTGGCCCCCGAACTGGAGCGCGACCGCTCTTCCCAGCAGTGCGGCCTTGTTTCCCGGCGAAAGCGCCAGGCAACTCTCGAACGTGGCCAGCGCGTTTGCATATCGCCCCAGGTGCAGCAGGCAGGAACCGAGCCCCAGGTGTGCCTCGGCACGGTCGGGGTCGGTCGCCAGCACGGATTCGTAAGTCTCCCGCGATTCTCCCCAGCGGCCAAGACGCTCCAGGCACACCGCCTCATTGAACAAGGCAGATTTCTGCTGCGGCTCGAAATCGAGCAGCTTCGAGTAGCACTCCAGCGCTGCTTCGTAGTGCTTGAGCTCGAAATGGATGAGGCCCATCGCCGCATACAGATCCGTAAACTCCTCCGCGCTCTCCGCCGCGCGCTGCAACACCTCCAGAGCTTCCTGCGGTTTGCCTTCGAGGTGCAAAACGGCCGCGTCGGCAAGCAAACGATAATCTTCTTGCTCACTCATAAACTGCTGCTCCTGACGGCTCCCAGAAGCCGTGCCTACAGCATGGATCGCGTGCGGTATTCGCACGCCGGGAGACGGCTCCCCTTGGTTAGGAATTCCATCGGCTCGGCGGTGGCTGGTTCGGCAATGCGCCACCGCGACCCGACAAAGGAAGGCTGCCCGAAAACGTGGGTTTCGCCAACCGCGCGAGCGCGGGGGAACGATACCGGCACCGACGGGGGCTGGATCGTGCCTGCCCATTCGAGCGGCCTCCCCACCTGGGCCACTTTCTGAACCCGTTGAGCGATGAAGGCGCTCTGCCGCCATCCCCTCCGGAAGGCTGGCGTCAGAGGTGCGTACGGCCAGAGTCCGACGTGCAACAGCGAACCTGTAACGGGCGAGTCTGCACCCGCCGCCAAAGCGAGACGGAAAGGAATCCGGCCCGCGGGACCGTTGAGGCGCACGGACCGGATCGCCTTGCGCGCCGGCATTTTCGACACGGTCTTGTCAGCTTGGTCGGCCGGCCGTACCAGCCGTGACAGCATCTTCGACAACAGCGAAGCAAACACGTCATCAAATGCGGCTGGCATAGCTATTTCGTGTGCCTCTGGCCGGGTCGGGACAGGTTGCCAGTCCCCGCGACCGGCGGGTGGAAGGTCGTGCGCCGGCGCCCACGTTCATCCATGAAGTACCGCCGTACACCGCGCGGCCGAGGCGGCGCTAGTGGCGTTCCCGCAACTCCGTACCACAGCCCCTCGGAATCCATTCTGTCCTCCCCCCTCATGTGGGCGATGCTTCACCCAACCTGGGGGGCTGACGACGGCGGCTCCAGCGCACCCTGGCCCCCGGTCGGGTTCTACGCAATCGATTGGCAACCTGAAAGCAGAAGAACCTGGCGACGGCAGCAACCGCCGCCCGCCACAGGATTCGATGTCGTTCGACATCGGGAGGTAGTTACTCTATCTCTCTCACAATCCTATCTTTATTTATAAGCTTTGAACCGCCTCCGTTTCAAGAAACTTCTTTTGACATGAAAAAAGCGGCCAGATTGTTCCTCTGGGAGTTATGAAGCTCGTAGGACGACTATTACGTACAGGTACTGAGTCCAGCTACAAGCTGACCCACGATCTGGACGCGACAGACACGCAGCCGCAGATCATCTAAGCGCAAATGCGGGTAGTGTCTGGGCCCAACAGGGAAGCAAAAAACTGGCCTCCAGACTTTAGGATCGCTCTTGGACCGTGGCCCCAGAATACCCCCGGCTGCTACCGTTCTGCCTACTTCTGTGGTGGTACTACCCAAGTTTTTGGTACTAGTACTACCTTTCTTGTTTCTGTTTGAGACAAAGTTGTGAAAAAATGATTTTGAGTCGGCCGTCGGCCTGATAACGCTGGCGGGCGGTAGTGGGTGACACCCGGGCTTCAGCGACCGCGGCCAGATTCCCCTGCGGCGGCGTTGGAGGTGAAGGGAAGCTGGGTCCCGACGAAGCGCATGGCTGGGGCATGGAGAGCAATGAGAAGGTTGCGGCAGAGTACTCCTTCTTCGGCGAGTGAGTACGCGACGTCTTCATGCCCGGTGGCCAGCAGCAGCGCGAGCCACGGAGCTACATCACTCCTGGGTTCGCGGGGAGAAGGAGCGGAGCCGTGCTGAAGACCGTTCCGAAAGCCGGGCCGCGGCCGCTGGCCCAACGCACCCCGCGGCTTTTGCAGATCACTGCGGTAGTGTCCACCAAGTCGTCGGCCGACGCGGAAGACGAACTCCAGATCACACAACATGCCCTGGAACACGCTTCCGATGGCGTTTTCTGGGCGGAGCCGAGCGGACACTTTGTTTACGTGAACGAGGCGGCCTGCCGCTCGCTGGGGTACTCCCGCGAAGAACTGCTTGCGATGCACATCTTCGACCTTGCCCCAAAGCCCGAGCGGCAGGAATGGAGCGCGCGCTGGCAGCAGTTGCGGACAAGCGGCTCCCTGGTGTACGAAACACGCCACCGCACTCCGGCGGGCGGGGTGCTGCCGATCGAAATCACGGCCAATTACGTGTGCTGTGATGGCCGGGAGCGCGCCTTCGGCTTTGTGCGCGACATCAGTGCGCTGCGCGCGGCGCAGCGGGCCCTGCGCGCGCGCGAGAGACGTTACCGGGAGTTCATTTCGCAGAGCAGGGAAGCGGTGTGGTGCCTCGAGTTTCGCGAGCCGATTCCCGCTGACCTAGCGATCGGAGAGCAGCTCAGGATGATGTACAGGACTGCCTACGTCTCCGAGTGCAACGACGCGTTCGCGCGCATGCGCGGCTTTTCCCGCGGCTCCGAAGTGACGGGCAAGCCGCTGAGCGACCTTGTGAAGTCGGTCGAGTGGCGAACGCTCGGGCAGGGCCTCTTAAGAGCGACGCAAGGAAGTACAGAGTACCAGCAACGGGAGTCCGACGGCGGCACCAGGTATTTTCTGCAGAACCATACCGCGATCGTCGAGGAGGAATTTATCCGCCAGATCTGGGGCACGACGGTCGAGATCACGGACCGCAGGCGGGCGGAAGACGCCTTCCGGGAATCCGAGCGGCGGTTCCGGGAGTTGCTCGAGACCGTTGAGCTCGTCGCCGTCATGCGGGATGCCGACGGCCGGATCACTTTCTGCAATGAGCACATGTTGCAGGTGACGGGATGGTCGAGAGAGGAGTTGCTGGGCAAGGACTGGTTCGACCTGTGCGTGCCCGAACAGGATCGCGAACGCTTGAGACCCCTGCTCACCACGCCGGGTTCCGTCTCCGCCTTGCCCCGCCATCACGAAAGCTCAATCCTCACACGCGACGGCCGACCGCGGCTCATTGCCTGGGACAACACTCTGCTCCGGAATCCTGACGGCACATCTTTGGGAACAGCGAGCCTGGGAAGGGATGTGACCGACCAGCGCGCGCTCGAGGAGCAGTATCGCCAGGCTCAGAAACCGGACAGCATCGGCAGACTGGCCGGGGGCGTGGCCCACGATTTCAACAATCTGCTCACCGTGATCAATGCCTATAGCGAGCTTCTTCTGGAGACCATGGATGAGACGGACCCCGGCCGCGTGAACCTCATCGAGATTCGCAAGGCCGGCGACCGGGCCGCTGCGCTCACTCACCAACTTCTGGCCTTCAGCCGCAGACAGGTGCTGCAGCCGCAGATTCTGGACCTCAATGCCTTGGTCGCCGATGCGGAGAAGATGCTCAGACGCGTCATTTCCGAGGACATCGAGGTGATTGTGCACCTTGACCCGTCCCTGCGCCGGGTTCGGGCCGATGCCGGCCAATTGAACCAGGTGCTCCTGAACATGGCCGTCAACGCCCGGGATGCCATGGTGTCCGGCGGAAAGCTCACCATCGCCACCTCCAACGTTACGACAGGGTCGGAGCTTCCCCTGCCGCCGGGGCCCTATGTGCTGCTTACGGTGACGGACACCGGGGCCGGAATCAGCGCCGACAACCTCGCTCACATCTTCGAGCCGTTCTTCACCACCAAACACCCGGGGGAAGGCACCGGGCTCGGGCTCTCAACCGTGTACGGCATTGTCCAGCAGAGCGGCGGTCATGTCCGCGTTGAGAGCGAGCCTGGCCGGGGCGCCAGGTTCAGCGTGTACCTCCCGAGCGTGGATGGCGACATCCCTGCGCACACTGCGGCGCCTGCCGCAAACAACCGAGGGGCAGGTAAGGAGACCGTTCTGGTGGTCGAAGACGAGCCGGAGGTCCGGAGGGTGGCCGTGGAGATTCTCAAGGGCCTTGGATACCGCGCCCTGAGCGCTGCCAACGGACCGGAAGCTCTGGAGCTGATCGATGACTCGGTTCAGTTGATCCTCACCGACATCGTCATGCCGGGGATCGGCGGCCGCGAACTGGCCGCTCATGCACGTCGAACGCGGCCGGGAATCCGCATACTCTACATGTCGGGCTATGCCTATCGCGCCAATTCGAACGTCACGGCTTTTCCGCGTCCAGAAGAGGCCTACCTCCAGAAGCCGTTCACGCCGGCCTCTCTCGCCGCCAAGGTCCGCGAGGTCTTGGATGACCGGCCTCGCGCCCCCAATTAGGGCCCGACGGGTTCCATTGGCCCTCGAGAAGACTGGGCAGCCATTGGCTCCGGGGCGGAGCATCCGGCCCAGCATCTCGGCAATTGGGAAGCTCTCCAGCTACGTCGCTTCCTCAGACCCCCGCTGGCGTTGGTTGGTTCCAGATGACGCTTCCCGTTGGCGGCCACCCCAGGCACCGCACCGCCCGCAACAAACAACGGAGCGCCGGTAGAGGCGATCAGCGCTTCTTCGGCCGGCTCCCAATCGTACTCGATCGGCAGTTCCCCTTCGGCGGGCGAGCGCTTCGGTTTCTTCGGCAGGGCCATCGTCCCCAGCCAAACAACTCTGCACCCAGTCGGTGAATGACATTCTTCCGTCGCACCCGCCTTGGCTGACGATAGGCTGCACTCTGAAATACCACAGTGCCACCTCGCGCTTGTCGGTCGAATTGCCGGCGTCAGGTCCCCGATAGGTCTGGTAGTTGGGCGCCGAACTGCAGTAGTGCGGCGCGCCTAGCGCAGCTCTTCCATGATCCGGTCCAGCGCCTCGCGCGGCGGGCGGGTCTTCGACTCGGGCAGCGTGCCGAGGGGCGCGTCCACCAGGTTCAGCAGATCGATGAAGTGCTTGCGCGTCGGATCGAGATACAGGATGCCGGTGAGGACGTGGCCCGCGGCCTCCGCTTCGTAGAGCGTGCGAAGCGCGGTCATCTTGTCGGTGGGATCGTAATCGTGGGCGAGCTTCTTGAGCAGTAGCCGGGAGCCGTCGTGCAGCACGATCTCGCGGACCTCGCCCTCGGGGATCTCGACGGTGATATCGGCGAAGGCCGGCACGAAATCCAGCTCCTGGAGCGGCTCGTCGTGCTCCTTCATGTAGGCGTAGCTCTTAGTGGAGCCTTCGTGGTCGTTGAAGGTGACGCAAGGCGAAATCACGTCGATGATCGAGAGGCCGTGGTGCGCGATGGCGGCCTTGAGAATGGCCTGCAACTGCCGCTTGTCGCCGGAGAAGGAGCGGGCCACCAGCGTGGCGCCCAACTGGATCGCCTCTACGCAGCAGTCGATGGGGGTGAGGTCGTTGACCACGCCGGTCTTGAGCTTGGCCCCCAGGTCGGCCGTGGCCGAGAACTGGCCCTTGGTGAGGCCGTAAACGCCGTTGTTCTCGATGATGTATACCTGCCGGATATTGCGCCGCAGCATGTGGATGTACTGGCCGATGCCGATGGACGCGGTGTCGCCATCGCCCGAGACCGTGATCCCGAATAGGTGGCGGTTGGCGAGGATGGCGCCGGTAGCGACCGAGGGCGCGCGGCCGTGCACGGAGTTGAACCCGTGCGCCAGGTTCAGGAAGTACGCCGGCGACTTCGACGAGCAGCCGATGCCGGAGAACTTGGCCACAGACCAGGGCTCAATGCCCATCTCATAGAAGCACTCGATGATGCGCTCGGAGATGGAGTTGTGGCCACAGCCCGCACACAGCGTGGTCCGGCCGCCTTTGTAACTGGCGACCTCGAGGCCGATGTGGTTGGTCTTCTTGGGGGGTGCGGTCGTGGTGGACATCAGAGTCCCTCCTGGCGGACGATTTCCTCGGTGACGGTGCGCGCATCGAGCGGCAGCCCGCCGTAATAACGCACGCTACGCAGCTTGGCGATCAGCTCCGGCTCGAACTCCAGCCGCATCAGCATCAGCAACTGGGCGTCGCGATTCTGGTCGATCACATAGACGCGCTCGTGGCGGCGGACGAAATCGATCAGGTCCTCGCCGAACGGGTAGGCCTTGAGCCGCAGGTATCCGGTTTCGAGGCCGTACTCCTGGCGCAACTGGTCGCGGCTCTCTTCGGTCGCGTAGCGCGAGGTGCCGGCGCAGACGAGGCCGACGTGCGCGCGGCCGTTGAGATCGAGGTGCGGCGCAGGGACGTGCCGGCGAATGCTCTCGAACTTGCGCGCCAGGCGGTCCATGTTATTCATGTAGTCGTCTTCGCGCTCGCTGTAACCGGCGCGATCGTTGTGCCCGCTGCCGCGCGTGAAGAACGCAGCCGCGGGGTGATTGGTGCCGGGGAGCGTGCGGTAGCCGACGCCGTCGCCATCCACGTCGCGATAGCGCGCGAAACCGCCCAGCTTGGTCAGGTCTTCGGCCGTCAGAACCTTGCCGCGCTCGATGGGCTTCTCGGGGTAGAGGAACGGCTCGGACGGCCAGTTATTCATTCCCAGGTCGAGGTCGCTCATCACGAAGACCGGGGTTTGGAAGCGCTCGGCCAGGTCGAACGCATCGATCATCATGCTGAAGCACTCGCGCGGCGAGGAAGGGAAGAGCAGGGGGTGCTTGGTGTCGCCATGCGAGAGCAGCGCGGTCGTGACCAGGTCGCCCTGCATGGTGCGCGTGGGGAGGCCGGTCGACGGCCCGACGCGCTGCACGTCCACGATCACGGCGGGGATTTCGGCGTAGTAGCCCAGGCCGGTGAACTCGGACATGAGCGAAATGCCGGGGCCCGAGGTGGCCGTCATGGCACGCGCGCCCGCCCAGCTCGCGCCCAAGACCATGCCGATCGAGGCCAGTTCGTCTTCGCCCTGGACCACCGCGTAGGTGGCTTGGCCGGTCTCCTTATCGATCCGAAACCGCTTCAGGTAACCGATCAGCGACTCGACCAGGGAGGAGGACGGCGTAATGGGATACCACGTCACGACCGTGACGCCGGCGAACATGGCCCCCAGGGCGCAGGCGGCGTTGCCATCGATAATGATCTTGCCGGCGGTGGCGTTCATGCGCTCGACGGAGTAGCGGTCGGTCTTGGGCAGGTTCTGGGCGGCGAACTCGTGGCCCGCCTCGACGGCGCCCCAGTTCAGATCGGCGGCCTTGGCCTTGCGCGCCCCGAATTGCTTCAGCAGCGCCTTACGAACCTCGTCCATCTCGATCCCCAGCAGGCGCGCCAGAACGCCGTCGTAGATCATATTGCGGACGAGCTTGCGGAGCCGCGCCTCGGGACAGACCGGGCCCACCAGTTTGTCGAAAGGGACCGGGTAAAAATGCAGATCGGAGCGCAGGGCGTTGAGCTTCAGCGGCTCGTCGTAGACCACGGCGGCGCCGGCGTCGAGCTTCCGAACGTCCTCCTGGGCGGTTTCCGGGTTCATGGCCACCAGGAAGTCGATCTCCTTCTTGCGGCCGATGTAGCCGTGCTTACTCGCCCGTATGGTGAACCAGGTGGGCAGGCCGGCGATGTTCGACGGGAACAGGTTCTTGCCCGAGACCGGGATGCCCATCTGAAACAGGGCGCGCATCAGGACGGTGTTGGCCGTCTGGCTTCCGGAACCGTTGATGGTGGCCACCTGAATCGAAAAATCGTTGACACGGGACTGCTGCGCCTCGCCGGAATGCGGGGAAACAGGACTGACCTCGACTGTTGGCATGAAGTATCGTTTATCCCTCTGTTGGGAAACCCTCTCCTGGCTTCGATTATATGATGCGGATGCAGGGGGTTGCGGTGCGGCGGGCCGTGCTATACTCGGGCCCTTATGCAGGCGGCAAACCCACGTAGTGATCGGGAAGCGGAACGCCAGGGAACCGGAGGCGCGCGGCGCACCGCCGTCCATCTGCTCCTGATCGTCGCCGTCGCGCTCATGGTCTGCTGGCCGGTGTTGCTCTTCGGGGTCCCTAACCTGGCACACGACTCCTCCTACCACGCGCTTTTGCAAAGGAACTTCGCGCAGCAGCTCTGGGCGGGCGATTGGTATCCGCGCTGGCTCGCGGATCTGAATGGAGGTCTCGGTTCCCCCGTATTCTTCTTCTATCCTGCGCTGGCGAGTTATGCGTCCAGCGTTTTTCTCCCTTTTGTAGCGGGAAGGGATCCCGCCGGGTGGATTCAGGTCGGCCTGGGCTGCTCGCTATGCCTCATTCTCTCCGGCATATCCGCCTATTACTGGCTGCGCTTCCGGGGGGCGCCTGTGTCGGCCCTGTTTGGCGCGGCGATCTATGTCATCGCTCCGTATCACACGGCCATCGACTTGTATAACCGTGCAGCGGTGCCGGAACTCTGGACGTTCGTGTGGATGCCGCTCGTGCTGCTGTCTGTGGAGGGCGTGATTGCGAGACGACGGTGGGCCTTCCCTGCGTTGAGCTTCAGCTATGCCTTGTTGGTGTGCAGCCAGATCGGAGTGACGTTCTGCTTTTCGGCAGTGCCGGTCGCCGCTGCCCTTTGGCTAAGTGAACGCGGCCAGAGGATGCGAACAGCGCTGGCCACGGTCGCCGGGATGACGCTTGGGGCCGGCTTGGCGGCTATCTTTCTGTTGCCGGGGATGCTCGGCGGGGGCCGGATCCACATGGAGCCGCTGTTCGATGATTTTTACCATTACCGGCACTGGTTTCTGTTCCAGCTTCCCTCGCTACTCGATTACAAGTCTCGTCTGCTGTTTCTTACGCTGTCGATGGTGGCTTGCTTGGCCACGCTGTTTTGGGTGTGCCTGCTGCGCCGGCCTCCGCGTCGAGAGCGGTCCGCGGCGGTTTTCTATTTCGGGACGGGGGTGTTCGCGTTCTTCTTCATGACACAGGCCAGTTCTCCTTTCTGGCGGGTCATTCCCTATCTGAGATTCGCGCAGTTTCCTTATCGGTTCGGTACCCTGCTCACGCTGGCGGTAGCGGCGCTTTCTGCACTGGCGTTTTGCCGCATCCAGGAGCCTCGCCTCCGACCGTGGCTGTATCTGACGGCGTTCATCGTGCTGGGTTGGATTGGCGCGGACGCGTGGTCCGCTTCAGCCGCGTTTTCCGAGTGGAGGCGAGTTCCGGCGGAGAGGACACGGATAGACTCACTTCAGACGGCCACGTTTTGGCCGAAAACCAGCCCGCCCGGTCTTTGGGAAAAGGGCCGCTTGGAGCAGTTCCTTTCAGCTCACCCCGCAAGATCTTCGGAGCTGACGAGCGCAGCCAGCGGCCGGAGAATCGGTGGCGCGACCGTTGCCAGTTGGCGGCCCCGGAGGTTCGTGTTGAATGTGGACGCCCCGGAGGAGGCTCGCCTCGTCGTCAACCACTTCTACTATCCGGGCTGGCGCGGGCGCATCGGCGATTCGGACACCACGATTCCGGCCGGACCGACTTCCCCGGATGGACTGATTCAGATGGTAGTGCCCCGGGGCCGTTACAGCTTGGTTGTGGAGTTGGCCAGGGACGGGTACGAGAGGGCCGGGATTGCGATCTCCTTGTGCTCGCTATCGATTGTGCTCGCCATGGGCGCAATGGGACTGATCAAGCCCCGGGTCGCGGCCGGCAGCCCAGTCGAGGACTGAGATCAGGAAGACCCCCATTACGAGGGCAATGCTCCAGTCGAAGACGCCCCGGTAACGGTTGACGTACTGGAACACGAAGTACACACTCGGATACGTCAGCCACAGGACTGCGATCACCGCAAGCGGGTCAAATTCTGCGGCGCGCCAGAGAGCAATCAGACCCAACAGGCCCAGAATGGTGAAGGCCGAGATCGGCAGGCTCAGCCAGCGCGGCTCCTCGAACGCGCCAAACCACATCTGGGCCGCGCGCATCGCACAGAGCACTGCGAATCTCCGCGGATGCGTTACGATCCATGCCTTGGCCTCCGTGAGCTTTTCCCGGTTATAGGCCAGCTCGCCCAGGCGGGCGACCCGCTGGGCCTCCTGCCGACTGGAATCGGGATGCAGGTTAACGCGATGGGTCCGACGGTTCAGAATGATGGTCGGTTGCGCCTCGTCGTTGTTTGCGTAGCTCAGCTCCAGCCCCAGATTGCTCCGCATGAACATCCAGCCGCCGAGCTCGCGGCGATTGCGTAGCGTCCAAGGAGTCACAACCAGCGCGGACCAAATCACGGCGAGCGCAACCCACCGTACGATCCTCAAGCGATGATGGGACGCCGCGACCAAGTACACGGCCAAGCCCAGGTATGTGACGAGCAGACTCGGGCAGATGTGAAAGAGGGCTCCCCAGGAGACTCCGTAGAGGACGGCCTGCGGCCAGGAAGGCGTATTCTGCCGTTTGAGGTGCACGGTCCACGCCAGCAGAAACGCCAGGGCGATGGCGGCGTACGGGTCCTCCCAGATCGACCAGACATCAGCGGATTTACGAAGGGGCAGAGCGGCCAGGGCGAATCCTCCCACCACACCCGCCCCGCCGGAGAGACCCGAGAGAGCCGCAATGCGCGGCAACAGGCCGTACAAGGCGGAGTAGGCGACGATGCCCAGGCAGAGCCGGACCCAGCCGCAAGCGATCCCCATCCCCAGCGCACGGTACAACAGCGCCACCAGGGTGGGAAAGAAGGGTGGGTTGTGAGCCGAGGGCCCCGTCGGTATGTCAAACGGATCCGCAAAGCGGCCCTGGGTCGCCAGCGTCACTCCGATATTCTGAGCTTCGCCGCGCCCCGTAAGTACGTCAACAGGCGCAAAAGTGAGGAGGGCGAAGCGGATGGCAGCGGCCAGGCTGAAAATCAGCAGAAAGCTCAACCACGGCCGCTGGCCGAGATATTCCAGGCAATCCCGCAAGCGCCCCGCCTGGTTTCGAAGTGCAGTGGATCTCACTCGCTGTTACTCCTCGGTCATCTCCTCAGTGTGCGCTCGCGCGGCCGTAGCCTCCGAAGTACCATCTGACCCCGACGGTCGTGTACATGCCGTAGGGCCCGTCAGGGCGCAGTATGAGCGAGTTGGGCCAACCAGCGTAGCGGCCTAGCCGGTTCGTTTGATGGTGTGTCACCCTGAGCTCGAGCTGGCGCGGCAACATTACGCCCGCTCCGAAGGCATCCTCCCACAGGATGCCCGAGGCCGATGCCGTGTACTTCAACTGCGGGACGTTGTCGCCACCGAAGAGTTGCGGCGCCACGAACAGGAACACTCGCTTCAGCGGGGTTCTCCCGAATGGTTGGAGCTCGACGTAGCCGCTCCAGATGTATCGGGCGTAGTCGGCGCAATTCTGGGCGCCGGGGGCTAGCGGACCCACGTGCGGCGCGCACATGCCGAGGTCCGGCTCGTTGTGCGGAGGCGCCACCTCGAAATCGACGTATCCGCGCAGGAAATTGTGCGGCAACAGCAGGCGGTCCTCCGCGACCGCGTCTTTTGGTTGGGCGCGGGCATTCTCGTTGGTTTGCGCCGCGCACGCGGCGCAGAGCAGCAGGCCGGCTGCCATCGTTAGCGTTCTCATGATTCCCTTCCTGGATTCGCGCGGACCCACTGGCGCGACAGCGCGGAAACGCTCTACACTAGCACATCCAACGGGTGGGCATGTTATACTCGTGATTTCCATGCGAGTCTTGTCCGTCGCCCGGCGCCATCCTCATCCTCATCGCGGGCGGAATCTGCCGACGGGCTGACTGCTGAGAAGGAAAGCAATCGAACGCAAAGCCCGCCGGAGGCCAGGCGGGCTTTTTTGTTAGCTCCGCGGCTTTGCCGGGCGGGCAATAGGAACGACATGAAGCTGGATTTCACCAAACTCGACGGGCTCGTGCCCGCTGTCATTCAGGACCACGCGAGCGGCCGTGTGCTCATGGTCGGATTCATGAACGAGGAGGCCTTCCGGCGGACGGTGGAAACCGGCTTCGCCACCTTCTACAGCCGCTCCCGGAAGAAGCTGTGGATGAAAGGCGAGAGCTCCGGCCACCGCCTGGCGGTCAAGGAGATTTCGACCGATTGCGACCTGGACTCGGTGCTGGTGCGCGTCGATGCGCTCGGTCCGGGCGTGTGCCACAACGGCTACCAGAGCTGCTTCTACCGCCGCTACGAAGACGGCGGCTGGGTGGAATCGGAGCCGCGCACCTACGATCCCGGCGCGGTCTACGGAGGCCAGTCATGAAGCTGAAACTCGGAATTCCCAAAGGCAGCCTCGAGAACGCCACCATCGACCTGTTCCGGCGCGCCGGCTTCAACATCACCACCAGCAGCCGCTCCTACTTCCCGGCTATCGACGACCCCGAGATCGAGTGCATGCTCATCCGCGCCCAGGAGATGGCGCGCTACGTCGAGGACGGCGTGCTCGACGCCGGGCTGACCGGCCGCGACTGGGTGGAGGAAAACGAAGCCCACGTCCACACGGTCTGCGATCTGATTTACGCCAAGCAGAGCTTCGGCAAAGTGCGCTGGGTACTGGCGGTGCCCGAGGCTTCGGCCATCCGCTCGGTGAAGGACCTGGAAGGGAAGATCGTCGCCACGGAGCTGGTCGCTACCACCAAACGGTACCTGGCCGCCAACTGCGTGAAGGCCAAGGTGGAGTTCAGTTGGGGCGCCACGGAAGTGAAACCGCCGGAGCTGGCCGACGCCATCGTCGAGGTCACCGAGACCGGCTCCTCGCTGCGTGCCAACAAGCTGCGCATCATCGAGACCGTACTCGAATCGAACACGCAGCTCATCGCCAACCTGGAAGCCTGGAACGACGAGTGGAAGCGGCACAAACTCGAAGACATCCGGATGCTCCTCGAAGGCGCCATCAACGCGCTGGGCAAGGTGGGACTGATGCTGAACGTGAGCCGCGACTGTCTCCAGGCCGTGCTCGAGGTGCTGCCCGCGCTCAAGAATCCCACCATCTCTCAGCTCAGCCAGGGCGACTGGCTGGCCGTCAACACCATCCTCGACGAATCTACCGTGCGCACCATCATTCCGCGGCTCAAGAAGGCGGGGGCGGAGGGCATCGTCGAGTATCCGCTGAACAAGATCGTGATGTAGCCATGATCCGGATCCTTCCATTTAGCGGGGCGGGGAAGCTCCTCAAGCGGCGGGCGGCGCGGCTCAGCGAGGCCGAGGAGACGGTGCGGCCGATCCTCGAGGCCGTGCGCGAACGCGGCGATAAGGCGCTTCTCGAGTTCGCGCGGCGGTACGACGGCCTCGATCGGAAGACCGTGCGCGTGCCCGAGCGCGAGCTGGCCGAGGCGGCGAAGCGTCTGCCGCGCGAGCTGCGCAACGCCGTCCGCGACGCGTCCAAGAATATCCGGGCGTTCGCAACGATGCAGTTGCCCCGGGAGAAGATGGAGAGCCTCGATCCGGGCCTGTCCGTGGGCCAGATCGTCCGGCCGCTCGATGCGGTGGCGGCGTACATTCCCTCGGGGCGCTACCCGCTGCCTTCCACGCTCATGATGACGGCGATTCCGGCGCAGGTGGCGGGCGTCCCGCGGATCTGCGTGGCTTCGCCGCGGCCGGTGGCGGCGATCTACGGCGTGGCCTCGATGCTCGGCCTGACGGAGATATTCCAGATGGGCGGAGCGCACGCCATCGCCGCGTTCGCTTATGGCACGCGCACTGTCCCCAAGGTGGACCGCATCGTGGGGCCGGGCAACATCTATGTCGCCGCGGCCAAGAAGCTGCTGGCCGGCGAGGTGGGCATCGATTTCATCGCCGGGCCGACCGAGATCCTCATCATCGCGGAAGACGGAGATCCGAAGGTGCTGGCGGCCGACATGCTGGCCCAGGCCGAGCACGACGTGGATGCCGCGGCCATCCTGCTGACCACCTCCGAGCCGCTAGCGCGCGCGGTGGCCGCTGAGGTGGAACGGCAGCTCGCCGTGCTGCCCACCGCGCCCGTGGCCGCGAAGGCCATCGCGAAGAACAGCGCGATCGTTTTGGTGGAGTCGGTCGGACAGGCCATCGAGCTTGCGAACGATTTCGCGCCCGAGCACCTCAGCATTCCGTCCATGGCGCTGCTTGGCGAGGTCCGCCACGCGGGCAGCGTCTTTGTGGGCCCGCACAGCCCGGAGGCGGCCGGCGATTACGCGTCGGGCCCCAACCACGTGCTGCCGACAAGCGGGGCGGCCCGGTTGCGCGGCGGCCTCTCGGCGGCGGATTTCGTCAAGGTGATTTCGGTGCAGAAGCTCAGCGCGGCCGCGCTCGAGCGCCTGAGGCCCACGATCACTACGCTGGCGCGCGCCGAGGGCCTGGAAGCGCACGCGCGCTCGGTGGAGGTGCGCGGCAATGGCTGATGCCCCGCGCCCGCGCCAGGCCGTCCTGAACATGGCGCCCTACTCGCCGCCCACCGCCGGCCGCTCCGGCAAGCTGCGCCTCGATTTCAACGAGAACACCGTGGGCTGCTCGCCGCGCGTGCTGGAGGCCCTGCGCGAGCGGATCGGCGCGAGCGATCTGGCCGTGTATCCCGAGTACGGCGAAGCTAAGGGCGCCGTCGCGGAGTTCTTCGGCGTGCCGCCGCAGAACCTGCTGTTCACCAATGGCACGGACGAGGCCATCCAGGTGCTGATCAACACCTACGTGGACGATGGCGACGAAGTTCTGCTGCTGCGGCCGTCCTACGCGATGTACCGCTTCTATGCCGACGTGGCGGGCGCGGCGGTGCGCGAAGTCGGCTATCGCGAGGCGGACCTCGCGTTCCCGCTCGAAGAGCTGCTGGAGGCGGCGGGCCCGGCCACGCGCGCTATCCTCATCGCGAACCCGAACAACCCGACCGGCAGCGCCGTCTCGCTCGAAGGGATCGAGCGGATTCTGGACCGCGCGCCCGCGGCCGCCGTTTTGATCGACGAAGCCTATTTCGAGTTCTGCGGCATCACCGCTCTGCCGCTCCTCGCCGGCCGGCCAAACCTGTTCGTGAGCCGCACGTTCTCGAAAGTCTACGGCATGGCCGCGATGCGCATCGGATGCCTGATGTCGCAGGCCGGCAACATCGCCTTCCTGCACAAGGCGCAGTCGCCCTACAGCGTGAACGCGCTGGCGGTGCTGGCGGCGAGCGTGGCCATCCAGGACCGGGCCTACGTCGAGAACTACGTGGCCGAGGCGCTTCGCGCGCGCGAGATGCTGTGCCGCGGGCTCGACCGGCTGGGCATCGGGTATTACCCCAGCCAGGGGAATTTCATCCTGGCGAAGATCGGGCCGCGCTCGATCGAGATCCGCGACCGCCTGCGCGAGAAGAGCGTGCTGGTGCGCGACCGCAGCTACGAGATCGCCGGCGCGGTGCGCATTACGGCCGGGACGCGCGAACAAACCGAGCGGTTCCTGGACGAACTGGAGAAGATCTGGCGATGAGCGGCCGCATTCTCGTATTCGACATGGACGGCGTGCTGGTAGACGTCACCGAGTCCTATCGCGAGGCGATCCAGCAGACCGTGGAGCACTTCACCGGCCGGCGCGTTACGGGCGAGCGGATCCAGGATTACAAGAACCAGGGCGGCTGGAATAACGACTGGGATCTCTCGCACCACTTCATCAAAGGCTTCGGCGTCGAGGCGCCGTACGGCGACGTGGTCGACTACTTCAACGCCATTTTCCTGGGCGCCGGTGGATTGATTCACCGGGAGCGCTGGGTGGCCCGCGACGGGCTGCTCGACCGCCTCGCGAAGCGCTACCAACTGGCGTTGTTCACGGGCCGGCTGATGGTGGAGGTCGAGGTGACGCTCGGCCGGTTCGCGCGCAACCTGCGCTTCGACCCAATGATCACGGCCGATGAGGCGGCTGCCCCGAAGCCCTCTCCGGAGGGCCTGCTGCGGATCGCCCGGCTGAATCCGGGCAAGGACCTGTGGTACGTGGGCGACGCGGTGGACGACGCGCGCAGCGCCCGGCAGGCGGGCGTTCCTTTCATCGGCATCGCCGCGCCGATGAGCCTGCGCCGGGGCGAGTTAGTGGAATTGTTCCGGTCCGAAAACGCCATCGCCGTTCTCGACGACATCAACCAACTGGAGGGCGTGCTGCCGCAATGAGAACCGCCACCATAGAGCGCAACACCAAAGAGACGCGCATCCGCGGGCGCCTCCGCATCGAAGGCCGCGGCCGTTACGAGATTTCGACGGGCGTGCGGTTCCTCGACCACATGCTCGAGCTGTTCGCCCGGCACGGCGGCTTCGACCTGGACCTGAAGGCCGAGGGCGACCTCGACGTTGACCAGCACCACACCGTGGAGGACGTGGGCATCGTGCTTGGGGAGCTGTTCGCACAGGCCTTGGGCGACCGCCGCGGCATCAACCGCGCCGGGTATTTCGTGATGCCGATGGACGAGACGCTGGCGGTGGCCGCGGTCGATCTCGGCGGGCGGCCGTTCCTGGTTTACAGCGACAAGGTGAAGGTGCGGCTGGTGGGCGATCTCCAGGCGGAGTTGCTGGAGGACTTCTTTCACGGCTTCACTACGCACGCCGGAGCGAACCTGCACGTGAAGGTGCTCGACGGCCGCTCGAGCCACCACAAAGTGGAGGCCGTGTTCAAATGCTTCGCGCGGGCGATGCGGTTCGCCTGCTCGAAGGACAAGCGCCTGCGCGGGGAGCTGCCTTCGACCAAGGGGCTGCTATGAGAGATCGGTGTGGCGCACGCTGAAGCGTGCACCACGGGGCCACCTATGATTGCCATCTTCGATTACGGCGCCGGGAACCTGCGGTCGGTCGAGAACACGCTGCAGGAGGTTGGGGCCAGCTACACGATTGTCCGCGACGCCGAGGGCCTCGGCCGCGCGGCGAAGATCATCCTGCCTGGTGTCGGCCATTTCGGGCAGATGATGCGCGCGCTCGACCAACTCGATGTGCGCGGCGCGATCGTCGAACGGATCGGCGCGGGCGTCCCGTTCCTCGGCATCTGCCTCGGCCTGCAGGCGCTGTTCGAGGAGAGCGAAGAAGCGCCGGAAGCGCGCGGCCTGGGTATCTTTGCGGGCACGGTGACGCGGTTTCCCGCCGACGCCCGCGTGCCGCACATGGGCTGGAACAACGTGGTGGGGCCGGCACGGCTGCTGGCGGGCGTGGGCCCGGAGCCTTACCTGTATTTCGCCCACAGCTATTACGTCCCGCTGAACCCGGCGACGGCGGCTACCTGCACTTACACGCTGCCTTACACCGCCGTTCTCGAAAGCGGCAACGTCTTCGGCGTGCAGTTCCATCCGGAAAAGTCGGGCCCGCTGGGGCTCAAGATCGTGAAGAACTTCGTGGAGCTCTGATGCTGGCCAAGCGCATTATCCCCTGCCTCGACGTGACCGCCGGCCGCGTGGTTAAAGGCATCAACTTCGTCAACCTGCGCGACGCGGGCGACCCGGTGGAGCTGGCCGAGCGCTACAACGATCAGGGCGCCGACGAGCTGGTATTCCTCGACATCACCGCTTCGAGCGACAACCGCGACACCATGGCGGAGGTGGTGGCGCGCACGGCGCGGCGGGTCTTCATCCCGCTGACGGTCGGCGGCGGGATACGGTCGGTCGCGGACGCGCGCAAGATCCTGCTGGCTGGCGCGGACAAGGTGAGCGTCAACACCGCGGCCGTGATGCGTCCTGAGCTGATCACCGAGCTGAGCGAGGAATTCGGCGCGCAGGCCGCGGTGCTGGCCATCGATGCCAGGCGGGCCGGCGCAGGCGCCTGGCACGTCTACGTCCGCGGCGGGCGCGACGATACCGGCATCGACGCCATCGAGTGGGCCGCGCGCGGGGAAGCTCTCGGCGCGGGCGAAATCCTGCTGACTTCGATGGACACCGACGGTGTCCAGAACGGCTTCGACTGTGAGCTGACCCGCACGGTTTCGCGCGCCACGCACATCCCCGTGATCGCATCCGGCGGCGCCGGCAAGCCGGAACATTTTACGCGTGTGCTGACCGAGGGCGAGGCCGATGCCGCGCTCGCCGCGTCCATCTTCCATTACGGCACCTACACCGTGGCCGACCTGAAACGGCACCTGGCGGCCGATGGCGTGCCCGTGCGGAGGATGCCGTGATCCTGCCCTGCATCGACCTGATGGACGGTAAAGTGGTGCAGCTCGTGCAGGGACGCGAGAAGGCGCTTGACGGGCCGGCGCCCGAGGAGATGCTGCGGCGGTTCGCGCCGTTCCCCCAGATCCAGGTGATCGACCTCGACGCCGCGATCGGCCGCGGCTCGAATGACTCGATCGTCGAGTTTCTCGCCGGGCGAGCGGTGACCCGGGTCGGTGGCGGCGTGCGCAGCCTCGATCGCGCGCGGGCGCTCGTGGGGCAGGGGGCGAGCAAAGTGATCGTGGGAACGGCGGCGTTCGGCCCGGCGGGAGTGCGCGTGGAGTTCCTCGATCCCTTGGCCGAGGCGATCGGGCGCGAGCGCGTCATCGTGGCGCTGGATTCGAAGGACGGTAAGATCGTGGTCAAGGGATGGCGGGAGGCGACCTCGCTCAGCGCCGAAGAGGTCCTCGGCCTGCTCGAGCCTTACTGCGGCGGGTTCCTCTGCACTTATGTGGACAAGGAAGGGATGCTGGAGGGGACCGATCTCGACTGGTTCCGGCGGCTGCGCGGAGCGACCGCGCACGAGCTCACGGCCGCGGGCGGCATCACGACTCTCGCAGAGATCCGCGAGCTTCAGCGCCTCGATATCCACGCCGCGCTCGGCATGGCGATCTACACCGGCCGCCTCAGCCTCGAGGAGCTGGCCCGCATGGGTGCTTAGCGCGCGGCTCTATTTCTTGGTGACCGGTTTTGCGGCAGCCTCCTTCGCGAGTAGCTGCTGAGCCTGAACGTCGCCGTGGCTGGCTTCTTGGGCGGTTTGAGCGGGAGTCTCGGTTGCCTCCTGCATGGCGGCCAACATGGCTTGGGCGGTCTTGCTCAACTCGACGGTGTCCGTGCTGGGGCCGGACGGTGTCGGAGAGGATTTCCGAGTGGATGTTGCTGTGGTCTGGGCCACAGGTTGGGGTTGCGTCGCGTGCGATATGGCACTGACCATCCTGGAAAACTCCTTGACTGTACATATCGTCCAAGCGGGAGTTTCCAGCAGCGGTATTGGACCTTATCTTACGGTTTGGCCGTCGACCGCAGCGCGGCCGGCGCCGGCAGCGTGGCCGCGTTCCAGCCGCCGCCGAGGGCGCGGATGAGCTGGACTGCGGCGGTCATGCGCCGCGCGAGGATTCCGACCGCCGCGCTCTCGTTGCTGAGCGCGATGGTCTGGGTGGTGATCACGTTCAGATACGAGACTGTGCCGCCCTTGTACTGATCCATCTCGATATTCAGCGAATCCTCGGAGGCTTTCACGGCCACGTCCTGCTGCAGCGCTTCCTGATCCAGGATGCGCAGCGCCGCCAGGTTGTCCTCCACGTCCTGAAATGCGCTGAGGACGCTCTGGCGGTAGCCCGCCACCGTAGCGTCATAGGCGGCCTCCGCGCCCTGCACCTGTGCGCGCCGGCGCCCGAAATCCAGCAGCGTCTGGGCCAGCTCCGGCCCCAGAGACCAGAAGCGGGCGGGCCAGCTCAGCCAGGTGGTGATGCGGCTGCTCTCGACGCCGCCGGTGGCGCTGAGCGTGAGCGTGGGATAGTAGGCCGTCTGCGCCAGTCCGATCTCGGCGTTGGCGGCGGCCATCTGCCGTTCCGCAATTGCGATATCCGGCCGGCGCTCCAGAAGCTCGGAAGGCACGCCGGGCGGAACCGGCGGGGGCGGCGCCGCAATCTTGCCGGGCGGGATGGTCAAAGCCGACGGAGGCTGGCCGGTCAGAACGGCAATGGCGTGCTCGAGTTGGGACCGGGTCACGCCGAAGTCCGTCAGCGCCGCCCGGGTGCTGGCAAGCTGGGTCTGCGCCTGGGCCACGTCCGCCTTCGATGCCACTCCGCCGTTGAAGCGGTTCACGGTCAGCTTCAAGGCCTTTTCGTAGGCCGCCAGGGTGTCGCTCAGCAGCTTCTCTTCCATGTCCAGGCCCAGCATCTGGAAGTAGTCGGCAGCCAGCTCCCCCTGAATGCTCAAGCGCACGTTCTCGAGATCGGCCGCGCTGGCCTGCGCGCTAGCCGTGGCGTTCTCCACGGTCAGCCGGACGCGGCCCCAGAAGTCGGGCTCCCAGGAGGCGCCCAGCGGCAGGCTGTAATCCGTGACCGGGCCCCGGTTGATGCCGGAGATACTCGCGGGCGTACGGCTGTTGTTGATGGACGCCTGGCCGGTGACGGTGGGGTAGTAGTTCGCCTGGTTCAGGCGCACCAGCGCGCGGGCTTGGCGGAACTGCGCCTCGGCCTGCTTCAGGCTCTGGTTGGCGGCGGGCACGAGCGATTCGAGCTGGTTGAGCTGCGGATCGCCGAAGATCTCCCACCAGTTCGCGCGTAGCGCTCCTTCGTTCGGCGTGGCGGTCTTCCACTGGTCGCTGCCGGGGATCTCTTTGTAAGCGGGGGCGGCCGGGGCGGCCGGGCGCTGGTATTTGGGGCCAACCGCACAGCCCGCGAGCAGGAGCGAGAATCCGGCGGCAGCAGCCGCCTTCCACATGAGACCAGTCGAGATCATTCCATCAACCTTCCGTAAGTCCGGCGCTGGCCGGGCGCAATCGGGGTGCGCGTCCGCGGACCCTGGCGAACCACAGCCGCATGCCGTCCATATAGAGATAAACAACCGGAGTGGTGAATAGGGTGAGCGCCTGGCTCACCAGGAGTCCGCCCACGATGGCGATGCCCAGCGGCCGCCGCAGCTCCGCGCCGGTTCCGGTTCCGAAGGCCAGCGGTACGGCGCCCAGCATGGCCGCCATGGTGGTCATCATGATGGGCCGGAAGCGCAGCAGGCAGGACTGATAGATGGCATCGCGCGAATTCATGCCTCCGCGGCGCTCCGCCTCCAGCGCGAAATCGATCATCAGGATGGCGTTCTTCTTCACGATACCGATGAGCAGGATGATGCCGATCAGCGCGATGATGCTGAGCTCCGTCTTAAAGAGCATGAGCGCCAGCAGCGCGCCCACGCCCGCCGAGGGCAGCGTGGAGATGATCGTAATGGGATGGATGTAGCTCTCATAGAGGATGCCGAGCACGATGTACACCGCGACCACCGCCAGGACGATCAAGATCAACTCGTTGGCCCGAGAATCCTGATAGGCCTCCGCGGTGCCGGAAAAACTCCCCTGGACGATCGCGGGCACGCCCATTTCCTGCTCCGCGGCGTTGATCGCGTCCACCGCCTGGCCCAGGGCCACGGTCTGCGGCAGGTTGAAGGAGAGCGTCACCGAAGGGAACTGGCCCTGGTGATTCACCGAGAGAGGCGTCGTCGAGGGCGTGAGCTTCGTGAACCCGGACAGCGGGACGGTGTTGCCGGACGAAGTGCGCACGAAGAGCGTGCTCAAGGTGTCCGGTGATTGCCAGTATTTGGGCGCCACCTCCATCACCACGTGATACTGGTTCAGTTCGGTGTACATGGTGGAGACCTGCCGCTGCCCGAAGGCGCTGTACAGAGCGCTATCGATGTCACTGGCCGTCAGGCCCAGCCGCGACGCCGTGTCGCGGTCGATGGTGAGCCAGGACTCCAGGCCGTTGTCCTGCTGGTCGGTGCTGAGGTCGACGATCTCGGGCAGCTTGCGCAGCCGCGCCATCACCTTAGGCGCCCATTGGTTGAGCGCCGCCAGGTCCTCGCTCTGCAAGGTGTACTGATAGGCCGCGCCGCTCATACGGCCGCCCACGCGGACGTCCTGCACCGGCTGGAGAAAGAGCGACGCGCCGGGAACGGACGTGGTTCTGCGCCGGATGCGTGCCATCACCGCTTCGACGCCTTCCTTCCGCACGTTGAGGTCCTTGAGCGCGATAAACATCCGGCCCGTGTTGATTCCACCGCCGCCGGTGAACGCCACCACGTTATCGACGGCGCGATCCTCCATGACGGTTTTCACGAACCGGGTGGTTTTATCGCGCATGGCCTGGAACGAAATGTTCTGCTGGGCCTGGATCATGCCCGTCATGCGTCCGGTGTCCTGCTCCGGGAAGAAGCCCCATGGAATGACCTTGAACAGGAGGATGTTCAGCGCGATCGTGAGCAGCAGCACGGTGAGCGTAATGGCGGGATGCCGCAGCACCACACGCAGAGCGGCGGCGTAGGAATCGAGGATGCGCTGGAAGGCCCGCTCGTTCACCCGGTACAGCCAGCCATGCCGCTGGTCGCGCACCGGCTTGAGGAAGCGGGCGCACATCATCGGCGTGGTCGTCAGCGAGACCAGCAGGGAGACGCCGATGGCCACCGAAAGCACCACCGCGAATTCGCGGAACAGGCGTCCCACGATGCCGCTCATCAGCAGGATGGGGATGAACACCGCCACCAGCGAGGTGCTCATCGACAGGACCGTGAAACCGATCTCGTTCGATCCTTTCAATGCCGCCTCGAACGGGTGCATGCCCTGTTCCAGGTAGCGGGTGATATTCTCGATCACCACGATGGCGTCGTCCACCACGAAGCCGGTCGAGATCGTCAGCGCCATCAGCGAAAGATTGTCGATGCTGTAGCCCGCCAAATACATGACGCTGAAGGTGCCGACGAGCGAGAGCGGCACGACGACGCTCGGAATGGCCGTCGCCCACGGGCTGCGCAAGAACACGAACACCACCAGGATCACCAGGACGATGGAAACCAGGAGGCTCCACTCGACATCGCGGACGGAGGCGCGGATCGTGGTGGTGCGGTCCATCCCCACGCCCAGGTGAATGGAGGGCGGGATCGAAGCCTGGAAGAGCGGCAGCAGGGCCCGCACGCGATCGACTGTTTCGATGATGTTGGCGCCGGGCTGGCGGAAGACGATGATCAGCACCGAGGGCTTGCCGTTCGACATGCCGGCGTTGCGCAGGTCTTCGACGGAATCGACGACGTCTCCCAGATCGGAGAGCCGCACCGGCGCGCCATTCTGGTAGGCCACGATGAGCGGTATGTACTGACTGGCGTGGAGCAACTGATCGGTGGTTCGAAGTTGCATGGCCGTGCCGCCGCTGGCCAGATCGCCCTTGGGACGGTTGGCATTTGCGGCTGCGAGCACCGCGGCGATCTGGTCCGTGCCGATGCCGTACTTGTTGACCACCGCCGGATTCAACTCCACCCGGACCGCGGGCAGAGAGCTGCCCCCCACGAACGCTTGCCCGACTCCCTCCACTTGCGAGAGCTTCTGCTGTAAGACCGACGACGCAATGTCGTACATCTGCGCCTGGTTGGCCACGTCCGACGTTAATGTCAGGATCAGGATCGGCGCGTCGGCCGGGTTCACCTTGCGGTAAGTGGGATTGTTGGGCAGATCCGTGGGCAGGTAACCGCGCGCCGCATTGATGGCCGCTTGCACGTCGCGCGCGGCGGCGTCGATATTGCGGTTGAGGTCGAACTGCAAGACGATGGTGGTGGATCCCAGCGAGCTGCTGGACGTCATCTCGGTGACGGCGGCGATGTGTCCGAACTGGCGCTCGAGCGGCGTGGCCACCGCGGAGGCCATCGTCTCCGGGCTGGCCCCGGGCAATCCCGCCGAGACCTGAATGGTCGGAAAGTCCACCTGCGGCAGCGGCGAGACGGGCAGCAGGCGGAAGGCGATGCCGCCCGAAAGCGCCAGCGCCACCGTCATCAGCGACGTGCCTACCGGCCTGCGAATGAATGGCGCCGAGAGACCCACGGTTACTCCGCCAGCGGCAACGCCAGTTGCACGCCCTCCTGTCCGTGGCGCCGGCGCGCCAGCCACTTGCCGAGCCTGTCAAACCCGAGGTAAATGACCGGGGTGGTGAACAGCGTCAGCGTCTGGCTGAGTATGAGCCCGCCCACGATGCTGATGCCGAGCGGGCGGCGCAGTTCGCTGCCGACGCCCGAGCCCAGGGCCAGAGGAATGCCGCCCAGCAGCGCCGCCATGGTGGTCATCATGATGGGACGGAAGCGCAGCAGCGAGGCCTGGTAGATGGCTTCCTCCGCCGTCTTGCCCTGGTTGCGCTCGGCCTCGAGGGCGAAGTCGATCATCATGATGGCGTTCTTCTTCACGATGCCGATGAGCAGGATGATGCCGATAATGGCCACCACCCCCAGGTCCTCGTGGCATAGCATGAGCGCGATGATGGCGCCCACGCCGGCCGAGGGCAGCGTCGACAGAATCGTGATGGGGTGGATGTAGCTCTCGTACAGGACCCCCAATACGATATACACGGTGACGATTGCCGCCAGGATGAGCAGCGGCTCGTTCGAGAGCGACGCCTCGAAAGCCTGCGCCGTGCCCTGGAAGGCCGCCTGGATGCTGCCCGGCAAGTGCAACCCGTCCGTCGCGCCGCGTATGGCCTGAACGGCCCCTCCCAGCGACGCGCCCGGCGCCAGGTTAAAGGAGAGCGTCACCGAGGGGAACTGTCCCTGGTGATTCACGGCCACCGGAACCGAAATCGGCTCGGCCCGGGTGAAGGCGCTGAGGGGCGCCTGGCCTCCGCTTGCCGTCGGCACGTAGAGGTCGCGCAAGGAATCCACGCTCCGCTGCCATTTCGGATACGACTCCAGCACCACGTGGTACTGGGTCAACTGCGTGAACATGGTGGACACCTGGCGCTGGCCGAACGCGTCGTACAGCGTGTCGTCGATCATTTGCGGCGTGATGCCGAGGCGCGAGGCGGTGTCGCGGTCGATCGTGAGCATCAGCCCCAGCCCGTCGTTCTGCTGGTCGCTGGCCACGTCGCGCAGGTCGGGCAGCGTCTTCAGCTTGTCCACCAGCCGCGGCGCCCACGCATTCAGCACCTGCGAATCCGGCCCTTCAATCGTGTATTGGTACTGCGTCCGGCTGACGCGGTCCTCCACCGTCAGGTCCTGCACCGGCTGCATGTAGAGATCTATCCCCTGCACCTCGGCCAGCTTGGGCTGCAGCCTGCGGATGATGTCCGACGCGCTGGCGTCGCGCTGCTCGAGCGGCTTGAGCGTGATCTGGATACGGCCGCCGTTGGGCGTGGTGTTGGTGCCATCCACGCCGATGAACGAGGAAAGCGTCTCGACGGCCGGGTCCTGGAGAATCACCTTGGCCAGCTCCTGCTGCCGCGTGGCCATGGCCGCGAACGAAACCGCTTGCGGCCCCTCGGAGATTCCCAGAATCACGCCCGTGTCCTGCACCGGGAAGAAGCCCTTGGGAATCACGATGTACAGCACGATGGTCGCGGCCAGCGTGGCCACGGCCACCAGGATCGTCGCGGTCTGATGCCTTAGGACGAAACGCAGGCCATTTCCGTAACGCTCGATCACGCGGTTGAACACGTTTTCGGACCAGCGGTAGAAGCGGCTCTGTTGGCTCTCCGGCTGGTGCCGCAGGATGCGGGCCGCCATCATCGGCGTCAGGGTGAGCGATACCAGGGCGGACATGATGATGGTTACCGCCAGCGTCACGGCGAACTCGCGGAACAGCCGGCCCACGATGTCGCCCATGAACAGCAGGGGAATCAGCACCGCGATCAGAGACACGGTCAGCGAAACGATGGTGAATCCGATCTCGCCCGCGCCTTTGAGCGCCGCCTGGAGCGGAGGCTCGCCCATCTCGATATAGCGCGAGATGTTCTCGATCATGACGATGGCGTCGTCCACCACGAAGCCGGTCGAGATGGTCAGCGCCATCAGCGAGAGGTTGTCCAGGCTGTAGCCCAGCAGGTACATGACCGCGAAGGTTCCGATCAGCGACAGGGGCACGGCGACGCTGGGGATGACGGTGGCCGAGAAGCTCCGCAGGAACAGGAAGATCACCATGACCACCAGAGCGATGGTCAGCATTAGTGAGAACTCGACGTCCCGCACCGACGCGCGAATCGTCGTCGTGCGATCCGCGATGATCGAAACCTGGAGCGAGGATGGCAGCGAAGCCTGGAGCTGCGGGAGCACTTTTCGGGTGCGGTCCACCACGCTGATGATGTTCGTGCCGGGCTGGCGCTGGATGTTCAGAATCACCGCCGGCGTGGTGCCCACCCAGGCGGCCTGCTTCACGTTTTCGGCGCTGTCCACCACCGTGGCCACATCGGAGAGGCGCACCGGAGAGCCCTTGCGGTAGGCGATGATGATGGGCGCGTAGGAGTCGGCGGTCAGGAGCTGGTCGTTGGCGCCGATGGTCCAGGACTGCTGCGGTCCGTCGAAATTCCCCTTGGCCTGATCTACGTTGGCCTGGCCGAGCGCGGTGCGCAGATCCTCCAGGCTCATCCCGAAGGAGGCGAGCGCGGTCGGGTTCGCCTGCACGCGCACGGCCGGGCGCTGGCCGCCGCTGATGCTCACCAGTCCTACGCCCGGCAACTGCGAGATCTTCTGAGCCAGCCGCGTATCGGCGAGTTCTTCCACCTGGGGCAGAGGCAGCGTGTTCGAGGTCAGCGCCAGCGTCAGGATGGGGGCGTCGGCCGGGTTGGTCTTGCTGTAGATGGGCGGATTCGGGAGGTCCTTCGGCAGATAGGTGGAAGCGGCGTTAATGGCCGCCTGCACTTCCTGCTCGGCCACGTCGATGTTCAACTCGAGCGCGAATTGCAGCGTGATCACCGAGCTGCCGAAGGAGCTGATCGAGGTCATCTGGCTCAGGCCGGGCACCTGCCCGAACTGGCGCTCGAGCGGGGCGGTGACGGAGGATGCCATCACCTCCGGCCCAGCGCCGGGATAAAAGGTCTGCACCTGGATGGTCGGGTAATCCACCTGCGGCAGTGCGGAGACGGGCAGTTGCTTGTAAGCGACCAGCCCGACCAGAACCAGGGCGGCCATCAGCAGCGAGGTTGCCACCGGCCGCAGGATGAAGATTCGAGACGGGCTCAAGCTGCCGGACCTCCCGCGGCGCGACGGGGCGCCCCGGCGGGGCGTTCTCCGGTGGGCGTCCGCACCGTGACCTTGGTGCCCGGCTGCAACTTGTCGGCCCCGTCGATTACGACGTTGTCCCCGACTTGAAGCCCGCGGTCGATCGACGTGTTGCCGCTCTCGCTGACGCCGATCGCTACCACCCGGACGTCGGCCGTGTTGTCGGGCTTGACGACATAGACGAACGTTCCCTGGGCGCCGCGCTGGATGGCCACCGAAGGGACGATCACCTGCTTCCGCTTGACCTCCAGCAGCAGCCGCACGTTGACGAACTGCATGGGAAAGAGCGTGCCGTCGCGGTTCTCGAAGACGGCCTTGAGCTTCAGGGTGCCCGTGGTCTGGTCGATCTGGTTGTCGACGGTCAGGAGATAGCCCGACGCCACCTTCCGCGATTTGTCGCGATTGTAGGCGTCCACGGGCAGCCGCGTGCCGGCGTGCAGCTTTTGAAGAACTGGCGGCAGGCTGTCTTCGGGGAGTGTGAAGATCACCGTGATGGGCTGCATTTGAGTGATGACCAGCAGCGGATTGGTGTCGGCGGCATGGACGATATTGCCCGGGTCGACCAGCCGCAGCCCCACGCGCCCGGCGATGGGCGACGTGATGTGGCAATAGACGATCTGCAGCTTGGCGTTGTCGATGGCGCCCTGGTCCGTTTTGACCGCGCCTTCATACTGCGCCACCGTCGACACTTGCGTGTCGAGTTGCTGGCTGGGGATCGCATCCTGCGCCAGAAGGGTTTTGTAGCGCGCCAGATCGACTTTGGCGTTGGCCAGCAGCGCCTGGTCGTGGGCCATCTGGCCCTCGGCCTGCTCGAGCATCACTTGGAACGGCCGCGGATCGAGGTCGACCAAAACGTCGCCCACATTCACGAACTGGCCCTCTTTGAAGTACACGTTCATCAACTGGCCGTCGACCCGTGTGTGGATGCTGACGGTGTAAACGGGGGTTACGGAACCCAGCCCGTCGAGGTACACCGGAATGTCGCCCAGCGTCGCCGGCGCGGCGGCCACCGGAATCAGCATCGCCCTGCCCGCGCGGCCTCCCGCGGCGCCGGGCGCCTGTGCGTTGGTCTGCCGCGACCGGATCAGCCACACCGCCACCACCGCCGCGGCTACGATCAGCAGCCACACCCAGCGACCTCTTCGGTGCTGGGAAACCTGTTGTCTCTGAGGAACTTGATTGCTAGTGTCCATAAGCCGGCATACGCCACATCTCAGTCTGTCTCATAAGAAACCACGTCCGAACCGAAGGCGGGCAGCGCGGTCAAAAGAGCGTCACAATATGAAGGACGACGCTTCGTCGCGCCGGAGTTACCTGCCGGCCCTGTTTTTAGATCCTGTAAAGGATTGTAAACCATTGCGGATTCCGTAACGGCCCGCTGGTGACAAGCGCCTAACGGTTAAGAGTCCGTCCATGGGTCCAAAAGCAATGTCTCGAAGCGGGCGTCTCATCCTGTTGATCGGAGCGGCGGCCGTCGCGCTCCAAGCGCAAAGCGGAGTCGTAAAATCCGGGAACCAGCCTATTCCGGGGGCCACCGTCACGGCCAGCCAGGGCGCCACCAAGACTGTCGCCGTGACGGACCAGAGCGGGCGCTACACGCTGCCGCCGCTGGCGGCCGGCGAGTGGACCGTTGAGGTCACCATGTTTGGCTTCCAACCCGCCCGGAAGCAGGATCCCGACCCTTCGCGCGCGCTCGACTTCAACCTCAGCCTGCGGGAATCGGAGATTGCCGCACGCATGAGCCGCATGGCGGGCCGGGGCGGCCAGGACGGGAATCAGCTCGAATCGCAGATTCAGAACGAGGCCGGCGCCACTCAGGCTCCGCAGGAAGCTGCGCCGGCCGCGACGGGCAGCAACGAGACCTTCCTCGTATCCGGCAGCCTGAGTCAAGGATTGCAGTCCGGTGCAGCGCCCGACTTCTCCCAGTGGCGCGGCGGTCCCGGAGGCGGGCCGGGTGGGGGGCAGCCGAACGCTCCGGGCTTCGGCCAGAACGGCCCAGGCGGAGGTCCAGGAGGCGGTCCCGGCGGCGGAGGGTTTGGCGGTCCCGGCGGGGGCGGCGGGGGCGGTTTCGGAGGTGGAGGGCGCGGGTTCGGTGGCCCCGGTGGCGGCGGCCGGAGACCGGCGCCCGGCGGCGCGCAGTTCGGCAATCGCCGTCCGCCCAACGAGATTCACGGCATGATCTTCGCCACGCTCGACAACTCGGCTCTGAACGCGAAGCCGTTTTCTCTCACCGGCCAGGACATCTTCCAGCCCTCCTATGCCCAACTCCGGATGGGAGTGGTCCTGGGCGGCCCGCTGGTCATCCCGAAGGTGGTTAAGGATACATCGACATTCTTCTTCCTCAGCTACTATGACACCCGCGCCAAGAACCCGTACTCCTATGTGGGAACCGTTCCGACCGCGGCCGAGCGCGGGGGCGATTTCTCCGCGTTGCTCACGCCTCCGTCCCCCCAGTTGCCGATTTTGATCTACGATCCCGCCTCCGGCCTGCCGTTCCCTGGCAACAGAATCCCAGCCAGCCAGATCGCAGCCAACACCATCCCGCAGCAACTCCTCAACTTCTTCCCCCCGCCCAACCAGCCATCGCCGACCGGCGTGAACAACTACGCCTTGGAATCTTCGGTGCCGCAGAACACCGCCAACTTTGGCTTTCGGGTGCAGCGCAACATTACGCAGAAGGATCGGCTCGCCTACCACATCGGCTACCAGACGCGCGGTGGAGACACCTCGCAGCCCTTCGGTTTCCTCGACACCACCAGCGGCAGCGGGCTGGCCACGGATCTCTCCTGGACGCGGACCTTCACGCCCTCGCTGATCTCGACCGCCCGCGTCACCTTCAACCGCAACCGGAACGAGACCAGGCCGTTTTTCGCCAACGGCCCGGACGTGGCCGAGGAGCTTGGCATCCAGGGGACTTCGGCCAATCCTCTCAACTTCGGGCCGCCGGCCCTGAATTTTTCCGGCTCGTCGAGCTTCGCTTCGCTGTCGGACGGCAGCCCGGTTCTCACGCGCAATCAGAGCCAGAGCGGCAGCGAGAGCTTCGTCGTGGTGCACGGCAAGCACAGTTTCACCTTTGGAGCGCAATACACGCGCAACGACTGGAACACGACCACCGACCCGAACGGCCGCGGGACGCTCAACTTCACCGGCCAGGCCACCGGCGCGGCCGACTGTCCCACGGGGCAGGTTTGCGGTCTCGACTTCGCCGATTTCCTGCTCGGCCTGCCGCAATCGGCCTCGATCCGCTATGGCCAGAGCACCTATCTCCAACAGAACGCCTGGAACGCCTATGCGATGGACGAGTGGAAGGTGGGGCCCAATCTCACGCTCAGCCTGGGCGTCCGCTACGAGCTGTTCTTCCCGCTCGAGGAGAAGTACGGCCAGATGGCGAATCTCGCCATCGCGCCCGGCTTCACGAGTGCGACGGTCGAGACGCCGGCCACCCCCGGCGCTCCGGCCGGCCTCATCAACGCGGACTATAAGAACTTCTCGCCGCGCCTGGGCCTGGCATGGAAGGTGCCCAACATTCACCGCTCCACCGTGATCCGGCTGGGCTACGGGATCTATTACAACGGCCAGGCCTATATCGGGCTGGCCCGCAACCTGACCCAACAGCCGCCCTTCGCGGTTTCCGAGAGCGTGAACAGCACCCCGGAGAACCCCTTGACGATCGCGACCGCGCTGCTGGGCGCCGCGGTCCCGGGCACGGTGACGAACACCTACGCGGTGGACCCGAGTTACCGCACCCCTTACGCGCAGACCTGGAGCGCGAGCATACAGCGCGATCTGGGTGCGGGGTTCTTCACGGAGATCGGCTATCTGGGCACCAAAGGCACGCGGCTGGATGTCCTCACCACTCCCAACCAGGGCCCGCCGGGCACCGGCTTCCGCAGCCAGGTCTACACGTACGACAGTTCGGTGGGCGATTCCATCTACCATGCTCTGCAGACGCGGTTGCAGCGGCGCTTCCGGCATGGAATCTCGATGCAGGCGCTGTACACCTTCTCGAAGTCCATCGACGATTCGTCCACCTTTGGCGGTGCCGGGAACACCGTGGCTCAGAATTGGCTGGACCTGGCCGCCGAGCGCGGCCTCTCCAGCTTCGACCGCCGGCATGTCCTCACCATGAGCTGGGTGCTGACCTCGCCCTTCGGCAGCGACGCCTCGCACTTCGCTGCCAATGGCCTGGCGGGGACGCTGCTCAGGAACTGGCAGCTCACGGGCGGGCTGACGGCAGAAACGGGCACGCCACTGACCGCGCGCGTGGGCAGCACTGGTGTCGGTCTGGCGGCCACCGGCGGCGTGGGCAGCGGCCGCGCGGAGGCGACCGGAGACAGCATCTCCGCGGCGACCGGCTTCTTCAACACCAACGCGTTCACATCCGTGGTGCCCGCTGGCGAGTTCGGTGACGCCGGGCGCAACACCATCCCCGGTCCCGGATTAGTTTCTTTGAACCTTGGATTTGGACGCTCCTTCCAGCTTGGCGACTCGCACCGCCGGCTGGAGCTTCGATTGGAAGGCACCAACGTTCTCAATCAGGTCAGCTACACGAGCGTCTACACCGTCGTGGGCGCTTCCAATTACGGATTGGCGGCGGCGGCCGCTCCGATGCGGTCCATGAACGCCGTATTGAGGTTCCGGTTTTGAAACCACTTGCATGTCTTCTCGCCATGATCCTGGCGGCCTCGTCCGGCCTGCCTCAGGCCCAGCCGACCTTTTCGGCCACGGCGAACGTCGTGGTAGTGAACGTGACCGTGCTCGGCAAGGACGGCCAGCCACTCGAGAACCTCAAGAAGAGCGACTTCACCGTGCTCGAGGATGGCAAGCCGCAGCGGCTCCAGTCCTGCGAGCTCCAGCGGCTCGAAACGCAGCCTTTGCCGGCGATCGAGACGAGTCCGGCGCACCGCGTCCTCCAGAACCGCACCGAACCCGCGCCCGTAGCGACCCCCACTCCCCAGGTTCAGGACCACCGGCTGATCGTGATGCTGTTCGATTTTTCCTCGATGCAGCCGGCCGAGCAGGTCCGCGCCGTGAACGCGTCCATGCAGTTTCTCAAGACCAAAATGACGCCGAGCGACCTGGTCTCGGTGATGGTCTTCGGGAGCAGCCTCCGCACGGTGCAGGACTTCACCAGCGACCGCGACCTGCTGATCGCGACTCTCCAGCGGTTCCACATCGGCGAATCGAGCGAGCTGGCCTCGATGGCCGACACCGGCGCCGACGCGGAAGACCAGAGCGGCCTCTACGTGGCCGACGAGACCGAGTTCAACATCTTCAATACCGACCGCAAGCTGGCCGCCTTGGAGAACGCCGCCCGCCGCCTGGCCTACTATCCGCAAAAGAAGGCGCTGGTCTATATCTCGAGCGGCGTCGAGAAGACCGGCGTCGATAACCAGTCGCAGCTTCGGGCCACCGTCAACGCGGCGGTGCGCGCGAATGTGGCCTTCTACACCATCGATGCCCGCGGATTGTCGGCCCAGGTGCCCGGCGGAGACGCCAGCCAGGCCGGAGCGGTGGGCTCCCACATCTATAGCGGTTCGGCCCAGGCGGCCCTGCGCGACAGCTTTCACAACCAGCAGGAGACGCTCGATTCCCTGGCTGCCGATACGGGCGGAAAGGCGCTCCTCGATTCGAACGACCTGACCGTGGGCATGGTGCAAGTCCAGAAGGACATTCGCAGCTACTACATGCTCACCTACGCCAGCACGAACAGCACCGAGGATGGCCGCTACCGGCGCATCACGGTGCGCTTGGCCCCGGCGCTCGCCGCGCTGAAGCTGAAGCTGGACTACCGGCAGGGATATTACGGCCCGGTGGCGTTCGGCCGCATGAGGGGCGAGGACAAGGAAACCCAACTGACCAGCGCCCTGGAGAGCGACAACGCCGTCACCGACCTGCCCATCGCGGTCGAGATCGACTACTTCCGTCTGTCGAAGGGCAAGTACTTCGTGCCCATCTCGGTCAAGATGCCCGGCTCCGCCTTGTCGTTCCACAACAAGGGGCAGAAGGCGGCCACCGAGCTGGACTTCATGGCCCAGGTTCGGGACGCGCGCGGGCAGCCGGCTTCCACGGTGCGCGATACCATCCCCCTCAAACTGGACCAGGCCACCGCCGGCCAAGTGGGGCGCAGCCAGGTGGAATACGATACGGGCGTGACGCTGGGGCCCGGCAAGTACACGCTGAAATTCGTGGCGCGCGAGAACGGCGAGGGCAGACTGGGCACCTTCGAGGCGCCGTTTACGGTCCCCGACCTGAGCTCGGGCGGCGCGCTGCGGCTGAGCTCGGTGGTCTTGAGCAATCAGACGCAGCCGCTCAGCCAGATCGCGGGCGTCCGGAACGACAAGAAGCTGCTGGCGCAGAACCCGCTGGTGACCGGCGCGGGCCAGAAGATCGTGCCCAATGTGACGCGCGTCTTTCGCCCCGGGCAGAACCTGCACGTCTACCTCGAGGTGTACGACCCCGCCGCGCCGCCGAACCTGCCTGCGAATGTGCACCTGGCTGGCGTGACGGCCGACCTGGCGCTGTACCAGGAAGGCCAGAAGGTGCTCGAGACCCAGCCGATCCGCGCCATGCGTCCGGACGCCAAGCGCGAGGGCGTGCTTCCGCTGAACCTGAGCGCGCAGACCTCCGCCCTGAAGCCCGGCGAATACGTCTGCCAAGTTAACGTGATCGACGAGCTGGGCCGCAAGTTCGCGTTTCCCAGAACGTCACTGGTCATCCTGCCGGGCGGGGAACCATCACCGAGCGCGGCGCCGTAGCGCACGCTTTAGGTGATGCTGAAGAATGCCAAGAAGGGTCCAGACATTGCTAGCCGCCGATGAACGCAGATGAACGCCGATTGAAAACGAATGTCTTATTGGCGTTCATCTGCGGCGAGAATTGTGCTTCCGGAGTTTTTCAGCAGCCTGCTTGGCGTGCCGTGTACGCACTCGTGCGAACACCTTTGTCCGTGGGCGAGCCATGAGTGGCGACGCGGCACGCTAAAGCGACGCTAAAGCGTGCGCCACGGCGATCTCAGGTCTCCCTTTTCAGGCGATTCCTCTCTGGCGTTTAGGGCCCGGTTCCGTAAAGATCTGGCAGCCACTGCCGATTAATAGCAGGCTGCGATGCGTGTACTGTGGGGAACATCGGAATCGAGTGGCGTGACTCCCGAGGAGCGCGAAGCCCTGCCCGGGCTCTGCCTCTCCGAGGTGGAAACCGTCGCGGGAGCCGCCGCCGCAGTCGAGGCCGCCCGGGGCGGCTCCTATGATGCCATCGTCGCCGAGTTTCCCATGGCCGAGTGGACGGCCGAGGAATGGCTGGAGGAAGTCCGGCGCCTCAACCGGTCGCTGCCGGTCATCATTCGCTATCCGCACGGTTCGTTTCAGGAAGCCGTGCGGCTGACCAAGCTCGGCGCCTACGACTTCCTGGGCGCGGGGACCGAAGTCGAAGACACCGCCCGCGTCGTCGAGCGGGCGCTTTCCGAGCAGCGCGCGCGTGCGCTGGCGCTGGCGGGGCAGTCGGATCCGGCTCCCTGGAAGCGGCTGCTGGTCGGCGAAAGCCGGCCCATCCGGACCATCGAAGGGATCATCCGCATGATCGCGCCGCGCCGTGCGACCGTCCTCATCACCGGGGAAACGGGAACCGGCAAGGAAGTCGCCGCCCGCGCCATCCACGCCGCCAGCGGCCGGGGCCATTTGCCCATGGTCGCGGTCAACTGCAACGCCTTGCCCGCCACGCTCCTCGAGGCCGAGTTGTTCGGACACGTGAAGGGCGCCTTCACCGGAGCGATCGCGCAGCGCGTCGGCCGCTTCGAGCTGGCCCACCGCAGCACGCTCTTTCTGGATGAAATCGGCGATATGCCGCTCGACCTCCAGGCCAAGCTGCTGCGCGTCATCCAGGATCGCGAAGTGCAACGCCTGGGAAGTTCGGACACGCTGAGGCTCGACGTGCGCATCATCGTTGCGTCCAACACCGATCTGGCCGCGGGCGTTCGCGAGGGCTCCTTCCGCGAGGATCTTTTCTACCGGCTCAACATCGTTCCCCTGCGCATGCCGCCGCTGCGCGAGCGCGTTTCCGACATCCCGCTGCTGGCGCACCATTTCGTCGAGAAGGTCTGCCGGAACGAAGGCATCGCTCCCAAGCGAATCGCGGAAGCCGCCGTCGAGCGGCTGTGCGCATACACGTGGCCCGGAAACGTCCGGCAGCTCGAGAACGCGGTCGAGATGGCCGTGGCCATGAGCGGCGAAGAAGAGGTCCTCTACCCTAGCGACTTCCCGCTGCCTGCGCCGTCGGAGGGGAAGCCGCTGGCCGCCACGGCCGCGCCCTCGATTCGCCTCCCCGACGACGGCTTGGATTTCGAGCGCACGGTCAGCCGCATCGAGCGCAGCATCCTCAGCCAGGCGCTCGAGCGCACCGGCGGGAACAAGAAGCAGGCCGCCCAAATGCTGCGGCTCAAACGGACCACGCTCTCGGCGAAACTCAAGAGCCTCGAGGCGGCCGCGGTTTGATGGCGGCTTGGTGCGCCTCGACGACGAAGCGCCTGGGCGCCGGCCCGATGGCGTCGAACGGGTAGCAGGTGACCAGGGTGAGCGTCGGGCGCGCGGAGGCGTCGAGCACCTGGGTGTCCTTCGGGCCGACGATTCTGGTGGCGTCCACGATGTACGCATACGTGCCTTGGAGCGTATCGATCTCGACGGTGTCGCCCCGGCGGATGTTGCGCAATCCGCGGAAGAACGTGTCGCGGTGCCCGGCCAGCGCGACGTTGCCCCCGCCATCGAACAACGGAGTCCCTTCGATGTGGCCGACGGCGCGGCGCAGGACGCTGGCGGAGGTGCCGTTGACGATCATGGCGCGAACGCCGACGCGCGGAATCTCGATCCGTCCGATGGGCGTGCCTGGAGGTATCGGCGCCATCGTGCTCCCCGGCGCCGAGGCAAGCGGAGCCACCCGGAGCGCCCGGTCGAAGGACCGCGACTGGATGGCCTGATAGACGTTCCGCTCGAAGTAGACGAAGGCGTAGACGCCCAGGAGCGCCGCCGCGGCCGACCACAGAAGCACCTCCGCCGTGCGCATTCGCGTCTTCATTGGCTCGCTCCCGCGGCGGCGCTATCGGGGGCCGGAGCGTAGTAGCCGGCTCGCGTCCGCACCGCCAACCGGCGTCCGCTGCCGGGCGCGGTCGCGATCACCTGAATGCGGTGGTAGCGGCCATCGTGGGCCTCGGTGGCCGGAGCGTAAGTGATGGTGTATTGGCTGCGCAGATCTTGGGCGATACGCGCCAGGATCCCGGGCAGCTGGCGCGGACTTTCGGGAAAAAACGCCTCGCCCCCGGTCGGCCGCGCCAGTTGTTTCAGCACCCCGGGGTTGCGGTCCGGATCGTCGGCGTCGAACAGACCGATCGCATACACGATCGCTCCGGAACGCTGGATCGCCTCGATCGTCTGGCGCAGCCGATAGCGGCTCACATTGTCTCCGCCGTCGCTCACCACGATGAGCGCCTTCTTGTCCCGTGTGCCGCCGGAGAGATGTTCGGTGGCCGCCACCACCGCGTCGTAGAGCGCCGTCCGGCCCCGGCAGGGCAGATCGAGGAAAGCCGTACCGAGTTGTTCCGGATCGGCCGAGAACGGCTTGGGCAGCCCGAAGGAGACCTTTTCGTTGAAGCTCACGACAAACGCCTCGTCCTCCGGATTACTCAGGCGCACGAAACTCAGCGCCGCCAGGATGGCGTTGTCGCGCTTCGGCCCCATGCTCGTGCTGCTGTCCATCACCAGTCCCACCGTCAGAGGAATATCGCGATAGAAGAAGTCTCGAACCGCCTGCAGCCGCCCGTCGTCGTAGAGGCGGAAGTTGTCTCTAGTAAGGTCAGGGACGACGCGGTCCTGGCGATCGGCCACCGTCACCGGTAGCACGACGCGCTCGACGTTGGTGGAAATCCTAAACGCGCCCTCCGGCGGAGGTGGTTCCGTTTGGGCTAAGCCCAGCCCAGCCCAGCCGCGAGAATGATCCCCGCGGCGACCCTCTGGCACAGCATGGTACTCCTCGATGGCTCCGGCGCCCCGGCGCTACCCCCATTATCACTCAACTTGCCGCCATTGCCCAAAAGACCGCAAACTCAGCAAGCCGCGCTCATCGCGCGCCGCATAGCATAATGAACTTTATGGCCCTGCGTGCTTCGCCGATTCCGGTTGCCGTTGTCGCCGCTCTTGTTGCGGCCGGCGTGGGCGCGCAGGTGATCGTGTTCGAGTCCGGCGGCCTGCGGTATCAGACCCTCAGCAACGAAGGCGTCACGGTGATGTTTGCGCACCTGCCGGCGCGCCTGCACGACTACCAGATCATCCAGGTCGGCGTCTCCAACGGTTCTACGGACAAGTTCACGATCCGCCCCGACGACTTCGTTTTCGAGCAGTCCAGCGGGACACGGCTCTACGCTACGGCGGCGAAGATCGTAGTCGAGAATATGCTGGACCACGCCACGCGCAACGACGTCATCAAGCTCATTTCCACTTATGAGAACAGCCTGAACGGTGTGTCCCGCTTTCGCTCGACCAACGGTTTCGAGGCGCGCCGCCAGAACTACCTGGCCGAGATCGGCTCGGCAAAGATCAAGGCGGCGGCGGCCGCCTCCGCCATCGCGCTGGTTGAAACGCGGTTGGAGCCCGGCGAGTCCACCGATGGCGCTGTCTTCTTCGCCTCGCCGTCGAAGACCCTCGGCCCTGGACGCCTGCTGGTGCATGCGGCCGGGCACATTTTCGAGTTCGATTTCGAGACCCCCGCCCCCGCGAAGACGCTGCAACAGCGCGCCCCGGAGAGTCCGGATTCTGCCAAGCCGTGATCGAGACATGGCGGCGCACCCCGGGCGTCTCCGTTCGCTCGCTCTCAGCGCATATCACCGGTTACTAGCGGATCGGAGTTCCGCGGAATGATCGTCAAGATTAGTATTCCTTCGTTAGGCTCTTTGTAAGACGTCCGTATTCGTCGCTGCGTGATAGTTACGCTTCCCTAATATCTTAGGATTCCCTAATACTTTCGGAACGTCTTGCACCGAGTCACGCTGCAGATCTGCTTACGCGGGGCTCAGCCCGGAGCGCGCAGGCAAAGTCAGTCCGAGAGTCAGGACCCACCGGTCCCCGCAATTCAGGTTTTTTAAAAGCTATACCTTCAGATACTTACAGAAGCTCGACGAGGGCTGTGGATACGGGTGCCCATTATTCTCCAGTCGAGGGCGCCAACAAGGCGCCGCGAGGAGACGATACCATGGACAACGACCCGATCATCATCATCAGCAAGATCTGGTTCTAGACGTACCAGCACGATGTTTTCTGGGCGCTACGACGAAATCTAGGCGTACCACTACGAAACCCGTAGGACATTCGCAAAACTGAGGCAATAACTTCACGCCTCTCTGGTATTATTCCTTGGTGGTGCTCCGCTGCGAGGCGCCACCAAGGAACGCCAGTCTTGACGTTCCGAATTCTTCCCTCGAGATCAAGACGTGCGAATTTCGCAAGCCAAAGCGATTTTGGTTTGTTTGATCCTGTTGCCGGCTGTTGGCACGGTGGGCCCGCGGGGGCCCGTTGCCGAACTCTCGGACGGCAGCCGCAAGTTCGCCGATAAGCGTGCCTACTCCGCCCTCAGATCTCACGCCGCCGCACTGTTCAGAAGCGCCCGCTATATCGAAGCGGCTGAGGCGTACCAGCGGGCCTACCAGGAAGCGATGCAGGAGGGTGAATACAAGTCCGCAGCGTTGTCCTTGAACGACGTCGGCGCTGCTCTCTTTTCGAGGTTCGCCTACCAGGAAGCGATGCGAGCTTTCCTGGATGCTCGCCAGCTCGCAGAGCGTTTCGGGGATCGCGAGGGAAGCGGCATGGCATCGCTGAACCTGGCTTCTCTCTATCTGCAGATGGGTGACCTTAGGGCGGCCGCCGTGGAAACTGGGCGGGCGGCCGAATCGTTGGAGACCGTGCCAGGGTCGGCTTACCGCGGCGAGGCGTTGGCTTTGATGGGTAGGCTGAAGGCGCGGGAAGGGGATCTGGCGGCCGCGGAGGCGATGTTTTGGGCGGCCGCCCGGGTGGCGGACGCCCAGGGGGACATCGCGTTGAAAGCCCGGGTGGTCAACCAACTTGGGTTGGAATACCTGAATGAGGGACGGTTGAATGAGGCGGATCGAGCCATGACGGAGGCCTTTCGGCTTCGCCTGCTCGGCCACAACCGCGACATCGGCCAGTCCTACTGTCCCCTCGGGATGTTGAGAACCGCCCAGCGCGACTTCGGGTCAGCCGAAGTCCTGCTGGATCGGGCGCTCGCGGCCCAAGCACTGCATCCTGGTCGCGTGCCCAGTTGGCTGGACTATCACGCGCGCGGCCAGTTGCGTGTGGCGCAGGGCCGATTGCCCGACGCGGTTCGGGACTTCCGGCACGCCCTGGTTCTCGCCAATCAATGGCGTCTGGAGGTGCTGCCGACGGACTCGGTGCGGCTCAGCACCGGAGTCGGACTGGCTCAGCTTTACTCGTCCTTCATCCGCGCGGCGGGTGAGCTCTATGACCGGACGAAACGGCGGGCGCTGGCGCGAGAAACGTTCGAGGCGGCCGAGGAGCTTCGGGCCGCCACGCTGCGGACCGCGGGCCGCGGGGGCGCCGATTGGCGCAGCCGGCTGCCGGACGAGTACCGCCAGACACTCGATCAACTGCGTGCCGCGCGTGTCAGGATGCAGCGGGAGCCATCCGGCGCCTGCCTGAACGAAGCGCGCGGGCTGCGGCAACGGCTGAGCGAGATGGAGGCACAAGCCGGGGCGCCGGAGGGTCCCGATGATCTCGGCGACCTTCTCGCCGGAGTCGTTCGCGCGCTTGCTCCCTCCGAAGCCCTGGTTAGCTTCCATCTGGATGAGCCGTGTTCCTATTCCTGGACGGTCACTCGCCGGAGCTTCAAGCTCCGTCGGCTCGCGGGAGCGGGGCAGCTTCGGCCGTTGATCCGCGATTTCTCCGCGGCGGCCAGGAGCGGCACGCCCGAATCGACGGCCTTGGGAGCGCATCTGTACCGCGAACTGTTCGGGCAAAATGCGGGCGGCGCGGAGTCCCAACCTCACTGGCTGCTGGCCGCCGACAGCGCCCTCCTCGACTTGCCGTTTTCGTCGCTGGTGGTGGGACAGGTGCACGGAAGGCCCGTTTTCCTTATCGAGCGGCACTCCGTGACGGTCTTGCCGGCAGCTCGTCTCCTGCTGGCGGGAATCGGTTCGCGCAACTCCCGCGGGGGCTTCGGTCCCTTCCTGGGCGTCGGAGATCCGATCTACAACGCCGCTGATCCCCGTCAGAGCGGGCGCGGCGGGAGCGCGGCGCCGGACCAGCTCCCGCGGCTCACGGCGAGCGATAGGGAGATTCGGGAGTGTGCGCGGGCGTGGCGGCCAGATTCCGCGCCGGTTCTACTCGAGGGCCCGGCCGCCACGCGGCAGATGCTTGCCGCCGCGCTGGTCCGCGAGCCGGGGGTCATCCATCTGGCCGCCCACATGGTGCGCTCGGCCGACGATCCGCCCCGCCAGTTGATCCAGTTGAGCCTGTTGCCCGGCGGCGATCCGGACTACCTCGGCGCCGAAGAGATCGGCGTCTGGCGTTTACGAAAACCCGCCATCGTTGTACTCAGTGGCTGCGCGTCCGGCCGGACGGAGGCGCAGGCGCCTGTCTTCAGCACGTTCGCCGGGCCATCCGATCCGCAGGCGCTCCAGGATTCCGGGCTGGTCGGACTGGCGCGGGCGTGGCTGGCCGCCGGAGCCGGGGCCGTAGTGGCGAGTCACTGGTCCACTCCGGACGACACCGGAGAGTTGTTCCGTTCGTTTTATAGCCATTTGAGCGCAAAGGAAGGCGCCGGCGTGGCCACCGCCCTCCAGCGCGCACAGATCGACATGCTTGAAACCAAGACCTGGCGTTCCGCACCGGGACATTGGGCCGCTTATTTCGCTATTGGGAGAAACTAGTGATCATGACGAATGCGGTTGACGAAGGCACTGTGAAGGAGCCGGTGAGCGCTGGCCCGATGGCCGCGACACCGAACTGGCGCCGCCTGGTCACCAAGATTTGTTCGGGCGATCCGGTGGGTATGGAGGAACTGTACGGAGTGTTCTCCAGAGGCGTGCGTTTTTATCTGTGCCGGCAGCTCGGGCCGCAGGAGCTCGAAGACAAGGTCCACGACACCTTCCTGATCGTCGTCCAGGCCATCCGCCGCGGCGAGTTGCGCGAGCCGGACCGCCTCATGGGCTTTGTTCGCACGATTGTCCGCCGGCAGGTGGCCGCCTACATAGACAACGCGGTGCAGACGCGCAAGGAACAGGCTGGCCTGGAGTGCGGCTTGACGATCTGCGATGAGCGCAGCAATCCCGAGCAGGATGCGATTTCCCGGCAGCGCACCGAAATCATGCTCGGCATTCTCCAGCGGATCTCGCGGCGCGACCGCGAAATCCTCACCCGTTTCTACCTGCTCGGCCAGTCCCAGGAGCAGATCTGCCTGGAAATGGGCTTGAGCGACACTCAATTTCGCCTCTTGAAATCGCGGGCCAAGGCGCGCTTCGGCGAGCTGGGGCGGCGGAGTTTGCGGCGCCACACTTTTCCTGTACTATTGGGGATGACGGCGCGGGAGGCGCAGTAAAGGAGGGCTCCCTATTTCGGTCACGGCGATGATCGCGGGCGGGCATGCGTCCGAGGACGCATTGGAGCGGTACTGCCTGGGTCTGGTTCCCGCCGCGGAACTGGAAGCGATCGAGAGCCATTTGCTGGTTTGCGCAGCGTGTCAGGACCGCTTGCGCGAGACCGAGGCGTATGTTCGCATCATGCAGCAGGCTACTGCCCAGGCGGCCGCGGACCAGTTGGCCCGCCAGGGGCGCTGGCGGGCCATAGCGGAGTGGTTCTTCCGCTCGACTCCTGCCACCGCGATCGCCGCGGCTGTAGCGCTGGCGCTGGTGTGGGGCTTCGCGCCCGCCTTTCGCTCCTCGCCGGCGATGTCTCCGGTAGCCGTCGCTCTTGACCTGACGCGCGGGGATGAGAACCCGCTCGCTCATGCTCCCGCACGCCGGCCGCTGCTGCTGACCCTCGGTCTGACCGGAGTGGCGGTGCTTGATTCTTACCACGTCCGCATCGTTGACGCACGCGGTGCCGCCGTGCTGGACGCGGCCGCGAAGCCCGATCATGAGCGGCTGAGCGTAGCCGCCTCTGTCCGTCTCGCTCCCGGGACTTACTGGGTGCGCCTCTACAATCCCTCCCAGCCGCAGACGCCGCTCCGGGAGTACGGCCTGACACTCGAGTAGGCGGGGACTCAGAATACGCGCCGCGTGAGCCGCGCGGGATTGAACTTGGCAGTGTCGGCCACGGCCATCACGGCCATCACCCCGGCTTGCACCGGATCGGTCACCACGAAATCGGCCGCGTCCGGCACGCTCCCCGCCATGTTCAGGCTGACCACCAGCAGTCCCTGCGCCCGCACTTCGCGCACCGCCTGCTCGATCTCGCCTCCCATGAGCGAGCCGGCCAGCACCAGCGCCCGCGCCCGCGGCAGGCGGGATACGGCGCGCACCGCGTCCGCCAGTTGCCGCTCGCCGACCAGCGGGATGGTGTCCACCGAGATGTGCTCGCCGCGGATGTTATGGCGGTCCGCTTCGGAGATGGCTCCGATGGCCACCTGGCCCACCTGCGCGCCGCCGCCCATGATAATGATCCGCTTGCCGTAGATCTTGTGCAGCGTCTGGACCTGCGTCGCCCGGCGGACCACGGCCAGTTTTCCCAGGTCCGTGAGCAGCGCCTCCGCCGGCCCGGCCAGCTCGATCTCGAAATAGATGCGCGCTTCCGGCGGGCGGTTCTCGATGATTTCCACCAAGCTGATATCGCCGTCGTGCGCCGCGATCATGCCCGTCAACAGGTGCAGCACGCCGGGACCGGGTTCCGCCTGAACCAATACTCCGATTTTGCCGTTCGACGCAGCTTCTTCAGCCATGGACCCCATACTTTCGCAGCAGGTCGTCCCAGTGTCCCTGCGTTTTGAGTAGCAACTCGCAGACCTCGCGGATCGCGCCCCGGCCGCCCGCGGCCCCGGTCACCCAGTTCGCCACCGCTTTCACCTCCGGCCGCGCGTTCGCCGGCGCGATGGCCAGCCCGACCCGGCGCATGATCACGACGTCGGTCAGATCGTCCCCGACGTATGCCGTCTGCGCTCCGCCGAAACCGGAGCGCGCGAAGATCTCCTCCAGGATGGGGATCTTCTCGACGTGCCCCTGGTAAATGTACTTGCAGCCGCACTGGCGGCAGCGTTCTTCCGTCCCCGCCGAAACACGCCCGCTGATCACGCCGGTTTCGATGCCCTTCCAGCTCAGCCACTGCAGCGCCATCCCGTCCTGCGTGTCGAAGCCCTTCATCTCGAGCAGGCCGCCGGACGGGGCCGGCACGTGGTACAACTTGCCGTCGGTCATGACTCCATCCACGTCCATCAGAAGCAGCTTGATGCCCGCGGCGATTTGGTCGATGTTCTGGTCGGACATGAATCTTAAATTGTAGATGAGTCGGGCCCGGCCTGGTCGGCACGGCCTTCAGCCTTCAGCCATCGGCCCTCAGTGCCGGGTGCTTTCCTGACGGCCGATGGCTGAGGGCTGATGGCTCTTCCGTCAGCCCGGCCATTCCGTGTGGAAGGTCTCTGTGCGAGGCCGGTCTACCCGCTGGTAGCGGTGCGCGCCGAAATAGTCGCGCAGGCCTTGCAGGAGATTCGCCGGAAGCCGCGGGCGGCGGTAGCTGTCCAGGTAGCCGAGCGACGCCGCCAGCGCCAGGCATGGAATGCCCGCCGCCGTTGCCTTCGAGACGATGGTCCGCAGGCTTCCTTCGAGACCGTTTGCGATCCCGCTGAACGGTTCGGCCACCATCAGGTTGACCAGATCCGGCTGCGCCGCCAGCGCGTTCTTGATGGCATCGAGCAGGCGGGCGCGGATGATGCAGCCGCCTTTCCAGATGCGCGCGATCTCGGGCAGGTGCAGGTGGTAGCCGTACTCCGTGGAAGCCTCGCCGAGAAGCGCGAAGCCCTGCGCGTAGCAGGTGACGATGGCCAGCCGCAGCGCCTGCCGCAGGGTCTCCAGGAACGCCGCGCTATCGCCGCGGAACTTCCGCCGCGCCGGACCGTGCAGAACTTTCGCGGCCGCCACGCGCTGCTCCTTCAGCGCCGAGAGAATTCGGGCTTCGAGCGCGGCGTCGATAGTGGGAATGGCCACGCCCAGGTCGAGGGCGTTCTGCGAGGTCCATTTGCCGGTGCCCTTCTGCCCGGCCCGGTCCATGATGAGTTCGACCACCGGCTTGCCGGTCTCGCGGTCCGCGGTCCCGAGCACCGCCGCAGCGATCTCGATGAGGTACGAGTTCAACTCGCCCTGGTTCCACTCGGCGAAGACCTTCGCCATCTCGGGCGCCCTCATCCCGAGGCCGTACTGCATGATATCGTAGGCCTCGCAAATGAGCTGCATGATGCCGTACTCGATGCCGTTATGGACCATCTTCACGTAGTGGCCCGCGCCGCCTTGGCCGATGTAGGCGCAGCAAGGGCCGTCATCGGTCTGGGCGGCGATGGCGGTGAGGATCGGCTCGACCTGGCGATACGCGTCCTCCGGCCCTCCGGGCATGAGCGCCGGCCCGTGCAGCGCGCCCGACTCGCCGCCGCTGACCCCCATGCCGATGAACCGAATCCCCGTGGGTTCCAGTTCCTTGCCGCGGCGGTCCGTGTCGGGGAAGAAGGAATTGCCGCCGTCGATGAGAATATCGCCGGGCGCGAGACGCGGCTTCAGATCGTGGATCACCGCGTCGACCGGCTTGCCGGCCGGCACCATCACGAGAATACGCCGCGGCTTTTCGAGGGCCACCGCCAGCTCTTCGAGCGATCCGACTGCGGCCATCTTCTTGCCCGCCCACTTCCCGGCCGCGGACCTTCTCTTCTGCTCGTCGAGGTCGTAACCGGCCGTGGGGAATCCGCGGCTCTCCACGTTGAGCGCCAGATTCTCGCCCATCACTCCCAGGCCGACGATGCCGAACTGATACGTGCTCATGTGTGGTCTCCGTGCCCGCCGCTGTGGGGCAGGCGTTTCCGCCTGCCCAGGGCAGGCCAAATGGCCTGCCCCACGAGGGGCGTCTTCAACGAGGCGGCCCCTTCAGGCCGCTCCGGCGCCCGAGTTCGCCGAAAGGACGCCGCGAAACCGCTCCCGGTTCTCCACCAGCCAGGTTTCGAAGCTTCTCATGCCAGGGTACAGCATTCGGCTCTCTTCGATCTCCGCCCGGCGGCTTGGAACGAACCGCCGGAAGAACTCGAACATGTTGGCAAGGTCTTCGGCGCCAGGAAATCCCAGCGCGGCAAAGGCCTCGCGCGGCACATGCTGGTATGCGATGCGCTGGCCGGTCACGCGGCTCATCGTGGCGGCGTACGCCTGGCACGGCTCCTCGTCGCCGGCGACGCCCACCACGCGGCCCATGGTTTCCGCGCCCCGGTCGAAGAGCGCGGCGACCACGCCCCCGGTATCTTCCACCGCGACGGCCGCCAGCGGCGCGTCTCCCTGCGGGAACGCGAAGACGAACGATCCGTCCTCGAGCCGGCGCGGCGGGAAGTAGGTCAGGAAATTCTCGTAGTAGAACGCCACGTGGACATAGGTGGCGGGCAGGCCGAGCCCGCGCGAGTACTCCTCGATCCTGGCTTTGATCTCCACGTGCGGGACATCGAGCTGGCCGTGCGTCAGCTTGGTCACACTCGGCAGCGAGCTGAAGATGAAGTGCTCGATGCCGGATGCGGCGACGGCATCCACCAGGTTCTTGCCTTGCGGATACTCCCGCTCGAAGGCCTCCCAGTAATTGGTGACTCCGAAGACGCCGTAACATCCCTGCATCGCGGCCTTCAGGCTGGGCACGTCTTCGAAATCGCCCTGGACGACTTCGGCGCCGGCCCGCCGCAGAGCCGCGGCCCGATCCGATTGCGGTTTACGGGTGAGGCACCGAACCGCGTACCGCCCGCTCGAAAGAAGGTGAGTAGCGACGCCGCCGCCCTGCGAGCCGGTCGCCCCCGTGACTAGAATGGTTTTCCCAGACATCAATGAGCCCCCTGCTTGGGATTATACGTTGAGCGCGAGCGGCGCGGGCGGACCAACGAGGTTTTCGATAGAATCAGGCGGTGGACGCCTGAAAGCGGCGGTGGCACAGGAGCGAAACATGCCGCATATTAGCCTCTTGCTCGTCTTGCTATTGTGGTCTGCGATCAGTTGGGTCATTTGGAAGTTCTACCGCGCTGTCTCAATGATCCGCGCTGATCTTGCCGAGATCAAGGTCATCCTCAAGGATCGCAACAATCCACCTACCGCACCCTCACCGTGATCGACGCCGTCGCCTCGCCCCCTTGCTCGCCTTCGGCCACGAGCTTCAGAGTCGTGGTGCGATGGGGAGCGAACGGGAAGCATTTGACCGGCAACGGGAGCAGTTGCTGCTCGATGAGCGGCTCGATCCGTACCGAGCGTGCGTTCTCCACGCCGTAGCAGACCAGGATGCTCTCGCCCCGGGCCGCCTCCTGCTTGGAGGCGTAGAACTGCGTGATCTTCAACTCCGTGCCGGACGGCACGAGCTTCCTGTACCGGGCGGCCTCGCTCTCCTCTGCCGCGCGTTCGAATTCCCGATTAGCGTTATGCCGCGTCAGCCCGACCCAGGCCAGGTACGCGAGCGCAATCAGCAGGCCGACCCCGCTGTAGCGCAGCACGGTTTTCACGGGCGCTCCTCTGCGGCCGCCGCATTCACCGCCAGGAGGACCAGCGCCATCCAGAGCAGGTTCGCCAGCAGCAGGTGGACGATTTGCATCCAGACCAGTGCCAGTAGTGCGGTATTCACCGCTCCGGCCGCGAGCTGCGCCAGCGCCAGCCCGGCCACCGCCGCCGCCATTCGCTTGACGGCTGCCGAGGGCCGGGCACGCACCGCCGAAGACGCCGCGTAGAGTAGGAAGAAGCCCACCAGCACGGCCAGCAGCGGGTGCACGATCCGCAGCCGCAACAGCAAATGCGCCGCAGGGGAGAAATCCTGCGCCAGTCCCGCGCCGAGCGACGGGGCGGGGAACAGCGTGTCGCCGAGCGCCACTACCGCGCCCGTCATGCTGACCGCGATCACCAGGGGCAGTGCGGCCTGGAGCACTCCCGGCGCGTTCGCGCGAACCAGAGCTTGGCCGCGCGTTGCCCTCCACGCCGTCATCGCCAGCGCCGCCAGCAGGATTTGCGTGTTGGCCAAATGTACCGCCAGGTAGAACACACGGCCGATGGAGGCATTGTGCGCCACGTAGTCGAACAGCACCAGGCCCGCCCCGAGCAGCGCTTCGATTGCGAGGAGCACGGCCGAGAGGCCCGCCCACCAGCGCGCGCGGTGGCCGCGCGGAAACACGCTCCGGCTCCACAACCACAGCCCGCACACCGCGAAGATCGCGAGGCCGCTCATCAGACGGTGCGTGTATTCGATGACGGTCGCCGTCGTTTGCAGGTTAGGGACCACCTCGCCGTTGCAGAGCGGCCAATGCCCGCCGCATCCCGCGCCCGAACCCGTCGCCCTCACCAGCGCTCCCCACAGCACCACCAGCACGTTGTAGGCGAGCACGCCCCACGCCGCCCGGCCGAAGCGAGCGACACCGCCCTGCGCGCGCGCGATCGTGGCTTCTTGTTCCGTGATATTCATTCTAGTCAGTCTTTCGTGGCGCGCGCACTCATGCGTGCCGCGTCGAGACTCATCTCGACGCCAAGGTGTCGGCACGACTGCCGACACACTACCCGCCCGCTTTGAGCGCTTTGTCCACGCCGGCGTTGTGCCGGGCCACTTCCGCGACCGCGCTCCAGTCCAGTTCGCCGTGCCCGTGCGCCAGCGCCTGCAGGTAGTGGTCGCGCAGAACGCTCGCGAACGGCAGCGGCGCCTGCACCGCGTCGCCCGCCTCCAGCGCCAGTTCGGCGTCCTTGAGGCCAAGCTTGAGCGAAAAGCCCGCGGGCTCGTACTGCCGGTCCGCGATCATCCGCCCGTAATTCGCATAGACCGGCGACCGGAAAGCGCCGTTGTTGGCGACGTCGAGGAAGCTGTGCGGGTCGATGCCCGACTTCTCGAGCATCGCGTAGACCTCGCCGAAGGCTTCCAGCACCGTCGCCAGCATGAAGTTCACGCCGATCTTGGTCAGGTTCGCTTGCCACGGTTCCTCGCCCGCGATGGTGATGCCCCTGCCCAGCGCCTCCATCAGCGGGCGGCAGCGCTCGATGTCCTTCGGCGCACCCGCCGCGATCACCCACAGCGCCTTGTCGCGCGCCGCTTCGGCCCGGCCGATCACCGGGGTGGCCACATAGCCCTGGCGCCGGGCGCGGTGCTCGCGCTCCAGTTCCTTCGAGCATTCGATGCCGATCGTGCTCGCCGACATGTGGACGGCCTCCGGCGCGAGCGCATCGATGGCGGAGGTTTCGTCGGGTCCGGCGCCCAGCAGAACGCTGCGCACCGCGCGATCGTCGGCGAGCATCGTGATCAGCACCTCGGCCTCCGCGGCGGCGTCCGCCGGTGTGTCCGCGATGCGGGCGCCCTCGCCTCCCAGCGCCTCGGCCCGCTGCCGCGTGCGGTTGTAGATCGTCAGCCGATGGCCAGCGCGCATCAGATTGCGCGCCATCGGCTCGCCCATGTTTCCCAGACCGATGAAACCGACTTGCATTCCCGTGCCTCCTTGTCCCCGTTGTAGCACGGGCGGCTACACTGTAGTCATGGGCTTCCACCTCGTGGTAGATTACCAGCCCCGCGGGGACCAGGGGCAGGCCATCGAACAGCTCAACCGGGGTGTTCTCGATGGCGAGCGGGACCAGGTCCTGCTGGGCGTGACCGGGTCGGGCAAGACGTTCACTATCGCCAAGGTGATCGAGCACACCGCGAGGCCCACCCTCGTGCTGGCGCACAACAAGACGCTGGCAGCGCAGCTCTACCAGGAGTTCAAGTCGTACTTCCCGGCCAACGCGGTCGAGTATTTCGTCAGTTACTACGACTATTACCAGCCCGAAGCCTACATCCCGTCGGGCGACGTGTATATCGAAAAGGAAGCCACCATCAACGACGAGCTCGACAAGCTGCGCCTCTCCGCCACGCGGTCGTTGTTCGAGCGGCGCGATTGCATCATTGTGGCCAGCGTGAGCTGCATCTACGGCCTGGGCTCGCCGGAGGCCTACTACGGCATGCTGCTCATGCTCGAAAAGGGGCAGAAGATCCGGCGCGAAGACATCGTGCGGCGGCTGGTGGAGATCCTTTACGAGCGCAACGACGCCGACTTCCGCCGCGGAACGTTCCGCGTGCGCGGAGACGTCATCGAGCTCTATCCCACCTACGACGACAACGCCTACCGCATCGAGCTGTGGGGCGACCAGATCGAAAGCCTTTCGCAGATCGAGCCCCTGGCCGGCCAGGTCCGCCAGACCTACCTGCGCCTGCCCATCTACCCCAAAACGCACTACGTCATGAGCGCGGAGACCCGCGACAACGCCCTTCGCTCGATCGAGGAAGAGCTCAACTGGTGGCACGCGGAGCTCGAGAAATCGGGCAAGGCGGTGGAGGCCCAGCGGCTGTGGCAGCGCACCATGTTCGACCTGGAAATGATCCGCCAGATCGGCTACTGCCACGGCATCGAGAACTACTCGCGCCACTTCTCGGGACGCCTGCCGGGCGAAGCCCCGCCGACGCTGCTCGACTATCTGCCGCACGACTCGCTCATCGTCATCGACGAGAGCCACCAGACCGTCCCGCAGCTCCACGGCATGTACCACGGCGACCGCTCGCGCAAGGAGACGCTAGTCTCTTACGGCTTCCGCCTGCCCAGCGCGCTCGATAACCGCCCGCTCACCTTCGAGGAATTCGAGAACCGCGTCAACCAGGTGATCTACGTCTCGGCCACGCCCGGACCGTACGAACTTACTAAGTCGGCGGGTGTCGTGGTGGAGCAGGTGATCCGGCCCACCGGCCTCGTCGATCCCGCGGTCGAGGTGCGTCCCATCCGCGGCCAGGTGGACGACTTGCTGCACGAAATCCGGCGGCGCGTGGAAGCTGGCGAGCGCGTGCTGGTGACCACGCTGACCAAGCGCATGGCCGAGGACCTCGCGGAGTATTACTCCGAGGCTGGCGTCAAGTGCCAGTACCTGCATTCCGAGGTGAATACGCTCGACCGCATCAAAATCCTGCGGAACCTGCGGCGCGGCGATATCGACGTGCTCATCGGCGTGAACCTGTTGCGCGAAGGCCTGGACTTGCCCGAGGTGTCGCTGGTGGCGATCCTCGATGCCGACAAGGAGGGCTTCCTGCGGTCGGGCGGCTCGCTCATCCAGACCATCGGCCGCGCCGCGCGCAACGTGAACGGCAAGGCCGTCCTGTATGCCGACGTGATGACCGACTCGATGCGCACCGCTATCGGGGAAACGGACCGCCGGCGCGCGATTCAGGTGCAGTACAACGAGGACAACGGCATCACGCCGCAGACCATCATCAAGCCCATCGATATGAGCCTGGTGGCGATCTCGGAAGCCGACTACGTCACCGTGTCGCTCGAGGCCGAGGAACCTGCCGCGGATCTCTCGCCCGAACAACTGGAGCGTTACCTCACGGAGCTCGAGGAGAAGATGCGTGAGGCGGCCAAGCGGTTCGAGTTCGAAAAGGCGGCCGAGTTGCGCGACCGGATCAAGGCGCTCAAGCTATCGCCCGCCAAGGCCGGCGCCCCGTAGTGGGATAAGCTTCTGCTTGTCCTCCGAGTCCCCGTTCGTGCCGACGCCTTAGCGTCTAGACGAGTCCCGACGCGGCACGCGGAGAGCGTGCGCCACAGAGCGCGCCAGCACCGAACCGCGGCCGTCAGGGAGCGGTCCTACATCGCCCGCGTGAGCAGCTCGCCCATCTCCTCCGCCGTGAGCGCGATCGGATTGCCCTTCATGCTGCTGGCGCGCGCGGCCTTCTCGACCAGCGCCGGCACGTCCTCGCCACGCACGCCGTAGGTTGAGAGCGGCGGAATTCCGAGTTCCCGGCAGAGCTGGCCCACCCATGCGGCGCCGTCTTCGGCGGACGCTTCGGCGCTGCCGGTGAGCGTGCGCGCAACCGCAGTGTAGCGCCCGAGCGCATCACTCGCGGCCTCGCGGGCGCGCAGGGCGCGGATGTTGATTTCCATCGCTTGCGGCAGCAGGGCCGCGCAAACGGCTCCGTGCGGGGCGGGGAACATGCCGCCCACGGGCGCGGCGAATCCGTGAACCGCGCCGAGTCCCGCGTTGGCGAGCGCCAGTCCTCCGAACAGGCTGGCCAGCGCCATGTCGCTCCGCGCCTTGCGGTCGCCTCCATCGCGACACGCGCGCGCGAGCGCCCCGGCGGCTCGCCGCATGCCCTGGAGGCAGAGCGCGTCCGTCATCGGATTCGCGCGTGCCGAAACGTAGGGCTCGATAAGTTGCGTGAGTGCGTCGAGACCGGTCGAGGCGGTGATCGCTGGCGGCAGCCCGTAGGTCAGTTCGGGATCGATCACCGCCAGCCGTGGCAGCATGAACGGGCTGCGCAGGCTCGCCTTCACGCGGTGCTCGCGCGAGGCCAGCACGGCGTTACGCGTCACCTCGGACCCCGTGCCCGCCGTAGTCGGAATGGCGATGAACGGAACCGAAGGCCTTGTGAGCGGCTGCGCCTTTCCGATGACTTCGAGGTAGTCGAGCACGTCGCCGCCGTTGGAGGCCAGGGCCGCGATGGCCTTGCCGGCGTCGATGGCGCTCCCGCCGCCGATGGCGACCACCACATCAGAGCGCGCCGCGCGGGCAGTTTCGACGCCGCGCCGCACCATGTCGATCGAAGGCTCGCCCTCGACCGCGAACGTTGCCGCCGCCGGGAGCGCCACGCGTTCGGGCGAGCGGCCCGTGACGAGCAGCGCCCGAGCCCCCAGTTCCCGCGCGGCCGCCGGAACCTCGGCCAGCGCGCCCTCCCCGAAAACGATGCGCGTCGCGGTGGCGAACTCGAAGCGCATCCTACCAATCCTGCTCGGCCGGGAAGACGGCCGCGTACTTCACGCTGGTGCGCTGCTCGGCCATCATCGGCGTCACCGCGTCCCGCCACGCCGCGTAGTGCGCGGTTTCCTTGTGCGCGACGGTCGCTTCGACCGTCCGGTAAACCTCGATCAGCACGAAACGCGTGGGGTCATCGGCCTGCTGGATGGCGTCGAAGCGCAGGATGCCCGGCTCGAGCACGCTGTTGCGCGCGTTCTCGGCGGTGGCCACCCTGAAAGCCTCGACGAACTCCGGCTTGACGTGTGCGTGTACGTGAACAATCAGCATCTCGGCTCGATCATAGCGCAGGCGACTGTGCTAGACTGGCTCCCCGAAAGGGAACGCACATGCGGAACTGGTTGTGGCTTCTATCGGGTTGCGCGCTGATACTCGTACCGGGAATTCTCAAGGCCGGCGAAGGCTTCGACGGCAAATGGATGACGACCATGACATGTCCTCCCAAGGGAAGCACCGAGGGCTATACCTGGCATCTGTCCAGCGTCATCGCCAACGGGAACTTCAGGGGAGAGCACGGCACGGCGGGCGAACCCGGATATCTCCTGCTCGAAGGCAAGATCGGCAAGGACGGCAGCGCGAAGTTGTCCGCGACGGGCATCGTCTACTCGCGCCAATATGCCCGGGGAGTCCTGGCCCACAAGGGCGAGGAGTACAGCTACGAAGTAAAGGCTCAGTTCAAAGAGATCGAAGGCACCGGCACAAGGAACCAGGGCCTGGGCATCGTCGGCCGCGCCTGCACGTTCGATTTCGTGAAGCAGACGGACCCGAGCCCGGCCGCCGGGCAGTAAAGAGCGTTGGGTTGGGGAGACGCGATTGTGGCCACGATTTAGGCTCGGCTCGATAATAGCTCAAGTCCGCGGGCCGTTCCGCGTTCAGGCGGCTTGTTCGCGATTCTGCCCTGGATCGGACGTCTCGTTCTTGAGGGGCTTGTAGTAAAGCCAGCGCAGCAAAACGTACCAGACCAGCAGGAGCGAAATAGATCTCACCAACTCGGCCAGCGCGTCCACTAACGAGAAGCCCGCCGGGCCAGCGGTGGAGCGCGTGAGTTCGCGATATTCGCTTCGCACGATCCAGCCTGTAAGGGGTGCGGCAAATACATTCGCAAAGTGCACAACGCCTTGCGCAAATAGCCAGCCGAGGGCGACAGCGCCGACAAAGCTCTCGACGATAGCCCGTTTCAGCCGCTTAATCATGGTTCCTCCTCGTTCCTCTGGTGCCGTATCCGCCCAAGCTGCGGAGCGGCCCCACGCCATACACCCAGTGGGACAGGAGCCAGGCTGCGGCAAGGCTGATAAGGGCATCGAGAAGATACAAGAGCGTCTTGACCAATAAAAGACGGTCCGCGACAGTGAGTCTGATGGAGAAGTAGGGAACACCAAGGATCGCCAGGGCAGTTATCAGGAATCCGGCGAGCGCCCGGAATCCCGAGTCGAGCGACCACAGGAGAAGCACCGCGATGGCAACGGCTGAGACGTGGGAGTCAGCCAGGATTCTGCGAAGAGAGTGTTTCACGAAATGGGGCTCTCATTCCGGTTGAGTCTACCACCCCACCGGCTTCCCTTTATTCTGCTCGTCCAGCCACTTCTGCAACGGCGCGAAGTAATCCCGGATCGCCGTGGCGTCCATCTCGCGCTGGCCGGTGAGGGCTTCGAGCGCGTCCGGCCACGGCCGGCTCTGCCCCATCTCGAGCATCGCCGCGAAGCGGCGGCCCGCCTGGCGTAGTGCGCCGTCTCCTTGTGCGCGGCGGTGGCCTCGACGGTCCGGTAGACCTCGATCAGGACGAAACGTGACGGTTCGTCGGCCTGCTGGATGACGTCGAACCGCAAGATGCCCGGTTCCAGCACGCTATTGCGCGCGTTCTCGGCCGTGGCCGTCCTGAAGGCCTCGACGAACTCCGGCTTGACGTGTGCGTGTACGTGGACAATCAGCACGTCGGCTCGATGATGACGCAGGCGCGATGCAACGGAATCGATCAGGCTCCCCAGCTAAGCTGATCAATCACATTCTCGACGCGGGCGCGCCGAAAGTACCTAAACTCGTTGGTAGCCTTCATCCTCTTCCCTTGCAGGTTGTATTTCGGTACCTCACCGAACTTGCCGCGGAAACACAACAGCAAAGCTCGCTCGAGCTCCCTCCACGTTTCGACGTGCTTACGGGGCCTGCACGTGAGGACCTTCGCGTGAACCCTACGGACGCCATGCAGGCGGAGAATTTTGTCCGCTTTGAGCGCTAGGCTCTGGGCAATCCGTTCGGCTCCCTTCTCTGTGGTCCCGACGTACGCGATCTTCGATGTTCCCTTCTTGTACTTAAGTCGCTTGTCCGCAACCAGGACGTACACGAGCTTGTTCTTCCCAATCGTTACGCGAGTCGCCTGGAATGCCTCATCACGCTTAAGCGATATTGTTAGCTTTCGGAGCATATTCTTCCTCCCTCGGGACGAGCTTAATAGAGCCGATTTACCTCTTTCAAGGTTGGTTCTCCGTTTTTGGTTGGTTCTCCGTTTTCAACTCGCCACGGAAGACGTTAGACGGCGCCTACCACCCCACCGGCTTCCCCCGATTCTGCTCGTCCAGCCACTTCTGCAACGGCGCGAAGTAATCCCGGATCGCCGTGGCGTCCATCTCGCGCTGGCCCGTGAGGGCCTCCAGCGCGTCCGGCCACGGCCGGCTCTGCCCCATCTCGAGCATCGCCGCGAAGCGCCGGCCGGCCTCCGCGTTCTGATACACCGAGCAGCGGTTGAGCGGGCTCTTGCAGCCCGCAATCTGTGCCAGCGCGCGGTGGAACTGGAACTGGAGAATGTCCGCCAGGAAGTAACGCGCGTAGGGAACGTTGGCCGCGACGTGATACTTGGCGGCGGGATCGAAATCCGCTTCGCTGCGCGCGACCGGCGCGTCGATGCCCTGGTATTTCCGGCGCAGCTCCCACCACGTCTGGTTGTACTTCTCCGGCGGAATCTGGCCCGAGAACACCTTCCAGCGCCACTGGTCGATCATCAGCCCGAAAGGCAGGAAGGCGATTTTCTCGAGCGCCTTCTGCATGAGCAGGCCGATGTCCTTGGACGGATCGGGCGCCTCCTTGAGCAGGCCCAGCTTCACCAGGTACTCGGGCGTGACCGAGAGCGCGATGGTGTCGCCGATGGCCTCGTGGAAGCCGTCGTTGGCGCTGTCGCGGAACAGGAAGGGCTGCCGGTCATACGCGCGCTGGTAGAAGTTGTGGCCCAGCTCGTGGTGAACGGTGACGAAATCCTCGGCCGTGATGTCGATGCACATCTTGAGCCGCACGTCCTCCACGTAATCGATGTCCCAGGCGCTGGCGTGGCAGACCACCTCGCGGTCGCGCGGCTTGACGAACAGCGACCGCTCCCAGAACGTCTGGGGAAGTGGCGCGAATCCCAGCGAGGTGAAGAACCCCTCGCCGTAGCGGACCATCTGCAGAGGATCGGTCTTGCGATCTTTCAGAATCTGGGTGAGGTCGTAGCCGGGATCGGCATCCTTGGGCGCCACCAGCGGGTAGATGTTGTTCCACTCCTGTCCCCACATGTTGCCGAGCAGGTGCGCCGGAATGGGCCCGCTGGCGGGAACGATGTCGCCGTACTTCTCGCGCAGCCGGCTCCGCACGTAAGCGTGCAGCGAGACGTAGAGCGGCCGCACCTGCTCCCACAGCCGATCCAGCTCCTGGGCGAACGCGTCGGGCGGCATGTCGTATTTCGAGCGCCACATGGCGCCCATATCGGCGAAGCCCAGCTCGCTCGCGCCCTTGTTGCCGAGCTCGACGTAGCGGGCGAACTCCTGGCGCATCGGCGGCGAGATGCTGTGCCAGCCGCGCCAGACATCGAGGAGTTGGTTGGGGTCGCGGCTGGTGGCCATGATGCGCGTGATGTCTTCGAGGTCGAGGCACTTCGACTGGTCGCCTCCCGGGCAGTACTTACCCCGGCCGTAAGTGCCCTCCATCGAAGTGACGATGCGAGTCAGCTCGGAGGCCTCGTTCGGGTCGGCTGGCGTCGCCAGCGTCAGCGCCACCTTGAGCAGCTTGAATTTGCGGGCCAGTTCCGGCGGAAGCTGCAGCTTGTCGAAGCGCGTCGCGCGCTTGGTCAGATCCACCGTCGCGGCGATGGCGCGCTCATCCTCGCGCGCGGCCACCAGCTCGGTGTCTTCCGTGATGAAGTTGGATTTGATCCAATCCGCGCGGCCGGCGAAGGTCCCCAGGTCGAGCAGTGTCCCCTCGGCCTGGTCCATGAACGCCTGCGCCTCGGCGACGGTTGGCGGTTTCCCGGGCCCGGCGGCGACCGCGGCGGCCGCCGAGCAGGCAAGCAATGCTGGAACCAGTAGACCCACTTTCAGGTGGTAACGCATAACCTCTAGATTATGCCTGGAAGCGCGGTGAGTGGGAACCGCGGTTCGGAGATTCGTAGTCTAATGAGACAATGTGCGATTCGGACCCGGTCGCTGCAGTGGCACTTGAAGGCCTGCCGGACACCGGGTCGTTCGGGAGCCCTGAAGAGCTCGCCAATAGCTGGCTGCTTCATTCGGGCATCCAACTGACGGCCCCGCCCGAAGCCGGAGCTGTCGGCGGCTGGATAGACCCCAGCGGTACGATACCGCACTGCTACGGCGAGGTCACGGGCTATTTCCTCTCCTATTTGCGATTTCTGCAGTCCGCCTCCACCCCCGGAGACGGATTGCCGCAGCGGATGCGATCGGCGTTTCAGTGGCTGCTGCTGCGCTGGGTGGATGCGGAGGTCCCATTGACCCGTCGCTATCTGGGTGGGCAGCAGTGGAAAGACTGGCGCAACAGCTTTCTCTTTTCGTTCGATCTGGCGATGATGCTCCGGGGCGCGTACAGCGCCTCCCCGTGTGTCGGCGCGGCGCTGGCGGGGCCAGTGGTGTGCGGCTTGGTATCACGATTGCGGACCTTCGTTGACGGAGACGGAACGCTGCAGTGCGCGCGCCAGGTGCGGGACGGGCCCCGGCCAGAGCGTTGGTCCCTGAACCCCGGCCCATATCAAACCAAGGCCGCGGCGGCGATTCTGGGCGTGCCCTCCGGGATTCTGCCGGGATGGCTCCAGCGCGCCGCCCAGACGACTTGGGAGCGCTGGTTTCCCTTTCAACCGAGCGCCTCCCTGGGTGAGGACGAGCTACATCCCTCGCTCTACCACGTCGAGGGGTTGCTGATGAGGTTCGGAACCACCGGGGACCGGGAGCTTCAGCGGCGCGCCTCCGCTGCCTATCACGTTCTTTGTTCGTCGGCCGCGCTGCAGAAATGCCAGCGGTCCGATTGCATCGCGCAGGCCCTCCGCGCCGGCTGCCTCTTGAGGAACCTCGGCAGCCTGGATAGCTCGGGCGAAGCTTGCCTGGAAGAGTTAGCCGCGCGCCTGGCCTCGTTTCGAGGGCCGGACGGGGGCGTCTACTTTGAGCGGTCCGCCGACGGACGCCTGCGGCACGCCAACGCCTGGTGCTCGATGTTCGCCGCTCAGGCGTGGTGGGCGCGGCGCCACTCGCTTGATTCATCGGCCGCTGACGCTCTCCTGCAGTTCCTGGTGTAAGCCATGAGCGGTGAACGCTGGCTGGCCCGCATTCGATTCCTCCCGCTTCTCGCCGCGCTTCATCTGGCCAGGGCGCTGGAGAAAGTCGCGCGGCGCTTCACGAGGGCGCGAGGAGAAGTGGGGCCGTGGCGGCCCGGCATCTCGGTCATCATCCCCGAGCGGGCCTCGCCTGCGATGCTGCGGGACTGTCTGACGAGCGCCGCGGCCGCGGCGGACCGGCTGGGAGAGCCCGCCGAGATCATTGTCGTCGTCAACGGCGCTCCTCTGGCGGACTACGCGGAACTGCGCGCCGACTTCCCAAAGGTCATCTGGGTTCATCACGCCGAGCCTCTCGGCTTTGCCACCGCCGTCTCCCTCGGCTTGAAGCGGGCGCGCTTTGGCGGAGTGTATCTGCTGAACAGCGACATGATGCTCGACCCCGAATCCTTGGCGGAAGCAGCCAAATGGCGGGCGGATCGCGTCTTCGCGATCGCTTCGCAGATCTTCTTCGCGGACCCTGCCCGCAGGCGCGAAGAGACGGGCTGGACCGGCTTCCGGATCGAGGGCCCGGATGTGGCGATCTTCGACGTGCTTCCCGAGGACGAGCAGACGGTTCGGGGCGGCTTGTATGCGGGCGGAGGCGCATCGCTGTTCCGGCGGGAGCTGCTCGCGCGCCGAGTGGCTTCCGATCCTTACGATCCTTTCTATTGGGAAGACGTCGAGTGGGGCGTTCGAGCCTGGTGGGAAGGCTACGAAGTGCTTTTCTGCCCCCAGTCCAAAGCCGTTCATCTGCACCGCGCCACCGTGTCCCGCTTTTATCGGCCCGAAGAGATTGACCGCATCTTTCGGCGGAACGGGCTGCTGTTCGAATTGCGTCACGACCTCACGCGAACCCCGCCGCAAAAGGCCATTAGGCGAATTCGGGAAGGCTGCTTGGAAACGCAGCGGGAGGTGTCGCGGCCCAGCGTAGCCGTGTCGGTCTTCTTCTCGCTCCTGGCGAAATCTAGGGCGCCCTACTCGGATATCCCCCTGCGTCTCTGCCTGCGAAAGTTCTACCTGCGGCCGCCCGAGCCGGCGGCAAACCGCTCGCGTCTGCTCGTTGTGACGCCGTATCACATTCAGCCCCCCGAGCACGGCGGAGCGCGCCGGATCGTAAGCCTGCTCGAACATCTCGGCCGCCATTTCGAAATCCATCTCCTGAGCGACGAAGAAGAGAGGTATTGCTCCTCGAAGCTTGCGAGGTTCCGGGGTTGTGTCTGGTCGGTTCACTTGGCCAGCAGACGCTTGGATCCCAAAACCGGGTCCCAAGACCGGATCTCGCGCATCCGCACTCACTCGCACCGCCGGCTCCAGCGGGAGACGCAACGCTTGATCGCCGCGTACCGGCCCAACATCGTTCAAGTCGAATACGCCGAGCTGGCCGCGCTAGCGGACGGAACGGCCTCCCGGGCGCCATGGTTCCTGACGCTGCACGATGTTTTACTCAGCGAGCGAGGGGACTCGCCCGAGGACGCATTTGAGCTGGCTCACATGCAGCCATACGCCGGGATACTCACCTGTTGCGCGGAGGACGCCGCGCTGCTGCGGCGCCCGAACGTCCACGTCGTGCCGAATGGAGTTGAATGGAGCGGCCGGTCGTACACCCCTTCCCGCGGGCGGACTTCGCTTCTATTCATCGGACCCTTCCGGTACGCACCCAACCTTGCCGCGATGCTCGAGTTTGCGGCCACCGTTTTTCCCGCCCTGCGCGGAATGATTCCGGAGCTGTGCCTGGACGTTCTGGGTGGTCCCGATGCCGGCCTCCACGCCGAGAGGCACGCCTGCCTTCGCCAACCGGGCATCCGGGTCCACGGGCACACGGATGACGTGTACTCCTGGCTGCAAGGCTGCGCTCTCACGATCAATCCACTTCGGGGAAATCGCGGATCCGCCGTCAAGCTGGCCGAATCGGTTGCCGCCGGGCGAGTCTGCGTCTCGACGCGCGAGGGCGCCCGCGGCTTCCTGGATGCCGGGATCCCGGCCTTGGTTGTGGCCGAAGACGTCCTCGGCTCTGTCCAGCCGATCCGGGATCTGCTCGCGGACGAGGACAAACGCCTGCTGCTGGAAGCCCCGCCGCCGTGGCTCTCCGAACGGCTCGGTTGGGGCCGCTCCGCCGCGTTGCAGGAGGCCTTGTACCGCCAGGCTCTCTCTCGGTCAGGCGCAAACACCGATCCGTTCGAGCCCGACGCCTAAATCCCGCGAGTCGCCGCTCGAACCGTGCAAGGACGGGCGGTGCGTATGGGCGACCGAAAAACTCAGCCAGACGTTCTCTAACGGTTCCGGCAATCGCAGCGTAGTGTCGAAACTCATGAACTCTCGAGTCTCGTTCCGGATCTCGCCGATGGGCACGCGGTTGCAGGACACCGTGACCGAATTCATCCGCCCTTCCGGGCCGCGCGGAAGGATCCCCGCAATCCTCACGCGGGTTCCGCCATGTGGATTGCTAAGCGCGAGCAAAGCCTGCTTCCTGCTCCAGAGAATGCCTTGCCCTTCATGGGCATGCCACCCCCGGAGCAGTTGTGGACTGATTCCGTCTGCAACGACGATCGACGAACTCCATTTTTCCGGCACGTAAGCGAACTTCCAGACACACATCCGGCATCCCGCGACCGTGCCTGCCGCATACCTCCGCCGAAACTCGCGGTACGCGTCTCCGTGCCAGATCTCCCCCAACGACTGCTGGTGCAGGTTGCCCAACGGAACCTCATCGTGAACCTCGCAAACGACCACCGCGCCGCTGGCGAGAACGTGAACGGTCTCGAACGGCGACTGATCGCAGGAGTAGATGCGCGCATGCGCCGGCAAAGGCGGGGCATAGTACGCGGGCGTGTGACTCAAGCGCGGATTCGGGTCGAGGTCCGGATTCAGAACGTTCACCGCGAAGCCGGGAAAAGCGGCCTGGACGCCTCCGACCGTGCGCCGGAGCGCCTCTTTGAATTCATCTGTGAGCCGATTCGACGAGAGCTCCCGCGAAAAGTCGTGCGGAACCAGGTGCCTGCCGATGATGGGATGAACGGAGATCTCGGCGATTCCCAGTTGATGCGCGTACTCGGCCACCGGCTGAAGTTGATCCAGATTCTCGTTCATCGCGACGAAACAGAAGTCCAGCCGAGGCTTCTTGGCGCCACGTCTCGATCGGAGCTCCAGGAATTCGTCAATGCGCCGCTTCAGAAGATCCAGAGAGCCGAATCGATAGATCCGGTCGTACTGCCGCGAGTCCATCGTGTGCAGGGAGACCGCCAGCCGATCCAGACCGCTTTCCACGATGCCTTCGAGCACCGGCCGGGAGACGGTCGAGAACGCCGTTACCAGTTCCGTCGATGCCCCGGTCCCGGCCGCCAGACGGATCGCTTCCAGGAGCCGTGGATAATGAATCGACTCGCCCGAGTAGTTCAGGCCGATGAAGTCCGGCGACTGCAGCTCGCCAATCAGCCGCTTGTAGACGTCGAAGTCCAGGTGCGTACCCGCTCCAAAGCGGACCCGGCGCGTGCAGAAGACACAATCGAAGGGGCACTTCGAAGTGAGTTCGATCCAGAGCGTCTGGGGCGTGGCCGTCGTGATTTGGTCCGGATCGATCGCAAATGTGGCGGCCGCTCCGGGATTCACCTGCCACCCTCGTGCCCCAGCACCGGATGCGGCTTGTAGGGCGCTTCCAGTTGCCGGACTTCCTCTTCGTCGAGCTTGATCTGCAGCGAAGCGACCGCATCTTCCACGTGAGACACTTGGGTCGCTCCTACGACCGGAGCCGTTACGCCGGGGCGGCTCGATAGCCATGCGAGGGCGATCTGCGCTGGCGGCGCCGAACGTTTCCGCGCCACCTCGGCCACGCGGTCCGCGACTTCGAAATCCTGTTCCTGATAGTAGAGCCGCCGCGTGTACTCGTCGGTCTGAGCGCGGAGCGTCTCCACCCCCCGGGGGCCCTTCCATTTGCCCGCGAGCAAACCCCGCGCCAGCGGGCTCCATGGCAATACCGCGATTCCCTCGTGACGGCAGAGCGGCAGCATCTCGCGCTCTTCTTCGCGATAAATCAGGTTGTAATGATTCTGCATCGAGACAAACCGCGCCCATCCGCGGGTCTCGGAAATATGCAGGGCGCGTGAGAACTCCCAGGCAAACATGCTCGAGGCGCCCAGATAGAGCACTTTCCCCGAGCGGACCAGATCGTTCAGCGCTTCGAGAGTTTCTTCGACGGGCGCCTCGTAATCCCAGCGGTGGATCTGGTAGAGATCGATGTACTCTGTCTTGAGCCGCCGCAGCGAAGCGTGCAGCGCGTCCATGATGTGCTTGCGGGACAAGCCGCGATCGTTGGGTCCGCTGCCCATGGGGCCGTTCACCTTGGTCGCAATGACTACCTGATCCCGCTTAGCGAGGTCCTTCAGCGCACGGCCGAGGATCTCCTCGCTCACGCCGGTGGAATACACGTCGGCGGTGTCGAAGAAGTTGATCCCCAGTTCGAGCGCCCGCCGGATGATGGGAGCGCTCTTTTCCTCCGGCAGCGTCCAGGCCTGCCATTGCTGGCTGCCGAACGACATCGTGCCCAGACAGATACTGGAGACCTTCAGGCCGCTGCGTCCGAGATTGACGTACGTCATGTTTTTGGTGTCGGGCACCGCCCGTGACTTACGGAAGAATCCCTTCATTCGGATCGCCGAATCGAGTACATCTTAACACTGCGCTTGCGGTGAGGCAGAGCGTTCGCCTATTGTAGCTCCGTGATAACGTCCCCTTTTGGCCTTGATAAAAGTGTCCCACCATCGTGCTCTTTGCGTTATTGGGGAACGTGCGCAGCGCGCTGATCGTCGCGGCCGTTCCGTTTTCGCTGCTGTTCGCCTCCGTTCTGCTCGACCTGCGCCACATCCAGGCCAATCTGCTCTCGCTCGGCGAGCCCATCGGCGGCATCTGGGCGCTGCTGGTCTCGCGCACGCATTTCAGCGTTTCCTCGGGCGTGGGCATGCTGGCGCTACTCGGCGTCTCGGTGCAGATCGGGGTGATCATGATCGAGTACATTAACCAGTTGCGCGCACGGGGCCATGGAGTGGTGGAGGCGGCAACCGAAGGCGCCATGCTGAGGCTCCGGCCCATCATGACGACCATGCTGGTGGCGACGCTCGGTTTGCTGCCGGCGTCGCTCTCGCACGACATCGGGTCGGATTCGCAACGGCCCTTCGCCATCGTGATCGTGGGCGGCCTGATCGTGAACCTGTTCATCAGCCTCTTGTTGCGGCCGACGCTCTACGCTTGGATCGCGCGGCCCACCGACCGCCTGCCGGCGGCGGAGGAGTCCGAGGGCACGCTAACGCAATAGCGCGACGGCCGCTGACAGTTGTGCAACATCGTTGTCTGATATAGAATTCCCCCATGCTTCGAGTCGCAAGCTTGCGAGTTCCCGCGATATTCCTTCTGGTATTGTCCGCGTCCGCGGCCACCCCCCGCCAGGACGCCGCGGCGGACCGGGTGGTCAGCCGGGTGGACCGTACTCGGCGCGTCTCGATTCCTGGGCGGCCTCCTGCATGGGCCAATCCGCAGACCGACGCCGGCGCCCTTCCCGAGGACTTTACCATCCGGCACGCCGCCATCGTTCTCGCCCGGTCGCCCGAGCGGCAGCGCGCCTTTGAGAATCTCCTGCGCAGGCAGCAAGAGCCCGGCTCTTCCGACTATCATCGCTGGCTGACCCCGGTCGAGGTGGGAGAGCGCTTCGGCGTCTCCACGAACGACATTGCCGCCGTCACCGGCTGGCTCGCCTCCGAGGGTCTGCACGTGGAGTCCGTTTCCAACAGCCGCGTGCGGATCGCGTTCGGCGGTACGGCCGCGGCGGTCGGCGGGGCGTTTGGCGCGCGGATGCATCAGTACGCAGTCGGCGGCGAGCGACGCTTCTCGATCGCATCCGAACCGAGCATCCCGGCCGCACTGGCTCCCGTAGTCCGTGCCGTCTCCGGCCTTTACACCGTCAAGCTCAATCCGATGCTCAGAGGCGGCCCGGCCAGCCTGGGCCCTGCGCCCGCGGGCAGCTTTTCCTGCAGCGGCGGCGCGTGCAGCCACTATGTATTTCCGTCGGATTTCGCGACCATCTACGACCTGAATTCCGTCTACTCCAGCGGTATCGACGGCGCCGGTCAGACCATTGCGATTGTCGGCCGCTCCCGGGTCGACAATGCGGACATCGAGAGCTTCCAGCAACTTTCCGGCCTCCCGGTGCGGGACCCCACCGTAATTGTCCCTCTGAACGGGAGCGATCCCGGCCCTCCGCTGACGTCTCAAGGAAACTTCTCGGACGATCAGTTGGAGGCGACCCTCGACGTTACGCGGGCGAGCGGCGTGGCTCCCGGAGCGACGATCCTTCTGGTGATTAGCAGCAACGATGTCACTGCGCCCGGCGGCGGTCTCCATGTCGCCGCCGAGTACGTCATCGACACCAGCCCGGTCCCGGCGCAAATCATGAATATCAGTTTCGGAGGATGCGAGAACGTGCTTGGCGAAGCGGGAGTGGCCCTCGAGGACAGCCTGTACAGCCAGGCGGCGGCCGAGGGCATCTCCATATTCGTTTGTTCCGGCGACTCCGGAGCGGCAGGTTGTGATCTGTACTTTGCGACGCCGCCCGCTTCGCAGACCTTGAATACCAACGGCTTCTGCTCCTCGAGTTACGCGACCTGCGTCGGGGGCACCGAGTTCGCGGATGCCAGTAACCCGGGCCAATATTGGTACTCGACCAATGGAGTCAACTACGAATCCGCGTTCGGCTACATCCCGGAGGGCGCCTGGAACGAACCTTTCACCAATAGCAGCTCGACCCAGACCTCCCAGAGCGGAGGCGGCGTGAGCGAATTCATAGCCACGCCCCCCTGGCAGGCCGGCATAGCGCCCGGCTACCAGGGACGATACACGCCGGATGTTTCCTTCACTTCTTCCGCCCACGACGGCTACTTCGCCTGCTTCGCCGCCGGGGGCAATCCCTGCTCCGGGCAAGGTCAAAGCCTGCACTTTGAGTACTTCTACGGAACCTCGGCGGCCGCTCCGGACATGGCCGGAATTGCCGCTCTCATCAACCAGAAAGAGGGCAGCCCCCAGGGGAACCTCAACCCGGCGCTCTATCGCCTGTCCGTCACGGCCCCCCAGGTTTTCCACGACGTTACCGTAGCGTCGAGCGGCGTCGCGAACTGCGACGTCAATATCCCGAGTATGTGCAATAACAGCGTGCCCAGCCCCTTCGGTCTGACCGGCGGTCTGGCCGGCTTCCTGGTAGGCCCCGGTTATGACGAAGCGACCGGCCTCGGCTCCATCGATGTCGCAAGCCTGCTTGCGAACTGGGCGAGCGCCACCGCTCCACTGCCCACCACAACGACGGCGCTGAGCTCGAGCGCGAACCCCGCCGTTGTGGGAACGCTCGTGACCCTGACCGCCAGCGTAACCTCCAGCGACTCGACCAGCCCGCAGGGAACAGTGTCGTTCGCCGACGGCGGCGCCCCGCTGGCGACGGAGATTCTGAACGCCTCCGGGAGTGCCGCCTACGGCACGGCAAGCCTCGCTGCCGGCGCGCACTCGATTATGGCCGTCTACGGGGGCGACGCGACCCATGCCGGCAGCACTTCTGCCGCGCTGATGCAAATCGTCAACCCACAGGGGTGCACGTTGGGGCTCAGTTCCCCGAGCGCGAACTTTCCCGCCGGGGGAGGAAACGGCGCTGTCAACGTTACCGCCGGAGCCGGCTGCTTCTGGGCCGCTTCCAGCCCGGTCGGCTGGGTGACGTTCGCTGGACCCGCTTCCGGCTCCGGCAACGGGGTCGTGAACTACACGGTGGCTGCCGACAACGGCTCCGCACGCTCGGGCACGTTGACCATCGCCGGACTTCCCTTCAATGTCGAGCAACTAGGCACGAGCACCGGCGGCCTGCTCTTCGTTCCCGCCACACCATGCCGAATCGCCGACACGCGTAACGCTGACGGCCTTTTTGGCGGTCCGGCCATGACCGCCGGTTCCACGCGTTCGTTCGCTATTCCCGCGAGCGGCTGCAGTATCCCCTCGACCGCCCAGGCCTACTCCCTGAACGTCACGGTGGTGCCCGCGGGGCCTCTTGGCTACTTGTCGCTGTGGCCCACCGGTCAGGATCAGCCCTTCGTCTCCACCCTGAACTCCTCCGGCGGCATCGTGGTGGCCAACGCCGCCATAGTGCCCGCAGGCGCGGGCGGCGCCGTCAGCGTCTACGTCACCGACGCCACCAACGTCATCCTCGACATCAACGGTTACTTTGAAGCCTCGGGCTCCTATGACTTCTATCCGGCTCCGCCCTGCCGCGTGGCGGATACGCGGGGCGCCGTGGGCCCGTTCGGAGGGCCATCCATGTCGGGCGGCCAGAGCCGCGACTTTGCGGTTCCCTCGAGTGGCTGCAACATCCCCCCTACCGCCAGCGCTTACTCGCTGAATGTCACGGTGGTCCCGGCCGGCTTTCTGGGATACCTGTCAACGTGGCCCGCCGGTCAGCCGCAGCCGAACGTCTCGACGCTCAACTCCTGGACCGGTAAAGTAGTCGCGAACGCCGCGCTTGTTCCGGCGGGGGCGAACGAATCGATTTCGGTCTATGTGAGCAACCCGACCGATGTCATCCTGGATATCGACGGCTATTTCGGCCCGCCCGGAAACACGGGCGCACTGCAGTTCTATCCGCTGACGCCGTGCCGGGTCGCCGACACGCGCAACGCGGACGGCCCCCTCGGTGGCCCGGAGATGGAGGGCGCAACCGCGCGCTCCTTCCCAGTTCCCTCCAGCGCCTGCGGCGTCCCCGCCTCCGCGGCGGCCTATTCGCTGAACGTAACCGTGGTGCCCGACGGCCCGCTCTACTACTTGACGACATGGCCCACGGGATTGTCACAGCCGCTGGTATCCACTCTGAACTCATTCGATGGCTCGGTGCTGGCGAATGCGGCCATCGTGCCCGCGGGCACGGGCGGCGCCATCAGCGTCTACGTCACCAACCCGGCGCACGTGATCCTCGACATCAACGGCTACTTTGCGCCGTGAGCATACGCGTGCGCTCAGATTCTGTTGTTGTCCGGCAGCCTCCCACTAGGCCGTGGCTTCATCTCTGTCCCCGTTCACGAGTTGTTCGCGGCCAGAGAGCTTTGGTTCGTCTTCTTGGCCACGAATGAACGCGCATGAACACGAATCGGGCCAAGACGAACCCGTTTGGCTCTGGGTCGTCCGGGCAAGGCCAAAGCAGTATTGGCCGCAGATGAACGCCGATAAACGCGGATTGAAAGCAATTGGTCTATCCGCGTTCATCGGCGTTCATCCGCGGCCAGAATTCGTCGGCCTCTGAAGAGAGCGCCGGGGCGCAGTACGCTAGTCCTCGTCCCCCACCTTCAGCACCGCCAGGAACGCTTCCTGCGGGATCTCCACGCGCCCCACGCGCTTCATGCGCTTCTTGCCTTCCTTCTGCTTTTCGAGCAGCTTGCGCTTGCGCGAGATGTCGCCGCCGTAGCACTTCGCCAGCACGTTCTTGCGCAATGGCGAGATGGTCTCGCGCGAAATGACGCGGTTGCCGATGGCCGCCTGCAACGCCACTTCGAACATCTGCCGCGGGATCAGCTTGCGCAGGCGCGTGATCAGCGCCTTGCCGCGCTCGTAAGCGTGCTCCTTGTGGATGATGATCGAGAGCGCGTCCACCGGATCGCCCGCCACCAGAACGTCCAGCTTCACCATGGGCGAGACGCGGTAGCCCGCCAGGTGGTAATCGAGCGAAGCGTAACCGCGCGACACGGTCTTCAGCCGGTCGTAGAAATCCAGCACGATCTCGTTGAGCGGCAGCGAGTAGACCAGCAGCACGCGCCCCGTGCCGATGTAATCGAACTTGCGCTGCTCGCCGCGCTTCTCCTCCAGCAGCTTCAGGATCTCGCCGATCGATTCCTCGCGCGTGATCACCGTGGCCTCGATGATCGGCTCCTCCACCTGCTCGATGCCGGCGGGATCGGGCCACTTGGCCGGGTTATCGACCTCGATCACCTCGCCCGCCCGCGTCAGCACGCGGTAGCGCACGGCCGGCGCCGTGGTGATGAGATCGATATTGAACTCGCGCTCCAGCCGCTCCTGCACGATGTCCATGTGCAGCAGGCCCAGAAACCCGCAGCGGAACCCAAACCCTAGCGCGTCGGAGTGCTCCGGCTCGAAGCTCAGCGAGCTGTCGTTCAGTTGCAGCTTTTCGAGCGCGTCGCGCAGCACCCCGTGCTCGTGTGACTCCACCGGGTAGAGCCCGGCGAATACCATGGGCTTCACTTCCTGAAAGCCAGGCAGGGGCTCGGAGGCGGGAACCGTGTCATCGGTCACCGTGTCGCCGATCTTGGCGTCCGAGACCGTCTTGATGTTCGCGAACATGAACCCGACCTCGCCCGCCGAGAGTTCCTCGCAAGGGACCGGCTTGGGCGACTGGTAGCCCAGGCCCTCCACCTCGAACACCGTGCCGTTGGACCACAGCCGGATCTTCTGTTTCATCTTCAGCCGGCCGTCGATGACGCGGAGCAAGGTGATCACGCCGCGGTAGGGGTCGAACCAGGAATCGAAGATGAGCGCGCGCAGCGGCGCATCCAGGTTGCCGCGCGGCGGGGGAACCAGGTGAACGATGGCCTCGAGCACTTCCACGACGCCCGTGCCGTTCTTGGCGCTCACCAGCAGCGCGCCCGTGGCGTCCAGCCCGATCAACTGCTCGATCTGCTCCTTGATGCGGTCCGGCTCGGCCACCGGCAGGTCGATCTTGTTGATCACCGGGATCAACTCCAGGTTGTGGTGCAGCGCCAGATAGGTGTTGGCCAGCGTCTGGGCCTCCACGCCCTGCGAGGCGTCGATCACCAGCAGCGCGCCCTCGCACGCCTGCAGGCTGCGTGAAACCTCGTAGCTGAAGTCCACGTGGCCCGGCGTGTCGATCAGGTTCAACTGGTAGATGTCGCCGTCCTGGGCGCGGTAGTTGAGCCGCACGGCGTGGGACTTGATGGTGATGCCGCGCTCGCGCTCCAGGTCCATGGTGTCCAGGACCTGCTCCATCATTTCGCGCTGGGAAAGCGCCCCGGTGATCTCGAGCAGGCGGTCCGCCAGGGTGGACTTCCCGTGGTCGATGTGCGCGATGATAGAGAAATTCCGGATCGAGCGCGGGTCCATGAGGTATGATGATGCTCTAGAACACCCAGTATCCCATATGTCTTATAAGTTCATTACTTTTGAGGCGTCCGACGACGGCATCGCGCTGGTCACGGTCAACCGGCCGGAAAAGCTGAACGCCTTGAACGCGGCCGTCATGGGAGAGCTGGACGACGCCTTTCGCCGCGTCGAAACCGATCCTGCCGTGCGCGGGCTCATCCTGACGGGCGCGGGGGACAAGGCCTTTGTAGCAGGTGCCGATATCGGCGAGCTGCCCATCGGCCACGCGCTGGCGGCGCGCGAGATGTCTTTGCGGGGGCTCGCAGTCCTGCGGCGGCTGGAGCGGATGGGAAAGCCCTCCCTCGCCGCCATCAACGGGTATGCCCTGGGCGGCGGCCTGGAACTGGCTCTGTGCTGCACCCTGCGCGTGGCGTCCGCGAACGCGAAGCTGGCGCTGCCCGAGATCAAGCTCGGCATCATGCCGGGTTACGGCGGAACCCAGCGCCTGCCCCGCCTGGTGGGGCGCGGACGTGCGCTCGAAATGCTGCTCACCGGCAGCCTGATCGACGCCGCCGAAGCCGAGCGCATGGGCTTGGTCAACCATGTCGTGTTACAAACGGAGTTGCTGAACTTTTCGCGAGCGCTGCTGCGGAGGATCTTCGAAAACGCGCCGCTGGCGGTCGCGAGTGTTTTGGAGGCCGTCGATGCCAGCTTGAACGCCGGGATCGAGGAGGGCCTCCGTTTCGAATCCGCCATGTTCGGAACCCTGGCGGCCACGGAAGATGCGGTCGAGGGCACGCGCGCGTTTCTCGAGAAGCGCAAGCCCCTTTTCAAAGGAAAGTAGAAATGCAGAATTCCATCGTCGAAGGCCACCTGAATGCGGCTGGCCTCAAGTTTGCGATCGTTGTGAGCCGGTTCAACGGTATCATCACCGACCGTCTGCTGGCCGGGGCGCTCGACGCGCTCGCCCGCACCGGCGCGAGCGAGCCGCTGGAGATCGTCAAGGTGCCCGGTTCCTGGGAGCTGCCGTTGGTGGCCCGCGAGCTGGCCCGCCAGAAGCGGCACGACGCCGTCATTTGCCTCAGCGCCGTGATCCGCGGCGACACGCCGCACCATGAATACATCGCCGCCGAGGCCGCCAAGGGCCTCGCGCAGGCCAGCCTGGAGACGGGCGTCCCCATCAGCTTCGGAGTGCTGACCACCGACACCCTCGACCAGGCCGTCGACCGCGCTGGCGCCAAAGGCGGCAACAAGGGCTTCGACGCCGCCATGTCCGCCATCGAGATGGGCAACCTCATGCGCCGCCTGCGTGCGGGCGCCTGAAGCCGCATGCCCTCTCGCCACCGCTCCCGGGAGCGTGCGCTCCAGATCCTGTTTCAACTGGACATGAGCCACCAGCCCGTCGAAACGGCCATCGCCTCCTATTACGGCGGCCTCTATTCCGAGGAGAGCGACCAGCCGCCCGAGCCCGACCCGTTCATGGAAGAGCTTGTCCGCGGGACCGTGGAGCGCACCGCCGAGATCGACCGCCGCATCGTTCAGCGCTCCGAGCACTGGCGGATGGAGCGCATGGCCGTGGTGGACCGCAACGTCCTGCGCCTGGCCATCTACGAGATGAGCACCGGCCTCTTGCCCGCGCCGGTGGTCATCAACGAGGCCATCGAGCTGGCCCGCCGCTTCTCGGGCGACGAGTCGGTCGCTTTCGTCAATGGCGTCCTGGACGCGATCCACCGCGAGGGGCCGGCCGAACCGGTGGATCCGGCGACATGACCCGCACGGCCTTCCTCGTAGCGGCCGTTCTCGTCCTGGCCGGTTGTTCCAAGCCGCCACTCACCTCGGAGACGGCGGCCCGCGTCATCCGCGAAAGCGCGCGCTTTCGAGAGCCGGGCTTCGTCGGCGTGGCCCGCGAGGAAGCGCCCTCCGACTGCAAGACGAAGCTCGACGACGATGCGGACTGGAGGGCGCTCGCCAAGACCGGCTGGCTGGAATTGCACGACGAGGAGGATTTCGAGCGTGGAACCGAAGGCCGGGCGACCGTCAAGTGCGCGGGCGCCTTGAGCGGGGACGGACTGCGCGCCGGGGTCTCCGTGAACACCAATACCTATCACGAATGGCGCGTTCCCGCCGCGGTCCGGGAACTGGCGGCGATCCAGTCCATCACCTCGACCGAGAACGGCATCTCGACCGTCCAGTTCACCTACCGCTGGCGGCTCAACGCCTTTGGCAGCCAGGTCCTCGAGTCCGGCCCGGAATTGGACGGCGCCGGCGCCCTGCGCCTCCTCGACGACGGCTGGCACGTCGCCGACTTCACCGCCCTCCCCGAGTTCTCCCCCGTCCGGCAAGGTCGCTTGAGTCCTCAGTAGCCGCCCACGGAATCGAGCCAGCCGACTTCGAGAGATAAAGCCAGGGTATGGAGCCGCCGGTCCGCTGCCTCGCGGTCGGGGTTCGGTTACGGCGCGAACGGCAGCACCGCCGCTGCCAGCACCGAACCGCGACCGTTAGGGAGCGGACGGCCTGTTGTACCGTCGAAGGAGTGAGCCAAACCGACACCACAGCGCGGGGCGCATCGCCGCCACCAGCGCACCGCCGCTACCAGCACCGAACCGCGCGCGTCAGCGAGCGGATGTCGCGGGCGGCTATACGCGACCGGATTTGTCAAACAGATTCACTTGGCCGGCCTCATTCGCCGGCGAGGGATGTGCCGCAGAGAAGGCTCAATCCCGCCCGCGGCAGCCAGTCTACGGCCGGCTTCCCGCGCGATAAGCGCCTCAAGACCCGCATGAACCAGCGCCGTCTTCTCCTCGATGCCCGTGAGATCCCTGGCCTTCGCGACTAGGACGTCGCTGAGGTTTAACGTCGTCCTCATAGGCAACAGCCTCTCTTCTACTACTGGCCCGGCTTCGGTGCGGTGCCTTCCTTGGCCAGGCGGACCTTGGCGCGGTCGAGCTTCTTCTGGATCTTGGCGATCTCCACCGGATCCATTTCCGCCTTGGCGCCCAGGCCGAACTCCCGCAGCGAGAACTCCCATTGCGAGATGGCGTCCTTGAGACGGCCCTTCTGGAAGCAGACGTCGCCCAGGTGGTCGTGCACCGTCGGATCGCGGGAGACCCGGCCCAGGCTCAAGGCCTGGCGCAGGAGCGTCTCCGCCTCGTCCAGCTTTCCCATCCGGAAACTGACCCAGCCCAGGCTGTCCAGATATGCGCCATTGTTCGGCGCGATTTCGAGCGCCTTCGCAATCAGCTTCTCCGCTTCCTCCAGCCGCAGGTTGCGGTCCGCCAGCATGTATCCCAGATAGTTGAGAGCCCCGGCATCGTCTGGGTCGATCTCCAGGACTTTGCGGAACTGCGCCTCGGACTCGGGGAGCTTTTGCATCTTCTCGAACATCGCGCCGCGCAGGAAGTAGACGGTCTTCTTGTCGTCGTCGCTATCGGAGAGTTTTTCGGCGGCGTCGATGGCCGCGGCTTCGTCCTCAAACCGCCGGCCCTTGTCGTAGATCTGCGCCAGGGCCACGTACGTGTCGCGGTCGTTTTTGCCGTCGATCATCCCCTTGACTGCCGCAGCCGCTTCGTCCGTCCTTCCCATGTCGGCCAGCAGCGAGGCGCGAACCATCTTCACCGCGCGGTCGTCGGGATACTTCTGCGTGGCGGATTCCACCTCGGCCAGCGCATTCTTGAAGTCTTTGGCCAGGCGGTAGGTCTCGACGAGCTGCGTGCTTACGCGCGCGGCCGCGTCCGGATCGAGTTGCGCGGCCTGGCGGAAGGCGTCGAGAGCTTCCGGGTACTGCTCGTTGGAGCGTTCGAGGTCGCCGAGCTGCAAGAGCAGTTGTGTCCGATTCTCCAATTCGGACTCGCCGTAGCTCTTCTTGGCGGTCGTATCCAGGATGCTCTTCAGTCGCGTGATCGCCTCGGAGGTCTTGCCTTCGGCGTTCAACAGATAGACCTCGTTATAGCGGACGTCGAGGCTGTCGGGCTCCAATTGCCGCGCGCGTTCCTGGGCGCTGCGCGCTTTGGCGAGGTCGTGCTTCTGACGGTAAATCTGCGACAGCCGGAGCTGCAGGCGGGCATCTCCCGGCTCGCTCTCGGCGAGCTGGTTGTATAGCTTCAACGCCTCGTCCGCCTGGTCCGACAGCAGCAGGTCTTCCGCCAGGGCGGCCTTCATTTCCGGGTCTCGCGGCGCCATGCCCAGAGCCCGCTGCAGGGTTTCCGCGGCGGCCTTGTAGTCGCGGGCGCCTTCGTACGCGCGCGCCAGTTCGCGCAGCACCGGCGGGCGCGGATCCTTGTCGGTCAGCTTGCGCCACATCTCCAGAGCGCTCTTGGAGTCCCCCAGGTCCGAGTACAACTGCGCCAGGCCGGAGAGCGCGAATTCGTTGTCCGCATCCAGCTCCAGCGCCTTCTTATATGCCTTCTCGGAATTGACCGAATCCTGCGACACTTTGTAAAGCTTGCCGAGCATCAGCCAGGAATCGGTGTCGCCGGCGTCCTTCGCCGTCACCTTCTGGTACTGCTCGATGGCCTTCTTCACCATCTCTTCGTTGACGCGGTTCTGCTGCTGGTCCCCGATCAGCCGCGTATAGATGCGGCCCAGCATCCGCCGCGCATCGAGGTTGTCCGGATCGCGCTGAAGCAGATCCTCGGCCGCCGTCACGGCGTCGCGCAGCCTGCCCGACTGCATGTAGAGGTCGGTCAGTTCCTCGTTCACGTAGCTGGCGCCCGGATCGGCTTCGAGCGCCGCCCGGTAGTGCTTGATCGCCTTGTCCACGTAATCGCTGCGATAGCCGAAGTTGGAGGCGAGGTCCGCGAACATGTGACCCATGGAGAAGTTGTAGTAGGCCGCGGCCCGCTTGTCGGACTCCTTGGCCGCCGGGTCTTCGCCCTGCGCCAGGGCGCTCCAGGGCAGGAGACACGCCAGCCCGGAAAAAACGAGCATAGTCTTCAATTTACGGGTCATGGGACAAAAAGCCTCGTATGGGGAGACGACGACTCCCAGCTCAGTCTCTTTCAGAATAACACCCTCACCCCTGTTGGACGACCGCCGCCGCCATTCGGGTGCGGGGATTGTAGGGCGGAGCCCCTGGTCCGCGCGGGTCCCCCAGGACCCGCCAGCGTGGTGTTGGCGGCGGGCTAGCGCCTCACTCCACCCGCAGGGCCGCGATTGGATCGACCGAAGTGGCGCGCAGCGCCGGAAGATAGCAGGCAGCCAGCGCGGAGGCCAGCAGGACCGCGGCCACCGCGCCGAATGCCCTCACATCGAGGGCCGCGATGCCGTACAGCAGGCTCTGCATGGCCCGGCCCACCAGCCAGGCGCCAAACAGTCCGAAGAACAGGCCGGCTGAGGCCAGCGTCATGCCCTCTCGCAGAACCAGCCCCAGCACCTGATTCCGCCCGGCGCCCAGGGCCATGCGCAACCCGATCTCGTGCGTTCGCTGCTCCACCACGAAAGCCATGACGCCATAGATCCCCAGCGCCGCCAGCAACAGCGCCACCGCGGCGAAGCTGCCGAAGAGCACGGTTCCGAAACGGTCGCTGGAGCGAGCTACCTCAACCACCTTCTCCATGGTGTTCACGTCTGCCAGGGGCAAATCGGGATCGATCGAGTGCACGGCAGCGGCGACGCTCTTGGTCATGGCCGCCGGGTCGCCTCCGGTGCGGACTGCCACCGCGGCCGACGGCCAGGCGCTCTGCCAGAACGGCACGTAGATCACCGGAAAATCGCCCGGCCGATCGCCATAGGCGACATTACGGAAGACTCCCACGATCTGCCATTCCACGCCCGGACCCAGTTTTGTGACGCCCGGAATGAGCTGCTCGATGACCAGGCGCTGGCTGAGGGGATCCATGCCCTTCAGGTACCGGCGGGCGAAGTTCTCGTTGACCATCGCCACGCGGACGCTTGCGGCCGTGTCCTGTTCGGTGAAGAAGCGCCCCTGCTTCAGCCGCACGCCGAAGGTGTCGAAGTACCCGGGCGTCACCATCTGGAAACCCGCGCCGGGGCGCGATGACGGATCGGCGACCGGCTGGTCGGCGAGGCTGAAGGGCATGCCGAAGTACGTCCCTTGAAGGGGCATGCCTGTGGTCACGGTAGCCTGGGTCACGCCGGGAACGGCGTCCAGGCGCTCGAGAAGCGGGCGGTAGAATCCCGTAACTTGTTCCGAGGTTTTAAGGTGCCCCTCCGGAACCGGCAAATTGAAGGTGAGAAGGTGATCGGTGCGGACGCCGAAGTCCACTTCGTTCAGGTTCCAGAAGCTGTGGATGGCGAGTCCGGCGCCGGCCAGGCACGTCAGGGCCAGGGCAAACTCGCCGGTTACCAACGCCCGGCGAAGCCAATGGCGACCGGAACTCAGCGAACGAGCCGATTGCTTGAGGGTCTCGTTCAGATCCAGCCGGGACGCCTGCCACGCGGGAGCGCAGCCTGCGAGCGCGCCGGCCGCCATCGTGGCCGCCAGCGTGAACAACAGCACCGGCAGGTTCAGGCCCACGTTGGCCTCCGAGGGCAGCGTGCTGTCGGGCATGTACGCCACGACCGCTTTCAGGGCGGCCCAACCGAGGCCAATGCCGGCCACGCCGCCGAGCACGGACAGGGCCACGCTCTCGGTCAGCAACTGGCGGAACAACTGCCACCGCGAGGCGCCCAGGGAGGCCCGGACGGCGACCTCCCGCTGCCGCGCCGTGCCCTGCGCCAGCAGCAGGTTGGCCACATTGGCGCAGGCGATCAGCAGCACGAAGCCGACCCCGCCCATCAGCAGCCACAGGCTGGTCTTCACCTCGGGGGCCAGGAAGTCGTTCTTGAGCGGCTCCACGCTGGCGCTCCAGCCCTTGTTCGATTGGGGATAGGCTTCGCCGATGTGGCGCGTGACGGTGTCCATATCGGCCTGCGCCTGTTTCAGCGTCACGCCCGGCTTCAGGCGCCCCATCACCAGGAGCCAATGGAAGTCGTGGTTGATCTGCTCGGGCTTGAAGGTGAGGGGCGTCCAGAGCTGGTTGGGCATCCGGTCCTGCTGGCCCGGCGGCAACACGCCCACCACCGTGTAGGGCTCGCCATTGATCCGGATCTCGTGGCCGATGATGTCCCGCCGCCCGCCAAAGTGGTGCTGCCACAGCCGGTGCATGAGGATGACGACGTGGTTCCTGCCCGGCTCGTCCTCTCCTGGCAGGAAATCGCGGCCCAGAAGAGGCTTGACTCCAATCAGATGCAGCATGCCGACGCTGGCGGCCGTACCGCTCACTTGCTCAGGACCGTCCTGGCCGGCGAGGTTGGCGGTCATGCCGGTCCAGGCGGCCAGCTCCTGAAACGCCTTGGCCTGGTGACGCCAATCCTCGAAATCCCCGGCCGAAACCTGGTTGCGGAAGCCGGTCACTTTCGACCAGACGATGACCAACTGGTCGGGATTGGGGTATGGCAAGGGCGCTAGCAGAGTGGCGTAGAGCACGCTGAAGATTGCCGTATTCGGGCCGATTCCCAGAGCCAGCGCCAGCACCGCCACAGCGGCCATGCTCTTGTTCTTTCCCAGCAGCCGAAAGCCGAACCGGATGTCCCGCCAAAGACTCGTCACAGTCGTCCCCCTTGCCTATGGATACGGAACCAATGCTCCCCGGGTTTGCAGAAAATGGCCCCTGCCGCCGGACCGCCTCTTCCTCCCTATACGGGCCACATCCCGTTCGGTAACGTGGCGCGATGTCGGCACATCCCCATCCGGGAGGCCGTCGAGTCGGGCGGGAGCCTGTTGAAGGCGCTAATCTGCATCGCGCTGAGCGGCATCGCGTGCGGGTCTCCGCGCGAATCCCGCCGCCGCGCATCCACGCGCGCTCGCTGCTTGAAGCGCTTTACTTGACGTTGCCGCCGAACTGGAACGCCGGGCCGATCGAGACGCGGACCGTATTGCGCGCATCCTTCAGGATGTCGCTGAACAGGTGGTCGTGCACGAAGTCCGCTTGCACCCGAATGCCAAAGTTCTTGGTGATGTTGAAGTCCGCCCCGCCTCCGAAGCCGTAGAAGTACGTCGTGTCGATCTTCTGGCCCGACGGCGCCAGTTGCTGCACGACCGCCGCGGCGAAGAAGTCCCCGGCGAGCGGATGCGGCACCGCGACCTCGTGGATCGCCCCCAGATCGGGCCGGATGAACAGCGTCAGTTGTTTCCAATGGTGAAAGGACACTTGCGGGCCGGCGGCGAATGTTTGCGTTGTCGAGCTGGCCGGTACCGTCAGCGTATACGAGGCCGGCAGCGCCCCCTCGGCTTGCAGGCCGGCTATCTGGGTGGCGATTTGCTCCGCGAGCGGGGCAACGAGCAGGTTCGGTGTGAGCGTCAGATCTCCCGTCGACCGGCTGTAATCGAAGCCCAGCGAGAGCCACCTCACGACCCTCACGCCGGTTTGAAAATGGAAGCCCTTCTCGGCCAGGCTGACGTGCGGGCTATTCAGGTAGGTGAACCCCGCGAAAGCGTCAAAGCGGCCGACGTACTCCTGCTGGCCAAAGGCAGGTGAAGCCAGGAGAAGCACTGCCACCAGGAGCCCGGCAGCAACCGGCAGGATGCGACGTGCACCTTGGCGCGCCGATGAGACGTTTTGCATGACGTACCTCTTTCTAACGATACGGACGTTCAACAGCATAATGTACAGCCCTATCCGATAGCAATGAAAAACTGAAAACCAGGCGGGAAATCCTCAAAGGAGCCTTCCCCTAGGGTCAACGGCGGGGTCGCAGGACGGCCCTGGCGGGCGCCCCGTCCGCCCCAGGCACGTTCAGCGGCAGGCAAATCAGCTCGTAGCGCCCGGGGGCAGCCGCGGAAAGGTCTAGTCCCTCGATGATCCAGACGCCGGCCCGGAGCAGCACTCGATGCACCTCGTCCCCCTCTTCGCCGGGCGCTCCGATGGAGAGATAGTCGATGCCGACGGCCCGCACACCGCGCTCCACCAGGAGGGCCGCCGCGTCCAGCGCCAGGTAGACGTAGTCCGGCGAGAACTCCGCCGCCCGCCAGCGCCGCCGTGAGCCGCGGGTCTTGAAGAGAACCCGCTCGCCGCGGCGCAGCCGATAGGGTTGGAGCTCGCGCGCCCGGATAACCTTCGGATCGCGAATGCCGATCACCCGCGCGGGCCCCACCAGAGCGTCCAGCGGCATTTCCGCCACGCTCGGTCCGCCTTCCAGAAAGTGCAGCGGCGCGTCCACGTGCGTGCCCGTATGCAGGCACATGGAGACGGCCGACAGGTTCGACGCCCCGCCGCCGGAGATAGCCGAAATGCGCTCGACTCGCACCCGAGGGTCGCCCGGCCAAACCACCATGCCGGAACCGAGCGGGCGAGAGATGTCAATCCAGGAGCCGCTCACTTCGGCTCGCTGACGTCGTACGCCAGCCTGCCCATGGAGAGGCAGGCAGGGACCGGATCCGGGGCCTTGCCGGCCATGGCCGGAGGCAGGTCGATTTCGAACCCGCTCGCGCCGGTTCCGGCCAGTTTGTTCACCAGGCGGGTCAGCTCCGGTTCGCCGGAGGCCGCTGGTGCGGGGAGCTCCCAGAAGAACTGCGTTCCCTTGGCGGTCCGGGAAGCGCCGGGGTAGGGAGCTGAGAACCGCACCGGGAGTCCGGCGGTGGCCGCAACGCCCGCCGTGGCCTGAGCGTCTTCCGCAAGCTCGATGGTGGCGCGCCGGCCGGTCTCCTGAACGGCGCGGATAGCCTCCGCAGCCAGTTCCGCATCCATCCGCAGCCTCACTCCGCGGATAGCGGGGCAGGCCGCCATCACTTTGACCAGTGCGGCATGAAGATCGGGGCCCTCCACAGCCTGCCCCATCCCCACGCCCAGGGTGAAGTCGATTCCGTATTCGGCGGCGGCATCCGAAATGAACCGCAGCGCGTCAAGGTTCCCCTCCGAGCCGGCTCCGGTCAGCCCGGCCAGGTCCGGGACCGCTATCTGAAACCGATTGAAGCGCTCGATCGCCAGGGTGCGGAACAGGGCCGGCCATTGCTCGCGGCCGTGGAACCACTCCAAATCGCCGGCGAAGTCGTCGATCGCCACCCGTGCCCCGCGGATGGTCATCCCCGGAACCGCTTCGACTTTTTGCAGGCGGCCGGTCTTGCGGACCTGGTCCGCCGCCTCGAGCAGGCCGTACATCAGGCCCCGCAGGTCGCCGCCGGTAATCAGGCCGGGAACGATGCGGTAGGACTCCGCCGGATCGACGGCCACCTGAGTTTTGATCTGAAACAGCTTTGGATTGAGGCGGCGGGCCGCTATCGCATTATCCAGCTCGCTACGCCCGAATTCGACCGGGCCGGCCAGGCCGGCGCCGGCCAGTGTCAGGATTGCCAGCAGTTTATTGAGCAACGGAGCTCCAGCCACGGTGGGAGAGATCCCAGTAAATGACGGCTCCTGCGGCCATGCCGGTGGCGATCATGACGAGGCCCAGGCCGAGTTCGCCCAGCACCACCTTGCCGATGCCGAACAGCCAGCCATAGACCAGCACGACGCCGCAGATCCAGTCCAGTAAGTTGCGCCAGCCGTCGCGCGACGGCTCAATATCGGGCGCCGCTGCCGCCACCGGCCTCCAGCCGGCCAGTGACGGGCGCGTGCGCCGGTAGAAGGCCACCAGAGTATCCTCGCGCTCCGGCGGCGTCAGGAAGGTCACCGCGAGCCAGACCACGGTGGTGATGGACACAGTGATAATCATGATCCAGGCGAAATCGCGAGGATTGTCGCTGTCGAAACCCCTGAGGTGCAGGGCCGTCGACACGACGAAAGCCGAGATCATGGCCGAGACCTCGCTCCAGGCGTTGATCCGCCACCAGAACCAGCGCAGCAACAGCACCAGCCCGGTTCCCGCTCCGATGCCGAGCAGCAACTTCCAGGCGCTGCCGATGGACTCCAGATAGAAGGTCACCACTGCGGAGGCGATGGTCAGCAGTACGGTGGCCCACTGCGACGCCCGGACGTAGTGCCGCTCGTCCTTGGTTTTCTGCCAGAAGCGGCGGTAAAAGTCGTTCACCAGGTAGCTTGCGCCCCAGTTGAGCTGCGTGGCGATGGTGGACATATAGGCGGCAGCGAAGGCCGCCACCATCAACCCGCGCAACGAGGCCGGCAACTCGCTGATCATCACCCGGATGTAGCCGGTCTCCGGATCCTTCAGGCCGGGGTAGAGAATGAGGGAAACCAGCGCCACCAGGATCCATGGCCATGGCCGCAGCGCGTAGTGCGCGATGCCGAACCACAGCGTGGCCAGCAGCGAGTGCCGCTCGTCTTTGGCGCAGAACATCCGCTGCGCCACGTAGCCGCCGCCGCCCGGCTCGGCGCCCGGATACCACGTGGCCCACCACGTCATTCCGATGTAGACGAAGAAAGTAATCAGCGGCATCCACGCGGAGTTGAGGTCGGGCACGAAGCTCAGAACGGATCCGCGGCCGGGCTGGCTGAGCGCCGCCAGCTTTATCTTCATCGCCCCGATGCCGCCCACCGACTGAACCGCGAAGACGGCCAGCACGATGATCATGGTCATCTTGATCACGAACTGGAACAGGTCCGTCACCAGCACGCCCCACAACCCCGAGAGCGTCGAGATGAACGAGGTCAGCGCGATGATCCCCAGCACGATCAGCAAGGCCTGGAACTTAGTCACGCCCAGGACCAGCATCAGGATCTTGGCCATCGCCAGGTTGACCCAGCCCAGAATGATGCAGTTAATGGGCAGGCCGAGGTATACCGCCCGGAAGCCGCGCAGAAACGCGGCCGGGCGGCCCGCATAGCGGATCTCGGCGAATTCAACGTCCGTCATGACCCCGGCGCGGCGCCACAAGCGGGCATAGAAGAACACGGTGAGCATCCCGCCCGCCACCATGTTCCACCAGATCCAGTTGCCCGCGATGCCGCCCTTGGCCACGAAGCCGGTGACGGCCAGCGGCGTATCGGCCGCGAAGGTTGTGGCCACCATCGAAGTGCCGGCCAGCCACCACGGCACGTTCCGCCCCGAAAGAAAGAACTCGCCGACGTTCTTGCCCGCGCGGGCCTTGTAGTAGAAGCCAATCGCGATGTTGAACAGGAAGTAGAGACCGACGATAGACCAGTCGAGGGCGGTCAGGCGCACTTGAAAGATTATAGCGGGTGCGTGGCGCACTCTTCAGCGTGCCGCGTCGCCACTCCTTTCCGCACCTCTTCGATGAGCGCGGAAAGCTCGGCCTTGGCTTCGGAGATACTGCGCACCGTCATGCCCTCAGCATCGCAAACGCCGGACCAGATCCAGCCGAGTGTTCGTCTCGCCATTGAACAACTCCCGTTAGTGCTTCACGCCGCGTCCCGCGATTAGACACCAGACGCCGAAAAGCGCGGCGAGGACCAGCGCATACAGCGCCGGATACCGTATGCTGTGCTCCAGCCAGCACTTGACAGGTGCCACTTCCGCCAGGGCAGAAAGAAAAGCCGCGACGCCGAGCCAGGTCCCCAAAATCGCAACGCGGGTGGCGACGCGCACTCCAGGTTCCGGATGCTGGCACGCCGCGCGCAGATCTGCCCACTGGCTGCACCACGGCTTACAAATCGTCAGGTGCTGCGGGCCTCCGGTCTCAAAGCCGCCCAACGCCTTACGGTACCAATCGCTGATTACGATGACGTCCCGCACTTTGTCGAGGTCAACTGGGTCTCGACGACGAGCCGCATCTCGAGCGAGTTCCTTTTGCCTGACGTGGTTCCTCTCCTCAACTCCGAAGTACATCGATGTGGTGTAGTCACTGGAGTCGTATCTCCTCACGAAGTTTTCATCGAGACTTCGGTATTCGCAATAGGCAGAGCGCTTCCCTCGCGAGATCTTGATCGTCATACGCGAGCGAAAGCCCTTGTCAAGCACGAGCCACACCCATCCCTTGTCGGTATCTTCGTGCAACGCGGCGAACACCCTGTGGTTGCTGATATGGCAACTCATGGCGGGCACCTCCCGGGTTCCGCCAGTGTACACCCAACCACTTCCTCTCCTGGGGCCCCCCCCCCTCACTCCGCCGGCCGCACGTCCTTCAGCACCATGCACCAGCCGGGGTAACCCCGCGCTGCCGCGTAGTCGTCGCTCTCGATCGAGAACGCCGCGTCCACGCGGGCTCCCGGCTCGAATTCCGCAGCCCGCTCGGCGAAACCCCAAGCCTTCAGCCGGACCGTGCGGCCATCCTGGCGGAGGTTGACCAGCAGGTGCCGGTCTCCCAACGGCGCGGGCGGTCCCGCTATCTCCGCGCCGAGGGCGGCGAACACCGGCGCGGGATTGCCGCACCCGAACGGCTCCATGGCCAGCACATCGGCCACCACGCGGTCGTCGATCTCCTGAAACCGGAGCGGCGCGTCCACCTCGATCTCGGACACGAAATCGGCAGCCGTGAGCCGGGCCGCCGCGTACGCGCCCAGACGCTCGCGGAATTCCTCGACGCGCTCGGAGGCCAGCGTGAGGCCGGCCGCCTGGCGGTGTCCTCCGAAGCGGATCAGCAGGTCCTGCATCGATTCCAGCGCTTCGAGCAGGTGAAAGGCAGGCGTGCTGCGCCCCGAGCCTTGCATCACGCCCTGTTCGCAATCCTCGGCCAGCACGAAGACCGGGCGGTGGAAGCGGTCCACCAAGCGGCCGGCGACGATGCCCACTACGCCGCGGTGCCATTCTTTTCCCACGAAGACCAATGCGGCCTGGTCGTCGCGGACCGGCGCGGCGAGGCACTCCTCCAGGATCGCCCGCACGATTTCGCTCTGCACCTCCTGCCGCTCGCGGTTAAGGCTCTGCAGCCGCTCGGCGATGGCGCGCGCCTCGTCCTCATCTTCCGTCAGCAGCAGGTTGACGATCGCGTTGGCGTCGGCCATGCGTCCGGCGGCGTTGAGCCGCGGCGCGATCCGGAAGCCGACCTTATTGGCGGTGACCGCCTCGCCGGGCGCGAATCCCGCCACGCTGAACAGAGCCCGCAGACCGGGGTTGCGAACCGAGCGGAGGCCGTCCAGCCCGTACTTCACGATCACGCGATTCTCTCCGGTGAGCGGCACCACGTCGGCCACGGTGGCGATAGCGACCACTTTCAGGAACGACTCCGTCATCCGGCGAAGTTTGTCGCAGGGCCAGCCCAGGCTGCCGAGCAGGGCCTCGACCAGCTTGAACGCCACGCCCGCGCCGCAGAGGTCCTTGTCCGGATACTCGCAGGCCGGCTGCTTGGGATTGAGCACGGCGCAAGCGCGCGGCAGCTCGGCGTCGGGCAGGTGATGGTCGGTGACGATGACGTCGATGCCGAGTTCCGTGGCCCGCGCAACCGCCGCGGCCGCGCGAATGCCGGTATCGAGGCTGATGATCAGGCTGACGCCGTCCGACGCCGCCTGCTCGATGGCCTCGTTGCGCATCCCGTAGCCGTCTCTAAGCCGGTGCGGGATGAAGAAGGCGGCTTGGCCACCTGCCAGCTCGATGGCCTTCTTCACAATCACGACCGAGGCGGTGCCGTCGACGTCGTAGTCGCCGTAGAGCAGGATCTTTTCGGAGGCGGCGATGGCGCGACGCAGGCGGTCGAGCGCGGCGCTCATGCCGCACATCAGGAACGGATCGTTGAGGTCCGCGATCGAGGGACGCAGGAAGCGCCGGGCAACGGCGGCGTCATGGTAGCCGCGGGAGAGCAGCACGCGCGCGGCCGGGATCGAGATCGCGAGCGTTCCGGCGAGCGTTTCCGCTTCACCCGGTGTGGCGCCGGGGAGGCGCCAGCGTGTCTCAATTGCGCGAATAGTAACCGCCCATCGAATCGTCTTCGTCTTCGTCGTCGTCCGGGATCGCGGCGTCCAGCTCCTCGACCAGGTCGAGGTAGTCGTCGTACCACTCGGCTCGCAGGTTGAAGAGGTAGACGCGCCCCTGATAGTCGAAGGAGAGCTCGAGCGCGCAGGTGAAGCCCTCGTAGTTGCGCAGGTCGCGCACCCTGCGTTCGATGCCCCGCCGCTCTTCGGCGGTGAGATCGCTGTCCTCGAGGCGATCCGCCACGTCCTCCAGGTGAGTCGCGGAGAACTCGCGGAAGTGATACACCACCAGGTTCACGCCGGCCTTTTTCGCCGTGCCGAGAAAGGCGTGGTAGTCCGGCGCGCGGTCGGTATCCCACGCTACGAAGGAGTCGGAGTCGGCCAATCTCGAATAGCCATGGAAGACCACGAATGCTTCGGCCTCCATGTATTTCAATACTTCGTTTTTCAACTCGTCCAGGTTCTGGCTCATTGCGTTAGAGGTAACCACCAGGATACCCCGCGGCGGTTGGGGAGGCCACATTACGGGTTCGGAGTGATGGCGGCCAGGGCGTGCAGAATCTGGCGCTCCTCGGGCGTGAAGCGGCGCTGGAAATCGGGGCTGGCGATGCGCGCCTGGCGCTGGGGCCAGGGGATCTGGCTGAGCCGGTTGGCCTCCTGCCGGAGCACCTGGCGCCGGCCCGGCGGAAGCTCCATGAAGCGCCGGAAAAGGCGGCGGGAGGTCTCCTTCTGTTCGGGAGTCAGTGCCCGGAACTTGTCGTACTGGCGGCGCAGGCGGTCCCGTTCCGCTTGTGGCAGGCTCTCGTACGCCTTGAGCCGCGCCTCGATCCGCTGGCGCCGTTCCGGAGGCAACGTAGCGAGCAGCCGCTGTCGCTGCTCGGGGCTCAGGGCCTCCAGGCGGTCCAGGACGGTGGGCCCCGCCAGGGCCCGCGGGGCACCGGCCAGCGGCGGCGGTTCCTCGAGCCGGTCCAACTCGTCAGGAGGCGCCTCCTGCGCCGCGACGGGCGCGGCCACAAGCAGCCCCCAGGCCACCACCATCAGCGCCGGAATGGAGGAGAAGAGGCGCACGTCTACATCGCCTCCCCAGCTTTCGCTTGACCGGGGGACGCTTCACCGGCGGCGCCAACCTGCCGCAGCATGTCGACATCGTCGAGCGCCTTCTCCAGCCGGTCGGCGTCTATCGTTTCCACGCCGCGGTGAACCGGCGGAGCGGACCACGGGCGCACAAACAGCAGCCCTGCCAGCAGCAGCAGACAAACCAGGGCCGCGGAGAGCGCCGGCTTGAGAGGCCGGGCCGCAAACGACTGCCAGACGGCCTTCCACCACGGCGTCCGCTCGTCCTCGAGCGCGATCCGCTCGCGCAGTTTCCGCTCGAAATCCGGAGAGATCGGCGCCGGCTCCCAGTCGTCGAGCAGCGTCCAGGTGCGCATGTGGGCGTCCGTCCAGGCCTTGCACTCGGGACACGCGGCGACGTGCGCCTCGACCTCGGCTGCCGCCTTGGCGTCCAGCGTATGGGCGCAAAAGTCGAGCAACAGGTCCTTCTTCCCCCGCGCTTGAATCGGACATTCCATCGCCATCACCTCCACCCTATCCCATGTGCGCCAGCCGCGCCCGCAACGTCTCGTACGCCCGGAACAACAACGACTTGACGGCCGATTCCGAACAGCCTAGCACTTGAGCGATCTGGGCGTATCCCATTTCCTCGTACTTGTGCATCAAAACCGCCGCGCGCTGGTTGTCGGGCAACGCCCGGATCGCACGGCGTACCTCCGCCAGCCGCGCCGCTTCGACCAACCGCTGTTCCACCGATGGGCTGCGGTCCGCCACCTGAAGCTGAAGGCCGTCTTCCGTCTCCTGGTCCAGGCTGCCGGTCTCCTTTTCGCCCCGCGCGTCGCGCAGATTGTTCAGCGCCAGGTGCAGGGCGATGCGGAACAGCCAGGTGGTGAACTTGGCCGAGGCGACGTACGACTCGCGGGCCCGGTAGACCCGCAGGAACACCTCCTGGGCCAACTCCTCCGCTACCGCCGGGTTCTGCACCATGCGGTAGAGGAAGTGGATGACCGGGCCCCGATGGCGCGCCAGCAACGGGCCGAAGCTGGCCGCATCGCCCGCCTTGACGCGCAGCATCAGTTCGGCATCTGGCTCGAGCGCCGCCACGGCCTCCATAGCGTTGGTAACCCGGTCTGGCATCGAAAGTTGCGCTATTCCTTCTTTAGCGAGCGCTCCATCAACTCGCGGATGGCTTCGCGCGGCGAGCGCTGGCCCCGCAGGACGGCGTTGACCTGCTCCGTAATGGGCATCTCGATGCCGCACCCGTGCGCCAGGTCCACGGCAGCGTAGGTGGTCTGGACGCCCTCGGCCACCATGCGCATCGAGCCGATGATCTCTTCGAGCTTCCGGCCGCGGCCTAACTCGATTCCTACCTGCCGGTTACGGCTCAGCGCGCCGGTGCAGGTCAGCACCAGGTCGCCCAGACCGGCCAGGCCCGCCAGGGTGCGCGGGTCGCCGCCCACCGCTACCGCCAGCCGGGTGATTTCGGCCAGGCCCCGGGTGATCAGCGCGGCGATGGCGTTGCTCCCCAGGCCGAGCCCGTTGGAAACGCCCGCGCCGATTGCGATCACGTTCTTGAGCGCGGCCGCCAGTTCCACGCCAATCGGGTCCGCGTTGGTGTAGAGGCGGAAAGCCGGGCCGGAGAAGGCGTGCTGCACCAGCGCGTTGAGCGCGGCGTCATGGGATGCGACAACGACGGCGGTCGGCTCGCCGGCCGCCACCTCGCGGGCAAAAGTGGGACCGGAGAGCGCGGCGATGCGCGGGGGGAACCGCTGCTCCACCACGGTCCGGATCACCTCGGACATCCGCACCAGGGTGTGCGTCTCCAGGCCCTTGGTAGCGCTCACGAAGAGCATGGAGGGTTGGAGGTGCGGCAGCATCCGCTCGTAGATGGCGCGGGTGACGTGCGAAGGCGTCACCCCGAGCACGATACGGGCGCCCTCGAGCGCTTCGGCAAACTCCGTCACGATGGCGACGTTGGAGGGGATGCGGAAACCGGGGAGGTAGACGTCATTCTCGCGCGTCTCGCGCATGCGCGCGGCCAGGTCGGGCTCGAATACCCAGAGGCGGATTTCGGGGAAGCGGGGCGACAGAATGATGGAGAGGGCCGTGCCCCAGCCTCCCGCGCCGATGATGGCCAGGCGCTTCATGCGTTGGGGCCCCCCAAAAAACAAGACAGAGCATTATGGCCACAGATGAACACAGATGAACACAGATAAGGCCGGATTTTCATGGGCGGGCTCCTAAGGACAAAGTGCTCTCTTTGCCGGCACGGAGGCGGGCGATGTTGTCTTTGTGGCGCCAGACGATGAAGGCGCCGCCGATGGCGGCCGCGGCGACCACGGGCGCGGGCGGGCGCTCGATGAGCCACGCCAGGAACGGAAGGGCGGCGGCGCCCACGACGGAACCGAGCGAGATGTAGCGGGTAGCGGCGACGACTACCACGAACAACGCCAGGGTCGCGACCAGCGGCAGCGGCGTGAGATAGAGGAAGGCGCCCACGAAGCTGGCCACGGCCTTGCCTCCGCGGAACTTGAGGAAAACGGGAAAGGCGTGACCCGCCATTACGGCGAGCGCCGCGGCGCTGGTCCACAGGGGCGAGCCGGCCGTCAGGCGAGCCGCGATCCAGACAGCGAGGAAGCCCTTGCCGATATCGAGCAGCAGCGTCAGGATGCCCAGCGCGCGGCTGGTGGTGCGCAGCACGTTGGTGGCGCCGATATTGCCGCTGCCGAGCGCGCGCACATCCCGGCCCGTCTTCCACTTCACGAGCAGATACCCAAAGGGTGTGGCGCCCACCAGATAGGCGATCGAGAGAACGAGGACGGCGGTCATGGGCGCGATTTCACTTTCGGAAAGCGTAGTCCGAAAGCTTAGTATAGACCGAGCCTCCGGGATTGAGCTGGCTGAGGTAGAGGTGAAAGCGGTCCGCCGTGAAGGCGCCGAAGTCGGTGGCGGGCAGACTCGCGATGGCCTGCCGCAACGCCTGGAGCGGGACGGGCTCCTTGATGCGGGCCAGCGTCAGGTGCGGCGAGAACGGGCGCTTCTCGGCCGGGACGCCGAGGAGTTGGAGCGCCTGGTCGCTCAGTCGGGCCAGCGTCGCCAACTCCGGCCCCGCGTGTACGGCGGCCCAGAACACGCGCGGGGAATGCGGGTTTGGGAAGAAGCCGAGGCCGCGGACCTCGATCGGGATCGGCTCGCGCGCGGGCAGCGCCTGAAGGGCGGCGTTCAGATCGTCGAGCCGTTCCTTGGGCCACTCGCCGATGAATTTCGTCGTGATGTGGAGGTTGGAGGCCGGGCTCCAATGGACGCGCGCCGCCGGGCGCAGTTGGTAGATGAGCTCGGTGAGGGCGGCGATGACGTCCGGGGGCAGGGTAATGGCAGTGAAGAGGCGCATCGTTTGGGGTGATCTTAGCACGGGTCGCCGCGTTGGGAGGCGCTGAGGGCGCCCCACGGGAGGTGTCCGAAAATGGGACTGGGACCATGTTGCACTTTTTGATTTTCGTCTTTTTGCGCGGGGGCGCGATGTGCGGGGCAGGGGCACGCTGCCGAATGCGACGAAATTCGATGAGCGAGTTGTTCGGGTTTAGGTCTGTCAGTCTTCGGCATTGGGTTTGGGCTCCGGCCAGCGCGTGGACGTGCCTCCGATGGGAGCGTAGCGCGGGACGGGAGGGTCGTAGAGGGGCTGGGCGGGGCAAGCGCTTGAGAATGGGGGGAAAGAATTCTTGGCGAGGGCGTCACTGGGACGGCGGGGGGCTGAGCGAGAGCCTGGCTGGAGTGGCGGCGCCGGATGGAGGGGTGCGGCTGGAGTAGGGGGGCACACTGCGATGCGTGGGGGACGATGCGACCGGGTGCATGAGGCGCCCGAAGCGTGGGTGGGTGTTGATGGGGCAGATTTCTGAGATGCGGACATGTGGGGAGCCCGGGCGCCCACTTCCGCGGAACGGGCGTTTTGCGGCAACTTGACGCCGAACAGCGCAACTTCCGGGTGGCGCGTGTTCCGCCAGCAATGGTGATGCCGCGCTTCCAACATTGTTCGCCCAGAGCCGGTCCTCCGATCGCATCACCTGGGCCGGCCGCCACTGTCCTCTTTGCGTGCTGCACCACCATTACGGGCTATTCTGGAAAGAGCATTTGCCTATACTCATTCCAGATTCCGAACTGACAATGACCTTTGTTCGCGCCTCCGGCCCTGGCGGCCAGAACGTCAACAAAGTCTCCACCGCCGTCCAACTGCGCTTCGATGTCGGCCAATCTCGCTCGCTTCCCGACGAGGTACGGCAGCGCGTCCTCGAGTTGGCGGGCAATCGCGCCACGCAAGACGGCGTGTTGATCATCACGTCCCGTGTGCACCGGACGCAGGAGGCCAATCGAGCCGAGGCCCGGGCGAGACTGGACGAACTGATCGCCCGCGCGCAAGTCGTGCCGAAGACCCGCCGCCCAAGCCGGCCCACGCTCGGCTCCAAGGTCCGTCGGCTCACGGCAAAATCGCGACGATCCGCCTCCAAGAAACTGCGAGGCCGGACGACGGACGACTGAGCTGGCTCATCCTTCCTCGCAAAGCCTTTCTGAGACTGTCTTCACCTGTCGCAAATATGCCTCGCCGGCAGAAGACAGCGACGCCGGTCCAAGCCCAACAGCGTCATTCGGCTCCCCGACCTGGAGCAGTTGGTTGAGGCCATCGTCGCAGGCGGTGCGTTCCGGTGGAGCCGGCCTACGTTGCAAGACGGGGATACAAGCGGGCGCCAACGAAGACCAGGATGGTGGTGGTCAGAAGGATGACAGCGTAGTCTTGACTCAGACTGAAGGTGCTTGTACTGCCCTTAAGCATGAAGGTGCGCAGGGCGTCGACGACGTAGGTCAGAGGATTGAGGTGAGAAATGGCCCGCAGCCAGCCGGGCATGATGGCGGTGGGGTAAATGGCGTTGCTCGCAAAGAATAGCGGCATGGTGAGAACCTGGCCGACTCCCATGAAGCGTTCGCGCGTCTTCACCAGGCACGCGATGATGAGCGAGAACGTCGAAAACAGCGTCGAGGCCAGGACCACGATGACCACCACGTTGAGGAGCGCGAGGGGACTCCAATTCAGCTTCACGCCGAGCAGCAGCGAAAGGCAGTAGACGATGGCAGCCTGCGAGAGGGTGCGGAAACCGGCGGAGAGTCCCTTGCCGAGCACGAGCGCCGCGCGCGGAGTCGGGCTGACCAGGAATTTCTGGACAATGCCGAGGTCGCGCTCCCAGATGACGTTGATGCCGTAAAATATGGCCACGAAGAGAACGCTTTGCGCCAGGATGCCGGGAGCGATGAAGTCCAGATAGGGAATGTTGCCTGTGTGCATCGCCCCGCTGCGCGAGAACACCTGCCCGAAGATGAGGAGCCAAAGCGCGGGCTGGAGGGCGCGGGTGACGAGCTCCGTGAAATCGTGGCGCAGCTTGCGCACCTCGAACTCGGTGATGACGAAGGTCTTCTCGACGAAGCCGGTCAGCGGGTGAATGAAAGTGTCAGTCATAGGGTTGGGGCTAGCCCAGGCGCTGGGCCGTAGCGCGTTCGGCAGACACGTCGTGGAAGCTGCCGCCGGAGTCCAGGGCGGTGCCGGCATAGTGGACGAAGACCTCAGCCAGCGTGTGGCCGCCGCCAAACGAAGCCTCGAGTTCTTTGCAGGTGCCTAGCGCAGCCACCTTGCCCAGGTGCATGATCGCGATACGATCGCAATGGCTCTCCGCTTCCTCCAGGTAATGGGTGGTGAAGAACAGGGTGGTGCCGTAGTTGGCCCGGAGATCGACGAGATGTTTCCAAACGGCGTCGCGCGCAATCGGGTCCAGGCCGACGGTCGGCTCATCGAGGAAGAGCACGCGCGGCCGATGGAGCGTGGACAGTGCGATTTCCAGGCGGCGGACCATGCCGCCGGAGTATTGGCCCACGAGACGGCCGCCGTCGGCAGTCAGGCCCATGAACTCCAATGCCTCCCGGATGCGCGCCTGCTGCTCGCGGCGCGGCAGGTCGTAGAGTTTGGCGAAGATGAGGAGGTTCTCGTAACCGGTGAGCGAACCGTCCACGGAGACGGCCTGCGGCACATAGCCGATGGCGCGGCGAACATCGACCGCCTGCGTCTTTATGGAGAAACCGGCCACGCGCGCCTCGCCCGAGGAGGGCGGCAACAGCGTGGTGAGCATCTTGATCGTGGTGGTCTTGCCAGCCCCGTTGGAACCGAGCAAGCCGAAGACCTCGCCGGCGTTGACCGTGAGGGTTAGAGCATCGACCGCCGTAAATGCGCCGAAGCGGCGGGTAAGGCACTCGATTTCCAGAACGGTCATTCGAACTTTTGCATGCAGGTTGGGGACCAAAGCCGCCGCGGGGGCGCAGGCGTTGGCGAGCCACGTGCAGCAGAAAAGCGCATGAAGAAGCAAGATGACGAGGGCACTCGAGAGGAGGGGACGGGTCCGGATTCAGGCGGGCAGTCCGGGGACACTCAGGGATTGTCGGACGCCGCGGAGGCGGGCTCGGAGAGCGTAGAAGAACTGGTCGAGGAGGGGCAGTCGTTCGAGGCCGAAGTGATCGCAGGCGTGGAAGAGGCACCCGACGCGGACGTGTCTGAAGTCCACACTAAACAAGTACCAGAGGACGATGTGCCTTTGGAGTACCAGGACAGAGATTAGGTTCGGTCCGGAATTCGGCGTGCGGACGGCGTCACGGTGCGAACTTTGCGCGCGCGACTGCAGATTCTGCACGCTGGCTCACCGCCGGATCCGCAAGCGGCTGGCGAAGTGACACTCCCCACCCACGTGACGAGCGCTAAACCCCGCCGCTGGGGCGTGGGATAATCGCCTTGCGATGGAGTGGGCGGACCAAGTGACTTGGAGCGCGATGGTGCGCGGGAGCCGCATCCTGCCACGGTCTTTCTACGTCCGCGAGACCGAGGCGGTGGCGCGCGGCCTCGTGGGCAAGGTCCTGGTTCACGGGCAGACGGCGGGGCGCATCGTCGAGACCGAGGCATACCTGGGGATGGGGGACTTGGCGGCGCACGCATCGCACGGGATCACAGAACGCACGCGGGTGATTTTCGGCCCGCCCGGGCACGCGTATGTCTACCTGATCTACGGCATGTACGAATGCCTGAACCTGGTGGCCGAGCCGGATGGGATGCCGGGCTGCGTTTTGATCCGCGCCCTCGAGCCGCTCCTGGGGATCGAGAGCATGCGGCGGAGGCGGCCAGCGGCGCGGCGCATCGAGGATCTGGCCTCCGGCCCCGGCAAATTGACGCAGGCGCTCGGCGTCACGCGGCGCCACTACGGTGCGGACGTGACCCGCGGCGGCCTCACGGTTCGCGGGTTGAAATGCGAGCCGGCTTGCGAGATCGCTGCCACCGCGCGCATAGGCTTCACGGAGACGGCCGACCGGCCGCTGCGGTTCATCGTCCGGGGGAGCGGGTTCGTGAGCGCGTGACAGGCCATGGTAAATTGCGGTTTATGCTGATTCCCACCATCTTTCGCGAATACGACATTCGAGGCATCGCCGATAAGGAGCTGCTGGACGCGGACATCGAGAACCTGGGCCGCGCAATCGGGACCTATCTAGGCCGGCGTTCGGGCCGGAACGTGACGCTGGGGTGCGACACGCGCCTGAGCTCGCCTCGTCTGCAGAGCGCGATGGCGCGGGGCCTGGTGGCGAGCGGCTGCGAAGTGACCGATATCGGCATCGTGCCCACGCCGGTGCTGTACTATTCCGTGTTCCATCTGAAGGCTACCGGCGCGGTGATGATCACCGGCAGCCACAACCCGCCGGAGTACAACGGCTTCAAAGTCGTCTCGGGCGAGGGCACGGTCTTCGGTGCCGAGATCCAGGCCATTCGGGAAATCATCGAGCGGGGAGATTATGACTCCGGCGCGGGCTCGCTCAAAACCGCGGGCGTCGTGCCGGCCTACGTGGACGAGGTGGCGTCGCAATTCCGCCTCGAGCGCAGAGTGAAAGTGGTGGCCGATGCGGGCAACGGCACCGCGGGTCCGGTCATTCACCGCATCTTCGAAAAGCTGAACGTGGAGGCCACGGAGCTGTTCTTCGAGATGGACGGCCGCTTCCCGAACCACCACCCGGACCCGACCGTGCCGAAGTTCATCGCCGAGCTGATCGCGACCGTGAAGCGGACCGGGGCGGACCTGGGCGTGGCCTTCGACGGAGACGCGGACCGGCTGGGCGCAGTCGACGAGCAGGGCAACGTTCTGTGGGGCGACCAGTTGATGACGATCTACGCGCGCGAGATTCTCCAGCGCAAGCCCGGCGCGACGTTCATCGGCGAGGTGAAGTGCTCGCAGTTGATGTACGACGAGATCGAGCGTCTGGGCGGCAACGCGATCATGTACAAGACCGGGCACTCGCTCATCAAGGCCAAGATGAAGGAGAGCCACGCGGAGCTGGCGGGCGAGATGAGCGGCCACATGTTCTTCGCCGACCGCTACTACGGCTACGACGACGCGCTCTACGCAGCGTGCCGGCTGATCGAGATCGTCTCGAAATCCGGGAAGCCGCTCTCGGCGCAACTGGCCGGGCTTCCGAAGATGGTCTCGACGCCGGAGATCCGGATCGATTGTCCGGACGGGCTGAAATTCGAGGTAGTGAAGCGCGTGACGGACCGTCTGCGCCGCGCACATCCGGTGGTGGATATCGACGGCGTACGCGTGTTGTTCCCGCAAGGCTGGGGCCTGGTGCGCGCGTCGAATACGCAGCCGGTCCTGGTGGAGCGCTTCGAGGCGGCGAACGAGGAGCTGCTCGGCCAGTACAGGGAAGAGGTCGAGGGGGTGGTGGCCGAGGCGAAGAAGGCGGTGGGGGCGGCCTAGTTCTTTGGCCCGGGCGCTTCGGTGCGGCCGGCGAGGGGCTTGATGACCGGGCCTCCGCAGACGCCGACTCCGGTCTGGAGCAGGGCGTTGAGAAAGCTTAGGAACACCGCGTAAACGGTCTGCTCGGTGACGGGGTTCTTGCCGGGGAGCCGAAAGCTGACCGGCAGCTCTTTGGTGAACTGTATCAGGATGGAATCGGGCAGCGGGCGGCCGGCGCGGTCCCTGTGGTTGGCCAGGATCATGGGGGTCTGGAGCACCTGGCCGGTCTGGCCATCCACGTAGAACTGGCAACGCGAAAACCAGCCCAGGTTGCCGGGATCGGCGGCGTCGAACAGCAGCAGAGGCGACTGGCGCTCCGTGGCCGTCAGCTCGAGCGAAACCGTGCGCTTTCCGTCCTCGAGCTTCGAGTCGAAGCCCGCCTGCTTGGCGACGTTGGTGAGGATCTCCGGATCGAGCTCGAGCACGATGAGCTTGTGCTGCCCAGCCTGAGCGACTTGCATAGAGTCCATTCTAGCTATAATTCGAGTCTGGCGCCCCCAAGGACGCCTGCGTTGAAGACGAGACCTCGCTCGGTACCTCGGCTCGCCTATGTCTCTCGGACGAATCGGCTGGAGTGCGCTCGCGGTAGCCGCGGCGATTCTCGTCTTTCAGATCCTGGCGCCGCCGGCCATCGGACTCGCCGATAACGGCGACTTCGCCAAGATTACCGGACGATTCAACTTCTACCCCGCGGTGGACGATTTAAGCGACTCGGCGTTCCGCTATATCAATCTCCAGTACGATATCAGGCTCGACAGCCACATCGACACCGGTTTTCACTCCTCGGAGGAGCTGCTGATAGGGGCGGCCTTGCTGCTGAATCGCGTCGTCTCCCGGCCCGGCGTCTTCGACCTTCGCGCGATGGGCGTCGTTCATGCGGCCTTGTTTCTCCTGGCCCTTGCGTTCTTGATCGAGTTACTCCGCGGAGAGCGGGCGCGGCTTCGGATCGCGCTGCTGGCGCTGGCCGTGGTCGTTTTCTGCGACGTGACATTCTCGGCCTATTACAATTCGTTCTATCTGGACGCAGGCGCGTTTGTGTTCCTGATGCTATCGATCGTGACCGTGTTGCGCGCGGTCGCACGACGGCGGCCGGCGGACACGATCCTGGCCCTGTTTTTCTGCCTGCTGCTGGTGACCGCGAAGTCGCAGCACGCGTTGCTGGCGATTCCGCTGGCCGTATTCTTCATCTGGGAGCGGCACGCGATGTGGCCGCGCCGGGCGCTTCTCGGGAGCGCGCTGGCGACTGCCTGCGTTTTGGGCGGCGGCGCATATGAGCTGGCCGAGGGCAGTCCTCCCGGCTACACCGGCCCGTGCCTGTTCAACATCGTCTTCGCCAGGCTGCTGCCGACGGCGGAGGATCCCGCGGCCGAACTGGCCAGTCTGGGGCTGGACCAATCGTACCTGCGCTACATGGACATGGACGCCTACATGGATCGTTCCCCCATGCGAGATCGCGGCTGGGCCCGGTCGTTTCCGACTAAGATCTCATTCCTTCGCCTGGGCGGGTTCTACGTGACGCACCCGGGCCGCGCATTGGGCGTGGCCCGACTTGCGCTGGGAGAGGCGGCGCTGGGACGTCCGCCGGGAGTCGGTAACTACGACCAGTCGGCGGGGCGTCCGCCCTATGCGCAGAGCGGCGCATTTTCGATCTGGAGCACGGTCAGAGGGAGACTCCTCGATGTTTTCCTGTGGGCGTATCCGCTTCTGTTCGCGATCTCGGTGGGAGCGATTGCGTGGAGGTTCCCGGCCGGCGGGGTGGCGCTCGGCCTCATGGGGTTGATGGAGTTCGCTCTGGGTGCGATGACGGACGCATCCGAGGTCACGCGGCATCTGTTCCTGTTCAACACCATCTGGGATGCGACTCTCTTTGCCGCCGTGGCGACGTTGGCCCTGTCTCTGCGGGGCCGTCGGAGGCGGCCGGCCGGCCGCTACGAGTCTGAGCTTCTCGAGCCGACCGAATTGGTTGCGGGTCCAGGCGCGAGCCATGGAACGGACTAGAAGGCTGGATGCCTTCGCTTGCAGTCGTGCTACGCTGAGTTCCAATGCCGATCGAGGTCTGGTCGCGCGGCGACGCGGATACCAACATGGACCAACGGATTCTGGTGCGGCTCGCGGAGCGGGTGCGGGCACATCCTTGGTGGCACAGCCGAACCACGCTGGCGCGGTGGCTTTTGCGCCGCGAAGGCGTGCTGGCGCCGGCGCGACTGCTGGACACTGGATGCGGATGGGGCAGTACGTTTCTGGCGTTGGAATCCGACGGGTATCAGATGAGTGGTTGCGACATCTCCGAACAAATGCTCGAGCGGCTGGATGCCCCCCAACGCCGTCTGGCGGTCTGCGATTTGACCCAGGCCACAGCGGTTGACGAAACGTTCGAAGCCGTTCTGGCGATGGACGTCATCGAGCACATCGACGACGACGTGGCGGCGGCGCGCCAGTTGTGCCGCTTTGTGCACCCGGGCGGCTTGCTGATAATCAGCGTTCCAGCCCGGCCGGAGTTGTACGGCGAGTTCGATGCTATCCAGGGACATCGCCGGCGTTACACCGCCGAAACCCTGAAGGAGACCCTGCAGACGGCCGGATTCGGCGGCATCAGGTTGTGGTGGTGGGGCCAGCTGATTTACTACCTGATCCGCCATCAGCGCGCCGAGAAGAAAGGCATCCCCGGCGAGACTCCGGACCAGACGTATTTGCGCTATCTGGAACTCCCCGGGTACCCGGTGCGGTGGTTGATGGAGGCAGCGTTTTGCGCGGATCGGTGGCTGACGCGGTGGGGCGTGTGCCGGACGGGCACCTCCCTGCTGGCGGTGGCGAGGCGGCCGGCATGATTTCCCTGGTAGCTCCTGCGTTCAACGAGGCCGAGGGCATCGAGGAACTATATCGCCGGGTGTGTGCCGCCAGTCCGCCGTGGGGCGAGGACTTCGAGCTGGTGGTTGTGGACGATGGGAGCCGCGATCGGACCCTGGAAATCCTGGAGCGTCTGGCCAGCGATCCACGGCTGAAGGTGGTCAGCCTGTCGCGGAATTTCGGCCATCAGGCGGCAGTTTCCGCGGGCCTCATGCATACCCAGGGCGATATCGTGGCGGTTATCGATGCCGATCTGCAGGACCCGCCGGAATCCCTGCGACCCTTCCTAGAGAAGGTGCGCGAAGGCTGGGATGTTGTGTACGCCATTCGTACGAGGCGGAAGGAAGGTCCGGTCAAGCGCATCTGCTACCACCTGTACTACCGGCTGCTGAAACGTATGGCCGGCATCGACATACCGCTGGATGCCGGAGACTTCTGCGTGATGCGGCGGGAAGTCGTGGATGCGTTGAACGAGCTGCCGGAACGGAACCGGTTCATTCGAGGGCTGCGGACTTGGGTCGGATTCCGCCAGACGGGTCTGGCTTACGAACGCAACGCCCGGTACGCCGGCGAGCCCAAGTACACATTCCGGAAGCTCTTTAAGCTGGCCACCGACGGGATCATCAATTTCAGTTTCCGCCCGCTGCAGTTCATCTCATTTCTGGGGATGCTGGTGGCCCTGGTCTCTATTGCCGGCGGCTTTCTGGTGGTGCTCCAGTACCTGACGAACTTCACCTTCCTGGGATTCAACCCGCGGAATGCGCGGGGGTGGACTTCGCTGGTATTTGTGGTTTTGTTCTCGTCCGGCGTGCAGTTGATCTGCCTGGGAATCCTGGGAGAGTATGTGGGCCGGCTGTTCGAAGAGGTGAAGCAGCGGCCGGCGTGGCTGGTGCGCAAACGCATCAACCTGCCGGAGCCCGAGGCGGCGGAGCGGCCGTTTTCCGGGCGGGCAGGCGCGGGCGCCAGGTACCGGTCGTAGCAGAGGTTTCCACCGGCGACGCCTGAGCGTCGAGACGAGTCTCGACGCAGCACGCACGAGAGCGTGCGCCACAAAGACTGGAGAACTTCGATGCGTGTCCTCGTAACCGGCGGCGCCGGATTTATCGGCGGCCATTTGGTGCGGAAACTTCTGGGGGATCCCGTCGTCACGGTTCGCGTTCTCGACAATCTGCACCGCGGCCGCAACACCTTCGCGGGAGTTCCGCGGGTTGAGTTTCTCGAAGGCGACGTCCGCGACCGTCGAACCGTTCGTGCGGCCATGGACGGCATCGACCTGGTCTATCACCTGGCGGCACAATCGAATGTGCTGGGAGCCGTGAAGGACATCGACTATTCGTTCACTACCAACGTGGCCGGAACCGTGGAAGTCTTGTCCGCTGCCCGCGAGTGTGGGGTCCGCAGGACGGTTTTCACGTCCTCGCGCGAAGTTTATGGCGAGGCGGGCGCCTTGCCGGTTCCGGAATCCACGCCGCTTCATCCGAAGAACGCCTACGGGGCCAGCAAGGCGGCGGGTGAACTGTATTGCCGCGTCTTCGCGGAATCGGGAATGGACATCGTGGTGTTTCGGCTGGCCAACGTCTACGGCCCCGGAGATGCCGAACGCGTCATTCCGCTATTCCTGGCCAACGCGGTGAGTGGCCGGCCGCTGGTGATTTACGGCGAAGACAAGATCCTCGATTTCGTCTGGATCGGCGACGTGGTAGATGCCCTGGTGAAAGCTCAAACCGCGCCTCTCGCCGGGCAAACGATCAACATCGGGAGCGGTGCAGGGACCACGCTTCCCGATTTGGCGCAGCGGATCCTCCACCTTACCGGGTCATCGTCCGCGATTGAGTCAGCCGCCGCGCGGAAGGCGGAGACCGATCGGTTTGTGGCGGACATTCGGTTAGCGGAAAGCCTGCTGGACCACCGTCCTTCCACCGGCCTGGCGCACCTTCGAGAGGTCGCCGCGGCGTTCACGCGTGAGTACTCGCGTGAGCCCGCCCTGTAATTGACCTGCTGATGTATACTGGCAATTTCCGTTAGAACCATGTCAAAAGCCACGCTCAAGGCTCTATGTGTACTCCTGGTATGCACAGTGGTGTACTACTGGAAGATTCTGCTGACAGGTGACTTCTCGATTCTCATGGCCTGGGAAGGGGCGAGCGTGAACTGGGCCTGGCTTCAGTATTGGATCCTGACGATCCGGGACGGCGCCCTGCCCCTCTGGAATCCCTACGCTTTCGGAGGACATCCGTTTGGCGGGGCAATGCAAACCGCCGCGTTTTACCCGCTCCATCTGTTGCTGGTGTTGGTGCCGTTCAACCGCCACGGGGTCTTCTCGCCAAGTGTATTTCACCAGTGGTTTGCGCTGACTCATTTCATCGGCGGCTGTTTCATGTTCGCGCTGGCCCGCGAGCTCAGACTGCGGCGGTTCTCCTCCGTGATCGCAGGGATTTGCTTCTCGCTCGGGGGACTTGTGGGCCGGGCGCCGTGGGCGTTCCTGGTTCACAGCGCGATCTGGCTGCCGCTGATCGTTCTGTTCCTGTTGAGAGCCCTGCGGGCGGAGAAGACAGGACGGGCAGCGCTCTACGCTTCTCTGAGTGGACTGAGCCTGGGGCTGGCCATCCTCGCCGGCGGGCTGCACATGGCAATCATGCAGGCGCTGGTCGTCGTTAGCGCGGTTGTTTTCGCCGCGTGTCATCCACAATTGCGGCGGAATGGGTCGCCTGGCCGTGTGTGGATCGAATCGGCGATGATTCTCGCTATTGTGGCAGGCGTGGCGTTTTGTGCTGGTGCCGTGCAGTTACTCGTCTCGGCGGAATACAGCCACCACGCGTTGCGGTTCTTCGGCGACGGGCCGGCCCTGCCGCCGAACCAGAGGATCCCCTCCAGCTATCCGAGTGAGGGTTTGTGGCCCCACGGGTTTTTTGGGGCGTTGATCTCGTACGCGTTTGCCGGTCGGCTGGGAGGAGGGGAGGTGGTGCCCTTCTACCTGGGGGTCTTTCCGCTGCTTGCGGCCGTCATTGGCGTCTGGAAGCGTTGGGCAGCGCCGTGGGTTCGTTACCTGGCCGGGCTCGCGGTCGTCGCGTTCCTTTATGCGCTCGGCGAGTTCTCCGCCGTTTACGGAGTCCTGCGAACCCTGATCCCCTACCTCTGGATGGCGCGCGAAGCAAGCCGATTCATGTACCTGGCGACATTCGCGTTGGCGATCCTCGCCGCCTTTGGGGTCGAGGCTCTTCTCTACGGGCCGGCGGATGAGTCTGCCTGGCGGCCGCTGACTCGAGTCCTCACCTGGATTGTCGGTGCCTGCGCTGTTGCCCAGGCGATACCGGCCCTGTTTGAGCACCCGGCAATGAGTCCCTGGATTTCGCTCTCCATCCTGCTGATCTTCGCGTCCTATGGCTTGTACCGATTTGTCATCCGCGGGCACTCCGGTGCGGCGGTCCGGTTCGTGGTGCTGGTGCTGATTCTTTTTGACCTGACGTCCTTCAACTGGGGCGCCGACAGCAAGGTCGAAGCGGCGAAGAACGGTAAGGACGCCGTGGAGAGGGCCTTGAGTACCCGCGGCGCGGTGAACTTCCTGAAATCGCGGCCCGGCCGTTTTCGGGTGCAGATCGCCGGAAACGAGCCGCCGCCGATTGGCGATCTGTTTCAGGTTTCCACAGTGGGCGGCGGCATGTGTGCGACGCTTCTCTACAACTATGCAGCGATGCTCTGGAATGGGCGTCCAGACAACGACTATGCAGCGACGCTTTGGAATGGGCATCTAGATCTGCTGAACCCGCGCTATCTCTTGAAACCTGCTTCGGCGTCCGAGCCTGGAGACATATATCACGACTCCAAGTGGAAAGTCTACGAGAATCCCAACGCCTACCCTCCCGCCTGGGTGGTTCATCAGGCTATCGTCGAGCCCTCTCCCGAACGGCTGATGCGTCGGTTGGGCTCGCCCGAGGTCGACCTGCATCGGCAGGCACTCTTGAGCGTGTCGCAGGAGTCGGCACTAGAGCCCCTCGTCGAGAACGCGTCCGAAGACGTCGGCTTCGGAGCCTGCGGGCGGAACAGCCTCGAGCTGACCGTCCGTGCCCAAAGCCGGGGGTTGCTGGTGCTTAGCGAGATCTTCTACCCGGGGTGGCGAGCCGCCGTGAACGGGAAGCCCACGCAGATCTACGAAGTAGACGGGGCACTTCGGGGGGTGGTGGTGCCTCGCGGCGAGAGCCGAATCGTGTTGCGCTATTCTCCCTGGTCCTTCTGGCTGGGCGCGTTTCTGACTGTGGCGGCGTTCTTTGGCACCCTGCTCGCGGTGTTCCTGACCTGGCGAAATTCGCGCCGGGCCGTTACGCAATCGTCCGCGCGACAGGCATGAGCCGTCCGGCGGGGGGTGCGCGCTCCGCAAGGTATACTGGCGGGAGCGAAATCATGTCTCAACGCACGCTCAAGGCCCTATTCATTCTCCTGTTGTGCACGGTTGTGTACTACTGGAGGATTCTACTGACGCGTGACTACTCGATTCTGGTCGGATACGAGGGGTTGAGTCAGAATTATGCATGGCTGCAGTACTGGACCCTGGCCATCCGGGACGGCGTCCTGCCTCTTTGGGATCCCTATGCTCTGGCAGGGCATCCGTTTGGCGGAGAATCGCAGAGCGCCGCCTTCTACCCTCTTCATCTGTTCCTGGCGTTGTTTCCGTTTAACCGCCAGGGGCTCTTCTCGCCGCAGTTGTTTCACGAGTGGTTCGCGCTGGCGCATTTCCTGGGCGGGTGCTTCATGTTTGCGCTGGCCCGTGAGTTTGGACTTCGGCGGTTCTCCTCGGTGATCGCAGGGATTTGCTTCTCGCTGGGAGGACTCCTAGGCGGGATCTCGTGGCCATATATGGTTCAGAGCGCGATCTGGCTCCCGCTGGTTTTTCTGTTTCTCCTGAGAGCCCTGAAGGCGGAAGAGACAAGAAGGACCGCGCTCTACGCCTCGCTGAGCGGACTGAGCCTGGGACTGGCCATCCTGGCCGGCGGACTGCATCTGCCAATTATGGACGCGCTCGTCGTTGTGAGTGCCGTTGTTTTCGCAGGTCTTCATCCGCAGTTGCGGCAGAAAGGGCCGCTTGGCCGGGCGTGGATCAGACCGGCGATGGTGCTCGGCGTCGTGGGAGGCGTGGCGTTCTGCGCGGGCGCCGTGCAGCTGCTCGTCTCGATGGAGTACAGCCGGCACGCGGTGCGGTTCTTCGGTCTCCCGCCGTCCCTATCGGCGAGCGTGAGGATCCCCTCTTCCTATCCGACTGAAGGCTTATGGCCGCAAGGATGGTTGGCGCTGCTAATCGCATCCGGGAAAGTGGGGGGAGGCGAGGTACTGCGCATTTATCTCGGGGTCTTTCCTGCGCTTGCGGCGGTCATTGGCATCTGGAAGCGCTGGGGCACGGCGTGGGTTCGATATCTAGCCGGGCTGGCTGTGATCGCGTTCCTCTATTCGCTAGGCGAGTTCTCCGCCGTTCACGGCCTCCTGCGAACCCTGATCCCCTACCTCTGGATGGCGCGCGAGGCAAACCGCTTCATGTACCTGGCGGAGTTCGCGTTGGCTATCCTCGCGGCCTATGGGGTTGAGGCTCTTCTCTACGGGCCTGCGGATGAGCCTGCATGGCGGCCGCTCACTCGAGTTCTCACCTGGATCGCCGGCGCCTGTGCCGTCGCCCAGGCGATACCGGCGCTATTCGAGCACCCCGGAATCAATCAATGGGCCTCGCTCTCCATCCTCCTGGTTTTCGCGTCCTATGGCTTGTACCGATTTGTCATCCGGGGGCATTCCGGCCCGGCAGTTCGCTTCGCGATGGTGGCGCTGATTCTGTTTGACCTGACGACCTTCAACTGGACCCCAGAGCCGCGGACAGGTTCGGACGCCCTGGAGAGGGCCTTGAGCACCCGCGGCGCAGTGAACTTCCTGAGATCCAGGCCGGGGAAGTTTCGGGTGCAAATAGCCAGCGAGGATCCGCCGCCCATTGGCGACCTGTATGGGGTCGCGACAACAGCCGGTGGCATGCGCGCGACGCTTCTCAACGAGTACCTGGCCCTCCTTTGGAATGGGCGTCTAGATCTGCTGAACCCGCGCTATCTCTTGAAACCCGCTTCGGCGTCGGAGCCCGGAGACATCTATCACGACTCCAAGTGGAAAGTCTACGAGAATCCCAGCGCCTACCCTCCCGCCTGGGTGGTTCATCAGGTGATCGTCGAGCCCTCTCCCGAACGGCTGGTGCGCCGGTTGGGCTCGCCCGAGGTCGACCTGCACTGGCAGGCGCTCTTGGGCGCGTCGCCGGAGGCGGCACTAGAACCCCTCGTCGAGAGCGCGTCCGAAGACGTCAAGTTCCGAGCCTGCGGGCGGAACCGGCTCGAGCTGACCGTCCGTGCCCAAAGCCGGGGGTTGCTGGTGGTTAGCGAGATCTTCTACCCGGGGTGGCGAGCCGCCGTGAACGGGAAGCCCACGCAGATCTACGAAGTGGACGGGGCACTTCGGGGGGTGGTGGTCCCTCGCGGCGAGAGCCGAATCGTGTTGCGCTATTCTCCATGGTCCTTCTGGCTGGGCGCGTCTCTGACGCTCGCGGCGTTCGGCGGCACGCTGCTCGCCGTGTTCCTGACCTGGCGGAATTCGCGCAGGGCGGCTACACAGAGCGGCTTGCCGGCCGCGTGAGCCATGGGGCGCCTTCAGCGCTGAGGCGGCGCGAAGCAGCCTCCCGTGCGGACCTCGGCGTAAACGTCGCGGTCTTGGATCAGAAGCTCCTGCACGCATAGCCCGACGGCGCCGGCCGACTCCGTAACCGATTTCCGGTAGGCGCTCAACTCCCCCGTTTCCCACGGCGCCTCGTCCTGAGCTAGCCGGAACAGGTCGATTCGAGACAACCCCCGGGAGCGCATGCAACCGGCCAAATTGTCGTAGAGCGTCGCATCGCCGCAATCCAAAATCCAGCGTCTCTTGTCGCGGAACACCAGCATTCGCCGCTCACCGCGGCTGACGCGATAAACGTCCACATCCGCAATGGAACCGGCCTGCCCGTCGAACTCCCACTTCCAATCGTCGTGGTGCAGGAAGAAAGCGATTAGGTTGAACCGATCGAGGTAGACCGCGGCCGGGGCGGGGAACAGACGCTCGAACCTTTGTATCTGCTCCGTCATCAGGGCCTCTTTCACCTTGGGAAAGGCGTCGAATCGCCAATAGCTCACCACGACGATCGCCAGCGACAGAAGCCCCGCCAGCAGGTACGCCGCGCGGCGAGGTATGGCGGCGAAGAGGCGGTCCGAGATGAAGAAGGCGCACAAAACCAGAAATGGGAACAAGAGGAACTGCTGCCGCAGAAGGCCGCCAAAGGGATATTTCCCGAGCGCTCCGGCCAGCATTAGCTGTGCCAAAATCAGACCAGCGGCGAGCATAGTGGCCATGGCGGCGCGGTTGTCCGGTTCGCCGAGACGGCGGAGCAGCCACAGCGCCACGCCCGCCGCCAGCAGCAAGCCCGCCAGGATGGCCAGGAAGACGGGCCCGTCTGGGGCTGGCCAGGGCGAAAACAGGTTGAAGAGATTGCGGAGATTGCGCAGGAGATACTCGCCTACGGACTCGGCTTCCGCCCCCCCATAGTAGAAGCTGAGGAGATGTCCTTGCATCACGGCATACTTCTCACCGTGGCTGAAGTACTCGTAGGTCATCAACCCGAGAACCGGGGCGAACGTGGCCGCGTCCCGGGCTACGGCTTTCCAACGACTCTCGGAGCGCTGGAGGGTGCCGAAGAGCGCGCTGACGAACAGAGCAGCCGCCACGTAGAAGAACGCGTAGTAGTCCGACAAACAGGCCAGCGCCGCGGCCGCGGCGAAAACGATGCGCGCCCGGAGAGACCCGGTCGCTCCCCGGCGCGCGAGCACATCGAGGAGGGCGCAGTAGGAGAGCAGCAGAAAGAAAGTGCAGAGCATGTACGCGCGCACTTCACAGGACATGACGATGGTGGGCAGCGCCAGACCGAATGCGAGGGCGGTCAACACCGGCGCGAGGCTCGAGCGCATCGTCTTCGAGGCAGCCAAGCCAACCAGGTAAACGGTCCCCAGGCCGGTCAGAATAGAGACGGCCCGATATGTGAGGTGCGACGTGCCGAAGTGGAGCGCCGCCCGGAGGAGGAAGTAGTACAGGGGGGGATGAGGATCCTGCCCGTACCACTCGACGAGCTTACTCCACCGGTCTTGTCCGGCGCCGAAGATATAGCAGTAGCCGTCGTACTCCACGAATTGCGTTGCGGCCAGGTAAAGAACCGGAATGGCGGCCAGCAGCACGGTCCCGAGAAGCGCAACGTCGAGCCGCCTCAGGCGGCGTTTTCCGGGTGAAGAAGCGTCTGGCTCCGTGAGCGGCGGCTGCATGTCCTATCTATGATAGCTTGCCGCTTTCGGAATGGCGGTCAAAGCGGGCCCCTCGTGGACGGGGCCGCAACAGGCGCAGCCGTCACGCCGCTTGGGACCAGGCAGGTGCCAGCCGCGACTGGTTGCGTATAATCACCTTGATGAGCATGCCGGAATCGCGCGATCAGGACCAGGGCCCTTCCCAACGGGCCGGGCGGCTGTTCTGGCCGTTGCTGCTGTTTATCGGACTCGTCGGGCTCGCGATTCGGCTCTACGTCGGCCAGCATGAATCCATGAGCTATGACGAGTGGCAGCACGTCTTCATGGCCAGCGCGCCGCGGATGCAGGACTTGTTGTTTGAGATCGGAGTGAACGCGCATCCTCTCTTCTTTTTCTTGTTACTGAGAGGTCTCCTGAGGCTGGGGCACGGCATCTTGCTCTACAGGTCGATTTCGATTTTGACCGGTGTAGCGTCCATCCTTCTCACCGGTCTGATCTGCCGGAAGACCCTTCGGTCCCCGCTGCTTCAACTCCTGTGCGCGGCGGCTTTCGCGCTTTCGGGGACCGCGATCTGGGTATCCACTCAGGCTCGGTCGTACGAACTGGCAGTCTCACTGGTCTTGCTGGCTTTCCTATCGTACCTGGACATGATTCCGGATCCGGGGAAACCGGTCCGTCTCCGGGCCTACGTGACGTTTGCGATCGCCTCGTCATTGGCCGTCTGGTCCCTCTACTCCGCGGTTTTCTTTCTAGGGGCATGCCTGGCTGCTCCCGTTCTTCTCGCCGTGGTAGGCGGCGGGTTCCGAAGGCGGTTGATTTCTGGGCTGGACAAGAGGTCCATCTGGCTGTCGGTCCTGTCCCTCGCGCTCCCTTGCGCCGTCTTCGCTGCCCACATCGCTCATATACGCGCGCAGCCGATCCAAGGGGCGCTCTATGAATTCTATTGGGGAATGACGCCGAACGACACGTTGAGCGCCTTTCTGCTCAGGAACAGCCGGAATGTCCTCAATTTCTTCTCGCCGATGGAACTCGGCAGTACCGGGGCGTTTCTGGTGACGACGATTTTGCTCGGGGCCGCCGGACTGGGGATTCTCTGGAAGGCCTCGCGTACCAAGCCCGGACTCAAGGCTGCGTCCGTCGTGCCCGTCGCATTTGCAGCCGTGATTGTCTTGGAGTTCCTGGCGGCTTCTCTGGCGCGCGCGTACCCCTTTGGCGGGATGATGCGGTATCAGTACATCGCGGCGCCTTTCCTCCTCCTGGCCGCTTTCGTATTCCTGGATGCGCTGGACGCGATAGCCGGTCGAGTTACAAGACGCGGAATCCCGATATTCCTGGGCGCTACGATCATTGTGAACCCGGCCTACAACTGGCACAAACTGATCGAATTCCCCGACACAGTCATCCTCTCGAATGAATTCGCGGACTACTCTACGGCGTTTCCACACGCGCGCGCAGTTTACGTGGACAGCTACACCGTGTGGGGCTACTTTGCGCACACCGATGACGGGCGACGGCGCTTTGTGCGGCGCATCTCCGGCCCCGGGTGGATCGACCAGTACCGTATCTGGGGAGGAGCCCACGACGGCACCACGATCTTCTACGACAAGACGCCCTTCCGCCTCAACTTCTCCGACTCCTCGCGGTATGAGAGCATCGCGGCGTGCCTGCGGCAGTCGGGGGTGGAGGAAATCGTTCTATTCTGGTTCTCGCCGGGCCACGAGCCGTTAGATCAGGATACCGCGGCGCTGAAAAAGCTCATTGGCGAAGAGGCTGCCGCGCAAGGATTGGCGGCAACCAAGGTCTTTGTCGGCGAAACGACCGTCTTTGCCGGCTTTCGACTCGCGGATGCCGTTCGGTAGTGCCGTCGCGGCGTGCGCGGCGATGGCGCTGTGCTAACATCCTATTTCTGAGGCCCGCTCCGAGGTTGGAAGTCTCGGTGCAGCCAAGCGCTTCGATTCATCAACCTGAGCTAAGGAACAACATGCACAAGCGGAGGAAGATCTGGATTGTCGCGGCGCCGCTAGCGGCCGCGTTGCTCGCCGGGAGTTGGGCCTGCAAGAAGGAGGAGGCGGAGCAGGACGAGAACCTGCCGCCGGCGAGCGTAGTCGCCGTGGCGCAGCCGCGGGCAAGGCGCCAGCTCCTGGACGGCTTCTGGGCGGTGGAGAACAACTCCTGGCGGTGGACCAAGCACCGTTTTTCGGTGCTGCTCATGGCGCCGCCGGGAGCGGCGCAGGGGGGCGCGAGCCTGGAGTTCCGCTTCACGCTGCCGGATCCGGTCATCCTGCGGCGGAAATCGGTGACGCTGTCGGCATCAGTCGGCGAGGTAGCGCTTCCTCCGGAAACCTACACGTCTTCGGGCACCTACTTGTATAAAGCCGACGTGCCCGCCACCGCGTTCACAGGGCAAGGTCCGGTGAGAGTTGCGTTCGCCACGGACAAGTACCTGGCCGCCGGCGAAGTCGAGGGCCGGGAGTTAGCGCTGGTCGCCAAGAGTATCGGCCTCACTCCCAAGTAGTCAGTGCCCCGCCGGGACGTAACGGTACACCTGAAAAATCGGCCGCCGGTTGCGGTCGGCGATCACCTTCACGACCTCGGGGCGGTATCCGGCCGACCGCGCCAGGGCGTCCATTCCGGCGTTCATGCCGGGGAGGATCTCGTTCCCCGAGGTGTGGGCGATGAAAACCGCGTCCTGGGCCGCCAGCGCTTTGACCGCGTTGACGCGGCTCTTGGGGTCCCCGGGAACTTCCGTCAGCGCCAGATCGAGCGGTAGTTTTCCACCGTTGAGAATGCGCAGGGAGTTGAGGATCCCCCAGTCCACCACGTACATGCGGCGCGCCGGAGAGGTGGGCAGGTAGGCCGAAAGCGGATCGATGGCGTCCGTCCAGATGGTTGTGGGGCCGTTCACCACCGCTTGGGCCAGGTATTGGTTGAGCACGACCAGACCGGACCCGCAGATCAGGATCAAGACGGCAGCCAACGCCGGCAGTCCGGCGCGGCCGAGCTTCCGCGAGCCTTCCGCCAGGCCCACTGCGGCGAACAGGTGCGGAAACGGCCACAGCAGGACCACATGGTGCGCTCCCCCTCCGGCCCCCTTCGTGAACGCCATCTGCAGCCAAACCACCACCATGAAGATGAGCGCGAACAGCATGGGCTTGCGCGCCGGGGTGCGCCACAGCCAGGGGAGGAACGCCAGCGCCAGGATGCAGGCGTATGGCAGAAAGCCAGCCTGCCGCTGTCCGAAAGCTTCGCTCAGCCCGACCGAGAGAGCCTCCATCCGGTTGCGGGGCTGGGCGGGCTCCGGAGGCGGCTCGTTGCGAACCATGTAGCCAAATAGAGACCCGCCTTCGAGGGTGCTCCACAGCCCGGTGACTTTTTGGCCGATCCCGTCAGACGAAAATCGGGCGTTCCCTCGAAAGGTCTCCCCTCGCAGCTTGATATTGAATGAGACCAGCGGCGCCGCGCCAACCACGAGGGACACGACGGCGATGGCGAGGTTCCGGCGCGTCCAGTGCAGGCGCAACGCGCGCGGGAGCACCACGACCGCACCCGCCGCCAGCCCCGCCAGGGCCCAGAAGAAGAGAGCTTTGTCCCACAGGGCCAGGCCAAAGACGAAGAAGCCGGCCGCCAGGAACAGTTCCCTTCGAGACTGGTGGAAACGCCACAGCAGCACGAGGCCGGAGACGAGGAGAAGGTGCTGGATCGCGACCGGCCCCCAGTCCAGGCAGGTAGTCATGACGAACATCGCATCGGTGGCGAGCAGCGCCGTGGCGGCAAGCGCGGCCCGCGCTCCGGCAATCTGACGCACCAGGACAAAAAGCAGCCACACCGTGGCCGCGCCCGCCAGGAGCACGGGAATTCGCACCGACCAGATCGAGGGACCGAAGAGCAGGAAGATCGCCTTGTAGACGCAGGCCTTCAAGGTGCCCAGATAGCTGCCCATCATGGCCGGAAACCGGTGGTGCCTGAAGATGCGCACGGAGTACGGGATCGCGAGCGGAGGGTAAATGATCTCCGAGAAAAGCGCCTCATCGTTCTGGAGCCCGACGTAGGGAATGAAGACGAGTCCTTCCACGAAGAACAGCAGGCAGAAAAGCGCCCCCAGCAAGGACACGCCCGGACGCAGGCGGCGAACACGTGTCGTTTCAAGCATCTTGGCTGCTACCGGAAAAGACTCATTATGGCACTTCCCAGATCTGACCCGAGAGTCCCGGCGGTCGGGACGTACTACATATCCGGCGCTCTCGGTGCGTGCCAAGGCGCCCGGCCGGGTGGGCGGCGGGGTTGGGCTCATGCCTGGGGCGGATCTGCCGATAAGACTCTCTGTGTTGAAAGGATGGTGTAAGGTTTCCCCATCGAGCAGCGAGCGGACTTGCAGGCGAGGCCCGGCGTGGCGTAGACTAGGGCGCCCTCGACCCAAGAAGGGAAAAAAGTTGGGGGCCGAGGAAACTTTCGCGGAAGGATAGCGTCAAATAAGGGTTTGCGGCGCTGAGCCGCGCGAAAGATTTTTGGAACCGGAATTGCTCGGGCTGAATCATAGATGGGTATGAAACGAAGGAGCGAGGTCGGCTTGGCCGGGATCTGGGACCGGCACCGGGACGGAATCTTAGCGGATGGTGCGCAGATCCGGTGGAACTTTTCCGCTCAGATTGCGTCTAGGAAGCGTGGCAGCGATTTTCCGCTGGACAACCAGTGGAAGTTGATTAATACTGTAATATCATCGGCACTGATTAAACATGCTTAATGTAAGCGGGGAGGGGAGAGGCAATGACCAAGACTGAGTTGAACAAGTTCAAACAGGTTCTGGAGGCAAAGCTGGCCGAACTGGCCGACATCCTGAAGCGGCGGGATGAGATTGCCATCGAGAAGAGCCCGGACGCGATCGACGAAGTGACTCGTGCGGCTGAACGCGAGCTGGCAATCCGCAATCTGGACCGGGAGTCCAACCTGCTGCGAAATGTGCGGGCCGCTCTAAGGCGCATCGATGATGGCTCCTTTGGCGTTTGCGCGCACTGCGAAGAGGACATCAGCCCCAAACGGCTGGCAGCCGTCCCGTGGGCGCCGTTCTGCATCCGGTGCCAGGAAGCTGCCGACCGCCACGAGCAGGATGCCACTGCAACCCTGGAAGGGTTGCTCATGAACGCGGCGTAAGCCGCACCGGACTGACTCTCGAGGGCGCGGGCTCAGCCCCGCGCCCTTCGTGTTTTCAGCGGCGGATGGCCACCGCGGACACCATGCGTCCCGTCTTGACGTGGTCGCGCCGCCAGGAGTGAAACTCGCCGGGCCGGCAGCAGGTGCAGGGCGCGCCCGAGAAGATTCGCGCCGGGTCGAGACCCGCGTCGGTGAGTTCACGGCGGTTGGTCTCGGCCAGGTCCAGCTTGGCCCGGCCAGACAGACCGAACTGAATAGCCACTTCGGGGCCCACCTCGTAGCAGCTCGCGCAAATACCCGGGCCAATCGCTGCCAGCAGATCCTGAGGCCGGCTCCCGAACCGCTCGCCCAGGGACCGGACCGCGGCTACCGCAATCGCCTGGGCCGTTCCCCGCCACCCGGCGTGGACCGCGGCGACCGCGCGCTGGCGCTCGTCCACCAGCAGGATGGGGATGCAATCGGCCGTGCGAATGGTCAGGTAGCAGCCAGGGCTGTTGGTCAGCAGGCAATCTGCCTCGCCCAGACAGCCGGCGACCCCGTCCGCCCACACGCAACGCGCGGAGTGAACCTGCCGGACCCAGGCCGGAGGACCCGGCGTCCAGGAACCGGCCAGGCGGGTGCCGAAACCGTGCTCCAGCCACGGCAGGCGATCCAGTTCCGCAACGCGATACACGTGGCCTCGGTCTTTGTAGAACATCGAGCGGGGCTCCTCCGGAATCCGCTTGCTCACGCGCGCGGTTCGGTGCCCGCGTTCGCGGCTGCTTACGCGCTCTGCTTCATCTGCGCGATCATGACCTGCTTCTTGAAGTCCTCGAGCATCGACTCGTCCAGCCGCACCTCGGTGGGCCGCCGCTCCAGCGTGGTCATGCGGTCGATCTTGTCCTGGAGCTTCAGGAGCCCATAAAACAGGTTCTCGGGGCGGGGCGGGCAACCGGTGACGTAGACATCGACGGGAATGATGCGATCCACCCCCTGCAACACCGCGTACGTATTGAACGGCCCGCCGACGCTCGAGCAGGCGCCCATCGAAAGCACCCACTTGGGATCGGCCATCTGGTCGTACAGACGCTTGATGACGGGCCCCATCTTGAGAGTGACCGTGCCGGCCACGATCATCAGATCCGCCTGCCGCGGGCTGGGCCGGAAGACCTCGGCCCCGAAACGGGCGATGTCGAAGCGGGGGGCGCCGCTGGCGGCGATCATCTCGATGGCACAGCACGCCAACCCGAAGGTAAGCGGCCACAGCGAAGACTCCCTGGCCCAGTTGAAGACGTAGTCCACGGACGTGACCAGGACATTCTTCTCAAATTGGTTCTCCAGGAAGGGCATCGCGTGTTCGAAGACCCCCATTGTAGCATCGGCCTGTCAGCGACAGGCCGGAGGCCTGTCCCACCCAAATTGCCGCCGCGAGAATCTCCGGGCTTGCCCCACTAACTTCTCGTGATGTCCCGGGTCGCCATCGTTGTGATTTGCTTCCTGCCGCTGGTGTGTGCCCAGACGCCGGAGTCAGCCAGCCGCGCCTACGAGGCGCTTCGCGCCAAAGACTACGATGTGGCGATCGCGTTGTTTCAAGAGGCGATTGAACGGGCGCCCGCCAACGCGACCCTGCACCAGGACCTGGGCTATACGTATCTCAGAGCCGGCGAGAACGAAGCCGCCCGCGACCAGTTCGCCGCGGCGCTGCGCCTGGACCCCGGCGCCGAACGCATCGCGCTCGAATACGCGTTCCTTTGCCACGAGACCAAGAAGACGGCGGAAGCGCGCCGCACATTCGACCGGATTCGGAAGACTGGAAGCCCCGACGCGCGCCTGGTTGCCGGGCAGGCCTTCGAGAATATAGACGGGCCGCTGGCGGAGGGCATTGCCCGCTGGTCGGCGGTGGTGGCGAACTCTCCCCAGGACTTCAGCGCGCGCTTGGAACTGGCGCGGCTGGCCGAGGCGCGTGACGATCCGGGGCTCGCGGCCCAGCACTACCTGGCAGCCTGGGAGCTGCGGCCGGGCGAGCGGCAACTGCTGATCGACTTGGCGCGGGCCTGGCAGGATGCGGGGCGGATCGAAGAGTCCCGCGCAGCACTGATTGCGGCGGCGCGTGGGTCCGAGGCCTGGGTGGCCGAACAAGCGCGGGAGCTGGCGCCGCAACGCTGCCCATACGCCGGCGAGTTCCGCCGCGCTCTGGATCTGGACCCCGCCAACTTCGGGATGCGCCGCGAGTTCGTTTTCCTCCTGCTTGAGTTGAAGCAGACGGACGAGGCTGAGCGCGAGCTGCGGATTCTGACGGATATGGCGCCCACCGACATGCTGGCCGCCGCGCAGTTGGGCTTCCTGCTTCTGGCGAAGCAGGACCGCGCCGGCGCGATGGTCTACCTCGACCGCGTTTTGAAGTCCGGCGATCCAGAGTTGGTGGCGCGGGTGCGCGCCGCCTTAAAGGCCGCGCCCGCGCTCAAGGAGCGCAGCGCGGCGTCCGGTCAGACCGTCAGCGCCAAGGAGATGGGCGAGCGCAGCTATGCCAAGGGCTATCTGAAAGACGCGGTGCGGTACCTCGAGGCCGCACACGAAGACGACCCCGCGGACGACGAGGTCATGCTGAAGCTGGGCTGGGTGTACAACATCCTGCACCAGGACGAAATCGCGCTCGGCTGGTTTGACCAGGCGCGGCGCAGCTCCGATCCCCTGATCGCCGCGGAGGCCGGCCGCGCGTATCACAATTTGCGGCCCGGCTTCGCCCGCTGGCGGTTTACGGGCTGGGTGCTGCCGTTGTACTCGACGCGCTGGAACGACTTCTTCTCGTACGGGCAGGCAAAGGCGGAATACCGGCTCGGTAACCTCCCCTTCCGGCCGTACTTCTCCCTGCGCTTCATCGGAGATACGCGCGGCGCGGAGCCGATCTGCTGTTACTCGGAGAAATCGTTCGTGGCCGGCGTGGGCATAGCGACGCGTTACTGGCACGGGGCGATGGCTTGGGCCGAAGCCGGCGCCGCGATCCGCTACAGCAGTACCCCGGTCGCCGGCTTCCAGGTCCAGGACTACCGCGGCGGCGTGTCCTACGTTCACGGTTGGGGCCGCCTGCTGGGGAGCGAAGCGCCCGGCTGGTTTGCCGAGACTCACGACGATGGCGTGTTCGTCAGCCGTTTCAACGACGACACGATCGCGTCGTCGTTGAACCAACTCGGCTACACGGTCCGGCCTTTCGCCGGGTTGCGCGTGCAGCTTTTCTGCAACGCCAACCTTACTGCCGACACGCAGCGGCAGGGGTGGGCGAACTTCGCCGAAGCCGGTCCGGGCCTGCGCTTCCGCTGGGCGACGCTGCCCCCGGCGCTGGTCTTTTCCGTAAGCGCCCTGCGGGGAGCCTATCTGCAAACCGCCAAGCAGTTCGACGATGTGCGTGTGGGGTTCTGGTATGCGCTCACCCGTTGATCACGGCCCGAGACCGAAAGGACTTGGAGCCGCCGATGAACGCCGATGGACGCCGATAAGCCGCTCTTCTTCAATCGGCGTTGATCGGCGTTCATCGGCGGCTCGCTATGCCTTGGCCTTCTTTGGCAACGTCGTCGGCTTGCTGCCGAGCGGTGGGGCAGGCAGACCAACCCGTCTGCTGCCGCTTGCTTACGCGCGCGGTTCGGTGCTATGCGCACTCGGCCTGCTGGCCAGCCTCGCCGCGATGGCTGCGCCGCGGCTTTCGTTTTCCGTCGTCGGCGGGGATCCCGGCGGCTGGCCTCAGATCCTCTCCTCGCTGGGATTCCAACCGCTGGCGGGCGCGGGCGAGGCCGGCATTATTGTGCTGCGTCAGGGCGCCAAGGGCCGGGCGGCGGATTACCTGGCGCAGGCGGATGCGGGCGCGTTTCTCATCCTTGAGGGGCGGTCGGAGGTGGCCGAGTCGCTCGGTTTCCACGCCGGGGACCGGCGCGTGCACGTGCAGAGTGTCGAAGATGTGCGGCGGCCCGAGCTGCGTATCGTTTGGGAGGAAGCGCTCGATCTGCCGGTATTCGAAGTCCCCGCCGGCGCACGCGTCTTTACGCGCGAGCGCTGGCAGAAAGCGCCGCTGGTTGCCGGAATGCGGCGCGGCGCGGGGGCCGTCCTCTGGGTCGCCGCGACGCCCGGCGCGCACGGATACGAGCGCCTGCCCTATCTGCCGCAGGCCCTCCGCGATCTCGGCCTCGAGCCGCCTTTGCAATCGCGCCGGCTGTGGGCCTTCTTCGACTCCGCCTACCGCAGCCGCGCCGACGCCGAGTATCTGGCCCGGCGCTGGCGGCGTTCCGGAATCGCCGCGCTCCAGGTTGCCGCCTGGCACAACTTCGAGCCGGACGCCGAGCGCGATGAGTACCTGCGCGGGCTGATCCGCGCCTGCCACCGCAACGCCATCTTGGTCTATGCCTGGCTCGAGCTGCCGCACGTCAGCGAGCGGTTCTGGCAGGATCATCCGGAGTGGCGCGAGAAGACCGCCGTGCTCCAGGACGCCGCGCTCGACTGGCGCAAGCTCATGAACCTGGCCGACCGCGACTGCTTCCGCGCCGCCGCCAGCGGGGTCCACGAACTGCTCGGCCGCTTCGACTGGGACGGCGTCAACCTGGCCGAGCTGTATTTCGAGTCGCTCGAAGGGGCGGCCAATCCCTCGCGCTTCACGCCCATGAACGACGATGTGCGGCGCGAGTTTCGCGCGGTCAAGGGTTTCGATCCCATCGAGCTGTTCGCCCCCGCCAAGCCACCCGACGCCGCGCGCCTGCATGCCTTCCTCGATTACCGCGCCGGTCTCGCGGAGCGCCTGCAGGGGGAGTGGATGGACGCGGTCCGCCGCGACAAGCCCGACCTCGACATGGTCCTGACGCACATCGACGACCGGCTCGACACCGGCATGCGCGACGCGCTCGGCGCGGATGCCGCTCGCGTCCTGCCGCAGCTCGAGCAGCGCGATTTCACGTTTGCGGTCGAGGATCCCGCCACGGTGTGGAACCTGGGGCCGCAACGCTACACCGAGATTGCGAAACGCTACCAGGCTCTCACCCGGCGCACGGACAAGCTGGCCGTGGACATCAACGTGGTGGAGCGCTACCAGGACGTCTATCCGACCAAGCAGCAGACCGGCACGGAGCTGTTCGAGCTGGTGGCGTCGGCGTCGCGCGCGTTCCCGCGCGTGATGCTGTACTTCGAGAACTCCGTGCTGGCGCCCGATCTCCCGCTGCTCGCCGCCGCGGCCGCAAACGCGCGGATGGAGCAGGCCGGGCCGAGGCTGACCGTCGAATCCCCGCAGGGCGTCGGCGTGGTGTGGAAAGGCCCGGCGCGGGTCGACGGGCGCGTCTGGCCGGCCAGCGACGGCGAGGTGGTATGGCTGCCGGCGGGCGCGCACACGGTTGAGCCAGCGAAGACCGCGCCGCCCGCGCGCATTCTGGATTTCAACGGCAACCTGGAAAGCGCGTCCGCCACGGCGCACGGTCTCGAGTTCGGATATGTGGCGCCCTCGCGAGCGGTGGCCGCGCTCGACCGCAAGCCGCTCCGGCAGCAGATTGACGGCGCTCCGGCGCCGCTAGAGTTCGCGAACGCGGACGGTCCGCCCTTCGTGGTGATATTCCCCCGCGGCCAGCACCTGGTCGAACTGGAACTGGAATGACATCACGACGGGCCGGCCGCCCGGGTTCGCGCTACAATCGGAGAGTACGCGCCCGTAGCTCAGCTGGATAGAGCGCTTGCCTCCGGAGCAAGAGGTCGGGTGTTCGAATCACCCCGGGCGTACCACACTTTTCTGTAACCTACAAGAAACCACCCCAATCACTGGAATCCGACTCGGGTCCAAACTACCTTCCTGTCCGATTCTGTGTCTGGGATGGTTGGTTTATCCGTTGCCAAGATAACCCCTGTCTTTTCCTACATCTGGGAGGTTGGGAGGATGGGAGGTTACCAGCCAGAAGGTGATTCCGAAGACGAGCCCGGTAAGCAGCAGGCAAACGCCCTGCCGCTCAGCGGCGATCACGAATCCTTCAAGAAACGTCTGGTCTTCAATCCACAACGGCTTTGGAGAAAGAGATGAAGTCCCGCACCCTATAACGAGTGCAGTTGCGGCACCAATCAGGGAAAAGTAAGTCAGGCCAAAACATTGCAGCCGACCATACCCGCGCACAGCCAAATACCATGGGAGAGCCATCAACACTAGTGCCGCACCCATACCGCCAAAAAGCCAGAAGAAGATTGCAAAGCCGATATCGAACAAGACGCTCACACGCCCGTGGGGCCGCGTCAGCTCTAACCGAACCACGAACCAGACCAGATAGAAAACCGAGGCACTTGCGACGCTCGCTAAGTATCCAACTAGGCGATTCGCGGTACCCATGGCACCCATAACCGTAACATGTTTCTGAATGGCCTGCGCCACCTCCCTACGCCCCTGCCTACGCCACTTCCTTACGTCAGCGCCATACGCCACCACACTACGCCGGCGCCCCGTCATCGCTGCCTTCTGCATCGCGCCCCGCGGCCCTGCGTCGTGCTGGGTTAATCGCCCACTTCCGCATCGTCCGCCGCAGCCCGCCCCGCCTCTTGGTGTGCGCTCTTTAACGTAAGCGTCCGCGGTGCCTGCGAAGCACCGAGGCGAAGTGCTTCACATCAACGACCACGGCAACATGACCCTGTACGTGAAAACCTCGCGTGCGATGCACGAGGTCTGTGCGCAATCACCGCCAGAAGCACGCGTGCCGTCCCGTCCGGCTGTGTTCGGCGGTGCTCCCAGTTCCTCATCGTCTCCGGCGCGAATCCGAAGCGTGCGGCAGCATCGTCACTCTGACTCCCGGGACCTTCTCGCCTCTCGTCCAGGCGAGCGCCTGCTTCGCGCTGGCAACGAGCCGCCGCCCCGCCGCGGTGTGTTTCGAAAGTGGCCGCCGTTTCGTCACGATGTCCCGGATCTCGACGGATAGCTGCTTGCCCAGGGCGCGGAACGCGGCCTCCAATTGGTCCAGCCGCGAGCCGTGGCGCAGATCGAGCAAACGGTCCACCTGGGGAAGGTGACAGTTCAATCGTCTCGCCAGTTCGGTCTTGTTGATCCGCCCCACCCGCATCGCCGAATAGAGGGCCAGCTTCGCTTCCGTGAGCGCCGGGAGCGCGACATACGGTCCGCGCTTGAAGGGCGAAGGTTCGGGGATCGCCTGGCGATCCTCTATGTAACCCATCAGGGCCGTTTCGAGGGCATCCGCGGCGCGGGCGAGGGCCTCCTCGCGGTCGTCTCCGAAAGTATGTGCCTCGGGCACATCCGGAAAGCCGGCCAGGATTGTGCCGTTGGTATCGCGTTCCAGTTTGACGGGATATCGCAACATGGGTCGGCGCTCATCACCGAATCGAGCCTACAACACATCTGTTTTGTTCGCAACAGATATGTTCTCGACCCGCCGAACGAGTCGATGCCGCGTTCGGACACGTTTCTGCCTGCCGCCGGCCAAGCGTCGCCATGAGTGGCGACGCGGCACGCTGAAGCGTGCGCCACACTAAAGCACCGCCATCCAAGTTCGGTACCGCGACCGCGCGTCCCAGGTGTTGCCGGCGGAGGCGTAATCGCACAGCGCCACCTTGCCTCCCGCCGCCGCGAAGGCCATTTCGATGCCGGCTGGCGGCGTAACCGGCTTCAGATCGCCCGCGCCGAGCGACACGGGCTCGTCGATGGTCCCGCCCAGTCTGAGGTCGCGCGCCAGCGCCACCGGACCGCGGACGACGGCCAGGTACCTCCGGCCGACATCGGCAGTCGTCAAAATCCTGGGGCGAAGATCGAGGCTCAGGCGAACCTGGTCGCCCGCCTTCCAGCGCCTCTCGATGACGGCCCAACTCCCGGCCCGCACGCCGTCAACAGCGGCCCCGTTCACGCTGACCGAGGTCGTCTCGCTCCACTGCGGAACGCGCAGCCGCAGCGCGAAGGATTCGGCCTGCGCCGGCTCGATCCGGATGTGCACCTCGCCGGACGAAGGGTAGTCCGTCTTCATCTCCAGGCGGCACTGCCGCAACTTCCACACCCCGTCTGAATAAAAACTGACCACGGGGCCATCCGCGCCCATCATGACCGCGACTTCGGGCAGCAGCATCATGCCCCGCGGCCCGTTCGCCACGCAGCAACTCAGCTCCATGCCGCACTGCCGCTCTCCCAGCTTGCGGACTCCCTCCAGCCAACTGTATTGAGCGAACGACGATCCGTCGGGCGTCATGGCGCCGGCGAGCGCGTTGTAAGCGGTCCGCTCGATTTCATCCGCAAAGCGCGGCTCGGCGGTCACGCGCAACAGGTGCGCACAGAGTTGCATCCAGCTCACGCCCAAGCAGGTTTCCATGGAGCGGGGACGAACCTCGGTCTGGTGCGCCTGGCCGCCGTACCAGCATTCGGCCGCGGACCCGGAGCCGGCCACGTTGATCTCCGTGTGCCGAATGCTCTTGAACGTCCGCGTGGCTGCAACCAGCGCGGGCGCCCAGCCCGTCTCGCGGTACAACTCGACCAGGCCGGCGTAGCAGGACATCATCTCGTACGCCTTCTGCCCGTTCTCCCAGGACCACCATTTCTTCGGCGGTGGAAAGCGCTCCGCCACCGGCACATTAGCCTTCTCGATCAACTGCGGTCCCTTCGATGAGGACCAGCGCTGGAGGATGTATTCGGCGAATCGCAGGTAGCGCTCGTCGTGCGTGCGCCGGTAGAGCCGCACCATCGGCTCGAGCACCGAGCTGGCGGCCATCCCACGGTACAGGCCGAGCGTGACGATGTCGGCGCCGCCGGGACCGACCTCCCGCAGCAGATGATCGGCCAGGCGCGTGGCGCCGCGCAGCGCCGCCGGATCGGCCGTCAGATCGTACCAGGCCAGCAGGCCCAGCAGCGTGTACTTGCGGCCCCACACGTCCCACCCTTCGAGATGGCTGCCGGCGGCATAGTTGCCGATGTAGCCGTCTGCGCTCTGCGTGTCGAGAAGCTCGCGGACGGATTGGCCGAGCCGCTCGTGCCATTCGTAGCTGCCTGCGTATTCACTGGCGGCGACGGCGGAGAGGAACCATTTGCCCCAGAACTCGGTCTGCCAGCAGCTCCGCTCCGAGCGATGGCGAAATGGCTCGACCAGTTTCTCGGGGTCCTGCGCGAAGATGCGGTTGCGAATGCAGAGGTCCAGCTTCCGGCCGAGCGTGCCGCCCAAGTGAACGTCTCGAAGCGGGATGGGAGTCAGGCCGTCGACGACCGGGTGCCGCGGCAGATCGAGGGGAGACGGTGCGCGGCAGGCGTCCCCGGCCAGCAGTCCGAGGAGGGCCAAGAGTTGGCGGCGGTTGAGATCCGTTGTCATCTGCTCTCCGGCCGGTCGAACTCGACGGCCACCACGTCGCCGAACGGGCCCAGGCGGCGGCTGGTCCAGCCCGCCAGCTCGGGCCGCCGCCCGAACCAATTCTCCCAGAAGTACGCGTTGAGCCGGTGGCCATACACGAAGAAACGGCCGGAAGCGGGGAGGGTCGATTGTACGAGCGCGGCGGCGAACGGCTCCCAGTCGGGGGGCGAGGTCGAAAACGGAAACGGAACCACGCGGCCGCGCAGCGGATAGGCCACCAGGGGAGAGTAGAGTGCCGAAGGAAGGGGATAGCCGGGATGCCACAGCGGCGCCTGCGTCTCGACGAACGGGCTCGGGAAGATGACGGGCGTCGCGGGTCCGGGCGTGAGCTGGTCGATCGCGCGCGCGGCTCCACGCCAGTCCATGTTGGCGTGTGCCGGCCAGAGCTGCCGCCAATCCGGGCGCAGGAGCACGACTCCAAGTCCAAGCGCCACCGCCAGAGGCCTCCACATACGGGAGGGGATGTGACGGGAGGCCAGAGCCGCGCCCGCCAGCGCCGCCCCAGGCAACGCCAGCGAGTAGTACCTCTGCACAAACACGCTGATGCCCGCCAGATGGGACAACGCAAAGAGGCACGCAGGCGGCCACAGCCACCACAGAGCGATCAGTACGAGCGACGAGCGCGCGGGCGTCGGCGCGTCGGGGGATCCGTGGAAGATCCGTGAGATGAGCCACGTTCCCGCCCAGCATCCGCCGAGCAGGACGGGCACCATCGAATGGAACAGAGCCCAGGGGCCAGGCAAGGAAGCGATGACATGCGCTCGGGCGTCGTGCGACAGCCCCAGCGCTTCGATGCCGGAAGGCACGAGAGCGAGCGCCACGAGCGCGAAGACTGCGCCGGCGCGAAGCCACGTCACGCTCGTGTCCTTCGAAAACAGCCGTGCCGCCGCGTACCCTGCGAATACGAGATAGAAGGGGCAGTAAAGCGGGTGGACCTGCCACAGCAGGGCCGCGAAGACCACGAACAGCACCGCGTCGCGCCAGCGCCCCCGATCGAGCCACCCGACCAGGAACCAAAGAGCCGCCGCCATGATGACCGTGCCCAGGGCGTAAGGGCGCGCATCGGCCGCCTGAAAGTTGAAGCCATGCATGGTCAGGCAGGCGAAAGCCGCAAACCACGCCGCTTCCGGGTGAATCAGCCGGGCGGCCAGGCGGGCGATCAGGTAGAGGGCCACGCCCATCGCCAGCGTGGAAGGAAGCCGGAAGACCACCTCCGAGAAGCCACCCAGAGCCACGGCGATCCGGGGCAGCACAAAGTAGATCGATCCCAGCAACCCCGGCAAGAGCGCGGCGGAGGGGTGCGAGGCGCCGTAGCGGATCACGAAGACGGTGCCCGTCTCATCCGTCCAGAAGCTCGACGCCAGCGGCATCAGCCAAAGGCGGATGATGGCCAGAGCGAGTAGCGCCGCCAGAGCCAGGGTCCATCGCTTCAAGCTTCGAGTATAGACCCTTGTTACACTACGACCGATGGCACACTGTCCGAGTTGCGCCACGGAGAACCCCGACACCAGCCGGTTCTGCGGAAACTGCGCCGCGCCGCTGGGTCCTCCCGCAAGCAGTTCGCAGACGGAGACAATCGCCGAGACGGCGCGCCCGCGCTCTCGAACGTCGGCGCCGAAGCCCGGCTCTTCGAGCACGGCGGATGAAGGCCGCTTCCCGCCCGGCACGTTGCTGCTCGATCGCTACCGCATCATCGCGCTGCTGGGCACGGGCGGCATGGGCGAGGTCTACCGCGCCTCCGACCTCAAGCTCGGCCAGCCGGTCGCGCTGAAGTTCCTTCCCGAGGCCGTCGCCGAGGACGAGCGCGCGCTGGCGCGGTTCCGCAACGAGGTTCGCATCGCGCGCCAGGTCTCTCATCCCAACGTCTGCCGCGTTTATGACATCGGGGAAATCGACGGTCTGCAGTTCCTCTCGATGGAGTACGTGGATGGCGAGGACCTGGGGTCGCTGCTGCGGCGCATCGGCCGGCTGCCCGCGGACAAAGCTCTCGAAATCGCGCGCAAGCTCTGCGCCGGCCTCGCCGCCGCGCACGACAAGGGAGTGCTGCATCGGGATCTGAAGCCGTCCAACGTTATGCTCGACGGCCGCGGCAACGTGCTGATCGCGGATTTTGGCCTCGCGGCGCTGAGCGGGCAGGTTCAACAGCACGAGATCCGCCACGGAACGCCGGCCTACATGGCGCCGGAACAGCTCGCCGGCAAAGAGGTCACGCAGGCGAGCGACATCTACGCCCTCGGCCTGGTGCTTTACGAGGTCTTCACCGGCAAGCGCGCCTACGAAGCGGACAGCTTGGATGGGTTGCGCAAGCTCGAGGAAGGGTCGGCGCCTCCCAGCCTGGTCACGCTGGTGAAGGAGATCGACCCCGCCATCGAGCGCGTCATCCTGCGGTGTCTTGCGCCGGAGCCCCGCCAGCGGCCAGCCTCCGCGCTGGCGGTGGCCGCCGCGCTGCCGGGAGGCGATCCGCTGGCCGCGGCGCTGGCTGCGGGAGAGACGCCTTCGCCGGACATGGTCGCCGCATCCGGCGCCAGCGAAGGGCTGCGACCGGGGGTCGCCATGGCGTTGCTGGGTGGCGTCATCCTGGCTCTGATCGCCGCCGCTCTGCTGAACGCAAAGGCAAACCTGCTCCAGAGAATCCCCTTCGAGAACTCGTCGGAGGCGCTCACCGTCAAGGCGCGCGAAATGGTTCAGAGGCTCGGCTACAGCCAGCGCGCCGTAGGCTCCGCCTCCGGGTTCGAGTTCTCCTACGACTACGCGAAATACGTTCCCAAGCACGATCCTTCTCCCGCCCGGTGGTCCCATATCGGCAGCGGCCAGCCGGACCTGGTGCGTTTCTGGTATCGCCAGAGCCCGCGCTACTTCGATCCCGGTTATGAGTTGGAGGTCTCGCCGTCGCATCCGCAAATCAACGTTTCCGGCGAGGTCTTGCTGCTCCTCGACACCGAAGGCCGGCTGCTCTATCTCTCCGCCATGCCCCCGCAGGTGGACACGAGCAAGGGCCCACCTCCGCCCAGCGACTGGAACGCGCTGTTCGCCGCGGCCGGACTCGATCCGGCCAAGTTCCAGCCAGCCGACCCGCAGTGGCTGCCGGAGGTCGGCTTCGACACCCGCGCTGCCTGGACCGGCGCGTATCCCGGCGCGCCCAAGCTCCCGCTGCGCGTCGAGGCGGCGTCCTGGCGCGGCAAACCGGTTTACTTCCATATGATCGGAGCCTGGACCCGACCCTGGCGCATGCGCGAATTCGAGTTCAGCGCGGGCGCGCGGGCCAGCGGCATGATCGTCATGACGCTCTTCTGCCTGATCGCGGTGGTGGCCGCTCTGATGGCGCGCCGGAACACCAAGCTCAACCGCAGCGACGTGCGCGGCGCGATGCGCCTGGGCGGATTCATGCTCCTGGTGAACATGCTGACCTATGCGTTCGAGATGTACCACGTCCCGAACGATGACGAGTTGGGTTTGATCGCGCACGCCATGAGCGAGGCGTTGTTCAGCGCCGCCCTGGTGGGGATCCTGTACCTGGCACTCGAGCCCATGGTGCGCCGGCGGTGGCCGGGGACCATAGTCTCCTGGAGCCGGATTCTGGGCGGCAAGCTCCGCGACCCGCTGGCCGGCGGCGACGTCTTGATCGGCGTCGCCTTTGGGATGTTTTGGGTCCTGGTGCTTCAGGCGGATGTGTGGATCCGATGGAGTTTCGGCGCGCTGCCCTATTCCGGGGGCTTAGGCTCTCTCGCCGGCATTCGGTATCTCGCCAGCAACCTTTTGGGCAACGTGGCCGGCGGCGTCATGTTCGCGTTCGGCGCCTTCCTGCTGGTTTTCCTTCTGCGTTGGATCCTGAGGAGAGACTGGCTCGCGGGGGCAAGCTTCGTCGCGATTTTCATGCTCCTTGGGGGGCTCAGCTCGGACGAGGGGCTTTTGGCGGTCCCCGTCGCGGCGCTTGTGTACGGGGTGTTCGTGGTGCTGCTCCTTCGTTACGGGATCGTGCCGCTGGTGGTCAGCATCTTCACCGCGGATTTCCTACTCAACGCGCCGCTCACGCTCGATTTCTCCTCCTGGTACTTCGGCAGCTCGCTGGCGGCGCTGCTGGCGGTTCTGGCGGTGGCGGTTTACGGCTTCCGCTGCACCGTGGCGGGCAAGCGGCTGTTCGAGCTCGAGTAGCTCGCCGGGCGGCGGGCGCTCTATGAGAAGATCGGGTTTAGCAGATGGATAACATCACGATCGTGGTTCTCGCCGCAGGCCTCGGCACGCGCATGAAATCCCGAAAGGCCAAGGTTCTGCACCAGGCCGGCGGCCTGACGTTGATTGAGCACGTCGCCGCGGCCGCGGCTGCCGTCGCGCCGCCGGAGCGCATTGCGGTCGTGGTCGGGCACCAGGCCGAGCTGGTTGAGGCCGCGGTGGCCGGGCGCGGCGTGCGCTTCGCCCTGCAGCGCGATCAGCGCGGCACCGGCCACGCCGTGGTGGCCTGCCGCGAGTTGCTCGAGCCCATGGGCGGCGACGTCGTGATCCTGTTGGGCGATTGCCCGTTGCTCTCGCCTGCCACCATCGAGAGCCTGGTGGCGGCTCAGCGCGGTTCGAGCGCCGCCGCCACCGTCATCACCACGGTCCTCGAAGATCCCAGCGCCTACGGGCGGATCGTCCGCGCCCCGGATGGCTCGGTCGCCGCCATCGTCGAGCACAAAGCCGCTACCCCTGCCCAGCGCGCCATCCGCGAGATCAACTCCGGCATTTACTGCTTCCGGGGCGATCTGCTGTGGAGGCACCTGGACGAGATCGGCACGGACAATCCCGCCCGCGAGTATTACCTCACCGACATCGTGGAGATTCTCCGCCGCCACGGCCACAGGGTGGCGCCTCTCTTGATCGAGGATTCGAGCGAGCTTCTGGGCATCAATACGCGCGCCGAGCTGGCGCAGGTAGACTCCATCCTGCGCGCGCGCAAGGTGCGCCAGGTCATGCTCGACGGCGTCACCGTCGAAAAGCCCGAGACGGTCACCATCGACGCAGGCGTCGAGATCGGTTGCGACACAGTCATCGAGCCATTTGCGCGCATCCTCGGGCGCAGCGCGATCGGCGAGGATTGCCGCATTGGCGCCTGCTCCATCGTCCGCGATTCCGAGCTGGCCGGCGGGGTCGAGATTCTGCCGTTCACTTCTATCGACTCCTCGCGCGTCGACCGCGGCGCGCGCGTCGGCCCCTTTGCCCGGCTGCGCCAGAACGCCCGCGTGAAGGGCGGCGCACGGGTGGGCAATTTCGTGGAGATGAAGAATGCCGAGCTAGGCGAGGGAGCGAAGTCCCAGCACCTGGCTTACCTGGGCGACGCCACTATCGGCGACCGCGCCAACGTCGGCGCGGGCACTATCACCTGCAACTACGATGGCGCGCGCAAGCACCGCACTACGATCGGCCCCGGCGCCTTCATCGGCAGCAATTCCACGCTGGTCGCCCCCATCGAGATTGGCGAAGGAAGCTACGTCGCGGCGGGCTCCGTGATCACCGATCCCGTGCCGGCGGACGCACTCGCCCTCGGCCGTGGCCGCCAGGTGAACAAGGAAGGCTGGGCCAAGAAGCGCCGGGAGACACGCGCGAAGTAGGGCGGTACCGCGGGATCACAGCACCAGCATGGGGTGGTACAGACTGGGCAGCTTCGCCTCGCCGATGGCGATCAGCTCGCCGTGCTGCCCTACGGCCTTTACGTAACGCGAGCCCGGCCGCACCCGGAACGGCGAGACGCGGAAGTCGCGCCCCTGGCGGATGAACGTCGCCGTCAGCGTGTCCACGAACTCGCACGGGAATTCGGGCAACATTTCGGCGGCGGGAATGTAAGCCTCGATGAAGCGGTCCTCCTTGGCCAGTTCCTCGAGCTGTTCCAGGCTGCGTGCCTGCTCGATCGAGAAATCGCCGCAGCGCAAGCGGATCAGCTTCTCGAGGAACGCGCCGCAGCCCACCAGCTTGCCCAGATCGTGGGCCAGCGCGCGCAGATACGTTCCCGCTGAGCAGTGGACCACCACGCGCGCCTCCGCGCCGGCGCACTCAAGCAGCTCGAGCGAGCGGATCGTCACTTCCACCGGCTTCAGCTCCACCTCGACCTTCTTGCGCGCCACGCGGTAGGCCGGCACCCCGTCGATCTTCTTCGCCGAAATCGGCGGCGGCGTCTGCTGGATGGTTCCCCGGAACCCATCGAGCAGCGGCTCGATCAGCTCCCGCGTGACCTCTACCTCCACATGCGGCGAAGTCGGAGCCCCGTCCCGGTCGTAGCTGTCGGTGGAGTGGCCGAAGCGGATGACCGCGTCGTAGACCTTATCGCTGTGCACGTAGAACTGCGCCAGCCGCGTGGCGCCGTCCACCACCAGGGGCAGCACGCCCGTCGCCATGGGATCCAGCGTGCCCAGGTGCCCCACCCGGCGCGTCCCCGCGAGGCGGCGGATCTTGTTCACCGCGTCGTGCGAGGTCCATCCGGCCGGCTTGTTGACAACGATCGCTCCGTTCATTCCTATTCACTGTAGCAGTGCTGCGCTGCCGCTCGTCGCTCGTTGCCCGTTGCTCGTTGATCCATTTGCCGCCACGGAGGGCTGTGCCCGCTACGCGCCGGGACCGATACGGGAGCGAAACTGGGAAAGCCCGCCTGGATCAACGGGCAACGAGCAACGGGCAACGGGCAAGGCGTTCCAACCCCGCTGCTATCCTGTGAAGGTGGAAGAAGAGGTCCTTGGCGAAGCGTACGACGCGCGGCTGATGCGGCGGCTCTTCTCCTATCTGCGCCCCTATCGCCTCGCCGTCGCCTGTTCGCTGGTTCTGCTTTTGCTGCTGTCCGTGCTGCAAGTGGCCGGGCCGCTGCTGACCAAGATCGCCGTAGACCGCTACCTGGTTCCCACTCCCGGCCGAACGGTCCTCGATCCCTGGCTCTCGCCGAACCCGTGGAGCGGTCTCACCCAGATCTCCCTCCTCTTTCTGGTCTCCCTGGTCCTGATGTTCGTTCTCGATTTCTCACAGTCCTACATCATGCAGTGGACCGGGCAGCAGGCCATGTTCGACCTGCGCCGCGACCTGATGGCGCACCTGCAGCGGCTCGACCTGTCGTTCTACGACCGCACACCGGTAGGGCGGATGCTCACCCGTGTCACCACCGATGTAGACGCGCTCAATGAGCTGCTCGCCTCGGGCCTGGTCACCATTCTCGGCGACGTGCTCATGCTGGCCATCGTCTTCGCGGTGATGCTCAAGATGGACGCGCCCCTGACCGCGGTGCTCGCCGCCGTCCTGCCCGCCGTCGTGGTGGTGACCATCGTTTTCCGCCGCACCGCCAGCCAGAGCTACCGCCGCATCCGCGTGGCCATTGCCCGCATCAATGCATACCTGCAGGAGCACCTCACGGGCATGACGGTCCTCCAGCTCTTCAACCGCGAGCGGAGAAGTTCGGAAGAGTTCGAACAGATCAACCGCGCCCACATGGAGGCATTCAAGGACGCCATCATCGCCTATGGCTGGTTCTTCCCGGCGGTGGAGTTCCTTTCCATGCTCGGGCTGGGGCTGGTGCTCGCCTACGGCGGCTTCCGTATCCGCCACGGCGCGACGACGGCCGGCGTGCTGGTGGCGTTTTTCCAGTTCGGCATGCGGCTGTTCCGGCCCATCCAGGACCTCAGCGAGAAGTACAATCTTCTGCAATCGGCCATGGCCGCGGCCGAGCGCATCTTCGGCCTGCTCGATACGCCGGTCGAGATCGCCGCGCCCGCGGTGCTCCGGCCCTTTCCCTCTGGTCCTCAACCGGTGGAGTTCGACGGAGTCTGGTTCGCTTACAAGGGCGAGGATTGGGTGCTGCGCGACGTGAGTTTCCGCATCCGTCCCGGCGAGACCATCGCCGTAGTGGGCCACACCGGCGCGGGCAAGACCACCCTCATCAGCACCCTGCTGCGCTTCTACGACGTCCAGCGCGGGGCGATCCGCGTCGGCGGCGTCGACGTCCGCGAACTCGACCCGGCCGACCTGCGCCGCCATTTCGGCGTCGTGCTCCAGGACCCGCACCTGTTCTCGGGCACCATCGGAGGAAACATCCGCCTGGGCACCGAATGGATCACTTCGGACCATCTCGCCGCCGCCGCCGAACAGGTGAACCTGCTCGAGTTCATCGAATCCCTGCCCGAAGGCTTCGCCCAGCCGGTGCGCGAGCGCGGCGACGGCCTTTCCACCGGCCAGAAACAGCTCATCAGCTTCGCCCGCGCGCTGGCCCACAACCCGCCGTTCCTGATTCTGGATGAGGCTACCTCGAGCGTGGACACCGAAACTGAGTTCCGCGTGCGCGAGGCGCTCACCCACCTGGTGGAGGGCCGCACTTCGATCGTGATCGCGCACCGCCTCTCCACCATCCAGCGCGCCGATCGCATCCTGGTGATGCACAAAGGCCGGCTCCGCGAGTCGGGAACCCACCAGGAGCTGCTCGCCCAGCGCGGCATTTACTGGAAGCTGTATCAGCTTCAGTACAAGGACCAGGAGAGTGGGGCGGGCGCGGAGGTGCGCGGCCCCGCTGGCGGGGCCGTGAAGCCGGCCTTGAGCTGAGGGGGACGCGGTTCAGCTAAGAGGGGGCACACGGCGCTTGCAAGAGCGCGGTGCACTATGCTGGTAGGGGGCGCATGGAGCTGGAGCGTTTTACGTATCCCTCGTACGAAGAGCCCCTCCGATCCGCTTACGGGGGCAGGTTCGAGTGTGTCTACGCGATTCTCCACCCGTTTGTGAGCCTCGCGGCGAGCGTGGCCGCGTGCGTGTCCGGCTACCCCACGGACGAGCAAGTCAGGTCGCACGGTCGGAAGTATCCGTGGCGTCAGGTCGCGGCCGACGCGAGGCTCGAGACCTATTCGGAAATCAATCGTGGATTGCTCTCCGCGATCCTTGCGCTCAAGGAGGAGTATCGAGACGATCGTGCCTGCGCCGCAATAGGGAAGGTTCTGGAGACGGCAGGTAACATTTGGATGCCGCCGGAAGGTTGCTTTCCCATTTTGCTTCACGAGGACATTCTGTCCGCGTTTGAGGCGAAGCACTCTGACGAAGTGGTCTTCCTCCCAGAGTTCCCGGACTTGGATCCCGTGCAGCACTTGAAACTCGCCGACCTGAGATCCACCCAGAAGAGCCTCCCATATCGAGGGACTCTACTCCCGGCCGACGGAATATTCCTGTTCACCGTCGACTGGGACAGCTTCTTCACGTTGTTATACGGTCCGTTCGCCTTCGTGTCTGACGTAGTCAAACAGCGCCAACTCGAAGGATTCTTCCTCGGCGAATCGACCCGCCATGCATGGTGGACTGAGCCGGTTCCGATTCCCGCAAGCACATCCTGAGGACCCGGAACACGTCCGTGAATGCGTCAAGTAACCGTGACTGGCGCTAACTGGCCCGTGGCCTAACCGCGCGCTCGATCCCCGCGGCCGCGGTGTCGCGCGCCACGTCCAGCTCGTAGTCCTGCTGCAGGCCCAGCCAAAGTTCGGCCGACGTTCCGAAGTAGCGGGCCAGCCGGAGAGCCATTCTGGCGCTGACGCCGCGCTTCTCATTCACGATGCCGGAGACATGGTTGGCCGGCACCCGCAGCGCGCGCCCGAGCGCATTGATGGACAATCCCAACGGCGCCATGAAATCCTCGCGCAGAATTTCGCCCGGATGCACCGGCGCGAGTCCGATCTTGCGCTGAGCCATAGGGCCATTATGGCAGCACGAATACTCGAATGCCCGTCACCCCGCGGATGGTCTGGATCACTGCGCCGTGGTCGTCCAGCACGACCAGCAGCGGACACTCCTCCTGGGGAAGCGGCTTCCCATCCCGCTCGCGGATGAGCAAGCCCCGCTTGCGGAAGGAACCGGGCACGATTTCGTCTAGGTTGAAGGTTGCCGCGTGGCCGCCGCCCTCGACGCGCACCCGCGTGCGCGGTCTTTCGCTCTCCGGGCGATGGTCCCATCCCGCCGTCCAGAGAAACCGCTCCAGCAGAATGCCCTTCATTCTGACCGCGACTCCGTGGTCCGTGACGTCGAACACATGCTCCCGAAAGCCGTCCAGCGTTATGCGGACGAACCGGTAGCCGTGGTTGCTGGGGTAATTCACCGCGATCGTTTGCCCCAGCGCGACCAGGACCGAGAAAGCGCATGATGCAGCCAGCTTCAGGGCGCGCATAAGCCGCGATTACCTCAATATTAGAGCAAGTCGCCGTTCCGGGACTGACGTCGGGCGCGGGCCGGTGCACGCCCGCCCCGTATGCTGAAGCCCACGGGACGCCAAAGACGCTGCGGAAAGCTCCGGAAGCACAATCCTGGCCGCAGATAAACGCCGATAAACGCGGATTGAAGCAAATGTCTTATCGGCGTTTATCTGCGGCCAGCAACGTCTTGCTCCAGAGCCTGCGCCGCAAATCCCGCCCCGGCGGTACAGTGGATCTATGCTGCGCTGGATGCTGCTGATGGCTCTGCCGGTCCTGCCGGCGCTGGGGTCCACCAAGCTGGTGGTCACCGTGATCGAACAGAAGTCCGGGAAGCCGGTGACCGACCTCAAAGCCGCCGAATTCACGGTTTTGGACGACCGCACGCCGCGTCAGGTGGAGGACGCGCAGTTTGCCCCCAGCGCGATCGACGTCATGCTGCTGCTCGATACCAGCTCCGTCGGGGCGACCGTGCGGCCGCTGGTGGACGATCTCATCGGGCAGTTGCAGGCCAAGGAGGAGATGGCGATCGTCTCCTTTCACTCCGCGGCGGACCTCATCCAGGATTTCACTTCCAGCCACGACATTCTCAAGCGTGCCGTCGCGGGCGTCAAATACGGCAACGAGCCGCACGTTCTCGATGCGCTCTACGCCGCCATCGACGGTGGGTTTGAGAACGCCACGTTCCGGCGCGTGCTGATCGTCCTGACTACGGGTTTGGAAGGCGACAGCCGGATGAACGACAAAGAAGTGCTGAGGCTGGCCCGCCGCAATGCCGTCTCCATCTACCCGGTCTACCTGGTGGGCGCCGAGCGCTCGCTATTCGAGACTCTGGCCCGGCAGACCGGCGGGGCCTCGTTCAGCCTGCGCGATATGCACAAGAGCATGAGCGGCCCGCCCGGAGCGCGCATCTTCGAGGTGCTGCGGTCGCACTACGACCTGACCCTGGGCAGCAACCTCTCGCTGGGGGAGAAGCTCAGGGTCGAGATTCAGCGTCCAGGCAAGTTCCTGGTTTCCGCATTGCCGCTCGAGTAATCGCGGGCGGGCAGCTTTTACCGGGGCGGAGCGTCCGATCCGCCCCGGAGATTGGAAGGCGCGGGCCTACCGCGATTGCTGCACCTTCGGCGTTGCGAGGTACCCGACGATCTGGTTCTTCTTCACCTCGTTGACCACCAGCTCGTAAGGCTGTTTCGCCTTGGCGACATAGAACTGAACCGGCTCGTTCACGTTCTTGTCCTTCTTCTCCACAGTCTTATCGTCGGCGATCACGGTGATGGTGAACTTGTTCTTCTTGGGGTCGGTCGCCTTCAACTGAACCGCTATATCGCCGACCTTCTGGGGCGCTTTGGTCTTGCCCAGATTGAACTCGAAGTAGTTACGGTCGCCGAGCTGCTTCAGGGCGTTGAGCTCCTTGCCATTCGTGGCAACCAGGCCGCTCATCACGCCCATGTCGCCGTTGACTTGCTTCAACTCGGCGATGGTCTTGGCGAGTTCCTCTTTGGTCGCGGCCACGTCCGATTTCACGGTAGTAACGTCGGTCGACACCTCGCCGATCTTGGTGGACGCTTCGGTGGTAGCCTGCTTGACCTCGGAGATCTCGCCGGTCATCTTGGCATTCTGGCGGCGCTGCTCTTCGGCGACCGCGGCAGCCAATTGCCTGGCCTTCTCGACGGCTTCCGTCTTCGCCTGGCCGACCGCGATGGTGGCCTGCCGCTGGGCGGCAACCAACTCGTCGCGCATCGTGTCGAGGCTCTTGCGGCTGTTCGCCGTCGTTACCGAAGTCGACTCGCGCAAGCTGGCGATGTCGGCGAGCGTGGAGTCGCGGAACTTAGCGAAGTCGGACTGGGTACGATCCAGTTCGATAAACAGGTATATGGTTGCGAACAGCAGGGCGATGACAGCGCCGAACAGTATCGCGGTTTTCAGGTTCCATCCGTGGTCGCCAGGGGGCGGCGGGGGCGGGGCAGAAAAAGTTGGCGTTCCCAAAGTGCATTTCCTCCTTCTGGAGCTACCCCAGTATTGTATCACCTATGAGTTACAGTACCTTTGATTGCAGGGCCTTTACGGAAGTTGTGGGAGATCGCGCATCGATCCAGGGCTCAACCGCGCTCGCGCCCCCCGAACACCAGCCAGTGGCTGGCCGCGAAGTTGGCCAGCGAGCACGCCAGAATCGATAGCACGTTGGCCGCCAAATACTTCATGCCGAGCCGCCCCACCAACACCCTCATAATCACCAGGTTCCCCACCACCGAGAGCGCCCCGTTCGTCAGGTTGAAGCGGAGCAGTCGCCCCAGCGCGCCCCCAGGGGCCATGCGCGTGCGATCGCGCCAAGTGTACAATTCGTGCCACACGAAGTTGTGCAGCACCGCCGCCTCGACCGCTAGCGCCGTGGCCACCAGGTAGTTCATGCGAAAGCCGCTGACGAAGAGCGCCAGCGCGGCGAGCTGTACCGCGAATCCGATTGCGCCGACGGCGTTGAACTTCAGCCAGCGGAAGCCCAGCCCGCGCTCCGTCACGCGCGCCCGCCCTCCGGACCGGAGGGCTTGTCAAGAGGCTCCAGGCGGTAAAGCGTCCGGGTGGTGCGGATACTCGAAACGATCAGCATGGCCGTCATTCCCACGATTCCTGCCACGCCTCCGATATCGAACAGCAGGAAGCTGCGGCCGGCCAGCCGCGCCATCGGCCCGCGCGCCAGCAGCGCGATATTGCCCGCCATCAGCAGGACGCGCAGTTCGGTCGGGCTGAATTTCCAGAATGAAAGCTGAAAAGTGCCGAGGGTGTAAGTGGCCAGGTAGGATTGAATCGACATCAGCAGGAAAACGACCAGCAGAGAGAGTCCGATCCATTCGCTCATGAAGGATGACAGGGCGAGCCCACCGAGCAGCGCGGCGGTGCCAATGGAGTCCGGCATGTGATCGACGTAGAAGCCGTAACGCGGGCGCTGCCGGTTGCGGACCCTCGCCAGCGTGCCGTCCAGGCTGTCGCCGAACCAGTTCAGGGCCAGGAACGCGATCCCCGCCACGAGCGCGGAGCGGTTCCAGCGCGCCAGCCAGTAGGTGACGCCGGTCAGCAGCATGGCCACGAATCCAAGCGCGGTGAGGTGGTCTGAATTGACCCATCCGGGCAGGCGGTGCGCGAGCCACAGCAGGGCGCGCTTTTCCAGCGGAGCGAGCAGGCTCGATTGATCGCGCTTGGCGTTCTGAAACTCGGCCTTCGCCATATCACGCGCAGTCTACCAGATTGAGCGGCGGAGCAAGCGTCGCGACCGCTTCTTATAGCGCTCCATCCACGCCCGTAACCTTGCGGGCGCGGCGAACGCCTTTGAACGGGGCCCCAATTCCGGTGATTCGCATTGCTTTAACGGCGCTACGGGTATAGAATCCCTCTCGAAGGCATCACGCCCGGGGGAGATGTGCTCATCCGAAACGGAGACCGACGAATGTCCTTCGCAATCGCGGCCGTTTGGGCCCTGATTGTGGCCGCGCCGCCGGCGCCGGGGCAGACGCGAACCGCGGGCCACGTGGTTGTCAGCGCGAAAATCGATCCGCGCGTCCTGGAGCGGGCGCGTTCGGAGCCGGCAATTCCCGTCTTTATCGTCCTGGAGCACCAGCCGCAGCGCGAGATATTAGCGCGGGCCGAGAGCGCCAACGCGTTGTACCGCGAGGTGGCGGAAGCCCGATACCAGCGAGCGGCCGAGCGGGCGTTCCCCGACGCCGAAGAGTGGCGGCAGGCCCGGGAGGCCATGGACGCGGTGATCCTGCACACGCGCCAGCAGGCGTTTCAAGCCATCGCGCAAGCTATCGGGCCGGAGCAGGATTCGCTGGAAGGCCGGCTGCGCGGCCTCGGAGCGACGCGCATTTCCCGTTACCTGGGAATCGACATGCTGGCGGCGACGATTCCGGCCTCGGCGATCGCGGCGCTCGCAGCCGACCCGGCGATTGCGCACGTGTTCGCGGTGGAGAAGCAGTACCCGCAACTCGCCACCAGCGTGCCCGCCCTGGGCGCGCCGTCGTTCTGGAACGCTGGGTACACGGGGCAAGGGGAATCGGTGGGGATTCTCGATACCGGGGTCAGGACAAACCATCCGGCATTTGCGGGTGTCTCGATCGTCAGCCAGGTATTCCTGACGTACGGCAGCACCGACCCCTGCTTCACCGACAATGCCAGTTCGGCGCAGGACCAGTTCGGCCACGGGACCCACGTAGCGGGGATTGTGGCGAGCCAGGGTTCGGCCGGCTGGACCAACTACCAGGGAGTGGCGAAGGGAATCGGCACGCTGTACAACCTGAAGGTCGGCTACACCACACAAGTCTCCGATTCCTGCGGAAGCGAAGGGGCGAGCGGCGACCCGCGCGACATCCTTGCGGGGCTTGACTGGGGGGTCGCCAACACCTCGCTGAAGATATTCAACCTGAGCTTTGGCAGTCCGGCCACTGGTGACGACGATGGTTTCACGCAGTCGATCGACGAGTACATCGATAATTACGAGCTGACGATGGCGATCGCCGCTGGAAACGGCGGTCCCAGCTACTACGGCGTGACGAGCCCGGGGATTGCATACAACTCGATCACAGTGGCGAACTGGGCTTCCCGCGGCGTCATCAACAGCACCAGCAGCCGAGGCCCGACTTCAGGAGGGAGAGACAAGCCGGACCTGGCGGCGCCGGGCACAAACATCTTCTCCTGTGCATACAACTGGGATGCTCTGCCCGGGACCAGCGATGATTTTGTGAACATGACAGGAACCAGCATGGCTGCGCCCCACATCGCCGGCTCGGCGGCACTGCTCGGGAGCGCCGGGGTCACCGACCCTCTGGCTGTTAAAGCGATCCTGATCAACACCGCGGACGGTTCCGGGGCCTGGGCGTCTGATGCGGGATGGGGGTACACGAACCTCGGGACAGCGCTGGCGCAGTTGAACTACGTCACCGGCAGCCTCGCGGCCGGCGATGTCCACTTGTACAAGGTGTCGCTCTCCGGTGACTTCCACGCCACCGCTGTCTGGAACCGTCACCTCATCGGAGGCCCGTCCTACTTCAATGACCTGAACCTGTACCTCTGTAGCATGGACACGAGTGCACAGCTTGCCTCCTCTGCGACGACGATTCAGAACGTTGAGCAGGTGTCCGCAGCTTACACGGGCGACGCCGTGGTGGCTGTGGCCATGGTCAGTTCGCCACTCACGGGCGTAAGCTCCGAACCCTACGCCGTCGCTTTCAGTGGCTCTGCGGTTCCGCTGCCCGGCCAACCGCAGATCAGCCCTTCGTGCAGCTTGCCCACCTCCATGGCATCCGGTTCACAGTTCTCCCTAACTTGCACCGTGACTAACAACGGCGACGGAACTGCATTCGCGGTTGCGGGACAGGCTGCGCTGCCCGCCGGTTTTTCCGGCATGGCGCAGGTTAGCTTCGGCGACGTACAACCTGGGTCTGTTTCATCTGGCGTTCTCGACCTGACTGCTCCAACCGTGGTCGGAACCTATACGATCCGCTTCGACGTCAGCACGCTGTGCGGGCTCTTCGCGGGCGCAACCACTTTGACAACGACGGTTTATCCCGCCCTCGCAGCGCCGGTGCTGGTTTCGCCGGAAAACGGCGCTACCGGCGTTTCACAAACCCCAGCTTTGTCCTGGAACCCCTCGCCCGGAGCGGCCTCCTACGATGTGTATCTCGGAACCTCCACGCCTCCGTCCCTGGTGAGCAACACCGCCGCAACCAGTTACACCCCGGGCGCCCTGAGCTCGGGAACCCTGTACTACTGGCAAATTGTGGCCAGGAACGGCAGCGGATCGAGATCCTCGGCCACGTGGGCGTTCACAACCCAGGCTTCGCAGTCCGAACTTCAGCAATACACGATCATCACAGTGGCGGGCGGTGGCAATGGGCCCACCCTGGGCGACGGCGGCCCCGCCACCAGCGCCCCACTCACTCAGCCGTCCGGCGTGGCAGTGGACGCGGCTGGCAGTTTCTACATCGCCGACCTGTACCACGAGCTGATCCGCAAGGTGACGCCGGATGGCGTCATCGCCACCGTGGCGGGCGGAGGCTACTACTGGAACCTTGGAGATGGCGGACCGGCGGTCGGCGCATATCTTAGTTGGCCGATGGGCGTGACGGTTGATGGCGCAGGCATCCTTTACGTCGCAGATAACGGTAGCCAGCGGATACGCAAGGTGACGCCGGACGGCATCATCACAACGGCGGTGGGCAACGGAACTGAGGGCTACTCGGGTGACGGAGGCCCGGCCACCAGCGCCCAGATCGATAACCCGTTCGACGTGACGGCCGACGCCGCCGGTGACCTCTACATCCCGGATGGCCTTTACCCCCTGGTTCGAAAGGTTGGGCTGGACGGGATCATCAACACGATTGCCGGCAACAACAGCCACGGGTACTCGGGCGGCTACTCGGGCGACGGCGGTCCGGCCACCAACGCCCAACTGAATGAGCCAGCCGGTACGGCAGTAGACACGGCCGGCAACCTCTATATTGCGGACATTGACAACAACCGGATCCGCAAGGTGGCTCCGAGCGGCATCATCACCACGGCAGCGGGCAACGGGATCAAAGGCGATTCCGGCGATGGCGGCCCGGCCACGAGCGCCCAACTCAACAGTCCTGGGGGCGTAGGGCTGGACGCGGCCGGCAACCTCTTCATCGCTGACACGGGCAACTTCCGGATCCGCAGGGTGACGTCGAGCGGCACCATCACCACCGTGGCCGGCAGTGGCACCGAGGGCTACTCCGGCGACGGAGGGCCGGCGACCAGCGCCGAGTTCAGCTATGTAGAAAGCATCGCTGTGACTGCCCGGGGCAACGTCTATATGACGGACACTTACAACAACGTCATCCGTGCTCTTCTCCTCCCCGACCCTTCCTGCCAGTATGGGCTCGACCAAGCCGCCGTCGCCGTGTCCGGCGCGGGCGGAACGGTGCCCATTTTGGTCCACACAACGCCTTCCTGCTTGTGGACTGCCTCCGGTCTTCCTGCGTGGATCAGCAGTAATCCTGCCGGTGTGGGCCCGGCGACCGCCAACTTGGTTGTGGCCGCCAATTCCGGCGTCTCGCGTGCGGCCACGATTTCCATTGCCGGCAACGCGGTCACGGTCACCCAAGCGGACTCCGGCTGCACTTATGCGCTCAGCCCCACCGCCGGATCGTTCATCGCCGCCGGCGGCACCGGTTCGATCAGCATCACTACGGGTGCAAGCTGCCCCTGGTCCGCCTCGAGCTCCGTCGACTGGGTGACCTTCACGGGACCCACTTACGGCGCCGGCAACGGGAGCGTCAACTACACGGTAGCGCCCAACACCGGCGACGCACGCTCCGGCACCTTCGGGATCGCGGGGCTCCCCTTCAACGTCCAGCAACTCCAACCACCGGTGGACGGCTTGCGCTTCGTGCCGGTTACCCCCTGCCGCATCGCGGACACCCGTGGTCTCGGTGGGCCCTTCGGGGGTCCGACCATGGCCGCCGCGTCTTCCCGCTCCTTCGCCGTCCCGCAGAGCGGCTGTGGCATCCCCTCCACCGCTCAGGCCTATTCCCTGAACGTGACGGTGGTGCCCCAGGGCCCTCTTTATTACCTCACGCTGTGGCCCACGGGCCAGGATCAGCCTTTCGTCTCCACCTTGAACTCCTGGGGCGGCATCGTGGTGGCTGATGCCGCCATCGTCCCCGCCGGTTTCGACGGAGCCGTCAGCGTCTACGTCACCAATGCCACCGACGTGATCCTGGACATTGACGGCTACTTCGATTCCAGCAACCCTGTAGGCTCGTATTCCTTCTATCCTGTTTCGCCGTGCCGGGTGGCTGACACCCGTTGGGCTGCCGGCCCGTTCGGCGGGCCTTCCATGGCGGGCGGCGAGAGCCGGGACTTTGCTGTCGGCGTTAGCTCCTGCAATGTTCCCTACGCGTTTGCCTACTCGCTGAATGTAACGGTGGTTCCAAAAGGGCAGTTAGGATTTCTATCGGCCTGGCCCTCAGGGCAGCCGCAGCCGAACGTTTCGACTTTGAATTCTTGGACCGGCAAGGTGGTCGCCAATGCGGCCATTGTTCCGGCAGGGCCGAACGTGGCGATCTCGGTCTATGTGAGCAATTCGACCGACGTGATTTTGGACATCGATGGCGCTTTCTCCGCGCCGGGCGGCACGGGCGCGCTAAACTTCTACCCGGTAACGCCGTGCCGGGTTGCGGACACGCGCGGCGATGACGGTCCCCTGGGCGGGCCGGAAATAGAGGCCGCGACCGCGCGCTCGTTCCCGATCCCCTCGAGCGTGTGCGGCATGCCCGCCACGGCGGCGGCCTACTCGCTGAACGTGACGGTGGTGCCCGACGGGCCGCTGGGATACCTGACGGCGTGGCCCACTGGCTCCGAGCAGCCGTTCGTTTCGACCTTGAACTCAGGGGACGGATCGGTGGTGGCGAACGCGGCGATCGTTCCGGCGGGGACGAGTGGAGCGATCAGCGTCTACGTGACCGGCCCCACGCACGTGATTCTGGATATCAACGGGTACTTCGCGCCGTAGGCGGACGCCGCGCCGCTCGGAATATAATCGCTCTCAGTGCCGAAAGTGACTTTTCTCCCGGCCAACGTGACCGCCGAATTCGATCCGCCCAAGCTCCCTTACCGCGATCACGGCCGGCCCGGCTCGATCCTCGACGTGGCGCTGAATTTCGGTGCGCCGCTTGAACACTCCTGCGGCGGCAGTTGCGCCTGCACCACCTGCCACGTGATCGTCCGCCAGGGAGAACGGAACCTTTCACCGATGGACGACTTCGAAGCCGACCGCCTCGATCTGGCCGAGGGCCTCACGCTCCACTCGCGGCTGGCCTGCCAGGCCGTCGTGCGCGGCGACGTGGTGGTCGAGATCCCTCAGCGCTGAGCCAGCTTGTCGAGGGTCTCCGGCGGAATAGACGCGTCGATTCGCACTTGCGCTCCGCTCGATTCGATGTGGATGCCGTCCGATGTCTTCAGCCCCGCCAGCATCGTGAAGAAGCGCAGCGCGCCGGCGAGGGATTGTGCGTCGTCCTGGTTGCGGCAAAGAGCCGTTGCCGCGATCCGGACGCCGGCACCGACTTCCGCGGCGATCCGAAAGCTCTCCACCAGCCGCAGAGCCGTGCCCAGGTTCGCCAGGTTCCCCGCGCGTGGCGTTGCCTGCGCCAGCTCGGCCGTCCCCACGCCCACGGCCCAGATCTGGTTCTCCGGCCCAATCAGCTCGATCTGCTTCTCGAGACCTGGCGGCGGCCCAGTCGAGCGCCCGCGATCGTCGAGAATCGCCCGCACCGCCTCCGGCCGCCCCGCTACCACAGTGCTCGGGTTCATGAACGCCACGGCCAGGCTCTCGGTCGTGGTCAAGGTGTAGCCTTTGTACGTGGTGCGCGTCGCACCCGGAATATCGAGCCGCGGCTCGAGTCCCGTGTCCGAGAACTTGCCGCGCGCCAGGATCGCCGTGCGCCGGCCATTCGAGACCGCCAGGATTTCCCAGGCTTTGTCGAGATCGAGACCGGCCTCGCCCAGCAACGCCGCCGGCGATCCCAGCTTCTTGTAAACCGGCGTCGCCCGGAGCGCTTCCATTCTGACGCCGGCGAGCAGCACGGTGTCGGAGGGAACCAGCGTCGCCAGCGCCGGGTCGATCCTCACCGACGTCGGCCGCCGCGGGCCGCACCCGCACACCGCCACCAACAGGCAGACCATCCAAAACCGCATGCGCTCCCACACTACACTGGCGTGCCCTCGGGCCGCAAGGCCTTGACATCTCCGGTATCAGTATGATATCATCAAGATATTATATACCTGTGAGGAGGAGACCCATATGAATCCCAACCAGATTACTGCCAGTCAGGAACGGCCGGTCGGCGTTCACAACGGCTGGATCATGCTGTCCTTGCTGATTTTGCTGCTGGTGGCCGATATTGCGCTCCTGGTTTTCGTCATCACTCACGCGACGGCAGGAGCGCCGAACCCCGCGCTCCTGGTGCCCGCCATCCTCGGCCTGCCGATCTGGGTGGTTCTGGCCACCGGCTTCTTCACGCTGCAGCCGAACGAGGCCCGCGTCCTGGTGCTGTTCGGCGCTTACAAGGGCACGGTCCGCGCCAGCGGCCTTCACTGGGGTAATCCCTTCTATACGAATGGGCCGCAGCAGTTCGACGCCTTGGCCAAACTCGCGGCCGCCAAGACGGGGGCCCCAATTCCCAAAACCGCCGCCCGCAACAAGATCTCGCTCCGCGCGCGCACCTTCAATGGAGACAAGCTGAAGGTCAACGACAAGCGCGGCAATCCCATCGAGATCGCCGCGGTTGTGGTGTGGCGCGTCCGCGACACCGCGCAGGCGATGTTCGACGTGGACAACTACGACAAGTACGTCCCGATCCAGAGCGAGTCCGCGCTCCGCCACCTCGCCAGCCAGTATTCCTACGACCAGGGCGAGGAGAGCGAGAGCGAGATCACCCTTCGCACCAATGTGGACGAGGTATCGCAAGCGCTGCGCGTCGAGTTGCAGGAGCGCCTGGGCAAAGCCGGCGTTGTTGTGGATGAAGCGCGCCTCACGCACCTCGCCTATGCGCCCGAGATCGCCCAGGCCATGCTCCGCCGGCAGCAGGCCGAAGCGGTCATCGCCGCGCGGCAGAAGATCGTCCATGGCGCCGTCAGTATGGTGGACATGGCGCTGAAGGAGCTGGCCGAAAAGCAAGTGGTGCAGCTTGACGACGAGCGCCGCGCCGCCATGGTCAGCAATCTCATGGTTGTGCTCTGCGGCGAAGCCGAAGTGCATCCCGTGGTGAATACTGGGACCCTCTATAACTGAGGGAGCGGGATGGCGGAACGGAAGCCATTTCTGCTGCGCATCGATCCCGCGCTTTGGGCCGATCTGGAAGCGTGGGCGCAGGATGAGTTGCGCAGCGTCAACGGCCAGATCGAGTACATCCTTCGCCAGGCGGTCCAGAAACGGAAAGGCGCGCGAGACAGGCGCAACCCGTCGCCGCCAGAGGAGCCATAATCGAGGAGTGGAGCTCACCCTCGACCGCATCTTCCTCGATTGCTCGGTCCGCTGCCTGAACGAGCTCGCATCCCGTGTCGACGATTGCCTCTGCCGGCTCGACGGCAGCCAGGTCTGGTTTCGGGGCGGCGAGAGCCAGAACGCCGTTGGCAACCTGGTGCTGCACCTGGCGGGCAACGTGCGCCAGTGGGTTGTCTCGGGTGTGAGCGGCGCGCCGGACGTGCGCGACCGCGACGCCGAATTCGCCGCCCGCAGCGGCGCCGGAGTCGGGGAGCTTCGCCAGTTGCTCGGCGCCACGGTTCGCAAAGCCGCCACCGTAGTGGCCAGCGTTCCGCCCGCGCGCCTAGCCGAGCGCGTCCGCATCCAAGGCTACGATGTCACGGTGCTCGAAGCCATCTACCATGTCGTCGAGCACTTCGCCCAGCACACGGGCCAGATCGTCTTCGCCACCAAGGCGGCCACCGGCGAAGACCTCGGCTACTACGCACACCTGAGCAAGGCGGCGCACGGCCGGCAAACCCCTTAGTGGTGCGGCCCCCACTTGACGCCGCAAGCCCGTACATAACATCCTCGTATCAACTATGAAAACCCTGGCGCTCGCCGGCTGTCTGCTCCTGCTGTGCCTTCCCGCGATGGCCATCGACCTCAGCGGCTTCGCTCCCATCGCCCCGCTCGCCGGTTTCACCACGGCGCGCGACGGGATCACGCTGACTTGCCGCGACGGCTCCGAGGTCGCCATCCGCGTGCTCGCTCCCGACTTGGTCCGCGTTCGGGCTGCGTTCGGCCATGCGCTGCCCGCCCGCGATCACTCCTGGGCCATCGCCAAGACCGACTGGGACGTTCCCGACTGGAACCTCAAAGAAGCGCCGGACGCCCTTCATCTCAACGCCGGCGAACTCGAAGTGGTGGTCCATCGCACGCCGCTGCTGATTGAGTTTCGCGACGCCGCAACCCACCACGCCATCAATGCGGACCAGCGGCCGATGATGTTCGATCCCCATTCCGGCGCCGTGGCCGCGGCCAAGAAACTGGGCTTCGACGAGCACTTCTACGGGCTCGGAGAGAAAGCCGCCCGCCTCGACAAAAGGCGCGGCCAGTTCTCAATGTGGAATAGCGACACCCCGGCCTACGTCGAAGGGACCGACCCGATTTACCAGAGCATTCCCTTCTACCTCGGCTGGCAGGACGCCGCCGCCTACGGCATTTTCTTCGACAACAGCTTCCGCACGGAGTTCGACTTCGGGCGTTCCTCGCAGGAATACGCGGCCTTTTACGCCGACGGCGGAGAGATGAATTACTACTTCTTCTACGGCCCGTCCATCAAGAAGATTCTGGGTCGCTACGCGGAACTCACCGGCCACATGCCGATGCCGCCGATGTGGGCGCTCGGCAATCAGCAGTGCCGCTGGGGCTATTATCCCGACACCATGGCCGAAGAAGTGGTGCGCCGTTACCGCGCCGACGATCTGCCGCTCGATGCCCTGTATCTCGACATTGATTACATGGATGGATACCGCGTGTTCACCTGGAACCCCGAGCGGTTCGCCGATCCTACCGCGCTTACCGATAAGCTGCTGCGCCAGGGCGTGAAGGTGGTGACCATCGTCGATCCGGGCATCAAGTACGATCCGGGTTACACCGTGTTCGACCAGGGGCTGGCGAAGAATTACTTCCTGAAACGCAAAGACGGCAGCCTGTTTCACGGGAAGGTGTGGCCGGGCGACTCCGTCTACGTGGATTACACTCTGCCCGAGGCCGCCCGCTGGTGGGGCGACCTGCACCGCGCCTATACCGATCATGGGGTGGCGGGCATCTGGAACGACATGAATGAGCCCTCGGATTTCCTCGACCAGGCCGGCAAGACGCAGACGGACGTGGTCAGCTATGACGGCGGAGCCAAGACCACCCAGGCGCAGAACCGCAATGTGTTCGCCCTCAACGAGGCGCGGGCGACCTATGAAGGCCTCGAGCGGCTGCGGCCCAACCAGCGGCCCTACGTCATCACCCGCGCGGGCTACGCCGGCATCCAGCGCTATTCCACCATGTGGACCGGCGACAACAACGCCACCTGGGACGCGCTCGCCCTCAGCATCCCCATGTTCGAGACCCTGGGCCTTTCCGGCGAGCCCTTCGTGGGCGCTGACGCGGGCGGCTTCATGGGCCGCACCAACGCCGAGCTGCTCTCCCGCTGGTACCAGGTGGCCTTTCTTACGCCCTTCTGCCGCAATCACGCGGACATTGCGGCGTACGATCATGAGCCCTGGCGCTTCGGCACTTTCTACGAAGGCATCATTCGCAAGTACCTGAAGCTCCGCTACCGGCTGCTGCCGTTTCTCTACACCGCCCTCGAAGAGGCGCACCGCACCGGCGTACCCCTGTTTCGCCCCCTGCTGCTCAACTACCAGGACGATCCGAACACGCTCAACATCGACGACGAGTTCATGGTGGGAGACGCTTTGCTCGAAGCCCCGATCCTGCGGCCCGGCGAGACGGCAAGACTGGTCTACCTTCCAGCCGGCATCTGGTACGACCACTGGACCGGGCAGCGCTATGAAGGCGGCCGCACGATCCGCGCCGAGGCGCCGCTAGAAACAGTGCCGCTGTTTGTCCGCGGCGGGGTCATTCTACCCACCGGCCCGGAGATGAATTACGTGGGCGAACGGCCTTCCGACCCGCTGCGCTTCGAGATCTACCCGGACGCGGAGGGGCGCGCCAGCGGTTCGCTCTATGAGGACGACGGCGCCACGATCGCCTATCGCCAGGGCGTGGTGCGGCGTACGGAGGTGGCCTATCGGAACGCCGAGGTCGAATTGAGCGCGCCCACCGGAACCTTCCAGCCGGCCCCGCGCCGCCTGGTGTTCTCGCTCCATGGCAGGACCGTCCAGATCACCGACGACGGCCGGGCCCACCGCGTAGAGCTGCGCTGAGATTCCCGCATTCCGGAAAATCTATTTCGCGCCCGCTCAAGCGTTTACGAATCTTGAGTCCCGGCCCGACAATCCCCCTCGCGTTACGCTCGTGCCGATGGAACTGCGCGGCGAACACCCCAATGTGCACGATCAATGGCGTCCTTGGTCCGAGGCCGAGCGCCTGCACGTCGTTGCCGTCTACAGCAATCCGCTCCGCTGGCGGAGCCGGCGCGAGCACATGAACGACTTCCGCGAGCACATGGCCACCAGCCGCAACGCGGTGCTCCATGTCGTGGAACTGGCTTATGGCGACCGGCCGTTTGAAGTGACCGGCGCGGGCAACCCGCTCGATATCCAACTTAGGACCTCCTGCGAGTTGTGGCACAAGGAGAACCTGGCCAACATCGGGGTGAGCCGGTTCCCAGCCGACTGGCGGTACGGCGCGCAGGTGGACTCCGACTTTCATTTCACCCGGCCCGATTGGGCGCTCGAGACGATTCACCAGCTTCAACACCACGCCTGGGTGCAGCTTTTCTCGAGCTATTCGGCGCTATCGGGACGGCACGTGCCGGTGCGCATCTCGCCGTCGTTTGCCTGGTCCTACCTGCATTACCGGCCCGGAACGAGCTGGAAATCGCGGGCGTCGGCGGCGCCCCCCTCAATCGGCGCGGCCAGTGCGCCGGTCTCGAACGCCGGAAACGGCAAGGGGTCGGTGGCCGGCCTGCTGCGCTCCGCCTCCTGGCCGGACAATCCCGGAGCTACCGGCGGCGCATGGGCCTTCACGCGGCAGGGCTTTGAAACCGTGGGCGGCTTCCTGGACTGCTGTATTCTCGGCTCGGCCGACTGGCACATGGCGTTCGGACTTGCCCGCGAGCCCGACCACTCGATCGAGATGCGCCGGTGCGGCCCGGCTTACGTGAGCGCGATTCGCCATTGGCAGGAGCGCGCCCACAGGCTGGAGGGCGACATCGGGTGCGTCGAGAACCACGCGGTTCACTACTTCCACGGCAGCTACAGACTGCGCGGCTACGGTGATCGCTGGCAAGTGCTTAAGGACAACGGCTACGACCCGCAAACCGACATCCAGAGGGACTATCAGGGAGTGCTCGTGCTGAGCGGGAACAAGCCGCGCTTGCGGGACGACATCCGGGCCTACATGCGCAGCCGGGACGAGGATGCCACAGAGCTAAACGGCGAGCGCCATCTTGTTTAGCGCGCGCGGAAGCTGTGCCGCATCGGACGCAGAATTTAGCGGGCCAAACTGCACTTACATACAGACGTATGCGACGTCTCTGGCTCACACTCGGTCTGTTTGGACTGTCCGGCGTCCCGATCCTGGCCTGCGCGCAAGCGGCGCCGGCGACTGCCGAGGCCGAGGTCGAGCTTCGCAGCACCTATGTTCTCGGCCCGGATGACCAGGTCACCGTCCGCGCGCTCGACGTCGAGGAGTTTACCGAGAAGCCGGTGCGGATCGACATGAGCGGTCAGATCCGGCTTTCGCTCGTCGGCCGCATCAAGGCGGCCGGCCTCACCGTGGAGCAACTCGAGAACGGGATCGCCGAGCGCCTCAAGAGCTACGTCAAGGAGCCCGAGGTGAGCGTCGAGATTGCCGAATTCCGCAGCCAGCCGGTCTCCGTCATCGGCTCGGTCAGGAACCCTGGGGTGCACCAACTCGAAGGCCGCAAGACGCTGGTCGAGATCCTCTCGCTGGCCGGCGGCCTGGCCGACGATGCCGGCTACAGCGTCAAGATCGCGCGGAGTCTGGAGTGGGCGCCGATCCCTCTCGCCACCGCCGCGAACGATGCCAGCGGGAAGTACAGCATCGCCGAGGTTCCCCTCAGGCAGATTCTCGATGGCAGCAAGCCTGAAGTGAACATCGTGATCAAGCCCTTCGACATCGTCAGCGTCCCGCGTGCCGAAATGGTCTATGTCACCGGGCAGGTGCAGAAGGCGGGCGGCTACGTCCTGCGCGAGCGTGAAACGCTGTCCGTGCTGCAGACGCTGTCGCTGGCCGGGGGCCTGATCGCGAACGCCTCGGCCAAGAATGCCCGCATTCTCCGTCCCACCGGCGCGGGGACTAGCCGCGAGGAGATCGCCATCGACCTGAAGCAGATCATGACCGGGCGCGCCAAAGACGTCCCCCTGCGTGCGGAAGACATCCTGTTCGTTCCCGAAAACGCCCCTAAAAAGGCCATCGTACGTGCCGCGGACGCGGCCATTCAGGTCGCCACGGGCCTGGCCATCTATCACCGCTGACGAGCGCCGCTCCGTCACGGTTGTGGCAGCACCGAACTGCGCGCGTCAGCGAGCGGATATCACTTGAGGAGAACAGGCCAGATCAGCTCACGGGCGCGAGTTCGGCCAGCTTCACCCAGTAGCCGGGCTGAGACAGGCGGCAACGCGCCGACGGCTCGGCGAAGAGAGGATGCGCGGACATCGACTCCCAGATCGCCTTGAGCGGCTGCTGCCGTATATTTCCGAACGAATGCGGGGTGAAGTCGCAGGGAGAAACGTCGCCGTTGGCGCGCAGATGAACCTGAACGATCCCGGCCGGACAGCCTTCCGCCACGCAGGGATAGGCGATGCTCGAGAACATGGTCTGGTGAATGATGCGCGGGTAGTCGGACTTGGCCGTGTATTTCGCCCGGAAGTCGACGATCTGCCGGGCATCTTCCTCGCTCAGCATGCAATCGCGCTGCGCCGACAGGCGCCCCGTGGGAATCACGTCGAACAGAAACACCTCCAGCACGCCAAGCGAACGGGCGAGGTCCATCATGGAGTCCAGCTCGCCGTCCCGGATCTTCTCTTTGGTCGCGTAGGTGGATATGCCCGTCAGGATGCCGGCGTCCTGGCAGAGCCTCAGCCCGCGGCACGCCTTCTCGGCCAGACCCGGGCGCCGGCGGTGGATGTCATGTTGCTCGGCGTCGAAATGATCCAGGCTGACGAAGACGCCGAAGACACCCGCCTGTTTGAGCTTCCGAACCGTGTGTTCCAGAAGAAACTCGCCATTGGTGAAGATCGTGCAAACGCTGCGCTGCTTGTCAACCGCGGCGATCAGGTCGTAGATTCTCTCATATAGCAGCGGCTCGCCGCCGGTGAGGACCACGCAAGTCGTCCCCAGATCGAGCGTCTGGTCGATGACGCTCTTCAATTCCTCGAAGGTGAGGGCGCTGTTCTCCCGCCGGGTTGTCTCCTGGTAGTCGACCGCCGAACAGTGCAGGCAGTCGCACTGACAGTTGTACGTGACCGCCATCGTGATGACGTGCGGCGTGCGCCCGCTCAGGGAGAAATCGACGGCGGCAGCGGCGGGCCGGTTGGGCTGCAGCATGTTCTCCATGATCAGTTTGACCCGGCGCCTGGCCGCGGGAGAGCCGAGCGGCGGCGTGAGCAGGGAGAAGGCCTTGAAGCCGCCGTCCAACTCGACCAGAGGCTTCCCGCCGACGTAGTAGTTGTCCTGGGCGTGGCGGTAGTTGGCCATCGTCTCCCGGATCGCGCTTCTTTGCCAGGCCTTCAGATCGGAGCTCATGGGGTGCAATGGACGAAGATATCCTGTTGCAGTCAGTCCGTCAAGTCCCGCTTGGTAATGGCCGTAATAGCCATAAGCAGGGCAGCGTCACGGCTTGGTCAGCAAGGCCTCGTCGAATTCGCTTGCAGCCATATGGGCCTTCTCCGAGCCGCGATTGACGATCAGCAGACTCGACCCGGCCTGGCCGGCCATTTTGACCTCGACTTGGCTGGCGGACCAGATGCCTCTGGATTGGCGCAAGCCGTAATAAACAAAGTCTTTGATTGTCCCCGAAGATCTCAATATCTTCTCGACGCGCACCGGATACAGGCTGTCGCGGTCCAGCCACGACCTCACCAGGGAATACTGCGACCGGTCGCCTGGGCCCGGCACACTCTTGACGAGATAACATCGGCGCGCTCCGTAGAGGGTCTCGCCGCCGAACGCTTGGTTGCGCCACAGAAAGTGGTTCTCCAGCAGGTCCTCGTAGGTGAAGCCGGTCTCCAGCACAGCCTCTCCCCAGTTCTCGGGCGGCACCGTCACGGGCCGGCGGTCGCCGGCATGGCCCCTGCGGATCGAGGCCGGGCCCGTATCGGAGCTTTCGAGCAGCAACCTCACCCTGGCTGCCGGGGGATCCGTCACCGCGCAGAAGATCTTCACGGTTCCCGCCAACCAGTGCGCTCGAAAAGAGAGCTGGTAGTTTCGGCGTTCGCCCGACGCCGCAACGCGGACCAGCCGTCCGCTGGCGCGAAAATCCGTGGCCGCGCGGATCGCGCCCAGCCGCGCCATCAGGTCCCGGATGTTCACCGCCGTCCGGTCCTGCGCCATCAGCGCCGCGGGGAAAAGAACGGCTGCGACCAGACCCGGTCTCATCCCTCCACCACCCGCCCGTCTCTCAAATGGATGTTGCGGCGGCCCATGCGGGCGATATCTGCCTCGTGGGTCACCAGGACAATGGTCATGTTCCGCCTGGACTGAATGCCCGCGAGCAGCGCCATGACTTTAGCCGAGTTTTCGCTGTCCAGGTTGCCCGTAGGCTCGTCGCCCAGGAGGATCTCGGGATCGTTCGCCAGGCTGCGCGCGATCGCCACCCTCTGGCGCTCGCCTGCCGAAAGCTGGTTCGGATACTGGCGCAGACGGTGCGTCATTCCAACTTCTTCGAGCAGCGCCTCCGCCCGCTGGCGCCGCTCCCGCCCTCCACGTCCGCCTTCGAGCATTGGGATCTGGACATTGTCCAGGACCCGCAGCGCCGGCAAGAGGTAAAAAGCCTGAAAGATAAAACCGACGTGGCGTGATCGATACGTATCCAGGTCGAACGAGCCAGCCAGGCTGCTGCCGCGGTAGAGGACCTCGCCACTGGAAGGCTGGTCCAGACCGCCCAGCAATTGAAGCAGAGTCGATTTGCCGCTTCCGCTCGGCCCGCTGATGGTTACGAACTCCCCCCGGGCGATTCCCAGGTCGACGCCGCGCAGCGCCTGAATACGGCCCTGATCGTACTCCCTCTTCAGGGAGCGCGCCTCCAGCACAAGCCCGTCAGTCATGACGCAAGGCCTCCACGGGAGACAGCCGGGCCGCGCGCCAGGCCGGGAGCGCTCCGGCCGCCAGTCCGGTCAGTAAGGCAATGGCCAGTGCCTCCCCGGCGTGGAGCGGCGAAATCGACCCGACGGCGATGTTGGCCGTCATCGGTAGCGCCGCCAGCAGCCGCAGCGCGCCCCAACCGCCGGCCAGTCCCGCCATCCCGCCGATCAGACCCAGCGCGGCGGCCTCCCACTGGATCAGCGCCATCACGCGCCAGCGTCTCCAGCCCAAAGCGCGCAGAATGCCGATTTCCCTGGTCCGCTCGAACACCGCCATAGCCATGGTGTTGGCGATTCCCAGAGCTCCCGCCAGCAGAGCGATCAGGGAAGTGCCCCAGGCGATCGAGCGGGCGAAGGAAACGAATTGGTTGTTGTGCGCCCGCTCGCCCGCCGGCACGGCCTTCAGCCCCGGTACCGCTTTTTCGATCGCCGCCCGGGCCTGCCGTAGGTGCTCCTCCGCCGTCTGTCCGGCCGGCGCCGGCCGCAGGCGTACGTGAAATGCGGTGACCTTTCCGTTCAGGTCCGCCAGCTTCTGCAACTGCCGGATGGGCATCATCACGGCGCCCGTCTCCAGGGCCGATCCCCCGCGAAACACGCCGGCCACCCGGAACGAAGCGCCCTGGATCTCCATCTCGTCACCGGCTTTCTTACCCAGGTTCCCGGCCAGGACCTCGCCCAGGATCACCTCCGCCTGTTCGCCCCGGAACGTCCGTCCCTCGAGGAACTGGAGCGGGGCCATTTCGTAAGAGTCCTCCGCCAGTCCGTAGGCCAATGCGTTGACCTCGGGCGTCAGGTCCATCAGGTTGATCACGACGGGGGACGCCTCAGCCACCACCGGCAACGCGCGGATCTTGTCCCCCGCGCTCTCGTCGACCGTGGTATTCAGAAATGTTCTCTGCACCACGGCCAGGTCCGTGCCTTCGCTTTGGTAGAGCTTCAGCCACTCCCGCTCGAACGACTTCGAGAACCCCACCAGGGCGACGAACGCGGAGACGCCGACGGCAATGCCGCACAGAGTGAGGCTGGTGCGCAGCCTGCGGCGTGCGATGTTGATGAGTGCAATTCGAAGCAGCGCCAACAAGACCTCGCTATCGCGGGGATGGACGATTGTAGCGCGGCTAGCGGTGCTTCTGCCAGTCGCTATGGACCGCGGCGGGGTTCACGGCCGCCTTCCACTCCGCGTCGAAGCGATCGGCGATGTCGGGCCGGTCTCGGAGGGTCATCTCCAACCCCAGCCGGACGTGCGGCGGGGTGAGGTCGTCTTCCTGGAGGCGTTTTGCGATTTCCGGCCAAACGTTGGTCAGGCCGCCCGCATCCAGCAGGACCACGCGGTCCGCTGTGACGCCGTAGTTCTTCAGGTGCGGGTCCAGGGAGAAGACCCCGCGCTGCCATGCCGCGCGCCGCAGTTCCAGGTACCGCTGCAGCCACAGCTCGATCTCATCGAAGCGCCTGGCCCGGGCCAGCTCGTTGATCCGCTCGTAAAGAGTCGTTTCGGCGCGCTCCGTAGCCTCCGAAACCACCAGCCAGCCGGGCCAGCGGCCCACCTTCACGCGCGTGGGCGGGAACGCGACACGCTCGGGCACCAGCGTCGTGCCGGCCAGGTGCGCATCGGCCAGCCTCCGGCCGCGCGTTTCGTGCCAACTGTACTGGCGCCACATATGGCGGGCATGCCGGGTGAACCAGATGCCTCTCGGGACCGATAGCACCAGGACCTGGAACATGAGGCTGAGCGCGCGGATCTGCCTCCCGGGCTTCGCCAGCATCCGCCGCCCAATCTTGCCGGGCAGCAGACGATCCAGCTTCCGCAGCAGCTTCCAGGTCAGGATCAGGCCGAGGATTTCGGAGGGATGCCGCTCGCGGCTGACCACCCAATGTTCCGAAGCGTAGGCGACCTTTCCGATACCTTCCCCGAGCCGCACCAGGGCGCCACGCGTAAGCTCGCTGGGCGCCTCCCGGAGGACGCGAGTGGCATCGGGCCGCCCGCCGTTCTTTGATCGCTGTGCCGTCACGCTCGAATCGCCCTTCCGACTTATACGCGCATTTCGGCCCGCGCGCAATAGCGGGGCGGTCCCTACAACGTCGTGGTTGGCCCGTCCCGATGCTTGCCCAAAGCCCGCGGAAGGAGGCGACAGCAATTCTCGCCGCAATCGAAGTCGCGATCGGTTTCATATGTCCCTCCACTCAGGTAGGCGCAGAATGCGCCAGGAAGCTATCACGCCAGACGCTGAAATTGGAGGGGGCCGGGGGCAGCGGTATGATTAAGGCATAGACGATGCAGAGGGCGGCACAAGCTGGTGAGGCGGGCGCACTGGAGAGGCTCACCCCCATCGTTTATAACGAGCTCCGCCGCCTGGCACGCCGCTACATGCGAGGCGAGCGCCCCGGCCACAGCCTGCAGACTACGGCTCCGGTGAATGAGGCCTACATGCGCCTGGTGAATTATAAGCGCATGCAGTGGCAGAATCGCGGCCATTTCTTTGCGGTTTCGGCCCAGTTGATGCGGCGCATTCTGGTCGATCATGCGCGCCGCCATAACCTGAAACGCGGGGATGGCGTGCAGCATGTCCCGCTGGAAGAGGCAGCCGTGGTGGGCGGCGAACGGGCCACGGACCTGGTGGCGCTCGATGACGCGCGGCTCGATCCACGCAAGGTGCAGGTGGTCGAAATGCGCTTCTTTGGCGGACTCAGCGTCGAAGAGACGGCCGAGGTACTGAGAGTGTCGCCCGTCACCGTGATGCGCGACTGGAGCACTGCCAAGGCGTGGCTCTACCGTGCACTGACCGGCGGGACAGGCGATGGATTCCGAACGATGGAAACGGGTCGATAGACTGCTGCAGTTGGTGCGGGAGCGTTCGCCCGAGGAGCGCGACGCCTTCCTGCGGCAGGCATGCGCGGGCGACGAGGCGCTCGAGCGCGAGGTCCGGTCCCTGCTGGCTTCCGAGCAGCGGGCCGGAAGCTTCCTCGAGAGTCCAGCTATGGAAGTGGCTGCGCGGGGCCTCGCTCACCAGCGTCGCAAACCCTCGGAGAAGGCCGCCGATTCCCTCATCGGCCGGATCTTCTCCCATTACCGCATCGTGGAGAAGCTGGGCGGAGGCGGGATGGGCGTGGTCTACAAGGCCGAGGACACCCGGCTCCGGCGCTTTGTCGCTCTCAAGTTCTTGTCGGACGAATTCGCCCGCGACCCGGATTCTTTGAATCGTTTCCGGCGCGAGGCCCGGGCCGCTTCCGCGTTGAATCACCCGAACATCTGCACGATTCATGACATCGGCGAGCAGGATGGCCGCTCCTTCCTGGTTATGGAGTATCTGGAGGGAGCCACGCTGAAGCAGCGAGTCGCCGGGCGCCGCCTGGAGATGGAAACCGTGCTGGCGCTCGGGATTGCGATCGCCGATGCGTTGGATGTCGCCCATACGGCAGGCATCGTCCACCGCGACGTCAAGCCGGCGAACATTTTCGTCACGAAAGACGGCCGCGTCAAAATCCTCGATTTCGGCCTGGCCAAGGTCAGTCAGGCGCCGGGCTCGCTCGACGAGACACAGACGGCCGCTACGCTGCCCGGCATCGTGCTCGGCACGGTCGCCTACATGTCGCCGGAGCAGGCGCTCGGAAAGCCGTTAGACGCGAGGGCCGACCTTTTCTCCTTCGGCCTGGTGCTCTATGAGATGGCCACGGGCAGGCGTCCCGTGGCTGCGGTCCGGCTGAGCGCCGAGGTGTCCCCGGAGCTGGAGCGCATCATATCCAAATGCCTTGAGAACGACCGCGAGATGCGCTACCAGCGCGCTTCCGAGATCCGCACCGACCTCCAGCGCCTGAAGCGGGACACGGATTCGGCGCGGGGGACAACCGCGGCAAAGTCTGGAGGCACAACTAACATCCTAAGACGTTGGAAGGTGATTGTTCCTGCCGCCGCGGCCGTGCTGGCCTGCCTTGTCGCAGGTTACTTCTATTTTCACCGCTCGCCAAAACTCACGGACAAGGACACCCTTGTCCTCGCCGATTTCGTCAACACCACGGGCGACCCCGTGTTTGACGGGACGCTTCGCCAGGGGTTGGCGGTGCAGCTCGAACAGTCGCCTTTCCTCAGTCTCGTCTCCGAGCAGCGTGTCCAGCAGACGCTCCGCCTGATGGGCCGGCCGGCGGATGCGCGGCTTATTCCGGAGCTCGCTCGGGAAATCTGCGAGCGGACCGCAAGTGCCGCCGTCCTGGAAGGCTCCATTGCAAGCCTCGGAAGCGAGTACGTGTTGGGCCTGCACGCGAAGAACTGCCGCACCGGAGACGTCCTCGACGAGGAGCAGGTGCAGGCCGCAAGAAAAGAGGACGTTCTGAATTCCCTCAGTCGGATTGCCAGTAGATTCAGAACCCGAGTCGGCGAATCGCTCGCCACGGTCGCAAACCACGAGACTCCGCTGGCCGAAGCGACCACGCCATCGCTCGAAGCCTTGAAAGCCTACAGCGCGGGCATGAAGGTTGCCTTTTCAGGCGGTGATGCCGCCGCGGTGCCTTTTGTCGAGCGCGCCATTGAGATCGACCCCCAATTCGCGATGGCACATGCGTTCCTGGGGCGCCTGTACGGCGATATCGGAGAGTCTGTCCTGTCCGCGGAGAGCACGCGCAGAGCCTATCGGTTGCGGGATCGCGCCAGCGATCGGGAGAGGTTCTTCATCACGGTCAGCTACGATCTGCAGGTGACGGGAAACATGGAAACGGCGCAACAGAACTGTGAGTTGTGGGCGCAAACGTATCCTCGTGACGTACATCCCCACGGAATGTTATCGGGACAAGTTTACCCAGGCTTCGGCCAGTATGAAAAGGCGGTCGAAGAAGCCGAGAGATCTATCGGGCTCGATCCGGACTTCGTTCCCGGCTATGAAAACCTCGCCTTCGACTACATTTACCTTGACCGCCTGGGGGAAGCCGCGAACACCCTTCAACGAGCCGCCGCGCGCAAACTGGAAATCCCCGACTTTTTGGTCCTGCGATACTACATCGCGTTCTTAAAGGGTGACAAGACCGGAATGGAGCGGGAAGCGGCTCAGGCTCAGGGAACACTCGGAGCGGAGGACTGGGTCTCCCACCAGGAGGCTCTTGTTTCGGCTTATTCCGGTCACTTACAGCAGGCAAGGAGGATGTCCCGGCGCGCGGTCGAGTTGGCTCAGAAGGCGGCCCAGCGGGAAAGGGCGGCTACGTACGAAGCCGGAGCGGCGCTGTGGGAGGCCTTTTTCGGGAATGCGTCTGCGGCCGGGCGGAGCGCGATGGCAGCACGCGAGCTTTCCAAGGGCCGGGATGTAGAGTATGGCGCTGCCTGTGCACTGGCCCTCTCGGGCGATTTTTCCCGCTCGCAAGCGCTCGCGAACGATCTGGAAAGACGCTTCCCGGAGGATACCTCCGTCAGATTCAATTACGTGCCGGCGCTTCGTGCGCTCTTCGCGCTGAACCACGGCGAGCCTTCGAGCGCTATCGAGTCGCTGCAAATCGCACTTCCCTATGAGCTGGCCCTGCCAGGCAGCAGCTTTCTTGGATTCTTCGGGGCCCTCTATCCGGTCTATGTGCGCGGCGAGAGCTATCTGGCCGCGCACCGGGGCGCCGAAGCCGCCACCGAGTTCCAGAAGATTCTCGATCACCGCGGCCTCGTTTTCAGCGATCCCGTGGGCGCAGCGGCGCGCCTGCAATTAGGCCGCGCGTTCGCCTTGTCGGGAGATACGACCAAGGCAAAGGCTGCCTATCAGGACTTCCTCACCCTCTGGAAAGACGCCGACCCCGACATGCCGATCCTCAAGCAGGCCAAAGCGGAATACGCCAAGCTGCACTGAGCGGAGTATCTCAGCTACCCGGCCCGCCGGCGGGCTCTGCCTCGGGGCGAGAACGACCTCACGTGGCGCCGCGGCGCAGGCAAGGCCGCAGGGTTCTCCTCAAAAGGAACGCCGGGCGAGACCTGCCGCCGCAACAGCCGGGTCTCCAGCGTCCGCTCGATGAGCGCAACGTCCGCGCGCTGGGCACGGGTAGCGAATGTCGAAGCGGTACCGCGCGCGCCCGCGCGCCCGGTGCGGCCCACGCGGTGAATGAAGTCCCCCGGGGCTTGCGGAAGATCGTAGTTCACAACGTGCGAGATGCCTTCCACGTGAATTCCGCGGGCAGCGACGTCGGTCGCCACCAGGACGCGATAATATCCTTCCTGGAAGCCCCGCAGCGCCTGGTTGCGCTGGTTCTGGCTGCGGTCGCCGTGAATGGCCGCGGCCTTCACGCCTTCGCGCGCCAGCGTCTTCGACAGCCGTTCGGCCCCGTGCTTGGTGCGGGCGAATACGAGGAAGGAGCCCGCCTCCTGCCCCAGCATCCTTTCGAGGAGACCGAGCTTGCGATCCTGCTCGACCTCGTAGAGATGCAGCTCGACCTGCTCGATGGGCTTCGTGACGGAACCGACGGCAATGCGCACCGCGTCGCGAACGTGCGACTCGACCAGGTGTCTGACCGAGCTTTCCAGAGTCGCCGAGAAGCACAGCGTCTGGCGATCCGAGGGTATGGTCGCGATAATCCTGTTGATGGAGGGCAGGAAACCCATGTCCAGCATCCGGTCGGCCTCATCGAGGACCAGGATGCGAACGCTGCCGAGGTTGACGAGCTTCCGGCCGAGGAAATCGCACAGCCTGCCCGGAGTAGCGATCAGCACCTGCGCGCCGTTACGAAGGGACTGCAACTGCGGGCGCTCGCTGAGTCCACCGACGGCGACGGCGGCGCGCACAGGGGTGCCCATCGCCATTTGGCTGAAGGTCTCGGCGATTTGGATGGCGAGCTCGCGCGTGGGGCTCAGGATGACGGCACGCAGGCCGGAGTTGGACGGCTGCTTCGCGACCAGGTCGATGATGGGCAGGACGAATGCCAGCGTTTTGCCGGTGCCCGTCTGCGCCGTGGCGACCATGTCGCGTCCGGCCAGCGCCGGCTCGATGGCCAGGGCCTGCACTGGCGTCGGTTCGGTGAAGCCGTGTTTTTTAAGGTTGCTCTTTAGGGGAGCGGAGAGTGAGAGATCGGAGAAACTTTTCATTTTAGGTTTTGAGGAGGAGAATCGGCGAGCCGACTACCGGTTAGGGGAGAGGGGATTGCAGATCAACTTCCAGTCTCTTCTATTGTAGCGCACCTGGCCACCGCTTGCTCGCGCGACTCTTGTCTCATGCAAGATGAGCCTGAGCGGGGCACTGGATTCTCATACAAGATGAGCCTGAAGCGGAGGATCGGGATGCTGGGTATTGATCATCAGCATGGACGATTCGGAAGCAACGAGCCTGGAACAGATCCGGGC
>DASWZN010000033.1:0-2113 GCA_036404435.1 Bryobacteraceae bacterium
TGCCAGACGCCGGTGAGGATGCTGCTGATGGTGTTGAAGTGCGAGGTGGCGCCCTCGTTCCACGCGTACGGGTAGAAGATGGAGTGGCCGATAAGGTCTCCCGCGAGATGCGGGATGTTGTGAACGCCCTCTTCCGAGAAGCTCTCCTGCCGGCGGATGCCACCGGTGGTGACCAGTACGAGTTTTGCGAGAGGCCGGGAGGTGTCGCCACTGCGGGCAAATGCGAGGCGCCGGGCGAGTCCAAGGCCGGTCAGTTTAAGGAGAGTCCTGCGAAGCAAGGCAATCTCCCTCCGTGCGAACAGAGTACAACGTTTCGCACGGACAAACAACCAGCGGGGTGCACGACACCAAAGTTGCAGGCACGGCGTGGCGTCCTTTTCTTTTGTCTTGTCTTACGGCTATTGACGCCGTAAGATGAGATATGCCAGACTCCACCACTCCTTCTCATGCAGCCATCCAACTGGCGGCGCGCCTGGCTCAGCCCAAACCCATGCGCCGCGGTTCCCTTTCCCAACGCTTCGTCAAGTGCAGTAAGCCCGGTTGCCCGTGTGCCAGCGACCCCAAGGCCCGCCATGGTCCCTACTTCAGCCTGACGCGAGCGGTACAGGGCCGCACGCAATCGCGCCTGGTCAGCCCGCAACAGGCCGACATGGTGCGCCGCCAGATCGGAGCCGGCCACGAATTCCGCCGGCAAGTGGATGCCTATTGGAAAATCTGCGAACAGTGGGCCGACGAGGAAGTGAAAGGCGCATCTACCGACACTGCGGAGGCGGTCAAAAAAGGGGGCTCCAGGCCAGCTTCCAGGCGGAAGTCCGGCAGGAAATCGAGCATCTGATCGGGGCTTCTTCCACCCGAGAGATCGATTTCGAAGCCTGGGAAACCGCCGCCAGAAGTTGCGCCCTGCGCCTGGCCGCGCGCGCCCTGGAAGCTCATCTGAACGCAGACCGGTCCGACTACTCCGGGGCTCGGCGGGATTGCCCCTGCGGTGCGCAGGCGCGCTATGTGGATCGTCGAAGCAAGACCGTCGAAACGGTTCTGGGACCGTTGCGGTTGGAACGAGCCTACTATCACTGCCCCTCCTGCGGCCATGGATTCTGCCCACGCGATGGTGCGCTGGGAATCCGTCACGGCGGCTTGTCGCCCGGTATCCTGCGCATGGTGGCCGCCGTGGGAGCCAGGGCCAGCTTTGAAGAGAGCAGCCTTCTGCTCGACCAACTGGCCGCGGTCACGGTAGACCCCAAACAAGTAGAACGGCACGCCGAAGCCCTCGGCCGCGAGGTCGCCGACGACGAAAAACAAGACGTCACGCCCATGGAGCAGACCCCCCTGCCGCCGACCTTGTATCTGGGAATCGACGGAACGGGCATTCCGGTTCGCGCCGCGGAGTTAGTGGGCCGTTCCGGCAAACAAGCCGATGGTACTGCAAAGACAAGGGAGGTCAAGCTCTGCACCGTCTGGAGCGCCGAGGCTCGTGACGAGGAAGGCCATCCGATGCGAGACCGGGGCTCCGTCTCCTACTCGGCGGCCATCGAGAGTGCGGCCACACCCGATGTCAGCCAGGTCCGCTCCGAATTCACCGAGAGAGTCCTGCGGGAAACCAGCCGCCGCCGGTTCTGTCAGGCCGAGCGCGCGGTGGTGATCGGCGACGGCGCACCGTGGATCTGGAACATCGCACAAGAACTGTTCCCCAAAGCGATCCGGATCGTCGACCGCTTCCACGTCAAACAACATCTCAGCGATCTGTCCAAGGCTCTCCATCCGGCTCATCCTGCCCGGGCCCGGCTATGGGCGCAGCTCCGGCACGACCAACTGGACGATGGAAAACTTGCCGCACTGTTGGGTGCGTTGCGCCCCTATATGAACTCTTCCGATGAGGCTCGCAAGTGCTATCACTACATTCGCCGCAACCGCCACCGAATGCGTTATCCGCGGTTCCATCAGATGGGCCTCTGCACTTCCTCCGGCGTGGTCGAGGCTGGTTGCAAACTCGCCATCGGCACACGACTCAAACGGGCCGGAATGCACTGGACGGTACCTGGCTCCAACGCAATCATCGCGCTGCGTTGCTGCATTCTCAGCGGCCGCTTTGAGGACTTCTGGGAGCGTCGCTCCG
>DASWZN010000034.1:0-266226 GCA_036404435.1 Bryobacteraceae bacterium
CGAAATAGTTCCGCAGGCGCCAACTGTTGGTACAGCTCGAAAATCGCCGATGCGTCCATTCACAAAACATAAACCTAAAGGAATGTATTGCATAGATCGAGCCTTCGAAAAGTGAGTGGCATTGCGCTCTCAGCGTGCCGCCGCGGGCTTCAGCCCGCGGAACAGCGACTCAAATTCGCTGCTGCCCGCTGAAGCGCCGCATCCACGGTTCAGAAGATCGAGAACTTCAGCCGCAGGACCTTCTTCGGGTTCGCCCGGACTTCCTTGACCAGCCCGTCGATGTCGTCCGTAAGGCCGCGGATCGAGTCGTAAAGCTGCGGGTTCACCAGCAATTGCCCCACGCTTCCCTGGCCCGCGTTCATGCGGGTCAGAGTGGTATCCACCTGGCCGAGGACGCTCTGAACCTGGTGGTACACCGCGTCGTCCTTGAGCAGCTTGCCGGCGGTGCCCTGCCCGGCGTTCAGGTTGTCCAGCAACTGCCGCACCTGCGCGATGCTAGCCTGCGCCTCCTTGTACAGGTCGGGATTCTTGAGCAACTGCCCGGCCGTCCCCTGGCCGGCTTGAAGGTCCTGAATCACCTGGTCGAGCCGCGCCACCGTGTCGTGCGCCTGGTTGTACAGGCTCTCGTCGTAGACCAGCCTGCCCACCGTTCCCTTGCCGCTGCTGACCGCCTCGGAGACCTTCTGCAGATTCCCGACGGTCTTGACGATCTGGTCATAGAGTTCCTCGTCGACCAGTAACTTCCCAGCGGTCCCCCGGCCGGCTTCGACCAGACTGATGATCTTGTCGATGCGGCCCAGGATCGACTGCGCCGCCTCGAACAGGCCGAAACCCTTCTTCACCAGGTCCTGAATCTCCACGCTGGGCTCGCTCTTGACCTCGCCGTCCGGCTGCACCGGGACGCGGCTCCGGCCCATGCTGATGTTGATGTACTTGGTGCCCAGCATGTTCTCCGCAGCGATGTCCGCCAGCGAATCGATGGGGATGCTCTCGAGCCGGGACCGCACCACCCTCATACTCACGCGCACGATCCGATTGGGCTCCTGGGAGCCCGACAATCCTATGTCGGTCACGCTGCCGATGAGAATGCCGTTGAGACGGACCGGCGCGCCCTTGGCCAGCGCCGCCGAATCGCCCATCAACGTGTAGAGCGTGGCATAGTGCTCCCAGAACGGCTTGTCTTGGGTGAACAGAAAGATGAGCACCGCCAGAATGGCCATCGACACAATGGCCATCACGCCCACTCGAAGTTGCGCCCACCTGACTCTTGCCTGCGATGGCATAGCCTATCCTTCCGGCCTCACTCTACGGGCATCATTGTACACATACCGCGCGCGTCTTTGTGGCGCACGCACTCCGGCAACAGCAATCTTGGCCACGAATGAACACGAATACCCCATTTGCTTTCAATTCGTGTTCATTCGTGGCCAATCCTGTCTTGGCTGAAGCGTGCGCCACGATTCTCATTCCTCGTGCCGCACGAACTTGGCAACATAGGGATCCTGGCACGCATTCAACCCGGCCAGATTCCCTTCGAAGGCAATCCTGCCCTGGTTGAGCACCATGAACACCGTGCCCAATCCGGCCTCTTCCGCGGCGGCGACCGGCTCGGCGCGCCCGGTTCCCGGATTATAGCGGCACGTCGCCATGAAGTGGCCGTCCTGATAACGATGCGTAGCCATGACGGTAGTTGTGTTTTTCAGATCGCGCTCCTTGGCGATGAGGGCGATGATGGTGTACGCCGTAATGGGGTCCAGTCCCGCGGTGGGCGAGTCATAAAGCACCAACTGCGGCTCGGTCACTACGGCGCGCGCGATTCCCACCCGCCGCCGCATGCCGCCTGAAAGTTCCGCGGGAAACTTGTCGAGGGTCTGCTCCAGCTCCACGAATCGCAGGGCCTCCGCCGCACGCTCGCGCACCTGGCCGGGCGGAAGCTGAAACTCCAGCAGGTTCTCCAGCGGATAGCCCACGTTCTCCTCGACGGTGAGGGAATCGAACAGCCCTCCCTCCTGGAACAGGACGCCGATCCGGCTGCGGATGCGGAACAGGTCCGTCTCCTTCATCGCTCCCAGATCCTGGCCAAAGACGTCTACCTCCCCGGAGTCCGGCTTGATCAGACCCAGCGCGGTTTTCAGCAGCACGGTTTTCCCGCTGCCCGCGGCTCCGAAAATGACGCGGGTCTCGCCTCTGGAGACCTCGAAGGAGACATCGTCGAGCGCCTTGGTCTCGTTGAAGCGGACGGTAACACGCTCGAACCGCAAAACGGATTGGGATTCCTCATGCGGCATCCGATGGCTACAGGCTCACGAAAATCCTCGTGATAAAGAACGTGAGGAAAAAGATCATCACCGACGAAACCACCACCGCCTGCGTCGTGGCGCGGCCCACGCCCTGCGTGCCGCCGGTGGTCGTCAAACCGTAATAGCAGCCCGTCAGCACGATGGCGAACGCAAAGACAAAAGGCTTGAGCAAACCGAAAAACACGTCCGTGTAGTCGAGCGCCTGCCAGGCTGAGTTCCAGTACTGGCTCGGAGTCATCGCCAGCACGAAATACGCCATGAGAAATCCGCCGAAGATGCCCACAAAATCCGAAATGATGGTGAGCAGCGGGAGAACGACGCAGGCCGCGATCAGCCGCGGGGTCACCAGCTTCTGAATGGGATCGGTGCCCAGCGCGCGCATGGCGTCGATCTGCTCGGTCACCTTCATCGATCCCAGTTCGCTGGCGATGCCGGAGGCCGTGCGCCCCGCCACCATCAGCGAGGTGAGCACTGGTCCCAGCTCGCGCACCAGCGTGATGGCCACGATCTGGCCGGTCTGTCCCACCGCGCCGTACTGCGCCAGCGCCTTCGCCATCTGCATGGCCATGACCGCGCCGCTGAAGAAGCCTACGCAAATGACGATGGGCAGGCTGCCGAAGCCGATGATGTCCATCTGAAGGAAGATGTCGCTCGCATAGTGCGGCGGGCGGACAACGTTGCGGAGGGCCTGGCCGGCCAATACGTAGAAATCCTGCACCGCGAGTACGGGCGACTTCAGCGTGTCGAGCAAGGCCGTCTGATCCTCGTTCCCCGATGGTAACATACGGCTTGCGGAGCAACGTTACGAAGGGACTCACGGATATACCCGGAATTCTCGTCGGCCACGCCTCCGACCACGAGGCGCTGACCGGCTGCACGGCTATCCTTACAGAAGCGGGCGCCACGGGCGGCGTTTGGGTCGGCGGATCGGCCACCGGAACCGAGGAGCTGGCCGCGCTCGAGCCCGGACACGTGGCCGGCCGCGTCCACGCCGTCGTGCTCGCCGGGGGCAGCGCCTTCGGCCTGGAGGCCGCTTCGGGTGTGCGCCGGTATCTGGAGCGGAAAGGCGTCGGATTCGAGACCTCCGCCGCGCGCGTGCCCATCGTGCCCTGCGCGATCCTCTATGACCTCGGGATTGGCGCGGCCGACGTCCGTCCCACGCGCGAGATGGGAGAAGCCGCGGCGCGCGCCGCCGGCGGCGGCCCGGTCGAGGAGGGTGCCGTGGGAGCCGGAACCGGCGCCACCGTCGGCAAGCTGTTTGGCATGCGGCAGGCCATGAAGTCCGGCCTCGGCTCCGCCACGGTGGCGCTCGAGGGATCGCTGGCCGGAGTGCGGGTGGCCGCGTTCTCGGTGGTGAACGCGATCGGCGACGTGGTCGATCCGCGAACGGGCTCCATCGTGGCCGGCGCGCGCGTTTCTCCCGAGAGTCTCGAGTTCGCCGGCACCGCCAGCCAGATGAAGCGCGGCGCGAGCGGCGGGTTCCGGCCCGAGAACACCACGCTGGTCGTAGTGGCGACTAACGCGCAGCTCACCCGCATCGAGGCGCGCAAACTGGCCGAGCTGGCGAGCCTCGGTATGGCGCGGGCCATCAACCCCGTCAACACCATGTCCGACGGCGACATCGTCATCGCCCTGTCGCTAGGCGCCGAGCGGGCTCCCATCGATGCGCTCGGTGTGGCGGCGGCCGAGGCCGTAGCCGAATCGATCTTGCGCGCCGTCCGCCTCGCTCCCTCGCTCGGCGGGCTTCCGGGCCTGGCCTCGGCGCCTCAGTGCCGCAGGAGCGCGTGAAGGCCAAAGGCGGCCAGCACGCAACCGCAAATGCAATCGAGCGCCGGGAACCTCCGGCCGCCGAGTTTGCCGGCCGCGGCTGCTACAACCCAGGACAGGAAGGTCCACCATGCCATAGACCCGAGGAACACTCCCGCGACCAGCGTGAGCCCCGCGCCGCCCGCCCCAACCGCGCCGAAGCTTCCGAGCATGGCGGCAAAGGCGAGGATCGTCATCGGGTTGGCGAGGGTCAGAAGGAACGCGGAGAGGAACGCGCCGCCCGAGGTTCCGGCGGGCGCCGCACCGCGGGCACGACCGCGCGCCGCAACGAGCCGGATGCCGTAGCAAATCAAGAATGCTCCGCCGGCCCAGCGGAGCCAAGGCGGGGCGGCGGCCGCGGGCCCCGCTAGCGCCGCGAGGCCGAAGGTCGCCGCCGCTCCGTACACGCTATCCGCGGAGGCGGCGCCGAGCCCGGTCGCGAGCCCCGCCGCGCGGCCATCGCGCAACGTCCGGCCGATGGCCAGCGCGCCGATCGGCCCCACGGGAGCGGCGATGGAGAAGCCCAGGACGGCGCCCTTCCACAGGAGTTCGGCGTGCATGAGGTCCATTTTCTTCTGTTCTGCAGGCGGAGACCAGGGCATGAGTGCACATATACTGGCAGTATGCCAAGAGGAACTAATGAATTCGACGCCATAGATATTAGAATGTTAAACGAACTGCAGAAGAACGCGCGGCAGACCTTCGCGGAGTTGGGCCGCAAGGCCGGGCTGTCGCTCCCTGCCGCGGCCGAGCGGGTGCGCAGGCTCGAGGATTCCGGCGCGATTCTGGGCTACGGCGCCCAGGTGGATGCGGGCAAGCTCGGTTACCCGATTACCGCCTTCGTGCGGTTGAAATCCGTCCCTCAGAACTACGCCCGCTTCAAGCACGTCGTCGCCGGCCTCGCCGAAATCATGGAGTGCCACCACGTGACCGGCGAGGACTCGTTCCACCTCAAGCTGGTGGCCTCCTCGATCGCGCACCTGGAGGAACTGGTGGGGAAGCTGAGCGCGTTCGGCCAGACCACGACATCGCTGGTCCTCTCGACCTCCCTGAGCCGGAACCTGGCGGGGCTCAAGCCCGCCGGCATGCTGGGCTGAATGCGTCCGCCGCCGGACACCCGATTCCCACGGCCGGACAGCCGCTATGGCGGACCCCGCGCGGTTCCCGCGACTTAGCCCTGGCAACCCGCCTGCTGTGGAGTGGTTCCGAGGAGGTCTTATGCCCAACCTGGAACGCGTTCGCGAATGCGTCTCGGGACTACCCGAGTCCGGCTATTTCGCCGAGAAGACCCGGGCCGGTTGGTCGCTGGTGGCGCTCGAATGGGAGCGCCCGCCAGAGCGAGACCAGGCGCCGGCCCAGCTCCACGAGGTGCCGTTTGGATTCCGCATCGCGGCCGATTGCGTGCATCTCGAAGACAGCCCGGACGAAAAGCGGGCGCTCACGGTCATGATGGAGGTGATTACCGAGGACCGGCCGCTCTCGCAGGTGGCAGCCGAATTGAACCGCCGCGGCTTCCGCACCCGTCAGAATGCGACGTGGACGCCGCTCGACGTCTTCAATATGTTGCCGCGCCTGGTGGAGACGGGTCCGGCCATTTTCGCGAGCGCGGAGTGGCTGGCGCTGAAGAGCCGGTAGCTGCAGGCCGGCGTCAGGGCTCCTGCTCGGTGGCCACGATGCGCGAGTCGGACTGGAATTTCTTGTAGTCGCTAAAGGTGACGTCCAGCTCGCTGGAGAGCTTCTTGAAGAGCAGCAGCCGGGCTTGCGCGCTGACGAAGATGCGCTTGGGCAGCCAGATCTCGTCGTTGACCCGCACCTGCTGGAGCGTGAACAGCGTGCCGGGGTTGAGCCGGAAGGCGAAGCCCCCGAAGCTCACCGTGTCGATGGTCTCGGCCTCGGTCTTCACCCAGTCGTAGGTCTCGGCGTCGATCCACAGCCTGCCCTTCATCTTGGGAAGCACCTTGCCGACGGTGGTCTTGGGCTTATAGTCGCGCCGGGGCGTGGCATCGATCACATAGACCCGCCGCCCATCCACGGTCTCTTCGCCGGCCATGCGGAAATCGAAGGCGTCGGGCACCTCGCGTAGGAACTCGCGGTCGTGCTCGCGCTTGCGGCGCCAGTCCGCCAGGCGCTTTTCGCGCTGCGCGGGCGTTTCGGCGCGCCGCTGCGCGATGCTCTTCTCGAGGTTCTGCCGTTCCTTGCGCTCCTCGTCGGGCGGGAGCGGCTTGTCGTTGCGCGCAACCAGGCGGCGGTAGGGCGAGCCTTCGGTCAGCGTGACGTCGTAGCTCTTCGCGAGGCGATGGTCGATGCGGCCGTGCGAATCCAGACCGCGCTCCTCCTCCCGCTCGATGAAGGTGTAGTTCTCGGCCAGTTTGTTGGCGCGAGTGTGCTCCTCGGTCGAGCGGCGCACGATCTCACGGGCATCCTCCGCCCCGAGCACAACACCCGCGATGACGAGAAGGACACCGAAACGCAGAGTGATCCCCATCCTCTTACTTAATTGTACGCGGCGCTCGCGGCGCAGGTTTCGTGGAACCCGGTATACTCACGGTGGAAAGCGAGAGCGACTGCGATGAAGCGCTGGCTTTGGCGTGGGCTGGTTCTCTGCGGCGCGCTGGCCGCAGTGATGCTGATTACCGGGCTGATTGCCCAGTCCCTGGTAACCGGCTCTTCCAAGGACAGCGTCGCCGGCACGCTCAGCCGCCGGCTGGGCGTCCTGGTGTCGGTAGGAGAGGTGCGGTTCGACATGGCCTCGTGGTTCCTCCTCAAGCCCGCGATCTCGCTCGGCGATGTCGCCATCGGGAATCCTCCCGGGTTCCGCGCGCAGAACCTGCTCACCGCCAAACGGATTTCGGCGCAAGTCGCGTTGCTGCCTCTGCTCAGCCGCAGGATCGAGATGCGGTCGATTGCGATCGACGCGCCGCGGATCGCGGTAGAAAGCGACGCGCACAACGAGACGAATATCGAGGCGTTCCTAAGGAAGCTCTGGTCGCCTGCCCCGCTCAAGCGGTGCTCACAGCCGGCGGCTGGCTCCCGTCCCGCTCTGGCGCTGGGAATCGACGACTTACGGGTTTCCAACGGCGAGGTGCTCATTTCCGGAGCGAATCCCGGCGAGCCGCCGCTGCGGATCGGCGCCATTAACCTCCGCGTGCAGGGCCTCTCGGCCGGGACCAAGTGCCCCCTGGAGCTGAGCGCCAAGCTTTTCGGGGGGCCGGGCTCGGGCTTCCGGGTCGAGGGCCGCGCCGGCCCCTTCATGCCCCAGGTGCTTCCGATCAACGGAAGACTCACGCTGACCATTGTGCCGCACGAGATTCCGGAGCGCATCCGGCGCGCGCAATTGGGCTTTCTGCTGGGAGCGCCTGGCGACAAGGCGACCGTCACTCTCGAAGCCTCGCTTCGGGGCGACCTGTATAACAATGTCGCGGGACCCGCCAGGCTCACGCTGTCTGGCCTCGAGATCGGCATGGACGCCGGCCACCGGATGCTGGTGGACGGCAACGCCCCAGCGCTGTTCTCGGCACAGAAGCCGATGTCCGCGCCGGTGTTCCATCTACAAGTGCTGAACGCGAAGCTCAAGCTCGGCGAGGGCGAATGGGCCGGCGCTGCGGATTGCAGATTGCGCGGAACGGCGCTGAGCTGCGCCAGCCGCGGGTCGATCCGCGGCGTCGATATCAACGCGTTGCTAGGCAGCGTCACGGCCGAAGGCGGCGGGAAGATCTACGGTGTCCTCGCGATCCCGGCGTATACGCTGCAGTTCTCCGGCAAGACCGCGCGCGAGATGGGGCACTCGCTCGAAGGGACCGCCAGGCTCTCGCTGACGAAGGGCCGCATCGCCGTGCTGGACCTGCTGAGTGTGATCGGCGCCGGCGCAGCGGGGAGCACAGCGTTCCGGACGCTGACCAGCGACCTCAGCGTGAAGCAGGGCCGGCTGGAACTAAGCGCGATCGTGTTCGACAGCCCCGCGCTGAAGTTCACCGGGAACGGCGCGATCGGGTTCGATCGGAGTATGCATTTCGACCTGACCGCGCGCGCCGGCAGCATGACCGCGCTGCCGATCGCGATCGGAGGCACTCTCGACCGGCCGCAGGTCCACCCTGCATCTCAGGAACGCAAGTAGCACAGGCCTCCGGCCTGTCGGCTGCCCCGGCCCCTACCGCGGGTCCAACCCGGCCGAGTAAAGCAGCGCGTAGGAAATCCAGGCCACCAGGGCGGCGGCGGGGATGGTGAGGACCCAGGCCCAGACGATATTGGTCGCGACGCCCCAGCGGACCGCCTTCATGCGCTGAATCGAGCCCACGCCGGTGATGGCGCCGGTGATGACGTGCGTGGTGGAAACGCCCACGCCCACCGCCGTCGCCAGCAGGATCGAGGTCGCCGCCGCGGTCTCCGCGCAGAAGCCGCCGCGGGGCCGGAGCTTGGTGATCCGCGAGCCCACCGTGTGGACGATCCGCCATCCTCCGGAGAGCGTCCCCAGCCCAATGGCGGCGCCGGCCGCGACAATCACCCAGGCCGGCACGCGGAACTCCCGCAGATACCCCGTCGTAACCAGGACGCCGGTGATAATCCCCATCGTCTTCTGCGCGTCGTTGGTCCCGTGGGAGTAACTGAACGCGGCCGCCGAAACCAACTGGAGCTTGCGGAAGTAGACGTCCATCTTCTTCGGCGTGGAGTGCCGGAACAGCCAGTAGACGGCGGTCATGAAGACGTACGCCAGGGCAAAGCCGATGATCGGCGAAAGCACCATAAAGATCAGCGTCTTAATCCAGCCGCTCCAGACCAGCACTTCGAAGCTGTGCCCGAAGCCCTTGAGGAACGTGACGCGAGCCATGGCGGCGCCCGCGTACCCTCCGAACAGGGCGTGCGACGAGCTGGTGGGAAGGCCGAACCACCATGTGACCAGATCCCAGAAGATGGCGCCAATGAGCCCCGCCAGAATGACGTAGACGGTGACCGAGCGCAGGTCCACCATCCCGGCGCCCACGGTCCGCGCCACGGCCGTCCCGCTGAACGCGGCGATGAAGTTGAAAAGGGCCGCCCAGATGACCGCCTGAAGCGGCGTCAGAACACGGGTAGCGACGACGGTGGCGACGGAGTTGGCGGCGTCGTGAAATCCGTTGAGGAAATCGAACACCAGGGCGACGGAGGTAATGACGATGACCAGAAGGAGCGCGGAGGACATCAGGGCCTGAGCATGTCGGGAGCGTCAGCTATTCTTCACGACGACGTTCTGCAAGACGTCGGCGACGTCCTCGCAGCGATCGGTCGTATCCTCGAGGAACTCGTAAATCTCCTTCTTCTTGATGAGGGCGATGGGGTCCTTCTCCTGCTGGAACAGTTCGGCCACCGCGCGGCGAACCAGCAGATCGGCGTAATCCTCGAGGCGGTTGACCTCGATGCAGTCGTCCAGCAGCTTCTCGTCCTTGTCCAGCTTTTCGAAGGCCCGCTCGAGCGCCACGGCGCAGTCGCGCACCACTTCGCATAGTTCGACCACAGTCGGCGGAATGGGGTCCAGACGGTACGCCACCATGCGATAGGCGGCGTCCTCGATTCCATCGAGAACGTCGTCGAGGCTCGAGGAAAGAGCGTGAATGTCTTCGGGATCGAGCGGCGTGATAAAAGTCTGGTTGAGGCGGGTGAAGATGTCGTGGATGATCTCGTCGCCCTCGTGCTCGATCTGCTGGATACGCGCGGCCGCCCGCGAGAGGTGCGAGTTGCCCTCCTTGACCGCATCGTACAGAATGCCGGACGCCTCGGTGATCAGGTGGACCTGGCCCAAGAACGAAGCGAAGAACTTTTCCTGGCGTGGTAGTAGTCTCATCGGTTTCGAGTCCGGGAGAGACCGATCATTTTCTCACTACCGTAAATAGCAGGTCAATCGGACCGCCTTAACATTCATGCAGGCGTGGGGCAGACCTCCAGGTCTGCGCGGGTCCTCCAGGACCCGCCGCGCCCCACCTAAGACTCGTCCGAGTCGAGAACCGGAAACGCGCCCTGCCCCGCCCCGCCTTCGAGATGGAGAAACCGCGTGTCCAGAAGCCGGGAGGGGTCGATGTTGGACATGGCCGCCAGCAGGTGCTCCTGCAGGTGTGGGTACTGCCGGTCCAGGTTGGCGAACAGGTCGCGCAACACCCGCCGGACCGTGCCGGTCTTCTGTGAGCACCCGCAGGGAACCAGCGGAGCGCCGGTCGCCTCGGCGTAGGCCCGAGTCACGTCCTCGCCCACAAACACCAGCGGCCGGATCAGCCGGAACTGCTTGTCGCGCGAATGCGTCACCGGCGGCAGCGCGCTCAGCTTGCCGGTGAACAGCGCGTTCCTCAGCAGGGCCTCGCAGAAATCGTCGGCGGTGTGGCCGAAGGCGATCACGCTGGCGCCCAGGCCGCGGACCACCTGGTAGACCGCCCGGCGGCGGTAGCGGCTGCACAGATCGCAGCCGTGCTCGGGCTGGTCCTCGAGCAACTGCAGCGAGGGCGCGTCGCGGAAGTAGGTCCAGGCCACGCCTTTGGCTTTCAGATAGTCGGCCAGCGGCTCGATGGGCCGCAGGAATTTGCCCTGCTCGATGGTGAACGCGCAGACCGAGAAATCGACCGGCGCGCGCTCCGCCAGCAGCAGGAGCGCGTGCAGAAGAGTGAGCGAGTCCTTGCCGCCGGAGAGCGCCACGGCCACGCGGTCGCCGTCGCGGATCATCTTGAACCGGCCGACGGCCTCGCCGACTTTCCGCAGCAGGGTCTTCTCGATGTCCACAATTTATTATAGGGAGGTGGTCTCTCCCGCACGCGCGGCCGCTTTCGAGATCCTCCGCCTGGTGGAGGGGGGCGGCTACGCCTCCGATCTACTCTTCAGCCGTAGCGGCGGCCTGGATTCGCGCGACGCCGGTCTGGCGTCGGAAATCGTGCTGGGATCGCTGCGCTTCCAGGGCCAGCTCGACTTCCTGATCGAACATCTCTCCGGCCGCGCCGCGGCGCGTCTCGACCCGGAGGTGCGCATCGCCCTGCGCATGGCGATCTACCAGCTCCGGCATCTGAGCCGCGTGCCGGAGCACGCCGCCGTGAGCGAAAGCGTCGAGCTGGTGAAGCGCGCTCGCAAGCGATCGGCCGCGCCGCTGGTGAACGCGGTGCTGCGGAAGGTGGATCGCGAAGCGGTGGCATGGCCGGATCGTGCCGTCGAGCTCTCGCATCCCGCCTGGCTGCTGGAGCGCTGGGAGCGGCAGTTTGGCTGCGAAACCGCTGAGAAGATCGCGCGGGCGAACCTGGCGACGCCCGAGACCTACGTGCGGATCGCGGAACCGCTTGCTGACGCGCGCGGTTCGGTGCTGGGGGGAGCCGCGGCGGGGAGCGCCACGGCATCGGGAGCGGCGCGGGGGGGTGCCCTAGCGCCGAACCGCGACCGTGAGGGAGCGGACGGGTTCGAAGCCACCGAAGTGCCCGGCTGCTATCGCGTGACGGCAGGCCACGCCGAGGGCCTGCGCATTCAGGACATCGGATCGCAGAGCATCGTTCCGCTGCTCGATCTACAGCCGGGCCAGACGTTCCTGGACCTGTGCGCTGCGCCCGGCAACAAGACCGCACAAGCGCTCGAAAGCGGGGTGCGGGCTGTGGCCTGCGATATACACCTGAGCCGTCTGGTCAACATGCGAGGTCTTGGTTGCGATCTGGTGGTTCTGGACGGCACGCGCCCGCTTCCTTTTCGGGGACGGTTTGAGCGCATCCTGGTGGATGCTCCCTGCTCCGGAACCGGCACGCTGGGCCGCAACCCGGAGATCAAGTGGAGACTTCAACCGGGGGACTTCGAAGCCTTGCACCGCCGCCAGGTCGCCCTGCTCGGAAACGCACTGGAACGGCTGGCGCCGGGCGGACGTCTGGTGTATTCGACCTGTTCCCTGGAACGCGAGGAGAACGAAGACGTCATCGCGGCAATCGGGGCGCCGGTAGAGCGGTTGTGGCGGCGCCTGCCGGGGGTCGATCGCGGGGATGGTTTCTTCGCTGCTGTGCTAACATCGGACTAGCCCGTAAATGGTTCAAATCGTTCCATCTATCCTCTCCGCGGATTTTGCCCGCCTGGGGGACGAAATCCACAAGGTGGAGCAGGGCGGCGCCACGATGTTGCACGTCGACATCATGGACGGCCACTTCGTTCCCAACCTGACCGTCGGTCCGCCCGTGGTGCGTTCCATCCGCGCCATCACCAAGATGACGCTGGACGTTCACCTGATGGTGAGCGATCCGGACAAGTACGCCCCGATCTTCATCGAGGCCGGCGCCGACCAGATCCTGGTTCACCTGGAGGCGGCGCGGCACCTGGACGGCACCCTGCGGTCGATTCAGAGCGAGGGCATTCCGGCAGGCGTGGTGCTGAATCCCTCGACGCCGGTCGCCATGCTGGAGGATGTGCTGGGATTGGTGGATTACGTGCTGATCATGAGCGTCAACCCGGGGTTCGGAGGCCAGCAGTTCATTCCCCACGCGCTCGACAAGATCCGCGCGCTGGACCGCCGCCGTAAGGAGTTGGGGTTGAACTTCTCAATCGAGATCGACGGCGGCGTGAACATGGAGAACCTGGCGGACATCGTGCGGGCCGGGTGCGACTGGGTGGTGAGCGGAGCGTCGATTTTCAAGAGCCCGGATGCGGCGGCCACCGTGGCCCGGATGCGGGAGATCGCGCACAACGCGACGGCCGTGCGGGTGTAGGATTGTAAGGATCTATGAAGGCTTCGAAAAACCGGATTCCAACTGGCTTCATTCTCGTCCTGATCGCGGGGCTCACGTGCTCTTGCGCCTACAAGCCGAAGAAGTACGACAACCCGATCACCAAGGACACGCAGCAGCCCGACAAGGTTCTGTTCGACGCAGCGATTCACGACCTCGAACACGGACGCTTCGAGGTGGCGCGCCTGACCCTGAACACCCTCATGAACACTTACGACCAGAGCGAGTACATGGCCAAGGCCAAACTCGCGCTGGCGGACAGTTGGTACCGCGAGGGCGGCTCGCACGGCTGGGCTCAGGCGGAGGCCGAGTACAAGGACTTCAAGCTCTTCTATCCCATGATGGAAGAGTCGGCCGAGGCGCAGGAGAAGGTCTGCGAAATCGAGCTCAAGCAAATGGACAAAGCAGACCGCGACCCGACGCATGCCCTGCGCGCCGATGCCGAGTGCCGCACCTTGCTGACGGAGTACCCCAACAGCAAGTTCGCCCCGCAGGGCCAGCAGAGAATGCGCGAGATCCAGGAGGTGCTGGCGGACGGCGAGTTCCGGGTGGGCACGTTCTACTACGGCAAGGGAGTGTTCTACTCGGCGGCCAACCGGCTGCAAGGCCTCGTCGATCACTATCCGCTCTATAGCAAGGCGGATTATGCGCTCTGGGACGCCGGCGACTCGTACGCCCACCTCGGCCCGAAGTTTCGCAATCAAAGCGCCGACGCCTTCAGCAGGCTGGTGCGCGACTACCCGCTGAGCCCGCTGGCCGGCGAGGCCAAGAAGCGGCTGAAGGACATGGAGAAGCCGATCCCCGACCCGGATCCGGTGTCCCTGGCCCACGAGAAGTACGAGATCGAGAACCACACCAAAGAAGGCATGTTCGGCCACTTTTGGGGCGTCTTCCGCGGTCGTCCGGACGTCATGGCTGCCGCCAAGTCCGGCCAGCCCGCCATGGACACCCTGCGGCCAACGACGCCGGTCACGGTTCCGGTCGAGGCGGCGCCGGGTTCGGCTGGTTCGGACGTGACGGCCAGCCCCATCACTGGCGCCTCGGCGCTCGATACGAAGCCCGACGCCCGGACGAACCCTCCCAAACAGGGAGCCGAGCCACCGCCGGCGCCGTCTCAAAACCAGCCCGCGCCGCAGAAATGAGCCGGATCCTCTTGGCTGACGACAGCCCCCATGCCCAACGCATGGGCGAGAGAATCTTGCGCGAGGAAGGGTTCGAGGTCGTGACCGTCACCGACGGCGAGACGGCGCTCATCCGGCTGGACGACGTCGACCCGGATGTGGTGCTGGCCGACGTCTTCCTGCCCATCCACTCGGGCTACGAGCTCTGCCAGCACGTGAAGAGCCAACCGCGCCACCGCCACGCACGGGTGGTTCTGCTGGCCGGCTTGCTCGAGCCGGTGGATGAAGTGGAGGCCAGCCGCGTGGGCGCCGATGCGGTGTTGAAGAAGCCCTTCGAAGCCTCCGCCGTCGTGGCCCTGATCCGGCCGCTGATCGAGGCCGCACAGACGGCGCGCGAAGCGAGGGTGGAGGCCATCGTCGACGAGAAGCCCCGGCCGGAGCCGCTGGTCGAGCCGGGGCCCCAACCGGCCCAGGCGCCCGAAAGGACAGTCCAGGAGGCCTGTCCTACCGTTGACGCAGAGCGCGTAAGAGCGGCCGTCACCGTGGCGCTGGACCGCGCCATGCCCGCGATGATCGACGAGATCACCGAGCGGGTTCTGGTCGCTTTGGGACAATAAACTGCCGTGCCCGACAACAGCTTCGACATCGTGTCCAAGATCGACCTCAACGAGGTCAGCAACGCCATCCACCAAGCGATGAAGGAAATCATTGTCCGCTTCGACCTGAAGAACTCGAAGTCCACCATCGAGCTGAACGAGAAAGACAAGAAGATTCAACTCGCTAGCGCCGATGAGTTCAAGCTTCGCGCGATCATTGAGATCCTCGACATGCGGCTCGTCAAGCGCGGAGTGCCGCTCAAGGGTCTCACGCACGGCGAGGTCATCCAGGCGGCAGGCTCGACCGTCCGCCAGGAGATCTCGATCCAGTCGGGAATCCCGATCGAGAAGGCCCGTGAGATCGTCAAGAAAGTGAAAGAGGCTAAGCTGAAGGTGCAGGCGTCGATCCAGGGCGACTTGGTGCGCGTCAGCGGCAAGCACCGGGACGACCTCCAGGCGGTGATCCAATTGCTCCGCGGCCAGGACTTCGGCATCGACATGCAGTTCACCAACTACCGCACGTTCTAGGCGCTAACCGCGCGGCTGGGCGCCTCCGGCGCAGGGGCCGCAGTCACTGAATACGCTATATGGCCCGCACCATTAAATCCTTGTTGCTCAGTGGCCCCAGCGGAAAACTAGAAGCACTGCTGGAAGAGCCGGAGGAGGGACCGGCGCGCGAGGTGGCGCTGGTGGCGCATCCGCATCCGCTCTACGGTGGCACCATGCACAACAAGGTGGTGCACCGGTTGGCGCGAGGCCTGCGGCGAGCCGGGGCGGTGGTTCTGCGGTTCAACTTCCGCGGCGTCGGCAGAAGCGAAGGGAGCTACGATGGTGACTCCGGGGAGGTTGAAGATGCCCGCGCCTGCCTGGAGTGGCTGCGGAGCCGCTATCCGGAGCTGCCCTATACCCTGGCTGGCTTTTCGTTCGGCTCGGGCGTTGTCTTGCGGCTGGGATGCGAGCTGAGGACGGCCTCCCGCGTGGTGGCCGCCGGGTTTCCGACCCGCGCCGGCGAGCACGGCTGGCTTCCGGGCTGCACCGCGCCGCGCGTTTTCATCCGGAGCACCCACGATCAATACGGCCCGCGGGCAGAGTTCCAGCCGTTCTTCGACGCCCTGCCGGAGCCCAAGCGGCTCGTCTGGGTGGAGGCGCAAGATCACTTCTTCGCGGGTGGCTTGGATGATCTGGAAGAGGCTGTCTTCAGTCTCTAGGTGGCGTGGCGGAGCTCGCGCTCGACTTTGCGGGTGGCCCGTCCGCTGATGAGGTCGGCGATGCGGCTCAGCAATCCGGGGAGATCTTCCGGCTCGATCAGGACCGTGGCGGCATTCCTCTCGGCGCGAGAGCGTTTGTGGTCTTGGTAGCTGGTGACCAGGGCTGTGGCTGGCTTGTAGTCCATCATCCTGGCATGCGCTAGTACTTTCAGCCCAGCTTCGGGCGATTCCATCCGCAGATCGGTCAACACCAACTCGTATTCGCGCGCGTCCAGCTTGCCGACTGCCTCAGCCGCTGAGGCTGCGGCATCGACGCGATACCCGCCCGCCTCCAGTACTGTCTGCAGAGTGAGACGGGACGTCACATCGCCATCAACTAGCAAGACTCGTGCCAAATCTAGTCCCCGACTTCTGTAGGGCTGCGCCATCGACTTCCTTCATTCCAAGTCTAACCCAGGCTCTACCAAAAAACACGGCATTTTCTTCGCCACTGTTCCAGTACTGGGAGGACTGGGCCCCCGCTTTAGAGCTTAACGGCCAGGGTCAACCCGTCGCGAAGAGGCGCGATACACGTCACGAACTCATTTGAAGTGAAAAAGTTGTGGTTGAATTCTACTACCGCTCTTGAAGTGGAATCGGCGGGGTTCAAAACGCGTTCGTGCCAGAGGGTGTTGTCGCTGACCAGCAACCCTCCACGCCGCAGGTGCCCGGAAGCCGCCCTGAGAACGGCTGGGTATCCGTCCTTGTTGATGTCATTGAAGATGAAATCGAATTCACCATCCGCCTGGGCGAGGGCGGTCAGAGCATCCCCGACATGGATGCGCACCCGGTTTCCAAGGCCGGCCCGTTCGAGGTACCAGCGTGCCCGGTCGGCGTTGTCGGGGCTGGCGTCGGTGTAGTGGACTTCGGCGCCTGGCCCGGCAGCGCGTGCCAGCCAGAGGGTGGAGTAGCCGATGGCGGAGCCAAGTTCGAAGATCCGCTTCGCCTGGGACGAAAGTACTAGCACGGCCAGAAGCGCACCCACCGCAGGGCCCACAATAGGGATGGATCGGCGCTCGGCTTCGGCCTCCATTTCGGCCAGGATCTCGTCCCGGGGCGGGATGAGGCCGAGAATGTACTTCTCGATCTCCGGGTTGACGATCATTGCCTTCCAAACACGCGCTCGAAGATCGCGCCGACGTTGCGGAGCTGGCGCTCGAGCGAGAACGCCCGCCCGATCTGGTCCGCGGTGAGCACGGCGCGGATCTCCGGGTCCGCCTCGACGGCGGCGCGAAAGTCCCCTCCCTGCTCCCAGCATCGCATGGCGTGGCCCTGAACGACACGGTAGGCCGCCTCCCGCAGCATGCCGGCGGCAGCCAGGTCGTTGAGGAGTTGCGCGGAGAAGATCAGGCCGCCGGTCAGGTCCAGGTTGCGGCGCATGCGCTCGGGGAAGACGCGCAGCTTGCGAACCAGGCTGGTGGTGCGGGCCAGCAGGTAGTCGGTCAGGATGGTGGAATCGGGCAGGATGACCCGCTCGACCGAGGAATGCGAGATATCCCGCTCGTGCCACAGCGCGATGTTCTCGAAGCCGGCCTGGGCATTGGCACGGACCACGCGCGCCAGGCCGCAGATCTGCTCGCAGGTGACCGGGTTGCGCTTGTGGGGCATGACCGAACTGCCCTTCTGCCCGGCCGAGAACGCCTCTTCCGCCTCGCGCACCTCGGTGCGCTGGAGGTGGCGCACTTCGAGGGCGATCTTCTCGAGGAGCGCGGCGACGAGCGCCAGGGCCGAAAGGTAGGCTGCATGGCGGTCGCGCGATAGCACCTGCGAGGCGATGGGCGCCGCGCGCAGGCCCAGCTTGGCGCAGATGCGCTCCTCGGCCGCGGGCGGGATGTGAGAGAAGGTCCCCACGGCCCCGGAGATCTTCCCGACTTCCATCTCCTGCGCGGCCGCCGAGAAGCGCCGCTGGTTGCGGACGGCCTCGTCGTACCACAGGGCGAACTTGAGGCCGAACACGATGGGCTCGGCATGCACGCCGTGGGTCCGTCCCACCTGCACCGTGTTCTTGAACTCGAAGGCACGTTCCTCGAGCGCGGAGCGAAGCTCGGCCAAACCGGCCGCGAGCAGCTTCGACGCCTGGGCGATCTGCAGGGCTTGCGCCGTATCGACGACGTCGTTCGAGGTGAGACCGTAGTGCAGCCAGCGGGACGCGTCAGCGTGTCCGGCCGCGGCTAGCGACTCCGCCACAGCGGAGGTGAAAGCGACCACGTCGTGCTTGACTTCGCGCTCGATTTCGAAGATGCGATCGACCTCGAAGCCGGCGTGCTGGCGTAGCAGGCGCCCCGCCTCCGGGGGAACCTCGCCCATTTCGGCCAGCGCTTCCGAGGCCGCCAGCTCGACTTCGAGCCAGGTCCTGAACTTGTTCTCATCGCTCCAGATGCGGCCCATTTCGGGCCGGGTGTATCGCGCAATCATAGCGGTCCTCTACAGGGCGCCCCAACCTCGGGGGCTCACAACCGACTTAGAACTGCGCGGCCGATACCTGTTGGCAAGTAGGCTACCCCAGGATCGAACGCCACCAAGCCACGCTGACACTACCCGGTCTGTGTACAGGAGGGCACGGCCGCATCGCCCCACCACAGGGTAGCATGAGACGCCCGTGTCCTCTATAGTTGAAAGGTCTCAGTCGGCTCGCGGTGGCCGGCAATCACCAGGCGGGTCGCCAGGCCGCGGCCGGCGAGCGCCTGGCTGGCGGAGAGGCGTGCAATCTCCGGGTGGTTGTTATGCTCGCTCAAATGGCCCAGAACGAGCGTGCGCACGCCGGAATCCAGGTCGGCCACGATGAACTCGGCCACGGCATCGTTCGACAGGTGGCCGTTGCGGCTCATGACGCGCTGCTTGACGGCCCAGGGGTAGGGACCCACCTTCAACATCTCGAGGTCGTGGTTCGATTCGAGGATGAGCAGGTCCACGCCACGCAAGTGGAACTTGATCGAGTCCGGGATGTAGCCCAGGTCGGTGACCAGGCCGGCCTTCAGTCCCTGGGAACGGAAGCAGAAGGCCACCGGGTCGGCTGCGTCGTGCGGGATGGTGAAGGTATCGATCTCGATGTCGCCGACCGTAACACAGGCCCCGGCCTGAAAAGTCTCTAGCCGGGGCTCATAACCGTTCCAGCAGATGGCGGGGGCCGCGAGGCGCGTCAAGAAAACGGGAACCCGCAAGCTCTTGGCGATGACCGGCAGGCCGGAGACGTGGTCGGAGTGTTCATGGGAGATGAGAATGGCGCCGATGCGCTCGAACTCCTCGCCCACGACGGCCAATCGTCGCTTGAGCTCGCGGCGGCTGAGGCCGGCGTCGACCAGCAGGCGCGTGCGCCCGGTCGAGACCAGGGCCGCGTTTCCGGAGCTTCCGCTTGCGAGCACCGAGATCTTGAGGATGAGCCCTCCTGGGAACTATCAGTTGTAGCATATCAGCCGTCAGCCACCAGCCGTCAGCGGTCAGCTTTCAGCGATCCGGGAAGCGGCCGGCCTGAGGGCCGATGGCCGACGGCTGATGGCCGTCGAAAAGTGGGCTAGAATGGGGATTCCTATGAAAGTCCGAGTGTTCGTCTCCTTGAAGCCAACCGTTCTCGACCCCCAGGGAAAGACCATCTGCGCCGCGCTCAATGGCCTGGGGCACCGTTCCATCGGCAGCGTACGACAGGGGAAGTTCTTCGACATCCAGCTCGCGCCCGGCGCCTCGCCCGAGAGCGCCCGGCAGGAAATGGAGCAGATCGCCCGGGACGTGCTGGCCAATCCGGTGATCGAAGAATTCCAGGTCGAGCTCCTCGACTAGCGCGGCAACGCGGGCGGGCGTGGCCGAGGCAATTCGGCCACGGACCGGTGCTGCGGCCGGAGCGGGCCGCTCTAATCTTCCGGAAGCGGCCGGCCGATCCTCTGAGCACCGATGCTGATTCCCAGACCGCTGCGTAGCCGTATCGATCGGTCGATCCGCGAGCACGGCGTCGTGCTCCAGTTCGCCGGCTATCCCCTCATCCCCTCGCTGGACCGCGTCCCGCCGGTCTCCTCGCATCTTCAGGCCGTAGCCGCCGGGAACTACTACCTCCCCACGGCCTACACTCCGCGTGCCGAGGAGAGCTACTTCAACGCCACCGCGGACACCGGCGAGTTCCAGAACGAGGTCTATCAGCTCGCGCGGTTGTTCGCGGATCGCGACGGGTTGCGGAGCGTCTGCGACGTGGGCTGCGGCGGCGCGTACAAGCTGGCGCGCGATTTCCGAGACTACGCGATCGCGGGAGTCGACGTGCCCGAAACCGTAGCGTGGCTCAAGCGGAAGTATCCGCTGGGAACGTGGCTAACAGAGGACTTCACGCAGCCGTCGAGCCTGCACGCCGACCTGGTGATCGCAGCCGATATCATCGAGCATCTGGCCGACCCGGACCTGCTGCTGGCCTACATTGCGTCGATGCGGCCCCGCCTGATCGTGCTGTCGACGCCCGACCGCAACTTGCTGCTCGATGGGCGCCACCTCGGCCCGCCGTTGAATCCGGCACATATCCGCGAGTGGGGCTACGCCGAATTCCAGCGCTACATCTCGGATCGTTTTGAGGTGCTGGAGCATTTCTACGCCAACCCGTTCCAGGCCACCCAGATGATTGTGGCCCGCATCGGGGCTTGACCGCGCGTTGCGCCGCACGGCGGCGCCAGGCACCAGGTGCAGCGCGGCGTAACTCTGCCAACGCGCGCGGCGCGGCCATCCGTCCGCGCGGGCTCTCCCCCTCAAGCTCCGCGGCCCAACCGCCGATAAGACGGGTGATGCTCCTCGACGTACTGATCGTGGACGATTCGGCCGCCATCCGCAAGATCGTCCAGCGGGTGCTCCGACAGGCGGAATTGCCGCTGGGCCAAATCTATGAGGCCGGCGACGGCCTGGAGGCCCTGAAGACGCTGGACAGCCAGCACGTGGACCTGGTCCTGGCCGACATCAATATGCCCAACATGGACGGCCTGCAGTTGCTGGAGCGTATCAAGACCAGCGAGACATGGAAGCACCTGCCGGTGGTGATGGTTACTACGGAAGGCAGCGAAAGCAAGGTGATGTCGGCCGCCAAGATGGGCGCCGTCGGGTACGTGCGTAAGCCGTTCTCGGCCGAGCAGTTCCGGCAAACGCTGGATAACATCTTCGCCGCCTAGACCGGGGGAACGGAATGAAGACGCTCGACCACGCAAAGGTGACGGACGCGATCCGAGTGGCAACTCGCGAAGTGTTTTCGATGATGATGGGCCTGGAGGTCGAGGCCGAGCCCGCCTATGAGGAGGCGAATTCGACCGGCAACGTCGACGGCGTGGTGGCGCTGATCGGGCTGGCGGGCCAGTGGGTCGGCGGCGGTGTCGTGCAGTGCGACGCGGCCCTGGCGCGGAAGTTCTATTCAAGCCTGTTGATGACCGAGTGCGACCAGACGAGCGACGGCGTCAACGAAGAAGTACTGGATGCCGTGGCCGAGATCGCGAACATGATCATCGGGAACGTAAAAAACGCGATGGAACGGGACCTGGGGCCGATCGGGCTGGGCATCCCCAGCGTGGTCTACGGCCGGAACTTCACCACCCGGAACGCCGGCAGCAACTGGATCGTCACCCCGTTCGTCTGCGATGGCGGCCGCCTGCTGGTGAAGTTCTGCCTCACGCCGCCGAGCGGCGCCGCAGCCTCCCCCGAGCTTCTGGGACGGGAGTTTCATCGAACCAAGCACCCCGCCACCGTCTAAGATGCCGCAGACCGGCATGAGTCGCGACGGGCGTCGAACCGAGATCGAGCGCGTTGCAGCGCACGCTCCCCGATAGTCCGGGGTACCGTCCACCCTACAGAATCCGGGTCCGCCCGCCGATTCAGGATCGGGAGGCCCTTCGCTTGGATCGCTCGCTCACCCAGGACGAGATTGACGGCCTGTTCCGGACCGGCAGGCACACGGAGGAGGCGGCGGCCGCGCGCGCCATCCCCTACGATTTCCGCCGTCCGGACCGCATCGCCAAGGAACAACTCCGCGCCGTCCACCTCCTGCACGACAGCTTCGCCCGCACCCTGGCCTCCAGCCTGTCGGCGTACTTGCGCGCGTACGTCGTGGTGAACCTGGTCTCGGTCGAGCAGCTGTCTTTCGCGGAGTTCTCGCAATGCCTGCCTTCGCCCACCTGCCTGGTTTCACTGGGGCTGAAGCCCTACGAGGGAAACGCCGTGCTCGAGATCAGCTCGGCCCTGGTGTTTCCCGTTCTCGAGATGCTGCTCGGCGGCAGCGGCAAGAGCAGCTCCAATATGCGGCGCGAGATAACGGAGATCGAGCAGGTGGTACTCGACGGGCTCTACCGGATCATCCTGCACGATCTGCGCCAGGCCTGGCAGGGCATCTCGCCCATCGACTTTACGATCGAGGCTCGGGAGACCGAACCCCAGCTGCTGCAAGTCATGGCGCCGAATGAGGCGGTGGTCGCTATCGGCCTGGAAGTCCGCATGGCCGACAATTCCGGGATGATCAACATCGGAATGCCGTCGATCGTCATCAAGATGCTGCGCCAGAAATTCGAGCAGCAGTGGAGCGTGCGGCGCGCGCAATCGACCGACGAGGAGCAGACTCGCGTCCTGCGCTTGCTCAAAGCCGGGCTTCTGCGTCTGGATGCGCGTCTCGAAGGGCCCGTGGTTCTCGCCGAGGACCTGGGGCGCCTGGCGCCCGGAGATGTGCTCCGGTTTGACTTTCCGCTCGACCGGCCGGTGTGCCTGTTGGTGAACGGTACGCGGAAGTACGATGGGCACCTCGTGACCACGGGCCAGAAGAGAGCCTTCTTGGTGGGCGAACTCCGCCGGCCGGCCGACTAGCCCTGCCGCGTGGGCCCGAGCCCGTCCGAGAGGGTTTTCGAGAGCGCGAGCATGCGGCCAACTGTAGTATATTGAGGGGCGCGCTTGGCGCTCTCTTTTTTTATCGAGGTACCTTAGAATGTCACTCCAATCCGATCAGGAACGTGTCGGCTGGACCGAACGCATCGGTTACGCCGTCGGCGACCTTGGCTTTTGCCTGTACTGGAATACCTTTAGCGTCTTCCTCCTCATCTTCTACACCGACACCTTCGGGATCAGTGCCGCCGCCGCGGGCACGATGCTTCTGGTGACGCGCTGGTGGGACAACTTCGCCGACCCCGTCATGGGCATCATCGCCGACCGGACCAAGTCCCGCTTCGGCAGGTTCCGCCCCTGGATGCTGTGGATGTGCGTCCCCTTTGCGATTTCCGGCGTCCTTGCATTCAGTGCACCGAACCTGTCGGCGACGGGAAAGCTGGCCTACGCTTACGTCACGGTCTCTTTGTTGATGCTTTTTTACACGATGCTCAATGTGCCCTATGCGGCGCTGCTGGGCATCATCACGCACAACGGAGAAGAGCGCACGCGGCTGTCGTCGTTTCGCTTCATCGGCGCTTTCACGGGCAACTTCATCGTGCAGCTCACGCTGCTCTACCTGGTCAAAGCGCTGGGGCGCGGCAACGATAAGGCCGGATACCCTCTCACGCTGGCGGTCTATGGCTGCGTGGCCCTGAGCCTGTTTCTGTTCACGTTCGCCTCGACCAAGGAGCGTGTGCAGCCCGTGGCGCGCAAGAAATCGAGCATCCGGGAGGATCTTGCCGATCTCAGCCGCAATAAGCCGTGGCTGGTTTTGGCGGCGGTGAACATCATGTTCCAGATCTGGGTCGGCATCAAGCTCGCCGGTCAGGTCTACTACTTCAAGTACGTGGTCGGAAATGCCGGCCTGGCTGGCCTGTCGCAATGGATGCCTCCCGCCCTGTGGAAATGGATGCCTGGCGGCCTGGCGAGACACCTGTCTACGTGGGACGGGATGGTGGCCACGTGGATGGTGGCCGGGACGGCGTTCAGCCTGCTCGGCGCGGCGTCTGCGCCGTGGGTGATGAAGCGGCTGGGCGGCAAGCGCTCCGCCTACATCCTCCTCTCGCTGGCCAACGCCGTTTGCTGCGCCGCGCTGTTCTTCGCCGGTCCGAAGGACTTCGGCCTGATCTTTGGTTCCCAGATCCTCGGCTCCTTCGTGGGCGGGCCGCTGAGTCCCCTGATCTGGGCCATGTTCGCGGACACCGCGGATTACGGCGAGTGGCGCTTCGGACGCCGCTCGACGGGCTTGGTGTTCTCCGCCGGCAGCTTCGCGCAGAAGATGGGCGCGGTGCTCGGCGCGGCGATTACGGGATGGCTGCTGGCATATTACGGCTTCAAAGCCAACATCGTGCAGACTCCCCAGACGGTGTTCGGGATCCGCATGATGGTGGGCCTGCTGCCGGCCGCAGCCAGCGTGTTGACGGCGGTGATCGCTCTCTTCTACCGCCTGAATGCGAAGATGGAACGAACGATCATAGCCGAGATGAAGGAGCGGCGCGCCGCCGAGCCAGCCGCGGCCGACTAGGAGGAGAGCGTCGTGAGCCAGATTAAGTCCCAGACCATCGTAGGAACCGCAGTCCCGAATCTTCCCTGGGAGGAGCGGCCCGCCGGTTGCAGCGATGCGGTATGGCGCTACAGCGGCAACCCGATCATCGGCTGGAATCCCGTGGGCCGGGTGGCGCGCATCTTTAACAGCGCCGCTATCCCGTATGAGGGCGGTTTCGTGGGCGTGTTCCGGGCCGATCACCGCAACGGCCGCGCCGACCTGCACTTCGGCCGTAGCGCCGACGGCATTCACTGGGACATCGACGCCGATCTGATTCCGTGGCAGGACGAGTCCGGCCGGCCGAAGCCCAACAGCTATGGCTACGATCCGCGGCTGGTGAAGATCGAGGACACCTACTACATCACCTGGTGCGACGACTTCCCCGGCGCTTCCATCGGAATGGGCCGCACCCAGGACTTCCGCACGTTCACCAAGATGGAGAACCCGCTGATGCCGTTCAACCGCAACGGCGTCCTGTTCCCGCGCCGAATCGGCGGCTTGTACGCGCTGCTGAGCCGCCCGAGCGACAGCGGGCACACGCCCTTCGGCGACATCATTCTTTCGTGGAGCCCCGACCTGACCTACTGGGGACGCCACCGTCTGGTGATGAGCCGCGGCGGCCAGGGCTGGTGGCAAAGCACGAAGATCGGCGCGGGCCCCGTGCCGATCGAAACCACCGAAGGCTGGCTGCTTTTCTACCACGGCGTCACGACGACCTGTAACGGCTACGTGTACAGCACCGGCGCGGTGCTGCTCGACCTCGACGACCCCAGCCGCGTGCTCTATCGCACCCGCGACTATCTGATGACTCCCGAGAAGGACTACGAGACCGTGGGCTTCGTGCCCAACGTCGCGTTTCCGTGCGCGGCCATCGCCGATGCGCCCAGCGGCCGGATCGTCCTCTACTACGGCGCCGCGGACACCTATACCGCCCTGGCCTTCTGCCAGGTCGACGAGGTGCTGGAGTACCTGAAGAACAACTCCGAGGTCTTTTAGCGGCGCCGCGGCCCGCACCACGAGCGCTAAAGTAGTCTCTTGGTGAACGCCGCGACAGCCCAGAAGCTTCGAGAAGCGCTCGCGCAGGGGCGCTGGGAGCACGCGGTCGCGTTGTTCGAGCGCCTGGACGCGTCCTCCGCCGCCGAACTTTTCGCGAGCGTACCCTTCGAGCAGCAGCAGACGCTGTTTCGCCGGCTGCCGGTCGAGGCGGCCGCGCGGCTCTCGGAGGGCCTCCCCTACTACCAGACCTACGTCTTGCTGCACGCGCGCCCGGCCGGCGAGATCAACGCCGTCGTCGATGCCATGGACCCAGGCGTCCGCATGCAGTTCTTCGACGAGCTGCCCGAAGAGACCTGGCAGCGCCTGATGGACGAGCTGGCGGGAAAGGCGCCCGTCACCGCCTTCGAGGCGGCGCCCACGGTCCCGCCAGCCGCCGTGGAGCCGATCATCGTGGCGCGTGGAATCGAGAAGAGCTTCCGGAGCGCCGACGGCGGCGAGGTGCAGGTGATCGCACCCACCGACCTCTCGATCGAGCCGGGCGCGATCGTCGCGCTGCTCGGGCCATCGGGCTCGGGCAAATCCACCTTGCTGCGGATGCTCTCGGGGCTCAGCGCACCGTCGGGCGGCGAAGTCTTGTGGCACGGCGAACCGGCCGGCACGTGCGCGCCCAACGTCGCTATCGTCTTCCAAAGCTTCGCGCTGTTCCCCTGGCTGACCGTTCTCGAAAACGTCGAAGTGCCGCTGCTGGCGCGGGGCATGACACACCTGGAGCGCCATCGCCACGCCCTGGCGACGCTCGATTCGGTGGGATTGAAAGGGTTCGAAACGGCGTACCCCAAGGAGCTCTCCGGCGGCATGAAGCAGCGCGTGGGATTCGCGCGCGCCCTGGCGGTCGAGCCCGAGGTCCTGTTCATGGACGAGCCTTTCTCGGCGCTCGACGTTCTGACGGCCGAGAACTTGCGCGGTGAGCTGCTGGAGCTGTGGCTGGGGAAGCGCATCCCGACGCGCAGCATATTCCTGGTGACTCATAACATCGAGGAAGCGGTGCTGCTGGCCGACCGCGTCATCGTGATCGGGCGCAATCCCGCCAGCGTTCGCGCCGATTTCCGTCTTCCGCTCAAACAGCCGAGGGATCGCAAAGCCGCCGACTTCCTGCTCTACGTGGACTACATCTACAAGCTCATGATGCAGCCCGATCTCGAGGTCGGACCGCTTCCCACCGGGGCCAAACCGCCGTACCCGATGCTGCCTCACGCACGGCGCGGCGCGATCGCCGGATTGCTCGAGCTGATGAACGATCGCGGCGCCAGCCAGGACCTCTATCGCCTGGCCGAAGACCTGCGCATGGACGTCAACGATCTGCTGCCGATTGTGGAGGCAGCGGCGCTGCTCGACTTCGCCAGGTCGGATCGCGGTGACGTGGAGATCACCCCGGCGGGAAAGGCCTTTGCCGAGGCCGACATCTCGACGCGAAAACGCCTGTTCCGCGAGGCCGCGCTGGCCCATGTTGCCCTGTTGCAGCAGATGGAAAGCGCGCTCGCCGCCAAGTCGGACCACGCGCTGCCGCTGGAGTTCTTCCGCGACCTTCTCGAGGAGCACTTCCCGGACGCCGAGGTCCAGCGGCAGATCGAGACGGCGCTGAACTGGGGCCGTTACGGGGACATCCTCACGGTCGACTCTGGCGGAGACAGAGTGCTCTTGTATCAACCCAGGACCTCGGCCCACGAGGCCGCGGACGTGCAACTACACTGATGGCGCGGCAAACCACCAGGACGATGCCGGCCGCGCCGCCGTGGGGCGCCTTCCCGGCCCGGGTTCCGTCGCTCGCGACCGACCTGCCCGTGGCGCTGGCCGGGCTGGCGCTGGTCTTCGGCCTCCTGTCGCTGGCGCGCTACTGGGCGGGCCCGGTCAATCCGTCGCCGGAGATCAGCCTGGCCCCGGCGGCGCTGCCGGTATACGCACTGTTCTCGCTCGCGCGCCTCGGCGTGGCCTACGGCCTCAGCCTCGCGTTCACCTTGGTCTACGCGTATGTGGCCGCGCACAACGTGCGGGCCGAGCGCGTCATGATCCCGCTGTTGGACACGCTGCAATCGATTCCCGTCCTGAGTTTCCTTCCGCCGGTGATGGTCGCGATGGTCGCGCTGTTCCCCACCCGGCAGTTGGGCGTGGAGCTGGGCGCCATCCTGCTCATCTTCACCGGACAGGTCTGGAACATGACCTTCAGCGTCTACTCGTCGATCAAGAGCGTGCCGCGGGAAATGGTGGAGGCGGCCGAGGTGTACCGGCTGAGCTGGTGGCAGAAGTTCGTGCAACTCGAGCTGCCCTACTCGGCCATCGGCCTGGTCTGGAATTCCATGATGTCGGTGGCCGGCGGCTGGTTCTTCCTGATGGCTTGCGAGATGTTCGTTCTGGGGAACCGCGACCTGCGGCTGCCGGGCCTCGGTTCGTACCTGCAAACCGCCGCCAACGCGGGAGACACGCGGTCGATCATCTGGGGCGTGGCCGTCATGGTGGCCGTAATCGTTGTGATAGACCAGGCGGTCTGGCGGCCTGTCATCGCCTGGAGCGAGAAGTTCAAGGTCGAGCAGGTGGAAGCCTCCGAAACGCATCGCTCGCCGGTGCTCGATCTGCTGCGGCGTTCGAAGATCCTGCCGCGCGCGGCCCGCATGACGGTGATCCCGGCGCGCGAGGCTTTGACGCTGTTCTTCGCAAGGCGGAAGAAGTCTGCGACAGGCCGGAGGCCTGTCCCACTGGTCAAGTGGGCGGGGCGGGCGGTGGCGGCCGCGGCGGTTGTCGCTCTGCTCTATGCGCTGGTCAAGATGACGCTGCTGCTCTCGACGACTTCCCGGCCGGAGCTGCGCGGCATCCTCCTGGGCGGCGGCGCGACGTTCCTTCGAGTCGAGCTCACGCTGCTGCTGGCGGGGCTGTGGACCATTCCCGTGGGAGTCTTCATCGGCCTGCGGCCGCGGCTTTCCGCCATCGCTCAGCCGGTGGCGCAGGTGGCGGCTTCGGTGCCCGCCACGGCTCTGTTCCCGATCGTGCTGCTGTTGCTGATCCACGCCGGCGGCGGCCTGGGCATCGGCTCGATCATTCTGTTGCTGCTGGGCACGCAGTGGTACCTGCTGTTCAACGTGATCGCCGGCGCGACCGCCATCCCCACGGACCTCAAGGAAGTCTGCGATGTGTTCCACCTCGGCCGCGTCGAGCGCTGGCGCAGGCTGCTGCTGCCGGGCATCTTCCCGTACCTGGTCACCGGTTTCGTGACCGCATCCGGCGGGGCCTGGAACGCGAGCATCGTGGCGGAGTACTTCCGGTTTCAGGGCCGCACGTACTCGATCACCGGCCTGGGCGCCACGATCAGTCATGCGACGGACAGCGGGAATTTCCGCGTGCTCCTGGCGGCGACCGTCGTGATGGCGGCGATGGTGGTAACGATCAACCGCCTGGTCTGGCGGCGCCTGTACAGCCTGGCCGCGACGAAGTTCAAGCTGGAGAGCTGAGAAGGTCGGCGGCAGTGTCCGTTTATGGGACTAGGACCATGCTGCACTGGCGCGCCCCCTTTTTTGCGCAGTGTGGCTTTGGGAGGCTGAGGCGGTGGTCGCGAGCGCTGGCGCGCGAGCGGTCGATTTGGGGGTGCGAAGACATGAGCGCTACCTGGAATCAGGGTAAGAGGGGCGGAGCGGGCAGCGAGGGGCAGATTTTCGCAAGTGACTGAGGCCGCGGGAAATGAATTCTGGGAATGGCGGGAATCGTCGGACCGGGTCCAGGGAATAGCTGGACGATGACATCTGGATCAGTTGCGGTGGCCGGTTTCCCGGACGGCCTGCGCCTGCGGCCACGTAGTGCTATGCGGGAAGGAGGCATGCCCGAACCGGCTATCTCCCGAGCGCTGTAGGCTACAATGGCGCCATGCTGACCTCGACCAAGCTCTGCCTCCCCGCCTGCGCTCTCGCGCTGCTGGCGTTGTGCCCTGCCCTGGCGGCGCAAGCCGAGCCCGCCCGAGAGGCCGGCGGGTTCAGCGTCAGGGCCTTCGGAGCGGCGGGCGACGGCACACATCTCGATACGTCCTCCATCGCGGCTGCGATCAAGGCCGCAGCGGCGGCGGGCGGGGGCGTCGTCGTTTTTCCGCCCGGCAGGTACCTCAGCGGCACCTTCGAGCTGCTCAGCAACGTTTCGCTCGACCTCAAAGCGGGCGCCGTAATTCAGGGCAGCCCCAACCTGGCCGACTACGGCTCAATCGCCGACTACGGCTTCGCGAAGGTCTACGGCGTGAACAGCACCGGCGAAGGCGACAAGGTGGGGCTGATCGTGGCGCGGCAGGCCGAGAACATCGCTATCTTCGGCCAGGGCGCGATCGACGGGAACTCGGACCAGTTCTTCGACTTCAACACGCCGCACATCGGAAACGATTTCGATGCCCGCTACACCCGCGACGAGAAGGCGTTTCTGGAGGTCATGCGCTCGACCGCCGACGGCCCGGTCGCGGTGAAGCCCGGCGGCCGTCCCGGCACGCTGCTCGTTCTGGCCAACTCGCAGAACATCGTCATCCGGGACGTGACGCTGCGCAACGCCCCGAACTGGACTCTGCACCTGCAGAACGTCCGGCACGCCGTCGTAACCGGAATCCGCATCGCCAACGACCAGCGCATTCCGAACAACGACGGCGTCGATTGCATAGGCTGCCGCGACGTTCACTTCTCCAACTGCGGCATCGAGGCCGGCGACGACGACTTCGCCATTGTCGGCAGCCGAGACGTCACGGTGGCCGATTGCTCCCTCACCTCGAACTCGTCAGGAATCCGCCTCGAGGACACCCGCTTCGCGACATTCAGCAACCTGACGATTCACGCCAATCGCGGCATCGGCGTGTACGAGCGCGGCGGCGGACTCACATCCGACATCCTCTTCTCGAACCTCGTCATCGAGACGCGGCTCCTGGCCGGCCACTGGTGGGGCAAAGGCGAGCCGATCTACATCGCCTCGGGCGGCCCGTGCAACGCGGCTCAGGGCGTGCGCAACGTGCGCTTTTCGAACGTGCTGGCCGACGCCGAGGGTGGCATCCTGATTTACGGGAGCAAGGACAGCCCCGTGCGCGACATCGGGTTTGAAGCGGTAAGGCTCCGAATCCACGCGCCCCGCGAATCGGTGGCCCGCGGCGCCGGCGGCAACTTCGACCTTCGCTGGACGGCGACCAGCCTGGCTGGCGCGGTTTTTGCACATGACATTCCAGCCGTGTACGGCCGCTATTTCGCCGGCTTGAAGGTGCGCGGCCTGGATATCGAATGGGATCGAGACCTGCCCGAGTACTTCTCGAACGCTCTCTCGTGCGAGGACTTCGAGGGGCTTGACGTTGCGGACTTCTCGGCACGCCAGGCCGCGCCCGCCGCGGCGGTGATCCTGCTGCGGCGCGGCCGTGGCGTCTCGATCCGCGACAGCGTCGCGCGCGCGGGCGCCTCGACCTTTGTTTCCCTTTCGGAGGTCTCGGGACGGGGCCTGTTCGTAAACAGCGACGTGGCGGCGGCCAGCCGGGCGTTCGACCCGAACCCTTCCGGTTTCACGCTCTCCGGCAACAAACTGCCCGGCGAGGGTAACGCCGCCAGATAATCATGAGTCTTAACAGTTCGACCTTGATATCTGGCCGCTGAACCGTTAGTATGAGCCTAGAACAAAATGCCCGTCATTGATCTGAAGCGGATTCAGGCCGCCTCGAGCGAGGTGGTTCGGGACATCAACCGGCGCATCGTGCTGAATCTCATCCGCACGCGCCAGCCCATCTCTCGCGCCGACCTGGCCCGCGTTTCGGGTCTGCAGCGCAGCACCATCTCGCTGATTGTCGAGGAGCTTATTAGGGAGAACTGGGTCCTGGAGGGCCCCACCGGCCGTCTGCCGCGGGGCCGCCGTCCCACCTTCCTCCGCTTGAATGAGGAGCGCGTGATCATCGGGGTCGATCTGCGGCCGATTCAAACCACGGTGGCCCTGGCCGATGTGAACGGGCGCTTCACTTTTCAGGAGGCGATGGCGACGCCCGCGGAGCCGCAGCAGGCCATCGACGAGTTAGTCCGGCGCATCCAGCGCGTCGTTGGGATGTGCCAGGGGAAGAAGATCGAAGGAATCGGAATCAGCCTGCCCGGCCGTTACGACCGCGACGCGGACCGCCTGGTGTTCGCTCCCAACCTCAAGTGGCGGGACGTCGATATCCGCAATCCCATCGTCGAGGCCACGGGGCTGGAGGTCGAGCTCGAGAACGCCGCCAACGCGTGCGTGCTGGCGGCGGTCTGGTTCGATCATATGGACTCCTGCCGCAACCTGGCCGCCGTTACCGTCTCGGAGGGCATCGGCACCGGGCTCCTGATCAACGGCCAGCTCGCGCGCGGCCTCAACAGCATGGCGGGAGAATTCGGCCACGTGGCGCTGGACCCGGACGGCCCCTTGTGCGGCTGCGGCAGCCGCGGCTGCTGGGAGGTCTTCGCCTCCAACCGCGCCGCGCTCCGCTATTATCTGGAATCCAGCGCCGAGCCCGATGGCTTGGGCTTCCCCGATTTGCTGCGGCTCGCCGATCAGGGCGATGCTCGCGCGGCGAGGGCCCTGGAAACCATGGCCCACTATCTCGGCCGCGGCATGCGGATGATCGTCGCCGGGTTGGCGCCGGAGCGGATCATCGTGGTTGGCGATCTGACTCGCTCCTGGCACCGCTTCGGCCCCGTAATCGAATCCGAGGTGCGGGCGCAAGTGCTCCCCGGCGGCTGCCCGCCTCTGTTGGTGCCGGCCCACGAGGACGGCATGGCCCGCCTGCGCGGCACCATCGCGCTGGTCCTGTGGAACGACTTCGCCCAGGCGCGCGAAACCCCAGCCTAGAGTGACCTCCGCCCGGCTCCGTGTCGCGATTTCAATCGCTTTGAAAAGGGGCTTGACAGCGGGGTGGCTTCAGTATATAGTTCGTAGTTGCAACAAATACTAGATGGTGGGGGTCACTAGTACAGCCGTGTTGCGTTGGCCAGAGATGTCAGTTTTTCCGGAACCGGGTGCGGTGTGTCCGCTGCGCCTAGCTTCCCTCACCGGAAACGAAACCCAAGACCGCTTATCGCCAGGAGTTTCCTCATGTCAGAGACGATGCCTCTCACGCTGACGCGACGGATCGCGCGGTCCGTCGCAGCCCTTTCTCTCTTATGCCTGATGCTAGGCGTGTTGCTTGTACCTCAACCCGCTGCTGCACAGGTGCTCTATGGCTCTCTCACGGGAACGGTGACCGACCCCTCGGGTGCCGCTCTCCCCAACGCCGCCGTCCAGGCTCTCAACACTGGCACCGGGACGACAAGGAACACGACCACAGATGACCACGGCGGCTATCTGTTCACCAACCTCATGCCGGGCACTTACACCGTCATGGTCACGGCATCAGGGTTCGCCAAATACAGGCAGGAATCCATCACGCTGATGGCCAACCAGGAGCGCCGCGTCGACGTGGCGATGGTCCTTTCCCAGACCACCACACACGTGGAAGTTGTCGCCACGGCGGCCGCCCTTCAGACGGACCGCACCGACACGAATACGCAAATCGAGGCCGCTGAACTCGCCAACCTCCCCATGATGAGTTCGGCCGGCCGGAACTTCGGTGCGCTCTACAAGTTCGTTCCAGGCTTCAGCCTGGTGACCGAAGGAATCAGCTCCGACGGCGGCAACCCACAGCGCACCATGACCGGCAATGTCAACGGAAACTCGTATCAGCTGAACAACGTGAAGATCGACGGGGTCTCGAACAGCTATATCTGGCTGCCGTTCAACAGCGCCTACGTGCCGCCGACGGAAGGGATCGAATCGGTCAGTATCGTCACCAACTCGCCCGACGCGGAGATAGGCAACGTGGCCGGAGCGTCGGTCAACGTGATCACCAAGTCCGGCACGAACACGTTTCACGGAAGCGCGTTCGAGGACCACACCGACAGGGATCTCAAGGCGGAAAACCTGTTTCAGACGGTAGGCACACACAAGCCGCAGTACATTTTCAACCAGTACGGCGCCTCCATCGGCGGCCCCATCCGGAAGAACAAGATCTTCTTCTTCGGCGACTGGGAGGGGCTCAAGCGGCGGCAGGCCGCGTCGCCCACCAAGACCGTGATCAACCCCGCGGGCATCTTCGATGCGTCGGGCAACGCCAACCTTGCATCCGGGATCACCAATACCACCACCTGCGCGGGTTGCGTCTACGACCCCTCCACCGGCAATGCGGACGGAACGGCCCGTCTACAATTCCCGGGCAACATCATCCCGGCCGCCCGAATCGACTCGGCGTCGAAGATAATCCTGGGCCGCATCAGCACGGGTGGCTTCCTCAACGATGTCGGCGCGGGCGCTACGAATAACTACCTCGCCGGCGGATCCACCCAGATGAATCGAAACACCGGCGATTCGAAGGTCAGTTGGGTTCCGAACGACAATACCACGATATTCGGCCGGTACAGTATTTCCCAAGCCACTCTGATCGATCCGCCGGTGCTCGGCCTGGCGATGGGCGGCGCGAGCGGCGGAGGACAGGTCGGCACCGCGCCCTCCAGGATCCAGAACGTTGGGCTCGGCGGCACGTACACGATCAGTCCCAACCTCCTGTTCGACGCGAACGCCGGATACACCCGGCAAAACCTGGGCGCCACCTATGCCCCGGATCTCAATCTGGGCCAGTTCGGCATCAACACGCTGCACATTCCGGGGACGAACGGCAACACGTACCTGGCCGGAGGCACGCCGGCCTTCATCGTCAACGGCTGGAACTCCATGGGGAATTCCGACACCGGCAACCCCTTCCAGTTCCGCGACAACCAGTACCTGTACAACCTCAACCTGGGCTGGACCAAGAGCTCGCACAGTCTGCGGTTCGGTTTCGAGAACGGGCGCGACGGGATGAACCACTTCCAGCCGCAGGGCGGTTCCTTCCAGACTCCGCGCGGCTCGTTCCGGTTCATAGGCAACGTCACCGCTCTGAAGGGCGGCGCCGCCGAAACCTTGACCAATTCGATGGCTCAGTTCCTGCTGGGCTTGCCGGACGAGGTCGGAAAAGCCGTCCAGAACTCGGTTCCGAACTCGCTTCGCTGGCAGACTTACTCCATGTACGCGCGGGACGCCTGGCAGATAAGCTCCCGGCTTACGTTCACCTATGGAGTGCGCTGGGAATTCTATCCCATGGCCACCGCCGACCACGGAGGCGTAAAGCTGTTCGACATCCAGACGAACCAGGTCCTGATCGGCGGTTACGGGAGCACGCCGCTGGACGATGGCGTGAACGTGGGACACGGTCAATTCCTCCCTCGCGGTGGAATCGCTTACCGGCTGGGGGAGAAGATGGTGATCCGCGCCGGGTACGCCATGAACGCGGATAACAACAACTGGCGGTTCTTCCGGAACAACTATCCGGCCACGACGAACTCGGACGTGACGCCCAGCGGAGGCGGCGGCGGGTATCAGCCGGCCGCCAGCCTGACGGGCGAGATACTCGCGCCCTATCCGGGCCTCACTGCCGGAATCCCGATTGTGGCAGTACCCAACATCTCCTCGGGAGCAATTCCCCTGCCCAGCAACGTGGCTCCCGGCAACGTGATTCCGTTTAACTTCCGCCGTGGCTATATCCACTCGTATAACCTGACCCTGCAACGGGAGTTCGGCGGTTTCGTGGCGGAAGCGGGCTATGTTGGAACGCGCGGAATCCGCATGCTTACCAATCAGAATATCAACGCCTCGTACCCCGGCGGCGGCAACGCGGGACGCGCGTTGTATGCGCAAATCGGCAACAACGGCAACGACGTGAACTGCTTGTGCCCAGACCAGAACACTTACTATGACGCGCTGCAGAGCAAGCTCACGTGGCGTTCGAAGAGCGGCGACCAGATTGGGGCCGTCTACACGTTCTCGAAGGCCATCAACCAAGACGACGACGAGGAGGCCGGCGGCAACTATGGCGGCTTCATCACGACCGGCAACGTGCTGTGGCCCAATCCGGCCTACATGTACCGGAACAAGGCCCTGGCGGGCTACGATCGCCCCCAGAACCTGCAACTCTACGGAATCTACGGCCTGCCATTCGGAAAGAACAAGAAGTGGGCCAACGAAGGAATGCTCGCCAAAGCGGCTGGCGGGTGGCAGGTGAACTGGGTCCTCAGCACCTACAGCGGACCCCCGCTCACTCTGGCCTATAGCGGAGCGATCAACGCTCCAGGAGACCAACAAACCGCGGACCAGTGGGGTCCGATCGACATCCTGGGCAATGCCGGCGCCACTTCGGGAACGGGCACAACGTGCGCCCCGACGAACCTCTCCTGCCACTACTTCAACCCCAGTGCGTTCGCCCCTGTTCCCACAAACCAGATCCGCTTCGGCACCACCGGACGCAACATCATCCGGGGTCCGGGCCTGTTCAACCTGGACACCAGCGTCTTCCGCGATTTCAGTATCCGCGAGAACATCAAGCTGCAGATCCGGGCAGAGATGTTCGGCACCACCAACACGCCGCACCTCGCCGCGCCGGGCCTGGACCCGACCAACACCGCCACGTTCGGGGTCATCACCTCGACGCTGAACACCGCCGGCCGAGGAAGCTCAACCGGCGGCGAACGCCAAAGCTGGTTCACGGCCAAGGTGACCTTCTGAAACAGTCTCCCACGATGCAGTAGTGCTTCTCTGGGGTGGAGCGGATTTACGGACCCGCTCCACCCTTTTTTTGCTCCCCCCGGGTTCGTGGTACCAAGAGGAAGAGCCATGAAGATCCGCGATCTGCGCGCCACCACCGTCACCGTACCCCTCCAAGCCCCGCTGCGCCACGCCAATGGGTGCCACTGGGGGCGCTTCGTGCGGACCATCGTCGAAGTGGAGACCGACAACGGTCTGGTCGGCCTGGGCGAAATGGGCGGCGGGGGCGAATCCGCGGAGGCCATTTTCCGGTCCTTGAAAAGCACGCTGAACGGCCACGACCCTGCGCACATCGAGGAGATGCGCTTCCGCATCGCCAATCCGACCGCATCGCTCTACAATAACCGCACGCAGGTGCTGGCCGCGCTCGAGTTCGCCTGCCTCGACATTCTGGGGCAGGCCTGGGGCGTGCCGGTGCATGCCATCCTGGGCGGGAAACTCCGCGACCGGGTGCCGTTCGCGTCCTACTGTTTCTTCCGCTACGCCAACCCCGATACGGGCGTGGAAGAAGTCCGCACGCTCGAACAGGTGGTCGAGTATACGCGCTCGCTGAAGGCCCGCTGCGGTTTCAGGACCCACAAGATGAAAGGCGGCGTGTTCCCGCCCGAGTACGAACTTGAGGTTTATCGCGCGCTGGCGGCGGCGTTTCCGGACGACCACGTGCGCTTCGACCCCAACGGAGTCTGGTCCACCGAGCAGGCCATCCGTTTCGGCCAGGCCATCGAGGGCCTGCGCAACGATTACCTGGAGGACCCCGTCTTCGGCCTGAACGGAATGCGGCGCACGCGTCAGATGGTCCGGGTGCCGCTGGCCACCAATACCGTCGTGGTCAACTTCGAACAGCTCGCCGCGAATGCCCTCGACACGGCCGTGGACGTAATCCTGCTCGACACCACCTTCTGGGGCGGCATTCGCGCCTGTGTGAAAGCGGCCGGCGTGTGCGAGACTTTCCAGCTCGGCGTCGCCGTTCATTCTTCCGGTGAATTGGGCATCCAGTTGGCCACCATGCTGCATCTGGGCGCCGTTCTACCCAACCTGTCGTTCGCCGCCGACGCCCACTATCATCACCTCATGGACGACGTAATCGAGGGAGGATTGATGGCCTACCGGGAGGGCGCCATCGCCGTTCCAGACGCCCCCGGTTTGGGCGTGCGCCTGAACCGCGACAAGCTGCGCCAGTATAATGAGCTGTATAAAGAGCTGGGAAACTATCCGTACGATCAGGACCCGTTGCGGCCAGGCTGGGCGCCACTGGTTCCCAACGACCGCTGGGCCGATCCCCGCGACGGCCGCACGCCCGCCCTGGGCCGCGAAGGCGAAGCGGGCCAAAAAAGATGAAGAGCTGTCTTGACCTGGAGGGGCGAGTCGCCGTCGTCATCGGCGGGACCTCGGGCCTCGGCAAGGCCATCGCGCTAGGCCTCGCCGCGCACGGCGCTGCCGTGGCCGCGAGCGCGCGCACAGAGCAGGCGGTCGAGGAGACCAGCCTCGAGATTGAAGCCCTCGGCCGCAGGACCGTTCGCCACGTCGTCGATGTGGACTCGCGGGAATCGATAGACACGCTACGCGACGCCGTTGTTCGGGCCTTGGGCGGAGTGGACATCCTGGTGAACGCGGCCGGATACACGTTCCGCAAGCCGACGGCGGAGATCAGCGAACCCGAATGGGACTCCCTGACCGACACCAACCTGCACGGCGTGTTACGGGCGTGCCAATCGTTTTACCGGCTCTTGAAAGCGAGCGGGCGCGGGCGCATCGTCAACGTCGCCTCGCTCGGCTCCTTCCTGGCGTTTCATGAGGTGGCCGCATACTGCGCCGCCAAGGCCGGCGTGCTGTCTCTGACGCGCAGTCTGGCCTGCGAGTGGGCCGGCGACGGCATCAGCGTCAACGCCATTGCGCCGGGCGTGTTTCCGACCGAGATCAACGTGGCGCTGATCGAGGGAACGGAGCGGGGCCGGGAGATTCTGACGCGCACGCCGATGCACCGCTTCGGCCAGCCCGAGGAGCTGGTCGGCGCCGCGGTCCTGCTGGCTTCCGACGCGGCCAGCTTTCTCACCGGCCAGTGCATCGCGGTGGACGGCGGCTACCTGGCCTCCGGAGTGAACTCATAGGGCCGCGGGTCCGCTCCCTCACGGTCGCGGTTCGGTGCCCGATCGCGAACAGCGCGCGCCGGCAAGTGCTCCAGACTCAGCCCCGCCCCAGCTCGGCCAGCGCAAACGCGTAAGCCCCGATCGAGACCGCCTGGCTGGTGCCGAGTCTGGAAATGCCCACCGCAGTGCGCTTGAACGGGTCGTACGGGATCTTGCGCGCCGACCCGGGAACCGCGATCTCGCGAACCTCGCTCGCGAGGAAATCCTCGAGCTGGTCCGGACAGTGGACGCTGAACGCCCGCGGAATGAGCCGCCGCAACGGGTTGCCGCCGCGCTCGTAGACACCGTTCATGGCGTCCACGAGTGCCGGGAGAAACAGCGGGTGGGCGCCGGCAATACCGCCGCCAATCACCGCCAGCCCGTCCACCAGCGTCAGCGCCTGCCCGAGCACGTCGCCAGCCACCTCGCCTAACCTTCGGTACGCCTCGACCGCGGCCTCGCGGTGGCCCTCGCTGTGTCCCATCCCAATCTCGAAGATGGTCCTCGGCTCGGGCGCCTGCTCGAACGGAATGCCGGCCCGCTGAGCGTAGACGCGCCGCACGGCACGGATGCTGGCGCCCTCCTCCGCGTTCAGCGACGGGTCGAGCTTGTTCCGCAGCAGCCAGATCTCGGCGCCCGCCGAGTTGTCCCCCAGAAACAGTTCGCCATTGCGCACGATGCCGCCGCCCAGGCCGGTCCCCAGCGTGACTCCGAAGAGATTGCGGTAGCGCTTGGAGCTGCCAGCCTTCTCCAGCAGGTCGTTCACGTAGGGCAGGAACCCGGCGATGGCTTCGCCGTACGCGAACAGGTCGCCATCGTTGTTGAGGAAGGCCGGGATGCTGAACTTCTCCCGGAGCATGGGACCGAGCGCGACGCCGCCGCGGAATGCCGGCAGATTGCCCAGGTCGCCAATGATGCCGGCCGGGTAATCGGCCGGGCCGGGAAAAGCGAAGCTGATGGCTACCGGCGGCGCCGGCAGGGCCTGGCGGACGTCTTCGAAGCCGCGCACGATGTTGCCCAAGCAGCGCGCCAGATCGTCCGCCTCGGACGGGATCGAGATTGGACCCACCAGCAGCCGGTTGCCGCGGATGGCGGAGAACTTCAGGTTGGTCCCGCCCGCATCGAGCGTCATCACGATGCGCGGGTCGTCGTCAAATCGAATCGGCATAGGAGGTTCTCACAACGCTGCCGGACCGTGGGCGACGGACGCAGAGTCTCTACGCCGGCGGCGCGCCGCAAGATCACTGGGCAGCAAGAAGGCATTGATGAGGAACGCCAGTCCATAAAGGACCGCGCCGAGAGCGTCGCCGTGCCTCCAGGAATCGGCCGCACCCAGCGCGAAGAAGACGCACACCGACAGACGCAAGATCCACCCGTATCTGGTCATGACCGGCGTCATCCAAGGAGTGGTCGCCAGGCGTGCCACAAACAGCGTCAGGACACCCCCGAGCAGCCACAAGAGAGCCACGAGGGCGCTCGGCTTTCCGTGCCGCCAGCAGGAGGCGCCGACAGCCATCCCGAGACCAAAGATAAGGCAGTCAAACAGCCAACGGGCAATCAATTCGCGAGAAACACGTGGGGATTCCATGTCACGCTCCCAGCGCCTGCTCGGCCAGAACCAGCGCGCCCAGCACTCCGGCACGCCCTCCGAGCTGCGGCGGCACGACGTAGCTGTCCAGGCCTTCGGTCAGTTCGCGCATGCGGATGTAGCCGTTCAGCAGCCGCGCCAGCTCCAGACGGATCAGCGGGAATAGCTGCCGCTGCTCCATGACGCCGCCGCCCAGCACGATCCGCCGCGGAGAGAGCGTGCAAACCCACGCCGTCAGCGCCAGCGCGAGATAGCGCGCCTCGAGCGCCCAGGCCGGGTGCGCGGGCCCAAGCTCCTGAGCCGGCCCTCCCCAGCGCGCTTCGATCGCCGGGCCCGAGGCCAGCCCTTCCAGGCAATCGCCGTGGTAGGGGCAGCAGCCGGGATAGGGATCGGCCGCCAGGTCGTGGGGAATCCGAATGTGGCCCATTTCGGGATGCATGAGACCGTGGAGCACACGCCCGTGGACGATCGCACCGCCGCCGATTCCCGTGCCGACGGTCAGGTAGAGCGAATCCGCGAGCCCCCGCGCCGCGCCCCAGCGCGCCTCCCCCAGCGCCGCGCCGTTGACGTCGGTATCGAAGCCCACCGGCACGCCCAGCGCCCTGCCTACCGCGCCCGCCAGGTCGAAGTTCTGCCACGCCAGCTTCGGGGTCGAGGTGATGTGGCCGAACGTCGGCGAATCCGGATCGAGGTCCACCGGTCCGAACGAAGCGATGCCGAGGGCCGCGAGGCCGCGCCCCTGGAAGAACGCAGCGGAAGCCGCAACGGTCGCCTCGGGTGACGTGGTGGGGATGCGCGCGGTCTCCAGGTCTTCCGGTCCCGTGCCGGCGCCGCATACGAACTTGGTGCCGCCGGCCTCAATCCCGCCCAATACGCTCATAGGCGTCAGTGTGCCACAAAGCCGCGGAGCCCGTGGCACCCGCCGGGCTTGCTACGCTCAGGAGATATGCCGGACGCGGAGAAGCGGGAGATACTGGACGCCTTGAAGACGGGGCGCGATGCCCTTCGCGAGGCTCTGGCGGGAGTCGACGAACAAGTGGCGGCTCGCAAGCCGGGGCCCGGCAGTTGGTCGATCCTGGAATGCGTCGAACACCTGGCCGTGTCGGAACAGTTCCTTGTTTCCAAATTAACCAGCGCCAAGCGGTCCGACAGTTCGCATGAGAACCGGAGGAGAGAGGCCATCATCGCGGAGCGGGGTCTGGACCGCACCCGGCCTGTAGAGTCGCCGGAGGAGGGACGGCCGGGCAACCGCTTCCGGAGTCTGAGAGAGGCCCTCTCGGTTTTCGACTCAGTACGCGCCGAAACCGTTGCGTTCGTGGAAGGCTCGAGCGGCGACCTCAGATTCCGGATCACCGATCATCCACTGATACCCGGACCCGTAAACTGCTACGAAATGCTCTTGATACTTGCGGTGCATCCCGCTCGACACGCGAAGCAGATCGCGGACATCCGAGCCCTTCTGACTGCGCCGGCATTGCGCCGGGAACTCAAATAGGGCCGATCCCGGTCAAAGCGTGCTCAAAATCTTCCGCACTTCCTCCGCCCGCGGGGAATTCGGGTAGAGCGCCAGGTACTGCTGGTAGTGTTCCTTCGCCTCCTGCCGGCGGCCCAGTTTCATGTAGGCGTCGGCAATGTTGCCGTGCGCCTCCTTGCGTTTCGGGTCCACAGCAAGAGTTTTCTCGAAATACTTCGTCGCCTCGTCGTATTTCCCGATGACGTAGTACAAGTAGCCGAGATTGTTCAGCAGGACCGCGTCGCCCGGCTTCAGCGCGACCGCTTGCGCGAGCTTGTCGATGGCCTCGTCGTACTTGTGCTCGCGGAAGAGCTGCCGTCCCTGGCGGTCGAGATCGTACGCCCGGACCGGCTTCGGCTTGGCCTCAGGCGCTGCCGACGCTGCGCCCGAGCGATTCAGCTCGGCGTACTTCTCGCTCTCCGAACGGATGCTCTGCTGCAGCCGCAGCAGTTCCTCCTGCTTGGCGGCGACCTCCTTTTCCAGCGTGGCGAGTTCCTGGTTCAGGTGCAGGCCCTTGCTGTCCATCTGTTCGCTCATCGAGGTGAGCGACTCCGGCTGCAGCTCGAAGAGGAACTCTCCGCCTTCGCTGCCCACGAGATTACCCACCATCGGCGTCTGTTTCGAGAACTGCGCCACCACCGGGCTGACGTAGGCACCCAGCTCGGAAGCGGTAATGACACCGTTGCCGTCGAGATCCGCCTGGCCCTGCAACCCTTGCAGCAGAGCCCAGGTGAAGACGGAGTGGCCGCCCGGCCCGTCGTCGGCCACCTGCTGATCGGCGCCGCCCGCCGTGAGTATTTCCCGCGCCACACGCCGCGTTACCTCCTCCAGGTAGCTGCGGTCGCGAGAAAAGTTTCCGGCCCCGCGCGTGAGCGCCAGGCCGCTGTAACAGGAGTCCATTACGAAGTAAATGTGCTTGGCGGCGATCAGGTCGCAGGCGTCGCGCAGCGCGGTCATGCTGATAGCCGTCGAGTAGTAGTTCTCGCGGTCGGCGTCCACCGGGATAATGAAGCCCACCTGGCGCCCGTCCTGCACGGTGCGCGTGGCGCCGTGGCCGGCGAAGAAAAAGAACACGCGGTCTTCGCGCTGCACCTTGTTGCCGTCGGTGAACTCGTCGCCCAGGACTTCCATGATGCGCTGGCGCGTGGCGTCGCGGTCGATCAGCTTGCGAATGTGGTCGCTCGGAAAGCCGAACTTTGCCACCAGGATCTGTTCGATCGCGTTGGCGTCGTTCACGGCATACCGCAGCTTGGGCCAGTTCTGGTAATCGTTGATGCCCACGATCACCGCCCAGCTCTCGCGGTAGTACTTGCTCCTGCCTTCCGGAACCGCTTGCGCGTGCGCCGGCTCGGGCGCGGTCTCGCCAGCGCGTTGCGCGACAGGGGGCGCCGCCGCCTGCACGAACTTTCCGTCCTGGTAGGAGAGAAATGCGTAGTCCTGGCGCACCAGCTCCTCGATCACGGGGGTCAGCGCCAGCACGCTCTGCTTGTGGATGTCGTGGAACAGGATGATGCCGCGGTGCGTCTGGCTGATCTGGTGCAGCACCCGCATGGCGATGGATTCGGGGATGGGATCGGCCCAGTCAAGCGAATCGATATTCCACATCACCGACTTCATGCCATCGGCAACGACTTGATCGAGGATTTGCTTGTTCCGCGCGCCATAAGGAGCGCGAAAGAGATCCGGCTTGCGCCCCAAAATCTTCTCGAGCAGGATGTTGGTCCGATCGATCTCGGAGTTGCGCCGCTCCTCCGTCAGCTTGACCAGCACCGGGTGAGAGTAACTGTGATTGGCGATCACGTGCCCGGCTTCCAGCACCTTCTTCGAAATCGCCGCCCCCGGCTTCAGCTTCACCTGGCCGGACGCGTCCACCGTTCCCAGGTTCTCGCCGAGCTCGAAAAAGCAGGCCCGCAGGTTGTACTTGCGCAACAGCGCCAGTACTTGCTCGGTGTAGCGGGGGTGCGGCCCGTCATCGAAGGTCAGGGCGACTGTCTTGACGGGGAAGTCGTTGCCGAAAAACTCGTTCTTGTTGGGGCCGCGGGTATCAGCCTCGGGCTCGGGAACGGTGGCGTCGCCGAACTCGGCGAGGATCTTCTCGCGGCTGGTCAGAGTCAGCAGGTAGCGCACGTACGCGTCCCACTTTTCGCGAGAACCCGATGCCCCCCGCGTGGCGAACTGCGAGAAGATGCGCGCCACTTCTTCCCGGTAGGCGAGCTGAATGCCCTCCAGGTTGTCCTTCACGTCCTTCAAGCCCGCTGCCGCCGGCCCGGATTCCAGGTCCTCGACCAGATCCAGAAACGCCAGCTTGTCGGCATCGTGCAGCCGCGGGTTCCTGGACACGTATTCGATGAACTGCCTGGTGGCGGCGGCATTCCCTTCCAGCCGGCCTCTGAGCTCTTCGAGCGCGTGCTGCCGTTGGTAGAAAAGGATGCGCCCGGCCGCGGTCGCGCGGGCTCGTGCGACCTCATCCAGGGCTTCGGCGCCGTCCATCAGGACGATGACTTTGCGGTAGCTGCCCGTGATCCCGTCGAGCGCCGCCTCGAGAGCCGGATCGTGAGCCGTTCCGCGGCGCGCGAGCCAGAGCCAGGCAGCCGCGATCAGCACCAGCGCGCCGGCGCCCGCCACCCACATCGTTGTGCGTTTCGTCATGCCGGGAACCGACCCATCATACACCGGAAGCGCCCGTTTCGGAGGCTTTCGTCCCGACGTCCTCAGCGCCGGAATCTCGCCCCCTGTGGCCGTGGAAACCTTTTCACGTATAATGGCCCTTCAGGCCGCGCAATGCTATCTCGTAGCGCCGCCTTGCGAAAGGTACAACCAGAATGAAGCAGGCTGCGGAAGTCAGCAAAGCGTTTGAGGCCCTTTACCACCACAAGCCCCGCGTGTTTCGGGCGCCGGGGCGTGTGAACCTGATCGGCGAACACACCGATTACAACGACGGCTTCGTGATGCCGGCCGCCATCGAGTTCTCCACCTGGGTGGCAGCCGCCGAGCGAGGGGACCGCAAGCTCGCCATCTACTCGGAGAACTTCTCCGAGAGCCGCGAGTTTCCGCTGGACGATCCCGAGGCACATGGCCAGAAGCACTGGAGCGACTACGTGCGCGGCGTGGCCGTCGCTCTCGAGCGCACCGGCCACAAGGTGCACGGGGCCGACCTCTACATTCGCGGCGAGGTGCCCATCGGAAGCGGCCTCAGCTCTTCGGCGGCCATCGAAGTCTCGACCGCGCTGGCCTTGCTGGCGGTCTCCGGCATTTCGCTCGACCGCAGGCAGATCGCGCTTCTCGGCCAGCGGGCCGAGAACGAGTTCGTGGGCATGCGTTGCGGCATCATGGATCAGTTCATCTCCTGCCACGGCAAGGCCAATCACGCCCTCATGCTCGATTGCCGCTCGCTCGATTACCGGCTGCTTCCGCTGCCGCCGAACGCACGCCTGGTCATCTGCAATACGATGGTGCACCACGCGCTGGCCGGCGGCGAATACAACAAGCGGCGCGCGGATTGCGAGGCCGGAGTCAAGCACCTGGCCCAGTACCTGCCCGGCATCAAAGCCCTGCGCGATGTGACGGTCGCCGATCTCGAGCGCCACGGCAACGCCCTGCCGGAGGTCGTCTACCGCCGCTGCCGCCACGTGGTAAGCGAAGATGGCCGGATGGAGCAGGCCGCCGCGGTGCTGAACGGCGGCGATCTCGGTGCCTTCGGCGAGCTGATGTACGCCTCGCACGCCAGCCTGCGCGTCGACTACGAGGTGAGCTGCGCGGAGCTCGATGTCATGGTCGATCTCGCCTCGAAGGTCAAAGGCGTCTACGGCGCCCGCATGACCGGCGGCGGTTTCGGCGGCTGCACCATCAACCTGGTCCAGGCCGAGCACGTCGATGAGTTCAAGGCCACCGTCGCGCGCGGCTACGAACAGGCCACCGGAAAGGCGCCGGTGATCTACGTTACGAGCGCGGTCGAAGGCGCTGAAGAGGTGACCCCGGCGTGAACCTCCTGGTGGTAGGCGGCGCCGGCTATATCGGCAGCGTGGTTGCCGCCGAACTGATCGGCGCGGGCCACAGCGTCACCGTTTTCGACAACATGAGCCGCGGGCACATCGAAGCCGTGCCCGCAGCGGCCAGGCTCATCACCGGCGACCTGGAAGACCGCGCCGCGCTCGATCGCCTTTTCGCCGCGGGGTCCTTCGACGCCGTGCTGCAATTCGCCGCGCTGATCGAGGCCGGCGAGTCGATGAAGGTTCCGGAGCGCTACTTTCGCAACAACACCGCGAACACGCTGAACCTGCTCGAGGCCATGCTGAGCCACGGAGTCGGCCGGCTGGTCTTTTCCTCCACCGCCGCGCTCTATGGCAACCCGGTGCGCGTCCCCATCGAGGAAGACGACGAGCTGGCGCCGACCAACGCCTACGGCGAGTCGAAGCTGCTGGTGGAGAAGATGCTGGCGTGGTTCCACCAGTGCCGCGGCCTGCGCTATGCCAGCCTCCGCTACTTCAACGCCGCCGGCGCGACCGGCGAGCGCGGCGAGAATCATCAGCCCGAATCGCACCTGATTCCGCGCATTCTCCAGGTGGCCTTAGGGCAGAGCGAGCGGGTTTCCATCTTCGGCACGGACTACCCCACGCCGGACGGCACCTGCGTCCGCGATTACATCCACATCCTCGACCTCGCCTCCGCACATCTGGCCGCGCTGGACGCGCTGGCCTCCCGCGACCGCCTCGTCTACAACCTTGGCAACGGAACGGGTTTCAGCATCCGCGAGGTGATCGAAGTGGTCCGCCGCGTCACGGGCCATCCCATCCCGGCGGTCGAGAGCGCGAGGCGGCCCGGCGATCCGGCGATTCTGGTGGCCAGCTCCTCCAGGATTCAACGCGAGCTGGGCTGGCGGCCGGAGCACGCCGGCCTCGAAACCATCATCGCTTCGGCCTGGGAATGGCACCAGCGCCATCCCCACGGTTACTCCGTATGAACGTCGCCCTTTGTGGCGCACGCACTCCTCGGTGCCGCGTCGAGACTCATCTCGACGCTGGGGCGCCGGCACCGCAGGCTGAAGCCTGCGCCACGTAGCCATGATCGACCTCAAGGAACATCCGCACCGCCGCTTCAACCCTCTCACGTGCGAATGGGTGCTGGTCTCGCCGCACCGCGCCAAGCGCCCCTGGCAGGGGCAAACGGAGGCGGTCGTCGCAGCGGCCGGGGTTGCATACGACCCCTCGTGCTACCTGTGCCCGGGCAACCTGCGCGCCGGCGGCTTACGCAATCCGACCTATGCCAGCACCTTCGTTTTCGAAAACGACTTCGCCGCGCTTCTGCCGGATACTCCCGAGGGCCGGAACGACGAGGGCGGCCTGCTGGTGGCCCATAGCGAGCGCGGCTGCTCCCGCGTGGTTTGCTTTTCGCCCAACCACAGCCTCACGCTGGCGCGCATGAGGCCCGAGCAGATCCGGCCCGTGGTAGACACCTGGGCCGCCCAGTTCCAGGAACTGCTCGCCCTGCCCTTCATCAACTACGTCCAGATCTTCGAGAATCGCGGCGAGATGATGGGCTGCAGCAATCCGCACCCGCACTGCCAGATCTGGGCCACCGAAGCGCTGCCCAACGAGCCCGCCAAGGAGCAGCACGCGCTAGGCGACTACGCCGCCGCACATCATTCCTGCCTGCTGTGCGATTACGTGGCGCTCGAACGGAAGCTGGGCGAGCGCATCGTGTGCGAGAACGAATCGTTCGTGGTCCTGGTGCCTTTCTGGGCGGTATGGCCGTTCGAGACGATTCTGATTCCGAAGCGCCACGCGACCGCGCTCGACGTCCTGACCGATTCGGAACGCGACGCACTTGCCGAGATCCTGAAGCGCATCGGCGCGCGCTACGACAACCTTTTCAGCGCCTCGTTCCCGTATACGATGGGTTTCCACCAGCGCCCGGCCGGCCCCGACAACGGCCTGTGGCACGCGCACGCGCACTACTTCCCTCCCCTGCTCCGTTCGGCCACCGTGCGCAAGTTCATGGTCGGTTTTGAAATGCTGGCGGAGCCGCAGAGGGACATCACGCCCGAGACCGCCGCCGCGCGCCTGCGCGACGCTTCCGAGGTCCACTTCCTCGACCGGAGGGAGTAGCCCCGAAGTGGCTCGCGGAACTGCTCATCCACTCACTCCGGAGCTCGAACGGGAGATCTTGCCGACCATTCCCCTAGGCAGGATCGGCAGCCCGCAGGATGTAGCCGGCGTGATCGTCTTCCTCGCATCCGAACAGGCCGGCTGGGTTACGGGGCAGCGGATCTACGTCGGAGGCGGCCACGGGATGTAGCGTTTGCCCTACGCCAGGTTCGCCCGCAAGGCCACCAGGCCCGCCTCCATCTTGCGGCGCTCCTCGTAGAGCGCCGCGGCACGGAGGCGCAGCTCCACACGGTCCTCCGCGATGTCGAATCGATCGCCAAGCTGCGTCACCGTTTCCCCGCTGCGGAACCGCCGGTACAGCATCAACGGAAACGACTCTGCCGGTGCGTCCATCCTAGACGTTCCGGCGGGGCGGCTTCGGTCCGCCTTCTGCCCCGCCGCTCCTCACCTTACTTATCGGTCAGGGCCGCCACACCCGGCAGCTCGATGCCGGACAGGAACTCCAGCGAAGCGCCGCCGCCGGTCGAGATGTGCGAGATCTTATCGGCCACGCCAGCCGCCTTAATCGCCTTCTCCGAATCTCCGCCGCCCACCACCGAGAGGGCGCCGGAAGCCGCCACGGCCTTGGCCAGCGCCACCGTGCCTTTGTCGAAAGGCGGCTTCTCGAACACGCCCATCGGTCCGTTCCAGATCACCGTCTTCGCCCGCGCGATCTCGTTCGCAAACAGTGCTATCGTCCGCGGGCCGATGTCCACTCCGATCATCCCGTCCGGAATCGTCGCGACCACTTCGAACGGGACGCCGGCCTCGATCTTCGCCACCACCACGTGGTCCACCGGCAGCACCAGTTTGGCCCCGGCCTTCTCGAGGACCTCCTTCGCCAGCGGAATCTTGTCCTCTTCCACCAGCGACTTGCCGGCCGGCTTCCCCTGCGCGCGCAGGAACGTGTAGGCCATCGCGCCGCCGATCAGCAGGCGGTCGACGATTTTGAGCAGGTTCTCGATCACCTCGATCTTGTCGGACACCTTCGCGCCGCCCAGAATCCCGACGCACGGCAGCGGCGGGTTCTCGGTGACCCGGCCCAAGTATTCCAGCTCCTTCTCCATCAGCAGTCCGGCCGCCGCCTTGGGGACGAACTGAATGATGCCCACGGTGGAGGCGTGCGCGCGGTGCGCTGTGCCGAAGGCGTCGTTGACGTAGTAGTCGATGCCTTGCGCCAGTTCCTTCGCGAAGGTCGGGTCATTCTTTTCTTCCTCGGGATGAAAGCGCAGGTTCTCGAGCAGCAGCACGGGCTGCGTTCCGCCCTTCAATGCCTCCACCTCCGGTCCGATGCAATCCGGAGCCATAACCACCGGCATCCCCAGCAGCTCCTGGAGCCGCACGGCCACCGGTCGCAGGCTCATCTCCGGATTCGGCTTGCCTTTGGGACGCCCCAAATGGCTCGCCAGCACCAGCCGCGCGCCCTGTTCGAGAGCGTACTTGATGGTGGGCAGCGAGGCCCGGATGCGCTTGTCGCTGGTGATCTCCTGTCCTCCCGGAGCCAGCGGAACGTTGAAATCGACACGAATGAAAACGCGCTTGGCGCGCAGGTCTAGATCGCGAATGGATAGCTTTGGCATAAAGCTGATCGTAACACGCGGGCCCTACCTCTTCACGTCCGGCACGCCCGCCAGGCGCGGCGTCAGCCCGCAGGCCCTGTAGGCCTCCAGCAGCGCGCCTCCCGCCGGAGGATAGAGCGGCGGCCCGCAGATATTCCCGCGCTCCTGCTCCACCAGCTCGCGGAATTGATCGCGCAGCATCGCGCTCCGAAACACGCCGCCCATGTGCGCCACAACCGCCCTTTCGCCGGCCGCGAAGAGCTGGCGCCGCACCGCCGCGGCCAGCAGCGCCAGTTCCGCCGCCGCCTTGCGGAGGATGCCGCCCGCCACCGGGTCGCCCTCCGCCGCCGCCCGCTCCACCAGCGGGCCGAAGGACGCGATGCGCGGCCGAGGGAACTCGGCCGTGTAGAAGCGGTGCAGCAACTCGCCGGCGGACTTGGCCCCGCCCGCATCGAGGAACATGGCCAGCAGCTTCGTCGCCGGTCCCCAGCCCTCTTCGTGCCGCAGCGCCGCGCGCAGGCCCTGGCGCGCCAGGTCGAAGCCGCTGCCCTCGTCGCCGAAAACGTATCCCCAGCCGCCCGCGCGCGCGGTCTTGCCCGCCGCATTCCTGCCAAATCCGATCGAGCCCGTGCCGGCAATGACGGCGATCCCCGGCTCGCCGCCGGTCGCGCCGGCCAGCGCCACCACCGCGTCGGTCGTGACTATCAGGCGTCCGGCCCGCACCATCTGGGCCACCAACGCCTGCTTGTCGTCCGGACCGCCGCTGAAACCGAGGCAGGCGGCCTCGAAATGGACCTCCCGAGAATCCACGCCCGCCTGGCGGCATGCACCCGAGACGGACTCCTCAATCGCGCGCACCAGCTTCGCGCGGCCTTCTTCGCCCTCGGCATGATTCGACGGCCCGCCCGAGCCTGCGCCGGCCACGCGCCCCTCCTCGTCGCCGATGAGCGCGATGGTGCTCGACTTTCCGCCGTCCACACCCAGGAAGAGCTTCGCCACACTGTAAGTCTACGCGATCAAGCCTGACGCCGCGGCTCTGGCCGCATGTCGATCTTGTCTTTGGAGTAGCAGAGCGAATCGAGCGGGCACTCGCCGCAGCGCGGCTTGCGCGCCACGCACAGCGCGCGTCCGTGATAGATCAACTGCAGGCCGAAAGCGGTCCAGCGCTCGCGCGGGACGATCTTCATGAGGTCCTGCTCGATCTTCACCGGGTCGGTGTTCTTGGTCAGGTCCAGCCGGAACGAAAGCCGCTGGACGTGCGTGTCCACCACGATGCCGCTGGCGATGCCGAACCAGCCGCCGAGCACCACGTTGGCCGTCTTGCGGGCCGCGCCGGGAACGGTCAGCAGCTCCTCCATCGTGCGCGGCACCTGGCCGCCGTAGCCCGCCAGGATCTTCTTCGCCGCTCCGATCACCGAACGGGCCTTGTTGTTGAAGAAACCGGTGCGGCGAAGTTCCTGCGCCATTTCCGCCTGGTTCGCGTGGGCGAAGTCCGTCATGGTCGGGTACTTCTGGAACAGGCCCGGCGTCACTTCATTCACGACTTTGTCCGTGCATTGCGCGGAGAGAATAGTGGCCACCAGCAGCTCCCAGGCGTCGCGGTGAACCAGCGGAATGGCGGGGTGCGGATAGGTCCGGTCCAGGACCTCGAGGATCTGCGCGGTCCGCTCCGCGCGTGCGGCAACAGTTCGGGGACGCTTCACACCGGCCCCCTAATGCCCCGTGATCTCGGCGCGCAGGAACTGCCAGTCGGGCAGCTCGTAGACCCGCATCTTGGTCTCGAGCGGCGTCTTGACGTCCTTCGACTCATACGCGTTCAGCGAGACCTTGAACTCGAACGTGCCCACCGTCTGCTTGTCGCGCGCCGTAATAGCCTTCAACTCGGCCTTCGCGCCGAACTCGCCCAGATCGGCTCCCGAGTGGTTCACCACCACGAACTCGACGAAGGCCTTCTGCTTCTCATCCTCCGTCAGCCGGAACCCGACCAGCTCCAGGTCCTTGAACTCGGGGTCCGACTGGGTCGTCGGGACGGCTTCCGCGCTCTCGATCTGCGCAGCTTTGCTCGGGGTCGGCGCCGGCGCAGTCTCCCGCGATTGCCTCCAGAGGATGATTCCCAGCAGGATCACGATGAAGACCAACGCAAACATCACGCTCAGGAGCCATCCCGGAACCGCAACCCGGCTGGATGCCGGAGCCGGCGGAACCTCAGGAGCCGACACGACCAGCGACGGCGCGGCTGCGGGCGGCGGAGGCAGCGGCGGGGGCGGAGTTTCCCCCGCAGGCTGTGGGGGCGGCGGCGCCGCGGCCGGAGGCTGCTCGGCGGGCGCAACCTCCTCCTTCTGCGCCGGAGCGCAGTTGGGGCACTCGGAGTAGGCGGGTGGCACCTCGCGCCCGCATTTCGGACAGATCCATGAGAACATGTCGCTTGCCTCTAGCGTACCGCAGCCTCCGCCGGCCCGCCGTAGCATGGTTCTATGGTCTTCTTCCGGCGCGCCGCCGGCGAGCCGCGGCACCTGGCGGCGTTCCCCGGCGCCTTCAACCCGCCCACACGGGCTCACCTCGCGCTGGCCCGCGCTGCGCTGGCATCCGTGGACGAGGTGTTGTTCGTGCTTCCGAGCGTTTTCCCGCACAAGGTCTACGCCGGCGCCTCCTTCGAGGACCGCGTGCGAATGCTCGCGGCGGCCGCCGGAGACGAGCCGCGCTTCTCCATCGCGTCCTGCGATGCGGGCCTCTTCATCGAGCTCGCGCGCCAGTGCCGCCAGTCCTATGGGCCCGGTGTCGAGCTGCTGATCCTGTGCGGCCGGGACGCGGCCGAGCGCGCCGTCAACTGGGACTACGGAAGCCCGGGCGCATTCCGCGACCAGCTTCGCGAGTACCGCCTGCTGGTAGCGCCGCGCGCCGGCCCCTACCAGCCGCCGGCCGAATTCGAGGACCGCATTCACGCGCTGGCCGGCTTCGAAGGCTGCGACGAAGTCTCGGCCACCGACGTCCGCGACCGCATCCGCCGCGGAGAACCCTGGGAACGCCTGGTGCCACAGTCGATCGTGGAGACGGTGCGGGAGATTTACCGGGCCCGCTCCCGGTAAACCGCGCCGTCGAACTCCAGAATCAACGGAGTGCAGGGCTTGCCGCTCGATCCGGTCCCTTTGGCGCACTCGTCGGGAAGGCACAGATCGTGAAACCCGGCGTGCCGGCGCTCCAGGACGACGAAGCTGGCGCAGGCGTCGTAGAATTCCCAGCCAGCCCCCGTGCCGGGCGTCAGGTCTCTCCACTGTCCCGCGACTTCGCCGATCAGCATGGCGTTGCCCGGTCCATGGGGAGAGTCGTGACAGCATACCCGATACACCGGCGGGCCGTCTTCGCGCAGACGAACCAAGCTGCCTTCGGAATAGCTGCCGCTCGCATCGCAGCCCATCTTCTGCCACAGCGCGCTCGCGCCTTCCGGCAATTCATCTAGCGTTGTCTTCCGACAACTGGCGAGGACCTCCTCGGCCGGCTTCGGACAGCCGTACCAGCGGGCACCTTCCGCAAAATCCCGCTCGACGCCGGTGCCCGTAAAGTACAAGATGCCCAACCTTTGCCTCGCGATCATATCGCCCTGATCGGCGGCCTTGCGAAGCCAGCGCAGCGCCTCGGCGTAGTCTTTCGGTAGTCCGGAGCCCTGCGCGTAGAGGGTGCCTAGTGCGGCCTGCGCGCGCGCATCGCCCTGCTCTGCGGCCTTCCGATACCAGGCCACGGACTCGGCATCCGATCGAAGCAGGAAACTGATGAGTTCGAGCGTGTGCCGCGCATCCGCCGATCCCAGTTTTTCGGCTTTGCGGTACCAGCGGATGGCTTCGGCCATGTCCTTCGTCACGCCCGTGCCGTGCTCGTAGAGGAGACCGAGCTCGTATTGCGCCTGGGCGTCGCCGTGCTCGGCTTTCTGGCGCAGCGCGGCCACGGCGGCCGGGGGCTTGAGCTCCTCGCCGAAGCTGAGGATCGCGAGGCCCAAGGCGAAGACGGCGGCGCCGAGCGTTCTGATCATGTCGGGGGACCCGTCCTATTCCTGCAAGCCCGCGTCCAAAAACGCGCGCAGGCGGTGGCTGCGGCTGGGGTGGCGCAGCTTGCGCAGCGCCTTGGCCTCGATCTGCCGGATGCGCTCGCGTGTCACGGCAAAGTGCTGGCCCACCTCTTCGAGCGTGTGCTCGCTGCCGTCCATCAGCCCGAACCGCATCTTGATGATCTTCTCCTCGCGCGGGCTGAGCGTCTTCAGAACCTCGGCCGTCTGCTCCCGCAGGTTGAGGTTGATCACCGCCTCCGAGGGCGAAACCACGCGGCGGTCCACGATGAAGTCGCCCAGGTGCGATTCCTCCTCCTCGCCCACCGGCGTCTCGAGCGAGATCGGCTCCTGCGCGATGCGCAGCACCTTGCGAATCTTCGGCACCGGCAGCTCCATCCGGCGCGCCAGCTCCTCGGTGCTCGGCTCGCGGCCCAGCTCCTGCTGCAAGCGGCGCTGCGTCCGCACCAGCTTGTTGATGGTCTCGATCATGTGGACCGGAATGCGGATCGTGCGCGCCTGGTCCGCGATCGCACGCGTGATGGCCTGCCGCACCCACCAGGTGGCGTAAGTGGAGAACTTGTATCCGCGGCGGTAATTGAACTTGTCCACCGCCTTCATCAGGCCGATGTTGCCCTCCTGGATCAGATCCAGGAATTGCAGCCCCCGGTTGGTGTAGCGCTTGGCGATGGAGACCACCAGACGCAGGTTGGCTTCGATGAGCTGCTTCTTGGCGCACTCGGCCTCGATCTCGCCGCGCTCGATGATTTGCAGGGTGCGCCGCAGCTCCGTGGCGCTGGCGCCGCAGTCCTCTTCCCACTCTTGCAGGCGCAGGTTGCATTGGCGCAGTTCCTTGCGCAGTTCCCGCAACGCCTGCCCCGCCGAGCCGGCTTCCTCGAAACGGCGCTGGATGCGGGCGATGTCGCGCTCGACCGGTTTGAGCTCCTCCACCGCCCGCCGCACGCAATCCGCCAGCCGTCGCTCGACCACCGGGCCGAAGGGAACCGAGCGGATGATCTGCGAGATCTTGACCGTGGTCCGCGCCAGGCAGTTGCGTAGCGCCCGGTGCTGCTTGGGTTTGGTCGTCCGCGGAATCGCCAGCAACTTCTGCCTGAATTGCTGGGCCTTGCGGTAATGGCGTTCGATTCCTTCGATGGCCTGCAGAAGCTCCTGCCGCTGCGTGTCGAGCGAATCCTCGTTGGCTATCAGGTCCGGCAGGATCAAGACGTCTCGCACCGGAATCGTGCCGCGGCGGATGTCTTCGCCCAGCGTGAGCACCTCGCGGGTGATGAGCGGGGAGCGGGCCAGCGACTTGCGGACCGCGCGCTGGCCGCGCTCGATACGCTTGGCGAGCTCGATCTCGCCCTCGCGCGTCAGCAGCGGCACCGTGCCCATCTCGCGCAGATACATGCGCACGGGATCGTTGGTCTTGTCGCTGAACTCCTGGGTCAGGTCGACCTCCAGGAGTTCCTCGGCCTCCTCGGCTTTTCCGATCTTCGGCTCTTCGAGGATCTCGACCCCGGCGCCGTCCAGGTTGACTAGGATGTCGTCCAGTTCGGGACCGGGAACGATGTCGTCGGGAAGCAGCTCGCTGACTTCGTCGTACAGGACGTAGCCCTTCTCCTTCCCCGCGTCCATCAACTGCTTGAGACGGTCGTACTTGTCGTCGATCGCCACCGTCAACCCCACCCGCGGACCGCTGCGAGACCGAACCCCGCTATTCTACAACACCCCTGAGCGATTGGCTCAGGCCCGCTCGAGCTTCCCTAGTTCCTCTGTACAACGTAGAGCCTCCTCCAGCATACCAGCCCGCTCCGCCTCCTTGATACGGGCCTTCAGCGCCGCGCGGCGTGCCTCCAGCGCCGCCCGCTCGAGCTCGCGCAGGCAGGCCTCTGCGTCCCCGCCGGTAGATTGCTCGTCATCTCCCTTATCGGCAAAAAGCAAGGCCGCAAACAACTCCTGGTCGGCCTCTGCCAACCGCGCCTGCAGGTCGGCCACCCGGAACGGCGCGCCGCTCTCCTCCATCGCGATCAGCGCCTGAAAAATGCGCACGGTGCGAAACTGCTCGAGCTGCGGAGTTCGCTTGAGCCGCGGCAGAATCGAGTGCCGGATGTCCTCGCTCGCGAGCACCGCGTTGAGCAGGATCCGCTCCACCGGCTTCACCTCCACGGCGGCCGCATCGGGCAGGGTTTTCTCCCGCCGCTCGGCCGCCGCCCTGCGGAAGTGCTCAAGCACCAGCCCGGTCTCGATGCCCAGGTAGTTGGCCAGATCGTTGGCCACTGTGGCGCGCTCCAGCTTGTCCGAGATGCGCTGCACGGCGGGCAGCAGGAACTTGAGCCCGGCCACGCGCCCTTCCGAGGTCCGCATGTCGAACCTGCCGCGGGCGCGGTCGGCCAGCCAGTAGAAGTAGCCCGGAGCCTTGTCGGCGTGGGCACGGTAGGCCTCCGCCCCGTTGGTTTTGACGTACTCGTCGGGGTCCAGGCCGCCCTCGAGTTCGAGCACGCGCACCTGCATGCCTTCCTCCACCAGAATCTCGATCGAGCGCTCGGCCGCCTTCATCCCGGCTTCGTCCGGATCGAAGTTCACCACGATCCGCTCGGAGTGCCGCTTGATGGCCCGCACCTGCTGCACCACCAGCGCGGTGCCGCAGGAGGCGACCACCTCGTGTACGCCCGCCGCCCACACTCCGATCGCATCCATGTAGCCTTCCACCAGCACCGCCCTCGAGGCCGCGCGGATGGCGGTCTTGGCGCGATGCAGGTTATACAGCACCCGGCCCTTGTGATAGATGGGGCTCTCCGAGGAGTTGAGGTACTTTGGCTCCTCACCCGCGCCCAGCGCGCGCCCCCCGAAACCGATGATCGCGCCCGACTCATTGTGGATCGGGAACATCAACCGGCCGCGGAAACGGTCGAAGGTGCCGCTGCCCTCTTGTCTGCGCAGCACCAGCCCGCACTGCTCCTTCTGTTCGTCGCTGAAGCCTTCCTTGTCGAAAGCGCGCACCAGCGTCTGCCCGGAACGGTCCGAGTAACCCAGCCCGAATTCCTCGCTGAGCGCGGGCGTGAGGCCCCGCTTCTCCAGGTAGGCGCGCGCTTCCGCCCCGACGCCCGATCCCAGCGCTCCGCGGTATATCTGCTGCGCGATTTCGTGCATGCGGTAAATCGCCCCGCGCAGCTTGGTCTCCGGGTCGCTGTACTCGGCGCGCTTGGGCATGGGGATGCCGTAGCGCCCGGCCAGGAGCTTCATGGCCTCGTAGAAAGTCAGCCCCTCGATCTCCATCACGAACTTGATGGCATCGCCGCTGGCGCCGCACCCGAAGCACTTGTAGAACTGGTGCACGGCATGTACGCCGAACGAGGGGGTCTTCTCGGTGTGGAACGGGCACAGGCCCACGAAGCGCGTCCCGGCCTTGCGCAGCCGCACGTACTGGCCCACCACATCGACGATGTCGATGGCCGCTTTCAGTTGTTCGACGAAGTCCATGCTCATCTGGCTTCAGCCCCGCACCGTACTCTCCCCGCCGCCGCGCCCCAGCACCGAACCGCGAGCGTAAGCAAGCGGCGCTCAAGGAGTCCGAAAACGCCATTTCGAGCCGCCGATGAACGCGGATGGACGCCGATAAGCTGCGGTCTTTTAAATCGGCGTTGATCTGCGTTCATCTGCGGCTAGCAGTTCTCTCCGCCGTCGGGCACTCGAATCTCACCAACCCGTTCCGGTAATCCAGCGTAATCGAGAACAGCTTGAGGAGGGGGAACCCCAGGAACCCCGACACCTCCATTCCCACATCGTCGCCCTGCCGCTTCAGGTTGACCGAGAGCGTATCCAGACAGCGCACGCTGAACCCGCCGAACTTGAACTTGAGGTCGTCCGCTGCGTCCACCTCGTCGATCCTCCCCGAGATCCCGCGGAGCGGCATCGAGGCCGCGGAGCGCATCCGCGCCAGCTCCGCCGCGAAATCGCGCGCGATCAGCGTCTGGCTGGCGCCCGTATCGAGGACGAACATAGCGGGTTCCGATCCGCTGACCGACGTCGGCACCATCAGCATGTGACCGATCCGGTAAATCCGCTCGAACTCCGGATCCGCCTGGAAACCGCGGTCGGATGGCCGGTCGTCGCCCGCCCCCGGAAAAGGCTCCAAGCGCATCGTGCCGTTGGGCAGGTCGAGCGTCACCACAAACGGCTCGAAGATATCCGTTCCTACCAAGCCCTGCTCGCCCCCCACGCTAGCGCTCTCGCTGACCGTAACCACCGCGTCGCGAAACTCGACCGCACCGACGCGAACCCGCTCGGCCACTCCCACCCACCCTCGCGTATCGCCGCTGTCGCCGAGGCCGCTCACCATCGTCGCAGCCAGCGGCTTGACGCGAAAGCGCGCCGCCAGATTGGCGTTGATGACGATGCCCCCGGCGCCCGTATCGAGCAGCAACCGAGCCGCGTCGCCACCGTTGATGCTGACCGGGACGCGGTACGCGTGCAGTTCGCCGCCGCGCAGAACGGGCTCCAGGCGGATCTGGGTGCGTCCGTAACTGGAGACCAGTCCGAAGGGCTTGCGATCGCCGAGCGCCCTCCGGACCTCGAGCAGCGCGCGGGCCTGTTGGATACGGCGCGGATCTTCGTTCTTCGCCAGATCGAGGAAGGTCTCGAGCGCGGCCACCTCCTCGCCGCCCTCCAGCGTCATGGCCCAGTGCAGGACGGCTGGCGCCGCGCCGGGCGCCAACTCGTGGGCTCGACGAAAACAGTCCTGCGCAGTTCTGCGATTGAACGTGTACTCGGAAACCTGGCCCAGCCGGAACCAAGCGCGCGCGGCGTTCGGCTCCAGCGCGATCGCGTCGCGGAACTGCCGCTCGGCATCCTCGACCTTCCCGCGGCGCAGCGCGATCTCGCCCAGAATGACCGTGAACGGCGCCGCCCTCCGGCCGCTCGTGTCGCAACCCTTCGCGATCGCCTCCGCGCCCGCCAGGTCGTGACGCGCCAGCAGCGAGTCCGCCCGCGCGGCCTGTTCCGGCCCGCATTGCGCCGATGCCACGGCGCAGGCCGCAAGAAACAGAATCGGACCGCGCCCAGTCATAAGCTGAGAGCGTACCAGATTCCGCGCGCCTCCTGTCTACCTGGTCCTATAGTTGAACGTCACCTTCGTTTCTTCGTCCAGCACCAGCGGCCGCACGAAGCGGTACGAATTCCCGGCGCGCGGCACATCGACGGTGATCGGCAGAACACCGGCGATCCGCCGCTGCAGATTCCCCACGTTGGCCGAGGCCTCGTATTGCGCCTCAGCCGAGTTCTTGGCCACTCCCGCCGGGATCCGCATGAGCTGGGCCGCGTTCCTGCCGCTCACAACCGTAACCTCCTGCTTCGCGCCCCGAACACTCAGAGTGAAACTAAACCGCGCGGGCCGGCTGGCATCATAGTCGAGCTGCGTGTCGAAACTGGTGAATCCGGGAGAAGCGGCCGTGATAGCGACCTTGCCTGACGGCACGTTGGAGACAATCCACCGTCCCCCCGCATCCGTGACAGCCCTCATCGCCGCCTCCGTAGCCTGATGCAGGACGGTCACCTGCGCACCAGGGATGACAGCTCCGCTGGCGTCGAGGACGTACCCGCCCAATTGCCCAGGTTTCATCGAACCCAGATCGACGTAGCCGGTAACCGGCCACGCTTCCGCGTCCTGAAGCTGCGCTTCCTTCTCGTCGACAGGAACCTCCTCGGAGGGCGGCGGCAGCAGGCTCGTCGACATCGCGTCTCCCCCGAAATCCTTCACCTTGTACCGCTCGGGCAGAAACACCTCCCATTGCACCAGCCCGATCGGGACATCCATCTTCGGCAGCGCCAGCTCCGAGCCGCCTTTCTTCGCGAACGGAGCGCCCGAGTGTACGAAGACAAACGACGCCGTATACGGACCCGACGGCCGGAACCCCGGCCGCAGCAGCGGCACCCGGCTGCCGTCCGGTCCCTCCACCGGCTTGACCTTTTCCCCCGCGACATCGGCGGAGAGAATGCTGGCGCCCGGCGGCAGCGCGACCTTCAAGAACGGCTGCGCCTGGTTGCTCACCACGAGCCTGACCTCCGTGAGCGACCTGCCTTCGGAGGTCACCAGCGTAGTCACTACCGCGCGCTGCGCCACTGCGGCCAGCACGCTGCTATCCGGGAAGCGCACCCATTCGAGCGCCAGCCCAACCGGCTCCGCTGGCTGCCGGTGGTAGCGAAACGCTGCCTGGAGCGGATACTGGGCGAGCGAGCGCAGCGAAGGGTTGACCTCCTTCAGGTCCATCCGCTTCAGCCCTCCGCTCTCCTTCGCCGTAAGCTCCATGGTCCCTTCGCTCGCCACCAGCATCTCGCCGGTCTCGCGCTGCGCACCTTTGAAGCTCAGGATGGGGACCTCCGCCTTGGGAGCTTCGATCGATCTCTCCATCGAGACCAGGAACTGGTGGCTGCGCTGCGCCGCGCGCGCGACCTTCAGGACCAAAACGCCGGCCTCCACCTCGCTCGATTCGAGCGACGGCCCCGTGGCGTCCGTTACCTCGTATCCGGCGGGGACTGCCAGCTCGAACTGCGCCGGCTCGCCCTGCACCACCGTGATATCAGCCAGGGCCGCGATCCCGAGCTGCCCGTCGCTCACCGACGCCAGCGTCTTCACGTCGGAGAGGAAGCGCACCTCGCGCGGAACCACCGGCGCGGCGTTTTCGCGCGTCGTCCATCCGATGGTGGACGTCTGCCCCGGCACGAGCGTGGCCTCCACCGTAGTCTGGCCGTCGCTCGATGCCCGGCTCGTCACGAGGCCGGGGTAGATTCCCACATTGGTGTTGTCGCCGGGGACCACCAGCGCAAGCCTCACGGCGCCCGCCCACGGAACCGGCAGCCTGAAGGACGCGCGACCGGGCTCGATGTTCAACTGGATTCCGGCCTCGAGCGTGACCGCAAACTCGCCCGGCCCGCTCAGAACGGCGGTGTGCGTCCCGTCGGCTTGCTGGAGCAGCGGCAGCGGCCGGCCCTGCGCCTGCGCATCCACCACGGTCATCCCGGAGATCAGCGGCACCTTGATGGCGCCCTTGCCGAAAACCTCGCCCTCCAACTGGATGGTCCCGGAGACGGATTCTTCGGCGACACGTAGTCTCAGCTCGGCGCGATTGAGAGTGTAAGGAACGGGCGGCGCCTCCGGCTGCTTGACCGGCTTCTCGGCCAACTCCACCAGCTTGTTGTATTCCTCCAGCGGCACGGCGACGCTCCCCGAAGGCGGAAGTTGCGCCAGGACTGCGGCCGGAACGGCCAACATCAGAACGAGCAGGCTGCTCTTCATTTCACACCTCCGTTTTTCTCCTTCTGATAGCTGAGGTCAATGCTGGGACTCTGGCCCTCTCCGGTCAGCTCCGAAACCAAGAACACAGACGGACCCACCACGGGGAACGCAATTCCGGCGGGCAGGGCCGCCGCCGTCTTTCGGCCTTCGGAGTGCGCCCGGTAGCTCGACGCCAGGGACTGAAGGGCCGCCTGCGCCGCCGAATCCGGCCGCCAGGCCTGACTCACCGCAGAACCGCTCGTTTCGTCCGCCGGTGCCCGAACCCCGGACCCTTTCAGAACCGGCGAGGACGGCTCGACGTAAACCTGCCCGCGGAACGAGCCCGGTTCCGGCGTCACCCGAAACACGGACGGGTAATACAGCGCAACCCCCGTCCGCGATATCGGCAGATCCAGCGCCGGAAGAACCAGCTTGGCCTGCCCCTTGTCGTCCCACGCGGCGCTCTTGCTCAGATACAAGACCTCGACTGCGAAGGCCGGCGCTTCTTCTCCGGTGTGCGCCTTGGCGAGCGGGAACAGCAGCCCGCCATCGGGCGCCTGGCCCGGCCGCACCGGGCTGCCCGATCGCGAAGCGCTCCAAACCTCCGCGCCGGCCGGGAGCGCGATCTTGACGAAGTTCCTCTGGTTGTTCCGCACGGCGTACCGCGCCTCCACCAGCGTCCTCCCTTCGCTCGTCATCAGGACGCGATAGCGCGCTTCCTCGACGTTGGCCGTCAGAACCGCCTGCTGCTCGTAGCGGGCCACGTTCACGTTCAGCGACCGCGCCGCCGCCGCGCCCGGCCGGAACCGGAAAGCGGCCAGGGATGGGGACTCGCGGCCGGCGACCGTCGCACTCAGTTCGCTGGCGTCCGTTTTCTCGAGGCCCTGCGACTTGAAGTCTTTGATCTCACCCGCCCCCAGAACCTCGACGGCCACCCCGCCGCCGTCGCGCTCCGTGTCGAGCAGGCGCAGCAGCGGGATCTCGATCGCTCCGTCGCGAGCCAGGCGCGCCTCGCCGGATACGGTGAACCCAGCCGTCTGCTGCACGGGCTCCAGGAAAGTCACGCTGAGTTCGCCCGCTTTCGTCTCCCAATCGGCGACGGTGGCGCCCAGAACCTGGTTGACAGTCACCTTGTCCGGCAACTGAATTCTCACTTCGCGCGCCTCGCCCTGAACCACATCCACCTTCACCTCGGTGTAGATCGAGGTCGAGTCCTCGCCCAGACCGAGCAGTTCGGTAAGCGTTCCGCGAAGCCGCAATGGCAGGGCGTTACGGTGGTCCTCTATCTTCTTCCGCCAGGTGAAGACCAGCGGCTCGGCTCCGTGACCGTAAGCCACCCACTTAGTCTCCGCCGCGGACTCCGACTTACTCGACAGGAAGCCGCCCGCGAGCTTCATCTCCAGGTCCTGCCGGGGCAGAGTGACCGACGCTCGGGTGACGCCCGACCAGCCGGGGGGCAGCGTGAGCGTTTCCTCGCCGGGAGTGGATGCGATCCGAAACCCGACCTCTAGCTGCAATAGCGCGCGGCCACGCTTCGAAAGCAGCACCGACTGGCCGTTGCTCTTGCCCTCGCTTCCGGAAGTCAGCGCTACGAGCCGTCCATCGAGCCTGGCCTCGCGAACCATGAGACCGGAAGGAATCGGCACCCGCACCCATCCGTCCTTCAGAACGTCCACCGTCAGGCGGGCCTGGCCTTCTGCCAGCTCGCCATTGGGAACGCGCAGGTCGTACTCCACCCGTGTCAGCGTGGCCTCCACTGGCGGCGGTTCGGGCTGCGGCTCGGCAGGAAATGCTTTGTCACGCAGCGCCTGGTAATCGGGAACGGGTATCACCACCCACCCGGATGTATGTGGAGGGTCTTGCGCCGAGTACATAGACGTCGAGACGAGAAGTAACAGCGAAGTAAATCGGTTTGATGTCATATGTTACACACCTGTATCTGTCACCGCATCTCCCCGCCGCGCTAGTTTCCATGCGGTAGGTCCGGCAGTTCGACGCCGCAGCCCACCGCCCGGTTGCACATCGTTTGTGGCATCCTGGTCCTGAAATCCGAGGAGGAGCCGTGACTCTAAGACATGGAATGCTGGCAGTGGGTTTGTCCGCGCTGATGCTCGCGCCCGGCGCCGCGCCCCAAGCCGCTCCCGCCAAGCCCCCCGCCCTGCTGCTCGGGACCGCCTGGTATCCCGAACAATGGCCCGAGTCCCGCTGGGACGACGACCTCAAGCTCATGCAGGCTGCGGGAATCCACATGGTGCGGGTGGGCGAATTCGCCTGGAGCCGCATGGAGCCCGAAGAAGGCCGCTTCGACCTTGACTGGCTCGACCGCGCCGTTTCGCTCGCCGCCAAACGCGGCATCTACGTCGTCCTCGGAACCCCCACCGCCGCCCCTCCGGCCTGGCTAACTCAGAAGTATCCCGACACCCTCAAGACCGAAAGCGACGGCCGGAAGGCCACTCACGGCGCCCGCGCGCAGGCCTCGCCCTTCAGCCCGCCCTACCGGCAGTTCTGTCGCCGCATCGCCGAGCGGATGGCCACGCGGTTCGGCCACAATCCCAACGTCCTCGGCTGGCAGATCGATAACGAGTACGGCTCTCTCTCCTGGGACGACGTGGCGCGCCAGCAGTTCCAGGACTGGCTGCGGACCAAGTTCAAGACTCTTGAAAACCTGAATGATCACTGGACCACTTCCTATTGGAGCCAGACGTACAGCGACTGGAGCCAGATCCCGCTCGGCACCCCGGGCATGAATCCCGGCCTGCTGCTCGAGTTCAAACGTTTCATCACCGACACGTTCAAGGATTACCAGCACGTCCAGGTCGAGGCCATCCGCGCCCACAGCGATCCCCGCCAGTTCATCACCTCCAACTTCATGGGCTGGTACGACGTCTTCGATCACTACGCGCTGAGCGAAGAGCTGGACCTGGCTTCCTGGGACGACTACATCGGCAGCGGCCACCTGGACCCGCTGCGCAACGGCATCGTCCACGACCTCACGCGCGGGTTCAAGCGCAAGAACTTCTGGGTGATGGAGACGCAGCCGGGCTTCGTGAACTGGTCGCCCGTCAACAACGCCCTCGACCGCGGCGAGGTGCGGCAGATGGCCTGGCACGCCATCGGGCACGGCGCGGACACCGTCAGCTACTGGCAATGGCGCAGCGCGCTCGGCGGGCAGGAGCAGTATCACGGAACGCTGGTCGGCGCCGACGGCACGCCCGTTCCGCTCTACGACGAGGTGGCGCAAATCGGCAAGGAATTCGAGAAGGCCGGCCCGGCGTTGGCGGCCACCAGTCCGGATTCCCGGATCGCGATCCTGCACTGCTACGACAGCCGCTGGGCCATCGATTTCCAGCGCCACAACCATGAGTTCGATCCGGTGGAGCTGCTCTCGAGCTATTACCGCCCGCTGCGGCAACTGGCGCAGCAGATGGATGTCATCGGTCCCGATGCGCCGCTCGGAAACTACCGCCTGGTGGTGGCGCCGGGACTGAATGTGCTGCCCGATAGCCTCGCCCGGAAGCTGATCGAATACGTCCAGCAGGGCGGCCACCTGGTGCTCGGGCCGCGCTCGGGAATGAAGGACGAGTACAACGCGCTCCAGACGGAGCGGCAGCCGGGACCGCTGGTGCCGCTCCTGGGCACCCGCGTGGAGCAGTGGTACGCGCTCGAGCGGAGCGTCCCGCTTAGCGGCGTCTGGGGATCCGGCCATGCCACCCTGTGGGCCGAGCAACTAAAGCCGGGCGCGGCGGATGTCGAGACGCTCCTCACCTACGGCGCGAGCAACGGATGGCTGGATGGACAGCCGGCCGTTGTCACGCGCCAAGTCGGCAAAGGGCGCATCACTTATATCGCCGCCTGGCTGGACGACGGCCTCATGCGCGCAGCCGCCCAATGGATGCTGCGCTCGACCGGCGTCATGCCGGCCTTCGGGCCCGTACCGGATGGCGTCGAGGTGTGCCGCCGCGCCGCACCGGGCAGGCGCGTCTATATCGTCATCAACCACACCCGCGAGGCGCAGCACATCGCGCTCTCGGTGCCCATGCAGCCCCTGCTCGGCGGCGGCCCCGCGGTCGAGGCCTTCGATCTGCCGCCCCGCGGCGTCGAGGTGCTGAGCCAGACTCGGTAGCGGTTCTTCGCGCTACAATAAGGGCGCACGGAGAGGGCCTACAGAGGGATCCACCGCCATTCGACGTATCTCGAGTTCCCTTTCCGTGCTTCCGCACTCCGCGCTCCGGACTTCGCAACCGTGCCGCCATCCCAACCCGTGCACCGGATGGGGGCGAGACGCCTCGCAACAGCGGCCGCTGCCCTGACTCTGATAGGGGTGTGGGGCACCGAGCACCGCCTAGTACGCCAGACTGAGGGTACCGCGGCGAGCGCCTAGGCGGATGCGGCCCCCGCCCTTCGCGTCGTGCGAAACGGCAGCTACCTGGAGGTCGGCTGGGACCCCGCCGCGCCCGCAGTAGCCGCCGCTCCCTACGGCGTCCCGCGCATCACCGACGGCGCCATCCGTAAGGAGCTGCATCTCGATCCAACGCAACTCCGTGCGGCTAGTATCGCCTACTCGCCGTCAGGCAATGAAGTCACTTTCGGGCTTCAACTCGCGGGCAGCGGAATCGCCGTGAGCGAGACCTTCCGCCTCCAAGACGGCCCGCACCAGCCTGCACCCGTGGTGCGTGCGGAGGCTGGCAATCCGAAGGTACTAGGCCATCGGCGGCCTCAATTGTCAGGCCGAGGCTTGTAGGGCGCTTTCGCGTCGCAGACGAGGGGACTCATCCCTCCCCACGTGGGTCGCGCCCATACGAGTGCGGGGGCTAGCCGCCTGCCAAGTTCAGGCCTAATTCACGCAAAGTTCAGACAAGATTGAACCTTGCTTCTATGATCGGAGGACTTATAATTCCATCAGCCCTGCGAATAAGTGGGGACAATATGGCACATCAATCGACCGTGTGGGGAAACCTGGCAGCTCGCGCTCCCCAGCATGCAAGTTCCCGGAATCGATGGATCTGGGCGGTTCCAATCGTGTTTGTTGCCCTGCTAGGGGCAGCCGCGTTCTGGCACTTTTTCCCGGCGTGGACCGGCCGGAGCGCTACTACGGCTTCGTTGCCTGCGGATTTCTCTCTCGAACTCCAACGGGCGGGGACCGATTTTCGCGTCACATGGGACGCCAACTCGCCTGTCGTTCTGGCGGCAAAACGCGGAACCCTGCTCATCAAAGACGGCAATTTCGAGAAAGAGCTGTCGCTGAACCGCGAACAGCTCGTCAGCGCGGGCGTGGTGTATTCGCCGGCGACCACGGACGTCTCGTTCCGCCTGGAGCTATTCGGAGCGGGTCCGGACCCGGCGGTCGCGACCGTTCGCCTCTTGGCTGGCAACAGACCTGAGCTGGCCGCCGAGGCGCCAGCGGTCGAAAGCGCCCCTCCGGTCGTGGCCGCTCCACCGCGGCCTCCGGAACAGCCCGCGGTAACAGCCGATCAGCCCGCCTCGGATGCCCCGGCAACCATGGCCGCCGCGCCGAAGCCTGACGAGATTCCGGTTCCCGCCAGGTAGAACAAGCTTCAGCTTGTCGCTCGACTTTGGCCTGCCCGCCACCGGCCTCAGCCGATGCTTACCAGGGAATCCTTACCCTCGGCGCCCAGCCCTTCGAGCTGCTTCTCGAACGGCATGGAGTACTTGCGCTCGATCTTCTCCCGGTAAGTGGGTCCCGAGTTGTAAGCGCAGAACGGATAGATCAGGCCGTTGGGCGCGGCATAGTGGATCACGCATCGCTTCACGCGCTCGATGTCGTAGTTGTAGACATCCATGAAGTGCATGCCGGCCACCATCAGCGTCTTGTAGGTGTAGCCCAACTCCTCGCCCTTGCCGCGGCCGTACTCCTTATCCGTCAGCCCCTGCAGCGTCTCCACGAACTTGGTGAAAGTCAGGCCCTCGGGCGCGCGATCCTCGTGGAAATGCCGGCGGATCGAATGCCAGGTCTTGACCTTGGACCAGAACTTGAACGACTGCCGGCCGGTCTTGCGCGCCAACATGTCCAGGTCCTGCATGAAGCCGCCGATATCGACGAACTTCGTGACCGGCGTGGCCTTCTTGTTCTGGTCCACGAACATGTAGGTGCCGATGGAGCAGTGCGGATTCGGGCTCAGGGTCGGAATCTGCTCGCCGCGCAGCGCCCCCACGAACCGCGAGAACGGCGCCACGCAGGAGAGCGGGAACCAGTCCTCGTACATGTCGCAGACGCCGGTCTGGTCCTGTACGCAGCGCGCCACGTCGGACATGGTGAAGCGCTTCTCTTCGAGCTCGTGCCGCGAGATCCGGCCCGTGAAGGCCACCGGCTGGAAGCTGATCGCGCTGACCACGTCGATGTTCTCGAGCGCCAGCCGCACGATGTCGCCGATCTGGTTGTCGTTGAACCCCTTGACGATGGTGGGCACGAAGCAGATCTTCATCCCCGCCTTGCGCACGTTCTCGATGGCCAGCAGCTTCTTGTCGAGCAGCGACTCGCCGCGCACGCGCCGGTAGGTGTCCTCGCACACGCCGTCGAACTGTAGATACAGTGTGTGCAGCCCGGCCTCTTTCGCCTGCATGGCGAACTCGAGGTCGGTGAACATGATGCCGTTGGTGGCGGCCTGCAGATGCGAGAAGCCCATATCCTTGGCCATGCGCAGGGCTTCGAAGAAGTGCGGGTAGATGGTGGGCTCGCCGCCCGAGAACTGCACGATGCGGTTGGCCACCGGTGCCTCGGCCCGCAGCGCTTCGAGCATGCGCCGCACCTGCTCCAGGCTCGGCTCATAGAGATAGCCGGCCGCGTTGGCGTTGGCGAAGCAGACCGGGCAGGTCAGGTTGCAGCGGTTGGTCAGGTCCACGTTGCTGAGGACGGTATGGCTGGTGTGCATCGAGCACAGCCCGCACTGGTCCGGGCACCGGGTCGCGTTCGGAATCGCCGGATTGCTCACGCCCCGGTTGTCGCCGAAGCTCCAGTTCTCCATCCTGAGGTACAGGCGGGTGTCGGAGAACACGCAGTCGCGGAAGAAGCCGTGCTGCGGGCAGGTCTTTTCCATCATCACCCGGCCGTCCTCGTCGAACACGCGCGCTTCGATGACGCGGATGCACTCCGGGCACAGCGACTGGGTGATCTTGGGCAACCCGCGCTGAACCGGTTCGATGCGGGAACCGCTGAACGTAGTCTCGGGTTGAACGATCTTGAAGTCTTTGCTGGTCGTGGGCGAGAACGTCTGCGTACTCAAGTTAGGAGTCCTCCCGGACGAACGGGCCGTAAACAGCCAAAAGGGATTATAAGGGGAAGGCGGGGACTGGCACATCGAATGCCAGTCAAACTGCTTGCTTCCATGGTTGTACGGTTGTTTTGAGGGGCTCAACGGGACGGGGGTGCCGGGCGGCTACCCCCCTCCCGAAGGTCCGAACCGGGCCCCCAGCCTCAGGCCAGGACGGCTGTGCAGGCCTCCTCGAGCACGTCCATCGCGAAATCCGCCTGCTCGCGCGTAATCACCAGCGGCGGGCACAGCCGGATGGCGTTCTCACCCGCGCCCAACACCAGCAGGCCGCGCTCGAAAACCCGCTCCACGACGGCGTCGCGCAGATCCTGCGCCCGCTCCTTGGTCCCGCGGTCGCGGACCAGCTCGATGGCGATCATGAGGCCCACCCCGCGCACGTCGCCCACGCTGGCGATTCGTGCCGGCCACCCCGCCAGGCGCTCCATCATGTGGGCGCCCACGCGGGCCGCGTTGTCGATGAGGCCCTCTTCCAGAAGGTCCAGGGTCTCGAGCGCCGCCGCTACGGCCACCGGATTGCCGCCGAAAGTCGAAGCCTGCGCGCCCGGCTTCCACTGCATCAGGTCCGCCCGCGCAATCATCGCGCCGAGCGGCAGGCCGCTGGCAATGCCCTTGGCGCTGGTCAGAATGTCCGGCGCCACTCCGCAATGCTCCCAGGCCCACAGCTTGCCGGTGCGGCCCATGCCGCACTGCACCTCGTCGAACACCAGCAGGATGCCGTGCGCTTTCGCGATCCGCGCCAGCTCTTCGAGAAAGCCCTTCGGCGGCACCAGGTAGCCGCCCTCGCCCTGCACCGGCTCGACGACAATGGCCGCCACTTCCTCGGGCGGAACGATGGTGCGGAACAGCCGCTCGATGGCCTCGATCGACGCCCGGCCCGCCCCATCGCCGTGGCGGTAGGTGTCGGGATAGGGCACGTGATGGACGCCCGGAATCAACGGCCCGAAGCCCCGCCGCTGGACCGCCTTGCTGGCCGTCAGCGACAGCGCGCCCAGCGTGCGCCCGTGGAAGGCGCCGAGAAACGCGATGAACTTCTGCCGGTGCGTGGCGTAGCGCGCCAGCTTCATAGCCGCCTCGATCGCCTCCGCGCCGGAGTTGCCGAAGTAGACCCGCCGCTCGCCGGGCAGCGTCGCCGCCAGCCGCTCGGCCAGCCTCACCATGTTCTCGTAATAGAAATCGGTGCCCGACATGTGGATCAGCCGGGCCGCCTGCTTCTGAATCGCCGCAACCACGCGCGGGTGGCAGTGCCCGGTAGACACCACCGCGATCCCAGCGCTGAAATCCAGGAAACGATTCCCGTCCACGTCTTCGACGATGGCGCCTTCGGCCCTGCCCGCAACCAGCGGGTAGCTGCGCGTGTACGACGGCGAAAGAACCGCTTGGTCCCGCTCGATCACGGCGCGCGCACGGGGGCCGGGCAGCGAAGTGCGTATCTCGGGAAGATCCGGGCGGACGGCTTCACCTTTCGCCTGCATGGGAACCCTCCTACCAATCAAATTGTCTTGAGAAACGAAAACAGGCGGGTCCTGCGGGAGGAATCAGTCGGAACCGAACAGCCCGGGCCGTGATACGGAAGGCACGTTGCGCTGCATACCACTACTCTACCCCGCTTTCAGCCGCCTGCCAAGGGAAGGCCCGGGGCACGCGGCGCCGCCGGCTCGAACAGGCCGGCCCCACGATGCGATCACTGCTTGCAGTGCTATCATTGATGCATGGCGAGCATTACGATACGAAGCCTGGATGACGGGCTCAAAACGCGGCTCCGCGTACGGGCGGCCCACCACGGCCGCTCGATGGAACAAGAGGCTAGGGAAATCCTGAAGGCTGGACTCGCCGCGGAACCGGGGCGGGGCGCCAATCTGGCGGATTCGATCCGGCGCCACGTCGTCCCGCTCGGCGGCATCGATCTCGCGCTTCCCGCCCGTGCGCCCGTTCGCAGGCCTCCCCACCTCGGCCGATGATCGTCCTCGATACCAACGTGCTCTCGGAGGCGCTCCGGCCGCAGCCTTCCAGCCAGGTCTTGCGCTGGTTGGCGTCGCAGGAACCGGTGGCCGTCTACATCACCACAATCACGCTGGCAGAGGTGCTGTACGGGATCGAGGTCCTGCCAGCCGGCAAGCGCCGGTCGCGCCTGGCCGCCGCCGTCGACAAGGTCTTTGCGGAAGAGTTCGCCGGCCGCATCCTCCCGTTCGACGAGGAAGCCGCCCGGCTCTTTCCTCCGATCGTCGCCGGACGCGACGCGGCGGGGCGCCCGATCTCGCAGTTCGATGCCATGATAGCCTCCATAGCTCGCTCGCGGCGGGCCACGGTGGCGACTCGCAACACCGCCGACTTCGAGCGTTGCGGCGTTCGCATCGTCAATCCCTGGGCGGACTGATCCAGGGCTATAATCAAGGCAACCGTGCGACATCTGGGCCCGCTGTTCCTGTTCCTGGCCTGTCCGTCCTGCGTCAACCCCCAGCAAATCGGCCCCCGGGACCTCCCGCCGACCGTGGTCGGGATCGTCGGCGATTGGACTGCCAGCCCAAAATCCCTGGGGAACACCCACCCGCTCAGATTCGGATCGCCGGTGTCGCCGGACGACCGCATCGACGGCAGCACACGCGGAGGCTCGATCCTGGTCGCCTCCCATACCGGCGATCGATCCTATCGCTTCTTCGAGCGTTGCGACCGGCTGCCTTGCGAGTACCTGTTTCGGGAAGAGAACAAGCTGGTCGAGGATCCGCCCCTTTGGGCTCGCCTCAAGGAGGCGGTCATGCCGCTGATTCGCGGCCACGGCGACGTATATATCGCCGCCGTGAGCCGCGAGTGGGGCCAGGAGCTGCGGGAAGCCGTCGCGCGCCTCGATGGTGGCGAGACCGACCTCAGTCCCGCCCTGCCGGGCCTCGACGCCGGCTCCTACTACGTGCGGCTCCAGCCCATCGAAGCGCCCGATGCGGCTGGAAGGGTCGTGCCTCTCCAGTGGGCGCCCGGCTCGCCCGCCAAGGTGCCCGCCCCGCGCGCCGCACCGGGCCTCTACAAGCTGCTGCTGGTCAGCGCGACGGGCGAGCCGTCCGGAACCGAGAGCTGGATTCTCCTGGCGACGCCCCAACTCCACGCCCGCCTTTCCGCCGACTTCGAACAGGCCGCCCAAGCCACCGCCGCCTGGGCACAGGAGATGGACCCGGACGCCGCCCGCCCGATCCTACGCGCCTACCTGCGCTCGCTGGCCGCGGAGCTGAGGTAAGCCCATGCCGCGCCGGGGCCCGCACAAGCCGCACCGCTGGCTGCGCGTCCGCCACATAGGGTTTTGGAAGCACTACCTGCGCCATGGACTGCGCGCCGTCCTCCTCATCACGGGGCTGATGTTCCTCCTCGAGCAGCAGGGCTGCACACACTCCTGGGAGATGGCGGGCCTGGACACCTTCGTGCGCTTCAACGCGCCCCGCTACTCGGACGACATCGTAGTGGTCGAGATCACCGACGACGACTACGAGCTCCTATTCCAGTCGCGCAGCCCGCTCGATGCCGATCGTCTGGCCGCGCTGCTCGCGGCCATTCATAGCGCCCATCCCGCGCTGATCGTGCTCGATATCGACACCTCCGACGACTCCTTCCGCAAGCTGGCCTCCCTCGGCGTCACCGCCTGGCCGGACCTCCTCTGGGCCCGCGTGCCGAAGCGTCCGCCGCGGAGCGAGCAGCCGGAAAACGGCTACCTGCCCGCGCTCGAGCCGGTCGCCGCGGGCACAATGATCGACGCCAGCCGCATGGGCGTGCCCGTTTTCCCCGTCGATTCCGACGGCGTGGTGAGGCGCTACCGGCAGCAGCTCGAGACCTCGGCGGGCACGCTGCCTTCCCTCTCCTGGAACGCCACCCGCCGTTACAACATCCAGGCCAAAGAACGCTCCGGCGACATCTTCTTCAACTTTGCCGGCGACCGTTACGCCTTCCCCATCGTGCAGGCCGGGCAATTCCTTGGTCCTCCCGATCCTCAGGCCTGGAGCCGGGTATTGGGCCACAAGATTGTCATGCTGGGCGGAGACTACGCGGCCGGTCGCGACACCTATATCACCGCCCGTGGCGAGATGGCCGGCGTCGAGCTGGTCGCTCACGCCGCGCAATCGAATCTCTCCGGCGGCGGGATTGGCGAGGGCAGCTTCCTGGTGTCGGCCGCTTTCGATATCGCCTTCGGGACTCTGCTGGTGTTCCTCTTCTTCCGGCTGCACCTCGGGCCCGCCTTCTTCATCGGTCTGGTCGGCCTGCTACCGCTGGCCCTGGCGGCGAGCTGGCTCACCTTCAGTTCCTTAGCCTATTGGGTGAGCTTCGTTCCGCTCATGTTGGGGATGTTGATCCACCAGCTCCACGACTACGCCGCCGAGCAGCGCGAGGAGCTGGAGAGGCTCAGAAGGGATCACGAGGAACTGCTGAAACTGCGGCGGCAGCTCGCGGAGCAAGAAGCCCCGCCTCCGGCCGTGTGAACAGCATCGCCGCCTCGGGCGCGATCCCAATAATCAGGTCCCCGCCGGTGTCGCTGGCGCTCATCACCGGCGTCTGTCCCACCTTCCTCTCCGCCTGGGCCGTGGCATAGACCCGCTCGCGCACGGACTCGTAGATCTTGGTCAACGGCACGCTGGCCGCCCCCTGTTTGAGCGCCTGAATGAGGTAGTACGTGAAGTAGCCGTTCTTGAACCGCTCGCTTTCCCACGAAACCTCGTCCACCTTGCTCGACGAAATGATCACCCGCCCCACTCCCTGCCGGATGCGGTCGAGCGTCGCCGGGGAGGCAGCCGCTGCCAGACCGGCCGCGCCCGAGGCCGCCATCGCCCCTTCGCTGTGGCACACATCCAGAAACACCGCCGCCTTGCGCGCCTTCATGCGAGTGCGCACCACGTCCGCCACCTCCACCATAGGCAGCGCCGTCGCGTACAGCGTGTCGGGGCTTGATACGTCCGTGTCGTAGGTCAGAATGTAATTCACCCCGGCGATATCCTTCTCGCGTTTCGAACCGTGCGTCGCCAGATAGACCACCGCCAGATCGTCCGGCGCGGCCGTGCGCGCCAGCCAGTTTAGCTCGGTCTTGATTCTCACCGTGGTCGCGTTCTCGTCGGTGATCAGGTGAACGTGATCCGGCGCGAAGCGCCCGTACCGGCCGTCGGACAGCACCGCGGCAAAGTCCTGGGCGTCTTTGGTGGTGTAAGGAAGCAGCTTCAGCCGGCGGTCGCGGAACTGGCTGACGCCGATCACCACCGCCCACTTCGACCGCACCCCTGGCGTGAAGCGCTCGCCCGGCTCGGGCCTGGTGGACGGCGTAAACGGATCGGCCCCCTGATCGAGCGCCTCCGAGCCCACGAACTTCGCTTTGCGCAAGGCGTAGCCGGCCTGTGGCTCGCGCCCCAGTTTGCGCTCGAACAGAGAGCGGTAATACCACGCGTCGCCCAGCTCGGGGCATTCCTCGCTCGAGTGCTTCAGCAGTTGCAGCGCGTCCTCCAAATCGGAGGAAGTGTTAGCAGGACCGATGCGCTCCAGCGCACGCACCACCATGTCCTTGGCCGCGCCGCACATCTCCTCTGCGCGCGCCGACGGCGCGGCAATCAGCAGCGCGATCGCGAAGTGGGACAGGCCTCTGGCCTGTCGGCCCGCTCGAACGCGCGTCATGGCTTGCTGGCCTGCGCGCTCGCGGTGGTGTGGGCCGCTCTCCGGACCGGCGCAGCCCGCGACTTATCCCGCATGGCCGCAATCACGCGGTTACTGACGCCCTCCTGCGCCAGGTGAACCTGGGCGTCCACGCTCAGATCGAAGCTGGCGCGGCGCGCCTCCCGAATCGTCGCCAGGATGTTGTCCTCGCTGAGTCCGGCCTTGGACATCTGCACCACCTGATCGTTGGTCAGCGCTCCGGACGGCGCCGCCGCGGGCGGCCCGGAATTGTGCGCCGCCTCGATCTCGGCCAGCTTCCGGTAGTGAGCGATGGCCGTGCGTATGCGGTTCTGCGGCTCGAGAAAGTATTTCTCGGAGGGCCGCGCATCCACCGCCCGGCCGTAGTTGATGGCCGCTTCGTCGAAGAACTTGCGCGCCGTCTTGGAATCCTCGGCGTGATACGCCATTGCTTCGTAAGCCACGCCGATGTTGTAGATCCGGTAAGCGTCCTCCTCCGGCTCCAGCGGATGCATGGTCTCCAGCGCTTCGAGCATCTTGGCCCACAGCCCCGCCTCCGCGAAACGATTGGCATCGTCCAGTTCGCCGCGCGCCAGAAGCACCGGCACCCGCTGTTCGGTATTCACCAGCCGTTCGGCAATCTGTCCCGCCGCCCGTTCGATGAGCGTCTGGCGGACGCTGTCAACCGTCGGCGGCCCGTCCTCTTCCACCGACTTCCCCGGCAACACCTTGTGTATCGGCGCCTTCACCATCGCGCCGAGCGACTTGTGGGAAGTCTGGTCGCCCTGCTGGTCGTACTCTTCTGCGAACTTCGCGGTCACATTGAGGGAGTCGAGCACCTTGCCGCGCGAGGTTTTCGCCTGGTACGCCACCACCAGCGTGCCCGTCACCTCGTAGTACACCTGCGGCTTGCCGCCGTTCTTGGCTGGCACCAGCGAGTTCCGCGTAATCTGCCGGGCGGGGGGAATCGAGAAGTCCGTGATCGTGCACGCAATGATCGACGAGGGGTGCTCCTTATCGATGGAAAGGTGCGCCGTGTCGCCCTGGATCAGCGCTGTCTCGTTCGTTGCCGCCAGCGGCGCGGTCACCTCGGCATAGCGCGCATTCGCTGCGCTCACCTTGACATCCAGCGTGCCGGACGGCAGCGACACGATGGGCGGAAGTTTGCGCAGCAGCGTGACCTTCTTCTTGGTCTTGCCGAACCCTTGCGCGCCCAGCGCCCCGCAGATTGCGACCGCCACTACCGCGATGGACAACACACGCCGGCCCATGGCTGCACCCCTCCCGTCTTGACCGCAGGGTATCACATGGTTAGATGCGCGGGCGGCCTTCAGGATGCCAGCGCTAAGGCCACCGTGGTCATTCCCCGCCCGCCCCCGGCCGCCTCCGCCTCCGCCTCCGCCACCAGATCCGTTTCCATCCCCTCGGGGTCGATCTCGACTTCGCAGGCGGCGATTTCGTCGTCCGTCGCGCCCTTGAAGCACAGCTCGCAGACGCCTACGGCATCGTCGCCGCACCGGACCGGCGGGCCGAATGTGCGGCAGGTCAGGGGACGCGCTGCATACAGATCGCAACGGCCGGTTGCAGGGTCCAGCGCGGGACACGGTTCGTCATCGCCGCCGGCGTAGGCCCGGGCTCGCTCACGCACCCGCACCGCCCGTTCCGGATCCGATCCCTCTAGAGCGTTCAGACCCTGCCGCAGCCGGCGTGCATCGAGCTGGTTGATCTCAAACGGCCCCAGACAGCACTGCGTGCATCCCGGCCGGCACACCAGCCACGGCCCGCTCCGCCTCGCGGCTTCCGCCAGCGCGGCGTCCACGATCTGGATCAGGGCAGCGTCCCCCAAATCGACCTGCATCACTCGCAGGATAACGCGCACCGCCCGTGCTAGGATAGCTTCTGAAAACGATTCCACAATGCATAAAAACCTCCTTTTTCTGGCACTAATCGCGCTGCTCGCTCTCAACGCTGGCTGCGGCGGCGGATCGGGCGGCTCCCCTCCCCCGCCTCCTACTCCTACGCCCGTTCCGCAGGTTGCGATACCAGTGTTCAGCGTGCCCGCAGGCACCTACGTTACCGCCCAAAGCGTGACCGTCGCGGACTCCACGCCCGGCGCGACGATCTACTACACCACGGACGGCACCACGCCGACTACCTCCTCCGCCGTCTACAGCGCGCCGATCCCGGTTTCCTCCACCGAGACGGTCAACGCCATGGCCACCGCCAGCGGGTACACCAACAGCGCCGTCAGTACGGCTGCGTACACCATCACGCCGCTCGCGACGACGGCCTACATCTGGAACAACGTCCAGATCGTAGCCGGCGGCTTCGTCGATGGGATTGTCTTCCACTCCACCCAGTCCAACCTCGTTTATGCCCGCACCGACATCGGCGGGGCGTATCGCTGGAACCCCGCCACCAGCGCGTGGATACCCCTGCTCGATTGGATCGGCGCGTCCGAGCAGAACAATATCGGGGTGGAGAGCATCGGTCTCGACCCGGCGGATCCCACCCGCCTCTACCTGGCCGTCGGAACTTACGCCGAATCGGCCGGAAACGGCGCTATCCTGGTGTCCACCGATCAGGGCAACACGTTCCAGACCGTGCCCATACCCATCCCGCTGGGCAGCAATGACAACGGCCGCCACGCCGGCGAGCGCCTTGCGGTCGACCCCAACCTCGGCAGCGTTGTGTACTTCGGCTCCCGCCTCAACGGCCTCTGGAAGAGCGCCGATCACGGCGCCCACTGGAGCCAGGTTTCGAGCTTCCCGGTCACGGGGCACACCGGCGGAGACGGCGTCGGCGTCGTCTTCGTGGATTTCATCAAGGCGAGCGGCGCCTCCGGCAGCGCCACCCCGATCATCTACGTGGGCGTTTCGGACCCGGTGACCAACCTCTATCGCAGCGCGGACGCCGGCGTGACCTGGCAGCCCGTACCAGGCCAGCCCACGGGCCTCTATCCGAGCCACGGTCCTCTCGGACCCGACGGCAGTATCCACTCTCCTACGGTAACGACGTCGGTCCCAACAACATCACTACCGGCGCAGTGTGGAAATACACACCGCCTCCCAACAGCACGCCCACCCTCGGCGGCACGTGGAGCAACATCACGCCGCCCCCGCCGTCCTATGCGACCAACGGCACTTACGGTTACGGCTGCGTCGCCGTCGATCTCGAACACCCCGGCGTCATCATGGTCAGCACTCTCGACCTGTGGTACCTGCACGATGACATATTCCGCAGCCTCAACGGCGGCAGCACCTGGGAGGAGCTCGGCGACAGCGGCACCTGGAACAGCGCCCTTTCCCCCTGGGTCGGCGCGCTTCAGGTCAGCACCTCGCCGGGATGGTGGATCGGCTCGCTGGCCATCGACCCCTTCAATCCCGACCACGTGCTCTACGGCACCGGCGCCACCATCTGGTCCACCTCCAGCGCCACCCAGGCCGATTCGAGCCAGCCCGTGAATTGGACCATCGGAGCCCTGGGCGTCGAGGAAACCGCCGTACTCCAACTCGCCAGCCCGCCCAGCGGCCCGGCGAGCCTATGGAGCGGAGTCGGCGACATCGGAGGATTCACGCACCTCGACGTGACGAAGACGCCGTCCGCCGGCATGATGAGCAATCCCATCTTCACGAACACCACCGGCCTGGACTTCGCCCAAAGCGCGCCGCTGGTGGTTGCGCGGACCGGCCACAACAGTGCGAATCAGTTCGGCGCCTACTCCACCGACGGCGGTCTGACCTGGACTCCGTTTGCCGCCAATCCCGCGGGCACAACCCAGGGGGACGGTTCTATCGCGGTTTCGGCCGACGGCACAGCGTTCGTCTGGGCCCCCAGCGGCGCGGCGGTCGCATTCTCTACCAACCACGGCGCGACCTGGACCGCATCGGTCGGCGCTCCCTCCGGCGTCCCCTTGGTGGCCGATCGCTTGAACGCCAGGAAGTTCTACCTCGTCAGCAACGGCGGCGGCCTCTACCGCAGCACCGACGGCGGCGCGACGTTCACGCTGGCGAACGCGTCGCTGCCCGCGAGCGGAACGTTGGTCGCGTCGTTCGCCGCCGAAGGCGACCTGTGGCTGGCATCCAATAGCGGCCTCTATCACTCGACGGATTCGGGCGGCACCTTTGCAACGATCTCAGGCGTCCAGCAGGCTCACAGCGTGGGCTTTGGCATGGCTGCCACCGGCGCCAGCTACCCGGCGCTCTATCTCTACGGCCAGATTAGCGGCCTGGTGGCCTTCTTCCGCTCCACCGATGAGGGCGCCACCTGGGTTCGCATCAACGACGATCTGCACCAGTACGGGAATGCTAACATCGTCATCGGCGACCCGCGTGTTTTCGGCCGCGTCTATATCGGCACCAATGGCCGCGGGATCCTGTACGGCGACCCGCCGCTCAACGGAGGGGCAACCAGGAATCCCGGCTCGTCGCGCGAGCGGCGCCCGGCGGAGATCGAGAGGTAGCGCGTGAACTGGAGCAGCACCGCTGCGGTCTTGCTCGGCCTCGCGGTTGTCCTCGGCGCTTTCGGCGCGCACGGCCTCCGCGACCGCCTCGACGCCTACTCGATGGGCATTTACAGGGGAGCCGTCTCCTACCACTTCATCCACGCGCTCGGTCTGCTGCTGGTTTCGATCCTCGCCCGAACCGGCCTGCTCCGCCCCGCCCGCGCCGCCTGGGTCTGCTGGCTCCTGGCCGCCGGCATCCTCCTGTTTTGCGGCAGCCTCTACTTGCTGGCCGTGACCGGGGTGCGGACCCTGGGCGCCGTCACCCCGCTGGGCGGCCTGGCCTTCGTCGCCGCCTGGTTCACGCTCGCCTGGGGGCTGGCGCGGCACTGAGCCTGGCACACGCTTGAGGCATGCGGCCGCAGGCTCGCAGGTGCATCTTAGCAGGTTAAATCGAGATCGCCCCGGTCAACTATCCTGTGTGGCAGGAGAATACCGCGACTTATCAATCAATGTCTAGTAAGTTATTAGCGCTGTGAGCGAATCCCTGTACACTCCGCACGGACCGTCGCGCAGGCTCGCCATCGGAACCACCTTGCCGTCCTGCTGAAATCGAATGTACTTTCTTTCGACGCCAAATTGGGGCCACTCCGGCAGGCCCGCGGAGTTGGGGTTGCCGGTCTTGGCGAAATTGGTCCAATAGCTCTCCATCAGATCGGAGAGCTGGATGTCCGTGTCGGCAAACTTGCCGGCGATGTTGCCCCACTTGGGATAGTACCCGAAGATATAGGGAAGTTCCGAGCCGTGGACGGCGCCCTGTGCCTCCTGGCCGGGAATGGCGTGGGCGAACTCGTATTCATAGGTTGGATGATGGGCGGCGTTGTGCCAGCCTCCCTGGGCCGTGGCCGGGCAACGCAATATAAGATCGGCGGCCCACTGGTCTGCCGGTGATCCGTAGAGCGGGTCGTCGCTTGCCTGCGCGCCCTCGGCCAACCCGTAGGCCGCCAGTGCCCGCGGAGCAAGCCCGCCGAAGGTATCCGCGATGGTCTTGCGCAAGGCATCCGGGGCCGTGGGCATACGCCAGGCTGCGGCTCCGAGCTCGCGCGTCGTGGTGCCGAAGAGCAAGGGGATCGCGGCCCCTTGGCCGGCGGCAAAAACCGAGGCCGGTTGACGGGCGATGACCCAGCCGTCGATATCCGGACCGAAGTGCGAGTACGGACTCTGCCTGGATTTGGATGCCAGCAGTTGCTGCGCGGTGAGTTGACGCAGTTGCTTCACGCCCTCCTCGCCGGTTGCAACTTTGAGGTTGGCGGCAAACGCCTCACCGGCCTTTTCGGCAGCGGCCAGCGGAGCCAGCGCATGACCGAACGATGTGCCGCTTTCGGCAATGGCGCGCTGGAAGAGGTCTTTGGAAAGGCTGGAGGTCATCAACAACCCGGTGTCGATTGCGCCCGCGGAATTGCCAAACATGGTGATGTTGCTGGGATCGCCGCCAAAGTTCGCGATATTCTCGCGCACCCAGCGCAGGGCCAGAATCTGATCCATGAGGCCGTAGTTTCCTGAGCCATGGTGAGCGGATTCGGCGCTCAATGCGGGATGGGCAAAGAAGCCGAAGATGCCCAGACGGTAGTTGACGGTGACCAGCAGGACGCCGTGCCGGATCAGAGTTCCGTCATTGTAGAACGCGCTCGAAGCCGAGCCACCCACATTGCCGCCGCCATGAAGCCAGAGCATGACCGGAAGGGGCTGCTTGGCGGGCCAAACCGGGGTCACCACATTGAGAAAGAGGCAATCTTCCTTGCCTGTCTCGGCGTCGTGCCGGTTCCAGTCTGCCATCAGCGGCTGCGCGCAGGGAGCGCCGAAGCTGCCAGCCGTGCGAACCCCGGTCCACGGCTTGACGGGCACCGGCTCATGCCAGCGCGACTCGCCCACCGGTGGCTGAGCGTAGGGAATCCCGAGAAACTCAGCGCCACCATCCGGCCGTGCAACGCCCCGCAGTGGGCCGCTGGTTGTCTGAACCAGGAGTTCGTCGGGCTGCGTCTTGGTCTGGGCCGCACTCGCGGAAACCTGCGTGAAGCATGCAATCGCCAGCAAGATCAGGGCGAAGGGCGAGACGGGAAGCGCTCTCAATCGATTTGAATCCTGGCTCACGAGATCTCCTTGAACGGCATCAATCATCGCATACCTCCTCGGCAACGGAAGTTGGCGTGGAGATAGATACGCTAAACTGATCGTGCAAGTTCCGTGATGACGGCGGGGTAGGCAAGATCGGGACCGATACGCTCTAGTGTCTTTAGCCAGAATTTCCATTTTGGACTTCCAGATCCAGTTCAGTATAAACCAAAGCGCCATCCTTGGTCCGGCGAGCCGCATTCTTCTCCCCGGAGCCGTTTCCGACGCTGCAAGACGGAGCTCTCGCGCTGCCTTAGTCTAGAGGATTGCCCACGAGAAAGAGAATCGGAGAAACGGCTCCGATCGAGGTGTCTGGGTGTATAATTACGGAGGACGATATGTTCGAAACGGCAACCACTGAAACCAACCGCCAGCGCAATCTGCTCTCCTGGGGCAGCCTGGTTCTGGCTCTCATCACCATTTTCATCTGGGTTCGTGAACTAACAGTTGCTGTGCCGTACGTCGTGATGCTGCGGACTGGACCGACCGCTATCCTCGGGCTCCTTCTCGGAATCGCGGGAGTTTGGAAGGCAAGGGCCCTTCGCTGTGGACGGGGCATCGGCATCGCCGGGATCGTCATCTGTTCCCTTTTCGTGCTCATGTTCCTTATAGGCCTTTCCGTAGCCATAGGAGACATTGGCCGCTGATCCGGCGGCGTTGTGCAAGCCGGACGAGCGCCTGCTTCTCCGCCCGCAAAATAGGCCGTTCCTACACGAATCCCGATGGCCGCGGGCACCCATGCGAACCGGCTTCCGCCGCCTCCGCACTTACCATTCTGTGTTACTCTCTGAAGCCGGCGGTGGAAATACGTGCTTAGGACGCGCGGAGGACGCTACGGAGACGGCGGAGAGTATACTGGCTCTCCGGAGAATGAGTTATGGCGCAGTGCACGACGTGCGGGAAAAAGGGCTGGTTTCTCAAGCTGAAATCCGGCTTGTGCCACGACTGTTTAAAAAAGGCACTGGTCGCAGAACTGCGGGAGGCCGTGCGGGGCAAAGTGCTGGTGGCGAACCCTCCGGGAGGGATGTGGAATTCCAAGGATCGTGTCGCGCAAGGGTTGGCAGATCTCAGGGAGGCCTTTCGGGCACGACTCAAGGAAACCTCGGTCACGACGAACCGCGCTGAGGCCAGTGCAATTATCGACATCACCGCCAGACTGGATCCAATCGCAAGTTATGGACTGGGTGGGATCGGGGGCACGCTCTCTCAAATCATTGTCAGGGTAGATATCAGGACCGGGAAGGGCAAGCTAGTATGGGCGATTACACGCGCGGGAGATCGGCCTATCCCTGCGCCCGAAATACACAAGATGTTGAATACTGCCGCGTTGCGCATGTATGGAACGTTTCCAACAGCCGATGTTCTGAAGACCGTGGACCAGTTGTTTCTAGAACTTGGCATTCATAAATAGACTGAAGCGCCGTTGGCATGCACGGACGGGCCGCGCGCAGGCCTCGAAGATCAACATCTCGAATACAGCGAATTGGCCTTTAGTCGGGATACCGCTGCAGATCGAAGCCGCGTTCCACGGCCCATGGTTTCAGTTCGCCGTAGAAGCTCTCGGCTAGCGCGCGTTCCTTGAACCGCGTGTCGAGCTTGAATACCGAACCTTTCGGATACTGCGCCATCTTCTGCTTGAGCCGGCCCATCGTGCCGATGACGCCAGAATACCCGTCCATCCAGACGCGCTCCGCCACTTGGTTGCCGACGGGTGCGTCGAACCCAATCATGAACCACGTGGACCTCCGGCCGTCGATCAGGCGCGTCGCCTCTTCTTTGCAGTTTTCCGTGACGCACAGATCTTTCAAGGCCCGCAAATCCTCCTTCGAGCAAACCCAGCCTTGTGCAGCGGCAATCGTGGTGAAGTACGACAAGTCCATCGACGCGCGCTCCCGATTCTCGGGATTGTCGAGCTCCTTCGCGCGAGAGAGCCAGGCATCGTGCCATTCCCGGAAACGGCCCAACAGAGGCTCTCGCGTTTGCGGCGACCCGTAGAGCTGAAGAACATAGAGCGCGTCCTGCGCGATTCCGGCGTCCGGAGCCTTAAGCGCGTCCAGCGCCACTTCCTCAACCTCGGCTGACATGCGAATTGGCGCCAGCCGCCGCAAAATCACGCAGCCGGCTCGACCGCCTGCTTGCAGTTCCTTACGCAACATAGCCTCGCCGTCGCGCGGAGCCACACGCAGGACGTAGGCGAGCAGGTTCGCTTCCGACTCGCAGTCCATTTTCCCAATCCCGTCGTTCAGAATGGAGCTCAGGCTTTCCGCAACGGCCGGCGTCGCGAAGCGCTGTGCCAACGCCGTAGCGAGAACCAGGCCCCCCCCGCCGGCCTGGAATCTTTCTTTGACGCGCTCCAGCATGATGCCGTCCAATTCCGGCAACTCTTTCTCCGGGAGGATGCTGAGCACATCGATTCCCACGTGGGAATCCTGCGAGCGGATCGCCTGGAGCAGCAATGGCCTCGCATCTTCGGGCGACAACTCGTACAAGCGCCGTAACGCGGCGCCTCGCCGTTGCCTCGGCCCCTCTGCGATTTGTCTCAGCACTGGAATCATTGCCTGGCTTTTCAGTTGCGGCCACCCGTTTCTGAGCACATACTCCTGATCCGATTGTGGCAGCTTGGCAAAAACAGCCGGCATCCGCTCCCGCACGGCGCTCAGAATCTCCTCGGGAATCTCGACGTACCCCAGATCTCTGCCCAGATACAACAAGGTCTCCAGACAAAGCGCTCGCGCTTCCGGAGTCTTCTGGGATAAGCTCGCCACCAGAATCCTCGCATAGCGCAACTCCTCCGCCCAGGGCCAGTCAGGGTCGCTCCGAGGATCGCGGCGCCACGACAGCGGATCCGATTGCAACTTCGGGCACCGCTCCGGGTGCTCCTGGTACCAGTGGACATATGCAAGCGTCCGCAGGAAACGCTCGTTGACGGAACGCGCTGGGTCGCCGAGTCCACCTTCCAGCCGCTCCAGCACGGCCTTGCGATCGCTCGCGTAGATCAGCCCAACCTCGAACTCCTGCGAACACTCGCCGCGCGTTGCGTAGAGGGTGGCCATCTCCAATTCCGCGGCGCGGGTTCCGAGCGACCGGACAGTCTCGCATCCCCGGTCGTGCCCGGGTTTGCCGGCCTGCGACTGGATTAGCTCGATGCCGCGCGCCAACTCGGCTTGCTCCCACACGGGATCGCTCGGCAGAATCTCCAGGTCCTCGGTGTTCGAAGTCACTGGAAACCCCAATCGGCGCGAAGTGATCGATACCCGGTATTTTCCTGGAATGCGCAGTTGGAACAACCGATTCAGCGTGTCCTGGACCTTGAACGGCTTCTCGCCGGGGTCGACAACCACAGTCCACCCATGCCCCCCATCCGTCATTCCGATCAGGCCGGACTCCAAGGTGTCCTCACCGAGCCCAGTGCGGACGATGCGGTACTCCTCGGCTTCGGTGGGTGGCAACTCCGCACTGATGGTATATGCCCTGCGTTCCGTGCTGGAAAAGGTCAGCTCGATCGGTATGACTTCGCCCAGATGGAATGTTGAGCGGCCATCGCCGAAGCGAATCTCGAGCTTTACGGGCCCGGCGCTCACCGCCGGACCATTTGGACCTCCCCAGCTTGCTGCCGTCGCAAGCGCCGCGGCGACTGCGGCCAGCACATACTTCCTACCGCGCCGAACACTCGCTTGTTTCATCGAATCTCCTGGCCCCATCCGGCTTCTCGTCCGCTGGTGGCGTCAACACACGGACCATCGGACCACTCCAGCCACAGTATACTAGGCGTCACTTTTGGTGTCACCGCAGCCTCGGATCGTGGGATGACGAAAGCCTCAGGGGCCGACCCCCGATGTCTCACCTTTGATACAGTAGGATTGTGCGCCCGATCATCCTCCACCCGAAGGCGCGGGAGGTAATTCGCGGGTTTCCGAAAGAAATACGGATCCGCCTGGGGAAGGGGCTCTTTCGCCTGCAGATGGGGGAACACCTCGGAATGCCCAACTCCAGGCCCATGCCGGGCGTAGCTGCTGGGGTCTCGGAACTCCGGGTGAAGGGAGAGGACGGCAGTTTTCGCGCGTTTTACTACACCGCCTCATCGCGGGGGGTTCTCGTCTTCCACGCCTTCGTTAAGAAGACGCAGCAGACGCCTCCTCTTGAAATCGAGGTGGCCAGGAAACGCCTGAAGGAGCTTCTCGATGCATAAGCTACGGCCGATCGTTGCAAGAACGCCGGAAGAGCTGGCGAGCGCCCTGGGACTTTCCGGCCTCGCGGCCAAGGAATGGCAGGTTCAGTGGGTCCTGCTCAAGCGGCTGAAGGAAATCGCGCGGCAGCGGAAGATCACTCACGCGGAAATCGCGAAGCGCGCGGGCACCTCACGAACCAGGGTGACCGCGATCCTGAACGACGATCTCGAGCATGTATCGAGCGACCTTCTAATTCGCATCCTTGCCTCCCTGGGTTATCGCGTGAAGGTCTCGGTGGTGAGGGCGGATACCGCGGCGTAGGCCCGCGCGTGGCGCCGAGGGCCTCGCCGGGGGCTATCGCTTTTGGCTAACTGCCTCTGGATCTTGGCCCACTTTCAGAAAACGGTTGTCATTGTAGCGGCCTCGATCATCGTCCCTCCGCGGCGGATAAAAAGGGGAACATACGCCGGTCGTGTTCCCATCGCATCTACGAAACTTTATTCTTTTAGTACCATGGAAGAGACCAATGTCCCGGCGACGGATGCAAACGCGGATGGCAGCGAGTCCCAGGCGAGAGTACGTCTTCTCGCAGAACACAACGATCCACGACGTCAAGGCTCACTTAGAAGAGCGCCTGAGCAAGGAACTCGCGGCGCTACAGCCGGATAACCTCCTCAATCGCTCGGTCGACGAGATAGTTAGCGAAATCGTCGAGCGTTACACGCTGCACGTCCCGGTCCTGGACCGCAAAGGCATCAGTGAGCTGCCAAGGCAGGAAATTCAAATGGAGGTCCCGGCCTTCACCCAGGACCGTGCCTTCTTCGGACCCGGTCCACACTACGTTCCCGCCACGCTCTTTACCCTCAAGATCCCATTCACGGGCGACAGGAATCTTCTGCGCTACCCCGCCTCCGGTTTCGGCGGCCATATTCCTGCCGAGCTCGGCGATGATGCCATCTTTCTCACTTACCGAGCCGAAAAGCCAGATCCGATTGCGATCCAGAGAGAGCTTGACAATCGAATGGACCGCATCGAGACCACGCTCCAGTTCGTTCGAGGGCCTGCCGAGGAATGGAACAACCGCCTCCGGTCTCTTGTTCGGCCGAAAGTTGAACAGCGACACGCGCAGGTGGGTCGTAATCACGGCGTCGATCTCGGTTATCCGAGGGCTCCAGCGACTCCGCGCCCCGTCGTCGCAAGCACTACGGCGGAGGGGCAGATTGCAGGGTACGACTTCTTTCTCTCACACGCCTCTGAAGACAAGGAGACCATCGCAAGACCGCTCTACAATGCCCTGACAGCCGCGGGCGTCACAGTCTGGTCTGATCAAGCGGTATTGAAGATCGGCGACAGCCTGCGCCGGAAGATCGACGAAGGGCTCGCAAAATGCACCTACGGCATCGTGATCATCAGCCCGAACTTTCTGGCCAAGGAATGGCCGCAGCGGGAACTTGACGGGCTCGTCGCCCTTGAGGTGCAAAGCGGAAAAACAAAGATCCTCCCGATCTGGCACGAGATCGACAGAGACACACTCGCTCGGCGGTCTCCGGTACTGGCAGACCGCGTGGCAGGCAAATCGATCGAAGGCATAGACGCACTGGTGAAGAAGATCCTCGCCGCCATCGAGTAACTTTCAGCCCTCCGGCGCATAGCTCTGCGACTACGCCAGCGCGTCTTCATGGGCTGGCATGAGCCATTCACAGGTTTCCCTCGCCTCAATTCCGCCCTTTCAGCAGCCTGCCCCGGCTCCGGTTCGCTCACCCCCACTCCGCGCCTTACACTTGCCTGATGGGGCGCGCTGCCCCGGAGCGCCCAGGAGGCGCTGCGCAGAAGAACAAAACGAACCCAATTCCGCCTCGCCCCCGGCGGCCTCTGCTACGATGGAACTCTTCGCACGCCGCGGCCACGAGCGACGAGCGGCCAAAGAAAACAATGCCCGAGAAGACCTACGACCACATCGCCATCGAACGGAAGTGGTTCGAGCGCTGGCAGAACACCCCCGGCCTTTATGAGGCCGAGGAGAACTCCGCCCGGCCCAAGTACTACGTCCTCGAAATGCTGCCCTACCCCAGCGGCACCCTGCACATGGGCCACCTGCGCAATTACACCATCGGCGACGCGCTCGCCCGATATAAGTGGATGCGCGGCTTCAACGTGCTGCACCCCATGGGCTGGGACGCCTTCGGTCTTCCCGCCGAAAACGCCGCCATCAAGCGCGGCCTGCACCCCCGCGACTGGACGCTCTCCAACATCGCGGAGATGAAAAAGACCCACGCCCGCTACGCCTTCAGCTACGACTGGGACCGCGAAGTCTCCACCTGCGAGCCCGAGTATTACCGCTGGAACCAGTGGTTCTTCCTCAAGATGCTCGAGCGCGACCTGGCCTATCGCAAGAAGTCCAAGGTCAACTGGTGCCCCGAGTGCTGCACCGTGCTCGCCAACGAGCAGGTGGTCGATGGCTGCTGCTGGCGTCATGAAACCACGCCCGTCGAGCAGCGCGAGCTCGAGCAGTGGTTCTTCCGCATCACGCGCTACGCCGACGAGCTACTCGCCGACATTGGGAAGCTCGCAGGCGGCTGGCCCGACCGCGTCCTCGAGATGCAGCGCAACTGGATCGGCCGCTCCGATGGCGCCGAGATCGATTTCCACCTCGAAGGCTCCGGCCAGCCCATCCGGGTCTTCACCACCCGTGTCGACACCATCTACGGCGCCACGTGCGTGATCCTGGCGCCGGAGCATCCCCTGGTAAGACACCTCCCTCAAGCCCGCCTCCTGGCGCGGAATGCGCCGGACGCCGAGAAGGAAGGCTACCCGACACCGTTCACGGCCATCAACCCCTATAACGACGAGCGCATCCCGGTCTGGATCGGCAACTTCGTGCTGATGGAGTATGGCACCGGCGCGATCATGGCCGTCCCCGCGCACGACCAGCGCGATTTCGAGTTCTGCAGGAAGTATGGCATCCCCATCCGCCCCGTCATCCGGCCCGCACAAGTAGGACAGGCTTCCCAGCCTGTCCCTCCCCAAGAGGCTTTCCCCGACTACGGCATCCTTCAGGATTCCGGCGAGTGGAGCGGCCTGGCGAGCGAAGAGGCCCGCCAGCGCATGGCCGCGTACGCGCAAGAGCGCGGCTTCGGCCAGGCCACCATCACCTACCGCCTGCGCGACTGGGGCGTATCGCGCCAGCGCTACTGGGGCACGCCCATTCCCGTGATCCACTGCCCGGCCTGCGGCGTCGTGCCCGTGCCCGAAAGCGAGCTGCCCGTCATGCTGCCGCTCAATGTCAAGATCACGGGCGCCGGGAGCTCGCCGCTCGAATCCGTTCCCGAGTTCATCAACGTGCTCTGCCCGCGCTGCGGCGCCCCCGCGCGCCGCGAGAGCGACACGATGGACACGTTCGTCGATTCCTCCTGGTATTTCTACCGCTATTGCGACGCCCGCAACAGTGGCGCTCCCTACGATTCGCGCAAGATCGCCTACTGGTTCCCCATCGATCAGTACATCGGCGGCGTCGAGCACGCCATCCTGCACCTGATCTACTCGCGCTTCTTCACCAAGGTGATGCGCGACCTCGGCCTGGTCGAGAACGACGAGCCAGTCACGCGCCTCTTCACGCAGGGCATGGTGGTGAAAGACGGCGCCAAGATGTCCAAGAACAAGGGCAACGTCGTCGGCGCGGATTTTATGGTGGAGAAGTACGGCGCCGACACCGGCCGCCTCTTCGTGCTCTTCGCCGCGCCGCCCGAGCGCGATCTGGAATGGCAGGACGCCGGCGTCGATGGCATGTACCGCTTCCTGAGCCGCCTGTACCGCTTCGTGACCCGCAACGCCGACCGGGTGGGACAGGCCTCCGGCCTGTCGGAAGCGGATACCAAGGCCCTGCGCCGCCTGCACCAGACCGTCAAGAAAATCACCGAGGACTTCGAGAGCCGTTGGCACTTCAACACCTCGATCGCCGCCGCCATGGAGCTGCTCAACGAGCTGGTGCCCGTCGAGGCGGAGCTTTCCGGAGCCGCGCTGCGAGAGATCCTCGAGAAGCTGGTGCTGGTCGTTTCGCCGTTCGTGCCCTACGTGGCCCAGGAGATGTGGGAGGAGCTGGGCGGCACGAATCCGGTTCTGCGCGAGCCCTGGCCGAGCTACGATCCCGACCTGGCGCGGGAAGAAGAGGTCGAGATCCCGGTGCAGGTGAACGGCAAGCTGCGCAGCCGCATCCGCGCCCCCTTCGGTGCCCCGCGCGAGGAACTCGAGCGCCTGGCGCTCGCCGACGAGAAGATCCGCGCCCTGGTCGCCGCGAAGCAGATCGTCAAGATCGTCGTGGTCCCCGACAAGCTGGTGAACGTCGTGGTGCGGTAAGACAAGCTTCAGCTTGTCCAGGGACTTTCTGTTTTTCTCGTGAGAATCAGCCCGAGGGCCGCCAACAGCAGTTGTAATGGCCTACTAACAAAGGCACTTGCCCCATTGGCAGCCGGAGGGTGCAGCCTTGTTCATTACCTGGAGGCTACACGGCTCGCTCCCGATCACTTCCTCGGGGCGCCTCGCAGAATCGTCCCAGCCGGTCACTGGCGGCCAAGCGTTTCGCGCAGTGGATTCCCTGTTGGACGCCGCACCGAGTGGCCCTGTGTGGTTGCGCAGCCCAGGTGTCGCCGCCGTGGTCGTCGCAGCTCTTCGTAGGGGCGAGCGCCACATGAACTGGTACCGGCTGGCTGCGTTTGTGGTGATGTCCAACCACGTTCATGTGTTGCTAGAACCCGCAGCGCCGGTGGCCAGAATCACACAATGGATCAAGGGAACCACAGCCCGAGAGGCCAATCGAATCCTGGGGCGTGTGGGCCAGCCGTTCTGGCAGCACGAATCTTACGATCACTGGGCCCGGAACGAGAAGGAGTTCCAGCAAATCGTGCGCTACATCGAATTCAACCCGGTTGCGGCAGGGCTCGTGGACGGCATGGAGGACTGGCCCTGGTCGAGCGCTTACGCACCCGCAGGGCAATGAAAGTGTAGAAGCTCCGGGGACAAGCTGAAGCTTGTCCTACTCCAGCTCGAACGACAAATACATCAGGATTTCGTCGCGCTCGATCTGGAGGGCCACCGAATCGCCCGGCTTGAGGCGGCCCACCGCGGTCCGCAACCCCTCCAGGCTGTCGATCTTCGCGCCGTTGAACGCATGGATCACGTCGCCGGTCTTGAGGCCCGTCTCCTGGGTGGCGTCGGCGGCCCGCGCCGCAACGATCACGCCCGACGCGATCCGCAGGTCCTCCAGCATCCCGGCGATCTCGGGGTTGATCTCGACGCCAAGAATCCCCAGCCCGCGCACCAGGCTCTTGTCGGGGTTGACCAGTTCCGCCAGGTCGTCGTACTGGCTCTCCGGCTCCTCGACAACCGGAACCGTAAACGAGAGCTTCTGCGAGCCTCGCAGCACCTCGATCGTCACCGGGTTGCCGTGCGACCGGCGCAACAGGGCGGTCTCGAACCCGGGCAGGTTGAGCAGAGGCGCGTCATCGAGCGAAACCAGAATGTCGCCCACCTGGAGCCCGGCTTTGGCGGCCGGCCCATCGGGCAGCATGTCGGAAACGACCAGACCCCACTCGCGCTTGAGCCCCAGACCCGCCGCGAGCGTAGGCGAAATGGCCTGCACATTGACTCCGATCTTGGGGCGGCGCACATGGCCATGCGCCCGAATCTCGCGGTACACGAACCGCACCACCACGCTCGGAATCGCGAAGTTCAGTCCCTCGCTCCCGCCCGATTCGGACAGGATGAAGGTGTTGATGCCGACCACGTTGCCGTCCAGGTCCACCAGCGGCCCGCCGCTGTTGCCGGGATTGACCGCGGCATCGGTCTGGATGTAGATCGTCGGCTTGTCGGGATCGGGCTGCCGCATGACGGAGCTGATGACCCCCATGGTCATGCTGTCCTCCAGCCCCTCCGGGCTGCCGAAGGCCAGCACCAGTTGGCCCTGCCGCAGCTTCCGGTAGTCGCCGATCTCGAGCGCGGGCAGCCCGTCCGCATCGACCTTGAGCACGGCCAGGTCGGTCTCTTTGTCCACGCCTGCGATCCGCGCTTTGAGGATTCGCGTTCGGGGCGGGCCGGAGGACGCCGCGCTGTCGCGAGAGCCCGCCGCCGGCGCCAGCGCCACGCGGACATCGAGCGCCCCCTCCACCACGTGGGCGTTCGTGACGATGTATCCGGACGGGTCCACGATCACGCCGGAGCCGATGGCGTGCTGCCTCCCGATCAGACCGGTGTTCTGATGACCTTCCTCGCTGATCGGCCCGTATCCCGTTACCAGGACCTTAACGACCGAGGGCGACACCTTCAGCGACAGCTCTTCGAGAGCTTCGCTGGTCTTGCGCAGCGCGTCGCGCGACGAGGCCGCGAGAGTCGTAGCGGCGACGAGCGTAACCGCCCACAGCAAGTGGCAAGCGCGCATGGATCGAGAGCCTCAGGAACCGCGTTTCGCCGTGAACTCCTGAGGGTTGCCTTCCTGGCCTTCGCGCTGGCGGGTGAACTTGATCTCGTCGCCAGCCACTTTGCCCTTGTACAGGAACTTCATCTGGTTGCCATTGAACTCCACCACTACCGCAAACGAGATGTCGTCGCCGTCGATCTTCCCCTCCGAGATCTGTTGTTCCCCGCGCGGATTGGTTACGGTCCCCGTCAGTTGGCCGCCTTGGGCCTTGAGGTTGAAGACCGCCTCGCGGGTCCCCCCGTCGCGCGTGGGAACCTGGGCGACCCACTTGCCCGTCACGTCCGCGGCCGAAGCGGCGGCGACGAGCAGAAGAGCGGGCACGAATACCGAACTGAAGCGCAGTGCGTTCATACCTGAAAGGATGCCACGAATCGTGGGAATGTTACTACCAGACAATCGCCCGCCACTCGTCCTTTTCGAGTACCATTCCGCGGCCGCCGTAGGCCGCGCGCACACGGGGCAGGTTCCGCACCGGGAAACCGGTGAGCGCCGCGCCTCCGCAGGGCTTCAGAATTCGCTCGATCTCCGGTGCGAGACCCGCCAACGCTTCCGCGTTGATGTTAGCGACCACAAAATCGACCGCGGCCGCGCGCATCGACTTCAGCGAACCGGCGAAGAGGCCCACCTCAATGCCTTCGCTCCGGAACCTGTCCCGGGCCACGCAGGCGGCCTCGAAATCGATGTCGCAGGCATAGACGCGGCTGGCCCCGAGCGGCGCCGCGGCAACCGCCAGAATGCCGGAGCCGGTGCCCACGTCGAGCACCGTCGTGCCCGGCCGCACGCGGCTCTCCATGGCTTCGAGCGCCAACTGGGTGGCGGGTCCCCAGCCCGTTCCGCAGGCCCGGCCGGGCTGCATTTCGAGACGCACGCGCCCCGGCGGCGTCGGGTCCGCGCGCCAGGAAGGCGCCAGGTAGAACCTCGCGCCCACCAGCAGCGGCTCCCACTGCGACTGCGCCACCTCGACCCAATCGCGATCTTCCGCCGGCTCCCAGCGCGCCGAGCCCCATTCCGAGGCGTCGAACGGATCGTCAAAGAAGGCGCGCAGCTCTACGCCGCCGCCCGGCAGGTCCTCCTCGATGACTCCTCGGGTGCCTCGTTCCCACAGCCCGGCGATCAGCCGGTCTTTCTCAACGGCAGGGCACTCGAGGCGCAGGACGTACATTCCTGGGGCTCAGGGATTGAGCTGGAGATTGAACGTGACCAGGGCGCCGTCCCGGACTTGCAGGCGCTGCTCGGTGCGCCGCCCGTCCTTGACCACGGCAAGCGTGTAGCTGCCCACGGGCAACACGAACGTGGCCGGCGTCTTCTCGGAGCGCGGCTGGTTATCGATGAAGATGTCCGCGCCCGGCGGCTCGCTCTCCACCCGGACCGTTCCGCTCGGCTGTGTCAGGTTGACGAAGAGCTCCCGCGGCCCGCTCACGTCCAGCAACCGCAGCTCCTGGCGGTAGCCGGTGCGCGAGAGGTACAGAGTGTGCCGGCCGAACGGCATCTCGAGAGAGCACGGCGAAGTGCACGTCCTCGAGGGCTCGTTATCGAGCATCGCCTGGGCGCCGGGAGGGTTGGTCACGATCTGAACCGTGGCCAGCGCAGGCGACAGCGGCTCCGCCGGCCTGGTGTGCGGCGATTCAACTGGCGCCTCGGCCGCCGGGGGCGCGTGCGGGCCCTCGGGCGCCTCGGCCCGCTTGACGGCGGCCGACGGCTTGGCGGGCGTCGGCGACGCCGGAGACGGCGCGGCCGTAGTCGCGGGCTCCTGCTCGGGGGCCTGTGTCAGCAGCCATTTCTGCACGCCCAGGAACAACAGGGCAACAACTCCCATCCCGAGAACCAGGCCCGCCAGCACCCGCATCGCCCGCCAAACGGCGCTCGGCTTCCGCGGCTCGGGCTCCGCGTACGCCTTCGGCCTCGCCGCGAGCGCGCCCGTGGCCACCACCTCGGTCGGCATGCTCTGGCCCGCGCCCCGCGCCAGCGCCTGCCAGCCCTTCTTCGAATTCAGCGCTGCCTCGAGCGCGTCGATAAACTCCGCGCAGGTTCCGTACCTTTTCGCGGACTCCTTCGCCAGCGCGCGGGTCAGCACCATCGAAACGGCAAACCCCAGCGTCGGGTTCAGGTGCTCGACCGGCGGGGGATCCTCCGAAACGATCTTGTACAGCACCGTGGTGAGCTGCTCGCCCGTGAAGGGCTTCTCGCCGGTGAGCATCTCGTAAGAGACCACGGCCAGGGCGAACTGGTCCGCCTTCCCGTCCACGGGCCTGCCCTGCACCTGCTCCGGCGACATGTAGTTGGGCGTTCCCATCACCAGGCCGGTCTGGGTCAATTGCTGGGAGGCGGCGATCTTGGCGATGCCGAAGTCGGTGATCTTGACCGTGCCGTCGCCGTCGATCATGATGTTGGCGGGCTTGATGTCGCGGTGGACGATGCCCTTCTTGTGGGCGTAATCGAGCGCCGCCGCGGTCTGCCGCAGCACGTTGAGGACCGTCTGCTGGTTGGGCGGCTGGGGATCCGCCAGGAGCTTTTCCAGCGTCGGCCCGTTGACGAACTCCATCGCGATGTAAGTGACATCGCCGTCCTCGCCCACGTCGTAGACCACCACGATGCCGGGATGGGACAGAACGCCGGCCGATTGCGCCTCGCGGAACAGGCGGTCGCGCAGGCGGCCCCGCTCGGCCTCGTCGCTCAAGTCGGCCAGCCGGATGGTCTTGATGGCCACCGCGCGTCCGATGGCGGGATCCTGGGCGCGATACACCACACCCATGGCGCCTCGCCCCAGCTCGCCGAGGATCCGATAGCGGCCGATCGCATCCATATCGCCCAGCCATTGTAGCGCACACCCGCACCGGGAGACGCGCTGAAACCCAAACCGGCTCGGTTGCGTCTATCTTCGTGAATCCGAGGAGGAAGCCGTGAGAACGAGGGTGGCCGCGAGACGGACCCGGACCGTGCTGGCATCGTTGGGGCAACTGTGGTGCCGCACGATGCACAACGACGTCGCCTGGCCCGTGCAGGGGCACTACCGCTGCCGCCGCTGCAACCGCGTCTACGAGATCCCCTGGGAGGATTCCAGCTCCGCGGCTCCAGCCGCCGAGATCGAGCCCGTCCAACCAATCTCCTTGGCTGCCTGAAAGGGCCGGGTGTGGGGCTCCCCGGCACCGAACCGCGCGCGTAAGCAAGCGGCCACCCCACCGGTTTGCCCACGGTCCGAGGTTCTGTCAGAATAGAGAGTTCAACTCTCTCAGAAGTCCCGGAGGAAGAATCAAGTGGCAGACGGACGCAGTTCCATTTTTACGTCGGAATCGGTGACCGAGGGACATCCCGACAAGGTCGCCGACCAGATATCGGACGCAGTGCTGGACGCCGTTCTGGCGGAGGACCCGCTGGGCCGCGTGGCGTGCGAAGTGCTCGTGACCACGGGCCTGTGCATTGTGGCCGGCGAGATCACGGCCAGCCCGAGCTGCCACCTCGACGTGCAGAAACTGGCGCGCGACACCATCCGCGACATCGGATATAACGACGCGCGCATGGGCTTCGACGCCGATACCTGCGGCGTCATCAACGCGGTGCAGAAGCAATCGGGGGACATCGCCATGGGCGTCGATACGGGCGGCGCCGGCGACCAGGGGCTGATGTTCGGCTACGCCTGCGACGAGACTCCCGAGCTGATGCCGCTGCCCATCATGATCGCCCACAAACTGGTGCAGCGGCTGAGCCAGGTGCGGCGCCAGGGACTGGTCGATTTCCTGCGCCCGGATGGAAAGTCGCAGGTCAGCGTCGAGTACGTGGACGGGCGGCCGCGGCGCATCACGGCCATCGTAGTCTCCACCCAGCACAGTCCGGAGATTTCGCACGAGGCGCTGTGCGCCGAGGTGAAGCGGCTGGTCATCGACCCGGTGATTCCGGCCGGGATGGTCGATTCCGACACGAAGTACCACATCAATCCGACGGGCCGGTTCGTGACCGGCGGGCCGCACGGCGACACCGGACTGACCGGGCGGAAGATCATCGTCGACACCTACGGCGGCATGGGACGCCACGGCGGCGGCGCGTTCTCGGGTAAGGACCCGACCAAGGTGGACCGTTCGGCGTGCTACATGGCGCGCCACATCGCCAAGAACATCGTCGCGGCCGGCCTGGCCAGCCGTTGCGAGGTCCAGCTTGCTTACGCCATCGGCGTGGCCGACCCGGTATCGATTGCGGTGAACACGTACGGCACGGGGCAGGTCGAGGAGGAGCGGTTGGTGGAGCTGATCCGCGCACACTTCCCGCTGACGCCGCGCGGCATGATCGACTACTTGCAGCTCCGCCGGCCGATCTACCGCAAGACCGCCGCCTTCGGGCATTTCGGCCGCACGGAAGACACCTTCACGTGGGAAGCCACGAACAAGGCCGCCGTGCTGCGGGAAGAGGCCCGGCTGTCGGCGGCCCAGGTATAGGGCAGCAAGGAGACTCATGTCCACCCATCCGCAGATTTCGATCGCACACGACGTCAAAGACATCTCGCTGGCCGACATCGGCAAGCGGCGCACGGAATGGGCGTTCCAGTCCATGCCGGTGCTTCAGACCATCCGCAAGCAGTTCATCAAGACGCAGCCGCTGGCCGGAATTCGCATCGGCGCCTGTCTGCACGTGACCACCGAGACCGCGAACCTCATGATCACGCTGCGCGACGGCGGCGCGCTGCCGGTGGTTTGCGCTTCCAACCCGCTCTCCACGCAGGACGACGTGGCGGCGACGCTGGTGCGGGACTACGGCATTCCGGTCTTCGCGATCAAGGGCGAGACGAACGAGGTCTACTACTCGCACATCCTGGCGGCCATCGATTCCAAGCCGCAGATCACCATGGACGACGGCTGCGACCTGGTCACGGTGCTGCACACCAAGCGGCAGGACGCCATCGCGGATGTGATCGGCGGCACCGAGGAGACGACGACGGGCGTGATCCGGCTGCGCGCCATGAGCAAGGACGGCGTGCTGCGCTACCCGGTCATCGCCATCAACGACGCCCTGACCAAGCACCTGTTCGACAACCGCTACGGCACCGGCCAGAGCACGCTCGACGGCATCATCCGCGCGACCAACATCCTGTTGGCCGGCCTCACCGTGGTGGTGGCGGGCTACGGATGGTGCGGGCGCGGCTTCGCCAACCGCGCGCGCGGTTTGGGCGCGAACGTCATCGTGACCGAGATCGATCCGACCAAGGCCATCGAGGCCGTCATGGACGGCTTCCGCGTGATGTCGATGCTCGAAGCCGCCGAGATCGGCGACCTGTTCGTCACCCTGACCGGCAACAAGAGCGTGATCGCGCGCGAGCACTTCGAGCACATCAAGAGCGGCGCCATCGTGTGCAACTCCGGCCACTTCAATGTCGAGATCGACCTCGAAGCGCTGGGCAAGATGGCATCCTCCAGGCGCCAGGTCCGCGAATATGTCGAAGAGTTCGCTCTGCGCGACGGACGGCGGGTCTATGTTCTGGGCGAAGGCCGGCTCATCAACCTGGCCGCGGCGGAGGGGCATCCCGCCTCCGTTATGGATATGAGCTTCGCCAACCAGGCGCAGGCGGTGGAGTACCTGGTACACAACCACGCGTCGCTCGAGAAACGGGTCTACCCGGTTCCCGAAGATCTTGACAAGAAAGTGGCCCGCATGAAGCTCGAATCCATGGGGGTCAAGATCGACCGGCTGACTCCGGAGCAGGAACGCTACCTGGCGAGCTGGTCGGAAGGAACGTAGGAAGAAGAAGCCGTCAGCGATCAGCCATCAGCGGTCAGCTCAGGCGTCAGCGGTCCGGCTGATGGCTGACGGCTGATGGCCGACGGCTGATGGAGGCATTCCTTTGGCAGATTCTCAAGGCACCAAGCAGACTCTCGAAATCGCGGTTCCGGCCAATGAAGTGGAAGCGGAGACGGCGCGCGTCGTCGAGTCGCTGCAGAAGAAGATCCGCCTGCCGGGTTTCCGTCCGGGCAAGGTTCCCCTCGACCTGATCCGCCGCCGTTACCAGGAAGACATCCGGCACGACGTACTCGATAAGCTCATCCCGCGCCACTTCTTCAAGAGAGCCGAGCAGGAGGGGCTGGCCGTCGTCGGGAGGCCGAACGTCACCGACGTGAAACTGGAAGCCGGCGAGCCTCTGCGGTTCAAGGCCGAGTTCGAGGTGGCGCCCAGCATCGAACTCAAAGACTATCGGGAAGTGACCGTCGCTTACCAGGATCCCGAGATCACGGACGAAGACGTCGAGCGGCGGATCGAGCAACTGCGCGAGCAGAAGGCCGATTACGCCAACGTGGACCCGCGGCCGGTGGAGACCGGAGACCACGCGGTGGTGGCGCTCGAGAGCCTGGCCGGCGCCCCGGGCCAGCCGATCAAGCAAGACGAGCTGACCCTGCACGTCGGCGGTGAGGATACGCTCGGCGATTTCAGCGACAACCTCACGGGCATGACGCCCGGCGAAGCGAAGGAGTTCGACGTCCGCTATCCGGAGGACTACGGCCAAGCCAAGCTGGCCGGAAAGACGGTGCGCTTCCGCGCCGCGCTCAAAGGCATCCGGCGCAAGGAGCTGCCCGAGCTCAACGACGAGTTCGCGCGCGACCTGGGCGACTACCAGAATCTGGAAGAGCTCCGCGAGGCGGTGCGCAAGTCGCTGTTCTCCGAGCGCCAGTATTTCGCCCAGCAGGAGGCCAAGAGCAAGATCGTGGATGCGCTGGTGGAGCGGCACGAGTTTCCCGTGCCGGAAGCGTTCATCGAGCGGCAGGTGGAGGCTGAGGTGGAGCGCAACCTGCGCATGCTGGCGGCCGAGGGAGTCGATCCGCGGTCGATCAAGCTGGATTGGGAGAAGGTGAAGGCCGCGCAGCGCGACAAAGCGGTCCACGACGTGAAGGCTTCGCTGCTGCTGGACAAGATCGCCGAAGCCGAGCAGATCTACGCGACGCAGGACGAAGTGGACCACGAGGTGCAGCGCATCGCGCGCCAGGAGCGGGAACCGGTGGCGGCGACTCGCAAGCGGCTGGAGAAGGACGACGGAGTGCGCCGCATCGCCAACCGCATCCGCACCGAGAAGACGCTGAACTTCCTGTTCGAGCACGCACGCAAAGAGGCGGCGGGCGCATAAGGCTGTTCCGGACGGCCACGGCTCCGTGTTCCTAAGCGCTTCGGCGTTTCGCGCGCGTAACGCCTCGAATGGTAGCGGGTTAAAATCGGTAGAAGCCTCATGTCCATTCCGGCTGGCGTTCGCATCGGCCCGTACGAGATCCTAGCCTTACTAGGGACCGGAGGAATGGGCGAGGTTTACAAGGCGCGCGACACTCGTCTCAACCGCATCGTCGCATTGAAGACTCTGCCCGCCGAGAAGATCTCCGATGCCGAACGGAAGCGCGGATTCCTGCTGGAAGCGCAGGCCACCGCCAAGCTCAATCACCCCAACATTGTCACCATCTACGACATCTCGGAGGAGGAAAACGTCTGCTTCATCGCGATGGAGTACGTCTCCGGTACTACGCTAGAGCAGATGAACACCGGCGCCGGGTTACCACTGAAGGACGCCATGAAGTTTGCCGCCGACATCGCGGATGCGCTCATCGCCGCCCACTCGGCCGGTATCGTTCACCGCGATCTGAAACCGGCCAACGTCATCGTCACCGAGGACGGGCGGGCCAAACTGCTGGATTTTGGACTCGCGCAATTCATCGAAGCGGTGGCGCCCGCTGACGATACCGCTACCATGCCCACGGTTCCGGGAGCGATTGCGGGCACCGCCGCCTATATGTCTCCGGAGCAAGCGGAAGGGCGAGCGCTGGACGCGCGGTCCGACGTCTTCTCATTCGGTTCGGTTCTGTACGAGATGCTCTCCGGGCAACGCGCGTTCCGGGGCGAGTCGTGGGTTGCCACCGTGGCGGCCATCTTGCACGTGGATCCCCGGCCATTGCGAGACATCAAGCCGGCCGTTCCAGCCTCGATCGAGCAGCACGTCGCCCGCTGTTTGCGCAAAGATCCCTTGCAACGCTTTCAGACGATGAGGGAGGTCAAGCGGGCCCTCGCGGCGGCCTTCTCGGACGGCATCCGGGAGGAAAGCCCGTCCATCGCCGTGATTCCTTTCGTCAACCTCAGCGCCGACAAGGAAAACGAATACTTCAGCGACGGGCTTGCCGAGGATATCATCGACGCCCTTACCAGAATCCCGGAGTTGCGAGTGATCGCTCGCACGTCGGCGTTTGCGTTTCGCGGCAAGGAACAAGACCTGCGCACAATCGGTCAACGGCTAAGAGTAGCGACGATTCTCGCAGGCAGCGTCCGCACCGCGGGCAATCGCATCCGGGTGACGGCTCAGCTCATCCAGGTAGCCGACGAATCGCACCTCTGGTCGGACCGGTACGACCGTGAGATGACGGATACTTTCGCCATCCAGGACGATATCTCCCAGGCGATTGCGAATGCCCTGAAGGTCAAGCTCGTGCCCCCTCGACGGTGCACGCGTAACATAGACGCTTTTCAGAGTTACCTGAAGGGACTGTATTGGTACCAGCGCTACACGGCCGAGAGTCTGGTTCAAGCGAAGGAGTCGTTCGAACAGGCGCTCCGGCAAGATCCGAGCTACGCTCCGGCTTACGGCGGATTGGCCGTGTTCTATTACGGTCTGGGCGCTCTCGGCATTCGGCAGATGACGGAGATGGCCCCACTGGCCAAGTCCGCCGCGGAAAACGCGCTGGCAATCGATCCGACGCTGAGCGAGGCGCATAGTGTACTGGGGCTGGTCACGGGCGCCGTTGAATACGATTGGAAGTCGGCGGAGCGTCATTTTGAAGCGGCGATGGCCGTCGAGCCCGTACCGCCGCTGGTTCGCGTCCGTTACGCTCTTTACTTCCTTACGCCGCTCCGACGGTTCGAAGAAGCGGTGGCTCAGTACCGGCGGGCGTTGGAAACCGATCCGCTGTCCATGATGGTCCACTTTGGCCTGGCTTTCGCTCTCTATTGCAAGGGCCAGTACGACGATTCGATCGAACATGCCGCAACCGCGGTGGCCCTCTTCCCCGACTATTGGCTGGTCCACTTCGCAATGGGTCTGGCGCTATTTCAAAAGGGCTGTCTGGAGAAGTCGATTGCCAGCCTGGAAGCGACTGTACGACTTTCACCTTCTTTCACCTCGGCGGCAGGCTTTCTGGCAGCTTCGTATGTGCGATCCGGCCGCTCGGACCGCGCCGAAAAACTGATGGCGGAAGTCAGGGAGAGAAGCTCGAAACGCTATGTCTCGCCTGCCTGCTTCGGCGTTTACCATGCCGCCCTGGGACAAACGGACAGGATGTTCGAGTGCCTCGAGGCGGCCTTGGCCGAGCGCGACCCCTACCTGACTCGCATGGATGCGGAGCCATGTTTTGAGCCTTTCCGCTCCGACGCGCGTTATCGCGACTTGCTGAAGCGGATGAACCTCGGCTGACCGTCCATCCCGGCCAGCCCTCGGCTAGCCCCGGCGCCCCTACCGCACCATCGGTTTCACCGTGTCGGCCGCGAGGCGGAGGGCCAGTTCCGTCATGGTGTTGGAGAATGTGCACTCCGGCTCCAGAAACACGATAGGCGAGCCGGCCAGGCTGGCCTTGGCGCAGAGCTCGACCGCGGGCGGGATCACGCCGGTAATGGAGCAGCTCAACTGGGCCGCAATTTCGGGAATGGGCGTGGGCGTGTACGCCAGAGTCCGGCTGACCACAATGGCGCCGGTGATCTGCTCGCTGATGCCCCAGGAATGCAGAACCGGCAGGAACAGCTTGGCCGCGTAGGCGCTCATGGCGTCGCGTTCCAGCACCATGGAGACGAATGTGCACTGGCGGATCGCGGCCTGGCTCATGGGGAAGGCCAGCGAGGGCAGGTCGATCAACGTGCATTCCGCCAACTGAGAGGCGGCGCGGATCACCGCTGCCGCAGCCAAGGGATCGACCTCGCGGAACTCGTCCGGCTTCTGGGGACCGAACAACACCCGCAGTCCGTGCGGGAAGGTGCACAGCCTCTTGCCGACCTCGACGGCGTCGATTCTGCCGGGAGCCATGGACCATAGGGAGCTCAGGTTGGCGGCCGGCGTGTGCTTCAACTGGAAAGAGAACAGGCCCAGGTCCGGCTTCAGCTCCACGGCGATGACGCTCCTGCCCTGGCGGGCCAGTACGGCCGCGATGTTGAGCGCTACGGTGGTGGTTCCCGCGCCGCCTTTGACGCCCACGAATCCCAGAATCTTCGCGTCCGGGCGGGCAAGGGGGGCCTCCCGTGCCCGGCGGCGGGAGCGCTCCACCGCATAGCGGACCCGGCGCGCCAGCGCCGGCTCGTCGCCTTCGCCCTTGACCAGATACTCGTCGGCGCCTTCCCGCACAGCGCCCAACGCCAGCTCGTCGTCCTCCACCGAGGTCAGAACGATGAGGGCGCCCGGGCCCTGGTGCTCGCGTACTTTATTGAACGTCGCCAGACCGTTGCTGTCCGGCAGGTTCAGGTCGAGCAGGATGGCATCGAAAGTCGCCGCCTCCAGCTTGGCCAAGCCCTTCTCCAGGGTGTCCACCGCTTCGACCCGAATGGAAGGAGACTCCGACCGCGCGAGCGCCCGCTGGACCAGGGCCGCTGCGTCCGCTTGGTCTTCAATCAGGAGAACGTCCAATTTGTCCGGCATGCGTGCACTTCCTCCCTATTCAAGATACAGGCTCCGACCCAAATGCCGCTGCGCGCAGTGGGGCGGGCGCCCTCCCGCATCCGGGCAGGGTGCATGCAGCCCTCTCCCTACTGCCTCGCCGGCAGTATGAAACGGAAGGTCGTGCCCACACCCGGCTGGGAATGGCATTCGATGGTCCCGCCCAGCCGGTGCAGGAGGGCCTGCACGTACGCCAGGCCCATGCCTTCCCCCGGAACATCTTGCGGCCCGGCCCGGCGGAATGGCGCGAACACCTTGTCCATATCCTCTTCCGCGATCCCGCGTCCGTTGTCCCGCACCTGGAACACCACGCCTTCCGCCGTCTCCTGGGCCGATACTTCGATCTGTCCCGGCCGCCGCGGGTCCAGGTACTTCAAGGCATTGTCCAGCAGATTCCCAAAAACCTGCTCGATCGCCGTCCGGTCGCTGGTGATGCCCGGCAGTGGGCCGATCTTCAGCTCCACCTTGCGGCTCTCGATCTGGTGCGCCAGGGTGCGCAGCGTCTCTGCGAGCAACTCCCCGGCATCCAGTTCCTCCATGTGGAACTCGCGGTAGCCCACCCGCGACAGCCGCAGCAGGGCGCCGATGAGGTGGTCCATGCGGGCCACCGAACTCTCGATGAAGCTCAGGGCCTCCGGAACGGCCTCGTCGAACGCCCGTGCCGCCGCCCTGCGCTCCGGCTCGGGCAGGTTGGGCAGCAGGGCTTCCACCGGCTTCCGCAGCGCCTCGAGCGAGCGGTGCAGCTCTGCCGCAAAGCCCCGCAGGCTGGCCAGAGGAGCCCGCAAGTCGTGCGAAACGATGTAGGTGAAACGCTTCAGCTCCTCGTTGGTCGCGGCCAATTGGGCGCTGTAGCGTTGCAGCTTCTCCTCGGCGCGTTTGCGCTCGGTGATGTCCTCGTAGACGCCCAGAACGCCGATGACACCTCCGCGGGGGCCATACAGCGGCATTTTGCTGGTGCGCAGCCAGCGGTGTGTCCCATCCGCCCTGACCAGGGGCTCTTCATACCCGATCTGAGGCTGGCCGCTCCCCACAACCTGGCGGTCGTCGGCCACGTAGGCGTCCGCGTTTGCCCGCCAGTCCAGCTCGTAGTCGGCCTTGCCCACGATCGCCTGCGGCGCCGGAACGCCGGCGTCGCCCGCGCAGGCCTTGTTGCAGCCCAGGTAGCGTCCCTCCCGATCCTTCCAAAACACACGCTGGGGAATATGGTCTAGAACCAACTGCAGCATCTGCCGCGATTCCCGCAGATCCGCGGTCTGCAGGTGCACCCGGCGGCGCAACACCACGATCCAGACCAGCGCCAGCAGCGCCACGGCGCCCACCAGGCCCAGCACGCGGATCGCCCGCTCCGTCGTCCACCAGGGCGCCGGCTTGAGCACTTGAATGTCGGCCCGCGACCGCAACAGGATCGAGAAAGACTGCGGCAGCACCGTCTGTTGCGCTTCGTAGGTGCCGACCGAGGCGATCCCGGTCACCCGCAGCAGGCTGCCCTTCTCGAGCGCCGGCAGTTCTTGCTGGTCGAGGCGGGCCTCGAAGACCCGGTCACCGGCCTGCAGCACCAGCTCCTGATTCCGTCTGCCCAGCGCTTGGTCCACCAGCACCGCATCGATGCGGACCAGTTCGGCGTCGTAGCCCTCGTCCAGGATGTCGGTCGCGGTCACCAACATCGGCTCGTGCGAAGGCGCCCGGCCCAGCTTGCGGATCTCGGCGTCGCGCAGCACCGGATTGAACAACCCCGCGACGGCCACCGGCAGTCCGATCACCTCCACCTCATCGCCGACCTCGAGATCTGCCGGGGCGTGATTCTGGACCAGCGCGCCTCCCGTGGCATCGCTGACGTAGGTGGGACCGCTGGGATGGGCTAGCGTCACCACGCCGCGGATTCGGGAGCGCTCTCCGAACCCGGACGACGAGGAGAACTGCAGAAGCCGCTCGATGGCGCGCAGGGGCGGAGCCTCGGGCGCTCCGTTGCCTTCGACGCGAATCAAGCTGGCATCGGGTACGAACAGGTGCATGCCCAGAATCTGGCGCTTGAAATTGAACTTGGAGCCGCAAACGCCCTGGACGCGGATATGCGAGTCCAAGAGCGAATCGGGCAACTTGGTGGAGCCGAAAACGTAAACCAGAAAATGGTGGACACCCCAGTTGACGCCGAGGGTGCGAAGCCCGTTTTCCTGGCCAATGGAATGGACGACGCCCTGGGCCTCTACCCAAGTGCTGTCGGCGATGCCGGTAAAGAGCTGCTCCATGTCGATCCCGGCCGGCTTGGGAAACCGCTGCCGGGCGATGGCGCGGATGGCAGTCACGACGATTACCGGCGCGAAGTTACCGGGGCGGCTGCGTCCCTCGATCTCAACCAGGTCCCCAGCGTGGACCGCGGGCTGGGCGTCCCGGCGGAAGACCAGGTAGATTCCTCCGGTGCCGTCTTGCGCGAAGGTGTTGCCGGCCAGTGGATTGTGGTAGGTCACCACCCCGCGCAGGCGGATGGGGTAGCCCAGCCTGGCTTGATCCTCCGAAAGGAGTTTCACCTGCGCGACCGTCGTGAGCACCGGCAAGGACGATGGGCTGGGGCGTCCCCGGCTCCAATCCGAGACCGTAGACTCGGTGAGAACCTGCGCGCCACGCTCCTCGCCTACAAACCCCAGGACGCAGACCGGTCCCCCAGGCTCGAGGTCCTCGGATCGGGCAGGCCGCAACGGCATAGATCCCGTGGCGTCCCGCAGGACCCATTCGCCGCCCTCGATTGCAATCGATCCGCGCAGGCGGATGCGGTGCTCTGGGGGGCGGCCGCCCGCGGCCGCGAGGACCGACTTGACGGTCTGGAGCGGAACGTCCGGCGTGGCGGGCGCCGGCTTCACCACCGTCACATTTCTAATGGCCCTGGCCCACAACTTGACGCTTACGGGAACGCCGCGCGCGTCAAAACTCGTGCCAAGCACGCCTCGCACCCGGACCACCGCGTCCGGCAGCGAGCGGTAATCGGCAAACGAGAGATCTCTCACGCCCACTCGGACGTCCCAGCCGAGCGTGCGAACCACGAGTGCAACCCTGCCTGCGTGATCGATGGCGGCGGCTCTCACCAGACCTTCGATCTCGACATAGCGGTACTGGAGCCTGCCCGAAACCAAGTCACGCCCGCTCGGCTGGAGCGGCGCCGGCAACGGGCTGACCCGATCGCCCATACGAATGGTTCCACAGGTCACCACCGGACTCAGTCCCCCACCTGCCACCACTCCGGTGAGTTCCACGGAGCGCCCAGGCTCCAGGGGAAAGTTGGCCAGGGGTGCGCCCTCGACGCGGACTGCGCCGGTAGCGTCCTGCAGCATCAGCAGCAGGACGGCGGTATCGGAAAAAGTCACGGTCCCCCAAAGATGAACCGGCACCTGTGCGGCTACGGCTTCCGGGGTGAGCTGGCGGATCTGTTCCACGGTGGTCAGCGGAGCGTTCGGAACACTCGGGGACGATCGCGAACAACCGCTCGTGACGGCCCACGCCAGCGCCAGGGCCAGGCACGCAACCGAAGGAGGCGCGGCTCGACGCGCACCGGCACGTGGGCGCGAGTGAATATCCAACGCGATGCCAACAAAGGTCTTACGCGCGGCGCTCATTTCCTTGTTGCGGGCCAGATGTTAGCATACACCTGCCCGCACGACTTTCAAAGAATTTGAACCCAAAAGGTCCAGACATGTTCCTTTGGAGCTACTCCTCGTTCGTCCGGCCGCAGGCGGCGGATCGGCCTTCAGAAGTCACGCTAATCGACTGAAATCGCGCTCGTTAGCAAAAATCGGACTGTTTCAGAAGCCTCGCTCCCGCGCGGCCCAGCACCACTCCGCTGTATCTGCCCCGATGTGGGTTGACGCGCGGATTGTTGGGGTGATTTGCCAGGGAACCCGCAGATGGGCCTCGGAGTACCTGAGTGGACGGCCGAGGGCTCGCTTGGACGTGATGAGAAAAGCGGGCTAAAATGACGGTTCAAGCCGGCCGGAGTCCGGCGGCGCATGCTTTCTGCGATTCGCGCGTTCCTGATCCTCGATCCTTTGATTCTCCTGGCGACCGCGTTGATGGGAACCGTCTCGATGGTGGTCTCCATTTTCGACTCGAGCGGTCGCACGCAGCACCGTGTAGCCAGGGCCTGGGCGCGCATCCTGCTCGGGATCGCGGGCGCGCGGATCCGGGTGGAGGGAGGGGAGCGGATCGCCTCCGGATCGAGCTACGTCATCGTGGCAAACCACCTCAGTTTTATGGATATTCCGGTGATTCTGGCGCACATCCCGGTGGAGATCCGGTTCCTGGCGAAACGGAGCCTGTTCAAGTCTCCCTTCATCGGACCCCATCTGCGGCGGGCCGGGCACCTGCCCGTGGAGCGGGAAGACGTGAGGGCGTCCCTGAAGAGCATGGCGGAGGCGGCTCAAATCATCCGGAATCGCGGAATTTCAGTGCTGATTTTCCCGGAAGGCGGCCGCTCGCCGGACGGGATGCGCGAATTCCGGGAAGGGGCTGCCTATATTGCCATCAAGGCCGGGGTCTCAGCCGTGCCGGTAGCCCTCGATGGCACGCGGCAAATCCTGCCCATGGGCTCGATCCACATGAAGCCCGGCGAGGTGGTGCTGCGGATCGGGGACCCGATCCCGGTTGACGGCTTGAAGATCCACGACCGGCACGCGCTAACCGAAGAGCTCCAGAGGCGAGTGGCCGAGCTGGCCGGCGGCGCTTACCGCGACTGACCGCGCGGTACAATTGGCCCGATGGACGTGTGGTGGATCGTTGGCATCTTCGCGGTTCTGCTCTTGCTGAGCCGGCTGGGCGGCGGCTGAAGTAACTCCTCATCCGGCCGTGGGCCGGGCAGTTGCCAATGACAGGTCGGAGGCCTGTCCCACCTACGCCTCGGCGATCACGGGGGCCGCGCTCGGCTCCCGGCGCAGCCAGGTCTGGAGGCGCTCCAGATAGAGGTAGATCACCGGCGTGATGTAAAGCGTCAGGAGCTGCGAGACCACCAGGCCGCCCACCACGGCCAGGCCCAGCGGCTGGCGCGCATCGCCGCCTTCGCCGTAACCGAGCGCGATGGGCAGCGTGCCGAGCAGCGCCGACATGGTGGTCATCATGATGGGCCGGAAGCGCAGCGTGCAGCCCTGGTAGATCGCATCGAACGGCTTCTTGCCGTCCACGCGCTGCGCCTCCAGCGCGAAGTCGATCATCATGATGGCGTTCTTCTTCACCACGCCCAACAGCATGATGAGGCCGACGAACGCGAACAGGTCCAGCTCCCGGTGGAACAGCTTCAGCGTCAGCAACGCGCCGAAGACGGCCGAGGGCAGCCCGGAGAGGATCGTGATGGGGTGGATGAAGCTCTCGTACAGAACTCCCAGCACGATGTAGATCACCAGGATGGCCACGATCAGCAACACCGAAAGGCCCTGGAACGAGCGCTGAAACTCCTTCACCGTTCCCTGGAAGTTGGCGGTGATGGTGGCCGGCATGCGCAACTCGCGAATGGCGTCGTCCACGTGCGAGGCTGCCTCGCCCAGCGAGAAGCCGGGCTTCAGGTTGAAGGACACGTTCACCGCCGGCAACTGGCCGAAGTGGTTCACCGTGAGCGGGCCCACCGTGGGCGTGAAATTCACCACTTCGTCCATCGGAATCAGCGAACCCTGCGAAGAGCGGATGTAGAGCTTAGACAGTGCTTCCGGGCTGCGCTGGTACTGGGGTTCCACTTCGAGCAGTACCGCGTACTCGTTGGCGGGCGTGAAAATGGTTGAAACCTGGCGGCTGCCGTAGGCGCTGTAGAGGGCGTCCTGGATCTGCTCTGGCGTCACTCCCAGCGACAGCGCACGGTCGCGGTCGATGTTAGCCATCACTTGCGGGCTGGCGATCTGCAGGTCCGAGGTTACGTCCACGAACCCCGGCAGTGTGTTCATCTTCGCCACCAGGCGCGGCACCCAGGGGTAGATCTCCTTCAGGTTCGCGCTCTGGAGCGTCATTTGGTACACGCTGATGGAGTTCTGGCCGCTGACGGTGATCGGCGGCGGATTCTGCATGAACGTCATCAGGCCGGGCACCACGGCCACTTTCGGCCGCAGTTCGGCAATGGTCTGATCCACCGAGAGCGCCCGCTGATTGCGCGGCTTCGTGCGCACGAAAAAGAAGCCCTGGTTGCTATCCCCTACGAACGCGCCGCCATCGCGCACGTTGGGATCGGCCATCACGATGTCGGCCACGGCCATATGGTGCTTGACCATCGATTCGAACGAGATGTCCTGGCCGGCCATGGTCACGCCGAACATGAAATTGCTGTCCTGGCTGGGAATGAAGCCGGTGGGCATGGTGAAGAACAGGTACACTGTCCCCACCAGCAGCGCCAGGGCGGCCATCAGGGTGACGAACTGGTGGCGGAGCACGCCGCGCAGGGTGACATCGTAGGCGTGCGCCAAGCCATTGTGGCCTCTCTCGAGCACGTGATAGAGCAGGCCGTGCCGCGCGTCGCGGCTGATCCCCAGGAAGCGGCTGCCCAGCATGGGCGTGAGGCTCAGCGAGACGAAACCGGAGATCAGAATGGCCACCGTAATAGTCACGGAGAACTCGTGTAACAGCCGGCCCACGATGCCGCCCATGAACAGCACGGGGATGAAGACCGCCACCAGCGAGATGGTCATCGAAACGATGGTGAAACCGATCTCGCGGGAGGCCAGCAGCGCCGCCTCCATGCGCGACTTGCCCATCTCCATGAAGCGCACGATGTTCTCGAGCATGACGATGGCGTCGTCCACCACGAAGCCCACCGAGAGCGTCAGCGCCATCAGCGACAGGTTGTTGAGGCTGTAGCCGAGCAGGTACATGGCCGCGAAGGTGCCGACGATCGAGAGCGGCACCGCCGCGCCCGGAATCAAGGTGGCCGAGAGGTTGCGCAGGAACAGGAAGATGACCATCACCACCAGGCACACGGTCAGGATCAACGTGAACTCGACGTCGTGAATCGAGCCGCGGATGGATTCCGAGGCGTCGAAGGCGACGTCGAGCTTCACCGCCGGCGGGATCTCGTGACGGAACTGGGGCAGAAGCTGCTTGATGTTGTCCACCACCTCGACGGTGTTGGTCCCGGGCTGGCGCTGGATGGCGAGAATCACGCCGCGCGCGCCGCCGAACCAGGCGTAGGCCTTGTTGTTCTCGACGCTGTCGAGGACGTTGCCGAGCTGTTCGAGGCGCACCGGCGTGCCATTGCGCCAGGCCACCACCATGGGGCGGTAGGCGCTGGCTTCCATCAACTGCCCGCTCGATTGCACGGTGAAGGCCTGCTTGGCGCCGTAGAGCTTCCCGGTCGGCAGGTTGACGTTGCTCTGCGCGATGGCGCGCTGCACGTCGTCGATGCCTACGTTGCGCGCCGCCAGGGCGTCGGGATCCAACTGCACGCGCACGGCGTATTTCTGGCTGCCGTAAACGATGACGCGCGAAACGCCGCTGACCATCGAAATGCGCTGCGAGAGCATGGTCTCGGCATACTCGTCCACGGTGTAGAGCGGCAGCGTGTCGGAAGTCAGCGAGAGGTAGAGCACCGGCTGCTCGGCCGGGTTGGCCTTCTGATAAGAAGGGGGGCGCGGCATGTTGGGCGGCAGGCGTCCACCCGCGCTGGCGATGGCCGCCTGGATGTCCTGCGCCGCGGCGTCGATGTTGCGCTCGAGCGTGAACTGCACCGTGATGTCGGTCTCGCCCTGCGAGTTGGCCGAGCTCATCTGCTGCACGCCGGCGATGGTGGAAAACTGGCGCTCGAGCGGCGTCGCAACCGAGGACGCCATGGTCTCGGGACTGGCGCCCGGCAGAGAGGCGGTGACCTCTATGGTGGGATAGTCCACGCTGGGCAAGGCGGCCACGGGCAGCGCACGGAAGCCCACGATTCCAAATAGCAGAATGGCGAATGTCACCAGCGCCGTCATGACCGGCCGCTCAATGAAGATGCGCGAGAGATTCATAAGCTACTCACTGGCCAATCCCTGGGCAAGCTGAAGCATGCCCCACCTACAGTTCCCGGGAGTCGATCTTGCCGGCCGGAACGGCTTGGATACGCGCTCCGGGATAGAGGCGAAGCTGGCCGTCGGTGACCACGGTCTCACCGGGCTCGACCCCTTTCTCGAGGACCACTTTGCCGGCCACGGTGCGCCCCGCCGCCACCAGCCGCGGCTCAACCGTCTGGTCCTTCTTGACCACGTAAACGAACTGCCCCCGCTGGCCGGCTTGCACCGCCTCGGCCGGCACCACGGTCGCTTCGCGCGCGTCCAGGCGGAGCACGGCGTCGACGAACTGGCCCGGCCACAGCAGCCGGTCGCCGTTTTCGAAGACGGCTTTGAGCTTGATGGTGCCCGTCGCCGGGTCCACGGCGTTGTCGATTACGGCTAGCGACCCTTGCACTTTCTTGCCGGGATCGTCCTCGAGGTACACCTCGACCGGCAGTTTCGCGCTGGCGCTGCGGGTCCGGATCTCCCCCAGATTCTGCTCCGGAACCCCGAAGGACACGAAGATGGGCTCGATCTGGTTGATCACCACCAGCGTGGTGTCTCCGTTGGCCTTGACGAAGTTGCCGGCGTGGACCAGAACGTTGCCGGCGCGTCCCGTGATGGGCGAGTGAATGTCGCAATAGGCGAGATCCAGTTTGGCCCGCTCGACGGCCGCGCGGTCGCTTTCGAGCGAGGCCCGCGCGCTCTCGATGGCGGCCTCATCGGCGTGCACCGATTCCCCTTGCGCGTCGAAGGTGCTGCGCACCTGGTCGTACTGGTTGCGGGCGGCGATGCCCTGTTTGAAGAGCTCGTCATAGCGCTTCGCGTCCGCCTCGGCGGTCGTCAGTTGGGCTTTGTCGCGGCCGAGATTGGCCTGCGCCTGGAGAAGCTGCGCCTGGTCTTTGGCCACGGCCGCCTCCGCCTGGCGCAGCGCCTCTTGATAGGGGCGCGCGTCGATCTGGAAGAGCAGGTCTCCCTGTCGAATGAGGCCGCCCTCGGTGAAGCGGACGCCGACCAGTTCGCCGGCGACCTGAGACTTGACCTGCACGGTGTGGAAAGGCTCGACCGTGCCAACGGCGCGCACCTCGACCGGAAGCACCTCGCGAACCGCTGCAATCACGCTCACCGGCACGGCGGGCATGCCGCCGGGGCCGGCCATCTGCTGCGCCGGCTTATCGGAACCACACCCCGCCAGCATCGCCGCCATGAGCACTACCAAACCGAAGCGCACCGTACCTCCTTGACCCCGAACAGGTTCTTGTTTCCAGTGTAGAACGGTTCCCGGCCCAGCTCGCTCCATGTGTAAAGTTTTGTCAATTGTGGGACGGAGCCGTACCAAGCCGGGTTCCGATCCCTTCCAATGAATACAGACGGAGGTGTGCAAGAGTTCCATGAGAATACGAAACGCAGTAATGGCCGCCGCGTTGAGCGGTCCGTTGGTTCTGCTCGCGGGCGACACCTGGCGCGACAAAGACCCTTCCCAATGGACGAGTGACGAGGTCAACCAGGTGCTGACCAATTCTCCCTGGGCCAAGCAGGTGACCGCAAGTCAGAATAGCGACTGGTCGCAAGGCGGGAGCCGTGGCGGCGGTTACGGCGGAGGGGGTGGCGGCGGCGGAATGGGCGGCGGCGGAATGGGCGGAGGCGGTGGTGGCATGGGCGGTGGCGGCTGGGGCGGTGGCGGCGGCGGAATGGGCGGCGGGGGCGGTATGGGCGGCGGCGGTTGGGGCGGTGGCGGCCGCGGCGGCGGCAGGAGCCGCGGGGGATCGCAGAATACGCCGGCCCCCAAGGTGACGATCCGCTGGGAAAGCGCCGCGCCGGTACACCAGGCGCTCCTCAAGAGCGAGGTGGCGGACGCTTCCAAGTTCGCGGACTGGTCCAAGGACTATTACGTGGTCACGGTCAGCGGGCTGCCGCAGTGGGGACAGCGCCAGGGCGGAAGCGACGACAACGACCAGCAGCAGGATCCCGACCGGGCGAAAGAGATGCAAGAGCGGATGCAGGACCACTTGAAGCAGAGCACTTCGCTCAAACTCAAGAGCCGGACCATTGCGCCGGAACGGGTCGACACGCTCGATTCCGCCGGCGGCCACACGTTCGTGTTTCTCTTCCCCCGCACTTCGAACATTCTGGCGGACGACAAGGAAGTCGCCTTCGGAACGTCCATGGGCCGGTGGGAAATCAAGTCCAAGTTCACCCTGAAGGAGATGCAGTTCAAGGACAAGCTGGAGTTGTGAGGCCGCTTTCGGCGGCCGCTCGTCGATCCCCCGGAGCTGTGGAGCCGGGAACGGCCGGCTGGATCGACGGACCGCGAGCGCATCTACCGGTCAAGCACGTCGCGGACCTTCTCGGCCAGCGTGTGGTGGCTGAAGGGCTTGGCCAGGAACTCCACGTCGGCTTCGAGAACGCCGTGGTGTACGACGGCGTTCTCGGTGTAGCCGGAGAGATAGAGGACCTTCATGCCGGGCCGCACCGGGAGCAGTTGGTCTGCCAACTGCCGGCCGCTCATCTGCGGCATGATCACGTCGGTCAGCAGCATGTGGATCGTGCCTTCGTACTGCCGGCTGAGTTCGAGGGCCTCGAGCGGGTCGGCGGCTTTGAGAATCCGGTATCCCAGCCGCTTCAGCATCTCCGCAACCAGCTCGCGCACACCCTTTTCGTCCTCCACCAGCAGAATGGTCTCGACTCCCTGCCTGGAAACGGGGCTGGGGACGCGATCGCCTGAACTGGGGGCCTCAGCCACCCTGGGGAAGTAGATCTTGAAGGTCGTTCCCCGCCCCGGCTCGCTGTAGACCCAAATATCGCCGCCGCTCTGTTTCACGGTGCCGTAGACGGTCGCCAGTCCCAGCCCGGTTCCCTTGCCCTGCTCCTTGGTCGTGAAAAACGGCTCGAAGATGTGGCGCTTGGTTTCCGCGTCCATGCCATGCCCGGTATCGCTGACCGCGATCAGGACGTAGTCGCCCGGCTGGACGCCCAGGTGGGTCCGGGAGTAGTTTTCGTCGAGGTGGGACACCGCGGTTTCGATAGTCAGCTTGCCACCATCCGGCATGGCGTCTCGGGCGTTGATCGCCAGGTTGAAGACGATCTGCTCCACCTGTCCGGGATCGGCTTTGATGTTGCCGGCGCCGGCGGCGAGACTCAGGGTGAGATCGATGTCTTCGCCGATCAGGCGGCGCAGCATCCGGTCGGCGCCACGGAGCAGCTCGTTCGCGTCGATCACGCGGGGGCGCATCACCTGGCGGCGGCTGAAAGCGAGCAACTGGCCGGTGAGCGCGCCGGCGCGCTCGGCAGCCTTGGCGACCTCCTCGGCATAGTCGCGCAGGGGGTCCTGGAGGGACAGACCGTCGAGCAGCATGCGGTCGTAGCCGGAGATGATGGTGAGCAGGTTATTGAAGTCGTGCGCCACGCCGCCGGCCAGGCGGCCGACCGCCTCCATCTTTTGCGCGTGGAGCAGTTGGTCCTCGAGATGCTTGCGCTGGGTGATGTCGCTGACGAAGGCGATGGCAAACGGGCCCTCGTCGGTTTGGATGTGACTGAGGCTGACCTCGACCGGGAATTCGGCGCCATCCTTGCGCCGCCCCGCCAATTCCATTCCGATGCCCATGGGGCGGACGCGCGGGCGGGAGAAGTAGCCGTCGCGGTGGGCCAAGTGCCCATCCCGGGCGCCCTGGGGCAGCAGCGCTTCAATCGTTTCCCCCAGCAGTTCGCGGCGGCTGTAGCCGAACATTTCTTCCGTTCTGGCGTTGGCAAGGACAATGCGGCCGTGGCGGTCGACGCTCAGAATAGCCTGGGCCGCCGACTCCAGCAGCGCCGCCAGAAGTTTGTCGTGCGATTGCAGGTAGAGTTCCAGATCCTTGCGCGCGGCAGCGCCTGCGCCGGGATTGGTGCCCTGCCCCTCTTTGTCCATATACACCCCGTGGTGCTCTTTAGTTCTATTGTACCTGTGGTTTCGGAAGAAAGCGCCAATAAGAAGAACGTCCGATCCGGCTGTGACTGACTAAGGGCTCAGAACTATCTCACGGACGGCTCCCGTAAAGACACCGGTATTGGGACCGTCCCTGAACGAACAGCCCCTCTTGAATGAAGATCTCGGCTAGTGGTTAGATGCCTCGATTGCCGCGCCGCACCAACTTTAATCGGGCATTCCGGTGAAGGCGGAAGCGCCTGCGCCACTTAGCTGCACGAGGGGCAGGTATTCTGCCTGCCAGCGACAGGCCGGAGGCCTGTCCTACTTGATTTGGATCGTGCCCGTGACGACGCGGGTGGTGGCCGCGTACAACTCACTGCGGAGGCGGGCGGCCTACACGTTGTTGCCGAGCTCGAAGAGCGGGTCGGCGGCTCCGGCGTAGGCCAGGAGCCGCTTGGTCTCGTCCTCGGTGATGGGCTGGAAGCTCTGCGCCACGTCCAGGGCGAGGTGGAACCAGGCGGGGTTGCCGGGCGGAAGGGCCGCGGTCACGGGCTGCGAAAGCGTCCAGCGCCAGGCCAGCGCGGCTTCTTCGGGCAACGTGCAGGGCTCGTACCAGCACTTCGGAGTGCGCTGGCTCTCCGGCAGGCTCTGCGCGTACTTGCCGCGGGCCATGGCCTTCAGCGCGAAGCGGGCCACTCCTTTGCTGCGCGCGTGTTCGAGCACCTGCGGGCCGAAGTTGGCCTTGGAGAACAGGACGTAGTTCACGGGGAACAGAAAGGCGTCGAAATGGGCGCGGTCCATCGCGCCGATGGCTGTCTCGACGGAGTGGGCGCTGAAGCCGAGGTAGCGGAGCTTGCCGGCCTTCCGCGCGGCCACGAAAGCCTCCATGGCGCCGTTGAGGCCGAAGATCCGCTCCAGGTCCGCGGTCTTCTGGAGGGCGTGGTGCTGGTAGAAATCCAGGTGGTCGGTTCGAAGGACCTTGAGCGTGGCATCGATGTCGGCTGCGGCGCCGGCCTTGTCGCGAAAGTCGGTCTTCGAAGAGAGGAAGCAGCGGTTGCGGTACGGCTCCAGCGCCGGCCCCATCCGCTCCTGCGCGTTGCCGTAAGACGGGGACACGTCGAAGAAGTTGACGCCGCGATCGAAGGCCTCCGCCACCAGATCGTTGGCGGCCGTTTGTTCGATCTGCATGAGCGCAGTGCCGCTGAAGGCCAGGATGGAGAGGTGCTCGCCCGTCTCGCCCAGCGGTCGCTTGGGGATTGGGTTCCGTCTGGTTGGGGGTTTCCCGTCGCCGAGCAGGTCACGGGATGCGGCCAGGAGTGCGGAGGCCGCGGTTCCGTTTCTCAGAAAGTTTCGCCGGTCCATAGTCCGATCATGCAACTTTTGCGGGCACGGGTTCAATGGCCGGCTGGTACAATCGGACCGGGATGATTCTTAACTCGCGTGTCGACCCCCGCAAGATTGTGGGCTCGTATCCGGAGCGGCTAAGCGTGGAGCAGTTGAGGGCCCTGGCCGGCTACGTGGTCGCCCTGGAACTCTACACGCCGGAAACCGTACCGGTGCGCCGCATTGAGGCCATCGGCGAGACGGCCGACGAGTGCATGGCGGGATTGGCCGGCCGCGGGCTCGATCCGCGGCGTTTCGAATACATAATGTTGAAGGCGCCGTACTAAGGGCGCTACACTAGGGAAGTCCTTCGGAAGTCGGGGCGTGGCTCAGCCTGGCTAGAGCGCCTGGTTCGGGACCAGGAGGTCGGTGGTTCGAATCCACTCGCCCCGACCAATCCCATCTCACATAAGACCTTCACCCGGGCCTCTTGTCGATCAGCTAAAGGCCGTATTGCGGATGGTGCCCCTGTATCCAGGACTTCACGAGCCCGTTGAACTCGTCCGCCTTCTGCACTAGGTCTTCGGCCTCCGACTCCGTCGCGACGTTCGCCATATCGTAATCGACCTGGTTCCGCTTCCGCCGGCAGGTCTCGAAATACGCAGCGAGCGCAGACGCCTGAGTGCCCATCGCAATCTCGAAGGCCCGGAGCGTTGTCTGATGGTGGCCGCGACCGACGACCCGGTAGCCTTCGCAGGCGACCACCATGGAAGACGGCATTGTACGCAGTGGCGAAGCGTCGGTCAGCCGAGAGCTCAGGAATCTTCGCGTCCAGCAGATCCCGCTCGACGACGGCGTGAAGAGCGCGCAGCTCGGATAGGCTCGTTCTGTGCGGCCTCACCATCTGAGCGTCCAGCAAGCTTTGCCAGGTTGTCGGCAGTGCCATAAACGAAAAGGAGTTCCTTCTCAAGAACTGACGTCAAGAAATGATGTCCGGTCTTTGTCTTCTTGAGGAACTCTTGAGTAGTGTACACCGTTGGGTTGATGTTCCGCCCAACCTCGTCTTCGGCACCGCGAAGGACTCCGGCAATCTCGGAGAGCGGCGCGCGCCCGATGATCATAAGATCGACGTCGCTGGAAGCCCTTTCTTCGCCGGCCGCCACGGAGCCGTAAATGAACGCTACGTCCAGTTTCACGGCCAGAGGCTTAAGAGCGTCCCTGACCACGTCAGCCAGCCCGGACGTCTTGCGCAGCACTTCGGAGAGCGCTCGGAAGATCGGGGAGCGCTGGTCGGCCTGGTAGTACACTCGGTTTCCGTCCACCCTCCGAGTAAGAACCCCGGCCGACGCGAAGATGCGGAGTTCGTGCTGAACGCTTGAGGCGGGAATGCTGAGGTGCCTGGCGAGTTCGTGAAGATACCAGGACCGCTCGGGATGCAACAGCGTGGCCGAGAGAACACGTTGCTTCACGCGGGTCGTGAGGGCATCGAGCACTGAGGTCGTGCGATCCATTCGTATAATTATACCATCCGCTCGTACAAGCGATCCCAGCAAGGCTGAATCGCGCCGGAGCTGCAGGTGCGGCTCGACTACCCACCCAATCGCCACCCAGAAGCGTACTCTTGGTGCTTAGGTTGAGATTTAATGCGAGAATACTTCTTCTGTAATCAAGGAGTTAGACGAAGCAGCCTGGCTCGGGACCAGGAGGTCGGTGGTTCGAATCCACTCGCCCCGACCATTTTAGAATCAATAACTTAAAGAACTTGGGCTGTACGCCAGAAGTTGTGGCGTAAACAGCCACCAGTTTGCCAACCTGGATCGAGTTGCTCTGTGAATCGCAGGTGCGTGTACTGCGGCCATGGCAGACATTGCGACCGCGCCCTTCGAATCGGGACTGGCGGTCGGGACCAATCAGCGCCCGCTTCGCGAAACAGTCGATCTCGATGTCAGAGGTCTTGGACGCCGGCTGCCGCGGACGGACGCGCCGGAGGGCTGGATCAAAAAGACCGAACGCCGCCGCGAAAGGCGAGCCTGCTTCGCTGCCAAGACAGCCACAGCAGAAGCTGGCCGCGTACATCGAAAAATACACCGGTAGGTCACAAAGCAAGGCAGTTCCATCGCCACCGTTGCCGATCCTTGGCGGGCCTTCGTGAAGTCCGGCCGGTGGTCGCAGAAGACCAAGGAAGGTCTCCCGTGTCCTTTTGCGAAATGATGCGGGCCTCGCTTTGCGTTGTGACATCCGGCTGGCCAATCGCTACCCCTTTCGATTGTGAAGACCGCTATAATGGCATCCTCGCGGTTGGTGTAGGGACTCCGCTTCAATCTGCCTGGGTTCGCTCCCGGGCCTAGAGCGTCAATCCCAGCGGCGACCACTGCTTCAGATCGAAGGAGCCAGAAATGACGAACGGGACGCAGAAGCTTTCCGTGGTTGAGAAGGCCGGCTACAGCCTGGGAGACGGCGCCGCGAACTTCGTCTTCATGACGATGATCCTCTTCCAGCTGAACTTCTACACCGACACCATGGGCATTGCGGCCGGCGTCGCCGGCACGCTGCTCCTGGTGGGCCGGTTCTGGGACGCCTTCTTCGATCCCATGATGGGCGTCATGGCCGACCGCACCAACACACGCTGGGGAAAGTTCCGCCCCTGGGTGCTGTGGACCGCGGCGCCCTGGGCCATCGTCATGGTTCTGGCGTACACCGTGCCGGGCTTGAGCTACGGCCCCACGCTGGTCTACGCCGCCGTGACCAACCTCCTGTTGATGACGCTCTACTCGGCCAACAACACACCCTACTCGGCAATGACCGCGGTCATGACCCCCGACGTCCATGAGCGCACGAGCTTGTCGTCGTACCGCTTCGTGGCAGCGATGATCGCGCAGTTGATCGTGGGCGGCTTCACGCTGCCGCTGGTGGCCAAGTTCGGACAGGGCAACAACGCCAAGGGCTGGCAGATGACCATCGGCTTGTGGGCGTCGATCTGCGTGGTCTGCTTCGTGATCACGTTCTTGTCCACTCGCGAGCGCGTTAAGCCGTTGGTGCAGGAGAAGGTCTCCATCAGACAATCCTTCGGCACGCTAGGCAAGATCGGGCCCTGGGTCGCCATGTTCATCGTCACCCTGGCCCACTTCACGGCGAACTCCATGCGCGACGGCACGGTCATCTACTTCTTCCAGTACTACGTGAACAAGGACCGCCTGTTCGAGTTCCTGCGAGGCGCGGGTCTGCCCTACGCAGTTGGCGTCAGCTCCAGCGGCTGGTGGTTCTCGCTGCTGAACACCTTCGGTCTGGTCATCAACGAAACCAAGTCCAACGTCTCCTCGGTGGGATTCAGCCTGTGGAACATGTCGGGCCAGTTCGTGCTTGTGATCGGCGTACTCTGTGCGACCTTCCTGTCCATGAAGTTCGGCAAGAAGGCCGTCGCCCTCACCGGCTTTGCGCTGACCACGGTCTTCATGGCCGGATTCATCCTCCTGCCGCCCGACAACATCTGGGCGATCTTCGTGATGGTCTGGCTGCGCTCCCTGGTCTATGCGCCGACGATTCCGCTGCTGTGGGCCATGTTTGCCGATGTGTCGGACTACGCGGAATGGAAGACCGGCCGCCGCACGACGGGCGTGATCTACGCGACCGTCCTGTTCGCTCTCAAGTTCGGCTTGAGCCTGGGCGGCTTCCTGGCTGGCTGGTTGCTTTCGGGGTATGGCTATCGGCCCAAGATGGCCCAGACGGCGCATTCCCTGCTGGGTATCCGCCTCACCATCAGCCTCTATCCGGCCATCCTGTACTGCGTCATCGTCGGGGCCCTATGCTTCTACTCGATTGGGAAGAAGCGGAACCTGCAGATCCAGGACGAGCTGGCCGAGCGTCGCAGGCGCGTCGAGAGCTCACCGGGAGTCTGACCGTGGTCACCGCCCTCCGCGAGATCCTGAAGGAGCGTTTTCTCCTCGGCGCCGCGCTCAACGACGCCCAGATCGCCGGCCAAGACCCGGCGGCGCTCGAAATCGTCAGGCGCCACTTCAGCACGATCAGTCCGGAGAACGCCCTGAAGTGGGACGCCGTCCATCCGGAGCCCGATCGCTTCGAGTTCGCGGCTGCGGACCGATACGTCGCCCTCGGAGCGAAGGGCGGTCTGTCCGTAGTCGGCCACGTGCTGGTCTGGCATGAGCAGACACCCGGTTGGGTCTTCGACGACCCTAAGCCGCTTCTTTCGCGGCTGCGGGCGCACGTGCGGACCGTCGTCGGCCGCTACCGCGGACGCGTGCAGGCTTGGGACGTGGTCAACGAGGCCTTCGAAGACGACGGGACTTGGCGGAAGACGCCCTGGTACGCGACGCTGGGCGAGGAGTACGTGGCAAAGGCGTTCGAGTTCGCCCACGAGGCCGACCCCGATGCCGAGCTCTACTACAACGACTACAACCTCTGGAAGACGCCCAAACGCGAAGCGGCCGTTCGGCTCGTGACGTCGCTCCGCGAGCGCGGAATCCGTATCGACGGTATCGGCGAGCAGGCCCACTGGCTGTTGGATGGCCCCGCAATCGAAGACATCGAAGCCGCGATCGTCGGCCTCGCAAAAACAGGCGGGCAGGTCATGATGACGGAACTGGACGTCGATCCACTGCCTCGACCCGAGGAGTTGATCGGAGCCGACGTGTCGAAGCGAGTGGAGCTCACCCCGGAGCTCGACCCGTACGCGGACGGTCTGCCCGAAGGCGTCGAGCAGCGGTTAGCGCGGCGCTACGCAGACATCTTCCGCGTACTCGTGAAGTACCCGGCTGTGAGCCGCGTCACCTTCTGGGGCGTCACGGACGCCGACACCTGGCTGAACAACTGGCCAGTCCGGGGACGCACGAATCACCCCCTGTTGTGGGATCGGCAGGGACGACCCAAGCCTGCATTCGACGCGGTGGTCGAAGCTGCCAGGCGTGCGCTGAAGGCAGGGGCCTGAGCGCGATCCGTCGGATAGACCGGGCCGTGCCGCCCTTGGCGGGGCCGCGGTCTCCCCGAGATGGGGGACGGTCAGTTTCCAGAAAGGCCGTTTTTGTCTACGACGACCCTTTCATAATCTCATGGCGTTAGATCAGGGTCGAAGCCATCATGCGACTCCTCTACCTTGTGGCGGCCCTTTCAGTTGCCTTGGCTGCTCTGGCCCAAGACGCGAACCCTCCGGTTCTTTCTTCACACGACAGAATTGATGGACCCTTCGCAGGCCAATATCAGGTGCAGGACTTGCGAGTGTACGAGAATGGCAGGGTCGTCTATGTCGAGGAAGGGACCAAGACGATGGGGGCCGCCAAAGCCGAGCGTTCAGCCTACGAGGCTGTAATCGGCTCCGATGAGGTGCGACGTTTAGCGGCACTCTTGGACAGCCGTGAAATCCGCTCCATTCCGAAGGAGGTGCCGTCCAAGACCCGCTCGATAGATTTCTCGTGGCACAAATCACTTGAAATTAATCGGAGCGGGAAAACTCAAGGTATACAGATCGAGAACTTTTGGAGTTCACACCACCCCCGATGCCGGGGTTTGCGATATAGTAGTGAATGTCACTACATTGTGGAGACACCCATGAACAACGCAATCTCGGCCTCGGACGCCAATCGCCGGTTCTCGGAACTCCTGCGAACCGTGAAGAAGGGCCAAAGCGTCGTCGTGACTAGTCACGGCAAGCCCGTGGCAAAGATCTCGCCCGTGGTCGAGGACGATCGGGCCGCGGGAGGCGCGCGCACCGCCCTTTTCGCCCGCCTCCGCGGAGAACGAGTTGTGAACGCCGGCCGCTGGACGCGTGACGAGCTGTACGACGACGCCTCATGAGGATCGCGCTGGACACTAACGTTCTGGCCTACGCCGAAGGCGCCAACGGAGCGCTCATGCGAGACAGGGCGCTGAGGGTGATCCAACGATTGCCCCCGGGGGCTATCGTGCTGCCGGCCCAAACATTGGGCGAACTCTTTAATGTGCTTGTTCGAAAGGCCAAGCGGCGCCCACGTCGAGCGCGGGAAGCCGTGCTGAGCTGGCGCGATGCGTATGCGGTAGTCGACACGTCCGCCGCTGTGATCGTCAATGCAACGGATCTAGCGTCCGATCATGGCCTTACGATCTGGGACTCGGTCGTGCTGGCCGCTTCGGCGGAGGCCGAGTGCCGCTTGCTTTTATCGGAAGATCTGCAAGAAGGGTTTACGTGGCGTGGAGTCACGGTCACCAACCCGTTTGCACCGACTCTTAATCCGATATTGGCGGCGTTGCTCGCGGGGCCAGAGGTGTGAACCCGCACGAGGTGTACCGAACTCCGATTCTGCGGTTGTCCGGCGCCGCACCACTGAGCTCAAACTGCGGTCTATTGCGGCACTTCGACGAAAAGGGCCTATCCTGGGTCATTCCCTCCCGCCAGCGCCGCACAGCGAGCCTTGACGGTTTTCCGGGCCTCGCGACCCAAGGCGCCGGTCGAGCTCACGCCGGAGACTCGACCCGCACGTGGACGGCCTGCCCGAGGGCTTAGAGCAGCGGTTCGCGCAGCGCTACGCGGACATCTTCAGCGTATTCGTGAGGCATCCGGCCGTGAGCCGCGTCACCTTCTGGGGCGTCACGGACGCCGACACCTGGCTCAACAACTGGCCAGTCCGGGGACGCACGAATCACCCCCTGCTGTGGGACCGGCAGGGACGCCCCAAGCCCGCATTCGACGCGGTGGTCGAAGCGGTCAGGCGTGCAGCTTCAGCCGGCGTCTGACAAGGTGGCAAGTCAGTAGGCGTTCTTCCGGCATCTCCCAACGCTCTCATGCAGGGACGGAAGGAGCAGAATCTGTACCTGCGGTCTCTCCGCGAGCGATTCCGAATGCCGGCGCGCACTCAGTAGCTATCTCAAGAAAACCCCATCACGGGTTCGCGAGCGGCAACCCCGCGGCTGCTGGAGGCAAGTACCGTCCCGAATCCGTCGGAAGATCGTGGCGCGGGTGCATTTGAGCGAGCGCCGGGCAGGGGCGGCGGGGCGAATAGCCCTAATGTGAGCAGGAACCGCCGATGTTCTCAAGCGGAACGGTTTAGGTTCCCAAGCCGCTAACAACTATGGGGCTTGACGCGCGTTTCCGCGTAGCGTCATAATCTGTAGTACGTGGAGGGTTATGAAATATGGGTTCTCTGGGCAGCTCCAACAATGCAATTCTCGTCAGCAAGTGTCAGAATCTGCAAAACCTGACTGTATCCCTGCAGGTCACGCAGGACTTGATCACGTTCGGGAATAATGGATTCTCGCTGCAATTGAATTGCTATCCGCAGACCAACCCCCAATCTATCTATCAGGGCCAGCCGCTGAAGTGGTTTCAGTACGTCATCGCCGTAGAAAACAACTCGGTTGAGTGGGGGATCCAGTACTGGTCCGCCGTAAAGGGTTTCGGTTTTAGCCCTAGCCCAAATTACGTCTCATTCGGCTCTGCCTCATCGAATCAGGTGCCGGCAGGCTCGGTGATGAAAATTGTGCTCGGCACTCAACCCAACGGCACTGTGACGAGTGCGGCATTCAGCGTTACCGATCCCAGCGGTAACGTTTCCAGCTTCACGTTCCCGTTCCCGTCTAACGTCTTGTTTGCGATCTATGGCTTCCAGGTCGATCTCGTAGGACCACCTAGCGGCACCCACACCTGCCTATTCACGTCAGGAGCGGGGGTGCTGACCTACTCGGTGTCGTCAGGCACGCTTGCGGTGCAGAATACGAACACCTGCGGCGGCCCTCAGCCCGGCACGGGCGAGACGTCCAATGCCCTGTACCGCAATGTGATACCAGCCTCCGGCCCGACGGTGAGCCAGAACCTCTACGTCCCCGACTGGACTTGGGAAGCTCAGGGCGCACTCCCTGGCGCCGCTGGCACGAAGGCAAGCCACTCGCCAGGCGTTGTCTATCAACCGCCGCTGGATCGCATTCAGGTTTTCGTCGTAGGTTCCGATGGCAACCTGTACGACAAGTATTACAACGGCACGCAGTGGGTCTGGGAAGCTCAGGGCGCACCCCCTGGCGCTGCCGGCACGAAGGCAATCGAATCGCCAGGCGTTGTCTACCAACCGCCGCTGGATCGCATTGCGGTTTTCGTCGTGGGTTCCGATGGCAACCTGTACGACAAGTACTACAACGGCACGCAGTGGGTCTGGGAAGCTCAGGGCGCACCCCCTGGCGCTGCTGGCACGAAGGCGATCAACTCGCCAGGCGTTGTGTTTCAACCGACGCTGAATCGCATTCAGGTTTTCGTCGTAGGTTCCGATGGCAAGCTGTACGACAAGTACTACGACGGCACGCAATGGGTCTGGGAAGCTCAGGGCGCACCCGCACCCCCTGGCGCCGCTGGCGCGAACGCAATCAACTCGCCAGGCGTTGTGTTTCAACCGTCGCTGGATCGCATTGCGGTTTTCGTCGTGGGTTCCGATGGCAACCTGTACGACAAGTACTACTCGGGGTAGTCACGCGCGGGGGGCGCGCCTGCCTCCCTATGCGGCCCTCAGGCCGACTTCGGAAGAGCGGTTCACGAGCCGCTTGTGGCCGATCCGCTCAACGTCAACTTGATGAGGAGGCGCTTTCGACCGACTTGGACCCTTTGATATGCCCGGCGGTCCGCCATTCCACCCGCCAACGCGCCGCGCATTTGTTCTTGACGGTTTTCCGGGCGGCGCAGCCCGAGGTCATGGACCCGCAGCCGCAGGAGTGGCGCCCGAGCGTCCACCCGACTACTCCGTGAGTTGCACAGCGCCCGCCGGCCCTGATTTCGTCAGGCGAACTTCCCGCACGATCTCGCGCCCGCCCGCTCCGCGGACGCGCACCTCGTAGCTGCCGTAGAAGCCGCGAAAGGCGAGGCAGCCGTCAGCGCCGGTCACGGGTTGCCCCGCGTCGACCATGCATCGCAGTGCCACGCGTGACGCGTCCGCAGAGAGCGAGTGCCAACCAGGTCTTCAACTGGCGTCGGCTGCGGAGCGCTCCGCCAACATTGCGCGCAACGCCTGTAAAACGAAGTGGCGCCGCCGTTCGGAAAGCAGAGAGCCGAAGTAGACGTCGTGCTCCCCCTTCAGCGTCAGGAAGGAGTTGCTCCTGGACTTTTCTTCGTAGATCGTCCGGAAGCTGGACCAACGATGCGTCGACCTCCAACCGACGCCGCACATGCCAGCGAATACCGTCAGCCGTTCGCGGTGCATCGTGATCCGGAGCCGGCCTCGGAACGTCGCCACCGACAGCACAACCAGCACAGGGAGCCAGAACGCTACCGCTAGGCTCCTGGCCTCGGCGGGATCGTCTGGCAGCCCCGCCCACGCGATCATCATGACGATCACAAGACCTAGGAGACCCCAGAGGAGAGCCACGATGATGAAGAGCTTCGCCCAGTCCATGGTCGCCGTGACCCTGCAGCCGTCCGACAGGCGTTCCAGTCGAGCGCCCGAAGGAGGATTCCGAATGTCGGCCGCGTACGACGCCGCAGACAGGACAGACGCGCGAGGAAACCGGGTGCAACAGGCCGGGCACTTCAGATCCCCTGGTTCCACTTCGTCCTGCCCCAGGGCTGCGTTGCACACCGGGCAACCGAACGCGTTTGAATCTCCGGTCATGTGGGTCATGATACCGCCGATCTCGACGCCGGCTGCCCTTAACTACTCCGTGAGTTGCACGTCGGCCGCCGGCCCCGCTTTCATCAGCCGGACTTCCTGCACCGTCTCGCCGCCGCCCGCTCCGCGCACCCCCACCTCGTAGCTGCCGTAAAACCCGCGAAAGGCGAGGCGTCCGTCAGCGCCGGTCACGCCGTCTCCCCGCGTCGACCATTCGTCACGCAGAAGACGGCTGATCCGGCTGCCGGCAGCGTTCAACGTTCCATCCGCGTTCATAAGCGCCGCATCGGGCCCCATCCAGTGCGTCTTTGCGCCAAAGCCCCATAGCATGATCGCCTCAACCGCCTCGTGGCTGAACCCGAGCCGGAAGACCATCTCCAGGAGGTCCCCGCGCCGGGTGGCGTCCGGGAACTTCGCGCTGACCTCGGTGAGATGGATCGGCAGCCCGGTCTCGCCGTGGAGCCGGTCGAGCGTCGCGAGAAACGCCTCCGCCGTGAGCGGAGTGCTGAGCGCCCACCAAGGCCGTTCGCCGGGCCAGAGCATCGTGCGGCCATCTGCAACGAGGCGATCGGAGTCATGCGACTGGACACCGATTCCGCCCACTTGGGCGCCACGCGCCCGGAGATCGCGAATCGACTCCAGATACCGTTCCGTCTTCTCCGGATTGCCGAGCATCCCGAACTCGTTCACGAAAAGCGGCGTTTTAGGGTCGAGCCGCGCCGCCTCCCGGAACATCCACGCGGTCGCGTCCGGCCCCATCCGCTGGCGATAGAAATCTCCGTCGAGAGTCTCGTTGTTCACGTCCCAGGACACCAACCTGCCGGCGTACCGGTTCACCGTGGCCGTGAGGCGGCGCTCCATGGCGGCGTGCAGGTCGCTGTCGTCGAGTGCCTGGACCCAGGGCTGGGTCCACTGCCGCTGCTCCCAGAACAGGCAGTGGCCGCGCATCGCCAGGCCGTTCTGTTCGCCAAAGGCGAGCAACGCGTCGGCGGGCGCGTAGTCCTCGCGGCCGCGCTCGACCTCGGTGAAGTACCACTTCATCTCGTTTTCGCAGACTAGCGCGCTGAAATGGTCGAGGATGAACTGCCGGTAGTCGCGGCCCTCGTCGCCGGTCGAGGCAAAGGGAGCGTGCGCGACGGCCGTGCCGAACAGGAAACTGTGGCGCTTGAGCCGGTATTCGACGCGGGCATCTTTCAATGGCGCCCCGTCGTGGCCCCGGACTTCGACCACCAGGTCGCCTTTGCGAAGGCGCTCGATCCGGCTGTCGGCCTCGCTGCGCCAGTCGGCGCCATTGGCAAGGGATGGCGGATTCATGGACCTCAGGCTACCTTCCTACGCCGGACGCTGTCAACGACCGCCCGCCAGTGCCCCCACTTCCCCAACTGAATCTCCCACCCCCTCAATCCCTTACGAAAATCAACCCCCTGCCCCGCGCCCCCACCCGCGTTACCTTCCCCTCAGGCACGCCGCGAATCCCGGTGCCCGCAAACCCGCCCCAAGGAGCCCCCATGTCTTCCCAACGACGCATCGATTCCTCCCGCGCCAACGGCGCCAAGTCCCACGGACCCGTCACCCCCGAGGGACGCGCCCGCTCCCGCGCCGCCGGCCTCACCCACGGACTCACCTCCGGCCAGCTCCTCATCGAGGGCGAGTCCGAGGAGCAGTTCAACGCCCTTCGCGAAGAGTACCTCGCCGATTACCAGCCACAAACCCGCTCCCAGTTCGACCTCGTCGATCACCTGGCCGCCACCCGCTGGCGCCTCAACCGCGTCATCGCCCTCCAAACCGCCCTCATGGATCTCCAAATGGGTCGCCAGCAACCCGAGATCGACAAAGAGTTCGAATCCTGCGGCGCCGCCATCCGCGCCGCCATCGCCTACCAGCACCTCTGCGACGATTCGCGCGCCCTCGAAAGCCTCAACCGGCACGAGGCCCGCCTCAGCGCCGAGCTCCGCCGCACGCTGAAGCTCCAGGACGCCCAGCTCAAAAATCAAAAACTTCACCACGAACCCAATCCTGCGGACCCGCAATCGAATGAGGAAGATCCCGCGGGCGTTGCGCCCCCAATCCCATCGGCCATCGACGATCAACCATCGACCATCGACCAGCGAGGAGCCACAAGTGACGAGCGACCCGCAGCCCGCCTCTGCGCGCGAGGACCCGATACGCTCGGGATCCTGCGCCGCGTCGACCTTCGTGGCTACCACGGCCATCGACTTGGCCGCCACGTCCGGACTGAAGCTACCGTGACGAGAGAGGAGGCACGGCTTGAAACCCCCAAGCGGCGGCGGTGTTGTTGACAGCCACGCCCGACATGGGGTAGGCTAGCTGGCTTATGGGCCGGGAAGGGCTCGAGCGTCCCTAGAGCGTCCGAAGTCCGGTCCATCGTAAAGTAGTCCAGCTCACGCTCAGGCGCAAATCCTCCAAGTCGGGTTGACACGGTTGGGTAGCGGCTGCAAAGTTAGTTGGATGATCGAACAATATCGAGGGCTCGGCTTACGGGTCCGCGATCTTGGCGATCGGAACCGTCCATCTGCAGCGCCCCCGACCCAGCGAAGGCTTCGGGTATCGGCGCGACTCATCTCACACTTGGTTTATAAGGGACAAGGAACTTAGAATGGCCACTACACGGGATCTTGAAATCGTTGCGGCAGGGCACACCTGCCTGGACCTCATCCCTGCCTTTTTGATCGACGGCAAGGTCGACAAGATGACCGACGTGCTCGTGCCCGGGAAGATGATCAACATGGGCGAGTGCGTCGTCGTCGGAGGCGGGCCGGTCACGAACGCGGGCGTGTCCATACGACGGCTCGGCATCAAGACCGAGCTCATCGGCAAGATCGGCGACGACGACTTCGGCAAGCAGATACTGCAATGGTACGAGGAGCACGAAGGACATTTTCAGGGGATCCGAACGGTCAAGGGCGAGTCTACCTCGTACACCATCGCCATCTGCATCCCCGGAATCGATCGCTTCTATCTCCACCATTGCGGCGCGAACGACACGTTCGGCTACGACGACGTTGACTTCGGTCTCGTTGGCCGCTCCAAACTGATGCTCTTCGGTTATCCGCCATGGATGGCCAGGCTTTACGCGAACAAGGGGCGCGAGCTGACCGAGATCCTCAAGAAGACCAAGGAACTCGGCACCACGACGGCCCTGGACATGTCGTGGCCGCCCGTCGATCTCGACTGGCGCGCGATCCTCGAGGACTGGGTCCCGCTGTCGGACATCATGGTGCCGAGCGCCGAGGAGCTCTTCTACTTCCTCCACAAGGACGAGTTCCTCGAGAAGAAAGCCAGGCTCGGGCCCAAGGAGAGCCCGCTGGATCAGATCACCGTGAAGGAGATCGCCAGCCTGGGAGCCGACCTCTTGAAAATGGGCGCGGCGATCGCCATGGTCAAGTGCGGCCACAGGGGACTTTACGTCCGCACCGCCGGCAAGGCACGCCTCCAGAAGATGGGCGCGGCCGGCTGCGCCGACCTCGACAACTGGGCCGAGCGCGAGCTCTGGTTCCCGGTCTACCAGGAGGAGCGCTTCGTGGGCGCGCTCGGTTCCGGCGATTCGGCGATCGCTGGATTCCTCTCGGCGTTCGTTCGGAACCACAGTATCGAATCCTGCCTGAGATACGCCAACGCTGCCGGCAGCATGAACGTCACGGTTCCGGATGGTCTTACCTGGAACAAGGGATTTGACGACCTGACCAGACGCATTCAGGCAGGGTGGAAGACGAAAGACCTCCAAATTGACGAGCCCGGCTGGAAGAAGGAACGCGAGTTTTGGGTGGGACCCGAGAACCGCGGCAAGTGGGAATCATAGGCGAGACGAGGAACAGGAGACGGAACATGGTCAAGAAGAGCAATCCTAAGCGCGATGTGCGAGATACTTTCGTCGCCAAGAAACTGGCGAAGATGAGCTTGGCGGAGAAGATCGGCCAGCTCCTGACGTTCACCCGGCGCGGCGCGATGATCACACCGAGCGCGGTCGAACAGATCACGAAACTCGAATGCGGCGGCCTCTGTCTCGAGCCATACGCGGTCGAGACCTGCAAGAACCTCTACTGGGGCAACTCGCAGCTCGACAAGAACTTCAAGGAGCCCGAAGGCTACTTCACGATTGCGAAGACCTACTTTGCCGGCAAGTCTTTCGGCGTCAGCATCACTCCGGGGGACTACACCAAGGACCTGAACCGGCTGCAGAAGATCGCCCTGGCCCGGCCCTCGGGCATTCCTCTGCACATGACCATCGATTTCGAGGGCGATTTCAAGAACGATTACATGGCCGGCGGCATCCGCCAGTTCCCGCCTCCGATGGGCATGGCGGCCATCGGCGACACGAAGCTCACCTACCAGATCGGTCTCACGATCGCCAAGCAGCTCGCCAACATCGGCGTCACGCAGATGTACTCGCCGGTCTGTGACGTGAACATCAATCCGAAGAACCCGGAGATCGGAGTCCGGTCCTTCAGCGACGATCCCGAAACTTGCGCCAAGCACGCCGTGGCGCTGCTCAAGGGCTTTCAGGACGGCGGGATCGCGGCCACGGCGAAGCACTTCCCTGGACGCGGCGCCTCCGACACGGACGCCCACGACGTGCTCGAAGTCATCAAAGCCGACAAGCAGAGGATGTACGACGTCGAGCTGGTGCCATTCAAAGCCGCTATCGCCGCGGGCGTGCAGGCCATCATGACCGGGCACTCGATCTACCCGGCGTTCGACGACAAGTTTCCCACGACCCTCTCGGAGAAGATCCTGACCGGGCTTCTCCGAGAGGAGCTCGGCTTCGACGGCGTCATCGTTTCGGACGCCATCGGCATGGCCGCCATCCTCAAGCAGTGGCCGCTGCCGCGCGCTTGCGCGCTGGCGATCAAGGCGGGCTGCGACACGATCCTCCTCAAGGCCGATGACGACTCGCGTTCGCAGTGCTTCTTCGGCATCAAGATGGCCGTCGAGTCCGGCGAGCTCTCCGAGGAGCGCGTCGACCAAGCCGTGACGCGTCTCTTGCGCATGAAGTACGACCAGGGCCTGTTCCAGACTGCAGGCAAGAGGGACCCCAAGAAGGCCCAGACCTACGCGATGAGCAAGCCGGTCATCGACCTGTCCTGGGACGTTGCCAAGAAGGCTTTGATCGTCATGCGCGACAACAACGTGCTGCCGCTCAAGGCCGACGAGAGGATGCTGGTGATCGAGCAGCGCATCCCCTACGAGTTCTGCGGCAAGGACCCGTACATGCACCAGCACATGTTCGCCGAGGCGATGGTCAACTACTCCACGAACCTGATCCTGGTGGACACGGACTTCGCCGCGAACGAGGACGAGTTCGCGGAGTGCATGGAGCTGGCCAGGCAGGTGGATACGGTCGTCTTGACGAACTACTACGCCCGCATCGTCAAGACCGGCAATAACCGGTTGCTGATCAAGAAGCTCAAGGAGGCGGGCAAGAGGATCGTCGTCGTGACGAACTACCCGTACGTCGAGGGCGCCACCAACGAGGCGGACGCGGTGGTCTGCAACTTCAGCGGTACGCCCGACTCGATCAGGGCGGCGGTGGCCGTGCTGTGGGGCAAGCTCAAGCCTTCCGCAAAAACCAAGCTGCCGATCAAGTTGGGCGTGCAGCAGGACTCCGCCGTGAAGAAGCCTGCGAAGGCCAAGAACACCTTGGACCTGTCGTATTGCTAAAATTTTTTGGCGCAGGCTTCAGCCTGCCGTGTCGGCACTCTTGCCGACACCTTGGCGTCGAGATGAGTCTCGACGCGGCACGCATGAGTGCGTGCGCCACAGCCAACACTGAGCAGGGGGAAAGCACATGTCGAAAGCGAATAGCGTGACGATGAGCGACATCTACGCCATCACAGGCCCGGAGATCCGGAAGCGTTACGTCGACAACAAGATGTCGGTGCACTTTCAGGGGATGTCGAAGACCCTTCAATTCCCCCACACGATCGCGCTCATGGGCGCCCCGACGTGCTCAGTCGGTATCTCACCCGAGGGTCTCTACAACCGCCTGAACGACGCCGGCAGACTCATCCTGCTCAATCACAACGGCGTTCAGCTCGGTTCCGCGCCGTTCGTGCGCGTCGCTGGCAAGACTTTCATGCTTACGACCAGGGACCCGCAATCGGTCGAAGGGCCGGATGACGTGCCGGCCCTCAGGAACTACTACCATCCTCCGGTTACCGAGAAGCAGACGACTCTGTCTCTTGCCACGCCCCTGGCGGAGCTGACTTACAAGCTCGGCAAGATCAAGGTCGTCCGCCGCATGATCTCGCCGTTCTTGTCGGGGACCGATGATGCGCTGATGCCGATCGGCGTCGAGGAATTCGAGGTCACGAACACATCTAACCAAAAGCAGCAGGTCATCCTCGTGATCCCGCGGCCGTCGTTGGTCAACCTGCAAGAAAAGGAACTGAAGCCGACGGACCAGGACACGGCCTACGCTTGTTCGACGCCGGTGAAGGGCCAGTTGCACAAAGCGTTTGCCGCGCCGGGCATCAAGGGCGTCGTCATGGCCAGCCAGGAATGCGCGGACCGAATGGTCCTGGCAGTGCCGGACACGGAGGGCGTCGGCATCGACGTGCATCCCTCCTTCTGCCTTAACCACCTCAAGCAAGATTTGTTGCTGAACGACGACGGCACCTTCTACGAGAAGCGCGCCATCATTCCGAAACAGGACTACGGGGCCGCGATCAGCCTCACGTTCACGCTCCAGCCGAAGGCCAGCCGGAAGCTGCCGGTCGCCGTCGCCCTGGATTTCCCACAGCAGAGCTACATCGACGGAAAGACCTTCGAGCGCAAGTACGTCAAGCGCTTCAAGGACAAGGAGACCCGGGCGGTGGACCTGGCCAGGATCGCCCTGGACAACTACCCTGCCTGGCTCGACCGCACCACGGCGATCCACAACCGGATCTTCGGCCACATCAGCAAGAGCCCCTCGTACAAGAAGGACAAGGCGGGCGCCCTGAGACTCACCCGCCTGATCCTCAACGAGTTCAGCTTTCCCCTGTCGAACGCCTGCATCTGGGTGGAAAAGGGCGGCAAGGACGTCGCGCGATTTCTGGAGTGCTTCGACTACGCCTACATCGACCCTTCGGACGTCGACTGGTACTCGATGGTGCTGCTCATGCTGTTCCCGGACGTCGAGCAGGAGCTGTGCCAGCGTTTCATCGACTCGGTCCTGGCAGAGGACCCCACCAAGCGCTTCTACCACCTGCATGGCTCGTTCGTGGAGGCGCGCCAGCATTTCAAGGCACACCCGGAGCAATACGAGGACGTCTCGCTCACGCAGATCTGGGATGACTTCAAGGTCAAGGGTAGCGTCGCGCACGATGTCGGCGCGATGCCAAAGGGCCATCCCCTGCGCGGCACGAGCGATTACGCCTGGTACAACAACAACTATTGGGTCGATCTGTTTCCCAAGCTCGCCACCCGAGCGCTGCGCAACGTCAAGTTCCTCGGCGACGTCGACTTTCTGAAGCGCAACTGGCAAACGCTCAAGTTCGGCTTCGACTTCCTGAAGACCTACGACATCGATGGCGACGGCATCCCCGAAGGCAATCCCCACGAGGTCAAGAACACGTTCGACAACCTGGTGCTCTTCGGCGCCGATGCCTACGACACCACGAACTACATGGCCTGCTGCGAGTCCATGAAGATCATGGCGCAGATGATGGGCGACGAGCCGGCGCGCCAGCTTTACCAGGCGGCCTTTGACCGGGCGAATGCGGTCTTCGAGAAACTGTGGCGCGAGAAGAAGAACCGCAAGGGCGTCGAGCTCCAGTACTACGTGACCTGCTACGACACCAAGACCAAGAAGATGAACACGGACGTCTGGACCAACCAGTTCGACGCGTTGTGGGCCATGATCGCGATGGGCGAGGAGCCGTTCATCCCTGCCAAGCGGGCCAAGCAGGTCCTCAAGACCATCTACAAGGTAAACCGCACCACGATGGGCTGGGCCATGACCCGGACGGAGAACGGCGAGCAGGTGGAATCGGAGCAGGGCCAGGACGTCTACACCACGTCCAACTACGTGTTCGCTCAACTGCTCGACTACTATGGCCTGGTCAAGGAGAGCAAGGAAGTCTACAAGGCCATGGACAAGGTCATCTTCGAACACGGCAACTCCCTGATCAGTCCGGACAACCTCAGGGCCGAGCTGGAGCAGGAACGGGGAGAGACCGTCAAGGGTCCGCACTACATCGTGGCGGCCTATCCCAGGCCGGGCGCCGTCCTGACGCAGTTGGTCATGCAGTTCGTCAAAGAGACCCAGGAACGGACCGGCGTCACGAAGGTCGACACTCCGGCGCTGCGCGGTTTCGCGAGCTCGATATTCGGTTGACGTTCGCAAGAATCTCGTCGGCGGTCTTGATCCACACAGCGCCCCGCGGGGTGTGTATAGTGGCTACTTGATGAGCTGATTTGCCTGGAGGACACCAGATGCGGCCGGTTCGACAAACGGCATACTGCTCTCGCAGCTTTTTCTTCCTTTGCGCTCTTGTCTTCGCGGGTGCACCGGGGTACGCGCAGCCGTCCGGCGGACCCTACGGTCCGATCGATCAGCGTTACGAGATCCCCAGAGCCACCCACGTCTACTACGTCGCCCCCGACGGAGGCGCCAGCTCCCCCGGCACAACGCTCGAACAACCGACGACGATCGAGGCGGCGATCGAGCGGGTAGTCACCGGCGACGCCATCGTGATGCGCGGCGGCGTCTACCGCACCGGCGGCCTGGTCTTCAACCAGGGCATCACGATTCAGCCCTACCTCGGCGAACACCCCATCTTCAAGGGCACCGAGGTCGCGGACAAGTGGGAAGCGCTGCGCAACAACATCTGGAGAACCTCCTGGAAGCGCTTCTTCCCGGCGGCGCCCCAGGCCTGGTGGCGGCGCGACCGCGAGATCATGCGGACGCCGCTGCAGCGGTTCAACAACGACATGGTGTTCGTGGATGGCGAGCTGCTGAACTCCGCTGGCTGGGCGGGCGAGGTGGATGCCCATTCCTTCTACATCGATTACCAGGACGGCTACGTGTACATCGGCGTCGATCCCACCAACCGCCTGGTCGAGATCACCGCCTTCGACAGCGCGCTGGTGCGGACTGCCGGCGAGGCTCACGGCAAACAGAACGATCACAAGGGCCCGGTCATCCGCGGGATCACCTTCACCCAGTACGCCTACCGCGCGCTGGAGGTCGAGGGCAAGAAGAGTTTCCTCGCCGACAAAGAGCCTACCGACGAGCCCGTCGGCCCGGCGGATCCCTCCACGTACGGCAAGCAGGCGATCGGCACGGTGATCGAGAACATCACCATCAGTTACTGTTCGCGCGTGGCCGGCTACTTCCGCGGCGACGGCCTCGTCATCCGGAACTCGATGGTGAGCGACACTTCGACCGAGGGGATCTATGTCATCGGGTCGTCCGATGTACTCCTGGAGAAGAACATTTTCCGGCGAAACAACATCCACAACATCACCGGCTACTACCCGGCTGCGGTTAAGATCTTCAACCAGACGTACCGGGTCACCTTCCGCGACAACCTCATCCTCGATCAACCTTACTCGAACGGCGTCTGGTACGATGTCGGCAACCACGACGGCGTCATCGTGAACAACTGGATTGAGGGGGCCGTCGACGGCTTCTTCTTTGAGATCTCACAAGGGGCGACTGTGGCGGGCAATGTCTTCTTCCGCTGCGACAAAGGAGTCCGCGTGCTGAATTCCAGGGACGTGCATGTGTACAACAACACCTTCGTGGACACCCGGGCGTCCTTCGAGCGGAACGAGCGGAGCGCCACGGGCGACCACTTCGGCTGGCATCCCGCCACGGGCCCCGACGTGGACAAACGCGAGGGCCACGTGTTCGTGAACAATCTGCTGGTGGCGAGCGACGCGTACCGCGAGGCTTTGCTTCGGTTCGAACAACCGGCCGCGCTCTGCGCGAAGCTGCCACGCCCCCAGGCCAAAGAGGTCGACGGCAACGTCTATGTGCGAGCGGCCGGCGCGTTGCCGCTCATCGTGTGGAGCCCGGCCGCGACCGATAGCTGCGCCACGCCGCTTGGATCGCTCGACGAGTTTCGCAAGCTGATGCCGGCGTTCGAGGCCAGCGGACGCCAGATTGAGACGACTCCTCGGTCGATCTTCAAGAGTCCGGACCTCGGCCGGTACGAATTGATCGAGGCGCTTCCGGCGGGCGAGGCGCTCCCCGACGACGTCCGCAAGCTGCTGGGCTGGACGAAGGAGCAGGCGGCGACGGCGGGCGCGTACCCCTTCCGGCGCTAACGGCCGGCCGTGGATGCGCACCCGGCCGCGCTCGGCCGCGCCGCACGGAACCACGAGCGTGAGCGAGTGGAACGCTCTTGCACGTCCGCCGAGTGTGCCGATGGCTGCTACTCGAACGGCTTCGGCGGAAGCAAGAACTGCATCCCGAAATAGCCCACGAAGAAGGGCTGGCCATTGCGCGCGGGGGCCACGCTTCGTCCAGCCATCAGCAAGAGAACGAATGGCGGGCGCAGTTTATAGCGCGCTCCCGCGCCTAGCGTTTGCTGGCCGTTCGAATTATGGAACGTTCCCAGTCCGTAGAACTCCGCGGCCAACTCCAGCTTCTTCGACATTTCGTGTCCGACCACGAGACCTGCGAGCCAACCGTCGGGTCCCAGATGAACCGCGTTGTAGCCGACTTCCCAGTCGACATCGACCGGTCCCAGTTTCTTCGAAAATTCCACGGGCATGAGGAAGCTGGCGCCCGGCGGAACGACGCCTCGTTGAACCGAACGATCGGGATTGTTGATCGACACCTGCGGGAAGATGGATATTCCGAGGCCCTCTTTGTCGTTGTCGTAGAACCGCCATTTCACGCCGAGTTGATCTTGCCCCAGGTCATAATCTACCGCGCCCGCGCCGTTCTTCACGCGCAACCACGCATTCTCGAAGGTCAGTTGGATTCGATCGCCCACGCCGTAGTTGATATCGACGTCCGGCACATGAGTCGTCGAGGAACCGTTGTATAAGAAGGGCATGTATCCCAGGTTGATCTCCCAGTTCCGATTGCCGGGCGTTCCCGGATCGTTCGTGTAATACGGCGGCCCACCCTGCGCACGCACCTGCGAAGGAGCGAGCAGAAAGCAAACCGCCACCGCCAGGGCGGCAACGCAGCGTGTCTCGCAGTCGTTTGTCGGAACCGGAATGTCCATTGCGATCCCAGTGTCTTCTCACTCTACACCCAGGCTGCCGTCCCTCGATCCGCCGGCGTCGCAGATTTCGCTTTGGAGGCGAGCCCTCGCTTGCGCGGCCCACGTGGCTGTGAGACGGCATCCGCTCGATCAAGGTGGCATCGGGTGGCACGAGGCGGTATGCTGACAAAGGGCGCTGATAACGCTAGCTGGCAGCGTGATGGCTGAGGGGCAGGTCGGAATCGCAAGGTGGGCCCCATCGAAGTCCGGGGCGCCAAGGCAACTGCTCTATGATGTGGCTCGTCAGACTGGCGCTGAATCGGCCCTACACCTTTGTGGTGGCCTCCCTGCTGATTCTGATCCTCAGCGTCGTGGCCATCCAGCGCACTCCCACCGACATCTTCCCCAGCATCAACATTCCAGTCGTCAGCATGGTGTGGAACTACGCCGGCCTGGCGCCCGAAGATATCGAGCAGCGCATGGTGACGCTCTCGGAGCGCTTTGCCACCACCACCGTCAATGACATCGAGCACATCGAGTCGCAATCGTATTTTGGCATCGGCGTCATCAAGATCTTCTTCCAACAGGGCGCCGACATCAATGGCGCCGTAGCTCAGGTCACGGCCGTCGGCCAGGCAGCGATCCGGGCCATGCCCCCGGGCGCCACGCCGCCGCTGGTGATCGCCTACACGGCTTCGAGCGTCCCCATTCTGCAGTTGGGTTTGAGCAGCCCTACTCTCTCCGAGGGGCAGGTGTTCGATCTTGGCGCCAATTTCATTCGCGTCCAACTGGCGGACATCGAAGGCGCGGCCATCCCCAATCCGTACGGGGGCAAGCCGCGCCAAGTGAGCGTCGACCTCGATCCTCAAGCTCTGCTCGCGCGGGGTGTCTCCGGCGCCGAGGTGGTCAACGCGGTCAGCGCTCAGAACCTGATCCTGCCCCAGGGCACCCTCAAGATGGGGCAGCGGGAATACGACGTCGAGCTAAACAGCAGCCCGGCGCGGGTGGCGGAACTGAACGATCTGCCCATCAAAGTGGTCAACGGCACTCCGGTGTACGTCCGCGACGTCGCGCACGTTCACGACGGCTTCCAGTTCCAGACCAACGTCGTCCACGTGAACGGTCACCGGTCGGCGCTGCTTACCATCTTCAAGACCGGCAAGGCTTCCACCCTGGAGATCGTTTCCCGGGTGCACAAGGCCCTGCCGCGCATCCAGGCCGGGCTTCCGCGGGATTTGAGAATCGAACCGGTCGCCGATCAGTCCTTGTTCGTGCGTGCCGCTATCCAGGGCGTGTTGCGGGAGGCCATTGTGGCGGCGCTCCTCACCGCCGCCATGATTCTGATTTTTCTGGGAAGCTGGCGCATGACTTTCGTGGTCGCGACGTCGATCCCGCTGGCCATCCTCACTTCGCTCCTGACTATGAGCGCGCTGGGCGAAACCATCAACATGATGACGCTGGGGGGCCTGGCCCTGGCCGTCGGGATTCTGGTGGACGACGCGACGGTGGAGGTGGAGAATACCAACCGACTGTTGCCGGAGGGCAAGTCGTTGCGGGAGACCATTCTCGCCAGCGCCAGCCAGATTGCCACGCCCGCCTTGGTGGCCACGTTCAGCATCTGCATCGTTTTCATCCCCATCATGTTCTTGACCGGCATCCCCGGCTTCCTGTTCCGGCCTTTGGCGGAAGCCGTGGTCTTTGCCATGCTGGCCTCTTATCTCCTTTCGCGCACGCTGGTGCCGACGATGATGTTCTACTTCTACCGGTCGGAGCGCCAACTGGAGGCCAGGCGCAGGAGCCAGCCGCACCGTGGCCCCGGTTTCTTCCGTCGTTTCCATGAGCATTTCGAGGCGGGGTTCAACTGGCTTCGCGAGAAGTACGCGGGTCTCTTGGAATGGTCGCTGCACAACCGCTGGGTGTTTGGCGCTTCCTTCCTGGGATTCTGCCTGGCCAGCCTGTTGCTGCTCCCGCTGCTCGGCTCGGACCTGTTCCCGAGCGTGGATGCAGGTCAGATCCGCCTGCACCTGCGCGGCCCCACGGGACTGCGCATCGAAGAGACCGCGAAGCTTTGCGGTCAGGTGGAGCAGGCCATACGGCAGGTGATACCAGCCCGGGAACTACGCACGACGTTGGACAACATCGGAATGCCTTACAGCGGCATCAATCTCACTTACAGCAATAGCGGCGTGATCGGCACCTCGGATGCGGAGATTCTGCTCGCGCTCAACCCCGAGCACCGTCCGTCGGAGGAGTACATTCGGGCGCTGCGCCATCTGCTTCCGAAGGAGTTCCCGGGCACGCAGTTCTTCTTCCAGCCCGCGGACATCGTCGGCCAGATCCTGAATTTCGGTCTGCCCTCGCCCATCGACGTGCAGCTTATTGGCGCCGACATGCAAAAGAACCTGGCGATCGCCAACCAAATGGTGGAGCGCATCCGCCGCATTCCCGGAGCCGCGGACGTGCACGTTCAGCAGGCTATGAACGAACCGGTGGTGTTCGTGGACGTCGATCGGACCAAGGCCCGGGAGATGGGCTTCACGCAGGCCGACGTGGCCAGTGACACCCTGGTGGGGCTCACCACCAGTTTCCAGACCGCGCCCAGTTTCTGGCTGAGCCCACAGGGCGTCAACTACAACGTGGTAACGCAGACTCCGCAATTCCGCATGGACACCCTGGGCGATCTGCGGGGCATCCCCATCGTCAACAACAGCCTCCTGCAGCCGCAGGTCCTGGCGAATCTGGCAGGCATCCGGCGCGGGCAGGCCCCGGCCATTGTCAGCCACTACGATATCCAGCGAGTGATCGACATCTACGCCGCCACCCAGGGAAGGGACCTGGGCGGCGTGGCGGCCGGCGTGGACAAAGTGATCGACGAGTTCCGCAAGCAACTGCCGCGTGGCAGCTTCCTGGTGGAGCGCGGGCAGGTGGAAACCATGCGCTCCTCGTTTACGGGCCTGGAGTTCGGGGTCCTCTTCGCGGTGCTTCTGGTTTATTTGCTGATGGTGGTGAACTTTCAGTCCTGGCTGGATCCTTTCATCATCATCACCGCCCTGCCGGGCGCCATGGCCGGAATCGTGTGGATGCTCTTCGTCACCCGCACCACGCTCAACGTTCCTTCCCTGATGGGGGCCATCATGTGCATCGGCGTGGCGACGTCCAACAGCATCCTGCTGGTGACCTTCGCCACGGGGGAACTCAAGCAAGGCAAGAACTCGCTGGAGGCGGCTCTGGCTGCGGGATTCACGCGGCTGCGTCCCATTGTCATGACGGCCCTGGCCATGATCATCGGCATGCTGCCCATGGCGCTGGGGATGGGCGAGGGCGCGGAGCAGAACGCTCCCCTCGGCCGGGCCGTCATCGGCGGCTTGCTGATCGCCACGGTGGCGACTCTGTTCTTCGTTCCCGTGGTGTTCAGCTCCTTACGCCGCAAGGGATACCATGAGCTCATGACGGAGGAGGCCGAGCCACAGGGCTAGACGATCATGGATCGGAAAGACTGGACCTCAACGCCCCTCGACGAGTCGCCCCGGACTCCGGCCCCGAGGCATCCCCCGCGCATGGGAAGGAGCGTGGCCGCACTCGCCCTCGTGGCTGCCGTCGTTTTTCCGGCCGCTTTATATTTCGGCCTTCGTCATCAGAAGGCGGTTCGCGAAACGCTGGAGACCGCGGTTCAAGACAGCGCCCGCGAGCCCGTTAACGTGATTCATCCCCAGCCGGGCAGCGCCCAGCTCAGCGTCAGGTTCCCGGCCAATCTCCAGGGCTACATCGAAACCCCCATCTACGCGCGCACGAGCGGATACATCAAACGCTGGCAGGTGGATATCGGCGCCCACGTGACGGCGGGCCAGCTCCTGGCGGAGATCGAGACGCCGGAGCTCGATCAGCAATTGCGCCAGGCGGAAGCGGCCCAGGCGCAGGCCCAGGCCAACCTGGATCTCGCCCGCATCACGGCCAATCGCTACCAGAACCTGCTGAAATTCGACGGCGTTTCGAAGCAGGAAGTGGATCAAACTAACGGGGCGCTCAAGGCCGACGAAGCCAATCTGAATGTCACCATCGCCACCGTCGATCAACTCAAGCAGCTACAGTCCTTCGAGAAGGTCACGGCGCCCTTCGCGGGAACCATCACTGCCCGCTACATCGATATCGGCTCGCTGATCGCGGCCGGCACCAACACGCTGCTGTTCCGGCTGGCCGAAACCTCAACCTTGCGCGTGTACGCCAGCGTCCCCGAAACCTATGGCCCCGACATCGCGCCCGGAGTTTCGGCCGACGTGGAAGTGCCCGAGGTCGCCGGGCGGAAGTTCCCAGGCAAAGTAGTACGCACCGCGGGCGCCATCGACCCGACCAGCCGAACCCTGCTCACCGAGGTCCAAGTGCCGAATCCAAAGGGCGTGCTGGTGCCGGGCCAGTTCGGCGAAGTCGTCTTTCACCTTCGCTCCAACCGCCCGACGCTGGTGATTCCCTCCAACACGCTGCTCTTCCACGCGCAGGGACCGCAGGTGGCGCTCGTGCAGGGCGACGGTAAAGTTCACTTGCAGAGCATCCAGCTCGGCCGGGACTTTGGCAACAGCCTCGAAGTGCTCTCCGGGCTGCGGGCGGAGGACTCCGTCATCGCCAATCCCTCCGACTCAATCACCGAGGGCGCGGCGGTCGACGTGCAGCCGGGAGCCGGACGTTGAGGGCGAACCCGCGGGTCCTGGCCTTCTGCATGTTTGTCTGGGCCGTGGGCTGCACGGTGGGTCCCCACTATCAGCGTCCGCGGGTTGAAGTTCCCCCCGCTTTCAAAGAGCCTCCGCCGGCCGGCTGGAAGGAGGCCCAGCCCCGAGACGAGATCGCAAAGGGCGACTGGTGGGTGGTGTTCGGCGATCCCGTGCTCAACGATCTGGAGAAGCAGGCCACCGGCGCGAATCAGAGCCTCAAGGCGGCCGTGGAGCGCGTCGACCAGGCGCGGGCGCTGGCTCGGATCGCCCAAGCGCAGCTCTATCCGGCCGTCAACGCCGATCCCAGCGTGGCGCGGGCGCACACGGGCGCGAACCGTCCTACCCAGCCGGGCACGGTGGTGACCTCGTACACCTATAACACCTTCACGCTGCCGCTGGACGCCAGTTACGAGATCGATATATTCGGGAAGGTTCGCCGCTCCCTGGAGGCGGCCCGCGCCGATTACCAGGTGAGCGTGGCCGCGTACCAGACGGTCTTGCTCACGCTCAAGTCCGACCTTGCCCAAGACTACTTCAACTTGCGTTACCTGGACGCCGATCGCGCCGTCCTGGGCGAAAACATCAAAGTGCAACAGGACTTCCTGGATCTCACCCGGCGCCGCTTCGAGGGCGGGCTGGCCAGCGGACTCGATGTAGCGGCGGCGGAGACCCAACTCGATACCGCCCAGGCTCTGTACGTGGGCGACGAGCGAGAGCGCGATCAGATCGAGCACGCCATCGCCACGCTCCTCGGCAGGCCCGCGTCGGAGTTTTCCCTGCCCCAGAATCCGCTGAACCTGGCGCCTCCAGTCCTCCCGCCCGGCTTGCCTTCCGACCTGCTCGAGCGCCGGCCGGACGTGGCTGAGGCGGAACGGCAAATGGCTGCGGCCAGCGCGCGCATCGGCGTGGCTCGAGCCGCCTATTTCCCCGACCTCAGCCTGACCAGCAGCGCCGGCTTCCTGAGCTCCGGCCTGACCAATCTGCTCACGGGCCCCAGCACGGCGTGGTTTATCGCCCCCCTGCTCTCCGCCCCGCTGTTCCAGGGCGGACGTCTGAAGGCCAACTACGAGTACGCCCAGGCCACCTACCGGGAAGCCGTGGACAATTACCGGCAGCAGGTGCTGGGCGCCTTTCAACAGGTGGAGGACGGCCTTTCGGATCTGCGCGTGTTGGCAGAACAAGCCCGTGCCCAGGAGCTGGCAGTGCAGGCTTCCCAGCACACGGTCGAGATCTCCACGGCGCGTTACAAGGAGGGTCTCGCGGCGTATATCGAGGTCCTCACTGCCGAGAGCGCGCACTTACAGAACCAACGCACATCCGCGCAGATTCTGGGCCTGCGGCTTGTCAGCAGCGTTCAGCTCATCAACGCCCTAGGGGGCGGATGGGCGGAACAACCCGTGCCTTAAGTCCGGCAGACCGGCGGCCTCGGCAAGGATCCAGGCCCCTCCGCACATCGCCAGCGCGATAAATGCGCTGGACCATTCGTGCGGATTGCGCGGAGCGCCTGCAATCTTCGCGAGGCCCAGGATTCTGGGAGCATGGAGCGCCAGGAACCAGAGGGCAAACATCGTTCCTAGCAAAAACGCACCCCAACGCGCCATCCGGTTGGCCGCGATGGCAACGCCGGCGGCGATGAAGCCGGCGCCCGTGAACCAGGCCCAGAAGGAACCCCCGGGAATCCAACCGGGCACAAGGCTGGCGATGAAGCCCAGGATGAGAAAGTGATCGATGCCAAAGACCACCGAGGAAACCGCGAAGAGATAGCGGCCCACCCGCACTCCGGCTAAGGCCAAAGCCGCGCCGCCAAGGGCCAAGGTTTCGAAGAAAGTAGTACGGATGCCGATGTCCAGCGGATGGGCGGCGACTCTGGCTACGTGAAAAGCGAGCACGCACAGAACGAACAGCGCTCCAAACAGAGTCGCGGCGAGGCGCGCCCTCAGGTTGGCCGCAATGCTCAGGCCCGCGGCGATGAGAACGAGGCCCAGCAAGTAAGCCAGCACCGGGTACGGCGGAACAAACGGAATCACCGGCATTACGGCTTCGCGGCTGTGAGCGCAAATCAGATGTTCGGCGCCGAAGGCGATGATCGACACGCCGAATAGGAGGCGACCTTGTTGGGTGATCCAGTGCAGGTTGATGCCTCCATAGTGCCATACCCGCCCGTTGTATACTTCCCTCAGACTCGGAGGTACGAATGGACGGCAAAGACTCTTCATCCGCTGCGCTCGGCCGGCGCGCTTTTCTCGGCCTCGCCGGCGCCGGCTTGCTCGCGTCGCGGCCCAGCGCGTGGGCCGATGAACAGGACCTCGCAGCGATCCGCGGCCAGATCGAGCAACGTCATGGCGAAGCGGTGGCGCGCCTGCAGGAGTGGATCCGGCAGCCGTCGATCGCGGCCGAAAACAACGGCGTCGACGAAGGCTGCGAGCTAACCATGCGCCTGCTCCGCGACGCCGGATTCGACCGCGTCACGAAGGCGCCCACCGACGGACAGCCCGGCATTTTCGCCACGCTCGACGCCGGCGCTCCGCGCACCGTGGGGCTCTACTTCATGTACGACGTCAAGCAGGTGGACCCGGCGGAATGGTCGTCTCCTCCCTGGGCCGCGGCGTTGGTCGACAAGCCCGGCGTGGGGAACGTCGTCGTAGGCCGCGGCGCGGTCAATCAGAAGGGCCCGGAGGCCGCATTGCTGGCCGCGTTGCACGCCATCCGCGGCGCGGGCCGGAGACTTCCCGTCAACCTGGTGCTGGTGGCGGAGGGCGAAGAAGAAATCGGCTCCCCTCACTTCGCGCAGATCGTGCACCGCCCGGAGGTGCAGGCCGCCCTGGCGCGCTGCGCCGGCATCTTCATGCCGAGCGCGGGGCAGGGGCTTGACGGCCAGGTGACGATGGACCTGGGCGCCAAGGGCGTCATCGAGCTGGAACTCGTTTCGAGCGGCGAGCGCTGGGGCCGCGGGCCGAGCCACGATATCCACTCCAGCAACAAGGCGCGGGTGGATAGCCCGGCGTGGCACCTGGTCCAGGCGCTCCACACGCTGGTGTCCGAGGATGGCAACGAGCCGGCCATCGAGGGCTTCGCCGATCGCGCGCGTCCCATCTCCGCTGTGGAAGAAGCGATGGTCGCGCAAGCGGCCGGCCGCCTCGACGAGCAGGCCGTCATGAAGCAGTACGGCGTCAAACACTGGGTGCACGATGTGGGCTGGCGCGAGGCGCTGGAGCTTCTCGTCTCGCGGCCCACGGTCAATATCGAGGGCCTCGTCGGCGGCTACACCGGTCCGGGCGGGAAGACCATCCTTCCCCACAGGGCCGTCGCGAAACTCGACCTGCGGCTGGTGCCCGATATGACCGCCGCCGGCGCGCTCGACGCGCTGAAGGCCCATCTGGCGAAGCACGGCTTCGGAGACATCGAAGTCAACATGACCGGCGGCTACGATCCCACGAGCACGCCGGCCTCGAGCTCGCTGATCCGGGCGGAGACGACTGTCTACCGGCGGAGCGGGATCGATCCGTTGCTGTGGCCGCGCTCGGCCGGCTCCTGGCCCGGTTGCATCTTCACCGGCGATCCGCTCCACCTGCCCGCGGGCCACTTCGGCCTGGGACATGGCGATGGAGCCCACGCCCCCAACGAATACTACGTCATCGAATCGGCGAACCCGAAGGTGCAGGGCTTCGACGGCGCGGCGATGTCGTTCGTGGAGTACTTCTACGAGCTGGCCATGGTGGGTTAAACCCGGTTGTGGCGCACGCTTCAACGTGCCGTGTCGGCACTCGTGCCGACACCTGGCGTCGAGATGAGTCTCGACGCGGCACGCACGAATGCGTGCGCCACGCGCCGCCACCGCTTACCCCGCCGCCTCCGCCCCCTCCAACAATCGCGCGGCAGCGCGGTCCAGAAACCACACCACCGGCCGTCCCTCGCGCGCTCCGAGCTGGGCGGGATACAGCACCGGGTCGTACGGCTCGTTGAAGACGCTGCGCAGCGCTTCCCCCTTGTCCGGCCCCGCGGCCAGCACCACCGTGCTCCGCGCCGCCAGCAGCGGCCCCGGCAACAGCGTGACGCGCCACATCGATTTCTTCTCGACATAGACGGCGGAGGCCAGCCCTTGCCGGTCCTCGATGAGCGGCTGGCCCGGAAAAAGGCTGGCCGTGTGCCCATCCGGCCCCATGCCCCGGTGGACCACGTCGAACTCCGGCATCTCGCCCGGATCGAGCCCGAAGAACTCGCGGATCTCCTGCGCGTACGCCCGCGCCGCCGCCCCCGCCGTCAGCTCGCCGCGGATGCGGTGAACGTTCCGCTGGGGAACCCGCGCCGGCACGAGCAGCGTCTCGGCGGCCAGTTTGTAATTGCTCTCGGCATCGGTGGGCGGAACCACGCGCTCGTCCACCCAGAAGACCTGGACGCGATCCCAGGGCAGCTTCATCGCCGCGAGACAAGCGAACATCGGCTTGGGCGTCGTGCCGCCGGAAAGCGCCAGCGCCGCATAGCCGCGCCCGCCGAGCGCCTCCTCGATCTCGCGGCCGATGTGCTCCGCGCACGCCTCCGCCGCGGCTTTCGCCTCCGGGAATGAGTGCCACTCAAAGGGCATGGATCGCCTCCGCCAGCCGCGCGGCTACGGGCAGGGTCTTCTCGAAAACCGGGTCGCGGCCCGTGATGGCGAGCTCGGTCCCGAGCAGTTCGGCCTCGCTCAGCCGCGGCGCGCTGGTGCAGTTCTTGAGCGAACCGATCTCGATCAGGATAGCCGTGCCCTCCACGCGCCGGATCGAGATGGACTCGGTTCCCGCCTCGAGGACGATGCCCTCGATGCCGCCGCCCACGGGGGGCACCTCTTCGAAGACAGGCCGGAGGCCTGTCCCACTGGCGGCCAGAATCCAACCCGCCAGGTAATATGCCGTCGAGGGCACGGCGCTGGCCGAGTGCAGGACGCGCACGCGAGCCAGGCGCGGGATCAGCTCCCGCCGCACGGGGTCCTCGAAAATCTCGGCCACGATTTCGCGCCACCGCGTCACGCTGGTCCAGGCCAGATCGGCCAGCCGGCCGCGGCTCCCGGCGACCGCGCGCGCGAGCTCGGCCAGCGGGACATCCCTCGAATCGACGATGATCCGATCCGCCCGTGCGTATAGCCGATCCAGCGCCGCGAGACCGAAAAGGCGCGGGCTACGGCACCACACGGCCACCGGCAAATCCGGCGCCGCGATCGCCAGCAGGACCGGCACGGCATCCGCCAGGCTCCCTTCGGAGGCGGTCATTTCCACTTGCTCGCAACAAATCTGCCGCTCGCGGCCGAACGGTCTCCAGCACTGCGCCGTCACCTGGAAATCGAGATGCGGCTCGGAGCCGCTGCCCACGCGCACGACGACCGCGCGGTTGGGATGGTCCTGCATGACCAGGCCCAGCGTCTGCGCGATTCCCGCCGCGCCCTCGCTCTCATCGGCCAGCACGATCACCGTCATGGCGCAAGCGCGCAGCACGCTGGCCCCCTCATTCGGCGCGGACTCTTTGGCCAGCGACGCCCACAACGAGTGCAGGTCTTTGAGAATCCTCTCCGGTGTTACGACCGCCGTCACGGATTCCTCCACGCGTGCCCGTGCCGCGCCAGCATCTCGTCCGCCGCTTGCGGCCCCCAGGTCCCGGCGGCGTAGTTCGGGAACTCGAAGCGCTGGCCTGCCCAGGACTGCAGGACCGGCTCGACAATCGCCCAACTCGCCTCCACCGCATCCTGGCGGATGTAGAGTGTCGAATCGCCCAGCATAGCATCCAACAGGAGCGTCTCGTAGGCGCTCGGCTCGCGCGCTCCGAAGCTGGCGCCGTAATCGAAATCCATGGACACCGGCCGCAGCCGCATGCCCGCGCCCGGCTGCTTCGAGACGAAGCGCAGCGAGAGTCCCTCCTCCGGTTGTATGCGGATGATGAGCAGGTCGGGCTCGATGGCCGAGCCGTTCGAGCCGTCACCGCTGAAGGGAGCGTGCGGCGCGGCGTTGAAGTGGATGGCGATGTCGGTCACCTGCCGCGGCAGCCGCTTCCCGGTGCGCAGGTAGAATGGCACGCCGGCCCAGCGCCAGTTCTCGACGAAGAGCGTGACGGCGGCATAGGTCACGGTCTGGGAATCTGCCTGAACGCCGGGCTCCTGGCGAAAGCCGGGGACCTCGGCGCCGCCGATCCGCGCGCCGCCGTACTGGCCGGGCACAGCGTGGATCGCCACCTCTTCGGGCTGCATGATGCGCACCGACCGTAGCAGCTTGGCGCGCTCGTCCCGCACTGCGTTGGCCTCGTAGACCGCCGGCGGTTCCATGCCGATGGTCGACAGGACCTGCAGCAGGTGGTTCTGGATCATGTCGCGCAACGCGCCCGCTTCCTGGTAATACGCGCCCCGGCCCTCCACACCGATGGATTCCGCGGCCGTGATCTGCACCTGGCTGATGTAGCGCCGGTTCCAGATGGGCTCGAAAATCCCGTTGGCAAAGCGGAACGCGAAGATGTTCTGCACGGTCTCTTTGCCCAGGTAGTGATCGATGCGGTAGACGCCGGACTCCGGGAACACGCGGCCCAGCGCCTCGTTCAACTCACGCGCGCTGGCCAGGTCGTGCCCGAAGGGCTTCTCGATCACTAGGCGCCGCCAGCCGCTGCCGTGCGCCAAGCCCGCCGCGCCGATCCCCGCCGCGGCCGTCTCATACTGGCTGGGCTGGAGCGAGAGATAGAAGAGAACGTTGCCGCCGGTCTCGAAGCGCCGCTCGACCTCCTCGAGTTTCCCGCCGATCCGCCGGTAGAGCTCCGCGTCGTCCGTGTCGCCCGCCACGTAGAACAGGGTATTGGCGAAGGCCTTCCAGATCTCCTCGTCGAGCGGGGCGTCGCTGGGGAATTGGGCCAGCGCGGCGCGCATCTTCTCCCGGAACTGCTCGTCGCTGAGTGGCGTGCGGGAGGTGCCGATCAGCGCGAAGCCCGGCGGGAGGCGCCGCTCCGAGGCCAGGCTGTACAGCGCGGGCATCAGCTTGCGGCGGGTCAGGTCCCCGTTGGCCCCGAAGATCACGATGGCGCAGGGCGGAACGCGCCGTTCGAACCTCAGAGAATCCTGAAAAGGGTTACCCAGAGCCATTGTTCACAACTTAGCACGGTGGCAACCGCCGATGTCCTTAACCGCGTTGACTGCTCCGTGCCACAGGGATAGACTGATCGGCATGGAAGGTGCACGACGCATCAAACGGCTGGGTCAGATCGTCCTCATCCTGGGCAGCCTTGCGGCTTTTGTCTTGTGGCTCATCGCCGAGCTCTCGGGTCTGGCCAAGGTTGGACCCGTGGAGCAACTGCTGGCCCTCCTAATCGTCCCCGTGTTTTTTGGCGGGTTCTTGTGGGCGGCAGGTTGGATTTTGGAAGGATTCCTCCAACCCTCCGGTCGTACCGGGAAAGTGTAATCGAGCCGGAGCGGCTTGCGCCTGCTTGCTTAAACAGGCTAGGATAAGGCTTACCCCCCGGAGTATTCAACCGTACTGGAACTGTAGCAGTGAATTGGGTGCGAGGAACCCGTCTGGCGATTCCGTATGCAGAGACAGCCTAAGAAAATCCTGGCCGCGGTAGAGGATCTGTTCTTCACTGTGAAGCTCGCCGATGCCGCCAAACGCGCCGGCCTGCTGGTCGAATTCATCAAGAACGACAAGGAGCTTTTGGAGAAAGCGAGGGAGGAGAAACCCTCCCTGATCATCTTCGACCTGAATTTCGGCGCCATGCAGCCGCTGAAGGTCATCTCGAAGTTGAAGGCCAATGCAGAGCTCAAATCGATCAGCTTGATTGGCTACCTGTCGCACGTGCAGGGCGAATTGAAGATGAAAGCCCACGAGACCGGCTGCGACATGGTGCTGGCGCGATCGGCCCTGTCCCAGAACCTGCCCCTCATCCTGAAGCGCCACGCCGGGACGCCGTAGGACAAGCTTGAGCTTGTCCCTGGAGCGCCGCCGGACAAGCTGAAGCTTGTCCTACCGCGTGAACGCCGCCAGTTCGTCCAGCTTGCGGCGCGCCGCGCCACTGTCGATCGATTCGGCTGCCACCGCCATCCCCTCGGCGAAACTCGCTGCCCGCTCGGCTACCACCAGGGCCGCCGCGGCGTTCACGAGCACCACGTCCCGCTTCGGACCGCGCGCGCACGCCAGAATGGCACGCGCAATCTCGCAGTTCTCGTCCGGATCCCCACCCTTCAACTCCTCGAGAGGCGCGGTGGCGACGCCGAAATCCGACGGCTCGAGGGTGCGGCGGGTCACTCGCCCATTCGCGATCTCGTAGGCCAAGGTCGGACCCGTGATCGTGATTTCATCCAGACCGTCCGAGCCGTGCACCACGAACCCGCGCTCCAGTCCGAGCGCCGCCAGCGCCTCGGCTATGAGGGCCGCCGCTTCCTCCGACGGTGCGCCCGCCAGTTGCGCCGTCGCGCCCGCCGGATTGGTCAGCGGGCCGAGCAGATTGAAAATCGTCCGCATCTTCAGCTCGAGGCGCGCCGCCTGCGCGTGCTTCGTGGCGGGGTGAAACGCCGGTGCGAAGAGGAATCCGATGCCGACCTCGCGGATGGCCCGCGCCGCCTGCTCCGCCTCCACCGCAACCCGGACGCCCAGCAGTTCGAGGACATCGGCGCTGCCGCAGCGGCTCGAAATCGACCGGTTCCCGTGCTTGGCCACGCGCACCCCGGCCCCGGCCACGACGAACGCCGCGATGGTCGAAATGTTGAACGTCCCGCGAGCGTCGCCACCGGTTCCGCAGGTATCGAGCAGCGGCACTCCTCCGAGATCGGGCAGCACCTGGCTGGCCCGCGCGCGCATCGCCCGGGCGAAGCCGATCAGCTCGCCCGCCGTCTCGCCCTTCATGTGCAGCGCAACCAGGAAGGCCGCGATCTGCGCCGTGGAGGCGCGCCCGCTCAGGATCACCTCCATCGCTTCCTGCGCGGCCGCCGCGTCCAGGTCTTCGCGCCTGGCTGCGCGGTGAAGGTAAGGGATAAGTGACATGTTATATTCGGAAAGGCTATCAGGAATCAGCCGCGTAAGCTGCGCTCGGCCGAGGGCTGAAGGCTGACCGCCATCCTAACATAAGCGCCATGAAAATCCACGAATACCAGGCCAAGGCCATTCTCGCGCAGTACGGCGTGCCGGTGCCGCGCGGCGAGGTCGCCCGCACACCGGATGAGGCCGAGGCGGCAGCCAAGAAGATCGGCGGCGCCTCCGTCGTCAAGGCGCAGATCCACGCCGGCGGGCGCGGAAAAGGCGGCGGCGTGAAGATCGCCAAGGACAACACCGAAGCCGCCGAGATCGCCCGCAAGATGCTGGGCATGTGCCTGGTGACCCATCAGACCGGCCCCGAAGGACGCATCGTCCACCGCGTTCTCATCGAGGAGACGCTGCCCATCGAGCGCGAGCTTTACCTCGGCATCGTGCTCGACCGCGCCGCGGGCAAGCCGGTCTTCATGGCGTCGGCCGCGGGCGGGGTCGAGATCGAGGAGGTCGCCGCCCAGCATCCCGAGATGATTCTCAAGGAACCGCTCGAGCCCGGTTTCGGCCTGGCGCCGTTCCAGGCCCGCAAGCTGGCCTTCGGCATGGGCCTCCCCGCGGCCAGCGCCGGCGCCGCTGTGGCAGCCATGATGGCTCTGGCCCGCGCCTGCGAAGCCATCGACGCATCTCTCGCCGAAATCAATCCCTTCGTCCTCACGCGTCAGGGGAAGGTTTACGCGCTCGATGCCAAGATCACCCTCGACGACAACGCGCTCTACCGTCATAAGGACCTGCTCGAACTACGCGACTTGAACGAAGAGGACCCGCTCGAAGTGGACGCCTCCCGCTTCGGCCTGAACTACATCAAGCTTGATGGCACGGTCGGCTGCATGGTGAACGGCGCCGGACTCGCCATGGCCACCATGGACATCATCAAGTACGCGGGCGGCAATCCGGCGAATTTCCTCGACGTCGGGGGCGGGGCCAGCGCCGACCAGATCAAGAACGCCTTTCGCATTCTGCTGTCGGACCGCAACGTGCGCGCCGTGCTCATCAACATCTTCGGCGGCATCCTGCGCTGCGACACCCTGGCCACGGGCGTCGTAGCCGCCGCGCACGAATTGAAGATCCGCGTTCCGGTGGTGGTCCGCATGGAGGGCACCAACGTCGAGGCCGGCCGCCGGATCCTGACGGATTCAGGGCTGGATTTCACCGTCGCCCACGGTATGAAGGATGCCGCGGAGAAAGTCGTGAGGCTGGCGCAATGAGCATTCTCGTCGACCGTAATACTCGCCTGATCTTCCAGGGCTTCACCGGCCGGGAGGCGACTTTCCACGCCGAGCAGTGCATCGCGTACGGAACCAACGTGGTGGGCGGCGTGGTGCCCGGCAAGGGCGGCGCCACGCATCTGGATCGCCCGGTTTTCGACACCGTGCGCGACGCGGTCGCCGCCACGGGCGCCAACGCCTCGGTGATCTTCGTGCCACCGGCCTTCGCATCGGACGCCATCCTGGAGGCCGCCGACGCCGGTCTCCCGCTGGTGGTGTGCATCACGGAAGGAATCCCCACCTTCGACATGGTGCGCGTGTGGCAGTACCTGAAGGATCGCGCGACCCGCCTGATAGGCCCCAACTGCCCCGGCATCATCTCGCCCGGCCAGTGCAAGGCCGGCATCATGCCCGGCCACATCCACAAAGAAGGGCATGTGGGCGTGGTGTCGCGCTCCGGCACGCTGACCTACGAAGCCGTGGATCAGCTCACCCGCCGCGGCATCGGACAATCGACCTGCATCGGCATCGGCGGCGATCCGATCATCGGCACCAATTTCGTCGACGCCATCCGCCTGTTCAACGAGGATGACGACACGCACGCCATCGTCATGATCGGTGAAATCGGGGGGAACGCGGAGGAGACCGCCGCGGCCTATATCCGCGAGAACGTGAAGAAGCCGGTGGTCGGCTTCATCGCCGGGCAGACCGCCCCGCCCGGCCGCCGCATGGGTCACGCCGGCGCCATCATCTCGGGCGGATCGGGCAAGGCCGCGGACAAGATCAAAGCGCTCGAAGCCGCCGGCGTCACGGTCTGCGCTTCGCCCGCCGAGATCGGCGAAAAAGTCGAATCCCTGCTATGAGTCAAATCGAACTCACCCTGGCCATCCTCAAACCCGACGCCGTCTCCCGGGGCGTCGCCGGCGAGATTCTCTCCCTCATCGAGCGGAACGAGTTCCGCGTCCGCGGCATGAAGATGTTGCGTCTTAGCCGCACGGCGGCCGAGGGATTCTACGCGGTGCATCGCGGCAAGCCCTTTTTCCCCGGCCTGATCGAGTTCATGACGGAAGGCTCCGTCATCGTGCTGGCGCTCGAGCGCGAGAACGCGATCGAGAAGTGGCGCGAGGTGATGGGCGCCACCAACCCGACCGACGCCGCCGAGGGCACCATCCGCCGCCGCTTTGGAACCGCCGTCAACCGCAACTGCGTTCACGGCTCGGACGCCCCGGAGACCGCCCGCGCCGAGATCGGGTACTTCTTTTCGGAAATCGAGCTGCTGTAGGCACGCTGACGCGGGTCCGCTTGCTTACGCGCGTGGTTCGGCGCTGCTGCGCGTGATAGCACCGCGACCACCGGCTACGCCTCTGCCCGGTACTCGGTCCGTTCGATCGCGTACCGCACCAAGCCCACACTGTCGCTCTCGAACTCGCACTCGAACTTGAGCCCCAGCTTCTCCATGATCCGTATCGAAGCCACGTTCCCCGGCATCGCGATCGAAACGACGCGCTCCAACCGCACGCGTTCGAAGGCATCCCGCAGCGCGACCCGCGCGGCTTCCGTGGCCAGCCCGCGCCCCCAGCAAGGGCGCGCGAGCCACCACCCGATCTCCGACTCCAGGCCGTCGCGCCATAAGCCAACGCCGCAGAAGCCGATCATCTCCAAACCGGGCTTCTCGAGAAGCTTCCAGCGGCAGAGCCCTCGCTCGGCGTACAGCTTCACCTGGCGATCGACGAACTCCCGAATCTTCTGGTCGCTCCACGGCAGTCCGCCGGTGATGTAGCGCATCACCTCGACGTCGGTCGCGATGGGGCGAAGTTCCGTCCAGTCGGAGCTTTGCCAGGTGTCGAAGACGAGCCGTTCGGTTTCGAGGATCAGTACTCCACCTCCACCAGAAACAACCCCCGGGCCACAGCCGTGGGGCCAGCCTTCTCCGTTACCCCGGGCGCGAGCAGGCCACAAACGGCCTCAGCGTCGAGGTTGCCCTTGCCCACCTCCAGCAGCGTGCCCACGATGTTTCGCACCATGTGTTTCAGAAAGCCGCTGCCGCGCACGCGGTAGGTGAGCCGCTCGCCCGCCAGCTCCAGGCGCGAAGAGAAGATCGTGCGCACCTTAGAGCCGCCCTCCTCGTCGCGCTCGTCCGAGGCCGCGAAGGCCGAAAAATCGTGCTCGCCCTCCAGGATCGCCGTCGCCTCGATCATCCGCTCCACGTCCAGCGGGTACGCATGGTGCAGGATGTAGAGCCGCTCGAAAGGCAAACAGATCTCGCCCCGCCAGATACGGTACTCGTAGGTCTTGGCGCGGGCCTGGAACCGCGGGTGGAAGTCGGCCGCCGCTTCCTCGACGGCCAGGACGCGAATCGAGCGCGGCAGCAGGCGGTTCATGGCCCGCTTCAGGTTCGCGGCCGGGATCGGATTCGCGATCGAAAACGCCGCCACCTGGGCCAGCGCGTGGACGCCGGCATCCGTGCGCCCCGAGCCCTCCACGCGTACGAACGCGCCTTCTATTTCGGCGACCACGGCCTCAAGCGTCCCTTGTACCGTCGGCAGCTCCGGCTGCACCTGCCAGCCGTGGAAATCCGTGCCGTCGTAGGCCAGCGTGATCCGGATCCGCCGCATCTATGGGGTAACGGGACGGGAGCCCGGCTTGGTCAGGGGGATGCCTTCCTGGCAGAGCGGGCAGTTGTCCGGCGGGTAGGTCACCACGTTCAGAATGGCCAGCGAGACGCGCGGCACGCCGACATCGGCCCCGCCGCCGCTTCGGTCGATGATGGAGCCTGCCGCCACCACGTTGGCGCCCGCCTCCCGCAGCACCTCGACCACGTCCCGCGTGCTGCCGCCCGTGGTCACCACGTCTTCCACCACCACGGCCGTCTCGCCCGGATCGACCTTGAAGCCGCGCCGCAGGATCATCTTCCCGGTGGCGGGGTCCCGTTCCGTAAAGATGTGCCGGACTCCCAACGCCCGCGCCACTTCGTGGCCGATAATCACGCCGCCCAGCGCGGGCGAGACCACCACTTGGACCCCGGGGATGCCCAACCCGCGCAACGCCGCGGCCAACCCTTCGCCCAGCTCCTGTGCATGGTCGGGATGCTGGAGCACGATGGCGCACTGCAGGTATTCGTGACTGTGCAGGCCGCTGGTAAGCCGAAAGTGCCCCCGCAAGTACGCACCCGTCTCCTGGAAGAGATTGAACACCGGTTCGGATTTCAGGTTCACAGGCCTACTATACGCGAGCCGGGCTCCGGAAAGCCACCGGGCCGGAGGGCTTGTGGCTCGCGGCTTCGCTCTCGGGATCCGTCCGGGCGCGTAACTGGCGAACCGCGGTGGAATCCACCACCCACGTGCCACAAGCCACACGCCTGTTTCCCGCGCTAACATTGGAGATTCCGGGAACACACCGGGGGCCGGCCCCGTATTTATACGCTTGAGGGCCTCTTGGGAGGCCGATCACCAGGAGTCTATCGACGATGGGACGCTTACAATCCGGAGTTGCGGTTCTCTGCGTTTTCCTGATGCTGGCGCCGATGGCGGAAGCACAGCAGATTCAGTATGTTCAGAACCCCCAGGGCGGGTTCCTATCGAGCTTCACCCGGCCTTACCAGCCAAAAGATGTCCTGCCGGTCGACGTGTCGAACTCCAACCGGCTCGACTCGCTGCTCCGCGCCGGCAATATCTATCTCTCGCTTCAGGACGCCATCGCGCTGGCGCTCGAGAATAACCTGGACATCCACATCCAGCGCTACGGCAAGTCCGAGGCCGAGGCCAACCTGCTCCGCGCCAAGGCCGGCGGCTTACTGCGCGGCTTGCCCAACGCCGTCCAGACTGCCACCACGGCCGCGCTGTCTCAGGTCACCGGCGGGACCGTCTTCGGCACGGCCGGCAACAACGGCGGCACATCCAGCGCCAGCGCCGGCGGAACCATCATCACCGCCACAGGCACCACCATCCCCAACCTCGATCCCTCAATGTACTTGGTGGGTTATTGGGCCCACAGCTCGACGCCGCAATCCAACACCTTCACCACCGGCACGACGAACCTCGTCTACCGCAATGACACTTACGCCGCCGGATACCAGCAGAGCTTCCTGACGGGCACCAACGTCCAGCTCAATTGGCAACAGAGCACCACCAACGCCAATGCCACCACGCTCGACTTGAACCCTTACACCACCGGCAGCCTCAACCTGCAAGTCACCCAGCCTCTGTTGCAGGGATTCGGCCTGGCGGTCAACAACCGGAACATCCGAATCGCCAAGAACAACATGCGCGTGAACGACCTGCTTTTCAAACAGCAGGTAATGACCACGGTCTCGCAGATTGCCGCGGCGTACTGGGATCTGGTCAGCTTCAACGAGAACGTCAAGGTGAAGCAGCAGGCCCTGGGCCTCTCCCAAAGGCTCTACGAGGACAACAAGAAGCAGGTCGAGATCGGCACCCTGGCGCCCATCGAGATCGTGCGCGCCGAGGCCGAGGTGGCCTCGCGCCAGCAGGATCTGGTCAACGCACAGACCCAGGTGCTCCAGCAGGAGACGGCGCTGAAGAACGCCCTTAGCAGAACCGGCGTCATGAGCCCCTCGGTGGCCGAGGCCCATATTATCCCCACCGACGCCATCGCGGTTCCGGAGACCGAGCCCGTCATCCCCGTGCAAGACCTGATCGCCAAGGCTCTCGCCAACCGCCCCGAGGTGCCGCAGTCCAAACTCAACATCGAAAACACCCACATCGGGCTCAAGGGCGACCGCAGCCAGATGTTGCCCACCCTCGATCTCATCGGCAGCTTGACCAACAACGCCCTGGCCGGGCAGATCAATCCACTCTGCCAATCCTTCGCCATCTGCGGGGTCCCGAATGGGTACTACATCGGTGGCACGGGCGCGGTGCTCGGCCAGTTGTTCCAGCGCAACTTCCCCAGCTACTCCCTGGAGGCGGAGCTGAGTGTCCCGCTCCGCAACCGCTCCGCCCAGGCCGACTACGTGCTGGACGCCCTGACCCTGCGGACGCAGGAACTCCAGCACCAGCGCCTGCTCAACCAAATCGGCGTGGACGTGCGCAACGCGCTGATTGCGGTGCAGCAGGCCGCTGCCGCCCACCGCGCCGCCGTCCAGGCCCGCATTCTGCAAGAGCAAACCTTGGACGCCGAGCAGAAAAAATATGCGCTCGGCGCCTCCACCATCTTCCTCGTCATCCAGTCCCAGCGCGATCTGGCGCAGGCGCGGTCCAACGAGGTCACGGCCGTCAGCACCTACGCCAAATCCAAGGTGCAGCTCGATAACTCCCTGGGCACGGTGTTCGACACCTATAACATCTCCATCGCGGAAGCCGTGAACGGGCGGGTGTCCCGTCCGCCCAGCGCCTTGCCGGCGGAGCAGAAGTAGGGGTTGATGAGACCCCCTGGTTGGACGATCATTCTCGCGGCGCTTGTCCCGTGTCTCCTTTTCGCCCAGGACTCCGCGAGGTATCGCGCGTGCACCGGGAAAGCGAAGGCCCAGCCCGAGCTGAACGCGTGCGCCGCCGACGAGGCTAAGCGAGTCGATGCCGAATTGAACCGCGTCTATCGCGAGCTGCTCTCGAAGAACACGGACGACCCAGCCGCGGTTGAGAAAATCAAGAATGCCCAGCGGGCCTGGGTCGCCTATCGCGATGCGTACATCGAGGCGATGTTCCCGGCCCAGGACAAGCAGGCCGAGTACGGCTCCATGTACCCGATGGAAGTGGACCTGCTCCTCGCCAGTCTGACGGCCCGGCAGGTTGACGCGCTGAAGGACCTGATCCGCGGCCGATGATTCGCCGCCGCGACATCTTGAAAGGAATCGCCGCCATGAGCGTCGCGCCTCCCGTGCCCGCCGAGTCCCGGCTCGAGATCGGCTTGCTGCTCTATCCCAAGCTGACCCAACTCGACCTCACCGGGCCGTTCGAAGTCTTCTGCCGCATGTCGAACACCCGGGTCCATCTCCTGTGGAAGACCCGGGAGCCCGTCACAAGCGACCGCGGCCTCACCCTCACACCCACCATGACCCTGGAGGAGTGCCCCGCCCTCGATGTGGTCGTCGTGCCGGGCGGCGCCGGCCAGGTGGCGCTGATGGATGACACGACCGTGCTGGGTTTTCTGGCGAAGCAGGCCGCGACGGCGCGCTACGTCGCCTCCGTCTGCACGGGCGCGCTGGTGCTGGGCGCGGCCGGACTGCTGAAAGGGCGGCGCGCCACCAGCCATTGGATGTCGCTCGACGAGTTGGCGCTGCTGGGTGCAACCCCGGTGGCCGAACGGGTCGTTATCGACGGGCTGATCGTCACCGGCGGAGGCGTCACCGCCGGCATCGACTTCGGCCTCAAGCTGGCCGCGATCCTGCGCGGAGAGCCAGAGGCAAGGCGCATCCAGCTCGAGATCGAATACAACCCCCAGCCGCCGTTCAACGCAGGCTCGCCCGAGTCGGCAGGTCCGGAGCTGGTGGCCGCTACGCGGAGGCGCTATGCGCCGTTTCTGACGGCGCGGCGGGAAGCCACACTGCGCGCCCAAGCCCAGCTTGCGCGGCAGGACCCGCGTTGATCGCAGCCTCCGCTTTTTGCATGGCAACGCCGCCGATCATGCAATTCTGGCGGGAACCCCTCCGCTTGACTGGTCCAGTTTCACCTTGAAAATGTGCGATTTGCCGTTTTGGCGTGAAGATTGCACCGGTTTCAGCCGTGATGTCACCGAAGCAAGGCTCAGGGGAGCGTGGTTTGGACCTCGGTCATCCCGCCAAGACGCATCAACATCACGGAAGTCAGAGCAGAATCCCGCCTGGCAACCCCGCGCCCACTTCCCTGAGCCTTTAGACTCCTGATTGAGCCATTCGCCGCCCCCCTCTCCCACCTCCATCCGGCTTTGCTATATTCAGAGCAACTGCATGCCAGGCGACTCTTTCATCGCCGGGTTCTCACACAGCAACGCACGATAAGGAGGGACTTCGTGAGTTCAACCAAAGAACCAGAGCCGGGGACCAAGACCGGTCGCGGTTTCTCGCGGCGCGGGTTCATTAGCGGAGTCGGGCTAAGCGGCGCCGTGGGGACGGGCCTGCTGGAACGCGCGGCCGAAGCCCAGCCGGCGGCAGCCGCCAAGTTGGCCGGCCCTGGAGCCGTCCCCATTACACTTCAGGTCAACGGAAAGCCGTACAACCTCACGGTCGAGCCGCGCGTCACGCTTCTCGACGTCCTACGCGACCGCCTCGATCTGACTGGCGCGAAGAAAGTCTGCGACCGCGGCAGTTGCGGTTCCTGCACCGTCCTGGTCCAAGGCAAGGCGGTCTACAGTTGCAACGTGCTCGCCATCGAGGCGCGGGGCAAAGACATTCAGACCATCGAGAGCCTCACCGCCGAAGGCAAGCGTGACCCGGTCATCGCCGCCTTCGTCGACAACGACGCCCAGCAGTGCGGCTTCTGCACTCCGGGTTTCGTCATGGCGACCAAGGCGTTCCTGGCCGAGCACCCGAACCCAACCGACGAACAGGTCAGGGAGGGCCTCGGCGGCAACATCTGCCGCTGCGGCACCTACGTGGGCATGCGTAAAGCCGTGCTCCAGGCCGCCCGCCAAGGAGGCCCCCATGCCTGAAGCACCGGATTACAGTTGGCCCGCTCCCGAGAAGCGGCGCGTCATCGGAAAGCGGCAGAGCCGCCTGGATGGTGCGGCCAAGGCTTCCGGCCGCGCGAAGTATTCCTACGATCTCAACCGGCCGGACATGCTGTACGGAGTCATTCTCACCTGCCCGTACGCCCACGCACGGCTCACCGCCCTCGACACCAGCGCCGCTGAAAAGTCCAAAGGCGTCGCTTCCATCGAGCTGATGGCGAAACCGGGCGAGGAGATTCAGTACGCGGGCTACGAAGTGGTGGCTCTCGCCGCCGAAACCGAGGACCAGGCCCGCGACGCTATCCGCAAGATCAAGGCGGAATACGAGGTGTTGCCGCACTTCGTCAACGAGCAGGACCTGAAGAGCGCCGGCGCCAATGCCAAGCCTTCCGGCGAGCAGACCGCCGGCGATCCCGACCAGGCCTTCAAGGACGCCGACGCGGTTTCCGAAGGAGTCTACGGCGTCCCGGTCATCAACCACTCGTGCCTCGAAGCCCACGGCCAGGTCATTCAGCGAAAGGGCGACCAGCTCGACTACTGGCCTTCGACGCAAGGCGTCTCCGTGCTGGGCGGCGACCTCGCCAAGATGCTTTCGTTCCCCGCCACCGGCGTCCACACGCACATGGACTACGTGGGAGGCGGCTTCGGCAGCAAGTTCTCCCCTGACCGCTGGGGGCCGGCCTGCGCGCAGCTCTCCAAGAAAGCCGGCGGCCGGCCCGTGAAGCTCTTCCTGGATCGCGCCACCGAGCTGACCATCGCCGGCAACCGGCCGTCCTTCTACGCCAACATCAAGCTCGGCGCCAAGAAGGACGGCACCATGACCGTCTGGCAGTCCAATTCCTGGGGCACCGGGGGATTCGGCGGCGCCACCATGCCACCGCTCCCCTACGTCTACCGCAACGTGCCCAACCGGCGCCTGACTCACGTATCCGTCTCGACCAATGCCGCCCAGCAGAAGGCGTGGCGCGCGCCCAACAATCCCCAGGCGTCCTATCTGACCTGCTGCGCCATGGACGACCTGGCGGCCAAGCTCAACATGGACCCGGTCGAGTTCTTCACCAAGAACGCGAACTACACCAACGCCCCTGAAGTCTATAGCGGCCAGTTGGCCAAAGCGGCCGAATTGGCCGAGTGGAAAAAGCTGTGGCATCCGCGCGGGCAATCCGGCAACAGCCCGGTGAAACGCGGGTTGGGCCTCGGAGTCTGCACGTGGTTCGGCCTAGGCCACGCGAGCAACTGCCACACGACGATTCATCCCGATGGTTCGGTCGCGGTCGAGCTCGGCAGCCAGGACCTGGGGACCGGAACGCGCACCGTGATCGCCATCGTGGCCGCCGAGACGCTCGGTCTGCCCGTGCGCGCCATCACCGTCAACATCGGCGACAACAAGTATCCGGAGTCCGGCCCGTCCGGTGGCTCGACCACCGTCGGCGGCGTCTCCGCATCCACCCGCAAATCGACCATGAACGCTCTGTTGAAGCTCTACGAGGTGGCTGCGCCCGCTCTGGGAACGACGCCCGATCAGCTCGAGGCCGCGGACGGCAAGATTCAGGTCAAAGGTACGCCCGCCAAGAGCCTGACCTGGGCCGCCGCGTGCCGCAAGCTCGGGACGCGGACCATCACCGAAATGGGCGCCAACGCCCAGCGCGGTCCCGGCGGCCTGATCGGCGGCGGCGTCGGCGGCGTCCAGATGGCCGACGTGTCCGTCGATACCGAAACCGGCATCGTCCGCATGAACCGCATGGTTGCCGTCCAGGACTGCGGGATGGTGATCAACCCCAAGACCGCCGAGAGCCAGGTCTTCGGCGCCTGTATCATGAGCATCTGCGCCGCCCTCACGGAAGAGAAGATCTACGACTCCCAGACCGGCCGCGTGCTCAACCCCGATATGGAGTTTTACAAGCTGGCCGGCATCGGCGACGTCGGGGATATCGTGGTCTACCTCAACACGGAGCCCGAGTACGACAAACGCGGCGTGATCGGCCTGGGCGAGCCGCCGACGGTCGGCGGCCTGGCCGCCATCGGGAACGCCGTCACCAACGCCATCGGAGTCCGTGTTCCTATGCTGCCCCTGACACCCAACAAGGTGCTGGCGGCGCTCGAAGGGAGGAACGCCTGATGCAAGCCTTCGAATACGCAAGTCCGGAAACGGTTCGGGAGGCCGCCGGTCTGCTCGCCAAGAGCTGGGGAGAGACGGCCGTCCTGGCCGGCGGCACCGACCTTCTCTCGCTCATGAAGGACAACATCGAGACGCCCCGGCGCGTGGTGAGTCTCAAGGGCGTCAAGGAAATCCTAGGCATCGCGAAGACCCCCGCGGGCCTGCGGATCGGCGCGCTGGTCACGCTCGACGAGCTGATGAACGACCCGGGCGTGCGCGCGGCTTATCCGTCGCTCGTGACCGCCGCGCGGGGCGTCTCGAGCCCCCAGCTTCGCAACATGGGCACGCTAGGCGGCGACCTGTGCCAGCGCCCCCGCTGCTGGTACTTCCGCCTGGGTTACGGCCTGCTCGCCAAGGACGCGAAGGGACAGAGCCTGGTCCCCAACGGCGATAACCGCTACCACGCCATCTTCGGCGACACGGGCCCGGCCTACTTCGTCAGCGCCTCCAGCTTCGGCCCGCCGCTGGTCGCGCTCGGCGCCAAGGTCAAGCTCGTTTCGCCTAAGGGCAGCCGCGAGCTTCCCGTCGAGAAGTTCTTCGTCATTCCCACTGGCGATGGCATGCGGGAGACGGCGGTCGCCCCCGATGAAATCCTGACCCAGATCCTGGTGCCGCCGGCGGGGCACAACGCAACCTGCGAGATACGGCAGAAGACCGCGCTCGATTGGCCGCTCGCCACTGCCTCGGTCGCCCTACGCATGAAGGGCAGCACGGCGGCCTCCGCGAGCATCGTGCTCGGGCACGTGGCGCCGGCGCCGTGGCGCGCCGCGGCGGCCGAGAAGGCGCTCGTAGGCCAATCGCTCACGCCCGACGTCGCCGAAGAGGTCGGAAAGGCCGCGGGTGAGGGCGCGACCCCGCTCAGCGGCAACGCCTACAAGGTTCAACTCGTCCGTGTCGCGGTGAAGCGCGCGCTTCTCGAAGCCGCGCGCGGGAGGGCATAGGCGATGGAACAGCAACCGGAGATCAACGCCGCGGGCGGCTCGCGCTGCGAGAACCTCCGCTGGAAGGGCGTCTTCCTCGGCGACGAGGCCCCGCAGGCGGATTCCATCTGTTGGTGCCTGATGACCCAGATCGGCATGGGGCCGGACGGGAAGCTCGTGGACCGTTACGAGTGCAATCCCGCGCGGGCGTGCTACCGGGGGCTGTAGTCTCGTAGCGGAAAAGCAGAAAAGGCCAAAACATTGCCGGCCGCGGATAAACGCCGATAAACCCGCATGGCCCTTGGCGGGCCACCCATAGAACATGGAAGGCACCGTGTACCCGAAATGTTCGTCGGTTTTAGGAGAATCCGCGTTTTGAGCACGATACGTGATTTTTCGGAACAACGCGGATTGAAAACAAGTGATTTATCGGCGTTGATCCGCGTTCACCGGCGGCCCAGATTGTGTTCCCGCGCTTCTTCGTCATGCATCCGGCGCTATATTAGTAAGTAGGCTGAGTCGTACTCAGAGGAGGTAACTGGATGCGAAATTCCGTGTATGTGTTTCTGTGCGCCTTACTCGCCGTCCCTCTCTTATCCGGCGCGGGACTCACTAAGTCCAATCTGCGTGGCGCGTACATCGAGGCGCGCAACGCCGATGTCTACACCGGCCCGTGTTTCGCCAATGGCGAGGCGGGGCAGGTGGGCGACCTCGCGGTCCTCGGCTGGCGTATCGAACAGGGAAGCTGGGAGGGCGTACCTCTCGACGGCCTTTCGGTCGTGGGCATCGTGCGCGCCGGCAACACCTTGGGCGCGGGTATCAGCATCTATCCCGTCCGCTCCGTGCTGATCGTCGACCAGCGGGCCAACCCGGAACAGCGCGCGGCGCTACGCAGCCTCGCTCGGCGCATGGGCGGCGAGTTGCTCGAAGACGTGGTTCGCGTCGAATATGCGCCAGTCTCGCTCACCATCAAGAACAACAGCGTTCATACCGCCACGGCGACGCTCGAGGCCGGCGCCCTGGCAAGGATCGAAACCCGCGCGCTGCGCTCCTCCGACGACATCTGTCACAACGAGGAGACTTTCTATCCTCCGCTCACGCACGTGGATCATGCTATGCCCGCGTTCACCGTGGCCGACCGGTTCGACGGCCAGGGCCTGGGCGAGACCTGGAGCGCTCCAGACAAACGCAGCGCCTTCGTGGGCAGCTTCCACTACGCGGACTGAGCGGTCCTACGGCCTGGTGGGCTTGGCCGTCAGAACCTGCCGGCAGAATGCGTAGCAGCGCTCGACTGCGGCCACCGGGTCTGGGCCCTTGTAGTCGTAGTCGATCATGGCCGGGATCGTCGCCTTCTTGCCCTGGATCAGCTTCAGCACTGCCGCGAGCGGCGTGTTGCCCTGGCCGAACGGCACGCTCTCGCCGTGGTCCTTCTTGCGGTCTCTGAGATACACCGCAAGGGTATGATCCAGGTGGCCGGTGATGAACTGCACCGCATCGTAGCCCGCCGCCGCGAAATCCCCAAGGTCCAGACCGATCCCGATACTGGAGTTCCCCCTCATGGCCGCGGCCAGATCTTCGGGACTCGACAAGTCGCCCGGCGTCGTGCCGTCGCGGTTGCGCAGCCCGACGGCCATCCCGGCCTTAGCCGCCAGGGCATTCAGCCGCTTGGCCATGCTGGGCGGTGCGGAAGCCGTGATCATAGTGGTTCCCAGCGCCTTTGCCATCTCGAACCCGCGCTCGGTCTCCCGGTCGCTGAAATCCTCGTCGAAATCGTAGTTGTAGGCGAGGATCTTCAGCCCCGCCTTGGCGAAGCTGCTGGAGATCAATTGAAACTGCTCGATGGCGATGGTCTCCCTCCACTCGCGCAATCCCTTGCGGCTCAGCCGGGGCGGCACTACATGGCCTTCCCACAACTCACAGTACTCAATGCCCACCCGAACCATCGCGGCCAGGGCTTCATCCAGCGTCCGGTCGCGGAAGCTGCGGCTCTGGATACCGACGTTCACGCCGCGAATCGTGGAATTCGGTTTGGCCACCAGGCGCCCCGCCGAAAACGCCCCCAGAGCGATCTTCGCCAGATCACGTCTCGAATACATGCGGTCCTCCAAAACCGGGCCTTCCGGACAAGGCCGGACGCACACCGGCACCGTGGGGAATCATAGCATCGAGCCCGGTTTCTTGCTACGAAAATCTTTAGACGGCAGAATTGCCTGCCTCGCGGGTCGTCAGAACTGCTTCGACCAGCCGTCGAGGGTCTGCGTGAGGCCGTCGCGGACGTTCAGAAACTGCGTGCCGGCGTACTGGTTGACCTTCTCCCCGGCGTCGTGCTCTACGTCGTACAACTCGTTCGGCCCGCCCTCCCGCAACACCAGCTTGTAAGTCTTGTCGCGTACCATGCGCGCTTTGCCGAGTTCGCCGAAGCCGAGATTGGCCCAGGGAAGCTTCTTCGGGAACGGCGAGTTCACGACGGCTGAAAGATAGCTCCGGCCAGGCAGGTTCGCCGCGGCGCCGGGCGGTGTGGCACCGGTCAACTCGCAGATGGTCTGGAAGAGATCGAACGACCGCACCAGTTCGGGCCGCAAAGATCCGGGCGGGATGCGGCGCCCCCATTGCCAGATCGCCGGCACCCGAACCACCTCCTCGAACATGTTGGGCGGATTCGAAGCGAACCCGTCGCCCCACAGGCCGTGCCGGCCAAGCATCGATCCGCAGGTGGCGGTGAAAACGATAACCGTGTCGTCGCGCAGCCCGCGCTCGTCAAGTTTCTTGACGAGGCGCTGGACCTCGTCGTCCAGGGCCGTGACCGAGGCCGCCGCACCGCGAATGGCGCCCACCAGGTCCTTTAAGATGGCCTTGGTCGCCGTGGCGTTGGAGGCCGCGGGCTCCCAGCCGACCGAGTCAAAACTGACGCCCCGGTAGAGATCGGTATACTTCTGCGCAACCACGGCCGGGAGCTGGTAGCTCGCCGTCAGGAAGAACGGCTGCCCGTGCTGCCGGGAATCCAGAAACTCGAGCGCCTTCGCGCTGACGGCGCCCGCGTCCGGGGATTTCTCCCAGAACTTGATTCCGTGCTCGGAGCTGTCCCCGAAGTCCCACGTTCCGCAATAGCCGCAGTCATAGCCGGCGGCGGCCAGGGCGTCGGAGAGCAGCGCCTCGTTCCCGAGCACAATGGGGCCATCCGCCTGGATGCCAAGTTGGTGCGGCGTTCGGCCCGACAGCAGCGTGGCGCGGCTGGGTGCGGGCTCGGGCGTCGCGACGAAAGCGCGAGCAAAGCGGGCGCCGCTACGCGACAGAATGTCGATGTTCGGCGTTCGGATCTCGCGGTTGCCGTAGCAACCGAGCATGTGGGCGCCCAGGCCGTCCACCACGATCAGCAGGACGCTCGGATGCGGCGGGGTCCGTTCGGCTGAGAACAGCGGGAGAGCGGCGGTGCCTAGGAGCAGTTCACGACGAGTTAGACGCACGGATACCATCCTACAACGGGACGCGCGGGGCAGGCAGTTTGGCCTGCCCTTGGACAGGCGGAAGCACCTGCCCCACAGCGATCGGGCGCGGGCTCGTCCGGCAGTCGGGAAGCGGCGCGACGGAGTAGTAGTTCAGCCCGTAGAGCCACCCGCGGTTGACCTCCGCTACGCAGACTTCGCTGCTTCGCGTCTCGATCTGGCGCCACGTGCCACGGGCCGAGACGGTGCGATCCAGAACGGGAAACGTCTGCGCTTCGATCCAGACGGCCCCGCCGAGTGTTGCGGCCGCCAGCGCCGCGACGGCCAGCTTTCGCTGTCCGGCGCGCGCCATCAGCCAGACACCGGCTGCCAGCACGATGCCGGCGGCGGCGCCCCATCCCACGAGGCCAGTCCAGGCGTGCGTGACACCCATCGCCAGGGCGTCGGGCAGGCCGGCGGCTACGGTCGGGATCAGGCCCAGCAGGAGCGCGCAGGCCGTTAACAGCGCTGGCGCCCAGGCGGATTCGGCCAGTTCAAGCCCGGCCAAGGCCGCAGCCGCTGGCAGAAGCGGCATCAGATAGCCCGGCAGCTTGTTGGCGGCAGCCGAGAGGAAGACCATCCCGAAGACCAGCCACAGAAGGAGGAACTTGCGTCGCCGGTCCCTGTATAGGCTCTTCCGAACGAGCAGCGCCAGCAGCGGAGACCAGGGGAATAGCGCCGCCACCAGGATGGGTCCGTAGAACCAGAACGGCTGCGGGTGCGGAAGCGCGCCCCCGGTGAACCGCGCCAGGTGTTGCTTCCAGAAAAACTCATCGACGAACCGGTTGCCGTAGCGCGCGGTGACGACGGCATACCAGGGCACGGCGATCGCCAGGAACGCCAGGATCGGGCCGGGCCGTAGAAGATCGCGCAGCCGCGCACGGCCCATCCAGACCAGAGGCAGCGCCAGCGCCAGCGGCAGCAAGCCCTTCGCCAGCACGGCCACGCCGAGCAAAGCGGCTGCCGGAACCAGCGCGCGCCTCTCCCCGCGCTCCACCCAACCCAGCGAGAGCAGCATCGCGGCCGAGAACGCCGCGCTGACGGGCAGGTCCGTCACGCCAACGTGGCCGAATACGAGCCAGGCGGCGCAGGTGGCCAGAATAGCGGTCGAGTAGAGCGCCGGCGCTTCGCCAAACTCGCGGCGCAACGTGCGCCAGTAGAAGAAGAGGAAGCCCACCGCCAACAGCGCCACGCCCAGCCGCGGCGCCAGATCCTCGCTCACTCCCGCGCTGAATGCGGCGGCCGTCATCCAATACAGCAGCGGCGGCTTCTCGAACCAGGGCTGGCCCCCGAGGCGCGGCGTCACCCAATCCCCCGAGCGCGCCATTTCGCGGCCGATCGAGGCGTAGCGCGGCTCATCCGGGCCGAGCATTCCGACGCCGGTGAGGCTGTAGAAAAAGAGTAGGTAGCAGGCGGCGGCGAGAGCGAAAACGGCCGCCACCCGTCGCGGCGCGATCGGCACTCATCAAGTATAGCGGCGGCGCACTATACTAGTGAGCCGTGGACGAACCAAAACGCGATGCGCGCCTGCGCTGGGTGCTGCTTGTCGTCATGGGGTTCGTGCTGGCGCTGAATCTGGCTCTCTGGCGGCCCACCCCCGTCGGCAGGATCTTTGTCGAGGCAGCGGGTCTCGTATGGATTCTGGCGCTCTGGGCCGCGCCGCGCCCTCTCGGTCCGAAGAGACTTGTCCCCCTCCTCGCGTCTCTGGCTTTGGGCGGCGCGCTATGCCTGCTGGCCACGGCCTGGGGTCCCGCAATCCTCGCGATCCTCGCCGCGATGGGCGGGCTCGTCGAGGTTCGCAGGAGGTGGCGCCTAAGGCCCGCAGTGGTCCAAGCCTCTAGCCTGAACGGCACAATCGAGTACGGCGCCACCAACATCACCGCGACTCTCGTACAGGAGTTCACGGCCGGGTGGAAGTCCGAGCTTGCCCGAGTGATGACCGACCGCGCCGGGCGCTTCGAGTTGCCGCAGGTGTCCCCAGGGCCGACCCATCGCCTGATGTTCTCTCGTCCGGGAACAGAAACGCTGCGCCTCGTTGTGACGATCGCGCCGGAGGCCCCGCCACTCTCGGTGCGCCTGCGTCCATGGTCCGGCTGACGCCGCACGCTACAATGAACGCAGAATGCGCAGATGGATTGCACTGCTCGTGCTCGCGGCCACCTGGGCGCTGGGCGCCGAGATGGACCGGTGCGCCTGCGACGTGTCGCGCGCCCAGACGCTGGAAGCCCGCGACTGCTCGCTCTGCCGTGAAGCCGAGAAGCAGCCGGCCGGGGAGCCGTTCTTCTTCCTCAAGGACACCAGCCCGCTGAAGCCGCACCAATGGCTGATCCTGCCGCGCACGCACGCTTCCGACGGGCGCGTGCCGCTCTCGAAGCTCACCGCGGCGGAGCGCACCGCGTTCTGGACGGCCGCCATCGCGCGGGCGCGCGCCTTGTTCGGCGAAGACTGGGGCCTGGCTCTGAACGGCGACGAAGCGCGCTCGCAATGCCACACGCATGTCCACATCGGGCGGCTGCTCGAGGGCGTCGAGCGCGGCCGACCGCTGGTGATCGATGGCCCTGCCGATATCCCCGTGCCGAAGGACGGCACCGGCCTGTGGATCCACGCCGCCGGTAACAAGCTCCACGTTCACGTCGGTGAGCAATCGACCGAAGGAGTGTTGGAACGATGAGCCTCATCGACATCGCGAAAGCGGCCAGCGCGGAGAACGCGGCCATCCTGCTCCACGCCGATGACAACGTCGCCATCGCGCGCGTGGCGCTCTCACCCGGCCAGCGCCTGCGCCTCGCGGGGCGCGAGATCACGGTCGCCGAGCCGATTCCGCCGGGACACAAGGTGGCGCTCGCGGCCGTCGCGGCCGGCGAGAAAGTGCTGCGTTACGGCCAGCGGATCGGACACGCCAGCGCAGCGATCGAAGCGGGGCGGCACGTGCACACGCATAACCTGGCCTTTGAAGAGATCTCTTTCGATTACGAATTCCCGTCCCGCGAGATCGAGTTCCCCGCCCTGCCTGCGGCCGTTCCCCGTTTCCTCGGCTACGCGCGCGAAGACGGCCGTGCCGGAACGCGCAACTACATCGCGGTCGCGGCGGCGAGCAACTGCGCGGCGCACACGGCCGAGCTGATCGCGCGCAGCTACGAGAACGAGCGCCTGCCGCCGAACGTGGATGGAGTGGTGGCCTTCCCGCACGGCGAAGGCTGCGCGCACTCGATCGGGCCCGACACAAGGCAGTTGCAGAGGACCTTGGCGGGCGTGCTCGATCATCCCAACGTCGCGGCGGCGCTGATCCTGGGCCTGGGATGCGAGACCAACCAGATTTCGCACTACCTGGGCGGCCCGCGGTTGAAAGGGCTGACTCTGCAGGAGAGCGGCGGGACCAGTGGGACGGTCGAGGCGGCGCGGCGCGAGATCGCGCGCTTCATCGAGGCCGCGGCCGCCTGCGAGCGCACCGAGATCTCGGTATCGAAGATCGTGCTGGGGCTGAACTGCGGCGGGTCGGATTCCTTTTCGGGCATCTCGGCGAACCCCGCGCTGGGCGTGGCGTCGGACATACTGGCCGGTTACGGCGGCTCGCCCGTGCTCGCCGAAACCACCGAGATCTTCGGCGCGGAGCACCTGCTGGTGCGGCGCGCGCGCAACCGGCAGGTGGCCGAAAGGCTGCTGGCGCGCATCGCCGATTACCGCACCTACCTCAACCGTTTCGGCGGCTCGTTCGACGACAATCCCGCGCCCGGCAACAAAGAGGGCGGGCTCACCAACATCCTTGAGAAATCGCTGGGCGCGGTGGCGAAAGGCGGCACGTCTCCGTTGATGGAGGTGGTGGACTACGCCGAGCGCGTGACCACGCCGGGCCTGGTTTTCATGAATACCCCGGGCTACGATCCGGTCTCGCTGGCGGGCCTGGCCGCGGGCGGCGCGAATCTGATCGCCTTCACCACCGGCCGCGGCAGCGCCATCGGCTTCGCCACGATTCCGGTGGTCAAGATCGCCACCAACTCCGCCACCTTCCGCCGCATGCGGAACAACATGGAGGTCAACGCCGGCGCCATCGTGGACGGGGAGAAATCGGTCGGCGAGGTCGGCCGGGAGATCTTCGAGTTGCTCCTGCGCGTCGCCTCCGGCGAGCGCACGGCCTCGGAACGGTTGGGCCACCGCGAGTTCGTCCCCTGGCGCATCGGCCCGGTGCTGTAGCCGCCCGTGGCTCGTTGCCCGTTGCCCGTTGATCCGATCCATTCGGGTTTTCCCGGCTTCGCCTTCGGCATCCGTACCTGTGCGGAGCGGGCATAGCCCTCAAGGGCTCAACGGGCCACGGGCAACGAGCAACGAGCGCTTCTGCCGTTTGCTTTCGCCCCCCCATCCGGTGTAGGCTCGTCAAGGGCATGATGCGAACGGTTGTCGTTGTCAGCAAGGACCCGAAGGTTCACTCCGCGTTGAGAACACTGCGGAGTCCGAGCCTGCGGCTGGTCGAAGCCCCGACCGGGCTGGGGGCCTTGTTCGTCTGCGCCTCGCAGCCGGTCGATTCCCTGGTTATCGACCTGGACACGCCCGGCATGGACTGGCCGCGGCTGGTGGAGAAGCTTGCGCAGACCTTCCCCGCCCTGCCCGTGGTCACGCTGGCCGCTGGACAGGACCGGAGCGGACTACTTCAACGGCTGCAGACTGCTCTGGAATCCGCGGCGGGCAGGAAGCAGCCGGCTTCGGCGCACGCCGCCCTGCCGCTAGTCCGGGCGCAGCGGGCCTGACGCCGCTCAGTCGCCCTTCGGATAGCAGCCCAATACTCGCAGGAAGTCAGCCAGCTCTTCCAAATGGCCCAGCGCCTTCTGAACCCGAACCTCGTCCGTGCGGCCCAGCAGGTCCAGGTAGAACATGTATTCCCAGGGCCGGCCACGGAGCGGGCGCGACTCGATCTTGGCCAGGTTGATGTCGCGCAGGGCAAGGGCGCTCAGCGCGCGAAACAACGACCCGGGGATGTTCCGCGTGGAGAAGACCAGCGTGATCTTCCACTCCCGATTGCGGGCGGCCGGCGGCACGTGCCGGCGGGCGTCCTCGGGCCGGCGCAGGAGGAAAAAGCGGGTGAAGTTGCGGCGGTCGTCCTCGAGCGCGCGGCGCAGGACAGCCCCGCCGTAGATCTCGGCCGCGACCGCCGAGCCGATGGCCGCGGCGTCCGTCAGCTTCTCTTCCAGAACCATCTTCACGCTGCCCGCCGTGTCGTAGAACGGCTCCTTTTGAATCTTAGGGTTGTGGGCAAAAAAGTTGAGGCACTGATTGAGGGCTACCGGATGGGAAAACACGCGGCGGAGATCCCGGAAGCGCACCCCGGGGGCGGCAATCAGGTTGTGGTTGATGCGCACGTTCGTCTCGCCGCAGATTTCGAGGTTGAAGTGCACGAGGTGGTCGTAATTCTCGTGGACCGAGCCCGCCAGGGTGTTCTCGATGGGAATGACGGCGGCGGCCACTTCCTTGTCGCGAAGGCGGACAAACACGTCTTCAAATCTCTGACAGGGAACGACTTCGGCCCTTTCACCGAAAAACTGGCGGATAGCTTGCTGGCTGAATGCGCCCTTCTCGCCCTGGAAGGCGACGCGCGGTCTCAAGCGGCTCATGAGGCCTCCGGGGGCCAGCGCCGGGCAATCCCCGGCGGGAGGCCAAGAAGATCCAGCACCCGGTCGATGCTGTGATCGACCAGGTCCTCGACGGTCTGGGGCTTGAAATAGAACGCCGGGATAGGCGGCGCAATGATGGCCCCCATCTCCGTGAGTGCCACCATTGTCCGCAAGTGGCCGAGATGAAAGGGTGTTTCCCGCACCATCAGGATCAGGCGGCGGCGCTCCTTGAGGGTGACGTCGGCGGCACGCAGCAGCAGGTTCGAGCTGATTCCGGCGGCGATGGCGGACATGGTTCGGATCGAACAGGGAGCCACCACCATGCCGTCCGTATGGAACGAGCCGCTAGCCAGGGCGGCGCCGATATCGTCGATAGGGTAGCAGTGATGGGCGAGCGCCTTCAGATCGGCGGGCTTCTTTCCGGTCTCGAGGTGCAGGGTCCGCTCGGCCGAGCGGGTCATCACCAGGTGGATTTCGATGTCGGGCAGGAGGCGCAGTCTCTCCAAGAGGCGCCCGCCGTAAATGGCCCCACTCGCGCCGCTAATACCCGCAATTATGCGCAAAACTCGCCCTCCCTCCAAAATGTGTTCCGTTTTCGGAACAAAACCCTTCTACGGCGCTTGCCCCCACCGGGACGCGCCGTTATAATTCACAGCGGAGCCCTGGACGGCGGGACCGGCTCAGGACCGCGGACCGGATAGTCTCCGCACCGGGCACCACTTTCGCGGGGGCCCCGGTTGGTTCGGCGCCTCCAGACTCGCTGCACGCTTCGGCGGGAAAAGTTGACGCCGAGACAGGATCATAGCATGGAGGACGCCAGACAGAAACTCAAACTCGCCCGGGAGCGCCTGAACCTGCGCTACCGGGAGGTCGAGGAGGCGAGTCTGCGCATTGCCGAAAGGCACCGCAACGACGAGTTCGCCATTGCGCTGAGCCGGCTGGCGGATATCGAGAACAAGGGCACGGTCCCGAGTCCTTACCGCCTGTACTCGTTGTGCGCCATCTACCGCCTGGACTTCAACGAGGTGCTGGAGTGGTACGGAATCGATATCTCCGCCCTGCCGGCCGATTCCGTTTCGGCGGCCAGCATCGAGAGGACGCATCCCATCGGCTTCAAGCCCGACATGCGGGGAGAGGTATTGCTGCCGCTGGCCCTCGATCCGGGCATCGACCTGCGCCGTACGACCTACCTGAGCCGTATGATCCAGCGCTGGGGCAGGCTGCCCCTGATCCTGCTCAACGGACTGGACCTCAAGAACCACCGTTACGGATTCGTGGGCACCGAGGACTGGAGGATGTACCCGCTGCTGCAGCCGGGAGCCCTGGTGATCATCGACGAGAGCCAGCGCAAGGTCGGGGACGCCGGCTGGCGGAACGAGTTCGAGCGGCCCATCTACTTCTTCGAGCACCGCGGCGGTTATGCCTGTTGCTGGTGCGATCTCACGGGCGATCGGCTGGTCCTGCAGCCGCACCCCGCCTCGCAGTGCAATCCGGAGATCTTCGCTTATCCCGACGAGATCGAGGTGCTGGGGCAGGTGACCGGGGTGGCTATGCGTCTGGATCTGGCGAAACGACGCCGTACTCATTCTTAAGAAGCTCCAGAATCGTCTCCAGGTCCGTCATGTACAGTTGGCGCTCGACCTCGCGGGCCGCCGCCGGGACCAGACTCCGGTAGGGCTGTAAGCGGATCCAAGTCTCGAGAATTGTCCTGCGGTTTCCAGGCAAGCCCGAAAGGTAGAGATCCAAGTCCGCCTTCTGCTGCTCCAGGGTGAGGCAGAGCCACTGCGAAAAACCGTTGAGGTGGCTCTCGCCCAAAACGCGGCCAGCCTCTTCATCCCCGAAAGTGTGAGCCAGGCCAAAGTGTTCGTAGGCGCCGGTGTTGTTGTCCCGCAACGAGCTCAGGTAGACCAGCCTCCCGAACAGGCTGGGAATCTGCGACAACGTGTGCCGCCACAGATCGGGCGCGGCTCCGCGCTCCAGGCCGCTGCCCTTCGGTTCCATGTGCTGCATGTGCTCTGCCGGTATCATTCTGGCACGAAAGCCGTCCGCCCACAACCACCGCCAAGTCGGAACAAGATCTCGCCGGTGTTCTGATTTCAGAAAACGTTCTGCAAATGCCCCCTTTCGCAAGCAGGCGCGGCTAAGCTGTTTTGGCAGGCGAATTCAGGTTTTTCCAGGAGGAGACCCAGATGACACTCGTTAAGGCCATTTTGGCGATGGTTCTTGCACTCGGCGCGCTCACCACCACTTTCAGCACCTTCGGGACTCAGTTGGATCCTCAGCCCAAGTGCATGCCCTGCAGTGACTAGCTGGCGGATCTAGTCAAGTCATAAGGCAGTTGGCGCGCGCCCGCAGCGGCTGGCCATTTTGCCGTCGGCGTGCGGAGGTTCCGCGGTTTCCGTGAAGGACCCCAGGCGGGAGTCCGATGATAGAATTGGGGAGACTCCGAACCGCGGACATGCCAGCTATCGATGCCATCGTAGAGTACCTGTTCTGGTTGACAATCGCAGGGTACCTGGTATTGTACGTGCGTCTCCGCCAGCAGGGATTGCACCGCACCTACCGTGTCTTTGCCGCCTACCTGCTGTTCCGAGCAGCGCGCGCGGTTGCACTCGCGATACTGCCGCTAGCCTGGCACGGGTTGCACAACCACCCGTACCGCCGGTTCTCGAACAACGTATACGCGTGGGGCTGGACTCTGACCGAACCCCTGGTGTGGATCCTGCACGTTCTCGTAGTCTTGGAGCTGTACTCCCTGGTGCTCCAGAACTATAAGGGAATCGCTAGCATGGGCCGGTGGGCCTTGCTTGCCGGTCTCACCCTCGCTGTTTTGTTGTCGTCCGTAACCCTCCCCGGCGAACTGAGCCACTCGGCCCAGCAATACAAGATCCTCCGGTGTTACTTTGTTGTGAGTCGAGGCTTGGACGCAAGCCTCGTCATCTTCCTGCTTTTCATTGCCGCGTTTCTGGCTTGGTTCCCTGTCCCCCTCAACCGCAACGTGGTGCTCTACTCGATGGTATACGCGGTCTACTTCATCGCCGGAGCGCTGGCGGAACTGGCCAGCAACCTGCGCGGCACCGCTGCGTGGAACGTGGTGAACCTCGCGCTCGTCGGTATGGATCTCCTGTGCATCGGCCTGTGGATCGTGTTCCTGAACCGCGCGGGGGAAGCGAAGACGGTCGTCGTTCGCCACGCCTGGACGCCGCAGCACGAAGAGCTCCTGGTCGAGCAGTTGGCGGCCATCAACACCAGTCTCATGCGGTCGGCGCGCAGGTGACAGACTCAGGATTGCCCACGAGTCGAATCAACTTGTTTACGCGCGGTTCCGTGCTGGTGGCGCTGAAGCACCGAACCACGACCGTGAGGGAGCGGCAACCGCGCCGCCCCCTACTGCCCGCCGGCCCTCAGAAACCGCAAAAACTCCCCCGGGTCCCGCGTGAGGCCGGGGAAGCTCGCCACAACCTTCTCGTCCGGGTCCAGGATGGCGTAGTAGGGGATGGCCACGGTCGAGAACTTCGTGTTCTCGAGAGCTTGGTTCCGCTCGGAGGCCGCGTCGGTGCCGTCGGTGTAAAGTTCCACCAGCACGTAGTCCTTCAGCGCCGCCGCGATCTCGGGACGCGGAAACATGTTCGCCTCCATCCAGCGGCAGTTCGTGCAGGCGTGGCCGGTGAAGCTGACGAAAACGCGTTTGCCCTCGCTGCGCGCCTGGGCGAGCGCTGCGTGGTAGTCGCCCGTCGCGGCGTGCGTCGACGCCGCAGACGGCGGAACGTAGGCGTCCAACTCGCCCAGGCGCGCGCCGCTGAGGCCCGGCAGCAGGCTGACCGCCAGGGCCAGGAACGCCGCGCCCGCCAGCAGCCGCGTCACCCCCGGCGCATCGTCGGGATTGCTCCCGCGCAGGCGCAGCAGACCAAGCAGGTAGAGGCCCGCCAGCCCGAACAGCACGATCCAGACCGCCAGAAACCGCTCGCGCGTCAGCAGGTTCCACTGCATCACCTGGTCGACGTCGCTCAGGTACTTGAACATCGCGGCCAGCACCAGAAAGCCCATCACAACCTTCACGCGCTCGAGCCAGCCGCCACTGCGCGGCATGCGCTTGAGGTACGAGGGGAACAGCGCCAGGAAAAAGAATGGCGTAGCCAGGCCGATGGCGAACGCCAGCATCCCGGCGAACGGCCGCGCTCCGCCGCCAGAGACCGAAGCCGCCAGCAGCGTGCCCACGAACGGCCCCACGCAGGCGAACGCGCTCAGCGAGAACGTCAGCCCCATGAGCAGCGTGCCCAACATGCCGCCGCCCTGCGAGGCCATGGTTAGACGCGTCAGCACGGCCGGCGGGATGTTGATCTCGAACGCGCCCAGCAGGCTCAGCCCGAAGGCCAGGAACACCGCCGCGACGAACGCATTCACCCACACGTTCGAGCCGAGCTGCACCACGCCGAACGGGCCCAGGATCGCCGTCGCCGCAAGTCCCAGCGCGGAGAACAGCACCACGATCCCGAGCGAGAACAGCAGCGCATCCGCCAGGCTCCGGCCGCGCGCGCCGGCGGGCTTGTTCAGGAAGTAGGAGACCGTGATCGGAATCATCGGGAAGACGCAGGGCGTGAAGATCGCGGCCAGGCCGAATCCGAAGGCCACCAGGATGAACCCGAGCAGGCCGCCCGATGCCTGCGCGGGCGGCGCGCTCCCGGATGCCGCCGGCCGGGCGTTGGGATCGTAGAGCGTATAGCCGGGCGGCAGCGGCGCGACGACGGCCGGCTGAGCCGCAGGGTCGATCAGCAATGTGGCCGCCGATTCCACGCGCCGCGGCGGCAGACACATCTTGGCATTGCAGGCCTGGAAACGCGTCAGGAACGAGATCTGGAGCGGCCCGGCCGGCGCGTCCTTGGCCAAACCGAGCTCGACTCGAAAGACGGCCTGCCCCTCATAGCTATCGACGTTGAAGCCGAAGTTGGGATCGAAAATCGTGCGCGGCTTGGGCTGGTAGACGTCCACCGAGGCGATGGCCGCGTTCTCGCCGATGCGGATGCTGGTCGGGATGATGGGCTTGGGAACGTTGAGCGCGTAGAGATGCCAGCCTGCGTCAAGCCGGGCCGCCAGCATGTAGACCGCCTTCGAACCAGGAGGAGCCGCCTGCTGGGGCTCGACGCTCCACTCGACCGGATTCAGCTTCTGCGCGCTCGCCACAGCCGCCAGCAGCAGGAACCCCAGGACGACGGCGCGGCGGTTCACGGCTATGCCTGTACGGTTTCCCAGCGCTTCAGCTCGGTCTCGATGCGCTGATTGATCCGCGCTTCGGCGAATTGGGCGGCGATGCGGATGGCGTTCTTGATGGCGTTCGCGTTCGAGCGCCCGTGGCAAACCAGGCACACGCCCTTGACGCCCAGCAGCGGCGCGCCGCCGTATTCGGAATAGTCCAGCCGCTTCTTGAACTCTTTGAGGGCGCGGCGGGCCAGCAGGTAGCCCATCTGCCCCGCGATGCTGGACTCGAGCGACTCCTTCAGCATCTTGACGATAACTTCGATCACGCCCTCGCTCACCTTGAGCGCGACGTTGCCGATGAAACCGTCGCAGACGATGACGTCGGCCTTGCCGCTATACATGTCGCCGCCTTCGACGTTGCCGATGAAGTTGATGGGCAGGGTCCGCAGAAGCGGCGTGGCCGTGCGGGTCAGGTCGTTGCCCTTGTGCTCCTCTTCGCCGATCGAGAGCAGGCCCACGCGCGGGCTCTCGTTCCCAAAGATCACGCGCGAGTAGATGTCGCCCATGACGGCGAACTGCGCCAGCATCTGCGGCGAGCAATCGACGTTGGCGCCTACGTCCATCATGACCACGGGCGTGCCCTTGACGGTGGGGAAAACGGCGCTGAGCGCCGGCCGGTCCACGCCATGCACCATGCCCTGGACCGTCTTCGCCGTGGCCATCACAGCGCCGGTGTTCCCGGCCGAAACCAGGCCCTGCACCAAGCCGTCGCGCACCAGGCGCGAGGCGACGCGGATGGAGCTGTCGCGCTTGGAACGCATGGCGCGCGCGGCGCTGTCCTCCATGGTCACGCGCTCGGAGGCATGCACCACCTGGATGGGCAGGCCCATGGAGTCCTCGTAGCGGGCGAGCTCTTTCTGAACGAGATCCTCCCGGCCCACGAGCACGATCTGGACCTGATAGGCTTTCGCTGCTCGAACGGCGCCTTCCACTTCGGCTTCGGGGGCGTGATCGCCGCCCATCGCGTCAACAGCGATGGTCACCATGGCCGTGAGCTCACGCTAATCTTCGCCGACCTCGATCACCTCGCGGCCCTTGTACTGGCCGCAATGGGGGCAGACCCGGTGCGGCAACTTGGGCTCGTGGCAGTTGGGGCACTCGGCTTTGGCCGCGGGCTTCAGAAAGTCATGGGCGCGGCGCTTAGCTCGGCGCTGCGCGGAATGTCGTCGTTTCGGATTCGGCATGGCAATTCCCTATTGTAGTAGATCGAGTTACAGATTCCGCAGCCCGGCCCAGCGGTCGTCGCCGACTTTCACGTGGCAATGGCATTCGACCTGGTTCCGGTTTTGCCCGCAAACGGGGCAGATCCCTTTACAATCCTCCCGGCACACGCGCTGCATCGGCAGCAGCAGGAGAATCTCTTCCCGCACGACATCGCTCAACTCGAGACCGTCGCCTTCATAGAAGCCGACTTCCAACTCGGGGCCCTGGATGGAGGATTCACCGGTCTCCGGAGCCGCGGCGGCCGGCAGATATGAAAGCGTGAAACTGGCCTCGATCGGGCGCGCCGCCGACTCGAGGCAGCGGTCGCACGACACCTCCATGGTAGTCGAGAAGGTGCCGCTCACGACGATCTCCAGGGTGGACTCGGTCAGTTGGGCGGCCCCGGCGGTCACGATGGGGGTCGCCTGCCGGAGTTGCGGATCGAAGAAGTCAATCACGCCGGGGGCGAACGTCTCGCTGAAGCGCACCCTGCCCAACTGCATTTCGTTGATGCTTAAGAACATTCGAAACTCGGATTCCGCGGCCGCCCGGCGGGACCGTCAACCGCGACGACCGGGGAAGGACCATTATAGCAGGGCCTGCCAGCCTCCCGCCGCAGCCGGGGCACGGCCCCTTACCTATTGAAACGTCAGCACTTATTTTAGATTGGGTTCGTTTCGTCACGGCCGGGGGCCAGATCGATTTCGAGTGCCGTGCCTGGAGAGGCTAACCAGGCACGGCACGGGTTCAGGGCGGAAACCCGCTTCCCAGCGAGAGAACCGAGGTTGAGCCTGAATACGCGAGCGTATTTGGCACGTGAGCAATGAGTTCCCCCACCCGGAAACGAGACTCGCTCTGCGTAAATATTACAGAGCGACCGCCCCAAAATCGTTACTCTCGGACACCGGGACGCCGCATTCGACGACGGCAAGCGGCGACGGAGCCCCAAAATGCCGATTTTCATACTTCAATCTCGCAATTTGGGTGCCAGATCGCCGAGCCGAACCGCGATACACTGAAGATGTAGCTCAGAGAGGGGGGCGGATGCTCTCAGCCAACCTGATTCGGATGATCTCGGACCATTGGGAGGACATCGCCGAGCGAGTTCTGCAGAGGGTGCGGCGCGATTCCAAACTGCTCGAGTTCGGCAAGTTGCCGGAACCCGAGTTGCGTGAGCGCGCCCGGGAGATTCTGCAGAACCTCGGCAACTGGATGGTTTCCCGAGAAGAGGACCTGGGGCAGCGCTACGAGCAGCTCGGCCGGCAGCGCTGCGAGGAGGGCATTCCGCTCCACGAAGTGGTCTACGCGCTGCATCTCCTCAAAGAGTGCATGATCCAGTACGTGCGCGACGCGGGCCTGCGCCAGACGCACATCGAGCTCTACGCCGAGGAGGAGCTGCAGCGCGGCGCCGACCGCATCTTCGACACTCTCGTCTACTACTTTGTCCGCGGCTACGAGCGCGCCATGAAGGCGCGCACCGCCCAGGCGGCATAGAGCCCTGCCGTGGCACGCTGCTGCTCACGGGCCCGAAACGGCGAGCATCACACCGCTCCATTTCCGCGCTTTTGTTTTGGCCGGAACTGTGAGACGCTAAAGGGAGCCGGAAGCGCCGGACGCGCCAGGATGCGCGCCGCGGTAATGGCGCCAAAGGAACCAAAATGCTGCCGAACTTCTTACTCCCGGAGACAGTGATCCGAGAAGACGGAGAAGGCCCCGTCGTCAGCCTTGACTCGGCGCAAGGCAAACTCTTTCTGCTTACCCTCGGAATCACGCGCATTATCGAACAACAGAGCCTGGATGTATCCATCTGGGGCTCGGCGGACCAGCAGAATTGGGGCGCCCGGCCGCTAGCCTCGTTTCCACAGAAATTCTACTGTGGAACCTACCAGCTTCTGATGGACCTGACCGAACTGCCGGAAATCCGGCACCTGAAGGCGGCGTTTAAGGTGGCGCGCTGGGGCCGCGGCGAACCCAAGCCGCTGTTCGGCGCCTACCTGTTCGCCCAGGAAACCCAGCCCCGCGCGGCCGCGAAGACGGCGTGAGAAGCTACAGCCGGTTGATCAGGCTGGCCACGTAGCCCGCGCCGAAACCGTTGTCGATGTTCACCACGGTTACGTTGCTGGCGCAACTGTTCAACATGCCGAGCAGCGCGGCCAAGCCGTGGAAACTGGCGCCGTAGCCCACGCTGGTGGGCACCGCGATCACGGGACAGGACACCAGCCCGCCGACGACGCTGGGCAGCGCTCCTTCCATACCCGCGCAGACCACCACCACCCGCGCGCTCATCAGGCGTTCGCGGTTGTTCATCAGGCGGTGGATTCCGGCTACGCCGATGTCGAAGATGGTGTCGACGCGATTCCCCATGACCTCCGCGGTGATCTGGGCTTCCTCGGCCACCGAAATGTCGCTGGTGCCCGCCGAAACGACGGCGATCCCGCCCTTGCCATGGATGGTGCGGTCGCACCACACGCGCAACGCGCCCGAGAGCGGGAAGTACTCGGCCTGCGGGATGCGCTCGCGGACCGCGGCGGCGGCGGCCTCGCCGGCGCGCGTGATGAGGAGGTTGGGCGAGTTTTCGAGGATTCGCACCGCGATCTCGGCCACCTGCTGCGGAGTCTTGCCCTGCGCGAGCACCACCTCCGCCATGCCTTGCCGCAACGCGCGGTGGTGATCGACCTTGGCGAAGCCCAGGTCTTCGAAGGGCAGGTGCCGAACGCGCTCGAGCGCGGCATCCACCCCCACCGCGCCACTGCGGACCGATTCGAACAGTTCCCGCATTTGATCCGGGGTCATGTACCTTCAGTCTACGCCGTGGCGCACGCTTCAGCGTGCTGCGCCGAGCTTCAGCTCGCCGTCCGGACCGTCGCACGCTGACCGACAACCCACGCTGCCGTGGGGCAGGCGGTTCCATCTGCCTGGGCAGGCCAAACGGCCCGCCCCACGCGGGTTGCGATCCCAGTGACCGCGGGCCGCTTGCAGCGTGCGCCACGTTACGAAATGGCCGCCGCCCCGTCAAGGGCTCTGAGGAGAGGCCTTCCATGCTAAAACGCCTTGTTCTGGCGGCTGCGCTTTCGGCCAGCTTTGTCATGCTCTACGCACGCGGCGAGGCGCGCGAGAAATTCCACCAAACCTATCCGCTCGCGGCCAACGGCCGTGTCGGCGTGCACAACGTGAACGGCGCGATCCATGTCTCCGCATGGGACCGCAACGAGGTCAAGGTCGAAGCCATCAAACACGGCGCGGACCAGAAGGCGCTCGACGAGGTGAAGATCGTCGTGGATGCCCAGGCGGACGCCGTCGAGATTCGCACCAAGTATCCCGAGGACTGCCACCGCTGCGCGGCGGTTGAGTATACCATCGCGGTGCCGCGCGGCGCCGCGCTCGATCCCATCCACACGGTCAACGGGGGCGTCACGGTCGACGGCGTGGCGGGACGCGTCAAGGTCGCGTCGGTGAACGGAGGCGTGGAGGTCCGCAAGGCCGGAGGCGACCTGGATCTGTCAACGGTCAACGGGCGCGTCGAGGGGGGCTTCGTTCAGCTCGCGGCGCGGCACATCTCAATGCACAGCGTGAATGGCGCGATCGCGCTGGCCTTGCCCAAAGACGCCGGAGCGCACTTAGAGATCGCCACGGTGCACGGTCCGGTCACGAGCGATTTCGAACTGCTGCGTGAACGCGCCCACTACGGCCCGGGCCGCCACGTGGACACGCAGATTGGAGGCGGAGGAGGCGCGGAGATCAGTCTCGCCACCGTCAACGGAGGAATCAGCCTGACGCGGCAGTGAACGCCGCCAGTTCTTCGAGAAACGGGGCGGCTACGCGGCGGGCATCGTACTGCTCGACCGCACGGCTGCCCTGCTCGCCCAGGGCGCGCCGCAGTTCTGAATCCGAATGGAGGCGCGCCAGCGCGTCCGCGAGCGCTTCGGCGCTCTCCGGTTCCACAAGCAGGCCATCGGTCGCGACCTCCGGGACCGCTGCCGCGCGGGCCGCCACGATCGGCCTCGCCGCCGCCATCGCCTCCAGGAAGACGATGCCGAAGCCTTCCTGGACGCTGGGCAGGCAGAAGACGTGGCAAGCCTGGTATTCGCGCGCCAGCTCGGCCTGGGAGACATCGCCCAGCCAGCGGACCGTGCGCTCGATCCCCAACTCGCGGGTGCGCCGCTTCAGCCGGGCTTCCTCGGGGCCGCGGCCCACGATGCGCACCTCGATTTCCGGTATGCGCGCGCGCACCTTCGCCGCCGCATCGAGTAGCACGTCAACACGCTTGCGCGGATAGAGGCGGCAGACGCACAGGACCACGAACGCAGCCGGAGCGGGCGCGGCGGGATGCCTTCGAAATAGCTCGCGCCAGGCGTCGAGGTCGATACACTCGGGCACGATACGCGGCCTGGCGGCCAGCCCATACAACTCCGCGAGGCGCGAGGCGGCGTAGCGGCTGGTAGTCATCACCAGTCCGGCGCGGCGGACGTGCGTGCGTTCGCAGACGGCTTGAATGGCCATCGTGCGGCGCGTCAGGCCGCGCTCGAAGCGCATCTCGTCGGCAATCACGCCCTTGATCGAGGCGACGTGGGGTACGCTGTGCCGACCCGCCACGAGCCAACCGTCCATGTCGAACCCCACCACCGCGTCGAAGCCGCGGAAATCCCGCCCGCGGAGCTGGCGATTGAACCACAGCCGCTCGAGCGTGTAGACGGGCAACTTGGTGGATGGCGTGAAGAAAGCGATCTCCGCGCCGAGCCCTTCGGCCGCGCGGGCCAGCGTCGAGATGCCGGCGAAGGTCCCGCTGCCGCGGGCGAAATCGAGAGGCGTCGAAGTGAGGAACGCGATGCGCACGCTACCGGACCACTATAGTTGAAAAAGGGGAACAATAAGGAATATGTATGAGCAGCACCGGCATTCCCAGACTCCGAGGGATGAGCTCGCCCTGTGGCGATACATGGACGTGGGTCGGTTCCTCGCGCTCCTTTTCAGCAAGGCTCTCCACTTCTCCCGCAAGCACCATTTGGATGACCGCTGGGAGGGCGTGGTGCCTTCTTTCGGTGTGCAGCAAGCCGTGCACGAACCCGATAGATCGGAAGAGAACATGCGTTTTTTCGAGGAGGGCGTCCACGAGACTGGTGAGGCGGTTGCCGAACGGGCTGTCATTAGCTGCTGGCACGCGAATTCTCGGGAGTCAGTCGCAATGTGGCGTCTTTACACTTCAGGTGCCGAGGGCGCGGCTATTCAGACTACTGTTGGTCGATTGAAAGAGGCGTTCGAACAAGAACCTTGTTCGGTGACAATCGCCCACGTCCGGTACATTGACCACCTATCCGAGGATTTGGAGCGCGCCTGGGCCCTCGACCCGCTGTCGCCGCTGTTCTGTAAGCGGAGGGCCTTTGAGCACGAGCGCGAGGTGAGATGCGTTATCGCGCGCCCGGAGCTTGAGCGAGAAGAAGCGTTGGTGTTCTCCGAGGCCAGCCCCGCATTGAGGCAGCGCTTCCCGGCGGCGCTTGAGCAGTGGGAGGCAGTCCCCGATGGCGACCTGGGCGACCGCGGCTTGTTCGTGCCCGTCAATCTTCGCGCGCTCATCGAGAGAATTGTTGTTTCGCCGCGATACCCATCGTGGGCCCTCCCTGCGTTACAAGCGGTCACAGACGGGGCAGGTCTGGGTGTTCGCGTCGAGCTGTCTTCGCTGCTCGAGCAGCCGCCATGCCCGAGGCATGTCGACCTTGGGCCGGGCACTGAGTGAGCGGCGCACACCACGATTTCGACACCGATGTGAACCGTTTCTTGCCTTGACAACCGCGAGCGATGCGCACGCTACCGGACCACTATAATAGGAGATTCCCGCCCATGTCCCCGACATCGGAAGCCGTACCTGTCGCCGCCGAGTCCAACCTCAAGAGAAACGGTGCGCTGGCCCTGGCGCTGTTCTCGACGGGGCATCTGTGCGCGGACATGTACTCGGGCGCGCTGGGCGGGCTCCAGCCGCTGCTGGTGAGCCGCTTTGGGATGTCGCTGGCCGACGCCGGAGTGCTCGGAGGCACGCTGGTGTTTTCGTCCTCGGTGATGCAGCCGGCTTACGGCTACCTTGCCGACCGCATCCGGACGCGCCTGTTCGCCGCGCTCGGGCCGGCGCTGGCGGGCATGTTCATCTCCTCGCTCGGCCTGGCGCCCAGCTATGGCTGGCTGCTGTTGATGGTGGCGCTGGGCGGAGCCGGGGTCGCCGCGTTCCATCCGCAAGCCACCGCCGGCGCCATCGCCGGCGTGGAACGCAACCGCGCCGGCGCGATGGCCGTGTTCGTCAGCGCGGGCACGCTAGGCTACGCGCTCGGTCCCACCTATTTCGCGTTGGTCGCGGGGCGGCTGGGGCTGAGCCGCGCGTGGTGGGCCATGATCCCCGGCCTGGTGATTTCGATCCTGCTGCTGGCGCTGCTGCCGGCGCCGCCCGCGCACCGGCGAGAACGCTCCGGCTTCGATTGGGCCGCGCTCCGCGGCGTGCGGAGGCCGCTCACCATCTTGTACGCGCTGGTCTTCATCCGCTCCATCATCCAGATCACGTACGCGCAATTCATCCCTCTGTACCTGCACCTGGAACGCGGATACACGATTTCGAACGCCAACTACACGCTGTCGCTGTACCTGGTTTTCGCCGCGCTGGGCGGCTTTGTCGGGGGCCATCTTGCGGACCGCTTCGGGGGTCCGCTGGTCATCACGGTCTCGATGATCGGCTCGGTGCCGTTCCTGGCGCTGTTCTACCTTGCGCACGGATGGCTATCGGTGGCCGGACTGCTCGTGGGCGGCTTGATCCTGCTGTTCACCATCCCGGTGAACGTCGTGATGGCGCAGGACCTGGTGCCATCGCAGGCGGGCACGGTCTCGGCGCTGATGATGGGCTTCGCCTGGGGAATGGCGGGCATTGTCTTTATCCCGCTCACGGGCTGGGCCGCCGACCGCATCACGCTGCACTACGCGCTCATGGCGCTCACCGTGTTTCCGCTGGGCGGGTTCTTCCTGAGCTTGAAGCTGCTGAAAGGATCGCCATGCCGAAAGCCGTCTGTCTCCTGAGCGGGGGCCTCGATTCATCGACCTGCCTGGCGCTGGCCCGGCACGAGGGATTCGAGTGCTTCGCCCTTTCCTTCGACTACGGCCAGCGGCACCGGATCGAGCTCGAGGCGGCCGGGCGGGTCGCTGCTGCGCTCGGCGCAACACGGCACGTCACCCTGAAGATCGACCTGCGCGCTTTCGGCGGCTCCGCCCTGACGGCTGACATCGCGGTCCCGAAGGGGCGCAGCATGGAGTCGATGGGCGAAGGAATCCCGGTGACCTACGTTCCGGCGCGCAACACCATCTTCCTCGCCTGCGCGCTGGCCTGGGCGGAAACACTCGAAGCCTCGGACATCTTCCTGGGGGTCAATGCCATCGACTATTCGGGCTACCCGGACTGCCGGCCGGAGTTCATCGAGGCCTTCGAGCGCACGGCGAACCTGGCCACCAAGGCCGGCGTGGAGGGCCGCACGCGGGTGCGCATCCACACGCCGCTGATCCGGCTGGCGAAGGCCGATATCGTCAGGCTGGGCCGCGACCTGGGCCTGGATTTCGGCCTCACCTGGAGCTGCTACGATCCCCAGGAGGGGACGAACCCCTGCGGCGCCTGCGATTCTTGCCTGCTGCGCGCCAAGGGATTCGAGGAGGCGGGAATCGAGGATCCGCTCGGAAGGCGCGCGTGAGGATTTCCGAGATCTTCTACTCGGTTCAGGGAGAAGGGATGCTGGTGGGCACTCCTTCGGTCTTCGTACGGACCAGCGGGTGCAACCTGCGCTGCGTCTGGTGCGACACGCCTTACACCTCCTGGGCGCCGGAAGGAACGGAGCAGACGGTGGAGGCCATACTCGAGGCCGTGCAGCGGTATCCGGCGCGCCATGTGGTGGTCACCGGCGGCGAGCCGATGATCGCGCCGGAGATGGCGGAGTTGACCGAAGGACTGCGCGGCTTGGGCCTGCACGTCACGGTGGAGACGGCGGGCACGGTGTTCGCCGAGGTCGCCTGTGACCTGATGAGTATCAGCCCCAAGCTCGCCAATTCCACGCCGTGGGAGCGCGACGGCGGGCGCTGGGCGCGGCAGCACGAACGGCTGCGGATCGACGTCGAGGTGCTGCGGCGGTTGATGGCGTCCTACGCCTACCAGCTCAAGTTCGTCCTCGAGCGGCCGGAGGATGTGGCCGAGGTGCGGACCATCGTCGAGCGCACCGCGGCCGAACCCGGCAGAGTGATCCTGATGCCCGAGGGGACGGATGCCGACGTTCTGCGCGAGCGCGGGCGGTGGCTGATCGAGATCGCCAAGCAGGAAGGCTTCCGCTTCAGCCCGCGGCTGCACATCGAGCTTTGGGGCAACCGGCGGGGTGTGTAGACACCCCGCCGTGCGAGCCGGTCTGCGGCTACGGCGCGACCTGCACGTTCAGCACGCCGAACAGCCCGTGCTGCTGGGTCAGGTCGAGCGTGCCGACGTTGCCCGGGATGCCGGCGGAGAAATACAGCGAAGTGACGGCGCCCCCGCTTCCGCCGTTGCCGAAACGCAGCCCCCACAGGCCCAGGTTGGTGATCGGCCGGCCGTTCGGGTCGCGCAGCGTATCGAGAAACCTGGCGCCGCCGAGGCTCGGGAAGAAGAACCACTCCGACTCGGCATTGCTCAGGGGCGGAAGGTGGTAGGCATTGATTCTGCCGTCCCCGAAATTGCCGACTAGCAGGGCGCCGTTAAAGGCTCCGAAGCCGGTAGCGGGCGCCATCGCCAGGCCCCAAGGGGAATCGAGCGCGCCGCCGGAAATCAGCCGCCGCAACAGGTGGCCGTCGGCGTCGAACTCATCCACATACCCGTGGCCGGCGCCGGCGACATCGGACGTCGCGGTGGCGTTTTGCTGGGCATACGTGACGATCACGTTGTTGTCGGGCAAAGTCATGATTCCGAAAGGTGCGTAGTCCCTCGGAAGAAACCAATCCCGGAAGCCGCCGGTGTCGACCTGCTGGAACGTGCCGTTGAAGACGTCCACGGTGCCCGCGTGGAAGTTCGGCGCATAGAGCAACGGACCGCTCGCGTCCGCACCCAGCGCAAGCCCCGTGTAGGAAGCCCCCGCGGCCGAATTATCCACCTCCGTGACCGCGGTGGCGCCGGAAGCCCAGCCCGCGATGGTGCCGTTCGCGGTCGAGAACAGGAAGTGCGCCGCCGTGCCGGCCACCAGGAACTGGGTGGTTCCATTGAACACGGTCCCGGTGGGGACGGCCACCGTTGCACCGGCTGGCGGGGGAATCGTCACCACCAGCGATATGGGCGTGCCCGCGCCGTTGTAAAGCGTTGAAGTTCCGGTACCGGCGTTGGAGACCCAGATAGGGCTGGCCGCGCTGGACGAAAGGCCCCACGGGTTGATGAGGTGCGCGTCCATGTTCGTAGCCACGCCGGAGAGGTCGGAAACCAGATTCGTCTGGACGTAGGCGTTCTGAGCAGCCAAGTGACCTGCCGTCAGCAGCAAACTGACGGCCACAACTGCGCTCCGCGCGGAGCTGGAGCGGAAAAATTCCCAGTTAAACATAGCATCCCTCCATGGACTGACAAACTTGGTACAGCTTGCCCTCAATTCTACTCGGATTTGACGGCAGGATTTGTGAAGGTCTTGTGAATTCCGAGGGCGCGCTCGATGGCAGCGGCTGCGCGTAACAGGGCCGCTTCCCTGAACTCCGGCGCGACGATCTGGAGGCCCAGCGGCAGCCCCTCCGAGTCGAGCCCGCAGGGGAGCGATACCGCCGGCAGCCCCAGCACATCCATGCCGCGCACCAGTCGCGTCGCCGCCAGGCGCACGTCTTCCACGCGGCCCTCGACCTCGACGGCCGTCTGGCCGATCCGCGGGGCTCCCAGGGGCACGGTTGCGGTGAACAGAATATCCACGTGACGCCACAGCCGGCGGAATTCTTCCTGCTCGATCCGGCGCAGGCGCTGGGCGTTTACGTAGTCCGAAGCCGGGATCAGACGGCCCTGGTCGAGGAGGGCGAGCACGTCGTCGCCGAAGCGGGCGCGGTCGGCCAGGTACGGCGTGAGCGCGGCCGCGGCTTCGGCCAGCAGGAGCACGCGCCCGATCATGTTGACCGCATCCATGTCCGGCACTCGTACCTGCACAACGCTGGCGCCGTGTTGGGCGGCCAGCGTTGCGGCCCGCTCGACGGCTTCGCGCACCTGCGGAGTCACGCGCTCGAAATAAAAATTCTCCGGCAGGCCGATGCGAACACCCTCGAGCGAACCCTCGCCGGCCGGCAGGTAGTCCTCGACCGGCTGGCTGCTCGATGCCGGGTCGCGCGGATCGTGACCGGCGATGGCGTTCAGAACCAGGCCCGCATCGGACACCGAGCTGGCGATCGGCCCGGCATGATCCATGCTGAAGCTCAGCGGCAACATGCCGTGGCGGCTGACGCGTCCGTAGGTGGGCTTGAGACCGACCACCCCGCAGAAGGCCGCGGGGATGCGGATCGAGCCGCCGGTATCGCTGCCGAGCGCCGCCAGAGCCATTCCCGAGGCCACAGCCACCGCCGATCCTCCGCTCGATCCGCCGGGAATGCGCGCCGGATCGCGAGGATTACGCACCACGCCGAAATGCGGGTTGGCGGAGGTGATGCCGTAGGCGAGTTCGTGCATGTTGGTCTTGCCTACCAGCACCGCGCCCGCCTGGGCCAGCCGCTCGACGGTTGCCGCGTCGTGGTCCGGAACGTAGTCCGCGAACAACCGGGAGCCCGCCGTGGTTCGCACGCCGCGCGTCAGGAAGACGTCCTTCACGGCCACCGGGATTCCCTGCAACGGGCCCCGGTCGAGCCCGCGCGCCAGCTCCCGATCGGCCTGGCGGGCGGTCTCGCGCGCGCTCTCTTCTGTGACGGTAATGAAGGCGTTGAGCGCCGGATTCATCGTGGCGATGCGCCCCAGGCACTGCTCCAGCAGTTCGCTGGCGGAGACTTCCCGGGCGCGCAAGCGGCGGGCCGCCTCGGCAATCGTCACGGCTCCTCCGGGCTGTGGGGCAGGCCGTTTGGCCTGCCCTGGGCAGGCGGAACCGCCTGCCCCACTCCGAACACCGCGGCCGGCTGCGCCTCGATAGGGATTCGGGCGGCTAGAGGCGCGAACGCGGCTTCGAGGTCCTCGAGAACGGGCGCCATCCGCTCCACCTCGGCCGCCGGGATGTCGGGACACCGCGCTCGGGCGGCAAGCCTCCAATCGGTCATGACCAGCATTGTAGACTGTAGGCAGAACTCGTGCGCCCTCTCACCGCTCTCGACGAAGAAGAACGCATGTTCCAGGCCAGCGTGCGGCAGTTCGCGCGCGAACGCATCGCCCCGCACGTCCGCGCGATGGACGAAGCCGGCTTGTTCCGCCAGGACCTGCTCGGCCAGATGTTCGAACTCGGCTTGATGGCCATCGAAGTGCCGGAAGAGTACGGTGGGCAGGGCGGCAACTTCTTCCAGGCCGTGCTGGCGGTGGAGGAACTGGCGGCCGTCGATCCTTCCGCCGCGGTCATCGTCGATGTGCAGAACACGCTGGTCGAGAACGCGCTCCTGCGCTGGGCCAATGACGACCAGAAACGCCGCTACTTGCCGCGGCTCGCCGCCGATACCGTGGGCGCCTACGCGCTCTCGGAAGCCGGGGCTGGCTCAGATGCCTTCGCGCTGGCGACGCGCGCTGTCGAGAACGGCGATTCGTACCGGCTGACGGGCCGCAAGCTGTGGATCACCAACGCCCACGAAGCCGGTCTGTTTCTGGTCTTCGCCAACGCCAACCCCAGCGCGGGCTACCGCGGCATCACCTGCTTTCTCGTCGAGCGGGAGTTCCCAGGATTCGCGGTAGGCAGGAAGGAAGACAAGCTCGGCATCCGCGCGTCATCGACGTGCGAGCTGATCCTGGAGAATTGCCGGGTGCCCAGGGAGAACGTGGTGGGCCAGGTAGGCCAAGGCTACAAAATCGCCATCGAGACGCTGAACGAAGGGCGCATCGCCATCGGAGCGCAGATGACGGGCCTGGCGCAGGGGGCACTGGATCACGCCGTCGGCTACGCGCGCGAGCGCAAGCAGTTCGCGAAGCCGATCGCCGAGTTTCAGGCGGTCCAGTTCGACCTGGCCCGCATGGCGGCGGGGATCGAAGCCGCGCGCCTCCTGGTCTACAACGCCGCCCGGCTCCGGGACGCGGGCCTGCCCTTTACCACCGAGGCGGCCATGGCGAAGTACTTCAGCTCGCAGATTGCGGAAGAGGCGGCCTCGCGGGCCATCGAGATTTTCGGCGGCGTGGGGTTCACGCGCGACTACCCGGTCGAGAAGCTGTACCGCGACGCCAAGATCGGCCGGATCTACGAGGGCACCAGCAACATGCAACTGGCGACCATCGCCAAGCAGTTGCTGGGGAAGCGGTGAGAAGCCGTCGGTCGTCAGCGTGCGCCCGGTAGTCGCCAGGACCGCTCTTTGACGGTCGCGGCTCGGCCACGGCACGCTGTGTGGCTCAGCGGAATGTCCCGCGACAGCAGTCGGGCGCTGACGGCTGATGGCTGATAGCTGCCGGCCATCTTCCCGTCACATTCCCACCCCACCGGCCGATAAGGAGAGTGAGATAAGCCAGTGATGTCCACAGCCGGGCAGCGAAAACGATGCTGGTCCTGATCGGGATTCTCATTGTACTGGCCGCGGTGGTGGGCGGCTTCCTGCTGGAGCAGGGCAACCTTTGGGTTCTGCTCCAGCCCGCCGAGGTGCTCATCATCCTCGGAGCGGCCGCCGGCATCCTTCTGGTCGCCAACTCGGCGCCCTCGGTGCGCAACCTGCTGAAGGGCGCCCTGTCGGTTTTTCGGCGCCCGCCTTACACGCGCGCCTATTATGAGGCGGTGCTGAAGATGCTGTACGAGCTGTTCAGTATCGCGCGCCGTTTGGGCATGCCGTCCCTGGAGGATCACATCGAGGACCCCGACGCGAGTGCGGTGTTTCAGGCCTATCCCGAGTTCAACGATCCGGGCGCCATGGCGTTCCTGTGCGACTCCCTGCGCATGGTCACCAGCGGAATCGCCCAGCCGGGCGAGCTGGCGCACTTGATGGACATCGACGCGGACGTGCAGCGGCGGGAGAGTCACGGCCCGGTGAACGCGCTCACCATGCTGGCCGATTCGCTCCCCGGATTGGGCATCGTGGCGGCGGTGCTGGGCGTGGTGGTGACGATGCAGGCGCTCGGAAGCGCCCCGGAGCAGATCGGCCAGAAGGTGGCGGCGGCCCTGGTCGGCACGTTCCTGGGCATCCTGCTGTGCTATGGCATCGTGGGACCGCTGGCCTCGCACCTGGAGTCCAGCAACGAAGCGCGTTCGCACCTGCTCCAATGCCTGTATTCGGGGTTGCATTCGTTCGCGCGCGGATCGAGCCCTCTGCTCGCGGCCGAGTTCGCGCGGCGCTCGATTCCTTTGGAGCTTCGCCCGTCGTTTGTGGCCATGGCAGCCACGTTCCGCCGCGAGGTGAAACTGCCTGCGATACCGCAGGTCCAGGTCCAAACCAGTGCCGTCGCAGCGCAAAACTGAACCCGCCGATATGCCGCCGGCGCCCCGCGCGATCGAGGGCCCGGTCCGGCACCGCGGCGGGTCGTGGAAGGTCGCCTACGCGGACTTCGTTACCGCCATGATGGCGCTGTTCATCGTCTTGTGGATGATGAACGCGAGCCACGAGGTGCAACGCGCCGTCGCCTCCCACTTCCGCAACCCCAAGGGGCACGCCAAGATCTGGGGAGAGGCGGAGGGAGGCGCCGGCGGCAGAGGCTCGGGAAGCGTCTCCATCAACCGGGAGAACGTCCAGCAACTCAAAGAGAAACTGGAACAAGCCATCCGCTCTCTTCCGGAGTTCCAGAAGCTGAGGAAGCAGGTGCAAATCAGCGTGACGCCGGAAGGTCTGCGCGTGGAGCTGCTCGAGACCGAACGGGGCTTGTTTTTCGAGAGCGGCCGGCCCGAGCCGAGTTCGAGCGGGGTGCAGGTGCTGGCGGTACTGGCCCGCGAGTTGGCTCGCTTGAGAAACGAGTTGGTACTCGAGGGGCACACCGACGCGCGGCCCTATCGCTTCTCGGCCCTCAATGGCTACACAAACTGGGAGCTGTCGGTGGACCGCGCCAATTCAGCCCGCCGTTGCATGCAGGAGAACGGCCTGCGTTTTGAGCAGGTGGTGCAGATCCGCGGCTTCGCCGACAAGCGCCCGCTGAATCCAGCCGACCCGTTCGACAGCCGCAACCGCCGCGTCTCCGTGGTGGTGGAGTACGGCGGCGAGCAGGCCGGCCCCTCCGGGCAGGCGCCGCGCTGAGAAAAGTACCGGGCTAGCCCGTACCCAGCCGCGGGTACTGTGCTTGCCAGCTGCCGCCCACCGCAAGAGACGACGGGCCAAGCGATTGCCCCCGGCGCGGACCTCTGACATGCTTGATGGTGGCTTCGTATAAAATGGGAACCAGGCTGCAGAATACGAGCGGTTTCAGATCCGAATCAACCGGTGCCATGAAGGTCTTGTGTGTTATCCCCGCTCGGGGCGGGTCGAGGAACGCCCCGCTCCAGAACTTCCGTCTGCTGGCAGGGAAACCGCTGCTGGCGTACACGGCCGAGACGGCACTGGCCGCGGCGCACCTCGCGAGCGTCGTTCTGAGCACGGACGACGAGGACGTCGCGGAAGTCGGGCGGCGCTGCGGACTGGAACTGTTCCTCCGACCCGCCGGCGCGCCGGCGGACGACCAGGCGGTGGTCCAGGACGCGGTCCGGCAGTTCGAGGCGAAGGGCGAGACCTGCGACGCGGTGTGCATTCTGGACCCGGCCACTCCTTTCCGGCGGCCCGAGGACATCGACCGGTGCATCGCGCTGCTGGAGCGATCGGGCGCCGATGCCGCCGTCACCGTGGTTCCGGTGCCGCAGGAGTATCACCCGCAGAAGGTCTACCTGCAAGCGGCGGACGGGTCGCTGGCGCCGTTTGGCGGCGCCGCGGAGCCGGCCCCGGCGTTCCACCGCGACGGGTCGGTGTGCGTCATCCGGCGCGACGCCCTGATGAACGGCCGGGGTCTCTTCGGGGGCCGCACGGTCGGCTATGTTGTGGACGGGGTCCAGTTCGTGAAGCTGGACAGACCAGAGGATTGGGGCCGGGCGGAGCGTATCGCCAGACTCGGAAGTCACCATGGGACGGCCGGCCGGATCGCTCCACTGGCCGGGCCGCGCCTCAACTTGCCGGCGGGCTGGATCCCGACGCCCGTTGCGGACCCGCTGGTTGCGACCGGCGTCGGCCTGGCGAGAGAAGGCGCGCTCGGCTCGTCGCCCCTCACGCGCGGGAAGTACCTCGAGCCGGTCTGGAAGCCGGCCAGCCCGCGCTGGCGCGAGGCCGCCTCGCCGTTCGAGATCCATGACGCCCTGGTCCCGCCGGAGCGGGAGATCGCCGCGCACGAGTTCCTGGACCCGGTTTCGCCGGCCCTTTTGATGCCGCGCTCGCGGCCGGGGAGCGCGCCCTCGGTCCACAGGATCGACGACCCGTTCCGGCCGCATGCGGAACTGCCGCCGGACATCCGCACGGCCGAGACGCCGCTCGTGGCCGCGCTGGCGGCCCGGCACCTCGACGGATCCGGCCTCGAGCGCACGCGAGAACCGAACCGGCGGGAGATCGCCGGGGGCTCGCGAGCGCTCCTGCTGGCCGTGCCGATCGAGTTTTCGGGGCTGCTCGGAAAAGCCGCCGGGAGCGTGCGGCCGGTGCAGCGGTTCACGCTCAGCCAGGCGGAGCTCGGGCCCGCGCGGAAGGGCCGTCCGTTCGTCCGGGCATGGCCTCCGGTCGTGCTGGCCGCGGCTTTCTTCCCGGACCCGCAGCCGTCCGATCCGTCTTCGACCGATCTGGCGGCGCGCGAACTACTGGTTCACGCTCCCACGTTTCGGCGCGACGCGCGCCTGCTCGCGCTGGCGGCGAGCGTGCAGATCGCGCGGGTAGAAGTCGCCGGCACACACACTGCGGAGTTGCCGGGGGCGCGGCCGCTGGCGTTCGTGCATCCGCTGGCCGGTGCGCCTCCCGCCGCCGTGCGGAACCGCGCGCGGGCCCAGGCCGCGACGTGGCTGGCGGAGAGTTGGGAACGCTTGGCGCGGGATCCGGCGGAGGCCGTTTTCGAATCGGTCGAGTCACGGGCCCACGGCGTGGTGTGGCCGGCGGCGCGAGCCTTCCTGTTCGCGCATCCACCCGAACGGCCGGCCAAGGCGGGCAGCCAGACGAAGACGGATTCGTACGGGCTGTACACGTTTCCCGTGCCGGCGGCGGGCGTACCTGCCTCCGCGGATCTGGAAACCCGCTTGCGGGGCGCGGCGGCGAAGAAGAGCGCAGCGCCGGCGATCCGGCCCGACACCAGGACCGCGGCGGCCGCGGCGCCGCTGAGCGTCGTGTTTTACGATTCGGGCGCGCCCAGAGAGACTTCGCTCTTCGAGGCCGTTCTCAGAGTTGCGATGATGCCGCAGGGCGTGTTCCACTACGTCGAGATCGAGGACCACGACGACAACGGCACCTGGTCGCGAAAGCCGTACTACCCGGCCGAGTTGCTGATGCCGGTTTCGGGTTGCGACGTGCGTCCGCCCGCTCGAATGGCGGCTCCCGGTTACTTCGCCGTCTTCGCCGGGCCGCACGCGGGCAACGGCGCACATGCCCGGGTGTACGGGGAGTTCCCGCCGGCCCCTCAGGTGGCCCTCGCGGAGGGCCAGGTCGAGCTGATGGCGATGGATTTCGCCGCGATCGCCGAAGCCGGCTCGTCGCGGTGGCGGCTGCCGTTCAAGAAAACGGCCATGTTCACTTAAGAAGGGCCGTCGTTGGGACAACGCTCTTTCCTTCGCAACGCGCTCGAATACGGGGCCGCGGCGAGCGTGGTCGCCTCGCTCCGGTACGCGCCTCTGCCCGTGGCGCGGGGCTTGGCCCACGGGTACGCCCGCTTACTCGATCTGGCGGTGCCGCGCTTGCGGCGCGTGGCCATGCGCAACCTGGCGCTGGCGATTCCGGAAAGGACCGAGAGCGAGCGCGGGCGGATCGCGGACGGCGTGTTCGATTCGATTGCCCGCCTGTTTCTTTGCTTCGCGAAATTCCCACAAATCGGCCGGGATAGCCTTTCCCGCTGGGTCCGGTTCGATGGCTACGAGCACTACGAAAGGGCGCGGCAACAGGGCCGCGGGGTGCTGCTGGCTACGGCCCACCTCGGCAATTGGGAACTAGGCGCGCTCGCGCACGCGCTCGAGGGCGATCCCATGGACGTAGTGGTGCGGCCGCTCGACAACCCGTGGATTGACCGGCTGGTGGCGCGGCGCCGCGCGGCTTGCGGCAATCGCGTGATTGAGAAGCGCGATGCGGCGCGGGCGATCTTCAAAGCGCTGGCGGCGAACCGGACGGTCGGGATCCTGATGGACCAGAACTCCAGCCTGGACCAGGGTGTCTTCGTCGACTTTTTCGGCGTGCCTGCCTGCACCGGGACGGGATTCGCTAGGATCGCGGCTCGCAGCGGCGCGGCCGTGATCCCGGCGTTTGCGTTGTGGTCGGAAGAAGAAGAGCGGCACGTGGTGCGGTATTATCCGCCGGTCGAGATGACGGACTCGGCGGAGGAAGACACCGCGCGCCTGCAGAAGCGGCTCGAGACGATCGTACGCGAGGTTCCGGATCAGTGGCTCTGGATCCATCGCCGATGGAAGACGCGGCCGCCGGGCGAAGGACCGATCTACTAGCGTCCACTCCCGCAGAACGCAGGCGGAACCGCCTGCGCCACATTGCTGCGCGAGCAAGGGAGACCGCGTGGGGCAGGCAGTTTTGCCTGCCAGCGCAACCATTCGCGATATCCTCGTGAGTGAAGCATGCATGAGATGGGTATCGCCAGCTCGGTGATCGAGACGGTGCGCGCCGAAGCGGCGCGCCACCCCGGCGCGCGGGTGACCAAGGTTGGATTGCGCATCGGCGAGCTGGCGGGCGTGGACCAGGCCTCCCTGACCTTCTGCTTTGAGGCGCTGGTCAAGGACACCGAACTCGAATCGGCCGTTTTGGCGGTCGAGGACGCCGGCTGCGACGAGCTCGATCTCACCTATCTCGAACTGGAGGAATGATGGAGCGGGTTCCGCTCGAACGCAAGGTCCTGAGTGAAAACGACCGCATCGCCGCGGAGCTGCGCGAGCGCTTCGCCCAACAGGGCATTCTGGTCCTGAACTTCATCAGCTCGCCCGGCTCGGGCAAGACCGCGCTGCTCGAGCGCACGCTCGAATCCTTCCCCGCGGGCACGCGCGTGGCCGTGCTCACCGGCGACATTCAAACCGACAACGACGCCCAGCGCCTGGCCAAGTACGGCTTCCCGGTGCGGCAGATCACCACGGGCGGCGCCTGCCACCTGGACGCCCGCATGATCGAGCACGGCCTGGAAGGCTGGGACCTGGAGCGGCTCGACCTGCTGCTCATCGAGAACGTGGGCAACCTGGTTTGCCCCACCAGTTACGATCTGGGCGAGCGCGCCAAGATCGTGGTCCTTAGCGTCACCGAAGGCGAGGACAAGCCTGTGAAGTACCCCGGCATTTTCCATAAGGCGGAGCTGATGATCCTCAACAAGATCGACCTTCTGCCTTACGTGCCGTTCAAAGTCGAGCTGGCGCGCGAGTGCGCGAACCGGGTGCATCCCGGCATCGAAATCCTCGAGGTTTCCTGCACCAGCGGCGCAGGGCTCGCGGAATGGCAGGCCTGGCTGGAGGAGCGGCGGCGCTGACGCTCTCAACGATTACCGGCTATAAGTCCGTGGCGCACGCACTCGTGCGTGCCGCGTCGCCACTCCTGGCGACGCCTGGCCCTCGGCCTACCGGAATGTGTCCCCATGAGTGGGGACACGGCACGCTGAAGCGCGCGCCACAGTCAAAACCCGATCGACGCCAGAATCTCCGAAGGCTTCTTGTCGAACGCCTGGCAGATGGCGAGGAAGCTGTCGATGCTGGGCAGGTGCGTCCCGCGCTCGATCGAGCTGATCTGCGAGACGCTGAGATGGGCCAAGGCGGCCAGGTCCTTGAGCGACCACTTGCGCTCGACCCGCAGCATCTTGATGCGGTGCCCCAGGTGCTCGCGCAGCCGGTCCTGCGGCGTGCGGCCGAGCCCGTGGGCGGCGACCGCATGGGCCAGCGTCTGGCGAAGCTGGGAGAGCGAGAACGGCTTGGCCAGGTAGTCGAAAACCTTGCGCTGGAAGGTCGCGCGCATGTCTTCGAGCGAAGGGTAGCCGGTGACGACGACCACACAGATTCCGGGATGCCGCGTTTGCAGCTCTTCGAGCACCGTCTCGCCCTTGAACTCGCCCATCTTCATGTCGAGCAGCACGATGTCGGGCGCCCGCTCCCGGAAGGCCTCGAACAGATCCTCCGGGTGCGAGAAGCACCGCACGGAGTAACGGCCCTCGTCTTTGAGCAGGTCCTCCATGTAGCGCAGAAAATCGGCATCGTCGTCCAGGATGGCGACGTCGATCAGAGGCCCTCCGGCTGCGGCGCTCATCGGTCGCCTCGCGCTACCGCGGCCTGCGCAACGGCAGGCAGGCGCACCTCGAGGCGGGCGCCTCCGCGCGGCCGGTTGCTGGCTTCTATCGCGCCGCCGTGCTGCTGCACGATGCCCGCGGCCACCGTCAAACCCAGCCCCGTGCCCCGCGCGTCGAGCTTGCTGGTCACGAACGCCTCGAAGATCTGGGGCAGAGCCTCCGCGGGAATGCCCGGCCCATCGTCATCCACGTCGACGATCACCCATGCCTGCGATTCGGCGGTAACCAGGCGCGAGTGCACCCTAACGCTTCCTCCCGCTTTGACCGCGCCGAGCGCGTTGCGCAGCATGTTGACAAATACCTGGACTAAGCGGTCCGTATCTCCAGTTACTAAGTCGCCCGCCGGAATGCCGTCTTCAAACCGGACAGTGGCGGCCTTCTCGTCGATACTTACCAGCCCCCAGGCTTCCTCGACAATCCCGCGGACCTCGACAGGAGCCATCACGTACTGCGGCGGGCGGGCGAAATCGAGCAGGCTCCCGCTGAGTTTCCGCAGCCGCTCCGTTACCCGCTGCATGCGTGCCAGGCGCTCCAGCGTGGCGGCGTCCTTCACCGTCTCCAGAAGCTTCTCGACGGAGCCATGCAGCACCGCCAGCGGCGTATTCAGCTCGTGGGCGATGCTGGCGCTCATCAACCCAACCGAGGCCAGCCGGTCCTGGTCGGCGAGGCTGCGCCGGGCGTCGTCGAGCATCTCGTTCTTGCGTTCCAGCGCGGCCAGGGCCTCGGCCAGGTCGCTCTCGCGTCTCCGCAGCTCGGTGATGGCCGCGTTCCGGGAACGCATGATCTGGCCGAGTTCGTCGTCCGAGATCAGCGCGCTGTCAATCAATTCCCGCTCGCGGTCGCCCCTGCGGCTCGATTCGTCCGCGCTCAGAAGCAGGCGGAGCGGGCGGTAGACGTAGACCGGCATAATCAGCAGTTCGAGCAGCAGCACGGCCAGCCCGTATCCAGCAGCGAGCACGGCGACCAGCCCCAGCCGCGTCCGGCCCATCGCCGCCAGGTAGAGCGCGCCCGACAGGCCCAGGAAAAACAGGTTGTGCAGAACGATGAGCTTCGAGCGCACCCTCAGGTCCCCGAAGGCTTTGCCCACTCCTCTCAATGGCTTAGGGTTCTTGTTCGGTTCCACGGTGAATCTCGCCGGCAGGCCGGAGGCCTGTCCTATAATCCCGAAAACCTGCATCCGCGCTTGAGTCCCGACATCCAATTGGATGAACGCGCGGTTTCCTGTGGCGCAGGAAAATATGCGACAATCCAGGAAGTATTAGGGCTGCTCGGGAATGGGTGCTAACAAGTCGCATCTGGGATGAAGCCAGTCTTCTCCAAATCGGCCGACAGACAACTGCGAATCGCAGTGTCTGCGATGTTACTCGCCATTGCAGCGGCGATTACACTCTTAGCGTATCTCTTTCGGCCGGAGCGCGCAGACACCGGCTATCAGCCGGTGCAGCCCGTCGCTTACAGCCATAAGCTGCACGCCGGCAACCTGGGTCTCGATTGCCGCTACTGCCACTCGACCATCGAGCGGTCGGCCTACGCAGCCATCCCGTCCACCGAGACCTGCATGAATTGCCACACGCGCGTCAAAGCCGAGAGCCCGCAGCTCCAGTTGGTTCGCGAGAGTTATGCCACCGGCCGGGCGATTCCCTGGGTCCACATTCACAAGCTGCCCGATTACGTCTACTTCAACCATCGGGCGCACTTGAACGCCGGAGTAAGTTGCGTGACCTGCCACGGGCGCGTGGACCAGATGGCGGAAGTGCAGCAAGTGAAGCCGCTCAGCATGGCGTGGTGCCTGGAATGCCACCGCAACCCGGCGCCTGAGATCCGGCCTCGCGAACTGATTACGAAGCTCGACTGGGTACCGGACCGCGATCCCGCCGAGATCGGCCGCGAACTGATCGCGAAGAACCACATACACCCGCCGACCAACTGCTCGGGGTGCCACCGATGAGCGACAAGATTCCCTGCAATCCGGCTGCACTGCCCGGCGACGAGTTCCCCGAAGGCGCTTCGGTCCTGGACGACCCATCGCGCCGCACGCTGCTCAAGCTGATGGGCGCATCGCTGGGTCTGGCGGGACTTACGGCATGCAGCCGTCCGGTCGAGAACATTCTCCCGGCCGCTAAAGGCGTCGAGGACCAGATTCCCGGCAACCCCTTGTACTATGCGACGGCCATGTCGCTCGGCGGAATCGCCACGGGCCTGCTCGTCGAGGCGCACGACGGCCGTCCCACCAAGATCGAAGGCAACCCGGATCACCCGTTTAGCCGCGGCGCGGCCTCGGCCTTTCACCAGGCCTCCGTTCTCGGGCTATACGATCCGGATCGGTCGCGCGAAGTGCTGCACGACGGCCAGCCTTCGACGTGGGACGAATTCGCGGCGTTCGCCAGGGACCACTTCAGCGCGCCGGCGGGCTTGCGCTTTCTGAGCCAGACCGTCAATTCCCCGTCTCTCGAAGCGCTCAGAACGTATACGCTCGGCCGCTTCCCACAAGCGAAGTGGATCGAGTACGAGCCCATCTCGGAGGACCAGATCTTCGCCGGCGCCGAGTTGGCGTTCGGCCGCGTGGTTCGGGCCGTCTACCATTTCGACCAGGCGGACGTGATTCTGTCCCTCGACTCGGACTTTCTGGCGCTCGACTCACCGACGGTCGCCTACACCAAGGAATTCTCCGCCCGGCGCCACGTCGCTTCCGGGAAGGACACCATGAACCGGCTCTATATCGTCGAGAGCCAGTTCTCCGTAACCGGCGCGATGGCCGACCACCGGCTTCGCTCGCGCGCCGCCGAGGTCGCGGAATTCGCAGCGGACCTGGCGCGCGAGCTGGGCCTGCTGCCCGCCGGGCTCAACGTACTCAATAACGATCCGCGGCGAAAATGGCTCGCCGCCCTGGCCCGCGATCTGAAGAAGAACGCCGGCCGCGCGCTGGTCATCGCCGGCCCGCGCCAGCCGGCCGCGGTTCACGCCGCCGCGCACTGGATCAACCACGCGCTCGGCAACTCCGGCAAGACGGTCACCTACGTTGAGACCGGGCGCCGGCCGCAGCTTCCTGCGCTCGAGGAACTCGCCGCCGACATCGCGGCCGGGCGCGTCGAAACGCTCGTCATCCTGGGCGGCAATCCGGCTTACGACGCTCCGGCCGATCTCGCATTCAGTGCGGCCATCAAGAAAGCCCCGACGACCATCCACCTCGGAGTGGAGCGAAACGAGACCGGCGTGCTCGTGCGGTGGCACCTGCCCGAAGCGCACTACCTGGAATCCTGGGGCGACGCGCGCGCGGTCGACGGCACGGCGTCGATCCAGCAGCCGCTGATTCAGCCGCTCTACGGCGGGCGCACGGTTGCGGAGGTCCTCGCGGTCATCGCCGGCTACAAAGACCAGCGAGCCTACGACATCGTTCGCAACTGCTGGCTTGCGCAGTGGCCGGCCGCGCAGGCCGACAAGACCTGGCGCAAATGCCTGCACGACGGCCTTATCCCCAAGACTGCGTCCCCGCGAGTGGAGCTCGCGCCGGACGCGAAGAGGATCGCCGCGGCTCTCGCCGCGAAGCCTCCCGCCGCGGGAATCGAAGTCAACTTCTATCCCAGCGCCAGCACCTGGGACGGCCGGTTCGCCAACAACGGCTGGCTCCAGGAAGCGCCCGACCCGATGACCAAACTTACATGGGACAACGCGGCGCTCCTCAGCCCGGCGACCGCCCGCCAGTTCGGGGTCGCGAACGGCGACGTGATCTCGATCGCCGCCGCGGGCCGGGAGATCGAGATGCCGGTGTGGATCCAGCCCGGGCACGCCGACCAGTCCATTTCGCTCGCGCTCGGTTACGGCCGCACCGCTTGCGGGCGCGTCGGTCACGGCGCGGGGCACGACACCTATCGTCTTCGGATCAGCACCGCCCTCCATAACATCGCCGGCGCCAGAATAACTAAGACGGGCCGCACTTACAGGCTCGCCACCACGCAGGAACACCATTCCATGGAAGGCCGTCCGCTGGTACGTGAGGCGTCGCTCGATAGTTACCGCCAGCAGCCCGCTTTCGCCAAGAAGCCAGACGAGAAGGTCGACCTGTTCCAGCTCTTCCCCCGCTTCTCTTACGATCAGGGCAACCAATGGGGCATGGCCATCGACCTCAACTCCTGCATCGGCTGCAACGCCTGCGTGCTGGCCTGCCAGGCCGAGAACAACATTCCCATCGTGGGGAAGGAGCAGGTGATGCGCGGGCGCGAGATGCACTGGATCCGCCTGGACCGCTACTACGGCGGCCCCGAAGAGGATCCGCAAGCGGTCACGCAAGTTGTGGCCTGCCAGCAGTGCGAGAACGCTCCCTGCGAATCCGTCTGCCCGGTGGCGGCTACCAACCACAGCCCCGAAGGGCTCAACGACATGGTGTATAACCGCTGCGTCGGAACGCGGTACTGCGCCAATAACTGCCCCTACAAAGTGCGCCGCTTCAACTTCTTCGACTACCACAAAGGCATCCAGGAAGTGGAGAAGATGGCTTTCAACCCGGACGTCACGGTGCGCATGCGCGGCGTCATGGAAAAGTGCACTTACTGCGTGCAGCGCATCCAGGAGAAGAAGATTCAGGCCAAAGCCGAAGGGCGGCGCGCGCTGCGCGACGGCGAGATCCTCACCGCGTGCCAGCAGACCTGCCCGGCCGACGCCATCGTCTTCGGCAACATCAACGACCCGTCGAGCCGGGTAGCGCAACTCAAGAAGCAGGACCGCAATTACACCATCCTGACCGAGCTGAACGCCCGAGCGCGCACCAGTTACCTGGCGAAGCTGCGAAATCCGAATCCGGAGCTGGCCTGAACATGGCAGATCTCGCCATCTCGCAAGAGCTGAACCCGGCCCTGGTGCTGGGCGAACCGGTCTACGCCGACGTGACCCGCAAGGTCTCCGGCATTGTTGAAGGCCGCATGCCGCGGTCCTGGTATATCGCCATCGCATTCACCGGCACGCTGACTCTGGTGCTCGCCGCGATGCTGACCTACCTGGCCTTCACCGGAATCGGCGTGTGGGGCAACAACTCGCCGGTGGGCTGGGCCTGGGACATCACGAACTTCGTCTTCTGGATCGGGATCGGACACGCCGGCACGCTGATCTCGGCCATCCTGTTCCTGTTCCGCCAGCGCTGGCGCACCTCGATCAACCGCTTCGCCGAGGCTATGACGTTGTTCGCCGTGGCCTGCGCCGGCATCTTTCCGCTGTTCCACACCGGCCGTCCCTGGCGCGCCGTCTACTGGCTGTTCCCGGTGCCGAACCCGGCGCTTCACATCTGGCAGAACTTCCGCAGCCCGCTGATCTGGGACGTCTTCGCCGTGAGCACCTACGCCACCGTCTCGGCGCTGTTCTGGTACACCGGCCTGGTGCCCGACCTGGCGACGCTGCGCGACCGCGCCAAAACACGCGCGCGCAAGATTGTTTTCGGGCTTCTGAGCCTGGGCTGGCGCGGCTCGGCCCGCCACTGGAGGCACTACGAGCTGGCCTATTTGCTCTTGGCCGGCATCTCGACGCCGCTGGTGCTTTCCGTCCACACCATCGTCAGTTTCGATTTCGCGGTCTCCGTGATCCCCGGCTGGCACTCCACCATCTTCCCGCCGTACTTCGTCGCGGGCGCCATTTTCTCGGGCTTCGCGATGGTGGTCACCTTGATGGTGATCGCGCGCCAGGTCTTCGACCTGAAACAGTTCGTGACCATGAAACACCTCGAGAACATGAACAAGGTGATGATGGCCACCGGCTTGATCGTCGGCTTCGCCTATGCCACGGAGTTCTTCATCGCCTGGTACAGCGGCAACCGCTACGAGCGCTTCGTCTTCCTGAACCGCGCCTTCGGCCCTTACTGGTGGGCCTACTGGACGATGGTCTCCTGCAACGTTTTCCTCCCGCAACTGTTTTGGTTCAAGCGCGTGCGGACGTCGATTCCCGCCATGTTCATCATCTCGATCCTGATCAACGTCGGCATGTGGTTCGAGCGCTTCGTCATCATCGTGACGTCGCTACACCGCGACTTTCTGCCTTCGAGCTGGGGCTACTTCCGGCCGACGCCCATCGACATGCTGACGCTGGCGGGCAGCTTCGGCTTGTTCCTCACGCTCTTCCTGCTGTTCGTGCGCTTCCTGCCCATGATCTCGATGACCGAAGTCAAAGGCATGCTTGCGGCCGACGCCGCGCATCCGGGAGACCGGCCATGAGCCAATCGGCGATCTATGGAGCCGTCGCGGAGTTCGCCTCGCCGGAGAGCCTGCTCGCGGCCATTCGCGGCGTGCGCGAGCGCGGCTACTCCCGGCTGGACGCGTTCACGCCCTTTCCGGTGCATGGCATCGACGAAGCGCTTGGCGCGCCCCGCTCGCCGCTCGGCTGGATCGTGCTGGCTACGGGCTTGGCGGGCGCCGCCGCGGCCCTGATGCTGATCTGGTGGACCGGCGCCATCAATTACCCGCTGGTCGTCGCGGGTAAGCCGCTTTTCGCTTTCGAGTTCTCGATCCCTATCACGTTCGAGCTGGCGGTGCTGTTCGCTTCGTTCGGCGCCGTGATCGGCATGTTCCTGTTCAACGGCCTGCCACGCCTCTATCACCCGGTGTTCCAGCATTCGCGCTTCGAGCACGCGACCGACGACCGGTTCCTGCTGGCCATCGAGGCCGATTCGGACGGTTTCGAAGCGGCCGCTGCGGTCGAGACCCTGCGCGCGCTGGGCGGCGAACACGTCGAGGTGATCGCCGCATGAAACGCGCCGCCATCGCGTTGTCCATTCTGCTGCTGGCCGGCTGCGGCTCCAAGCGGACGCCGCCCATCCAGGTTTTCCCGGACATGAAAGACCAGCCCAAGTATCTGCCGCAGACCGCGAGCCGGTTTTTCGGCGATGGGCGCGAGTTGCGCCGGCCCGTTCCCGGAACGGTGGCGCGCGGTTACCTCAAGGACGACGACGCGTTCTACACCGGGATGCGCGACGGCGTCTTCGTCGCGAACCCGCTCCCGCTGGAGCGCCCGACGCTCGCGCGCGGCCAGGAGCGCTTCAACATTTACTGCGCCCCGTGCCACGACCGCACCGGCGCGGGCCGGGGCATCGTCGCCCTGCGCAGTTCCTGGCTTGCCTCCGACCTCACCGAACCGCGCATCCGCCAAATGCCCGACGGCCAGATCTTCGACACCATCACGCACGGCAAGCGCACTATGCCGGCCTATCGCTTCCAGGTCGCCGAGCAGGACCGCTGGGCCATCGTCGCTTACGTGCGCGCGCTCGAGCGCGCCGCCGCGGGCACGGTAGCGGATGTCCCGCAGGAGTTGAGGAGCGAACTGAGATGAACCTGCGTCCCGATTCCTACACCATCGACGCCCGCCTGTGGCAGCGCGGCCGTAACGCGCTGGCCCTCGTCGCGGCGGCCGGCTGGGCTGCCTGCGCCGTAGCGTTCCGGCTCGATCCAACGCGCTTCCACGCTTCGTATCTGGTTGCTTACGCCTTCTTCCTCACGCTCACGCTCGGCGCGTTGTTCTTCGTGATGCTACAACACCTGACCGGCGCCGCATGGAGCGTCACCATGCGGCGCATGGCCGAAAACGTAATGGTCGTCATCCCGCTCGGCGCGGTTCTGTTCCTTCCGATCGCCTTGGGGCTGCCGTCGCTTTACGAGTGGGCGCGCCCGGAAGCCGTCGCCGCCGACCCCGTCCTCCAGGGCAAAGCGGCGTTTCTGAACCCGCAGTTCTTCCTCCTCCGAACGGCGCTTTACTTCGCGCTCTGGAGTCTGTGGGCCTGGAAGCTATACCGCAACTCCGTCCGCGGGGCGGGTCTTCAGGCCTGTCGATCCTCCCAGCGCTGGAGCGCGCCGGGCATGGTCATGCTGACGGTCACGGTCGCCCTGGCTTCCTTCGATTGGCTGATGTCGCTCGACCCGCACTGGTACTCCACCATGTTCGGCGTCTATGTCTACTCGGGGGCCGCGCTGGCGTTCATCGCCGCACTTACGCTGATCCTCCTGGCGTTTCGCCGCGCCGGGGTGCTGCGATCCTCGGTGAACCACGAGCACTATCACGACCTGGGTAAGTGGCTGTTCGCGCTCACGGTTTTCTGGGCCTACATCGCGTTCTCGCAGTACATGCTGATCTGGTATGCGAACCTTCCCGAAGAGACCGCCTGGTTCCGCGACCGGCTGGTGGGAAGCTGGCGCGGCGTGTCCGTGCTGCTGGTTGTCGGGCATTTCCTGGTGCCGTTCTTCGTGCTGATTTCCCGCGCCGCTAAGCGCAAGCTCGGCCTGCTCGCCGCGGCGTCCATCTGGGTGCTCTTCATGCAGTACACGGATCTCTATTGGATCGTCATGCCCGTGTTTTCGAAAAGGGGCGTCACGCCGAACTGGACCGATGTGGCCGCGCTGGCCGCCGTAGGCGGCACCTTCGCGCTGGCTTTCTGGTCGCGGTTGCGGGCGTATCCACTCGCGCCCGTCGACGACATCCGTTTCGAGAAGGCGCTGGAGTTCACCAATGTCTGAGAACGCCGCCGGATTTGAAACCTCCGAGCCACGCAGCGGGGCGATCGCGCTGATAGGCGCCGCGACGGTCATTCTGCTCGTGCTGATCATTTTTGGCGTTCAGGCGTACTACGACCACGCCAGGGATCAGCAGATCTTCGTCAAGCAATTGCAGCCGGTCTCCGAGGACTTGAAGGCCCTCCACGCCCGCGAGGACGCGGACCTCAACTCGTACCGCTACATCGACCGCGCCAAAGGCACCGTGCGCCTGCCCATCAACCGCGCCATGGATCTCGTCGTCGAGGAGGCCCATGCGAAGCGCTAAGAAGGCCATCGCCAATCCGGCGTGGCGCACGCACTCTTGCGTGCCGTGTCGAGACTCTTCTCGACACGTCTTCGCCCGGAAACCGAGCGTCGCCATGAGTGGCGACGCGGCACGCAGGAGTGCGTGCGCCACGGTAGTTACTAAGTTCCTGCTGTGCCTGCTGGTCTCGGCCGTCCCGGTGGCAGCCGATCAGCCGCTGCCGCCCGAGCTGCGCGGCGTCGGAGTCGAGGAACACCTCGGCCAGAGCGTCGATCTCAACCTCACTTTCACCGCCGAGGACGGCTACCAAGTCCCGCTCCGCAGCTTCTTCCGCCAGCACAGACCGGTCCTGCTGAACCTCGTCTACTACTCCTGCCCGATGCTCTGCACGCTGCTGCTCAACGGCCAGACCTCCGCGCTCAAAGAGATCCCGTGGACGCCTGGCAACGAGTTCGAGGTGGTCACCATCTCGATCGATCCCACCGACACCTTCGACCTCGCCCAGCGCAAGCGCGCCTCGTATCTGGAGAGCTATGGACGCCCGGCCGCCGGCTGGCACTTCCTCACCGACGACCACGGCAACGTCAAGAAGCTCGCCGATCAGGTCGGCTTCCATTACCGCTACGACGAGCGCCAGGCGCAGTACGCCCATCCCGCCGTGGTCATGATTCTCACGCCCGAGGGCAAGATCTCGCGGTATCTGTACGGCATCAAGTTTAGCCCGCGCGATCTGCGGCTGGCGCTTACCGAGGCATCGGAATCGAAGTTCTCGCTCACGACCGACCGCATCCTGCTCTACTGCTTCCATTACGACCCGCAGGCCCACGGCTACGTGCTCTTCGCCGCGAACCTCATGCGCGCCGGTGGCGTGCTGACCGTGCTGCTCCTCGGCTTCGTTCTCCTGCGCTTCTGGCGGCGCGAAGGAGCCCACGCGATATGAACGCCTGGATCCGGTCCGTCCTCATGCCCGTTCAAGGCACCGCCTACGCGGGCCGCGTCGATCACCTCTACCTGTTCTTGATCTATGTGAGTGCGTTCTTCTTCTTACTGGTTGCGGGCCTGACCGGTTATTTCGTGATCCGATACCGCCGCCGCGGGCCCGGCGACCGCACGCCACACCTCACGCACCACGATGGACTGGAAGCCGCCTGGACCCTGATCCCGCTCGCCATCGTGATTTTCATCTTCTTCTGGGGGTTCCACAGCTACATGGATGTCACCGTCAGTCCCAGCGACACGCTCGATATTCAGGTGACCGCCAAGAAATGGCTGTGGCAGTTCGAGTATCCCAACGGCGTCCGAACTATCAACGAGCTGCACGTGCCGCTGGGCAAGCCGGTGAGGCTGGTCATGACTTCCGAGGACGTGATCCACGCCTTCTTCGTCCCCACCTTCCGCATTAAACAGGACGTGGTCCCGAACACTTACACCCAGCTCTGGTTTGAGGCGACCGTGCCCGGCGTCCACCAGCTCGAGTGCACCCAGTATTGCGGCCAGGGCCACTCCACCATGCTGGCCAAGATCTTCGTGGACGACGAGAAGAAGTACAACGACTGGCTCGCGACCGGTGGCGACGCGGGCAAGAACATGCCGCTGGCCCAATTCGGCGCGATGCTGTACGCCAGCCGCGGCTGCCGCACGTGCCACTCGCTCGACGGCACGCGCGGCCAGGGCCCCAGCTTCAAGGGCATCTGGGGACACCCGGTGAAACTCTCCGACGGCAAGTCGGTGATGGTCGATGAAAACTACGTCCGCGAGTCGATCTTGCTGCCCCAGGCCAAAATCGTGGCCAGCTTCGAACCCATCATGCCTACCTTCCAGGGCATGCTGCGCGAACGCGAGATCCAGGCGCTGGTGGAATTCGTGAAGGCACAGAAATGAGCGACAACTATCTCAGCAGTCCGCCCGGCTTCAAATCCTGGCTCACCACCGTCGACCACAAGCGGATCGGCGTGATGTATCTCGCCTCGACTCTCTTCGCGTTTCTGCTTGGCGGAATCTTCGCCATCCTCATCCGCATCGAGCTGCTGAAACCTGGCCACAACATCATGACCGCCGACACTTACAACCGCGTCTTCACGCTTCACGGCGTCATCATGATCTTTTTGTTCATTATTCCGTCGATCCCGGCCGCACTGGGTAACTTCGTTTTGCCGCTCATGCTCGGCGCCAAGGACGTCGCCTTTCCGCGCCTCAACCTCGCCAGTTACTACATCTACGTGGCCGGCGCGCTGCTCGCGATCGCGGCCATGGTCACCGGCGCCGTGGACACTGGCTGGACCTTCTACACTCCCTACTCGACCACCACCAACGGCTCGGTCGGCATGATGACCCTGGCCGCGCTCATCCTCGGCTTCTCGTCGATCTTCACAGGCATCAACTTCATCGCCACCGTTCACAAGCTCCGGGCGCCGGGCATGGGCTGGTTCCGGATGCCGCTGTTCGTGTGGGGCTTGTACGCTACCGCCATCATTCAGGTCCTGGCGACGCCGGTGATCGGAATCACGCTGCTCCTGATCATCATGGAACGCGTCTTTAGCGTGGGCATTTTCAATCCCCAACTCGGCGGCGACCCGATCCTTTTCCAGCACTTCTTCTGGTTCTATTCGCACCCAGCCGTGTACATCATGATCCTGCCGGGCATGGCCATCATCTCCGAAGTGATCCCTTGCTTCTCGCGCAAGACCATCTTCGGCCACAAGGCCATCGCCTACTCGAGCATCGCCATCGCCGGCGTGAGCTTTCTGGTTTGGGGCCACCACATGTTCGTGAGCGGCCAATCGCCGCTCGCCAGCGTGATCTTCTCGTTCCTGACGTTTCTGGTCGCCATTCCCTCGGGCGTGAAGGTATTCAACTGGATCGCCACCATGTACCGAGGCTCGATTTCGCTCGAGGCGCCGATGCTGTACGCCATCTCCTTCCTGCTGCTGTTCGCCATCGGAGGACTGACCGGCTTGTTCCTGGGCGCACTGGCAACCGACGTCCACTTACACGACACTTACTTCGTCGTCGCGCACTTCCACTTCGTCATGATGGGCGGCACGGTGATGGCCTTTCTGGCCGGGCTGCACTACTGGTGGCCGAAGATGTTCGGCCGGATGTACTCGGAGAAGTGGGCGCGCGTCTCGGCGGCGCTCATCTTCGTCGGTTTCAATGTCACGTTCCTGAGCCAGTTCGTCCTGGGCAGCCGCGGCATGCCGCGCCGCTATTACAACTACCTCGACCAGTTCCAGCCGCTGCACGTCTTCTCGACGGTCGGCTCCTGGGTTCTGGCGCTGGGCTTTCTGATCATGGCGGGATACCTGTGGGCGTCGCTGCGGCGGCCAATGGACGCGCCAGCGAATCCTTGGGGCGCGGTCGGCCTGGAGTGGCAGACGTCCTCTCCCCCGCCCGAGCACAACTTCGAAACCGTCCCCATCGTCACGCGCGAACCGTACGACTATTCAACGCCCGAGCCCGCGGAGGTCCGGACATGAGCACGGCTGCGACACCACACGACGAGTTCCTCCAGCATCACTTCACGACCGCGGAACAGCAGGCCGACGCGGGCAAGATCGGCATGTGGCTGTTCCTGGTCACCGAGATCCTGCTCTTCGGCGGCCTGTTCGTGGGCTTCGCCATCATGCAGTCGCGGCACCCCGAAGCGTTTCTGGAAGCGCACCATCACCTGGACCGGATTCTCGGCTTCATCAACACCGTGGTTTTGCTCACGTCCAGTTACACCATGGTGATGGCCGTTCACAGCGCGCGCACGGACCGGCGCAAGCGCGTCATCGTCTATCTGCTGCTCACGCTCATCTGCGCGGGCGTGTTTCTGGGCATCAAGTTCATCGAGTATTCGGACAAATTCCACGAAGGGCTGCTGCCCGGCCGCTTCTACTCGCACAAAGGCGATACGGTGCCCGGCCAGTTCATGTTCTTCAGCTTCTATTTCATGATGACAGGCCTGCACGGGCTGCACATTCTGGGCGGCATGGCTGTAATCGCCTGGGTATTGCGCCGCGCGGTCCGCGGCGATTTCTCGCACAGCTACTACACGCCGGTGGACCTGGTGGGCCTCTACTGGCACTTAGTGGATCTGATCTGGATCTACCTGTTCCCGCTTCTGTATCTGATCAAGTAGGAGACTAACGATGGACGCACACCAAACGGCGGCGGGCACTTACGCGAAGGTCCTGGGAGCGCTGCTCGCATTGACGGTAACTACGGTGCTGGCGGCGGGCTTCAACTTCGGATCCTGGAATGTCGTCATCGCGCTCGGCATCGCTACCATCAAGGCTTCGCTGGTGGCGCTGTTCTTCATGCACCTGCGCCACGACAAGCCGATGAGCGCCATCATCTTCGTCACGGGCGCGGCCATGCTGGGCGTCTTCCTGACGATCTGCATGTTGGACAGCGACGCGCGCCGCGACAACCCGGTGCGTCCGGCGGCCCGTGAAACCGTAGCGCCGGCGCTCAGCGTCCCGGCAGCGCCCGCCCACTGAAGGCCTACTTCTTCTCCGGAATCACCCACAGGTAGAGCTGGCTGCCTTCCACCTCGACGGCCTTGTCCGGCTTCCAGTCGTCCATGTCGAAGCTGTGGGAGACGACCCGTGTGCCGGGCTTCAGCTCGCTCAGCAGCCGCGGCCGCAGCTTCAGGTTCACCGACGGCAGAAGGTACAGAGTCACCACGGTCGCCGGGCGGATCTCGGCGGTGAACAGGTCGCCCTCGATGAATTTCACCTTGTCGGCGACGCCTGCACGGCGCGCGTTCTCGTTGGCTTCCTGAATCCGGTCCGGGTTGATATCGACGCCCACTCCGTGCGCCCCGAATTGCTTCGCCGCCGCGATCACGATCCGCCCGTCGCCGCAGCCCAGGTCATAGACGGTATCCGCCTTCGTCACGTTGGCGAGCTTGAGCATCTCGACCACCAGGGCCTGCGAGGTCGGAACGAAGGGCACGTCCGGCGTCCGCGGAGCGCTTTGCGCAAACAGCATCGCCCCAGCGAGCAGCGACAATCCAGCGACTCTGACTTTCGGCTTCATCTGGTCCCCTCCCAATGTAAAAGACAATACCGGGGCAACCGTAGGACAGGGCTCCGGCCTGTCCCCGCCTATCGAGGGCAGGCGGAATCGCCTGCCCCACCGACAGGCCGGAGGCCTGTCCCACAGCCGCATCAGACCATCACCGTGAACGTCGTGTCGCTGCGCGTTACAGGCCGGTACAGCGTATCGCGCTCCACCGGGTCGCGCCCCGCTTCGCGGATCAGGCCCAGTAACTCGCCGCGCCGCAGCGACTGCGCCGTGGTCGCCCCAGCGTCGTGGTAGATCTTCTCTTCGACGATGGTGCCGTCGATGTCGTCCGCGCCGAAGCGCTGCGCAACTTGGGCAATCCGCGGCGTCATCATCACCCAGTAGGCCTTCACGTGCGGGATGTTGTCGAGCAGCAGGCGCGCCACGGCGATGCTCTTGAGGTCGTCGAAGCCGGTGGTCTTGGGAAGGTGCGCGAGCGGCGTGTTGTCGGGATGAAACGCCAGAGGGATGAAGGTCTGGAACCCGCCCGTTTCGTCCTGAAGCGCGCGCAGCTTCAGCAGGTGATCGACGCGGTCTTCCTCGTTCTCGATGTGGCCGTAGAGCATGGTGCAGTTCGTCTTCAGGCCCAGCCGGTGGGCGGTGCGGGCCACCTCGATCCACTCCTCGCCCGTAATCTTGTGGTCGCAGATGATGCGCCGCACGCGGTCGCAGAAAATCTCGGCGCCGCCGCCGGGCAAGGAATCGACGCCGGCATCGATCAGGCGCCGGATTACTTCTTCGTATGCCGCCTTGCTCCGCTTCGCCAGGTATGCGATCTCCACCATGGTGAGCGCCTTCAGGTGCACGCGCGGGAAACGCTGCTTGAGGCCGCGGAACATCTCGCAATACCAGTCCAGCGTCAGTTCGGGGTGCAGCCCGCCGACGATGTGGAACTCGGTAACCGCTTCGCTCGATCCGCGGCCGGCCGTCTCCCAGACCTGTTCGAGCGACATGGTGTAGGCGCGCGGGTCCCTGGCTCTCTTGCCGAAAGCGCACAGGCGGCAGCTCGCCACGCACACGTCGGTGGGATTGATATGCCGGTTTACGTTGAAGTAGGTGACGTTGCCGTGCAGCCGCTCGCGCACCAGATTGGCCATGTAACCCACCGCCAGCAGGTCCGTCGTGCGGTAGAGCGCCAAGCCGTCTTCGTAGTCCAGCCGGGTTCCCGACTCGGCCTTCTCGAGTATCGGCCTCAGACGCTGGTCCTCAATCGCGATTTCCATTTTCAAGCCCCAGAGCGAAGGAGTAAGATGTCGGCGGCCCAGAATCCGAAGAACAGCACGCTGACGTAGCCGTTCACGGTGAAGAACGCCGCGTTGACGCGCGCCAGGTCGTGCGGCTTCACCAGGCTGTGCTCGTAAGCCAGCAGCGCGGCCACCGCCGCGACGCCGACCAGGCTGATCGGCCCCAGCCGGAACGTATAGACCAGCGCCAGCAGGCAGGCCAGCATCAGCGCGTGGAAGCCGCGCGCGATCGCCAGCGCGCCCCCGATGCCGAACCGCCGCGGGTAGCTGAACAGCCCTTCGGCCACATCGAATTCGTAGTCCTGGCAGGCGTAGATGATGTCGAAGCCCGCTGTCCACAGCATCACCGCAACGGTGAGCGGCAGGATGCGCCAGTCCAGCGATCCGCGCAGCGCAATCCAGGCGGCGGCGGGCGCGATGCCGAGCGCCAGCCCCAATACCAGGTGAGAAAAAGTCGTGAAACGCTTCGTGAAAGAGTAGCCCCACAGCACCGCCAGCGCCGCCGGAGCCAGAGCCAGGCATAGCGGACTCAACATGCGCGCCGCGGCCAGGAACACCAGCGTCGCCCCGGACAGGAAGGCCCAGGCGAAAGATTTCGACAACGCGCCGGAGGGCAGGTGCCGCGAGCGCGTGCGCTGGTTACGCGCGTCCAGATCCGCGTCCAGCAGGCGGTTGAAGGACATCGCCGCCGAGCGCGCCGCCACCATCGCCACCGCGATCCAGGCTAGCTTCGCCGCCAGACCGGCCACCACGTACCCGGCATTGCGAACAGCCAGCAGCGCGCCCACGCCGGCAAATGGAAGAGCAAAAATCGAGTGCTCGAACTTGATCATCTCGAGCGTGAGGACAAATCGCTTCCAGATGCTGCTCATGGCGGTGAGACGTTGCTTCTCGCTATCATTTTAGTCCATGCGCTCCGCCGCCCTGTTCCTGCTTGCCCTGACGCTCGCCGGCTGCGGCTCCAAGCCGGACGCCGTGGAGGACTTCGATACGCGCACGGTCACTCTCCCCAGTGGCCGGCAGATTCGCGCCGAGGTGCTCATCAACCCGCAGGACCTGGCCCGCGGCATGATGTTCCGCGATTCCCTGGCGCCCGACCGCGGCATGCTGTTCATGCACCGCGAAGCGGGCGAGTATCCGTATTGGATGTACCAAGTGCGCATTCCACTCGACATGATCTGGATGGATCCGGAGCGCCGCGTCGTGGAGATCGCCGCCGCCGCGCAGCCGTGCAAGACCGAGCCGGGCCAGTGCCCCACCTATGGAGGGCACCGCCGCGCGCAGTACGTCCTCGAACTGGCGGGCGGCATGGCGGCAAAGTACGGAATCAAGACCGGCGACACACTGGAGTTCTGAATCGGGTCTCAGCGCCCTAGCGCCTCGTCGAGCAGGAGACGGAACTGCTCGCTTTTTTCGCCGACTCGCTGCTTCAACTCGTTCAGCTCGCGTTCCAGGGTGCGCAGGCGGTCGGCGAGATGAAGCGAGGCGAGCACGGCGACGCGCAGCGGATCGGCGGCCGAGGACCGCGCGGCGATGGCGTTCATGAGCTCGTCGACGCTGTCGGCCAACTCCTGCACCTCGCGCTCGTTGCCTGAGGCGCGCAGAGTGTAGCTCTGGCGGAAGATGGTGACCTGAACGGTCTGCTTGTCGTCCACGGCTGCCCCGCTAACCGGCGCCAAGCGTATCGATCTGGCCCAGCAGCTTCTCGATACGGCCGCGGACCTGGCTGCGCTCGGTGCGAAGACTATCGAGCTCGCGCGTGAGGCCGGCCGCCTGCTCGCGGGCCGAGGCGGCTTCGCGGGCCGCGGCGTCGCGCTCGGCCAGCGCCGCGTCCTTCTCCCGGCGCAGGCGCGTCACCAGCTCGATCGCCTGAAGGATGCGCTCCTCAAGCGTCGCGAGAGAATCGATTTGGTCTTCCAGGAGTTCCATGACGGCCTCCTACGGCGCCAGCGCTGCCTTGGCTTGCTCGACCAGTTGCCGGAAGCTGCCCGCGTCGTCCACGGCGATCATGGCGAGCATCTTGCGGTTCAGGTCGACGCCGGCCTTCTTGAGCCCGGCGATGAACTTGCTGTAAGAGATCCCGCCCTCGCGGCACGCGGCGCTGATGCGCGCGATCCACAGAGCGCGATAGTCCCGCTTCTTCTGGCGCCGGCCGACGTAGGCGTATTTCAGCGCCTTCTCGACGGCCTCCTGCGCGGAGCGGTTCAGTTTGCTCTTGGTGAGAAAGTATCCGGACGCGGCTTTGAGGGTCTTGGCCCGGTAGGCCCGCCGCTTGGTTCCACGTTTGACTCTAGGCACGTTTCCTCCTTGGTTGGTTGGCTGAGGCGGAACGGGTACGTGCCCCGCACTCCGTCCGCACTCGATGATTCCCGTTTAGTGGGACATGCTTCAGCTTGTCCTTAGTACGGGAGCATTTCCCTTACGCGCGCGGCGTTGGCCGGATCGACCACCACGCTCTTGGTGAGCTTGCGCTTCCGCGAGCGCGCCTTGGACGTCAGGATGTGGCGCGCATACGCATGATGGCGAACGATTTTCCCGGTTCCGGTCTTCTTGAAGCGCTTGGCCGCGCCCCGGTGCGTTTTCAATTTCGGCATGGGTGCTGATTCCTGGGTTCCTCGAGGCAGGACTCTACTCCGTCAGTCTTCGAGAACTTTCACAGTATAGCATGAGCGCGCGGCCCGGCCGGCACGTCAGTTGCCGGCTGGGGCCAGCCGCTACGCCGGCAGCGTCTCCATGGCCTCGGCGATTTCCGCACCGGGGTGCTCGTAATCCTGCAGGCGGCCGTTCAGATAGGCGTCGTAGGAAGCCAAGTCGAAGTGGCCGTGTCCGCTCAGGCCGAACAGAATGACGCGCTGCTTGCCCTCTTCCCGCGCCTGCATAGCCTCGTCGATGGCCGCGCGGATCGCGTGCGCGGATTCGGGCGCCGGCAGAATGCCTTCGAGGCGCGCGAACGCGACCGCCGCTTCGAAGGTCTGCAATTGCAGGCAGGACCGGGCTTCGATCAAGCCGTTCTTCAGCAGGTTGCTCGCCAGCGGCGACGCGCCGTGGTAACGCAATCCGCCGGCGTGAATGCCGGGCGGCACGAAGTCGTGGCCGAGCGTGTACATCTTGAGCAGCGGCGTGAGCTTGGCAATGTCGCCGAAATCGTAGGTGTACCGTCCCCTGGTCAGCGTGGGACAAGCCGCCGGCTCGACGGCCTGTAGGCGGACCTTCGAGCCTGCCAGCTTGTCCGGGACATACGGCAACGCCAGTCCGCCGAAATTGCTGCCGCCGCCGAAGCAGCCGATCACCACGTCGGGCTCGTCGCCGGCCAGCGTCATCTGCTTCCTGGCCTCGATGCCGATGACGGTCTGGTGCAGCAGCACGTGATTGAGCACGCTGCCCAGCGCGTAGTTGGTGTCGTCGTGCGTCGCCGCGTCCTCGGCCGCCTCGCTGATGGCGATGCCGAGGCTGCCCGGCGAATCGGGATGCGCCGCCAGAACCGCCCGCCCCGAGTTCGTGCGCGGGCTGGGACTAGGGAAGACCTCCGCGCCCCAGGTGTTCATCAGCATGCGGCGGTACGGCTTCTGGTCGTAGCTGACCTTCACCATGTAGACCGTGCACTCCAGGTCGAACATCCGGCAGGCCAGCGCAATCGCGCTACCCCACTGCCCCGCCCCGGTCTCGGTGGCCAGCCGTTTGATGCCGGCCTGCTTGTTGTAGAACGCCTGCGCCACCGCGGTGTTCGGCTTGTGGCTGCCGGCCGGGCTCACGCCTTCGTACTTGTAGTAAATCTTTGCCGGCGTATCGAGCGCTTTCTCCAGCCGCTCGGCGCGGTAGAGCGGCGTGGGCCTCCACAGCCGGTAGATGTCGAGCACCTCGCCGGGAATGTCAATCTCCGGCTTGGGAGAAAACTCCTGCTCGAGTAGCGACATGGGAAAGATCGCCGCCAGCGCGTCCGGCGCGATCGGCTGGTGCGTCGCGGGATTGAGCGGCGGATCGAGCGGCTGCTTCAGCAAGGGCAGGACGTTTAACCATGCCGATGGGATCTCATCGTCGGTAAGTATGAACTTCGTGATGTGGGCCACGCGGTAGTCTCCTTGAAAATCGAACCGACCATTGTAACCCGCCGCAAGCCCGTTGGGGGTGGGCCGAAACGTTGCGAGCGACTTCTGGCCCGGATACTCTTGAACAGGGAACCGCACACGCCCATGTTCAAGTCGCTCTCGTCGATCACCTATCCCGTCGCGGACCTCGCCCAGGCACGGGCCTGGTATGTCGGTGTTCTAGGCAGGGAACCGGCACTCGAATCGCCTCTGGCCGCTGTCTTCGCGGTGGGCAATTGCATGTTGGGTCTCCTCGCGGTGGCCGAACCGGCGGCCCACACGCTGCAAGGCGCCGTGGCCTACTGGTCCGTCGATGACATCGACGCTGCCTGGAAGCGCCTCCTCGATTCCGGCGCGGCTCCGCAATGCGAGATCTATTTCAACGCTCCCGGCTCGCGGATCGCGAGAGTGACAGATCCGTTCGGCAACGTCCTGGGCATCGCCAGCAGAGCATCCGCCGCAGCCCAGAAGACCTTGGAAGACCAACCCTCCGATTCGGCGATGGGCGTCGCACTCTGGCGCGCGATCGCCGCCGCCGAGGCCAGAGAGGAGATCCGGGGACCCGATTCGCTCGCGTGCGCTTTCCTGACCGATGACTTTCGGAAACTCGTGGCCAATCCCGCCGCCCGCCAGTGGCTGATGCAAAAGGTGCCCGGCAATTACGAGTTCTTCCTCGCTCGAACCGCCTGGTTCGATGAGGTCGTGCGGGAAGCGCTTCAGGCCAACACGCCCCAGATCGTCTTCCTCGGCGCCGGATACGACTCCCGGCCGTACCGTCTCCGCCACCTCATCCGCGAAACGAGGATCTTCGAGCTGGATATTGGCCCCACTCAGCGGCGGAAACGGCAAGCCCTAGAGCAGGCGAACATGCCCGTGCCGGAACAGGTGACCTTTGTCTCCGTCAACTTCACCCGGGATCGCCTCGAGGAGGTGCTCACGGCGGCGGGTTTCGACAAGACCCTGCAGACCCTCTTCGTCTGGGAGGGAGTCGCCTATTACCTCCCGGCCGAGGCCGTCGATCGGACGCTCGACTTTGTACGCTTGAATTCGCCTGCCGGCAGCATCTTGTGCTTTGACTATCTGGCCGACGCGCCGGACATGCTGGACCGTTACGGCGTGAAAGAGTCTATGGCCGCGATGCAGACAACCTATCTCGCCGAGCCGGTTCAGTCCCGCATCGAGGAAGGGACGATCGAGGCGTTCCTATCCGAACGAGGCTACTCCCTGCTCGAGCATCTGACGGAGAAGGACCTGGAGACGCGTTACCTCACCCTGAGGGACGGATCGCCGGCCGGGAGAGCACTGGCCTGCTTCCGGCTGGTGAAGGCTTCCGCGAGTGGCGCGCCACCACGCTAATCTTGTAGCTTGCCCGAGAAGAGAAAGCTCGAGGCCACCGGCCGCTCGGCGTTCCTGGTGGCGGCCGGAATCCTGCTCAGCCGCCTCATGGGCTTGGTGCGCCTGCGCATCTTCTCCCACTACTTCGGCCTCGAATCGGACGCCGCCGACGCCTTCAACGCCGCCTTCCGCATCCCCAACTTCCTCCAGAACCTGTTCGGCGAGGGCGTCCTCTCGGCCTCGTTCATCCCTGTCTACGCCAACCTGCTCGCGCGCCAGGACGACGAGGAATCTGGCCGCGTGGCCGGCGCGGTGTTCGCGATCCTGGCGCTCACTGCCGCCGTGCTGGTCGCGGCCGGCGTCCTCGCCACGCCCTACCTGATCGACGCCATCGCCCCCGGTTTCCACGGCGCCAAGCGCGAGCTGACCATCCAAATCGTGCGCGTTCTGTTCCCTGGCGCGGGCCTCCTGGTGCTTTCCGCCTGGTGCCTGGGAATCCTGAACAGCCACCGCCAGTTCTTCCTCTCCTACACCGCGCCGGTGATCTGGAACGTGGCCATGATCGCGACGCTGCTCGGCTTTGGCCGCCGCATGGGCCTGGACCGGCTCGCGGTCACTCTGGCCTGGGGATCGGTCGCGGGCAGCGCGGCCCAGTTCGCCGTGCAACTCCCCGCCGTGCTCACGCTGGCGCGCCGCCTGCGGATCTCGCTCGACATTGCATCGGCCAACGTCCGCACCGTGATCAAAAACTTCGTCCCGGTCTTCATCAGCCGCGGCGTCGTTCAGATCAGCGCCTACGTCGATGCCTTCATCGCGAGCTGGCTGCCCACCGGCGCCGTCACCGGCCTCACCAACGCGCAGCTTCTCTATACGCTGCCGGTGAGCCTGTTCGGCATGTCGGTCTCGGCGGCCGAGCTGCCTGCCATGTCGAGCGCGCTCGGCAGCGACCAGGAGGTGGCCGACTACCTTCGCCACCGCCTCAATTCGGGCCTGCGCCAGATCGCGTTTTTCATCGTGCCGACCGCTGTCGGATTCCTGGCCCTGGGCGACGTGATCGCCGCCGCGTTGCTCCAGACCGGCCGCTTCACGCACGCCGACTCGCTCTACGTCTGGGGAATCCTGGCGGGCTCGACCGTCGGCCTGCTGGCCACCACGCTCGGCCGCCTCTACTCCTCGGCTTACTACGCGTTACGCGACACGCGTACGCCCTTGCGTTACGCCATCATCCGCGTCGCGCTCACCACCGCGCTCGGCTACCTGGCGGCGATTCCGCTGCCGCCCGCCATCGGCCTCGATCCGCGCTGGGGCGTGGCCGGACTGACGGCCTCGGCCGGCATCGCAGGCTGGGTCGAATTCACGCTGCTCCGCCGGACGCTGAATCGCCGCATCGGACAGACCGGCCTCGCGCTCGGCTACACGGCCCGGCTTTGGATCGCCGCCATCGCCGCCGCCGCCGCGGGCTGGGCCGTCCGCATCGCCATCGGCCACCGCAACCCGATCCTGGCCGCGGCGCTGATCCTGCCGCCTTACGGAGCGGTGTACTTCGGGCTCGCCGCGGCGCTGCGCATCGAGGAAGCGCGCGCGCTGCTGGGGCGCGTCCGCTCGTTCACCCCGCGATCTTGAACGGGAGGCCCTTTCGGTTGTCGCCGTTAAGCGCGATGTTCTGGTCGGGGTTCTTTGGCTTGAACCGAACAACGATGTGACCGTCCGGCTGAACTCTGGACGCCAGCCACCGGGCCTCCGCCTTCTTGCAGCGCATGCCGAAGAATTCCCCCATATACTCGTGGGAATTTACGGTGAACGTATACAGGACCATCGGAGCCCATTCGGCGTCTACCTTGACTACGACGGCTCTCATGATTGTCGCGGCAGTCGAACACCAGTGCTTCGCCCGCCAGACTCGAAACAGACGAAGCAAGAGCCGGAGCAAGAGCCGAATCAAAAACCGGCCTAGGCGTAGCAAGCCCCAAATGAGGTCTTCCATCGGATGTCCTACGCGAGGCGCCCGGCCGGCGCGTTGCTCGCAAGAAGCATCATACAATGGAACCAACTATGCCTTGCTGCGTCCTGGCTCTTCTCACGATCCTGACGCCCCGAGTGGTGCTGGTGCTGATGTTCCTGTTCAGCAACTATCTCGGGCGCGCCTATCACGGCATGCTGATCCCACTGCTCGGGTTCTTCTTCCTGCCGCTCACCACCATCGTCTACGCCTGGATCGTGAACTCGCACCATCCGATCGATGGCATCTACCTTTTGGCGCTCATCGTCGCGGTCATCATCGACCTCGGCGGCCTCGGCGGCGGCCACTACAGCCGGCAGCGGCGGAGCGCCTAAACCGAGGGAGATTCGCCGCGCAACTGGGCCACGGCGCTATGGAGCGCTGTTACGTCCGTGGCTCTTCTGCAGGCCACCGCGCCTCCCGTTCCCAGACAATCGATTCATCGAATGCTTGCGGCTCCCTGGCATAGCCCTCGCGGTCGCGCTCTTCCAGCGCCAGGACCTCAAGTCTCGCGATCTGCTCGCGCAGGGCGTCAGGAAACGGAGCCGACCGATTCCGTTTCATCCACGCAGGCGACCGCGCCTCACGAGATCGGCTTTGATCTTCGCCAGCGGTATCCTCTTCTCCTTGCGGCGCAACTCGGAGATCAGACCGTCCCAGAAATCCTCCAGCCTCGCGCCGTGTTTCTTCAGATCGATTTGAACGGCCACCCTCCGGCCCTTCTCATCCGTTACGAATTGGATTCCGCTCATCCGCCGTGTCTCTTTCTGCACGTCCGCAGCGCCCGTCAACAGAATAGCGCACACGACGCCCTCTCCTTCCCGCCGTCGCCTGATCGTCCACCGGGTTGAGCGTCGCGCTCGGCACAGTCCGAGGTGGATCAAGAGGCCGGTCGGCTCGCGCCGGTCGCAGACAACAAGCTTGAATGTGCTACACTAATCTTAGTTGATGGTGCTATACTAAGATTACGAGGGAGGCACGGCCATGGATCTAAACCGCTTAACCGAAAAAGCCCAGGAGGCCGTCCGCGCCGCCCAGTCCACCGCCGTCCGCTACGCCAACCAGCAGATTGACGTCGAGCACCTCCTCGCTGCCCTGCTCGAACAGGCCGACGGTCTCGCTCCCGCCATCCTTATCAAGGCCGGGACCAACGTCGAGGGCCTCCATCGCCGCACCGTCCAGGAAATCGAGCGCCTCCCCAAGGTCTCCGGCGTTTCCGGCGCGCCCGACCAGGTCTACGTCACCGCCCGCCTCAACCGCGTCCTGACCCAGGCCGAGGACGAAGCCCGCAAGCTCAAGGACGAGTACATCTCCATCGAGCACCTGCTGCTCGCCATGACCGACGACGGCGGCTCGACCGGCCGGCTCTTCAAAGAATTCAACGTCACGCGCGAGCGGCTCCTCGGCGCTCTTCAGGAGGTCCGCGGCAGCCAGCGCGTGACTTCCCAGAATCCCGAGACCACTTACCAGGCCCTCGAACGCTACGGCCGCGACCTTACCCAACTGGCGGCCCAGGGCAAGCTCGACCCCGTGATCGGCCGCGACGACGAGATCCGCCGCGTCATCCAGGTCCTCTCGCGCCGCACCAAGAACAACCCGGTGTTGATCGGCGAGCCGGGCGTCGGCAAGACCGCCATCGTCGAGGGACTCGCCCAGCGCATCGTGCGTGGCGACGTTCCCGAAGGCCTCAAGAACAAGCGCGTGGTCGGCCTCGATATGGGCGCGCTCATCGCCGGCGCGAAGTTCCGCGGCGAGTTCGAAGAGCGCCTGAAGGCCGTACTCAAAGAGGTGCAGACGTCGGAAGGCGAGGTCATTCTCTTCATCGACGAGCTGCACACCGTGGTAGGCGCGGGCGCGGCCGAAGGCGCCATGGACGCGAGCAACCTGCTCAAGCCGATGCTCGCCCGCGGCGAGTTGCACTGCATCGGCGCCACCACCACCAACGAATACCGCAAGTACATCGAGAAGGACGCCGCGCTCGAGCGCCGCTTCCAGCCCATTATGGTCGATCAGCCCTCGGTTGAAGACACCATCTCCATCCTGCGCGGCCTGCGCCAGCGTTACGAGGTGCATCACGGCGTGCGCATCAAGGACGCCGCGCTGGTCTCGGCCGCGGTGCTCTCGAACCGCTACATCAGCGACCGCTTCCTGCCCGACAAGGCCATCGACCTGGTGGATGAGGCCGCCGCCCGTCTGCGCACCGAGATCGATTCCATGCCCACCGAGCTCGACGAACGCATGCGGCGCATCATGCAGCTCGAGATCGAGCGCGAGGCCCTCAAGAAAGAAAAGGACGCCGCATCGCGCGAGCGGCTCGGCAAGATCGAGAAGGAGCTGGCAGACCTGCACGCCGAAACCGACGCCCTCCAGGCGCGCTGGCAGACCGAGAAGAAGGCTGTGGCCCACCTGCGCGGCCTGCGTGAGCAGATCGAGAAGACGAACCTGGAAATCGAGCAAGCCCAGCGGCAGTACGACCTCGAAAGCGTGGCCAAACTGAAATACGGCACGCTGGCGCAGCTCGAACGCCAGCTCAAGGCCGAGGAAGCGAGCCTTTCGAGCAAGGAAGGCGCGCCCCGGCTCCTCAAAGAGGAAGTGGACGAGGAGGACATCGCCGAGGTCGTGAGCCGCTGGACCGGCGTCCCGGTCTCGAAGCTGCTCGAAGGCGAGTTGGGCAAACTGCTGCACCTCGAAGAGGAACTGCACCAGCGCGTGGTGGGTCAGGACGAGGCCGTGACCGCCGTCGCCGAAGCCGTGCTGCGCGCGCGCTCGGGCCTCAAGGACCCCAACCGCCCCATCGGCAGCTTCATCTTCCTCGGCCCCACCGGCGTCGGTAAGACCGAGCTGGCCCGCGCGCTCGCCGGGTTCCTGTTCGACGACGAGCACGCGCTAATCCGCATCGACATGTCCGAGTACCAGGAGAAGCACACGGTGGCGAGGCTGATCGGCGCGCCTCCGGGTTACGTCGGCTACGAGGAAGGCGGCCAGCTCACGGAAGCCGTGCGCCGCCGGCCCTACTCGGTGATCCTGTTCGACGAGATCGAGAAGGCGCACCACGACGTCTTCAACGTGCTGCTCCAGATCCTGGACGACGGCCGCCTCACCGACGGCCAGGGCCGCACGGTGAACTTCAAGAACACCATCGTCATCATGACCTCGAACATCGGCAGCCACCGCATCCTGGAATACCGCGGCGCGTTCGAAGGCGAGCCGTATGAGCGCATGAAAGAGACCGTGCTCGAGGAGATGCGGTCGAGCTTCCGGCCGGAGTTCCTCAACCGCGTGGACGAAATCATCGTCTTCCACTCGCTCTCGGAAGAGCACCTGAAGCGGATCGTCGATATTCAGCTCGGGCACTTGCGGGCGCGCCTCGCGGACCGGCACATCGCCCTCGAGCTCACGGATGCCGCCCGCACGCATCTGGTGCGCAGCGGTTACGATCCAACCTACGGCGCGCGGCCGCTCAAGCGCGCCATTCAGAAGGAAATCGAGACGCCCCTGGCGCGTCTGGTGCTGGGGTCTAAAGTTCGCGACGGCCAGACGGTGGACGTCGATCTCGACGCGGCCCGCGGCGAGCTGAAGTTCGCCCCGCGGGCGGCGGCAGCGGGGTTATGAGCGTGGCTCACGAGACGACGCCGCTTGTTGACGCGCGCGGTTCCATGCGTGTGGCCAGGGTCGCACCGAACCGCGACCGTGAGGGAGCGGATTCTCTGGTCGCGTTACAATTGAGTCTGACTGGGCCTGGCATGGAAAGACGAAAGCACTCGCCGCTCTTCTTCTTCGCTGCTTCGCCGGCCGGGGCGCAGAGTTGCTGGCGGCCCTCGGCCGACGTCTACCGCATCCCGCGCGGCTGGCTGCTGAAGTTCGACCTGGCCGGCGTGGACATGGAAGACGTCGCCGTCGAGGTCCACGGCTGCCGCATCACGGTGAGCGGCGTGCGCCGCGACTGGCTGGTGGAAGAGGGCGCCACCTACTACTCGATGGAAATCGCCTACAACCGGTTTGAGCGCACCATCGAGCTGCCGTGCCAGTTCAAACATGCGCGCGTGGCGCTCGAGAACAAGAACGGTCTGTTGATCATCCGCATAACGGAGGCGTAACCGATGGCCGATCCGGACAACGTCCAGACCCTACCCCTGCTTCCGCTGAAGAACAGCGTGCTGTTCCCGTATCTGTTTATGCCGCTTTCGGTCGGCCGGATCGCATCGCTGGCCGCCGCCGAGGCTGCGCTGGCGACCGAAGGTAAAGAGATCGTCGTCGTGGCGCAGCGCGACCCGAACAAGGACGTTCCCGCAACGGCCGAGGACCTCTACTCGATCGGCACCAAGGCGGTCATCAAGAAGATGGCCCGGCCGAATGAGAGCCAGATGGACCTGATCGTCCTCGGCGTCGAACGGATCGTAATCCTGAAGCTCGAACAGACGGAGCCCCATCCGCTGGTGCGCGCGCGCCCGTTCCCGCTGCCCGAGGACCACTCGCAGGAAGTGGAAGCGCTCCACCGCGCGGTCGCCGATCTGGCGGGCAAAGTGGTCGCGCTGGCCCAGCCCAACGCTCCGGCCGAGCTCGCGCAGATGCTCACCCAAACCGAAGATCCGCTGCGGCTGGTCTACCTGCTCGGCTCCATGATGAATCTCGAGCTGGCCAAGGAGCAGGCGCTGATCGAGGCCGGGACCCGCGCCGAGGCGCTCACCCTCATGCACGGCTACCTGACCAGCGAGTACCAGGTGCTCCAACTGCGCGACAAGATCGCCACCGAGGCTCAGTCCGAGATGAGCAAGCAGCAGCGCGAGTACCTGCTGCGCCAGCAGTTGCACGCCATCCAGCAGGAACTGGGCGAGAGGGACCCGCAGCAGGCCGAAATCGAGCTGCTACGCGAGCGCCTCCAGAAGCTGAATCTGCCCGAGGAAGTCGCCAAGGAGGCCATGCGCGAGCTCTCGCGCCTCGAGCGGCTGCCTCCCGGCGCGCCCGATTACCAGGTCATCCGCACCTACCTCGATTTCGTGGTCGAGCTGCCTTGGAACACGGCCACCGAGGACAACCTCGATATCGCGCGCGCGCGGCAGATCCTCGACGAGGATCACTACGACCTCAAGGACGTCAAGGAGCGCATTCTCGAGCAGCTTGGCGTCTTGAAGCTCAACCCCGAGGCCAAGGCGCCCATCCTGTGCTTCTTCGGCCCGCCGGGCGTGGGCAAGACGTCGCTGGGGCAATCGATCGCGCGCGCTTTGGGCCGCAAGTTCGAGCGCATGAGCCTGGGCGGCCTGCATGACGAGGCCGAGCTGCGCGGCCATCGCCGGACCTATATCGGCGCCATGCCGGGACGCGTCGTGCAGGCCATCCGGCGCGCCGGTTCGCGGAACCCTGTGCTGATGCTGGATGAAGTGGACAAGCTGGGACGGGATTTCCGCGGCGACCCGGCCGCGGCTCTGCTCGAGATCCTCGACCCGGAGCAGAACAAGAGCTTCCGCGACAACTATCTCGATCTGCCGTTCGACCTCTCGAAGGTCTTCTTCATTACCACGGCCAACACGCTCGACACCGTCCCGCGGCCGTTGCTCGACCGCATGGAGATGCTGCGCCTCGCGGGCTACAGCGAGGAGGAGAAGACCGAGATCGCCAAGAGGTATCTGATTCCGCGCCAGCTCCGGCAAGCGGGCCTGAAGCCCGAAGAGGTGACCTTCGGGGACGGCACCCTCCACGCCCTCATTGCCCGCTACACGCGCGAGGCAGGCCTGCGGCAACTGGAACGCACCATCGGCCGCGTGGCGCGCAAAATCGCGCTGCGCCACGCCGAGGGCGACTTAGAACCAATCACCATGCAGCCCGGAGACGTGGCGCCGCTGTTGGGACCGGAGGTGTTCCCGGAGGACGAGCGGCGCAAGGAGCAGCCGCCCGGAGTCGCCACCGGCCTGGCCTGGACCGAGACCGGCGGCGAAGTGCTGTACATCGAGGCGACGCTCCTGCCGGGCGGCAAGGGACTGACCATCACGGGCCAGATCGGGGAAGTGATGCAGGAATCGGCGCGCGCGGCGCAGAGCTACATCTGGTCGCACGCCGAGGACCTCGGTGTCGACCCAGCCGCGTTCAGGGAATACGGCGTCCACCTGCACGTGCCCGCGGGCGCGGTGCCGAAGGACGGTCCTTCGGCCGGCGTTACGATGGCCACGGCGCTGGCGTCGGTCTACACGCACACGCCGGTCCGCACGGATACGGCCATGACCGGAGAGATCACGCTCACCGGCCTGGTCCTGCCCATCGGCGGGCTGAAGGAAAAAGTGCTGGCCGCCCGGCGCGCCGGCATCCATCGCATCATCGCGCCGAAGGGGAATGAGAAGGACTTGCAGGATTTCTCCGAAGCGGTGCGCCGGGAGACCGAATTCGTCTTCGTCAACCGCATCGAACAGGTCCTGGGCGCGGCCTTCCCTCAGGCGGCCGAAGAGGTGGAAACGCTGAAGGCCGGGTAGCGCTAGAAGCTCCTCACGATGGTCGCCCCGTAGGTGGCGCTGGCGGGAGTCAGGTCGCTTCCGGAAAGGTTGCACAGGCGGACGCTGATCGTGCCGGGGGCCGAGACGCGCATGTTGGCGAGCAGTCCCGGCTCGAGGGCAGCAGGCCAGCCGGGTGCGACGGCGTCGTTCACCGCGGCGCCTGCCAGCGTGAACGACAGGTCCGTGGCGCACGTTCCATTAGGGATCAAGGGGAACGCAAGAACCGCGGTCGTATTCAGATAGGTCGGCACCACGGCGGTGTCCAGGGATATGGTGGTGCTCGTGGCGGAATCCACGGTCAGCAGGCCGGTCGTCGCCGCGATGCCCTTGGTGGCCAGCATGGCGCGATAGTCTGTGCCTCCCGCCGTGTCCCAGGCGCCGTCAACTGCGCTCCAGGTGAAGAGCGGAATGGAGCCGGGGGGAAAGTTCGAGATGCCGCTCTGGGCAACGCATTCGGCCGAGGCCGAAAGGGTAAGCTCATGGCCGATGGTCAACGCCCCCGTGGAGTCGAAGTAGATGAAGGCCGTTCCGGTGCCGCCTGCGAGCGTCGCGGTGCAACCCTGCGTGAAGCTGTAGACCGTGGTTCCGATGCGCAGGTTGCATGGCGTCGCCGTCGTGCAATTCGCCGCGATCGCCAGTGTCTGCGCATTCGTATACGTCGCCGTAAAGTCGGCCAACTGCGCCAGCATGGCCGCGCCGCCCTGGCGCGTCCAGACGTTGGCAGCCGTACACATGTACAGGTTCTGCCCCAGGGACGCGTTGGTCAGGAGGAACGTCTGCCCCAGAGCGCACACGGCCGGCAGCGACGTGCCCGTCTGGATCGGCTTGGTCGAGCTTGCGCCCGAGAAGTCGACGTCTTTGGCTTGGGTTCGGAGATCGATCTGGGTCTGCCCGGCGGCGGAAACCGCCAGCAGGGACACAATCAAAGTCAGTCGAAACAGGGAAGATTTCATTGCGGGCCTCGCTCCAACCACACGCCCAATATAGGCACCGAGCTTCCGCGTCCTGAAGGTCCGAAAAGCCGATGTGGTTGAAAAAAGAGAGGATAAATGCGTCGGCAGGCTGTCACTGAAAAAGGTTGCATCGGCCGGGCGGGACTTTCGGCCGTGGAATTGGGTCCTTGGCCACGGGTTTGTTGATACGGCGAGACTTATTGGGTTCGTTCTGTTCTCTGGATTGCCGCGCTGGGTGCTGGCCAGCAGAGGACGCGGCCCGGGATGAGAGTAGCGCGGCGCGCTGCGGTGGGAAGGGGCCTACGAATCGCAGGTCATTGAGGCGAGGCTAAATGGAGATGCGCGAAAGCGGGCAACGGTCTCAGCGCAGTGCGGCGTCGCGGACCTTATTCGCGCGAGTGGCGGCGCCTGGAGGCCCCGCGCAGACCTGGAGGTCTGCCCCACGCATTCAGACCCGCCGAACCCGAATACCGGCTTCGCTGAAGAGCACCTCCACCAACCCGAAATGCTGATCGTAGTAGTCGCTCGAGTAGGCGGCCATGCGCGCGGCCGAGACGACCACCTCGCAGATGCCGGCCTGCACAATCGCCCGCGCGCAGTCCATGCAGGGCATGATCTCGACGTAGATCGTGCAGCCTGCCGTGGCGGTGCCAGCGCGCGCGGCGTTGCAGATGGCGTTACGCTCGGCGTGCTCCATCCACAGGTACTTCGCGGGGCGCTCGAGCCGTTCGGGCACCGTGTCGCGGATGCCGCGCGGGAAGGAGTTGTAGCCGGTCGTCCGGATCTCGTGCGCCGGCCCGACCACGACGCAGCCAATCTGCGTGTTGGGGTCCTTGCTGCGCGAAGCGACGACTTTGCAGATGCTTAGATAATACTCGTCCCAGCCCGGTACCGCGCGTGGTTCTGCCATCACCCTGATCTTCGCATGACGCCGGGGGCTCGGGTTAGACGCTCAGCGTGGCTTCGGCGGCCGCGTGCCTGCGCCGGCGGCCCTCGGCGGCCAATTCGATGGCGACCGCGGCGGCCGCCGCCGGATTGTGGCGGATCTTTTCGGCTTCCTGGACCAGATCGCGGCCGACGATCTTCAGGCCCATGGCGCGCAGCCGCTCCGAGTCGTTCTCCACGGGAAGCGCGTGCTGACGGGCGTATCTCTCGAGCAGCGCAGGGCCAATGGGGCGGGTGTTGACGACCACGTAATCGAGCAGGCGCCGGCCCGCGTGCTCGTGAATGGCGGCGGCATGATCGGCCGCGGTGAACCGCACGGTCTCGCCCGGCTGCCACATGAGGTTGACGAAGCAGGCCTTCACGGCGGGGCTCTCGGCGATGGCCTGGGGAATGCCGTCCACCAGCAGGTTGGGAATGATGCTGGTGAACAGGGAACCGGGGCCGAGCGTGATGGCGTCGGCTTCGGCAATGGCCCGCAACGTCTCTTCGAGCGGCGCCGCGTGCGGCGGGTTCAACCGGATGCGGCGGATGCGTGAGCGCGAACGGCTGATGCGGGTCTCGCCGAGCACGGTGCTGCCGTCTTCGAGGTCCGCTTCGAGAGTCACGTTCGCCGCCGTGGCGGGATAGATGCGCCCCTTGATGGCCAGCACCTCGCAGGAGACGCTCACGGCGCGAGCGAAATCGCCGGTGATGTTGGTGAGCGCGGTCAGGAAGAGGTTGCCGAAACTGTGGCCTTTGAGGCCGCGCCCGCGCGCGAAACGGTAGCGGAACAGGCGCGAGAGCAGGGCTTCATCCTCGGAGAGCGCCACCATGCAGTTTCGGATGTCGCCGGGCGGCAAAACCTTGAAGTCGCGGCGCAGCCGGCCGGAGCTTCCGCCGTCGTCGCTGACGGTCACCACCGCCGACAGATCCACAACGGGAAATTGGGCTGCGAGCGAAAGGGACTCCACGCGCAAGGCCGGGCGGGCAAAAACCTTGAGGCCTCCCAGCAGGGTCGAGAGGCCGGTGCCGCCGCCGATCAAGACGATCCGGAGCGGTCCTTCGAGCGACCCAGGCCGAGGCAGTTGAGCAGTCATGATGTTCGCCAGCGCAGCCCAACCCCGGCTAGCGATGGGGCGGGACGGAGGCCGTTCCTTCAGGGTACAGGAGTTCCAAAAGAGGCGAAAGGCGGCCGATTCCGGCGAAGTCGGGATCGTTGCGGGCCGCGGCGCGATTGCGGGGCGCGATCTCGATGGCGCGGCGCAGGTGGCGATAGGCGCCGCGGAGATCGCCGGCCAGGCCGCGGCACAGGGCCAGCGCGTAATGCACGTGGTCCGCACCGGGCATTCGGGCGACGGCCTCGTCCAGGTGCCGTTCAGCCTCGGGGAAGCGGCGCTGATTGATGAGCGCGATGGCGTAGTCGTAATGCTCTTCCGGAGTGTGGAGAGACGGCTCGCGGGCGGCCACCCGGCTTGCGCACATGGCGGCGCGCAGTTGAGCGCTATGCGCCATGGCGGGGATAGGGCCCCGGGCGGCCTTTTCAAAAAGGACCAGGGCCGCTCCGTAACCGGCCGAATGGAAGAGCTTCATGGCGCGGTCGAACAATTCCGCCTGCTGGCGTTCGTCCGGCGGGACGGAGGGCGCCTCCGGAACGGGAGCGGGCGTGGCTGCCCGCGGCGGCCCCGAGGCTTTCGCTCCACCGGAGCCCTTCCTCACCGGCACTGGCTTCCTACGCGGACTGGTGGCCATGAGTCGCGAAGAACACCTAGACTTCTACCAGATTGGGGCGCGTTTTGCAAGAGCGAAAACCGTGGGATGCGAAAACCGTGGGATGTGCGAAAACCGTGGGCACAGTTTCCGGTTGACTTTGGCAGCCTCGTCTCGTACCCTCTGATTAAGAGGGCGCAGTTCTCGAGGACCCCACACAACGCTGGTCGCTCTGACCAGGGGCCTTTCCCCACCGAGAAAAGCGGTCTTGTAGTTTAGAGACAGGTCACGAGAAGGGGAAGGCATGCATGCCAGAATTGTCCTGTTTGGTCTCGATGACTCACTGGCCTCCGAGCTCCGCCGCGTGCTCGTGAGCCAACAGCAGACGGTCTTTTCGGAACCTTTCCTCGCCCCACGGGAGTGTCTGGCCGTAGTGGAGCGGGTGGGCGCCGAGTTGATCTTCTGTTCTTCGCACGGCAAGCGGTATGCGGCGCTGCTGGAAGCCGTCGGCCGCTTCCGACCCGACCTGCCCGTCGTGGTGGTCAGCCGTGTACCGGAAGTTGCGGAGTGGCTGGACGCCATCGAAGCCGGCGCATCCGACTACTGCGCGGCCCCATTCGAAACCGCTCATATCCAGTGGATTCTCGACTCGACGCTCAAGCACCACTCGAGCGGAGCGCTCTACCGGGCCGCCAGTTAAATCGACCCGTCCATCATCAAACCACAGCCGCCAGGCCCGACCGGGTTTTGGCGGTTGTTTCCGTTTGGGCTACCTCGTCGACTGAAGGCCGTCTCGCAGGGACTCGATCCTTTCCAGGTCCGCCTGGATCTCCGGAGCTTCCTGCCCCGCCGCGGCGGTCAGCGCTTCGATGGTGCTCACAAGATCGTCTAGCCGGCGAAGGGAGTTCTTTTCGAGGACCGAGAGCGAATCGTTGACCGCCGCCTCCCACTGCGAGGCCAGGCGGGACAGGTTCATGAAGACGACCCGGGCCACGGTGCGCTCGAAATGCCGTTTCACGGCGCCCCGGAACACGGCCATGGGCGCGACCCAGGAGAGGAGCTCCCAGTTGTGATCGAAAATCCTGCCCACCCGCACGTCCGGCGATTTCGGGTCCTTCGTTTCCAGGTCCGGTTGCGCGGTCCACAGCGGCACGCCCAGGGCCTCCAGCGTCCGCTGGGACAGCCGGTTTCTGAAGTCTTCGAGGAACTGGGAAAGCTGGCGGCCGGCCCGCCGAACCGGCTCGATGAATCCGCTGCGGTGCCCTTCCGAGAGCGTCCGCATCTCGGACGTCACGGCCGCATGCAACCAATTCTCGAATCCCTCGAGCGCGGCGCTCAGGCTACGGTCCCACGCCGGGAACTCGCGCTCCAGGCCGTCCAGAAGCCGTTCCGCCACGGGCCGTTCGTCCGGTTCCAGAAACTTCTCGAAGGCGGAGCGGGAGAACGCGGCCTCGTGCCGCACGATGAGCCGCAGGGCCAGGCGCGCGTCCTCGATAGACTCTTCCTGCCCAACGATCCTCAGCCGCAGTTGCTCGCGCTCCGTATCGGCGGATTGGGCTGCCTTCAGGGCTACCGTGAGGCAGCTCGCGCACTCCCCCAGCAGCGACGCGGTCTTGTGACGCAGGATCGCCTCGCGCTCGCGGCCGGCCTCGCCGTGCGCCTGGGAGAGGAGCCCCTCCTCGATCTTCGCCCGCAGGTGCTCGAAACCGGGCCGGACCGAATAGGGAAAGACCGCAACCGAGCCGTCCCAGTAGCGCGCGAGTTGCGTGCGGACGAAATCCGCAACCTGAACGCGCTCACTCTTTTCCAGCAGGTCGATCTTGGTCAGCAGCAGCGAGATGTTGGGCGTGAACCGGCTCAGGTTGCGGATCAGCTCGATGTCGCGCTGGGAAAGAGGCGGGTCGACGCCCACCGCGACCAGCGCCAGGCCCACGTTAGGCAGCCACTCCATGGAAGCGTCGGTGTTGTGCGCGAAGACGCTGTCCAGACCGGGAGTGTCGACGAAGCGAATGGCGCTGTACGGCTCCATGGAGGGCAGCTCGACACGAACGGCGGCGACCTGCTTCGAGTTCTCCGGATTGCGCTCCTCGGCCACGAACTCGCCAATCTGGTCCGGCGAAATCGGCTCGGTGCGCCCATCCAGGAAACGAACCGAGACGCGCTCCCGCGGGCCGTACTCGATTTCGGTGACGACGGACGTTACCGGAATCGCTCCGACCGGCAGCAGCGGCCGGCCCAGGAGGTGGTTGAGGAAGCTGCTTTTGCCGGCCTTGAAGCGCCCGAAGATGGCGACGTTGAGGCGGTCCTCCTGCGCGAAAGCCCGGCAGCTATTCAGGAAATCTTCGAGAGCCGCGAGGCGGTACCGGCCGCAGACCCGGGCGGCCTCAGCGAGCGCTTCCTTTACGATTGCCATAGGGCCGTTCACTCCAGGAATGCAGGCAATGCGTCCATCCGCAGCGGGAGGAACTGGATGCGTCTTCCCCGCCGGTACTCCGGCCGTGCCGCCAGCCGGCACATCGCCACGATCTGCCCCGGGTTTCCGCGCGCCGACGCGAGCGTCCGGTTCCGGAAGTCGTCCAGATCCAGCTCGCTCAGCTTGTACGCCGCCGCGGCTCCATCGAAGAGCGCGCCCGCTTCGACGTGGCTGAGGGGTTTCAGGCAGACTTCTTCGCGCGGGTCCCACAGCAGCTTGCGAAGGTGGCCCAGAGAGCCGCGCGAGCGGGCGGTCGCAATCAGACAACTCCCGGGACTATGGTAGACGGCCTGCAGGAAGCGGTACATCCTCGGATCGCAGTCGCTCGCGTCGTCGAGAAGAATGGCGCGCGGCTCCGCCCGGAGCACCGGTAGAACCGCGGCCTTCAACACGGAACTCGTCGTGCGGCCGGCCACAGGGCAGGAGAGCAGCGCAGCCAGTTGCGTCAGCAGATCGTGCAAAGTGCGAGGAGCGCGGAGAACCACGTGCGGCCCGTCCTCCCGCGCGAGCGCCTCCGCCAGCATTCGGGTCTTGCCGATGCCCGGCGGTCCCGTAGCCAGCCGCGATTGACGCGACCGGAGGGCGATCGCCAGGGCCTCCAGCTCGGCCCGCCGCCCCACCAAGGGCACGATTGCATCGACCTCAATCGGCTTTCGCATCCTGAGCCGGCGCCTTCTTCTGAACACGGACCGCCTTGACCTCGGAAACGGCTATCAAGCCGGTGTCCATCATCTCCTCGACCACCGGGACAAGCCGGGCCAGGTTCTCGGCCGTATCGACGATCGAAATGACGACGGGCCGATCGTGGTGCATGAGATGGGTCTTGTGGATCTCCGCCGTCTCGCCGTATCCCTCCAGGCCCCGAAGAACGGTGGCGCCCGCGATCTTCAGCGCGCGGCACTGGGCCACGATGGCCTCGTACAAGGGCTTGCCGCGGTAGCGGTCGGATTCGGAAATGTGAATTCGCAGGAGCCTAGCGGGCGATTCCAGGCGCATCGGACACCTCCGTCGCGGCCGGGCCGCGGACCAGTCTGACCATCTCCACGTCGGAAGTCACAATCAGGCCGTCTTCGAGCATGGCTTCGATCGCCTCGGCCGCGGCGGCGATCTTTTCGGGAGCGTCGATCACAGCGATCATGATCGGCAGATCGCGCATGGGGTGGAGGACGCTTCTCCTGTGCTCGTGACCCTTGGCCCCATAGCCGAGTATGCCCCGGTACACCGTGGCGCCGGCGATGTCCATCATGCGCAGCTTCCTGACGATCGCGTCGTAGAGCGGTTCGCCGCGCCATTTATCGTCTTCGCCCATGTACACGCGCAGAAAAGTCGCGGGCCCTTGCGTATGCCGGTGGGGCGGCTTGGCCTCGGGCTTGGGGGACTTGCGGGCCAGCCTCACCACCGTCGTATCCTGGACTTCGATCAGCCCATCGCTCACCATCTCGTAAAGAGTGGGCAGGATCTCTTCCACCTTTTCCGCCGTCTCGACGAATTCGATCCGGATCGGCAGGCGCTGCACCACTTCTTCGGCCCGGGAAGTGTGCAGCATCTGGCGGGAACCGAATCCGGAGTAGGCTCGTGTCGCCGTCGCACCGTAGACTCCTTTGTGCATCAGGAACGCCATGATGGAGTCGTGCAAAGCCGCGAGGTGGTGTTGGGCGTCTTCGTTGATGAAGATCGTGACTTTCTTCGCGGGACCCTTGGTCAGCATTCCGCCTCCTTCCCGGTCAATCGAGGTCGCCCACCGGCTCCCCGAACGACGATTCTCTCAGTTCCCGCTCCTCATCCGGCAGCAGGTGGCGCGGCATGAAGCGCGCATTCGCGATAGCCGTCGGGATCACCGCGCTGGCGATGACCGTCGCTACCAGATGGGAGTACTGCGTTTGGGTGATGATGCCGTGGTTCAGGCCGAAAAGCGCCGAGATCGTGCCGAAGGTCAGTCCCGTCGACATCATCAGCGAGTAGTATATGCCGTCGTGGCCGCCGTATCCAAAAGCGCGCACGGTCGGCAGCACGCCGGCGAGCTTCGACACCAGCTTCGCAAAGAACAGCGCGACCAGGACGAGCGGCGCGGCAATCAGCGCGGGCACCGAAACCAAGCTTCCGGCGCGAATGAAGTAGAACGGAGTCAGCAGGCCGAAGGTCAGGGTCCGAAGACGGCGAATCAGGAAATGATCTTTGCCCACCGTGCCGGCGAGCACCATGCCGATCAGGTAAGCCGGAAGAACCGCCTCGCTGCCGGACCACACGGCCAGCCCGCCCATCGCGAACAGCAGGAACAGCAGAAACTTGGTCTCCAGCTCCGACACGCGCCCGCCGTAACGCTCGAACAACTTCGGCATCACGAAGGGCAGCGCCACAAAGATAAGCAGGCTGGCGGCGAGGAAGATCGCCGTTTTCATCGTGAAGGGCGAGAAGATCAGGCCGAGCGCTACCACGGTGCCCACGTCGTTGATGAAGCACGCCGCCAGGATCGCCTTGCCGTATTCGGTCCGATTGAAGCCGAGTTCGAGCATCACGGCGTAGACCACCGCGACCGAGGTGGTCGAGAGCGCCACTCCCGCCAGCCAGCTCGGCCGCCAGGCCCAATGCAGCAGAAAGTGAGCGACCATGGTCGCGCCGAAGAACGGTCCGAAAAAGCCCACCAAACCGACCGCGCCGGACTCTTTCCACCTGGCGCGAAACACTTCGGGATCGAGTTCGGCCCCCGCCAGGAACGTCAGAACGATAGCGCCGGTCCCGGCCAGGAAGACAATCCATTCGGTCTTCGCGCCCAGCGCGCCGGCGCCGGCCCACGCGCCGATGGCAAGCTGCGCGAGCGTGCCGACGACGATCTCGGCGAGCGCCGTCGAGATTCTCAGCCAGTTGGCCGCCAGGACCGCCACTAGCGCCAGGAAGAGCCACAGAGCCGCAACAAACCACACCCGATCCATCGAACAATCTCCTTACTTTGTGGTTTGCTTCGGGAGGGCCGGCCGCGGGCTCCCACAGCGAAACCACTGTAGGAGTCATTGGCCGTCACAAACGGCGTAAAGCGAACTCCACCGCTCTATTTTGAGTATAGCGGACCTGGGTCGGCTGCCACCAGCCATGGCCTCCGCTGAGCCCGCACGGGCCGCGGCCGGCAGGGAGCGATTGGATTGCTGACGGCTGATGACTGACGCCCGCTGCTATACTGGACCGAGGAGCCAATCCAGCTTGTCTTTTCGGGAACAGTTGCGCCTGTTTGCGCACTTCGCGGCATTGCCAGCGCTCGCCAGCGGCGAAGAAACGCTCATCGGCGGGCAGGCCGTGCTCGAAGGCGTCATGATGCGCGCGCCGCACAGCTATTGCGTCGCAGTCCGCAAGCCCGCGGGCGAGATGGTCACCGACGAGCGGCCGCTGCCGAAGATCTCCGAAAAGTACCCGGCCTTCCGCTACCCCGTGCTGCGTGGCATCGGGACCTTGGGCCAGGCCATGGCGCTCGGCATCAAGGCGCTCCAGTTCTCGGCCAAGGCGGTCATCGAGGATTCCGCGCCCGAGGGCGCCAAGAAGGAAATGCCCGGCTGGATTCTGGGACTGAACCTGGCCCTTTCGCTCCTCTTCTTCCTGTTCCTTTACAAGTTCGTGCCGCTCTACCTGGCCACCGTTCTCGGCAAGCCGTTTCCGCTTCTCAAGGGGCGCATCCTTTTCAACCTGGTGGACGGCGTCATTCGCATGGCAATCTTCGTCGCCTTCCTGTACCTGCTCTCGCAGTGGAAGGACATGCGGCGGGTCTTCGAATACCACGGCGCCGAACACCGCGTGGTCTTCAACTACGAATCGGGCCGGCCGGTGACGGTGGAGAACGCGCAATCGTTTTCGACTTTCCACCCGCGTTGCGGCACCAGCTTCCTGCTGGTGGTGATGCTGGTCTCGATCGCCGTGTATACGCTGCTGCCGTTCGATTCCTTCCTTCTGAAACTGGCGGGCCGCATCGCTCTGCTGCCGCTGATCGTCGGGCTGAGCTACGAGGCCATCCGTTACGCCGGCAAGCATCGCACCGGTCTGATGGCCACGCTGACCGCACCGGGCCTGTGGCTCCAGCGCATCACCACTAAGCCGCCCGCCGACGACCAGACTGCCGTCGCCATCCGCGCGCTGGAAGGCGCCATGTCGCTCGAACAGGCGCAGGGCGGACCGCTGGTCGTGGCCTGACCTCCGCATGGAATACCTGAACAAGCTGGACCAATTCGAAGGGCGCTACGAAGAACTCACGCGCCAGATGGCCGACCCCGCCGTCATCAACGACTCGGAGCGCTACCGCAAGACCGCCAAAGCGCATCGCGAGCTCGAAGAGGTGGTGGCGAAGTACCGCGAGTGGAAACGCACGCGCCAGGACCTCGAGGGCGCCCGCGCCATGCTCGCCGAGGCCGACGAAGAGTTGCGTGCCATGGCCGCCGAGGAAGTCGCCCGCCTGGAACCCGAACTGGGGCGCTTCGAGGTGGAGCTGCAGGATCTGCTGCGGCCCAAGGATCCCAACGACGAGAAGAACGTAGTCCTCGAGATCCGCGCCGGCACGGGCGGCGACGAAGCCACGCTGTTCGCGGCCGAAGTGTTCCGCATGTATTCGCGCTACGCCGAATCGCAGCGCTGGAAGGTCGAAATCACCGGCGTCAGCGAGTCCTCGATGGGCGGGATGAAGGAAGTCATCGCGCTGGTCAGCGGCGACAAGGTCTACAGCAAGCTGAAGTACGAGAGCGGCGTCCATCGCGTGCAGCGCGTTCCCGTGACCGAGCAGCAGGGCCGCGTTCATACCTCCGCCATCACCGTGGCCGTGCTGCCCGAGGCGGACGAAGTCGAGATTCAGGTCGACCCCAAGGACATACGCATCGATACTTTCTGCTCCTCCGGTCCCGGCGGCCAGTCGGTGAACACAACATATTCGGCCGTGCGCATCACCCACCTCCCCACCGGGTTGGTGGTTTCCTGCCAGGACGAAAAGTCACAGATCAAGAACCGCGCCAAGGGCATGCGCGTGTTGCGCTCGCGCCTATACGAGCTGGAGATCGCCAAGCAGCGCGCCGAGATCGGCGCCGAGCGCCGCAGCATGGTGGGCAGCGGCGACCGCAGCGAAAAGATCCGCACCTACAACTTCCCGCAGAACCGGCTCACCGATCACCGCATCGGTCTGACGCTCTACCAGCTCGATATGATCATGGATGGCCGTCTCGACGCGGTGATCGACGCGCTGGTAACCTACTACCGGACTCATGACAATTCAGACGGCGCTGCTGCAGGGCAGCCGGCTTCTTGAGGAAGCCGGAATCGCGGCGCCGCGCCTGACCGGCGAAGTGCTGCTCGCACACGCGCTCGGCTGCGAGCGCCCTTACCTCTACGCCCACCCGGAAGAAGAGCTGGGCCACAACCCCTGGCTGCACTATGGCCGCTATCTGCACGAGCGCCTCGAAGGCAAGCCGACGCAATACATCACCGGGCGCCAGGAGTTCTATGGCCGCGAGTTCCGCGTCACGCCGGACGTGCTGATCCCGCGGCCGGAGACCGAGCACGTGGTGGAGGTGGCGCTGCGCGTTGTCCCGGCCGCGCGGCGGGCGCTCGATATCGGCACCGGCTCGGGGGCGCTCGCGGTGACGCTGGCCCTCGAGACCGGCGCGGAAACGTGGGGCACGGACATCTCGCCCCAGGCAGCGGCGGTGGCTACCTCGAACGCCCAGCGCCTCGGCGCGCGCGTCGGGTTCGTAGTGTGCGACGTGGTCGAGGCCATCGCCGCGCACTCGATGGATCTGATCGTCTCGAACCCACCCTACGTCCCGCTCCCTCAGCGCGAAGGCTTGCAGCGCGAGGTGCGGGATTGGGAGCCGCCCGTCGCCCTCTTCGCCGGCGAAACCGGACTCGACGTCTACGCCCGCATCGTGGCGGACGCTTCGCGCGTCCTGAGGCCCGGCGGCTGGTTGGTCATGGAGCTCGGCTTCGGCACGCTAGACGGGGTCGAGCGGCTTCTGCCCGAGTGGGAGGACGTGCGGGTGGAACCGGACTTGGCGGGGATTCCGAGGGTGATTGCGGCGCGGCGATCAGGCCGCTCTTCTCCCGAGTAGTCTCGCCGCCAGCTTTCCAACGCCCACACCGAGCCAGTAGAAGATCAGCGAGTTTCCGATCACGGTCGGAACGATGAAGAACCAGTTCCTGAAGGGAGACCACGTTATATCCCCAAAAGCGAAAAACGGGTCGAGCCATCGAAGCGCTAGGAGGTAGACGAGCCCGAAGGGAACGGCGGCAGGGATCTCGACCAGATCGCAGACCCAGCCCCTGCACGCGAACGCCTGGTAGATCAGATACGAGGCCGATACCAGATAGAGAATTACGAAGGCCCAGCCCACTTTCGACTTCGGCCACTTCATCGAGGGCATTCTGGCATCACGACGCTGCGTGTGTCAAGCTTTCCGGCCACTGGCGAAGATTCATCGTTCAATCGTGGTCGCCGATCAGATCTGTCAACGCGCATATGAGCCGCAAGGGGGATTCCACGGGTGAACGCGGCGCGGTGGGTTGGATGAGCGCATCAGCCGGAGCGGATCAGAAGCCAGATGACGAGGACGACGACACCGACAATCGCGAGAGCCGTGGTAACCAGCTTCAGAAAATCGAAGCGGGGGCGCAGCGGTCCCGCGCGCTCGACCATCATAAGGATGTAGTGATCCCCCTTTGAGAGTACTTGGATCGCCTCTGACCAGGCGGCCGATTCCTCCCCGCTCGTGCGAGCCCGCGTGTGCGCCTGGCGGATGAGTTTTGCGATCTTCCGCTCGTACAGCTCCTGGTCATACTGAGCATCGAACTCGCCAACTGCATCGGCGGCCTCCGGAGGCATCCAGGCGGTTTCGGAGAAGTACAGCATCCTGCGTTCGAGGTCCGAGAGCGAGACTGCTTCACGCTGAGCCTGCGCAACGATTTCGGCAATCAGGAACTCCTTGGCCTGCTGGGCGCTGGCGAAGCGGTTCATCGCTCCATCATAGGGGAGCTTAACCGTGGAAGAAATCCTTTCGCGTTACGGCCGTCATGACGGATATGGTGCCGCAAGAGCGCGAGATGTTGGCATGGGAAGAAGTGCTCTTCGTGATACTCGAGGTGGTTCTCGAACTGCTCGAACTGGTCTCGTAACCCGACCGACCCCCTCCCCCTTGCGCCCGATATTCCTTCTGATATATCGTGAGATATATCATGCGCAACCAGTTCTGGGCCTCCCCAGGCGCTTTCCCCTGGGCCGCCGTCGCCTTCGGCCGCCACGGGCGCTTCTTCGAAGCAGGCGAAGTCCGGCTCGCCATTCTGTCCCTGCTGGCCGAGGGCCCCAAGCACGGCTACCAACTGATGAAGGAAATGAAGGACCGCTCCGGCGGCATGTATAGCGCCAGCGCCGGCAGCATCTATCCCACGCTCCAGCAGCTCGAAGACGAGGGCCTCATCGAAGCCGCCCAGGCTAGCGGCAAGCGAGTTTACAGCCTGACCGAAGCCGGCCGCAAGGAACTCGAAAAGGACCCCGAAATCGTGCGCCAGATCTGGGAACGCGCCGAGCGCTGCGGGGACTGGGGACAATTCACCGGGCCCGACGCCCTGATGCTCTACGGTCCACTGGCCGCCCTGATGCGAGCCAGTCTGCAGGCGGCCGGGCGAGGCGACACCAAACGCGTGCGCGGCATAATCGACCGCGCGCTACACGAGCTCGAAGAGCTCTGAAATCTCGGAGGGATTGGATGGCCATCGGCATCCGCATCGAAAACCTGCGCAAGATCTACAGCACGCCACCGCCCAGTGCGGCGCGCGGAGCCGGCTTCTCCTTCTCCTGGCAGCGCCCGGCGCGCAGGGACAAAACCAAGAAGAAGTTCGAGCTGGTGGCCCTGGATGGCATCTCCTTCGAGATCCGCCCCGGTGAAGTCTTCGGCCTCCTGGGCCCGAACGGCGCCGGCAAATCGACTACCATCGGCATCCTCACCACCCGCACCAAACCCACCGCCGGCCGCGCCTTCATCGGCGAATTCGACGTCTGGCAGGAGCAGGTGAAGGCCAAGCGGCTGATCGGCGTGGTGCCGCAGCGGCCCAATCTGGATTTCGCCCTCACGGCGCGCGAAGTGCTCCTGTTCCACGGCGCGTATTTCGGCCAAAGCGCCCGCGAGCGCGAACGCCGCACCGACGAGCTGCTCGATACCTTCAAGCTCACCGACCGCGCCGACCACATGGTCCGCACCTTTTCGGGCGGCATGATGCAGCGGCTCTCCATCGCCCGCGCCATGATGCACGATCCCGAAGTGCTCTTCCTCGACGAGCCCTCGGCCGGCCTCGATCCGCAGACCCGCCTGCTGCTGTGGGAGACCATCCGCGCCTACCACCAACTCGGCAAGACCATCGTCCTGACCACGCATTACATGGACGAAGCCGACGCCCTCTCGGACCGCCTCGCCATCATCGACCACGGCCGCATCATCGCGCAGGGCACGCCACAGGAGCTGAAATCGGCCATCCCCGGCGGCTACCTGTTGCGCCTGCGCCTCGACCGCGTGCCCGACGGCCTGCTGGCGGAGTTCGAGAAGCTGCCCGGCGTGAGCGAAGTGCGCGCGGCGAACCACACGGCGGCCGACCTCTACGCCGACCGCGGCGGTCCGCTGATCGCCGCCATCGTCAACGCCACGCAAGCCGCGGGCGTCGAATTGCACGACGTCCACATCGAGGAGCCCAGCCTCGAAACCCTGTTCCTGCATCACACCGGAAGGAGTTTGCGCGATTGAACTGGAAAACGTTTTACGCCCTCTTGCAGCGCGACGGCCAAGTGGCCCGGCGCAACCTGATTCCCACGCTGGTGCAGAACCTGCTCCAGCCGCTGCTGCTGACGTTCGTGTTTGGCCGCGTCCTCACCACCAGCGGCATGATGCCGGCGGCGTACAAGAGCGTGCTGCTGCCAGGCATCATGGCCATCAGCATGGTGCTGGGCGGAGTCCAGGCCGTGGCCATGCCGCTGATCGCCGAGTTTCAGTTCACGCGCGAGATTGAGGACCGGCTGCTCGCGCCGATGGAGACCGGCTGGCTGGCCGTCGAGAAGGTAGTCGCCGGCATGATCCAGGCGCTGGTGGCCGGGCTGGTCGTGATTCCCGCGGCCTGGCTGACCCTGGGATCGGGCGTCGCCATCAGCTTCCGGCATCCGCTGGAATTCGCGGTCATGTGCCTGCTGGTGGCGCTGTTCGCGTCCGCGGGCGGCCTGCTGCTCGGCTGTAGCGTGGGCCAGACGCAGATCGGCCTGATGTTCAGCCTGGTGCTGGCGCCGATGATGATGTTCGGCTGCGCCTATTATCCCTGGTCCGCGCTCAAGCATTTTCCGGGCCTGCAGTACGCCGTGCTGATCAACCCGCTGGTCTACGCCAGCGAAGGACTGCGCGGCGTCCTCGCGCCCCAGGTCCCGCACATGAACCTGTGGGTGGTGCTGGGCGCGCTGCTCGTGATCGACGTCGTGCTGATGGTCGGCGGGCTAAAGAAGTTCGAGAGCAAAGCGGTGAGCTGAGGGGCGGCCTGCCGGCATCGACGATGTCGCCCTCCGCGCTCAAACTCTGGGCGCCGGCTGCTCGAGCATCATCGCTTTCATGCCCGCCTGCTCAAAATGCCCGTCCGTGGTCAGCGCCTCCGTCAGTTGGCGCCGCTCCATAACTACAAAGGACAGGCAATCGGTGAGGCTCCAGCTCTTGTCGGGCCTGGTCCGGTAAAGCTGCACAGCGGAGTCGATCAGTTCGAGCTGGAATGGCACCACCTCGATACGCGCGTCCGCGTGGGCTCTACGGTAACCCTCGGCTGCAACGGCGCGCGTGCTCGCGTCGGAGAAGGCGTTCAACCACGCCCAAAGAACGGCCTCGGTCGTTACGATGATGCCCCTGGTGCGGATCACGAACTGGTTCCATGCGACCGCGTGCCGATGATGCTGATCTCGCTTGCGCGAAAGCGCCATCCAGTAGGAAGTATCGGCGAAGTAGGTTGCCACTACTGCTGCCTGTCCTGGGTGGGACAGCCGTAGAGGTAATGATCGTGTCGATCGGCCAGATCCGCGGGCAGCGCGTCGTTCTCAACTGCGTTGGCGGCGAGCCAAGCCAAGGCCGACTCGTCCGCTGTCTCACGCGCTCCCACCGGCTCGATCTGCACGATCAAGGCTTGATTGGGCGGCAGATCCAGCGGCTCATCGGGGATGATGGCCCTGCCATCGAAATGTGCGTTGACCGTCATGACGGCTCCTTGGTGTCCTCTTCCAGTATGCCAGGAATGCCGGAAGGCAGAATGAGAGAAACGCACGGGCCACTGTGCGCTAACCTGAGTCCGTGGTGAGCACCATCTTCCACCTCGACATGGACGCCTTCTTCGTGTCCGTGGAAGAGCTGTTCGATCCCTCGCTCAAGGGCAAGCCGGTGGTGGTCGGCGGCCGGCCCAACGAGCGCGGCGTGGTCTCCGCGGCGTCCTACGCGGCCCGCAAGTTCGGCGTCCACTCCGCCATGCCGCTCCGCACGGCGTACAAGACGTGCCCGCAGGCCATCTTCGTCGACGGCCATCCCGAGCGCTATCGCGAGTACTCGGAGAAGGTCTTCGAGGTGCTGGCGAGCTTCTCGCCACGCGTCGAGATGGCTTCCATCGACGAAGCCTACCTCGAAATGACCGGCACCGAGCGCCTGCTCGGCCCGCCCATCCGCGCCGCGCACCTGCTGCACCAGCGCGTCAAGGAGAAGATCGCCCTCAACTGCTCCATCGGCATCTCCACCGCGCGCATGGTCGCCAAGGTCGCTTCCGACCAGGCCAAGCCCAACGGCGTCCTGTGGGTGGTGCCGGGCGCCGAGGCCGCGTTCCTGGCGCCGCTCGATGTGCGGCGGATTCCGGGCGTCGGCAAGGTCATGGAGGCGCGCCTGCACGCGCTCGGCATCCGCAAGGTCGGCGACCTGGCCCGCCTCGACGAGGCTTTCCTCGAAGAAAAGTTCGGCAAGTGGGGCCTGGCGCTGGCCGGCAAGTCGAAGGGCATGGATGCCGGCGGCTGGTTCGACACCGAGGTCGGCGAGGAGGAGGACCCCAAGTCGATCAGCCACGAGCACACCTTCGACGTGGACACCGCCGACGCCGGCCTGCTCGAGGCCACCCTCGCCCGCCTCTCGCTGATGGTGGGCCGCCGCCTGCGCGAGCACGGCCTCTTCACCCGCACCGTCCAACTCAAGCTGCGCTACAAGGATTTCACGACCCTCACCCGCGCCCTCACGCTCGACCATGCCACCGACCTCGATACCGAGCTGCTCGACACCGCGCGCCTGCTCTTCCGCAAGAACTGGAAGCCGGGCGCGCCGGTGCGGCTGCTGGGCGTGCACGCCGGGTCGCTGGAATCGAGCGAAGGCCAGATGAGCCTGCTCGAATCCGAGAAGACCGGCCGCTGGCGCAAAGCGCTCGAAGCCGCCGACCGCCTCCGCGACAAGTTCGGCGAATCGGCCGTCTCGCTCGGCGGCGCCGTCCGCGGCGCCTACCGCGAGCGCGTGCACGAGAACCCGGCCGGCCTGCCGGGCAAGCGGAAGCGCTGATCGGTATAATTGCCTGGAAATGAGGTGATCCGTTGAAACTCGATGCCGAGTACCTGCGCCAGCACTATGCCGAGCTCTCCGACGAAGCGCTCCGCGAGATCGACCGGAGCGAGCTTGTCGAAGTGGCGCGGGGGTGGTACGACGAGGAGGTCGCGCGAAGGCGCTTGGCGGCCAAGCCGGCCATCGCCGCCGAGGCGCCTGACAGTCCGGACGTTGAAGAGGAGGAACGTGAGCTCGACCCGGGCGATGGAACCACGCCACCGTGGCTGGAAGGCGCTGCGTGCGTTTGCTCGTACGTTGGAGGTTATGCCGCCGACGACTTCGCGGAAGCCCGCGACGCGCTGGAGGCTGCCGGGGTCCCGTGCTACGTCGCCGTCGCGAAGCTGCCGCCTGAGAGCGCCCCCCGCGGACGGGACTACGAGTACCGCGTGCTCGTCCCAGGCGGCCGAAACCTCGAGGCCCTCAGCGTGGTCGACGTCCGAGTGTTCAACCCGCAGATAGAGGCCGACTGGAAGACGCACCTCCAAGAGCTAACGGATTCCGAACTCCATGCCATCAGCCCCAAGGTCATCTGCGCCGGGCTCCTGGACCGCGCCGAGCGCCTCAAACGGGCTTACGAGGATGAGGTGGCTCGGCGCAGCGCGGGCGATCTCTGAGGCGCGGGCCTGCGGCGGACGGCCGCCTCAGGGCCGAACACCGGCCGGCTGCTGAATCCGCTGCACGCGGATCTGCCTCTCGCGCTTGCGGGTCTGGGCGATGTCGTAGGAGGATTGCATGCGCATGAGCGTGTCCATCTTCACCCCGAAGGCCTTCTCAATGCGCAGCGCCATGTCGCCCGAGAGGCCGGCCCTGCCGTTCAGCAGGCTGGACAGGGCGGGCCGGGAGACGCGAAGCGCCACCGCCGCCGCCGTAACCGACAGGCCGGCCGGGACGACTATTTCCGTCCGAATGAAATCTCCGGGATGGGGCGGGTTCTTTATAGGCATGATCACTCCTCCTTCGCGTCCTAGTGGTAGTCCTCCAGGTTCACGTCGCACACCTCGCCCTCTGCGGCATCGATGTGGAATGTCAGACGCCGGTTGCGGGTAACGCTGAGGCTCCATGTTCCCTTGCGGTCGCCGGTCAGCGTGTGCGCCCTCCAGGTCGGCAGCGAACGCAACTCCGCCGGATCCTCCATGTCATCGAGATAGGCCAGCATCTTCCGCAGCTTGTCCACCGAGTCGGGCGGCAAGCCCCTCGCGTCGTCGTCCCGATAAAGCGCTCTCAGACCCTTGTGAACGAAACTCCGTATCCTCACCGCAGACCGTAGCCTGTAGCTTAACACTTTCCGGAGGCCGGCCCGGAGTTGCTGCGGCGCTCTCATACGATCACCGCCAACTCCGAACTCTATCCCCAACCCCCTCCAGCGCTTCCACGACTCTACCCCGCCCGGCCGATTCCGCCCCGGTGACAATCGATCGTGTGTGGTACAACTTCCACAGCATCAGTCGATTGCAGCCAGCCAGACCAAAAAAACAAAACGAAGCCAATCCCACATTCGGACACTCCCGCAACGCCCCCAACCCGCTTTCCAGGAGCCACCGCAGCAGGCCATCCTTCCCAACCCACCCGCCCCTCCGCCCCGGTGCCATAATGGCTCTCGGGAGCTGCCGCCGCGGGAGTCGCCCACCGGCAAAACCGCGCGATTGCGGCGCGCCACCGACCAGGAGGAAGAGCACGCATGGAGCCGACCACCACCATCGCCATCACGGACAGCCTCGAACAAGAGCTGAATCCGTGGCTGGCCGCCGAAACCAGATTCGATGAGGCCGCCAACCGGTTGGGCCTGGACGAAGGCCTGGCCAAAGTACTGCGAACGTCCGCCAAGGAACTCACCGTTCACATCCCGGTGCTCATGGACGACGGGCGCCTCGAGGTCTTCACCGGGTACCGCGTCCAGCACTCCATCGCGCGCGGTCCCGCCAAGGGCGGCGTCCGCTTCGCCCCGGACGTGACGCTCGACGAGGTCCGGGCGCTGGCCGCCTGGATGACCTGGAAGTGCGCGGTGGTGAACATTCCCTTCGGCGGCGCCAAGGGCGGAGTGATCTGCGATCCCAAAGTGCTCTCCGATTACGAGCTGGAGCGCATCACGCGCCGGTACACGGCCGAAATCCTGCCCATCATCGGACCGGAGCTCGACGTGCCCGCGCCCGACATGAACACCAACGATCAGACCATGGCCTGGATCATGGACACCTACTCCATGCACGTCGGGCGCACCGTGACGGCCGTGGTGACCGGGAAGCCGCTCGACTTGGGCGGCTCGCGCGGGCGCCCCGAGGCCACCGGGCGCGGGTGCATGGTCGTCACGCTGGAGGCGTTGAAGAAGCTCGGCATCGACCCGGCCTCCGCGCGCGTCGTCATCCAGGGCTTCGGCAACGTGGGCGGAATGGCGGCCAAGCTCATGGCGCGCGCCGGCTACAAGATCGTGTCCATCGTCGAGTTCGAGGGCGCGGTCTACAATCCGCACGGCCTCGATATCGCCGCCCTGATGCAGCACCGCAAGGAGACCGGGTCCGTGGTCGATTTCCCCGGCGCCGAAGCCATCGACCCGGCCGAGGCCATGTTCCTCGACTGCGACGTGCTGATGCCGGCCGCGCGCGAGAACGTGGTCACCTCGCAGAATGCCTCGCGCATCCGCGCCCGCATTCTGTGCGAGGGCGCCAACGGCCCCACCACCCCTATCGCCGACGAGATGCTCGCCGCCAACGGCGTGTTCGTCATCCCGGACATCCTGGCCAACGCCGGCGGCGTCACCGTGTCCTATTTCGAATGGGTGCAGGACCGCCAGGGCTTCTTCTGGAACGAAGACCTGGTGAACCAGCGCCTCGAGGAGATCATGGTGGACAACTTCGGCCGCGTGGTGGATTACGCGGCGAAGCACAGCGTCAACAACCGCATCGCCGCCTACATGCTGGCGCTCGACCGCGTAGCCTTCGCCATCAAGCTCCGGGGGATTTACGCATGAAGTGGGACAGGCTTCCAGCCTGTCGCCGGCTGCCTTACCGAGCCGCGACCGTCAGGGAGCGGACGCGTGAGTTCTGACGCCTCTACGCCGCTCATGCGGCAGTATCACTCGATCAAGCAGCAGGTGCCCGGCGCCCTCCTGATGTTCCGCCTGGGCGACTTCTACGAGCTGTTCTACGAAGACGCCGTCACGGCGGCGCGCGAGCTCGAAATCACGCTCACCTCCCGCAACAAGGAGAAGGGGCAGGCCATCCCCATGTGTGGCGTGCCCTACCACGCCGCCGACGCCTACCTCGCGCGCCTGGTCCAGCGCGGCTATCGCGTGGCCATCTGCGACCAGATGGAGGATCCGCGCTTCGCCAAGAAGCTGGTCAAGCGCGAGCTGACGCGCGTGGTCACGCCGGGCACGGCCACCGAGCCGGGCCTGCTGCGCTCGCACGAAAACAACTTCCTGGCTGCCGTCGTCGTGAGCGGACCGCGTGCCGGCCTGGCCTACGTCGATGTCTCGACCGGCGAGTTCCGCGCCACCGAACTGGATGCCGCCGAGGTTCCCGCCACGCTCGAACAACTCGGCGCGCGCGAAGTGCTGTGCCCCGCGGAAACGGCGCTCGCGGCCGGCTCTTACCTGCGCACCGAAGTTGAGGCCTGGGTCTTCGGCTTCGATCACGCCGAGCGCAGCCTGAAAGAGCACTACGAGCTGCAAGGCCTCGACGGCTGCGGCCTCACCCATCGCGGGTTGGCCGTGGGCGCGGCCGGCGCCGTGCTGCACTACCTCAAGGACACCCAGAAATCCGCGCTCGGCCACCTCGACCCGCCGTTCTTCTTCGAGCGCACCGACGCCATGATTCTCGACGCGGTGACCGTCCGCAACCTCGAGCTGGTCGAGCCGCTGTTCGCCGCCGATCTCGGCTCCGCACGGGACGCGACCCTCGCCGGCGTCATCGACCAGACCCTCACCGGCATGGGCGGGCGTTTGCTCCGCGCGCGCATGTTGCGCCCGGCCGTCAACCGCCAGCAGATCGAGGATCGCCTGGACGCCGTCGAGGAGCTGTCCCGCGCCACCATCCTGCGGAACGAGCTGCGGCAGGTGCTCGGCGAGATCCAGGACCTGGAGCGGCTTCTCGCCAAGGTGACGCTGGGGACGGCGGGGCCGCGCGAAGTGCTGGCCCTCGGCCGCTCGCTCGCCAAGGTCCCGCGGCTGAAGGAGCTGATCTTCGCGGCCGACGCGCCCCGCACGCGAGCCATCGCGGACACGCTGGACGAAGTCGCCGAGGTGCGCGACAAGATCCTCACCGCTATCGCCGCCGAACCTCCGGTCAGTCTGGCCGATGGCGGCACCATTCGCGCCGGCTTCCACACGCAGTTGGACGAGCTGCGCGACATCAGCCGCAACAGCCGCCGCTACATCGCCGAGATCGAAGCGCGCGAGCGCACCCGCACGGGCATTCAGTCGCTCAAGGTGCGGTTCAACAACGTCTTCGGCTACTACATCGAGATTTCGAAGGCCAATCAGCACCTCGCCCCGCCCGATTACGAGCGCAAACAGACGCTGGTCAACGCGGAGCGCTACACCACGCCGGAGCTCAAGGAGCTGGAGAGCAAGGTGCTGGATGCGGAAGAGAGAATCCTCGATCTCGAGAAGACCCTCTTCGCCGAGGTGCGCTCGTTCGCCGCCGCGCACGCCGTCCGCATCCGGGACACCGCGGCCGCCATCGCCCAACTCGACGTCACGGCCGCTCTCGCCGAAGTGGCCGTGCGCCATCGCTACGTCCGGCCGCGCTTTTCGGAGGCCGGCGAGATGCAGATCGCTGGAGGCCGCCACCCGGTGGTCGAGAAGCTGGCCGAGCGCGAGGCCGAGCGCTTCATCCCCAACGACCTCTATCTCAACTCGACCTCCGAGTTCATCGCCGTCATCACCGGTCCTAATATGGGCGGCAAGTCCACCTACCTGCGGCAGGTCGCGCTCATCGCCATCCTGGCGCAGATGGGATCCTTCGTTCCCGCCGAAGAGGCGCTCCTGCCGCTGATCGACCGCGTGTTCACACGCATCGGCGCCTCCGACAACCTCTCGCGCGGCCGCTCCACCTTCATGGTCGAGATGACCGAGACGGCGGTAATTCTCAACACGGCCACGCCGCGCAGCCTCATCGTCCTCGACGAGATCGGGCGCGGAACCGCCACCTACGACGGGCTGGCGCTCGCCTGGGCCGTGATCGAACACATCCACGACCGCATCCGCGCGAAGACGCTGTTCGCCACGCACTACCATGAGCTGACCGAGCTGGCCGAGCAGATGGAAGGCGTGCGCAATCTCCGCGTCTCGGTGAAAGAGGCCGGGGACCAGATCATCTTCCTGCGGAAGGTCGAGCCGGGCGCGGCCGACCGCAGCTACGGCATCGAGGTGGCGCGGCTCGCGGCGCTGCCCTCGAGCGTGATCGAACGCGCGCGCCAGGTGCTGGCGCTCCACGAACGAAGCGAGCACGAGGTCACCGGCGAGCTCACGCCCGGCGCGCGGCCCGAGCCGGTGCAGATCTCGCTGTTCGAGCCCGTCAACTACGAGATCGCCAGCCGCATCCGCAAGCTGAATGTGGACGAGCTGCGTCCCGTCGAGGCGCTACGCCTCCTGGCCGAGTTGCAGGACGAGCTCCGGCGCCGATGACGCCAGCCCGTGGGGCAGGCGGTTCCGCCTGCCTGGGCAGGCCAAACGGCCTGCCCCACGCCGGCGCGTACACCAGCGGCGCGAATGGTGTAGACTCCTCTCCATGCGAGTCGCCGGGATCATGAGTGGAACCTCTCTCGACGGCATCGACGTCGCGATCGTGGACGTCGGAGGCCGTGACAAACTGACGCTGCTGGCGTTCCACTCAACGCCCTACCCGCCTCGCGTGCGCGAGGCCCTGCTCGGCGTATCGAATGCCAGCACTCACACCGCGACCATCGCCCGGCTGAATTTCCTGCTGGGCGAGTTGTATGCGGAAGCCGTGATTCGAACCTGCGAACGCGGACGGATCGCGCTCGATTCAATCGGTCTGATTGGCTGCCACGGTCAGACGATCTTCCATGAAGGCGCGCCCGTGAGCTTCCTGCGGCGTCCGATATCGAGCACGCTGCAGATCGGGGAGGCGGCGGTGATCGCCGAGCGCACGGGCATCCCCGTGATCTCGGATTTCCGCTCCCGCGATATCGCGGCCGGCGGGCAGGGCGCGCCCCTGGTGCCCATTGTCGATTACCGTCTCTTCCGCCACCTGCGGCGGGGGCGCGTGGCGCTCAACATTGGCGGCATCGCCAACATCACCGCCATCCCGCGCAACGCCAAACCCAGAGATGTGATCGCTTTCGACACCGGCCCCGGCAACATGGTCATCGACGCGCTCGTCGAGAGGTTCACCAAGGGCCGCAGCCGCTACGACCGCAACGGCTGGATCGCCCACTGCTCCAAGGTCAACCGTCCGTTGCTCGACGAACTGCTTTCGGATCGCTACTACCGCCTCAAGCCGCCCAAATCGGCCGGACGAGAGCAGTTCGGCGCGGCCTTCGTCGAGCGTTTGGTTTCGACCGGGCTGCCGCTGCAGGACCTGATCGCCACCGCCACGGCGCTGACGGCCGCCACCGTCGCCGAGGGCATGGCGCGTTTTGTCGCGCCTCGGATGGCCGTCGATGAGCTGATCGTCTCGGGCGGAGGCGCCCACAATCCCGAGATCCAGAAACACTTGGCGGCATTTCTGCCGGGAGTGGCCGTGTGCACCTCGGCCGACTACGATATCGACGTGGACGCCAAAGAGGCCATTGTGTTCGCGATCCTGGCGTTTCAGACCTGGCGCCGGCGTCCGTCCAATCTGCCTGCCGCGACCGGCGCCCGGCGCGCAGCCGTGTTGGGCAAGATCACGCCCGGGAACAAACATCAACGCGGACGCGTATTCTGAGTAGGAGGACGGAACATGTTCTGCACACAATGCGGCTTCGAACTCGAGGACGCCCACGTGTTCTGCCCCAAGTGCGGCAAGTTCACGAAGCCCGGACAGCCCGCCCCGCCGATCCCACGAAAACCGCTCAGCCGTCCCATAGACCAGAAGATGTTCGCCGGGGTCTGCGCGGGTTTCGCGCGCTCCTTCAACATGGACATCACGCTGATGCGAGTCCTCTGGATCGTGGCGGCGATCGTCAGCGGCGGCCTCGCCGTGCTGGTCTACATCGGCGCTTGGATCGCCATGCCGAAGGACTACGCGGCCACTCGCACGACTGTATAAGTTCCGTCGCGCCAGACGCCGGCGGAATCGCCTGCGCCACAAAGGCGACTGCTAGGGCATTATTCGTTCCAGTGCCAACACGACCTCTCCGTCGCTGTAACGTCGTTTCTCAGATCTTACGATGGCACCCGGAGGGAACTCCCAATGCTCGTCTTCAGAATCGTAGTCGGGCGTTGGAAGGACTCGGAGGAACCCACCTGCTATCTCCTCGGCCCTCGTAGGGCGAGCGACCTCGGTTCCTTCATCGAGCAATCGGATGTAGAGGGTCACCAAGTTCATTACCGCTGAGCACCAGGGGCCCCTAGCCCAGCGTATTGACCACACAGCCCGAGCGCGCTTCGAAGGCCGCGATGGCGTCCTCCTGCTGCCGGATGTAACCCAGCTCGTCGATGCCGTTCAGCAGGCAGTGCTTGGCGAACGGGTCGATCGGAAACTCCACCGTCCGCCCGCCCGGAAGCGCCAGCGTCTGGGATGCCAGATCGATGGCCACCGTGGCGTCCGGGGCCAGCGCGAAGAGGTCCGCGTGAACCTCGCGCGGCACCGTCACCGGCAGCAGCGAGTTCTTGAGCGAGTTCTGGCGGAAAATGTCCGCGAACGACGTGCCGATCACGGCCCGGAAGCCGAACTGCGTGAGCGCCCACGGCGCGTGCTCGCGCGAGCTGCCGCAGCCGAAGTTGTCACCCACGAGCAAGATCTCCGCCCCCTTCGCGCGCGGCTGATTGAGGATGAAATCCGGCTTCGGCCGGCCCTCGGCGTCGTAGCGCCAGTCGCAGAAGAGCTGGCTGCCGAGACCCTCCTTCGAGATGGTCTTCAGGAACCGCGCCGGGATGATCTGGTCGGTGTCCACGTTGTCGATGGGCAGCGGAACAAGCCGGCTTTCGAGCCGGGTGAAGGGCTTCATGCGAACCTCCTGGGATCGGTCACGACGCCGGTGATGGCGGACGCCGCCGCGGTGAGCGGGCTGGCCAGAATCGTGCGCCCGCCCTTGCCTTGCCGGCCTTCGAAGTTGCGGTTCGATGTCGCGACGCCGTACTGGCCCGGCTCGAGTTGATCTCCGTTCATCGCCAGGCACATCGAGCAGCCCGGTTCGCGCCACTCCGCGCCGGCCGCCAGGAAGATGACGTCCAGGCCCTCGGCCTCCGCCTGCCGTTTGGCATCGTGCGATCCCGGAACCACCAGAACGCGCAGGCCCGGGGCGACGTGGCGGCCCTTAAGGACCGACGCCGCGGCGCGCAGATCCGAGATGCGACCGTTGGTGCAGCTCCCGATGAACACTACGTCGATGGCGTGTCCCGCGAGCGGCTTGCCCGGCTCCAGATTCATGTACCGCAGCGCTTTGGCGATCGACTCCCGCTCCATCGGGTCGGCCACCCCCGCCGGATCGGGAACCAGGCCCGAAATCGGAATCCCCATGCCCGGGCTGGTGCCGAAGGTGACCATGGGCTCGAGCGCGGCGGCGTCGATCGAGACCTCCTTGTCGTAGGCCGCGCCTTCGTCGCTCGGCAAGCGGCGCCAGCGCGCCAGCGCCCGGTCCCACTCCTCTCCTTGCGGCGCAAACGGCCGGCCGTACATGTACTCGTATGTCGTATCGTCCGGTGCGATCATGCCCGCCCGCGCGCCGGCTTCGATCGACATGTTGCAGATGGTCATCCGCTCGTCCATGGACAGCGCGCGGATGGCCGGGCCGCAGTATTCAAAGATGCACCCCGTCCCGCCGCCCGCGCCGATCTTCGCGATCAGGGCCAGGATGATGTCCTTGGCCGTGACGCTGGGATGCAACTGGCCCGTCACCTCGACCCGGTAGCTCTTCGACTTCTTCTGCAACAGGCACTGCGTCGCCAGCACCTGCTCCACTTCGCTGGTGCCGATCCCGAAGGCCAGCGCGCCGAAAGCGCCGTGCGTGGCCGTGTGGCTGTCGCCGCAGACCAGCGTCATGCCCGGCTGCGTGAGTCCGAGCTCCGGCCCGATGACGTGAACGATCCCTTGCAACTGGCTCGCCATGCTGTGGCAGGGAATCCCGAACTCGCGGCAGTTGGTTTCCAGTTGCGCCACCTGCCGGGCGGCGATCGGATCGACGATGGGCAGCGAGCGGTCCGTGGTGGGGACGCTGTGATCGGCCGTGGCGAAGGTGTGCTCGGGGCGGCGCACGGCCAGGCCGCGGTTGCGCAGGCCGTCGAAGGCCTGCGGCGACGTCACCTCGTGTACGAGATGCAGATCGATGTAGAGCAGCGCCGGCGCGCCCGGCTGCTCGCTGACGACGTGTGCACTCCAGACTTTGTCGATGATGGTAGAGGGCATAAGATTTACCGGACAACTCAGATAGATTCTATTATCGCGTCTCCGACCTCGCTCGTAGTAGCGGGCTTGCCGGAGGGCCGCAGGTCGGCCCTCACGTGGCCGCTATTGAGCACCGCTTCGACGGCCGCGTTCACGGCGGCGGCTTCTTCCTTCAGGCCGAAGCTGTAATCCAGCATCGCGGCCACCGAGCCGATCGCGCCCCCTGTTTGCCGGCGTTATGCGATTCTCGCCGCCACCAGGTCGCCAACCTCGGACGTCGAATACCCCATCCGGCCGGCTGCGAGCGATTTCATTTTGTTGGCCGTGACAAACATGACCGATTCTTCGACCGCGGCCGCTGCTTTCTCTTCGCCGAGCGTTACCAGCATCATCTGCATCGCACAGATGGCAGCCAGCGGATTGATGACACCCTGACCGGTGTACTTGGGTGCGCTCCCGCCGATGGGTTCGAACATGCTCACGCCTTCCGGGTTGAGGTTGCCGCCCGCGGCAATGCCCATTCCGCCCTGGATCATGGCGCCCAGATCCGTGATGATGTCGCCGAACATGTTTCCCGTGACGATCACATCGAACCACTCTGGATTCTTGACGAACCACATGCAGGTCGCATCTACGTGGTAGTACTCCCGGGCGATTTCCGGAAACTCCTTCTGCCCCATCTCGTGAAAGGCTCTTTCCCAGAGATCGTAAATATACGTCAGGACGTTCGTCTTACCGCATAGCGCCAGGGTGTTTTTGTTTGACTTGCCCCGCGCTTTCTTGCCGTACTTCCGCGCATAGTTGAAGGCGTAGCGGAGGCAGCGATCAACCTGAAAGCGGGTGTACACCGCGGTTTGGACCGCAACTTCATGGGGAGTTCCCTTCATGGTGACGCCGCCGGTTCCCGTGTACGCGTCCCCCGTATTCTCCCGAACAACTACGAAATCGATGTCGCTCGGGCCTTTGTCCTTCAGGGGCGTGCTGACGCCGGGGAACAGTTTCACCGGCCTGAGGTTGATGTACTGGTCGAGGGCGAAACGGGCCTTGAGCAGAATTCCTTTCTCCAGAATGCCCGGAGGCACGTCGGGGTGTCCGATGGCTCCCAGAAGGATCGCATCGAAGTTGCGCAATTCCTCGACCGCGCTATCCGGCAACAACTCCCCGGTCCGCTTGTAACGCTCGCCGCCGAAGTCAAACTCAGTCAGCTCGACTTTGAAATCGAATTTCGCAGCCGCCGCTTTGAGAACCTTGACTGCTTCGGCTGTCACCTCTGGGCCAGTCCCGTCTCCGGCGATTACCGCAATCTTATGCATCTTCCAAGCCTCCATGAATAGACGTCACACCGCGGGCAAATGGCGGGCTCCGCAAGGATCACGCGCTTTCCGCGAGTCCCCAGAATACCAATACTCGGAGCCGACTGCTTCCCCGGATAACTCTGCCTCTCCTGCCACGACGGGCGGTCAATCCCGACCGGCACGTCCCAAACGCCTGCCCGCTGAACGAGCGCCGGCGCGGTTACGCGCGGTTTGCGGCCAAGCATCCGAGGAATGTGTGTTAGCGGCGCCAGCACGGGTCTGCGGTGGTTTGGCGGGTAACCCGCATCCTACCGCGGCCTTTGGGACGTAAACGGCCTGCCCCCCGTCATTCCGCCTGCGCGGCCAGGGCAAACCGATTCTCGACGATCTCCAGGATTTCGTCGTTGGTAAGCCCCTTCTTCGCGTCCGCGACCTGGATGAAGCGGCGGTAGACGGCGTCCAGCTCTTCTTTCGCGAGCTCGAAGCCGAGGTCCTGGCAGCGCTTGTGCAGCGCGTGACGCCCGCTGTGCTTGCCCAGAATCAGCGTGCTTTCGGGCACGCCCACCGAACGCGGGTCCATGATCTCGTAGGTGGTGCGCTCCTTGAGGAAACCGTCCTGGTGAATGCCGGCCTCGTGGGCAAAAGCGTTCGAGCCGACGATGGCCTTGTTCGGCTGCGGTCCGAAGGCGATCATCTCGGTGAGAAGGCGGCTGGCCGGGTAAAGCTGCTCGGTCACAATGCCGGTCTGGAACGGGAAACGGTCAGGCCGGGTCTTGAAGACCATCACGGCCTCTTCGAGCGCGCAGTTGCCCGCCCGCTCGCCGATGCCGTTTACCGTGCACTCGATCTGCCGCGCACCCCACTGCACGCCCGCCAGCGAGTTCGCGCTCGCCAGTCCCAGGTCGTTGTGACAGTGTACGCTCACGATGGCCGCCTCGCCCAACGCCTTCGCAATGCGTCCGATGAAGGGACCGAACTCCTCCGGCACGGAGTAGCCGACCGTATCCGGCAGGTTCACCGTGCGCGCGCCCGCGGCGACGACGGCTTTCGAGATCTCTTCCAGAAAATCGGGATCAGTGCGCGTGGCGTCTTCGGCCGAAAACTCCACGTCGTCCGCGTAACGGCGCGAGAGCTCGACCGCGGTAACGGCCTGCTCCAGCACCTGCTCCTGCGTCTTGTGGAGCTTGTGCTTCAGGTGAATATCGCTGGTTGCGATAAAGGTGTGAATCCGCGGACGGGAGGCGTGATCCAAAGCGCGGGCGGCCCGTTCCACATCGAGCGTACAGGCTCTGGCGAGTGCCGCCACCTGCACCCACGGGAACTCTCGAGCGATCGCTTCCACGGAGTCGAAATCGCCCTGTGAGGCGATGGGGAATCCGGCTTCGAGGATATCGACGCCCAACTCCACCAGCTTTCGAGCCATCCGGAGCTTCTCGTGCACGGTCATACTGCATCCGGGCGACTGTTCGCCGTCCCGGAGTGTCGTATCGAATATGTATACGCGATCGCTCATTTCAATTCCGCCCGCGCCTCAGGGTTGTGGCCCTCCGGAACGGCCTGTTTCTCCGGGCCGAAGGGCTTATCAGCCATTATGGAGGTCCGGCCATGATTTTTCAAATTTATAATCTTCTGGACAGGAATAAGCGGCGGTGATAAGATAAGTGGTGTTAATGGCGGTGGCGCCAGCTATCAGCCCATGGAACTCTACCTTCTCCAGACTTTTCTTACGGTTGCGACCGAGAAGAGCTTCTCCCGCGCGGGCGAGAAGCTGCTACGCACTCAGCCCGCCGTATCGCTGGCCATCCAACGACTCGAGAACGAGCTGGGCGAGAAGCTCATCGACCGGTCCGGCAAGGATCTGCTCCTGACCGACGCCGGCCGCATCGTGGCCGAGTACGCGCGCCGCTTCGACAACCTGCGGCTGGACCTCGAGAACGCTCTGGCGGAGCTGCGCGACAACGCCGCCGGCCGCCTCGTCATCGGAGCCAACGAATCGACCACGCTCTACCTGCTCCATCACGTCGAGCGCTACCGGCACACCTACCCGAAGATCAAGGTGCAGGTGCGCCGCAGCCTCTCCAGCAAGGTGCCGGCCCAGTTGATCGACGGCGACCTGGAGCTGGGCCTGATCAGCTACGATCCCGACGACGACCGCCTGGTCAGCACCGTCATCTATCGTGACCACCTGGCGTTCGTGGTCTCGCCCGAGCACCGCTTCGCCAAGCGGAAGTCGGTTTCGATCTCGGAGCTGGGCATGGAGACCTTCATCGCGCACAACGTGATCTCGCCCTACCGCGAGGTGGTGGTGAAAGAGTTCCAGCGCCGCAAGGTCGCGCTCAACATGGACGTGGAGATGCCGACGGTGGAATCGATCCGCCGCCTGGTGCAGCGCAACGAGGGCGTGGCTTTCCTGCCGCGCATGTGCGTCGAGCAGGAGCTAGGGCAGGGCCTGCTGCGCGAGGTGGACGTGGAGGAGCTGCACGTCGACCGCAACATCCGCCTGGTCTACCCCGCCCGCCGCGCGCTGAGCCACGCCGCACGGGCGTTCCTCGAACTGGTGCGGAGCAACCCGCTGGGCTAGGGTGTTCAGCGTAGTTCCAGCAGTTGCTCCACGGTAATCCCCGCTTCGTTCAGAATCTGCCGCAGAGTTCCAGGACGAACTCGTTTGTGATCCGGCACGACGACGCGAGCGTGCGGGTTCGCTCGCCTGAGAATCATGTGGCTTCCTTTTTGGCGGGTGACGACAAATCCCACCCGCAGAAGCGCCTTCACGAGGTCCTGTCCGGAAAGGTCCGTCGGCAGCTTCACTGGTGCGTGCCGGTCTTGAGCTCGAAGTATTCTCTTCCCACTTCCGTCGGGACGGGGTCGCCAGCGGCGATACAGTCCTCGATGTAGAGATCCGCCGCTTCCCGGATGTTCCTCATGACCTCATCGCGAGTGTCGCCTTGAGACACACAGCCGGGCAGTGACGGAACGGTGGCGACATATCCGCCGTCCTCCTCCCGCTCGAGAATGACTGTGTACCGCATGAAGAATTGCCTCCGATCACGATCATACCAGCGAATACCCCGGGCTGGTCCGTTCACTCAGCCACCGCCTCGGCCAGCGCTGCCCTCAAGGCCTCAGCCACCGCGGCGGCATGGGCTCCATCGAGAAAGTTCGCGTGGTCGCCGGGCACCGGGCGAAGGTCGAGGCCGCGCGCGGCCAGCTTGTCCCATCCCAGGAGCGAGGCTATGTGCGGCACGGGCTCGTCGCGCGCCTGGAGAAACAGGATCCGTCCGGCGTACGGCCGGGGCCGGTAACCGGCAGCCGCTGCCGACTGCGCATCGAAGATCGATTCGGAAGGGCGCGCGACGGGCGCGCGCCACGGCCGCGTTGCGACGTCCGTCGTCACCTTGAGCGCGAATGCCCACGCCTCGCGGAAGCGGAAGCGCCCGATCAGCCGCCGAAAAGCCGCCCACTGCACCCGGGCGCGCACGGCGAAACCGCACTCCATCCGAACGGCCATCGGCAGATAGGTGTCGAACAGGATCAGCAGCCGCACCTCTTCGCGCTGCGCCAGGAGTTGTTGCGCGGCCTCGAGTGCGTACAGGCCATGGAGCGAATGACCACCGAGATAGTAAGGGCCGCGGGGCTGCTGCTGGCGCATCAGCCGGACCATTTCCGCGGCGATCGTTTCGAGCCCGCAGGGCGGCGCGAATCGCGGTGCATCGCCGTCTTCGAGCAGCACGCCCAGGACCGGTTGCTCCGGCCCGAGATGTTCGGCCAGCGGAAGATACGGCGCCGCGCCGCCCAGGACCCAGAAGATGGGCCGCGTTCCGGACGGCTGAATCGGCGCGATGTGCGGCGGCCAAACCGCGTGCGTCTCTCCGCGAACGAGCGGCGCCAGTTGGGCGATGGTGGGCGCCTCGAACAGCGTCGCTAGCGCCACGCGCTTGCCGAATGCGTCTTCTATGCGCGCGGCCGCACGCGCCGCCAGCAGCGAATGGCCGCCCAGTTCGAAGAAGCGGTCGTCGATGCCGATGGGAGCCGTGCCCAGCAGCTCCTCCCAAATCGCCGCCAATCGCCGCTCTGTTTCGTCCCGAGGCGCAGTTCCGTCCCGAGGCGCTTGGGGATGATCGAGGGCGGCCAGAGCGCTGCGATCCACTTTGCCGCTCGGCAGCAGGGGCAGCGAAGCGATGGCGACGAAGCGCGTGGGAACCATGAAGCCGGGGAGGCGCGCAGTCAGGAAGGCGCGGAGGGCGCCCGCGTCCGCGGCGTGCCCGTCGCGCCACCTGCAATACGCAACCAGCGTATCCTCCCGCACCGCCGCTGCCGCCGCCTGCAGGGACGGGTGCGCGGCCAGCGCCGCTTCCACCTCGCCCAGCTCGATGCGGAACCCGCGCACCTTTACCTGATCGTCCAGCCGGCCGAAATACTCGATCCTGCCGTCCGCGAGCCAGCGCACCAGGTCCCCGGTCTTGTACATCCGCGCGCCCGGCGTGCCTGCAAAGGGATCCGGAAGGAAGCGCTCGGCTGTGAGGTCCGGCCGTTTCCAGTATCCGCGCGCGACGCCCGCGCCGCCGATGTAGAGCTCTCCGGCGACGCCCACCGGGACGGGCTCGCGATGTGCATCCAGGGCGTAGGCGCGCACGTTGGCCAGCGGCCGGCCGATCGCAACACCGGGCGTGTCGCGCTGCACCTGTTCCAGGGTGGCGTAGATCGTGGCCTCGGTTGGGCCATACCCGTTGAACACGCGGGCGCCGCGGTCGAGCAACGCATCGGCCAGCGGGCGGGCCAGCGCCTCGCCGCCGCTGAGGATGGTCAGGTTCTCGTTGCCGCGCCATCCGGCGTCGATCAACATACGCCAGCCGGCCGGCGTCCGCTGCAAGAACGTCGGACGCAGCCGGTCGATCAAGTGCGCCAGGGCCACTCCGTCCTTCTGCGCCTCGGGCGGCGCCACGGCCAAGCGCGCGCCGCAGATCAGAGGCAGGAAGACTTCGACTGCCGCGATGTCGAAGGAAAGAGTGGTTGCCGCCAGCACCAGGTCGCGCTCGCTCATGCCGGGCTCGCGGCGGAACGATTCGATGGTGTTGGTCAGGGAACGGTGCGTCACCAGAACGGCTTTCGGAACGCCCGTCGAGCCCGAGGTGTAGATGGCATAGGCCAGCGAATCCAGTGGGACAGGCCTCTGGCCTGCCACGGGAGGTCCCGCCGCCTCTTCCGCTTCATCCAGGAACACCACCCTAGGCAGCCGCTCGGGCAGCCGGCTCACCAGCTTGCGCTCGGTAACCAGTACCGGCGCGCCCGAATCCTCCAGCATGAAGGCCAGCCGCTCGTGCGGATACCCGGGGTCGAGCGGCAGGTAGGCGCCGCCGGACTTGAGGATGCCGAGCAGCGCGGCCACCATCTCGCCGGAGCGTTCCACCGCCAGGCCCACCAGCACATCCGGTCCCACGCCCAGCCGCCGCAGCCGCCGCGCCAGGGCGTCCGCTCTGCGGTTGAGGCCGGCGTAAGCGATCTCGCGGTCGCCGAAGATGACGGCCACCGCATCGGGCGTGCGCGCGGCCTGCGCCTCGAACAGCTCGTGCACACACAGCGGCGGCACGGGCCGCTCGGTGCGGTTCCACTCGACGAGCACTTGCCGGCGCTCTTCCTCTTGCAACAGCGGAATCGCCGACAGCGGTTGCGCTGGATCGCGTGCGACGGCCTCGATCAGCGCCCGGTAGTGCCCCGCCATCCGGCGCGCGGTCTGGCGCTCGAACAGGTCGCTGTTATAGGTGAGCGCAACCCGGAGCGACTCACCGGCGGGCGTGACCTCGACCGCCAGGTCGAACTGCGCGGTCCTGGGATCGAACTCCACCGGCTCGCATTCGAGGCCCGCGAAGCGTAGAGCATCGAACGGCAAGTTGCGAAACTGGAAAAACACCTGGAACAGCGGTGAATGGCTGAGGCTGCGCTCGGGCTGGAGCGCCTCCACCAGCTTTTCGAATGGCAGCTCCTGGTGGGCATACGCGCCCAGCGCCATCGCCCGCACGCGCGCCAGAAGCTCGCGGAACGTCGGGTCGCCCGAAAGGTCGGTGCGCAGCACCAGCGTATTCAGGAACAGGCCCAGCAGGGGTTCCGTCTCGATGCGGCTGCGGCCAGCGGCGGGGCATCCCACCAGGATGTCGGTCGCGCCCGAATAGCGGCAGAGCAAGGCCTGGAACGCCGCGGCCAGCGCCATGAACAGGGTGGCCTGCTCGCGGCGCGCCAGTTCCCCGAGCGGCGCGGTCAGCTCGGGCGGCAGCACGATCGTCTCCTGGCCTCCCGCGAATGTCTGCCGCGGAGGGCGAGGCCGGTCGGTCGGCAAAGGAAGCAGCGGCGGGCTTCCTGCCAGCTTCCTCTTCCAGTACTCGATCTGATCGTCCCACGCGCCGGCCTCATACCGCGCCTGCTGCCAGCGCGCGTAGTCGCTGTACTGAATGGGCAGGTCGGGAACCGTGGCGCCCTCGTACAACGCCGCGAGCTCTCGCACGAACACCTCCGCCGACCAGCCGTCGGACGCGATGTGGTGCCGCGTGTAAAGCAGAACGTGATCGTCCGGCGCCAGGCGCGCCAGCGTGGGGCGGATCATGAGGTCGCGGGTAAAGTCGAACCGTTGCCGTGACTGCGCGGCGGCCAGCGCGCGAGCCTCGTCGAGCGAGCCCACCTCGACTATTTCCAGCTCGACCGGCCGCGGCTCCTCGACCACCGGGTACGGGACTCCGCCCCGCATGCGATACGTCGTGCGGACGACTTCGTGCCGCTCCACGATGCGGTCCAGCGCTCTCCGCAACGCCGCCACGTCCAGCGGCCCTTTCAAGCGAAAAGCGGCGCAGTGGATGTAAGCGGACCGGTCCTGCTCGTACTGGTCCAGAAACCAGAACCGCCGTTGCGCAAACGAGAGCGGCGGTTCCATGCCGCTGGAGTCGTGCGCCATCGGGATTTCGCCGGGCTTCTTCCCGTTCGAATCCACCCACGCCGCCAGAGCCTCGATGGTCGGGTTCTCGAATAGGTACAGCAGCGGCGGCGCCGCGCCGGCCGCTTCCGCCAGTCGCGCCAGCAACTGCGCCGCGAGCAGCGAATCGCCGCCCAAGTCCAGGAAATTGTCGCGCACGCCGGCGCGCTCGCGGCCCAACACCTCGCACCACAGGCGGCCCACCAGCTCCTCGGAGGGCGTCCGCGGCGCGACGTATTCGGCCACCGGCCGCGCCTCCTCGCAAGGCTTATCGAGACCCAGTTTCGCGGCCAGGCCAATGCGCTGCGGCTTCCCCGTCGGTCCCTTAGGGATCTCGTCCAGGAGCACGATCTTCCGCGGCACTTTGAAATCCGCCAGGCGCCGCGACGCGAATTCCCGCAGCCCGGCCTCGGTCGCTGCCGCACCCGGCTTCAGCACCACCGCGGCAGCTACGTCCTCGCCCAGCCTCGTGTCGGGGATGGCAAAGGCCAGCGCCTGCGCCACCGCCGCGTGTTCGAGCAGCGCTTCGTCCACTTCGCGCGGCGAAATCTTCTCCCCGCCCCGGTTGATGATCTCCTTGGTCCGCCCGCTGATGAAAAGGTAGCCTTCCTCGTCGAGCCGTCCCTGGTCGCCGGTGCGGAACCAGCCGCCGCTAAACGCGTTCTGGTTCGCCTCCGGATTGCTCGCATAGCCCGCCGTCACGTTCGGCCCGCGAATGACGATCTCGCCCGTCTGGCACGGCCCGAGCAGGCCGCCGGCCTGGTCCATGATCGCGATCTCGGGCCCGGCGGCGCGGCCCACCGAGCCCGGTTTCCGTTGCCCCGGCGGAAGCGGGTTGCTCGCCATCTGGTGCGCCGCTTCCGTCATCCCGTAGGCCTCGATCACCGGGACCGAGAAGACGCGCTCCAACTCGGCCATCACCTGCGGCGCGAGCGCCGCCGAGGAGGAGCGGATCAAGCGCAGAGACGACCGCCGCGCTTCCCCGCCCGCCCGCGCCAGAATCGCCTGGTGCATGGTCGGGACCGCGGTGTACCAAGTTGGCTCGAACTCATCCCGCCATTCCAAAAACCGCGGCGCGTAGAACGCTGGAGCGCACACCACGCTCGCACCCGAGGCCAGCGACGCCAGCACCGCCGCAGCCAGGCCGTGGATGTGAAAGAGCGGCATCACGTTCAGGCATCGGTCCGCCGCCGTCAGTTCGAGAGCGCGCGCGACGTTCCGGGCGGAGTGGCACAGGTTGGCGCCGGTCAGCGGCACTTGCTTCGGCCGCGATGTGGTGCCCGAGGTATGCAGCACCAGCGCCACGTCGCCGGCTTCGGCGGCTTCGAACGGCCCTTCCGCGGGACCTTCGATCGAGAACGAGCCCGCCGGCTCCTTTTCGAGCGGCTGCAAGTAGAGGATCTCGATCCCGCGCGCCTCGGCCGCGGCGATGGCCGGCGACGCCGCTTCGCGCTCGACAATGATGGTCTGGGGCTCGAGATCGGAAAGGTAGAAATCGAACTCCGCTTCGCGGTAGGCCGGGTTGAGCGGAGCGCAAACCGCGCCCGCCGCGACGGAAAGGAAAGCCGCCGCCATTTCCGGTCCGTTCGGAAGCACGCAAGCAACCCGGCTGCCGCGGCCGATTCCCCTGGCATGGAGCGTTGCTAGAGTCCGGTCCACTTGCGCGAGCAGGCGGGAGTAACTCAGGGGCGCGCGGCCCGGCGCCAGAAGCGCGGGGGCATCCGGAGTCTGCGCCGCCCAAGTTTCGAGCAAACCGCGGACGGTGCCGGCCTCGCTGGACATGAAGCCTTGTAGTCTAGCCTATCTCGCCGGTCCGTTTCACTCGCTCGCGCCCCGCGCCAACAGCGACATGCGGGCCGCACCCAGCAGCCGGGCATCCTCGCCCAGTTGACCGAGCTCGATGCGGACCTGGCTGGCGGCCAGCGGCTGCACCCACTCCGGCACCTCGCGCCGCAACGGTTCCAGAAGGAACTCGCTGGCCTCGAAAAGGCTGCCGCCGAGAACGACCATTTCCGGGTTGAGAACGCCGATCAGATTGGCGATGCCCATGGCCAGGTACCGCGCCGTCTCTTCCAGAACTCGAATGGCGACCGCATCGCCCCGCCGCGCCGCTTCGATCACAATATCCGTTGTGACCGGACGCGCCCCGGCCAGACCAGCCATGACGGTCGGCTCACCCGCGGCAATGCGCGACGCGGCGCGCCGGCCGACCGCGGCCGCTCCCGCCTCGGCCTCCAGGCACCCTACCTGTCTGTAGAGACCGTTCTTGCGAGGATCCACGGCCAGCCAGCCGGCTGCTCCCGCCAGATCGCCTCCACCATGAACGAGCCATCCCGAGCTGATGATGCCCGCGCCGATTTCGTTGCCCACCGAGAAGTACACGACGTCGGAGAGCCCGCGCGCGGCGCCCACCCACTGTTCGCCCAGCGCGGAGGCCGCGCGGTCGTTGTCAACCATGACGGGCTGCGGCAGTTTCTCCTCGATCTCGCGCCACAGCGGAACCTCCTCCCAATCCCAGAGATCCGGCGCCAGCGCGTTTCCGGTCGCCGCATAATAGACTCCTGGTAGCGAGATGCCAACACCTCCGATATCGGCCAGATTCACGGCGGATTCGGCCACCACCCCTTCGACGGCCTCGACTATTTGATGGGTGGATTCCTGAAAGCTCCCCTTGCGGAACGGCTGCTTGCTCCGATGCAGGATCGTGCCGGCCGAGTCGACGACTGCGGCAGCGATTCTCGTCCCGCTGAGGTCCAGACCGATTACAAGACGTTCGGCCATTTGGCGTCAGGATACACTAACCCAGGTTTCTTCGCTCGGACTCGGAAAAGTGTGACAGATCTGCCGCCTATCGCTGGGGCATTTGCCCCAAGCCTCCCCATCCTGGCCCCTCGTCGGAGCGTAGAATCAATCACATCCGCCGGTCTCTGATTTGGACCCGGAATTGCCCGTTCCGGTTCATGCGCGATTTCAGCCAGGCTCCGTTCCTGGTGATCTGGGAAGTGACCCGGGCCTGCGACTTGGCGTGCCTGCACTGCCGGGCGTCGGCGGACCCTTCTCGGCACCCGCTCGAGCTGAGCACGGAGGAAGGCTTCCGCCTGCTCGACACAGTGCGCGAGTTCGGCGATCCCATCATGATCTTCACCGGCGGCGATCCGCTCAAGCGCCCCGACCTGTTCCCGTTGCTCGAGCACAGCGTCGGCCTCGGTCTGCGCACCACGGTCTCGCCCAGCCCCACGCCGTTGCTCACGCGAGAGGCGATCGCCGGGTTCAAGCAGGCCGGCGTCGCGCGCATCTCCATCAGCGTGGACGGATGGGACGCCGCCTCGCACGACGATTTCCGCCAGGTCCCCGGCTCCTTCGGCCGCGCCATGCTGGCGCTCGAAGAGGCGCAGCGCATCGGCCTCTCGACGCAGATCAACACCACCGTCAGCCGCCACAACTGGAAGCATCTCGATGAGATCGCGGACATGGTGGACCGGCTCGGCTGCGACATGTGGGACATCTTCTTCCTGGTGCCGACCGGCCGCGGCGCGTCGCAGGCCGAGCTCGACGCCGCCGAGTTCGAGCAGGTCTTCGCCTTCCTGTACGAGCGCTCGAAGCGTTCCCGCGCCGTCATCAAGACCACCGAAGCGATGCACTATCGCCGCTACCTGATGCAACGGCATAAGGAAGAAGTCGGCGCAGCCGTCAGGGGCCACCCCGGCGAAAACCCACTCAACAAGATGGCCGGCATCAACAGCGGCCGCGGTTTCGTGTTCATCTCACGAACAGGCGAAATCTACCCCAGCGGCTTCCTGCCGATCTCTTCCGGCAACGTGCGGCGCGATTCGCTGGTCGAGGTCTACCAGAAAGGCGCGCTCTTCCAGGTCCTCCGCGACAGCTCGCTGCTCAAGGGCAAGTGCGGCTTGTGCCAGTACCGCAACCTCTGCGGCGGTTCGCGCTCCCGCGCCTTCGCCCTCACCGGCGACTACCTCGCCGCAGAGGCCAGGTGCATCCACCAGCCGGTTGCCGCCAATAGCTGAGCGCGCCCTACGGCGCGAAGTACCCGTTGATGTCCAGAATCACCTGTGTCGGGTTCGTCACGTAGATGCTGATCGCCCCGTTCGTCCCAGCCGGCACAATGGCCGCGTTAGCGATGATGCTCCCGTCAAATGAGTTCAGCGTGGAAACCAGTGGCTGCGACGAGCCCGCCGGCCACGCCGCCAGGTAGTAGAGAACACCGTCGGGCACCACCGTCACATTGAGCGAATACGCCGCCGCCGTACTGGGAATGTTGCAGCCGCTGGCCGGGATCGCAAACGAGCGCGTCGCCCCCGCCCCCAGCTCCGGTCCCCCGAAGGGCCCGGCCGCATTCCGCGTGTCCGCCACCCGGCACGGCGCCACCGGGTAGAACGAGAGTCCCATCACTCGGCCGGGCTGGCCGAAATATCCGTTGATGTCCAGGATTACGTCGGTCGGGTCGGAGACGAAGACGGAAATCGATCCGTTGCTGCCGGCCGGAACAAGGGCGGCGTTCGCCACCACCGTGCCGGTCCAGGAGTTCAGAGTCGAAACCAGCGGTTGTGACGAGCCCGTGGGCCAGGTGGTCAGATAGCCGAGAAAGTCCGTGTCGGGGACTGCGGTGACATTGAGCGAATAAGCGGTGACCGAGAAATCGGTCGGGGTCGCCGCACTGGCGCAGGTACTCAACGGAATGGGAAAGCTCCGAGTCTGCCCGGCGAACAGGGAAGGCCCGCCGAACTCGCCGGTGGGGCTTCGCGTATCGGCGACACGGCAGGGCGTGGCGGGATAGAACCAAGACGAACTCGGGCCGCTTGTGGAGTCGAAATAGCCATTGATGTCCAGAATCACGTCGGTCTGGTCGCTAACATAAACGCTCACCGCTCCGCCCGAACCGGCCGGAACCATGGCCGCGTTGGCTACCGCGATCCCGCCCGGAGAATTCAACGTGGAGACGAAAGGCTTCGTCTGCCCAGTAGGCCACAGCGTCACGTAGGAGAGCGGTCCCTGCGGCACCACCGTCACGTTGAGGGCATACGCCTGGGCGGTGGGCGGGATGCTGCATGCGCCCTGGGGAATCGCGAAAGAGCGAGTGGATCCGGCTGTCATGGTGGGAGCGCCGAACGGACCGGCTGGATTGCGCGTGTCCACCACGCGGCAGGGAGCGACCGGAACGAACCGCGAGCCAACCGCAGCTACGCCGGTGGTGAACGACCGTATCCCGGAACTGGTGGACCCACCGCCGTTCTGAGCGACGACCTGCCAATAGTAGGTGGTGTCCTGGCTCAACGTCCCCGGGGCGTCGGTCTGGCCCAGGTTGGGCTCGAACGCCAGCGGCAGCTTGCCGTAGCTCTCGGCCACCAGAGGTCTGCCGACAGCCGACCCGGCCAGGGACCGCGGCCCGACGTGCAGGTCTGGCAGCAACAACAGTTCGCTCGGGGCCACCGCGGACTGGGCGCTCGCGGCACCCGAAAGCGCTAGCAGGGTGGCGACGGCACGGGGAATCCATAGTTTCGTCATAGGTGAACTCCTACAGCACGAGTTGGCATTGAGAGGCCCGGACGCAAACAATTCTACACCCAAAAGAGGTAAAGCATGTCCGGATTCTGCGCCGCGCTGGACAGCACCCAAACCCGCAGCCTATTGTGAATGCACGATCCCTCGACAGGCGATCTGGCTCGCCCTTATCCTCCCCGCGCTCCTCTTCGCCCGACTGACTGGCCGGCCTCAACAGCGGCCGCGGTTTCGTCTTCGTCTCCCGAACGGGCGAGATCTACCCCAGCGGCTTCCTGCCGATCTCTTCCGGCAACGTGCGGCGCGATTCGCTGGTCGAGGTTTACCAAAAAGGCGCGCTCTTCCAGGTCCTCCGCGACAGCTCTCTACTCAGGGCAAGTGCGGCTTGTGCCAGTACCGCAACCCCTGCGGCGGCTCGCGCTCCCGCGCTTTCGCCCTCACCGGCGACTACCTCGCCGCAGAGGCCAGGTGCATCCATCAGCCGGTTGCCGCCAATAGCTGAGCGCGCCCTACGGCGCGAAGTACCCGTTGATGTCGAGAATCACCTGCGTCGGGTTCGTCACGTAGATGCTGACCGCTCCGTTCGTCCCCGCCGGCACGATCGCCGCGTTCGCCACCACACTCCCGTCAAAGGAGTTCAGCGTAGACACCAGTGGCTGCGACGAGCCCGCCGGCCAGGCCGTCACGTAATAGAGAACACCGTCGGGCACCACCGTCACGTTCAACGAATACGCCGCCGCCGTCGACGGCACGCTGCAAGCGCTCGCCGGGATCGTAAACGAGCGCGTGCTCCCTCCCGCCAGCTCCGGT
>DASWZN010000035.1:0-89822 GCA_036404435.1 Bryobacteraceae bacterium
ACGCTCGCGAAAGTGCGCGAAATCGTACACGAGGCGGTCCCTGAGATCGTCGAAGAGTGGAAGTGGATGGGGACTCCCGTCTGGTCCCACGGCGGCATCGTCTGCACGGGAGAGACGTACAAGAACGTCGTCAAGATGACATTTGCCAAGGGAGCTGCGTTGAAGGACCCTTCACGTCTATTCAACTCCAGCCTCGACGGGAATGCCCGGCGCGCCATCGACATCCACGAAAGCGACAAGATCGATGCGGCGGCCTTGCAGGATCTCATCCGCGCTGCAGTGGCGCTCAATCTCAAGGGCAAGAGCAAGCCGAAGCCCCGGCGAGCGAGCAGCAAGCGGGCCGGCTAGCCTCATCGCAGGTCCCGGCCATATCTCCTCCCATTTCCCAGCCGTTGCTAGCGAGCAGGGCGAACTCTCCCGGAGCAACTGGCCGTCCTGAGGAAGACCGCTCCTTCGTTCGTGGACACCGTCTGTCAGGATCTGGGAGCCGGCACACCGTAGCGCCAGCCCTACGTCATCGGGATCGATCGGAGGGGGGTGAACGTGGTGCGCGGACGCTATGTGGCGCGGGCGGGGAGTGGCAGGGGCGAGAGAGGGGGTGAAGTTCTCGTGCCCGAGTTGGGGTGTGCGACAGCGAGTGTCACGCGAAAACTACACCTGCAAAGCAGACATGCAGGTCAACCACTTTCCTGGTGACTCCCCGCGTGACTCTCCGGCAGAGAGACAGTCGGGTGGGCTGAATACAAGTCTTTTGTTTTGTTTTATTTCTGGTGAGCGCGGAAGGAATCGAACCTTCAACCTACTGATTAAGAGTCAGTTGCTCTGCCAATTGAGCTACGCGCCCATGTACCGGGTGGACCTCACCTTTATAGCATGATGGGGGCCGTTCCCGCCAACCCCCTCCTTGACTTCCGCCGGGCTTCGCCGCAAAATACTTTTAGGCGAATAAAAGGCGAACAAAGACCCTCCCATGAAATCCCCGGCTGTCCTCCGCGCCGATCTCGAGTCCGTGCTGGGCGAACGATTCAGCGCCGAGTTGAACTGGCGCGCGCGCCCGGCCCGCGAATGCGTCTCCACGGGCATCGCCACTCTCGACGCCTTGACCGGCGGCTTGCCCCGCGGGGCGATCGCGGAGATCCACGGCCCGGCTTCGAGCGGCCGCACCAGCCTGATGGCGTCGATTCTGGCGGCCGCCGCGGCGCGCGAAGAAATCTGCGCCCTGGCGGACGCCGGCGACGCCTTCGATCCCGCATCGGCCCAAGCCGCGGGCGTGGACTTGTCCCGGCTCCTTTGGGTACGCTGCGGCGGCAATCCAGAACACGCTCTCAAAGCCGCCGACCTGCTCGTACAAGCCGGCGGATTCGGCCTGGTGGCGCTGGATTTGGGCGACGTGCCGCCCAGCGTCGCGCGGCGCATCCCGCTGGCGACGTGGTATCGCTTGCGGCGCGCCATCGAAGACATCCCCACCATGTTGCTCCTGGTCGAGCGCGAGCAGACGGTGAAATCCTGCGCGTCGCTGGTTCTGGAGATGCGCCGCGAAACCGTGGCTTGGTCCGGCGCAGTGGGCTGCTCGCGATTGCTGCGAGGCGCGCGGTTCCAGGCGGCGTCGGCGGGGACCTCGGTTCCCATCGAGCTGGCGGGGTGAGCCATGTTCGCGGCGGCACATGGGGCGGATCTCGCCCAATTGACCCGTTGCGCTACGGATTTCTCGCCCTATGTTGACCAGACCGCGCCCCATACCGTGGTCATCTCGATTGACGGCCTGGCGCACCTGTTCGGCTCGCCGCGGGAGATTGCCGAAGCCATCGCATGCCGCGCGGCGGAGCTGGGCCTGGCCGCGCACGTCGCTATAGCGGACAACCCCGATCTCGCGGTCCACGGCGCGCGCGGCTTCTCCGGTGTGACAGTGATGGAGCCGGGCCGCGAGGCCAATCTTCCCATCGCCCTTCTCGATCCGCGCGAGGAGATTGCGCTGACGCTCGCGCTGTGGGGAATACGCACGTTCGGCGAGTTTGCCGCGCTGCCCGAGGATGGCGTCGCCGAGCGGCTGGGCGAGGAGGGCGTGCAATTGCAGAGGCTGGCGCGCGGCGCGGGGAGCCGTCCGCTGGCGCCGTCGAATCCCGCGCCGCCCTTCGAAGAGTCGATCGAGTTGGAGTATCCGGTCGCGCTGCTCGAGCCGCTCGCGTTCCTACTCGGCCGGCTGCTTCACGACCTCTGCGCGCGCCTGGAATCGCGCGGCCTGGCGGCTCACGAGTTGAAGCTGAGCCTGGCGCTCGAGGGCGCCGGCCCACACCAGCGTGCGCTGCGCCTTCCCTATCCCATGCGCTCCGCCGGGACATTTCTGAAATTGCTCTCGCTCGATCTCGAAATGCACCCGCCCGGAGCGCCGGTCACGGCCGTCTCGCTGGTAGCCGAGGCGGTGAATCCGCGCGTGGTGCAGCACGGCCTGTTCATCCCGCTGGCGCCGGAGCCGCAGAAGCTGGAACTGACGCTGGCGCGCATCGCCAAGCTGGTCGGCGAGGGCAATGCCGGCTCGCCCGAATTGATGGATACGCACCGCCCGCGCGCCTTCCGCATGGTGCGTTTCGGCGGGGAAAATCGGGGACAGAGTGTACGGTCGCCGGTTTTGCGCCTGTTCCGGCCGGCGCTGCGGGCCCCGGTAGAGACGCAGGAGGGCCGGCCGGCGCGTGTGCTGGCGCGCCGCGTGCTCGAATCTGCCGGGCCGTGGCGCACCTCGGGCGACTGGTGGCTCGCGGACGCCTGGTCGCGCGACGAGTGGGACGTCGCGCTCTCCGACGGCGCGCTCTATCTCCTCTACCGCGACCACCGCGACGGCCAATGGTTCGTCGAGGGGACCTATGACTAGGTCGCGGATCGGTTCTTCGTGGCGCAGGCACTCGTGCCTGCCGCGTCGAGACTCATCTCGACGCCAGGTGTCGGCAGGAGTGCCGACACGGCAGGCTGAAGCCCGCGCCACGGTGGTGGTGAGACATGCGGGCTGACTACGTAGAACTGCACGCCCGCTCGGCCTTCAGCTTTCTGCGCGCCGCGTCGCTGCCCGAAGAGCTGGCGGGCGCCGCGGCCGAATTGGGTTTCGCGGCCATGGCGGTCGTCGATCGCGACGGTCTCTATGGCGCGCCCCGCTTCCATTTCGCGGCCAAGAAAGCGGGCGTCCGCGCGCACATCGGCGCCGAAGTCACGTGTACCGACGGCACGATATATCCGTTGCTGGTCCGCAACCGCGTTGGTTACCGGAACCTGTGTCATCTCATCACCCGCATGAAGCTCCGGGCGAAAAAGAACGAAGGCGCGGCCACTCGCGAAGAGATCGCCGAACACGCCGAGGGCCTGGTGTGCCTGGTGGGACAGGCCTCTGGCCTGTCGGTCTGGCTCCTCGACGCCTTCGCTCCCGGCGGCGTCTATGCCGAAATCCAGCGCCACATGGATCGGGAAGAGGAGGCGCGCAACCAGGCGCTGATCGAGCGCGCCCGCTCGCTGCGCATTCCGCTTCTGGCCACCAACGGCGTCTGCCATGCCACGGCCGCCGAGCGCGAGATCTTCGACGTCCTCACCGCGGTTCGCAACAAAACCACGCTCGATGCGGCGGGCCGCCTGCTCGCCCGCAACGCCGAGCGCCACCTGAAGCCGGCCGCCGAAATGGCGCGCCTGTTCGCGGACCACCCCGACGCCATCGCCAACACGGTCGAGCTTTCCTCGCGTCTCGAATTCGTTCTCACCGATCTCGGCTACGAGTTTCCGCAATACCCGGTGCCCGAAGGCGAAACGATGAACTCGTTCCTGCGCCTGCGCACCGATGAGGGCGCGCGCCGCCGCTACCGTCCCTATCACGACCGCGCCCGCCGGCAGATCGAGCGCGAGCTGGCGCTCATCGAAAAGCTGGGACTAGCGGGCTACTTCCTCATCGTCTGGGACCTGGTCCAGTTCTGCCGGAACAACGGCATCCTGGCTCAGGGGCGCGGCTCGGCGGCCAACAGCGCCGTCTGCTACTCGCTGGGAATCACGGCGGTGGACCCGGTCGGCATGGATCTGCTCTTCGAGCGATTCCTTTCCGAGGAGCGCGGCGAGTGGCCTGATATCGACCTCGATCTGCCCAGCGGCGACCAGCGCGAGCGTGTGATTCAATACGTCTACCAGCGCTACGGCCAGCGCGGCGCGGCCATGACCGCCAACGTCATCACCTACCGCGGCCGCTCCGCCGCGCGCGAGGTCGGCAAGGTGCTGGGGTTTTCCGAAGACGTGCTGGGACGCCTCTCCTTTCTGACTCGCGCCTGGGAATGGAAGGACCCGCAATACACCGCCGAGCGGCAGTTCCGCGATGCCGGCCTGGATCCGGCCAACCCGCGCATCCGGAAATTTCTCGAGCTATACCTGGGCGTGCAGGACCTGCCGCGGCACCTCGGCCAGCACTCCGGCGGAATGGTCATCTGCCAGGGCCAGCTCGATTCCGTGGTGCCGCTCGAACCGGCCACCATGCCGGGCCGCGTCGTGGTCCAGTGGGATAAAGACGATTGCGCCGACCTCGGCCTCATCAAAGTGGACCTGCTCGGCCTGGGCATGATGGCGGTGCTCGAAGAAACGCTGGCGCGCATCCGCGAGTCCTACCGCGAGGAGGTCGATCTGGCGCAATTGCCGCCGGACGATCCGGCCACCTACGCCGCGCTCCAGCGGGCCGACACCATCGGCATGTTTCAGGTGGAAAGCCGCGCCCAGCAGGCGGTGTTGCCGCGCATGTTGCCGCAGCGCTTCTACGACATTGTGGTGCAGGTGGGCATCATCCGCCCCGGGCCCATCGTGGGCAAGATGGTGCACCCATATTTGAAGCGCCGGCAGGGACGCGAGGCGGCCGAATGTCTGCACCCCTCGCTCGAGCGCGTTCTGCGCCGCACTCTGGGCGTCCCGATTTTCCAGGAGCAGTTGCTGCGCATGGCGATGATCGCCTCGAACTTCAGCGGCGGCGAGGCCGAGGAGCTGCGGCGCGCCTTCAGCCACAAGCGCTCGGAAGCGAAGATGCAGGAGATCGAAGTCCGGCTGCGCGCGGGCATGGAGCGCAACGGAATCATCGGCCCGGTGCAGGATACCATCGTGCAGGCGATCGCGTCCTTCGCGCTTTACGGTTTTCCCGAATCGCACGCCGCCAGCTTCGCTCTGCTGGCCTATGCCAGCGCGTATCTGAAGACTCATTACCTGGCCGCCTTCACCGCCGCCATGCTGAACAACCAGCCCATGGGCTTCTATCATCCCTCGACCCTCATCAAAGACGCGCAGCGTCACGGATTGAAAGTGAAGCCGGTGGACGTGACGGTTTCCGGCTGGCCCTGCACGCTCGAGATGCCCGCCCTGCGCCTGGGCCTGCGCTATGTGCGCGGGCTGCGCGAGGAAGCGGCCGAAGCCATCGTGCGCCGCCGCCCGTTCGCCAGCATCGAAGATCTGGTGCGCCGCGTTCCTGAGCTACGCAAAGACGAGCTGACCAAACTGGCCGCGGTCGGCGCATTGAACGCGCTGGAAGCGGCCGGCCGCCGCGGAGCGATGTGGGAATCGGCGCTGGCGATCCAGCCCGTCGGCCCGCTGCTGAGTGGGGCAGGCGTCCACGCCTGCAGCGGGTCTTCCGACCCGCTCGTGGCGCAGGCGGTTTCGCCTGCGTCTCCCCTCCGCCCCATGACCCCCGAGGAACGCCTGCGCGCCGATTACCTGGGCACCGGCGTCACCATCGGACGCCACCCCATGGCCTGGCGCCGCGCCGAGATGAACGCGCGCCAAGCCACGCCCGCCGCCGCGCTTCACAGGATGCGGAACGGCCGCGCGGTGCGGGTGGGCGGTGCGATCATCGTGCGCCAGCGCCCCGGCACGGCGCACGGCTTCGTCTTCCTCAGCCTCGAAGACGAGACCGGAATCGCCAACATCATCGTCACCCCGGACGTGTTCGAGCAGTACCGCCTGACGCTGGTCGGCGCGCCGTTCCTGTTCATCGAAGGCACGCTCCAGAACGTGGACGGCGTGGTCTCGGTGAAGGCCAGCCGCATCGAGGCGTTGGCCGCGTGGGGGGCCGAGCCGGTATCGCACGATTTCAGGTAGGGGGGGCGGTTTCCAGACGGGCGGTGATTGCGCCTTGTTTACACAGACGTTATGTCTGTACCTTCTAAGGGCTACCCTGTCCCTTTGACGGAGCAAGACCTTGACAGGGTGAACTGGATTCGGTTCGGCGTTTGGGACGGAAGCTCCGGGCTATGAAATGCATGAACGTAGCGTCTTCAACTCTGGCGGACGCCAGAAAGAAGTTGGCACATCCAGAATCTGGAAAAGTTACCGCCACAAGAGTTGTCCTGCCGCCTTTCCCATCTGGCCAGTCTCGCTTGGCGGTCCACACTCGCGCACCATCGACCACCCTCGCGTCGAAAAAGAACGCTTTTTCCCGCGTTGCCCATGCGCCCGCGTACCACCCGATGTCATAACCAACGACTGTTTTCCCATCTGGTGAGGTGAAGTGTCCTTCAAATGTATCTGCTCCCTGGTCGACTTGATACGTAAAACCACTGGGTAGCGTCACTTCTCCACTTCCCCAGGCAAACGTGCCCGACTTCCCACTCCACCGTACGCCGCTTGGAAGCTGAGGATGCTCGGCGCAGGATATCCCCAGCAGGGCGCAGGTGGTCAAGAAGCAGATCGCTATCCGCATTAGCTCACTCTATGACAGCCAACCGCCACCGAAACAGCCAGATAGGTGGCCGCTCACGATTCTCAGTTTGATAGACACCAAAGCACCCTGGGATGTTCCTTCGCATTCTACACCACCTTGGTGCATAATGGTGTCATGAGCACGAGAAAAGAAACCGTGCGCCAAAGCGTCAGCTTGCCATCCAGCGTCGCAGCACAAGTCCGCAACCTGGCGAAGGCCCGCAGACTGAGCGCCAATAGGATGCTGGTGGAACTGATCGAGAACGGCATGGAGGCCGAGAAGCGCAGGCAGCGCGAGTTCTTCGACCTTGCCGAGCGCTTCCGCGCCGCTACCGATCCCGACGAGGTCAGACGCCTGGGCGATCAGATGGGCCGGATGGTCTTTGGCGACTGATGCCGAAGATCGAGAGTTGGGGCAACCTGCCCTCGGGCATCCGCCAGCATTTGATCGACCGAATGCGCGATCGGGCGATCGGCATCGCGGACCTCAATCGCCTTCGCCTCTGGATCGAATCGAAACCGGAAGTGCCAGAAGGCGACTGGTACAAGGATTTCGGTTCGTTCAAGATCTGCGGCGAGGGATCGTTTCCGAAGACGTTTCTGCTCCGTGGTCAAGCGGCCAAGGGGAAGGCCCTCTAAACGCCTGACTCTTCTTCCGCCCGCCGGGCCCGTTCGTAGCACGGGATGCAGAACTTCGCCCACGGGACCGCCTCGAGCCGCTTCTCCGAGATGGGCTCCCCGCAGCCCTCGCAGACGCCGAAAGTGCCGCGGTCGAGACGCCGAAGGGCCGCTTCCAGCTCGCGCAACAGCGCCGTCTCCAGCCGGTTCTGGTTCACGAACAGCCATTCGTCGTGGCTCTTCTGACACCAGTCGCCGAAGTCCAGGGGTTCCTCGGGGCGCTGGACGAACTCGGCCGCCCGCCTGGCCGAAAGCGCCTGGCGAACCTCGTGTATCTTGCTCAGGATCTGCCGCTGATACCGCTCCGTTCTCGCGGGCGCGAGCGCCTCTTTCACGATGCCGGGCATCTTCCCCTCCCTTACGGCCACACTACGGTAGCACGATTTTGGAGAAACGCACACCAAACTTGAGAAAAAATGTTTGGGCCGAAGAGGGGGCCGACCGGCACGGGTGCGGGTGGTGCGAGAATCGAACCATGGAAAACCGCGAGATCGGGCGCCTGCTCTCCGAGACCGCGGATCTCATGGAGATCGCCGCCGAGGACCCGTTCCGCATCCGCAGCTATCGCAACGGCGCCTCCGCCATCGAGAGCCTCCCCGAGCGCATCGAGGACATCGCCAAGGAAGGCAAGCTCACCGGCATCCCCGGCATCGGCAAGGGCCTCGCCAGCGCCATCGATGAGATCCTCAAGCGCGGATCGTTCGAGCGCCGCGACCTGCTGCTTACCAAGTACCCGCCCACCGCGCTGGAGCTTTTGAAGATCCAGGGCCTCGGCCCCAAGACCATCGCGCTGCTCTGGGAACACTACCGCGTCAGCACCATCGACGACCTCGAGCGCATCTGCCAGGAGCAGAAGCTGCGGCTGCTGCCGCGCCTCGGCGCCAAGCTCGAAGAGAAGGTGCTGCGCTCCATCGCCCAATACCGCCGGAGCAGCGGCCGTTTCCTGCTGAGCTTCGCGGACGAGCTGGCGAGCGAACTGGTCACCTACCTCGAAGCCACACCGGGGGTGGACAAGGTCACGCCCGCCGGCAGCCTGCGCCGGGGGAAGGAGACGGTGGGAGACCTCGACCTGCTGGTCACCGGCCCGGCCCCCGAAGCCGCGCTCGACCGCTTCGTGGCGTATCCCCGCGTCGGCGAGGTCCTCGGGAAAGGCCCCAACAAGGCCAGCGCCAAAGTTGGGCTGCAATCCATCCAGGTGGACGTGCGCGCGCTCGCCGCCGATAGCTACGGCGCGGCGTTGATGTACTTCACCGGCAGCAAGGAGCACAACATCGCCCTCCGCGGCCGCTGCCTCAAGATGGGCTACACGCTCAACGAGTACGGCCTGCTGCGCCTGGAAGGCGAGGCCAAGGTGGCCGGCGAGACCGAGGAGTCGGTGTACGAGAAGCTCGGCCTGGCCTGGATTCCGCCCGAGCTGCGCGAGAACCAGGGCGAGATCGATGCCGCCGCTGAGGGCCGCCTGCCGCGCCTCATCGAGCTCTCCGACATCCGCGGCGATCTGCACATGCACACCACGGAGACCGACGGCCGCGCCTCGCTCGAAGAGATGGCCGCCGCGGCGCGCGAGCTTGGCTACCAGTACATCGCCGTCACCGATCACTCGCAGGCGCTGGCCATGGCCAACGGCCTCGACGAGGCCCGCGTCGTCGCCTTCGCCCGCCGCTTGCGCGAGATGGATCAGAGCGGCCTCGGCATCCGCGTGTTCTCCGGGATCGAGTGCGACATTCGCCGCGACGGCGCCATGGACCTGGCCAATGACGCCCTGGCTGAGCTCGATTTCGTCATCGGCAGCGTCCACAGCTACATGAACCAGGACTCGGCCGAAATGACGGACCGTCTGCTGCGCGCGCTCGAGTGCCCGTACATCCGCGCGCTCGGCCATCCCACCGGACGCCTGCTGCTGGTTCGCGATCCGTTCCCCTTCGACTTCGAGCGCGTGGCCGCCGAGGCCGCCCGGCGCAACGTCGCCATGGAGATCAACGCCAGCCCCGAGCGCCTGGATCTGCACGACACCCTGCTGCGGCAGGCCAAGGCCCGCGGCGTCCGCTTTGTCATCTCGACCGACGCTCACCACCCCAAGCACCTGCGCAACATGCGCTACGGCGTCACCATGGCGCGGCGCGGCTGGCTCGAAGCGTCCGACGTGATCAATACGCTACCATTGGAAAAGTTCCAGCAGTTGATTCTCCACCAGATATGAGCCGCATCCCCATCGAGAAGTACAAGCTGAAAAACGGCTTGCGCGTGATCCTCTCGCCGGACGGTTCCGTGCCCGTGGTTACGGTCTACATCGTCTACGGTGTGGGCGCGCGCGTCGAGGAAATGGGCCGCACCGGCTTCGCCCACCTCTTCGAGCACATGATGTTTCAGGGCTCCGAGAACGCGCCCAAGGGCACGCATTTCCGCCTCGTCGAATCGAACGGAGGAGCGCTCAACGGCTCCACGCACCCCGACTACACCGACTATTTCGAGGTCCTGCCGTCGAACAAGCTGGCGGTCGGCCTGTGGCTGGAATCGGACCGCATGCGCGCCCTCGCCATCAACCAGGAGAACCTCGATAACCAGAAAGAGGCGGTGAAACAGGAGCGGCGGCTCTCCTTCGACAACCAGGCCTACAACACCGCCATCGTCGATCGCTGGCCCGAGATCTCCTACCGCAACTGGCAGAACTCGCACTCGCTCATCGGTTCCTTCGAAGACCTGAACGCCTCGACCGTCGAAGACGTGGCTCGCTTCTTCCACAGTCACTACGTGCCCAACAACGCGGTCCTGGTGCTCTGCGGCGACATTCAAGTGGACGAGGCGAAGCAACTGGTGGAGGCGTATTTCGGAGACATGCCGGCCAAGCCGCTGCCCACCGTCCCCGACATGACCGAGCCTCCGCAGACCGCCCCGCGGAGCGAAGTCTATCGGGACAAGCTGGCGCGCGTTCCCGCCGTCATCGTCGGCTATCCCGGCCCCGGCCGGCGCACGCAAGACTACAACGCGCTGGTCATGCTCGACATGCTCCTCACCGGCGGGGAGAGCTCGCGCTTCCACCTGAACCTGGTCAAAGGCCGGCAGTCGGTCATCCAATACGAGGCGAATCTCGGCTGGCCGTTCGCCGGCGCCACCGATTACGTGGACCCCGGCCAGTACGCCATGATGCTGCTCTACAATCCCGCCTTCAAGGGCGACCAGATCGTGGCGCAGGTGGAAGAGGAGATCGGGAAGATCGCCCGCGAGGGCGTCGATCCGCAGGAGCTGGACCGCGCCCGGACGTATTTCCGCTCCTCGCGCCTCCGCCAGCTCCAGAGCTCGCACAACCGCGCCGCGCTCCTCGGAAAGTTCGAGCTCCTCGACGGCAATCCCGATTACATCAACACGGAGATGGACGACTTCCTGGCCGTGACGCCGGAACAGATTCAGGCGGTGGCGAAGAAGTACATCGATCCGGCCAAGCGGACCGTGCTCGACGTCGTGCCGGAGGCAGACCATGGATAGAACGAAGCCTCCTCAGACGCCCGATCTACCGGCCTTCAAGCTTCCTCCCGTTTTCGAGACCCGGCTTCCCAACGGTCTCACGGTGCTGCTGGTCGAAGACCGGCGCTTCCCCATCGTGACCGCGCGCCTCGGCTTCGAGGCCGGCGCGAAATACGATCCGGCTGAGCTGCGCGGCCTTTCCGAAACCTCCGGCGCGTTGCTCACCGAAGGCACGGCCCATCGCTCCGCGCGCGAGATCGCCGAGGAGGCCGCTTCGATCGGCGGCAGCCTGCACGCCGACTCTTCCGCGGATTCGCTGGTCCTGGCGGCCAGCGCCCTTTCCGAGAACCTCGCGCAGTTGCTCGACCTCATGGCCGACGTCGCGCGCCACGCCAACTTCCCCGAGGACGAGGTGGCCCTCCGCAAGCAGAACCGCAAGCAGGAGCTGCTGGCGCAGCGCGCCGACGCCGGCTTTCTGGCGGACGAGAAGTTCTCCGAAATCGTCTTCAGCCCGCATCCCTACTCGCGCCAGGACCCCACGCCGGAATCGATCGACCGCCTGGACCGCGCCGCGCTGGCCGGCTTCCGCGATCGCCATCTGGTTCCAGCCAACGCCGTGCTCGTCCTGCTCGGCGCGCTCCCGGAGCGCCAGCAGTCGCTCGATTGGATCCAGGCGCGGTTCGGCGACTGGGTGCGCCCGGAAGCGCCGGCGGCTCCGGCGGCGCGGTTCCCGGCGCCCGGCAAGTCGATCACGCTGGTGGACCGCCCCGGCTCTGTGCAGGCCGATCTCCGCATCGGCCGGCTGGCCGTGACCCGCACGGATGCGGATTACTTCCCGCTGCTGGTGGCGAACACCATCCTCGGCGGCGGCGCCAGTTCCCGCATCTTCGCCAATGTCCGCGAGAAGATGGGCTACGCCTACGACGTGCACAGCGCGGCCATGCCGCTCAAGGATTCCGGCACGTTCGCCGTGGCCACCCAGGTGCGCAACGAGGTGCTTGTTCCCGCCATCCAGGCGCTGCTGGCCGAGATGCGGGAGATCGCCACCCAGGACGTCTCGGCCGGCGAGCTGTCGACCGCCCAGAACTATCTCAGCGGCGTCTTCGTCCTCCGCCTCGAAACCCAGGACGGTCTGGCGAGCCAGCTCGCCGCCACCAAGCTGCTGGGGCTGCCGCTGGACTACCTCGAGAAGTACACCGCGCGTGTGCGGGCCGTGGATGCGGCCGGGATTCGCGCCGCCGCGGCCAAGTACATCGACCCCGGCGCCGCTGCGTTGGTCGCCGTCGGCGACGCCGCGGAGATCTCCAAGCAACTCGAGACCTTCGGCCAGGTTTCCATCGTGAAGGCGGAATGATGAAGCTGCTCTCGTCCCGAACCCGTTACAAGAGCTCGATCTTCTCGGTCAACGAGGAGGAAGCCCTCGAGCCCGGCGGCCTGCGCATCAAACGCGCCATCGTGCGCCACGGCCCTTCGGCGGTGATGATGCCGGTGGACGGGAAAGGCCGCGTTCTGCTGGTCCGGCAATTCCGGCTGGCGGCGGGCGCCTCGCTGTGGGAGCTGCCGGCCGGGCGGGTGGACGAGGGCGAAACGGTACTCGCCGCAGCCCGGCGCGAGCTGATCGAAGAAACCGGCTACCGGGCTCGCAAGTGGCGCAAGCTGGTCACCTACTATGCCAGTCCCGGCTACGTCGCGGAGACCATGACCATCTACCTGGCGACCGGTCTCACCGCCGGCCAGGCCACTCCCATGGAAGACGAGCGCATCGAATGCCGCTGGTTCACGCCGAACGAGCTCGATCGGATGATCCGGACGGGCCGGATCGTCGATGGAAAGACGCTGATCGGGTATCTGCTCTGGCGGAATCACAAACCCTGACGGGCTTCTCGCTGTGGGGCGGACCCCCTGGTCCGCGGCCGACGCCCTCCTCGGCCCGGGCCTGCTGCGGTCCCAGGCGCTTCCGCCCGCCCCGGTGCGCTAGTTCTTCGGAGCCGCGGAAGCGGCCGGCGCGACAGGCTTCACGGCCGCGGCCGGCGCCGCGCTCCCGGCGCTCTGCGACTGATCGTACAGACTGATGATATCCCGCGTGATGTCGATCGTGTTGGAGGCGAACAGAACCGGCGTCTGGGGCGAACTTACGTCCAGAATGAGCACGAAGCCGTGCTCGCTGGCGTACTTATCCACGATCACCATGATCTTCGCGCCCAGTTCCTGGAGCACGCGGTCCTGGTCCTGCTGCAGTTCCGCCTGCGCGTCGTCGGTGTCGCGCTGCAGTTGCTTGCGGCGCTGGTCGATGTCCCGCATCAGTTTCTGCCGCGCCTCGTCCGACATGGTGTTGGTGCCCGTGCGGTACTGCTGTTCGAGCTGCTGCACCTCCGCCTGCTTCTGATCCAGCTCCTTCTTTCTCGGTTCGTACTTGGTGGTAAGCTCGCCGACGGCCTTCTGCCCGTCTCGGGTTTGGGCGATCGCTTGCTGAATGTGAATGATGCCCACCTTGGTGGGTGGCGCGCTTGCCTGGCCGAAGGCCAGAACTCCGAAACCCAGCGCCAGCAGGGGCGCTCGAAACACGCTTTTCGTCACGGAATTAACTCCTTCAAAGTCTTGATGTTAGCACAGCGACTACATTGACCGCGGGACACTTCTCCCCAGCCATCTCCCACACCCATCGCTAGAACGTCCGTCCGATCGTGAACCGGAACATCGTGCGCCGGTCCGGATAGTTGTATCCCGTTCCAATCGTAGACAGCGCGTTCACAAAACTGGCCGAGTTCGGGAACATCGAGCGGTCCACCACGACGGGCTGCTGAACCAGCCCCCTGTAGGTTGTCGGATTGTACGCGTAGTAAATGCGGAAAGGCGCGTTGACAATCGGCAGGATCACTTGCAACTCGAGGCCGGTCGAGCTCCGCAGCTTTTGCGTTCCGGGAGCGATCTTGATTTCGTTGGTGAACCCCGCCCAGGGAAACTCGCTGTTCAACAGGTTCAGCTCCGACGTGCTTATCTTCAGTTGCCCCGGCATGCTCACCCGGTCCCATCCGGCGTCGAAGAACGCGGCCAGCGTCACCGGGCCGAAGATCGGGATGCGGTACTCGAAGTTGCTGATGGCCTGGGTATCGCCGCCAATGGCGATGGCCTGATAGATCGGGATCGTCATAGTGGCGTTCGTGTAGGTTACGTTCCCGCCCGAGTCGAAGGCCTTCTGCAAGCGCTGGGAACCGTCCGCGTTCAGCACGTTGACCGTGGCCGAGCTCGGCATGAAAGCGATCGGGCTGATGCCCCAGATGTCGAACCCGCGCACGTCCTGCTCGCCGCCGATGTAGTAGCGGTTGAAAGGCGGCGCCGACCTGCCGCCGTACCCGGTAAGCATCGTGCCCATGAAGCGCATCCCGATCACGTGCCCTTTCTTGAGGGCCGGATGGAAGTAGGTGAACGAGAGCGACGGCTGGACCGTGTTCACGTTGCCGCCCAGATAGGTCCCCGCGACCCCGGTCGAAATCGAGAAGCTGTGGCCGCGCGTTGGCGAGATGGGATGGTCCACCGAGTTGTAGCTGAACGAGGGCGTGATCGCGCTCGTCCGGATCCCCGTCAACTGGTTCGGTCCGGCCAGCGTGCCCAGAAAACTCGAGTATTCGAAATACGTCGTCGCCGCGGTGGTGAGAGGGTGGTAGGCGGCCACGCTGTACCCGTAACTAATCCCCACTCGCGAGAAGCTCCGCCGCAGAGGATAGCTCGCAAATACCGTGAAACCTATGGTGTCCGAGGTGTAGTTCAGCAGGTTCTGCGCGCCCTCCGCCTGGAACAGCGGAATCAAGTTCTGCCCGTACAGGATCGACTCTTCGCGGCCCTGATTGTAGTTGAATCGCTGGATGAACGCCGTGAAACCCGTCTGGATGGGACGATCCAGGAAATACGGCTCCGTGAAGCCCAGCGTCACGTTTTGCATCACGGTTCCCAGCTGCGACTGGAGGGAGAGCGTCTCGCCCAGGCCCAAGAAGTTATTGGTCGAGTAATTGAGCCCGATGAAGCTCCCTTCGATGCCCGACACGCCTCCCGTCAGCCCGATTGTGTTCTTGCCGCGCTCTTTCACCTTGAGCGTGATATCGACCGTGTTCGATTGCGGGTTGCGCGTGATCTGCGCGGCCTCTTCTTTCTTGAGCGGCTCGAAATACCCCAGCTGGTTCAGGCGCAGAATGCTCATCTCCCACATCTTGGCGTTGAACAGATCGCCCTCGTCGATCAGCAGTTCGCGGCGGATCACCTTGTCGCGCGTCGTGGTGTTGCCCTGAAAATCGATGCGGCGCACGTAAAACTGCTTGCCCTCGTCGGCCGTGATGGTCAGGTCGATCTGGTTGGTGCCCGTCACCACCTCCGGCAGCGGCTCCGGGACGAAGTCGATGTAGCCGAAGCTGCCGTAAAGATCGCGCAGGTTCTCCATGCCTTTGCGCAGCTTCTCGGTGGAGAACACGTCGCCCTGCTTCATGCGGAACATGGATGTGGTCAGGCTCTCGGGCACCCGGAACAGTTTCACGCCCACGTAGTTCACGTTGCGCAGCCGGTATAGCAGGCCCTCCTCCAACGGCAGGGTAATGTCGGCGTTAATCCCTGGCTTGGGCGTGTAGATGAACGGTATCTTGAACTTCCCCGCGGGCACGTTGCGCAGCGTCACTTTCTGGTCGAGCACCTTGGCGGCGAAGTAACCGTGCGTCTGGTAGAAGTCCTGGATGCGGGACTTGTCCTCTTCCAGCTTGGCCAGGTCGTACGTTTTGGCGAACAGGTTCTCGAACAGAATCGAGTCCGGAATCCCCATAGGCCGCAGGTTCTTCATGGCGCGCACCACCTGGCGATGGCTGAACGCCTTGTTCCCCTGGATGTCGATCTTGCCCACTTTCACCTTGGGCCCTTCGTTCACCTGGAACGTGATCTCGATCGAGGAAGGCGGGATCTGGTGCAGCTCCGGAACCACTTCCGCGTACTGCCGGCCGCGCTCGGCCAGGTACTCTTTGATGATCACGGCCGCCCGCTGTACCTTGTTCGGGTCGTACTGCGACTCGACCGAGAGCCCGACCTTGCGCTCCTTGTACCGGTCCAGCAGCTCCGACAGCGTCACCGATTTCATGCCCTCGTACTTGATCGAGCGGATCACCTGCCGCTCCACCAGCACGAACCGGACGATCAGGCCCGTTGTGCCCGGCTCGGTCTCGATCCGGATATCGTCGAAGCGGCCCGTATTCCACAGGGCCATGAAGTCGCGGCGCAGGGACTCCGGTTCGTAGCGGTCGCCCTTCCTGCTGAAGATCATCGCCTTCAGCGTGTCCTGCGGCACGCGCCGCGCGCCGCGGAACTCGATAGCTTCGATCACGCTCAGATTGGGAGCGGCCGGCTGGGCGGCCCGCGGTGTTTCGAACGGCGCCTTCTGGCCCCCCGGTGCGGGAGGCTTCTGCACCGGCGCGGGCGCCTTCTCCGGCGCTTGCGGCACCGTTTCGAAGGGACTCGGCTGCTGCTGTTGCTGCTGGTTGGGTTGCTGGGGCGGGGACGGCTGCGACTGCGCCTTGGCAGTCAGGCAGCACGCGCAGACGAAGAGTACCCACAGGCACCCGTCGGGCCTGTCAAACCTCATGCGGACTCAGTTCCTCTCCACTCTGCGCGCCTACTCAGACGTGATGCCAGCTCCCGGCGTTTCACCCGATGGTCGCCATCCTGCGCAGATTGAATCATTTATTCTAGCACTTCGGATTCTGCGAACCGCTTGACGCAACGCTCTCTATTCGACGGCGTCCGGGGTCGCGTCCGTTTCAAGCATCTCCGCAGGAGCCGTCTCCCCGAGGAAGGATCGTGTGACCGAACGGAGTCCGCTCGGAAACCAGCCCAGCGCCAGCCCGTACATCAGGTGCGCCAGCAGCAGCGTCCGCGGCGGACTGTATAGCGTAACGAATACGCCCAGCTTCTTCAAAAACAGAGCCTGGGAAAAATAGTACCAGACCAGCCCGGTCAGCATCCCCAGCAAGGTCACCCGAAGGCGCCTCGCCGCGTTGCCCACCAGCAGGCCGAATGTCATCCCGATCAGGCCCGAGACCGCGAAGTGCAGGCTCAGACCCAGGACCGTGGCCCAGCCGAAACCGCGCTCGAGCGCCGGCTGCCCTCTCAACGTCGAACCAATCAGGTTCGGCGCCATCCAGATCGAACGCAAGTCCACCAGCGAGCTGACAGCCAGCCAGCCGAACATGGCCGTCCCCCCAAATATCCCAGCCTCGATTCCGGCCAGCGCTCTACAGGTCAGGGGCGAGACCCGGCCATGATTTTCCGGACCCATCAAAAGAGCCTATCCTACCACGCCTGGGAAACGCGCGGGCAGAAGTCCCTCACGCCGGCCGCACGCTCACCTCGGCCTCCGGCCCAATCATCTTCCGTCCCCGCAGCCATTTCTCGAACTGGGCCCTGGCCTCGCTAGGCTCGACGCCGAAGCCCGCCTCCAGCTCCCCGTCGCCCGCCGCCAGCGTCTCGTCGAACGCGCTCGACCCCGTGAAGTCCCGCATGAAGAACTGGTCGAGCCACGCCTTCGGCGCCGGGATCTCGACCCCTCCCGCCACCAGCGCCACTCTCAGCTTCTGGGCGAACACCCCGCCTCCGCCTCGATCAGCCGTGCCTTCCGGACCGCGCCCCAGCGATACCCGCCCACGCCGCCGCCTGCCGGAACCACGCGGTGGCACGGAATCGCCAGCGCGGCCGGATTCGTGGCGCAGGCGCGAGCCACCGCCCGCGCCGCTCGCGGCTGTCCCAGCGCCCGCGCGACCTCGCCATAGGTGCGCGTCTGTCCCCAGGGGATCTTCCGCAGCTCCTCCCACACCCGCCGCTGGAAGCTCGTCGCGCGCACGTCGAGCGGCAGCTCCGCCGACGGCTCCTGCCCCTCGAGTTGCCTCACCAGCGCGCTCGTCCACTGCCGCAGCCGGTCGTCGTCCCGCTGGATCTCCGCCCCGGGGAACTCCAAAAACAGCGCCGCCTCCAGGCCCGCCTCGGCATTCCCCAGCGCCACGGCCGAGATGCCACGCTCGGTCCCCGCCACCAGCAGCCGCCCCAGCCCGCACTCCACCACCGAGTAGGAGATCCGCACGCCCGCGCCGCCGCGCCGGTAAGTCGCCGGCGTCATTCCCAGCTCCGCCGACGCGCGTTCGTAGAGCCGGCTCCCCGACCCGTAGCCGGCCTCGTAGAGCGCATCCGTGACGCTGCGGCCGCCGCGCACCTCGGAGCGAAACGCGTCGATCCGCCGCGCTTCGGCGTACTGCCGCGGCGTGATCCCCAGGTGTTTGCGAAACAGCCGCGCCAGCCGTTGCGCCGTGATGCCCAGCTCCGCCGCCAGCGGCCCCGCCCCCACGCCCGCCTCGATCCGCCGGCAAGCGCGCTCGACCAGCGCCAGGCCCGAATCCTCCCGAGGCTTGCACCTCCGGCACGCCCGAAAGCCCGCCCGCTCGGCGGCCTCCGGGGCGGGGAAGTATCGCACCTGCGCCTGCCGCGGCCGCCGCGCCGGGCACGACGGCCGGCAATAGATCCCCGTTGACTCGACCGCGAAGACGAACTTCCCGTCCCACCGCGCGTCCCGAGTCTCGACGGCTTTCCACAGTTGTTGCCGGTTCACCCCGAACCGAACCGCGACCGTCAGGGAGCGGTCACCGACTTTCCGCATCTTTTGTTGCTCGTTCATAGTTCGAGAATACGCCGCCCCTGGCTCCGATTCTATCCGGTTTGGCGCGTCAAACTGTTCTCTTGACGGGCCGACCCCCAGGCGAGCCGCTAGCTTGGGCCAGTCCGCGAAGGACGCTGTCGGCTCAGGCTGCCACCCTGGGACCACTGGCTCAGGGCGCCAGCGCACGTCCGCGTTAACATAAACGTGTGATGAAGGCGATCGCTGAGGTCCGCTATGCCCTGCGCACCCTTGCCGAGGCTCCGACCTACGCGCTGACATGCATCCTGGTCCTTGCGGTTGGGATCGGCGCCAACACGGCGATCTTTAGTATCGTTACGTCAGTCATTCTCAAGCCGTTGCCCTACCCCGAGCCATCCAGATTGGTGTTTGTACGGGAGCGGTTCCCTACTACGTCGGATCCGCTCTTTGCACACATGCGCGCCGCGCGCGCGAACTACCTGGAATGGAAGCGAGCTAACACCGTCTTTGAAAGCATGGCGGCGTTTCAGCAAAAGTCGCTCAACGAGACTGTGAACGGAGAAGTCCGCTCGACGGCGGTCGGGTTTGGGGCGGCCGACCTGTTCCCCATGCTGGGCGTGCGTGTCCGCCTGGGCCGCCTCTTTGAACCAGACGAAGAGCGCGCCGGCGGCCTGGTCGCAGTGCTGAGTGATGAGTACTTTGAGCGCCGCTTCAATCGCGCTTCCGCCGCTCTGGGCGCTTCCCTCAGGCTAGGTGATTCCATATACACAGTTGTGGGTGTCTTGCCGCCGAGGTTTCACCTGCCTTCTACTGACGGCGGCGACGACTAGCTGAAGCCGGAAGTGTGGGTCCCGCTCTCACGCCTCTTCAAGACCGTCGGCGACAACGACCAGCGTCAGCTGCTGGTCGCCGCGCGGCTGAAACCCGGCGTTACGCTGGCCCAGGCTCGGGCCGAGATGGCCGCCATCGCGGCGCGGCTCGCCAAGGCGAACCCGCAGCTCGACGAGGGCTGGAGCGCCGCCGTCTCCACTTTCGAGGCTGAGGACACATCTCCGAAGCTGCACCGCGCACTCTTCGTCCTATTGGCGGCGGTGGGGTTCCTGCTGCTGATCGTCTGCGCGAACCTCGCGAATCTCACGCTGGTGCGGGCCCTGTCGCGTTCGCGCGAGATGGCCATCCGCGTGGCCCTGGGGGCCGGCCGCGTGCGCATCGTGGCGCATCTGCTGACGGAATCCCTGCTCATATCGGGCGCGGGGGCGGCGCTTGGTCTGGCATTCGCCTGGGGGGCTCTGAAGTTGATGCTTGCGCTCAAGCCGCCCGATATCCAGCGGCCCGAGTTGATCGCGATCGATGGAACGGTGCTTGCCTTCACGGCGGCGGCGGCGGTTCTCACAGCCGTGTTGTGCGGCCTCGCGCCGGCCATCGGCGCCTCGCGGTCCGATATCCAAGGTGCGCTGCGGGCTGGTGGAGGCCGGGGCGCTACGGCCGGGCACAAGCGGCGCACCCGGGTCCTCATCGCCGTGGAGGTGGCCCTGGCGCTGGTCCTGATGACGGGCGCCAGCCTGATGATCCGCAGCTTTCGAAACTTGGTCGCAACCGGCATCGGCTTCCAGACGGCTCGCCTGGAGGTTGCCGACGTCGAGCTGCCCGAAAAGAGCTACCCCAACGAGGCCAGCCGCTCGCGGTTCTTCCGGACCCTTCTCGAAGCAGTGAGGAACTTGCCCGGCGTGACAGGCGCCGCCCTGACCGACAACCTCCCTCTCCACCGGGTCTCGGCAGGCAACTTCTACATTGCGGGCAGGCCTGACCCGCCTCTGAACGCGCTCCCGATCGCGGACTTCGCTAATGCCAGCCCGAACTACCTGGCGCTGCTGGGGCTGCCGGTTCTCGCGGGCCGCCCGCTGATTGATGCAGATCTCGAAGCCACCGAGCGGGCTCTCGCGAACCCGAAAGGCGGCGAAGGCTTTTGCGTCGTGAATCGGGCCTTCGCACGCCGCTTTTTCGGGGGCGTGAGCGCGGTCGGCCAGCGGCTACTCAGTGGCGACAAGAGCCACGGCTGCCAGATCGTAGGAGTGGTGGCGGACTACCGGCCTCTCGGCGCCGAAAACGGTGCGAGGCCGCAGATCTTCTGGCCCACTCTGGCAAGCCGAAGCGCTTCGCTGATCGTGCGCACAACCGGCGCCCCGGAAGCCGTCGCGAGCGCTATTCGCGGGACGGTATTCGGCCTGGACCGCGGCTTGACCCTGGAAACGGTCGGGCCGCTCGATCACTCGGTGGATCGGTGGCAATCGCAGCGGAAATTCAACACTCTTCTGCTTTCGGTATTTGCGGGGCTGGCGCTCTTACTGGCGATCGCCGGCATCTATAGCGTCCTCGCGAACGTAGTGGCTTCCAGGGTGCGCGAGATCGGCATCCGGGTGGCGATGGGAGCGCGCCCGGCACAGATCGGCGGCATGGTTCTCCGCCAGAGCCTGGCTCCGGTGGCAGCAGGGCTGGGAATCGGCCTCGGAGCCAGCGTCCTGCTGGCGAGATTCCTGCAATCTCTGTTGTTCCAGATCGGTGCACGAGACCCCATGACGCTTGCTGTAGCGGCCCTGGTAATCCTGGTCGTTTCGCCGGTTGCGGTCTTCATACCGCTGCGGCGGGCCTTGGCCGTCGACTGCTCGGTTGCGCTGCGTGAGGAGTGAGGTGAATCGGGCCCGAATTCCCGGCGGATGGTCCATCTTGGAGCGATCCAGATGAGCGGGAAGTCCCCTACCGTGCCCCCCGCCCCACCCTAACCCGCCTTTCTGGCCGGTCGCGGTCTGCTCTGCCCCTCGTCCAACGCTCGGCTCAGTAACGCCTTGATTACCGCTTGCCGGCTGATGTTAAGCCGGGCGGCCCCGCTCATCGAGTCGACGCAACATGCCTGGGGTCAGATCGATATTCACGCGACGGACGGGCCTGACCACGGTGAATTTGTTGGTGAAGTAAGCGGAAACATCTTCGCCTCGCGAAGCCTTCTCCGCGATCTCGTCGGCGGAAATTCGTGTTCTAGACGTTTTCGGCATAGCTCTGCTGCTCCTCCTTCGTGGCCTTCCACGCTGTGACCAGATGGGTATACTCGCCGTCCGCGTCGCGCCGGATCTCGAAGATCACGGAGCAGAGGCGCCCTCGGCACCAGCCGGTCGCAGCCACCTGGTCGTATGACCACGTCCTTTACTACCATAGGGGCATGAAGGGCCGTGTGCTGAGTGCGTCTGAGTTCAAGGCCAGATGCCTCGCTTGCCTCCGCGAGGTCGAGCAGTCCGGGGAGCCCATCACCATCACTCGGCGGGGCCGCCCTGTGGCCGTGCTTGGCCCGGCGAGGCACGGCGTCCCGACATCGCCTCGGAACACCTGGGCGCGAAGGGGTCGAATCGTCGGCGACATCGTGAACGGCGACACGTCCGCGTTGTGGGAAGCCTCCGGACCGGAATAGCGGCCGCTCCTGCTGCCGCGCCCGTCATTGGATACTTACATCCTCATTCACACACTTCCTCATAACCTTTCTCCCGGATTCTCATGCACTTGCGCCGCCTCTCCCCTCGCCCCCTCTCCCGTCCCGCGCTACGCTCCCATCGGAGGGAAAGCTGGGTGCCGCAGTCTTCGCTCATCGAATTTCATCGCGTTCGGCGGCATTTTCCCCGGCCGGCACGCCGCGCCCCGCGCCCAAAAAACGAAAATCAAAAATTGCAACATGAACCCAGTCCCATTTCCGGACAGTGCGCCTCAACGGCGTGAATCACCAGCGGGGGAAGGTCCCGCCGTTCGGTCCAGGTGCCCCGGAAAGCGTTCGCCTACTCGTCACGTATGCCGGCGGAAGCCTCCGGTCGGCTCCTCCCGAAGCCCCCTGATAGAATCGAATCAGCCGCATGACGCCCCTCCTCCAACGCCGGCAGGCCCTCTTCGACGCCCTCGAAACGCGCGTCCTCTGTATGGATGGCGCCATGGGGACCATGCTCCAGGAAGCCCGCCTCACGCCGGACGATTTCGGCGGACCCGCCCTCGATGGCTGCAACGAAAACCTCGTCCGCACCCGGCCCGACGTAGTCCTGGGCATCCACCGCGCGTATCTCGAAGCCGGCGCCGATATCATCGAAACCGACACCTTCGGCTCCTCCAGCATTGTCCTCGCCGAATACGGCCTCGCCGCCAGCGCCCGCGAAATCAGCCGCCGCGCCGCCGAGCTGGCGCGTCAAGCAGCGGATGAACACAACCGCTGGGTGGCCGGCTCCATGGGGCCCACCACCAAGGCCATCAGCGTCACCGGCGGCATCACGTTCGACGCCCTCCGCGAGGCCTACTACGAGCAGGCCGCCGGCCTCATCGAAGGTGGCGCGGACCTCCTGGTCCTCGAAACCTGTCAGGACACGCGCAACGTCAAGGCCGGCCTTCTCGCCATCGCCCGCCTTCGCCGCGAGCTCGGTATCGAAATCCCGGTGATGGTGTCCTGCACCATCGAGCCCACCGGAACCATGCTCGCCGGCCAGACCGCCGACGCCTTTTACGTCTCTATCGCCCACGCCGGCCTGCTCTCGATCGGCTTGAACTGCGCCACCGGGCCCGAGTTCATGACCGACCACATCCGCACCCTGAACGAAATCGCCGCCACCCGCATCTCCTGCTACCCGAACGCCGGCCTCCCCGATGCCGAGGGCCGCTACGCCGAGACGCCCCAGTCGCTGGCCCGCGAGCTCGAACGCTTCGTCGATCACGGCTGGATCGACATCGTCGGCGGCTGCTGCGGCACCACGCCCGCCCACATCGCGGCGCTCTCCCAAATGGTCGAAGGCAAGAAACCGCGAGCGTCCGCGAGCGGCCACCATCCACCATCCACCATCCACCATCGACGGTCTTTCTACTCCGGCATCGAGCTGGTCGAAGCCGAGGAGTCCAACCGCCCGCTGCTGGTCGGCGAGCGCACCAACGTGATCGGCTCGCGCGCCTTCAAGAACCTCATCGCGGAAGAGAAGTGGGAGGAGGCCAGCGAAATCGCCCGCCGCCAGGTCCGCAACGGCGCTCAGGTCGTCGACGTCTGCCTCCAATCCAGCGACCGCGACGAGCTCGAAGACATCCCGCCCTTCTACGATCGCCTGATCCGCAAAATCAAGGCGCCCGTCATGATCGACACCACCGATCCGCGCGCGCTCGAGCTGGCCCTCACCTATTGCCAGGGCAAGAGCATCATCAACTCGGTCAACCTCGAAGACGGCGAGGAGAAGTTCGAGCGCGTCTGCCCCCTGGCCCGCGCTTACGGCGCAGCCTTGATCGTCGGCTCCATCGATGAGGACAAAGCCCAAGCCCAGGCCTTCACCCGCGAGCGCAAGCTGGCGGTGGCCGAGCGCTCCGTCCGCCTGCTGACCGAGAAGTACGGCATCCCCGCCGAAGACATCGTCATCGACGCCCTGGTTTTCCCCTGCGCCACCGGCGACGAAAACTACATCGGGGGCGCGGTCGAGACCATCGAAGCCGTGCGGCTCATCCGCGAGAAGCTCGGCGTCAAGACCGTCCTCGGCATTTCCAACGTCTCCTTCGGCCTCCCGCCGGCCGCCCGCGAGGTGGTGAATTCCGTCTTCCTTTATTACTGCACTAAGGCCGGGCTCGACCTAGCCATCGTCAACGCCGAAAAGCTCGAGCGCTTCGCCTCCATTTCCATCGAGGAGCGCCGCCTGGCCGAGGCATTGCTCTTCAATACCCCGCCCGACATCACCTCCCCAGAAGACTGGCGCCAGCAGACTCACGAGCAGCGAGCCGCCATCAACCAGTTCCACATCGCGGCCGTTACCGACCATTTCCGCAAGAGCGTGCGCACCAAAAAGGAGGCGTCCCTCCTCCCCTTGGACGAGCGGCTCCCGCGCTACATCGTCGAAGGCACCAAGGACGGCCTGGTGGCCGACCTCGACCTCAAACTAAAGGAAGGCGCCGCCCCGCTCGACATCATCAACGGTCCGCTCATGGCCGGCATGAGCGAAGTCGGCCGCCTCTTCGCCGCGAATGAGCTGATCGTGGCCGAGGTGCTGCAATCCGCCGAGGCCATGAAGGCCGCCGTCAACCACCTCGAACAATTCATGGAGAAGGCGGACACCGCCGCCCGCGCCAGCATCGTCCTGGCCACGGTCAAGGGCGACGTTCATGACATCGGCAAGAACCTGGTCGAAATCATCCTGGCCAACAACGGCTACCGCGTCATCAACCTCGGCATCAAGGTGCCGCCCGAAGAGCTGATCCGCGCGTACCACGAGCACCACCCGGACGCCATCGGCCTCTCCGGCCTGCTGGTCAAGAGTGCGCAGCAGATGGCGATCACCGCCGGCGACCTCAAGGATGCCGGCATCGAGGTGCCGCTCCTGGTCGGCGGCGCGGCGCTCTCCGAGCGCTTCACCCGCGTGAAGATCGCTCCCGCCTATTCGACCGCGGTCTGCTACTGCAAGGACGCCATGACCGGCCTCCGCACCCTCAACGAGCTGACCGACCCGGCCACGCGCAACGCCGTCATCGCCGCCAACACGGTGGGGCGGACCCCCTGGTCCGCGCGGGACCCCCTGGTCCCGCCCGTGCTGACTGTCCCCGCCGCCTCGCGTAGCGCGAAGGTCCGCCCCGACGTCCCCATTCCTCCGGCCCCCACGCTCGACCGCAAGGTCCGCGACGTGCCGAACCTGGCCGAGGTCTGGAGCTACATCAACCCCTACATGCTCTACGGCAGGCACCTCGGCTTCAAGGGCAATTTCGAGAAGCTGCTGGCCGATCGCGATCCCAAGGCGCTCGAGCTGTTCCACAACGTCGAGTGCGTCAAGCAGGACGCGGCGAAGTGGATGCGCGTCCGCGCCGTCTGGCAGTTCTTCGAGGCCGAGCGCGACGGCAACGCGATCCACCTGTTCACGCCGGGCGCCAACGCGCCGCTCCACACGTTCAACTTCGGCCGCCAGCCGCGCGAGAACGGCCTCTCGCTGAGCGACTACGTCCTCGATCCGGTCAACGGCCTCCGCGACCACATCGCCATCTTCCTGGTGACGGCCGGCGAGGGCATCCGCGAGCGCGCCGAGCGCGCCAAGGAGGCGGGCGAGTTTCTCTTCATGCACGCCGTCCAGGCGCTGGGCCTCGAGACCGCCGAAGCCACCGCCGAGTGGCTGCATCGCCGCATCCGCGAGGATTGGGGCTTCCCCGACCCGCCCACCACGACCATGCACGAGCGCTTCACATCCCGCTACCGCGGCAAGCGCTACAGCTTCGGCTACCCCGCCTGCCCGCGCCTGGAAGATCAGCAAGGCATCTTCGATCTCCTGCGCCCCGAAGAGATCGGAGTCCGCCTGACCGAAGGCTTCATGATGGACCCCGAAGCCACCGTCAGCGCCCTCGTCTTCCACCACCCCGACTGCGCGTATTTTAGTGTGGAGGAGGGAACGGAGCCATGAAGTTTTGCGCGTGCGTGTGCGTTCTTGCAGGCGTGGCTTTGGGGCAGGTTCCCCATCAACATCACCCGCCCTCGTCGGGCGAGTACGCCAAGGTGCTCGAAGACCCTTCCCGCGATGAGTGGCAGAAACCGCACGAGGTGGTGATGGCGCTGGATCTGAAATCGACGGACGCTATCGCTGACATTGGCGCCGGCACCGGCTATTTCGCGCGCCGTTTCGCCCTCCACGCCGGCAAGGTTTACGCCGTCGATATCGACGAGAAACTGCTCGCCATCGCGGGAAGGGACGCCCCAGCGAACCTGACCACCGTGCTCGCCGCTCCCGATGACCCGCGCCTCCCCGAGCGCTCCGTCGACATCGTCTTCTTCTGCGACGTGTTGCATCACATCGAAAACCGCGCCTCGTATTACCGGAAGCTTGCCAGGATACTGAAGCCGGGAGGGCGCATCGTGGTGATCGACTTTTACGAGAAGTCCCTACCCGTCGGACCTCCGCCGTCCATGAAACTTTCCAGCGAGAAGGTGATCGCCGAGTTGCGCGACGCGGGCTTTGCGCTTGTCAAGCGGCTCGACACTCTGCCGTATCAGTATTACTTGTTTTTCGAGAACCGATGAGACTTCCCAAGCTGCTCGCCACTCTCGAGCGCCTTTACGGACCTCCCGGTCCGCCGCACCCCACCGACCCGTACGAAATGATTCTCCACAACAACTGTGGCTACCCGGCCACGGACGCCTCCTGCACCAAGGGCCTCGATGCGCTCAAGAGCGAAATCGGCCTGCGCCCGGATCGTCTTCCACCACCCCGACTGCGCCTACTTCAGCGTGGATGCGGGGGAGGAGGTGTAGCTTGCTTGTAACCAGGAAGCCCGTCGTCAGCGGGTGGCACGCAGCCCAGAAGCTGCCGTCGTCCACGCTGACGATGACTTGGACGTAGTCGTCAGTGTTCTCAACGAGTGTCACCTCGAGCTGGTAGTGGTTGCCTCAACCTGAACCTGATAGTTGTGGTCGTTACGCTCGCCAGCCAGCTCCGAGACGATCTGCTCCCACGGCATCGACGACCATCGCTTGACCTCGGCCTCCAGCACGGGGCGGAACTGCTCTCTCCGGGACACCAGTTCACGTTTCGTCCAGCCCAGACCTTTGGACGATTCCAGCATCAGAATGCTCGTGAGCCACAACAACCAGACCGCGTGCCCCACCTTCTCCAGCCGGGCAGCGAGGGCGCTTCCCTTGTCGAAGGACGACCACACCATCGCTCCCATGCCCGCGAGCGCAAGCCACAAGTAAATCTGCACGTACCATTTCAAAGCCCGCTCGCTCCAGTGCGGCTGCGGGTTCGAGCCCGAGCCGACGCCGGCCGGGGCGAACATCCAGTACACCAGGAGCATGGCGAAAGCTGCCAAGAACGGCCCCGATCCACCAGGCCTGGCGAGTCTGACATATCCCCAGACGTGCAGCGCGCAGGCGGCCGGCAGTATCGCGACGCACAGCCTCCGAAACAAGCGAACCTGCGCAGCCGAGGGCACGGGTTCGGCCGGCGTTTCGACCGGCTCGGCGGGGACGCGGTCCCGCATTATCAGCCAGTACCCGCCTCGCCAGAGCGACGTTGCCAGCGCGGCGCCCACGAAGCCCGCCAGCATCGGGTTAATCCGCCCCAGCGTCCTCAGCACTGCGACGTACCAAGGGTCATTCGCCAGCACGGAAAACGTGCCAACCCGATCCTCCACCACGGCCAGGGTCAACCATGCCACACCTGCGCCAAGCAGCCCTGCCATGACGTCTGAAGGCCGCAACCGCCACGGCCTGCGCGACGCCGCGTCGGCGACGTATGCGACGCCGAGGGATGTTGCGATCAGGCTGGCAAGGATCGCGCAGAGAAGGAAAACGGCAAGCACAAGGCAATTATACGCGCGAGTTGTTCCTACGCTACCTTGTAGGCAGCGAATGACGAGCCTGCCCAAACTACTCGCCACTCTCGAGCGTCACTACGGACCTCCCGGTCCGCCGCGCCCCACCGACCCGTACGAGATGATTCTCCACAACAACTGCGGCTACCCGGCCACGGACGCCTCCTGCGCCAAGGGCTTCGATGCGCTCAGGAGCGAGGTCGGCCTCCGCCCGGACGACATCCTCGCCGCGACCGATCGAAAACTCGCCGGTCTCATGCGGCTGGGTGGCATCGTCCCCGATGTCCGCGCGGCGCGCCTCAAGGAAGTCGCCGCTCTCGTGAAGCACACCTATGGCGGCGACCTCGGAGCGGTCCTGAAGAAGCCTCTGCCCGAGGCGCGGAAGGCGCTGAAGAAGTTCCCCACCATCGGCGATCCAGGAGCGGACAAGATCCTGCTGTTCAGCCGGACGGCGCCCGTCGCCGCGGTGCCCTCCAACTGCCTGCAGGTGCCGCTCCGTCTCGGCTTCGGCGACGAGAAGAAGAACTGGGCTGCCAGTTACCACTCGGCGCAGGAGGCCATCCGGGCCGAACTGCCCGCGGACTGCGACGCGCTCCTCCGCGCCTATCAGCTGCTGAAGCGCCACGGCCAGGAACTCTGCAAACGCTCCCGGCCGCTGTGCGGATCCTGCCCGGTCTCCGCCGATTGCCCCTGGTACAAGGCCAACCCAGCCGCCGTGGCACAATGATACCCATGAAAGCACTCTTCATCGGCGGAACCGGAATCATCAGCACCGCGTGTACCGCGCTGGCGGTCGAGCGCGGCATCGATCTCACGCTTGTCACCCGCGGGCGGCACGCGGCCAACATTCCCCACGGGGTCAAGGCGCTCACCCTGGATATTGACGATCCCTCGGCCGCGTCCGCGCTCGCGGGCGCATCCTTCGACGCCGTGGTCGATTGGACTGCGTACGTGCCGGCGCACATCGAGCGCGACCTGCGGCTGTTCCGCGGCCGCACGGGGCAGTACATCTTCATCAGCTCCGCCAGCGCGTATCAGAAGCCGCCCACGCACTATCTTATTACCGAGTCCACCCCGCTCGCGAACCCTTACTGGCAGTACTCCCGCGACAAGATCGCCTGCGAGGAGCGCCTCATGCAGGCCTATCGCGAAGAGGGATTCCCCATCACCATCGTGCGCCCGTCACTTACTTATGGCGACACGCAAGTTACTCTTGCCGTCAACAGTTGGACCCGGTCTTACACCGTCGTGGACCGCATGCGCCGCGGCAAGAAAGTCATCGTGCCCGGCGACGGTTCCTCGCTGTGGGTCATCACGCACAACTCCGACCTCGCCAAGGGCCTGGTGGGATTGCTGGCGCATCCGCAGGCCATCGGCCACGCTTTCCACATCACCAGCGATGAAGTCATGACCTGGGACCAGTATTACCGGATCGTCGCCGAGGCCGCGGGTGCCGAGCTGCAACCGGTGCACATCGCCTCCGATTTCATCGCCGCCTGTCTGCCCGACGCGCTCGGCAGCCTGATCGGAGACAAGGCCGTCAGCACCGTCTTCGATAACACTAAGATCAAGCGCTTCGTCCCCGCTTACTGTGCCACCGTGCCATTCGCCCAGGGAATCCGCCGCACGCTGGCCTGGTTCGACGCCGATCCCGCGCGCAAGCTCATCGACGCCGAAGCCGACGCCGCCTGGGACAAGCTGATCGACGCCTACGAATACGGAACCCGCGCGGCCCTCGATCGCTTTCAGGCCTAACGGCGGTAACTCTCCGGCGGGCCGAGGTAACTCGGTTGCGCGCCGCCCAGGTCCACCACGAGCTTCTCCAGCACGACGCCAGGATCGACCATCCAGAACTTCAGTGTGTGGGCGCCCGATCCGGCCAGCGTGTGCACGGTCCGCAGCTTGCGCACATTGTCTTTGACCGACGTCTCCCAGTCCGCCTGCGAGTTCTGCGCCAGCGCATCGATGACTTGCGGCGGCTGGTCGTCGAAGGAAACCGCGTAGCGGAGCCCGCGCCCGGGAACGAAATTCAGCGTCGGTGCGAGAATCGCCTCGACCTCGACCTCTCGCGGGTCGAACAGGTACATCTGGTATTCAAGGCGCGGAGAATTCTCCGGCGGAGCGACACTCGCGGCAGTTACTGGGAAGATACTCATGGCCGATAACGTCCGGCCGTAATCGGGAATCTTTTCCCAGCGCTCCTCGCCCGCGTCGATCTTGCGAGTATAGTGCTCCGCCTCAATGGAGACGTACCCGTCGGCTTCAACGAATCCTTTCAGGGCCTGCGCCTGCGGGTTGAACGAATCCACTCGTACCTTGACGGGCGGCCCGCCCGCTCCGCTAATCTCCACGTACCCGCTGGCCGAACCCTGCGGCGCGCTGCTCCAATCCACGCTGACGCACAGCCGCTTCTCCTTCTCGATCCGGCCGTGCGTGGCGCTCAGCACGATCCAGGGAGCGCTGGCGGTCGCCGAGAACTCGAACGGCGCGCGGCCCCGGTTGAAGACGTCTATGTGCCGGCGCGGCTGGTTGAATACGTCGAACGGCGGCAGGGCATCGGGCGCTACCCCCATCCCGGCCGCCTCCGGAAGCTCGATCTCCTTGACGGCGGGCATCGAGTTCTTGGGCGGCTCCTGCCAGTAGGTGTAGCCGATGTGCGTCTGATCCATCATGTGGTCCCACTTACCGTGGGCCAGCGTGTGGTTGTAATATGCCGATAAGTCCGCGTCCGCCTGAAACAGCGCCCGTGCCCGCGCGGCCCAATCGTTGGTTGAGGCGCGGCCTTGTTCGGCGTACATCCGGTTCTTCGCCACGGCGACGTAAAGCTCCGTCACCTGCGCGGCGGCCTTCGCCGGATGAAGCACCAGCTCGAAGAAAGCATCGCGTGCGCTCTCGGGCAACTCCTGCGAGATCCGCTCCGCCTGCGCGACGATCGAGTCGAACTCGCCCACCACCCGATCGGCCTCATCGTAGTTGACCAGGCTGTAAGTCGATGGCTCGAGCAGCTCTGGCTTGCGCCGCCCGTTGTATTTCAAAGTCGCCGAGACGATGTCCGCAATCTCGGCCGCGTGAGCCGGGCCGAATTGCCGCTCCGCCCAGAGCCGCGTGTATTCCCCCAGCCGCTCCTTAGGCCAACGGGCCGGGTCCCACGCCAGGTCGAGGAAGAACTCCGTAGGGAACTCCATCGGCTTCAGGTCGCCCACGTTCACGATCCAGATGCGGTCGGCGCCGTACTGCCAGGCCAGGTTCATCTGCTCCCAGACCTTCGGGATCGGGTTCGTGTCGATCCACTTGTAATTGCGTGGGCCGCCGACGTAGTCGAAATGGTAGTAAATACCCGCGCCGCCGCTCCGCTGCCGTTCGGCTGGAGTCGGCAGGCGGCGTATGTTACCCCAGTTATCGTCGCACCACAGTAGCGTCACGTCATCGGGGACGCGCATTCCCTTCTCGTAATACTCCTGGACCTCCTTATAGAGCGCCCAGTCCTGCGGAACCTTCGTAACATCGGGATTCACTTCGGCCGCGAGGATCTTCCTCTGGTCCGCCACGATCCCTTCGAGCAGGGCGGTGTTGGCGCTCGCCGACATCGGCATATCGCCGTCCCCGCGCATCCCTATCGTGATGATGCTCTCGTAGTCCTTGTTGCGCCGCACGCCTTCTTCCCAGAAGGCGCGGAGGACGTCGGCGTTCTTGGTGTAGTCCCATGGCCCCGTGCCGTGCCGCTTCCACTCCTGCTGCGCCCGCAACATAGGCTCGTGATGCGAGGTCCCCATGACGACGCCGTACTCGTCGGCCAGCTTCGGGTTCAGTGGATCGTCCTCGTTGAAGGCGCTGTTCCACATGGCCGGCCAAAGGTAATTGCCTTTGAGCCGCAGCAGTAACTCGAATACCTTCTCGTAGAAGGCATGGTTATAGTTGCCGAACTTCTCCTTGACCCAGCCGGTCAGCGCCGGCTGCTCGTCGTTCAGAAAGATTCCGCGGTACTTGACCGCCGGTGGCCCCTCCACGTACGTGCCCGGCTTCACATAGAGAGCGTCCCGATACCGGACCGGCACATCGGCCCACCAATACCAGGGCGAGACGCCCATCTGCTCGGAGAGATCGTAAATGCCGTAGATCGTGCCGCGCTTATCGCTGCCCGCGATCACGAGCGCTCCCGGCAGGACTTGGATCAGAAACGATTCCCACTTGCCGGCGATCCGGCTGGCGTCGATCTTGCCCTCGCGAGCGAGCCGGGAGATGACGCGGCTCTTCCCGAGTGTCCCGACCAGGATGGTATTGACGCCCGCGGGCGTTGCGCCGGTGACCCGGCGAATGTCGTCCCGCAGATCGCCTGCCGCGCGCACCACGCCCGCGTAGTCGTCCGCATCCACGTCAACCGTAGCGCCGGCGAGTGCAAAGCTGCCGGGGCCCGGAGCGTCGGCCACGTACCGGGGCTGAGCGAGCAGGACGGACGCGAAGCTGAGGGCGGCGGCTAGAGATCTCATCTGTTGTAAGCTCCAACTATATTAGAATTCAAAGGCAGCTATGAGACAAGCCTCCACCGTAGCGGCCCTCGCCTTCCTCGCCGCCTCGTCCCTCCTCGCGCTGGACCTCAAGGTGACCGACAAGGACACCCTCGACGCGCCCGGCCTCACCGTGGTCCTCTACCACAACGTCTTCGACGGCACCTTCGGCGACCAGAAGATGAGCGCGCTCGAGATCATTCTCCACGACGATCGCATCGCCACCAACGGCGATGTCCGTCTGCTGCCCACTCCCGAGCAGTGGGATCCCGGCCCGGTCTTCACCCGGCGCGTGGCCGACAAGGCCAACCGGCGGCTGACGGCCTATTGCTCGTATCCCGATCGCGGCCTCAGTTACCGCCTGGAAGTCACGGCGGAGGAGGACGGCATCCGCGTCGCCGTTCACCTCGACCAGCCCTTGCCCGAAGCGCTCGTGGGGCGCGCCGGTTTCAACCTGGAGTTCCTGCCTTCGGCCTACTTCGGGAAATCGTACCTCCTCGACCGCGATTTCGGCATCTTCCCGCGCCATCCGAGCGGGCCGATGGAGAAGGGCCAGCCCCAGGCGCTGGCTTCCGGCCACAGCATCACGCTCGCTCCGGAAGATCCGCAAGTGCGCGTCGCCATCGCCTCCGAAGACGTCCCCCTGGCGCTCTATGACGGCCGCAACCGCGCTCAGAACGGCTGGTTCGTGGTTCGCAGCCTCATTCCCGCCGGCCGCACCGACAACGCTCTGGTCTGGCACATACGGCCGCACGTGATTCCCGGCTGGGTGCGTCCGCCGGTCATCGCGCACAGCCAGGTGGGATACCACCCCGATGCCGAAAAGGTCGCCGTCCTGGAACTCGACCCGCGCTTCGACCCGCCTCCAACGGCGCGCGTCTTCAAGCTCACCGAAGCCGGCTATGAGAAGGTCTTCGAAGGCCCCGCGATGCCCTGGGGCAAGTGGCTCCGCTACGTCTACGCCCGCTTCGACTTCTCCGCGGTGCGCGAGCCCGGCCTCTACGCGATCGAATACGCAGGCCAGCGCACAGAGCCGTTCCGCATCGCCCCCGATGTTTACCGCAACCACGTCTGGCAGCCCAGCCTCGACACCTACCTCGCCGTCCAGATGGACCACGTCTCGGTGCGCGAAGCCTACCGCGTGTGGCACGGCGTTTCGCATCTCGACGACGCCCGACAGGCTCCGGTCAACTACAAGCACTTCGACGGCTACGCGCAGGGCCCCACCACCGATTCGCCCTTCGAGCCCGGCCAGCACATCCCTGGCCTCAACGTGGGCGGCTGGTTCGACGCCGGCGACTTCGACATACGCACCGCGAGCCAGGACGCCGCCATCATCGACCTGGCCTGGGCCATCGAGACCTTCCACCTCGCCTGGGACGAAACCACCGTAGACGAAAAGGCGCGCACGGTCGAGATCCGCAAGCCGGACGGCATTCCGGACGCGGTCCAGCAAGTCGAGCACGGCGTTCTGCAAGTGCTGGCGCAGTTTCAGGTCATCGGCCACAGCATTCCCGGCATCATCGAGCCGACGCTTCAGGAGTACACGCACCTGGGCGATGCCGCCTCGCAGACCGACGGCAGGATCTACGGTCTGGAGTCCACGATCCCCGACGATCGCTGGGCCTTCACCACGCGCACTACGCCGCTGCAGTACGCCTCCGTCGCCGCCCTGGCCGCCGCCAGCCGCGTGCTCGCCGGCTACGACGACGCGCTCGCCTCCGAGTGCCTCGCCACCGCCCAGCGCGCCTGGGAGCAGGAGCACAAAGGTCCGCCGTCGCTATTCCACTCCTTCAACACCACGGGCGGGGAACTGACGGACGAGGAGATCAAGGCCGCGGTCGAGCTGTTGCTGGCGACCAAAGGCGGCGCGGTGTACCGCGCTCGTCTCGATGAGTTGGCGCCCGAGATCCGGCGGCGCATCGGCGGCTGGGGATGGATTGCCGTGCGCGCGCTTCCTTACATGGATGCGGCTTTCGCCCGCCAGCTCGAAGCCGCGGTCGGCGATTACAAGACCGGGCTCGACGCCGTGCTGGCGCGCAACCCCTTCGGCGTGCCCATGCGCGCGGGCAGTTGGGGCGGCGCCGGATCCGTCGCCGCTTTCGCCACCCGCATGTACTTCCTCCACGCGGCGTTCCCCAAGATCGTGGGACCCGAGTACACCCTGCGGGCGGTCAACTACCTGCTCGGGACGCACCCGGTCTCGAGCGTTTCCTGGGTGTCGAGCATTGGGACCCGGTCCAAGCTGATCGCCTACGGCAACAACCGCGCCGACTACACGTTCATTCCGGGCGGCCTGGTTCCGGGCTTCGTCGTCGTGGACCCGGACTTCCCGGAGTCGAAGGACGACTGGCCGTTCCTGTGGTTCGAGAACGAATACGTGGTCCCCGCTGTGACCCAGTTCATCCTGGCGGCCAACGCCGCCGATGCCTTGGTGAAGTAGGCGTAGCCTCTGGTAGACTGTGGGCGAAGCTCATGAACTTCCTGCACCGCCGGCTGTGCCGCTCGGAACGCTGGAGGCAAACCGTCGAGGCTTACATCCTGCCGTGGACCCTGGAGGGCGTCGAACTGGGATCGGATGTCCTCGAGGTCGGTCCCGGCCCCGGCGTCACTACCGATCTGCTGGCGCCCCGTGTCGCGCATCTGACCTGCGTGGAGATCGACCGGCGCCTGGCCGATTCGCTTGCCCTCCGGGTGGCCGGCCGGAACGTCACCGTCCTGTGCGAGGACGCCACCGTTATGCCGTTCGCCGACGCGAGCTTCGACGGAGCGGTGTGCCTTACCATGCTCCACCACGTCGCCTCGCCGGCCATGCAGGATCGCCTGCTCGCCGAAGTCGCCCGCGTGCTTCGTCCCGGCGCCGTTTTCGCCGGCACCGACAGCCTTTACAGCTTCGCTTTTCGCCTGCTCCACCTCTTCGACACCATGGTTCCGGTGGATCCAGGCGGCTTTCCGAAGCGTCTCGAGGCCGCCGGTTTCACGGAGGTGCAAGTGGACACCAACCCGTACGCCTTCCGCTTCCGCGCCCGCCGCGCCGGGCTTTCCAGCTAGGGCCGCGCCGCCTCGAGCCGGACCCTGCGCAGCCAGAAGGAACCCGTCGTTCGCACCGTTCCGGGCGCGCGCTCGTAGGCCAGCGCCAGGGGCACGACGGCGCCGCGGGCCGGGGTCTTGAACTCGAAGTCCGCCTCTCTCCAGGCCTCGCTCGCGGGCGCCTGCCACTCCTCCCCGATGGTGCGCCAGCGCAGGCCCGTCTCCCCGGCCATCCCCTCGCTGCGGTACTCGAACGCCAGCCGCCAGGACCGGCCAGGAGCCAGCGGGACTCGTTCGAGCACGAGCATGCAGGATTCCGGCTGCCCTCCCGAGAACGAGAACCGCAAGCCGCCCCGGATGGCTGCCGGACCATCTCCACGCCCGCAACGGCCTGCGGCCGCCAGTCGAAGCCCCGGCTGAGAGGTTCGCTGTCGAAATTGCCGTTCGTCAGGTGCGGACCGCGATCCGGATCGAGCGGCTGTCCAGGGATGAACCGCTCCAGGGCCAGCCGGTTCCAGAGGCGCAGCGCCGCCTCCGGCCGGCCGGCGTCCAGGAAGCGGTCCGAGTAGACGAGGACGGCTCCGGCGGCGTTTTTCCCGGCGGCCTCCAGCAGTTTGCCGGCTGCCGTCTCGGCCGGACCCAGCCGGTCATTGTCCAGCAGGAGGGAAACGTAGCTCTCGAGAACCGGCAGGCGGTCGCTCAGGGCCGCCAGCGTCTCCGGTGAGTCCCCGGCCAGATTCCAGGCGAGCGCGGCCAACGGGCGCGGGTCGCCGTAGGACATTCGCGCCGCCTCACGCAGCCACGGCAAGAACCTCTCGGGGCTGTTCCGGCGGAAGTAGAAGTTGGCCAGCGACCAGCGGGGGGCGTAGGTCTTATCCACCCGGGCAGCTTGGAGCAGGCAGCGCTCGGCGCGGGCCTCGTCACCTAGCATTTCGGCGTCCAGACCAAGCGCGATCCATGCCTGTGAATTGTATGGGCTGGCCCTTACGGCCAGCTCCAGGTTCCGGCTCCGGTCCGTGCCCCCGAGCGACGCCAGGGCGCCGTAGTTTCTGGCATCTCCGGGCGCCAGGCGGACCGCCCTCTCGATGGCCCCGCGGCGCCCGGAGCGCGCCAGGTGGTCCTCCCAACCCGCGACCGCCGTCGCGCCCAGGCACCAGATCAGCGCCGCCAGGGCGACGGCGCCTGAGATGCGGGAGAGCAGTGGAGGCATTCGGCCTCCCATCGGGAGAACCTGGGCGGCGTCCGCTTCAGAGCTTTCCCTTAGACAGCGGCCCGTCTTTGCCCTATTACCCTCTCCCTTCGCAGCCCCGCTACCGATCCTCAAAGTAGAGGCCGCAAAGGGCTGGCCCGATTCATCAGGAGGAGACATGCTTTCAAGATCGGCAGTTCTCATCGCGCTGGTTATGGCCGTGGTTCTGGGCGCCGCCTGGGCGGCTGGAGGCGCCATCGGCATCGCCACCACCAGCGGGGATTTCCGGATCGACCGCGCCAGCGTATCCGGTGACGGGACCATTCTCGATGGAAGCCTGATCGAGACCGGGAGCGCAGGCTCGGAGTTGCGCCTGTATGAAGGGACGAGCGTGCGGCTTGCCGGCGACTCGCGCGGGAAGGTATTCCACAGCCGTCTGGTCCTCGAACAGGGAGCGGCGCAAGTTGAGGCCCGCCAGGGATACGCGGTCGATGCCGCCGGCTTCCAGGTGCAGGCTGCGCCCCACTCGGCGGCCGAGATCAATCTGACGGGCGCAGGCGGCATCGAGGTCTCCGCCATCTCCGGCGCGGTTCAGGTGAAGAACGGGACGGGCGTTCTGCTGGCGCAGGTCCTGCCGGGCAAGGCGCTAGCTTTCACCATGCAGGCATCCGGCGCTGCGGCGCCCGAGAAGCTGACCGGCGTCCTCACCGAGAGTGACGGCCACTATTTCCTTACGGACAAGACCGCCGGGGTCCGGGTCGAACTGGTTGGCTCCGACCTTGGCAAGCTGGTGGGCAAGGTGGTCGAAGTGACCGGAACGCTCGATACCGCCGCCCAGGCAGCCGAGTCCGCCTCCCACGTTGTCAACGTGATCAGCATCAAGGCCGTGACCGCGAGCGGCGGGGGAACCAAGGCCGCCGCAGTCTCAGGCGGCCACCACACCGCGATCATCGCCGGAGCAGCCGTAGCAGCCACCGGGGGCGGCATTGCAGCCGCCGTCGCGTGGACCGGCGGCTCCAGCAGTATCAGCCGTTAGAGGCCATCTCCTCGCACTCGCGCGCCTCCGCCTCGGGCGGAGGCGCATCTGTTTCCAACCCTTCCGTCTCCAAAGACTTATACCCTCATCTGGGGCGTTTTCCCCGACCTCCGCTGTGGTATAGTATGAGAACTGCCTGTAGTTTTTCTTAACGCGACTTAATGCTCGCAACTGGGACCGATTCTAATCGAGGTGCTGCGTATTGAGACAACTGCTCATTTGTGCTGGACTTCTCGGGCTGCCGACCATGCCGAACCTTGCCCAGCTGCCCAGCCAGTCCGTATATAAGAACGATTCCCGGCTTTCTCTCCTGCAGGCGTTCTTGCGGGACGCTCACAGCTCGCTGCTACCCCTCGCCCCGGACTTCTTGGAGGCCGCGGACCGACACAGCCTGGACTGGCGTCTGCTCCCCAGCATTTCGATGGTGGAAACCGGATGCGGCAGAACAGCGGTCGGGAGGAACATCTTCGGGTGGGATTCGGGAAGAAAGCAGTTTGCCTCCTTCCGGGAGGCTATCCGCCTGGTCGCTTCCCGACTAGGTGACTCTAAGCTTTACCGTGGCAAAGACTTGGGTAAGGTTCTTGCCACTTACAACCCGAGGCCAGAGTATGCCGGCCTGGTGCGCTCCGTGATGAAACAACTCGACCCCTCCGGCCAGGCGAAGCCCCGGTTCACCACCGAGGCAAGGCTCAGCCAAGTGACTTCATCGCCAGATATAACCCGCCCAGAACCAATACAGTAGCCAGGATTCCCACAGCCCACGGCACTAGCCGCGCCGCTACCGAAGACGCCGCCTGGTCATCTTGTTTCATCGTATCGTCGAGAGTGTCGAACATGGCCATCGCCTCCTAAACCCCGCCGCCCGCTCCCCGGGGAGCCCGGCGGACTTGGTACTGCGAGTTCATTCTATTCCCAATTCAGACGGAAAGAACGCAAAAATTCGGGCTTCAGTACCGGGACCCGGGAAACTTCGGTCCTAGCTCTTTGGGCTTGCAATGGAACGGCTTACGAGCCTTACTGGCGCTCCATTGCCCGCTCGATCTCGGCGGCCTCGCGCGGCAAGGCTCCGCTGAGATTGCGAGATCCGTCCTCGGTTACCAGCAGCGTGTCCTCGATGCGTATCCCTAGCTTTTCCTCGGGGATATACAGGCCCGGCTCGACGGTGATGACCATCCCGGCCAGCAGCGGCTCGGTCGAAGAGGCGGAGGGAGGGTCGTGCACTTCGAGCCCGACTCCGTGCGAGATCCTGTGGGTCAGATACTGGCCGAGCGGACCGCCGCTGAGGTCCCGCCCATGTCCATCGAGGTAGTCGCGAGCGATCTGGTTGAGCTGCGGCATGGCAACGCCGGGCTTCACCGCGGTGATCGCCGCCTTCTGCGCGCCTAGAACGATCTCGTACAACTCCCGCTGCCGTGGGGTGAACTTGCCGCTCACCGGAACCGTCCGCGTGATGTCGGTGGCGTAGCCCGCGCACTCCGAGCCCACGTCCATTAGCACCAACTCTCCCGCCTGCATGAGCCGGGCGTTTTCGGAGTAGTGCAGCGCCGTGGCATTGGGCCCCGAGGCGACGATGGGAGGGTACGCGTTGCCCTCGCAGCCCCGCTCGAGCATGAGCGAGGTCGTGGTCGCGGCCACCTGGTATTCGAACAGGCCCGGGGCGATGCGCCGCCACGCCGCCCGATGCGCCTCGACGCCGACGTCCGTGCTTTTCCGGATCAACTCGATTTCGGCCACCGACTTCTTCGCGCGCTGTGGCCCCAGTTTGCTCTCCGCGTCGGCCAACTCGCGCAGCGGCGCGAGGCTCTTCAGCCTGGCGACGTAGGGCTCCCGCAGCAAGGCCGCGATGTGCGCGTTCGACTCCAGCGCCTTGGCCAACTGCGATTCGAACTGCTCGACCGGCAGCACCTCCTCAAATCCCGTGACGGCGCGGATATCCGGATCGCTCGCCGCGGGCTGCGGCCCGGTATACTTTTCACGGGTCGGATCGTGCCCCGGCAGGAATAGAATCTCGCGGGCCGGCGAAAGAAGCAGAATCGCGCCCGGCTTGGTCCAGCCGGTGAGGTAGCGGAAGTTCGGCTCCTGGATCACCGCCGGCGAGTGCTCCTCCATCTCCGCGGCGGCGCGGCCAAACAGCACCAGCACGGCGCCGTCGAGAGATTTGCGCGCACTCTCGCGGCGCGACTGGTACTCCTGTTGCGGGATCTGGGCTGTGAGCGTGCAGGCGGCCAAAGCGAGCGCCGCCACCGCTCCCCGGATGTGGACCATACCTCACAGTATAGGTAGGACAAGCTTCAGCTTGTCCAGGCCGCGGGGGGTGCACGAAGTGTTCGGGTGGCCGCTCCCTGACGGTCGCGGTTCGGTGCTGAATATCCCGCCGCGAGGGCGGGACAAGCTGGTAGACTGCATAGAAGAAGGGGCTGCGGGGTTTTCCGTGGAGAACCGTATGCGAACCGAATGGATAGCAGGGCGCGAGAGCGATCCCGTCCGCACGCAGATGCACTACGCGCGGCAGGGCATCCTCACCGGTGAGATGGAGTATGTGGCGAGGCGCGAGAGCCTCGCGCCGGAGCTGGTCCGCTCCGAAGTCGCCCGCGGCCGCATGATCATCCCCGCCAACGTCCATCACGCGAATCTGGAGCCGATGGCGATCGGTGTGGCGTCGCGGTGCAAGATCAACGCCAACATCGGCAACTCTTCGGTCACCTCCAACGTGGAGGAAGAGCTCGCGAAGCTCCATTACTCCGTCCACTTCGGCGCCGACACGGTGATGGACCTTTCGACCGGCGGCGACATCCCGCGCATTCGCGAGGCCATCATCCGCAACTCGCCCGTTCCGATCGGCACCGTTCCCATTTACGAGGCGCTCACCCGCGTGCGGCGCATCGAGGACCTCACCGCCCAGCTCATGCTCGAGGTCATCGAGGAGCAGGCCCAGCAGGGCGTGGACTACATGACCATCCATGCCGGCGTGCTGGTCCAGCACATCCCGCTCACCACCCGGCGCGTCACCGGCATCGTCAGCCGCGGCGGCTCGATCCTGGCCGAGTGGATGGTGAAGAACCATCGTCAGAACATGCTCTACGAGTGCTTCGAGGACATCTGCAAGATCTTCCGCAAGTACGACGTGAGCTTCTCGCTCGGCGACGGCCTGCGGCCCGGCTCGATCGCCGACGCGAGCGACGACGCGCAGTTCGCCGAGCTGAAGACTCTGGGCGAGCTCACGCAGAAGGCCTGGGAGTACGACGTCCAGGTGATGATCGAGGGCCCCGGCCACATTCCCATGGACCAGATCCAGCTCCAGGTCGAAAAGGAGATGGAGATGTGCGCCGAGGCGCCGTTCTATACGCTCGGCCCGCTGGTCACCGACATCGCGCCCGGCTACGACCACATCACCTCGGCCATCGGCGCGGCGATGATCGGCTGGTACGGCGCGTCGATGCTCTGCTACGTGACGCCCAAGGAGCACCTCGGCCTGCCCAACCGCGAGGACGTCAAGCAGGGAATCATCGCTTACAAAATCGCAGCGCACGCCGCGGACGTCGCCCGCCACCGCCCGGGCGTCCGCGACCGCGACGATGAGCTGTCGCGCGCCCGCTACCGCTTCGACTGGAACCGGCAGTTCGAGCTCTCGCTCGATCCCGAGACCGCGCGCTCGATGCACGACGAGACGCTGCCCGACGCGGGTTTCAAGGACGCGCACTTTTGTTCCATGTGCGGTCCCAAGTTCTGCTCGATGAACATCTCGGCCAAGGTGGAGACCTTCACGCCCGCGGAGGCAGAGGCCGTGGTCAAGGGTGGCGGGTAGCCTCGCCCGTGGCGCCCGCTTCTGCTTGCAACGCTGAGCTTAAGCTCGCCGTTTCCCGGGCCAGAAAGCCCTCCGGTTGCTGCAGAGCACGGAGCGCAGCGGGCCAGTTCATCAACTGAATGGTTCTTGGGGATCGCCTGCACTGGCTTTGGGGTCTTCGATCTCGCGGGTCACCACACGATATTTGGCCGAGTCTGGCTTCTCGGTAAGCGTCCGGTCTTGGCCGTCTGGACTGTGAACCAGGCGACTGTGGTAGTATCCCTGACGGGAGAAAACCGGTGCCCAAGACATGTCCAACCTGTAACGGCTCCGGAAGGGTCCGCCGGGACGTCAGCCGGAAACTGCTGCGGTCCGCGGTGGCCGACGAGTTGTGTGGCGAGTGTCTTGGCTGTGGCGTCGTCAAGGGATCTCCGGAGGAGGAGCGGGAATTCGAGCAGAGGCGCCAACGCAACCGGCAGGAGCTTGTGCAGAAGGGCGCCGCGGAGAGGGCTCGGCGGCGGGAGGCGCAGGAGCGCACCGCCACTGAGAACAAAGCTCCCCTAACCCCGATGCTAAATGATACACCCGGACTGAGATCCCTTTTGGCCTCCATTGCTTCTGAACGGTTTGACTTGCCCGCCGGGCGGGCGTGGAAGGCGCAACTCGCCTGCGGGAGAAGTGCACAACCGGTTAGCCAGACTCATTCCGGCGGAATCATTTGGACCGCTCCCTCGACGACAACAACCTATAAGGTGCCGACCTTTGAGGTCTCTTTCGATCTCAGAAAAGATGAACTGGTCCGGCACACCTGTCCCGCATGCCGCCTTCAATTTACGATTGGAACCCGTTGTCGGAGGGAGAGATCCAATGATGAGATGGACGCCCTCAATCAGCGGGATAATAGTCTAGCTATTATGTGGCTGGGGGGACTGGCGTATGCTGCCGTAATGGCATTTGTCGTTTTCCATCTCGTACCTGTCGCCACATCCGCCGACGTCCCATGGCTGACGGTTGCGGGACTTCTCATACTGGCAGCACTTACCACGACAGTGTTCGCCCTGAGCCTTAGGAAGCGAAGGCGCCTCGTGCGATCTGCGAAAGCTGCGCTGCCGAGTAATGAGTGGTTTTGGCGAAGGTCCCCTTCCGCGAGGCATATTCCCTATCAGTTCGCTATCGGTTCCTCCGATGGATTCAATCACTACCTGTGGGATCTCGGCTCCGTCCATAAGACGGAAAGGGCCTGGGCGGAGTTGCCGCCGCACTACGTGCCCATAAACTGGGTCCTACCTAATGGACAGATCATGGGTCTGGGAAGAAAATAGTCGATGTGGTGGCTGCAATAGCTCTTGCCATGTCCCCGACGTGCTTCTCGTTGGCATGGGATGGATTGTGCGCGGGATGATCGCGGCCATGGATCGGAAGGTCCCACGGGTAGTCGGGGCATCGGCGGCAGCGTTACTCGTGCTCTGGTGTTTGGCCGGCCTTCTGTTGCACCGGAGACAGCGAATACGGGCGGGGCTTCAGGCCCGCCCGCGACCGCGTTCACCACCACCCGCGCTAGCGCATCTTATAGGTCTGCTGCTCCATGACGTAGGCGTTGTGTTCCGCGTTCTGTTGCGTCGGACCGGGAATCTCGGCCGCCTGCTTACTGAACTTGACGGCTTCCACCACCATCGCCTTGTTATTCGTCATCAGGCCAAACTGGTAGTTCGCCACGCCGAGAAGGTACAACACCTGGGCTCTCAACACGTCGTTGCCTTTGGCAAGTGGCAGAGCGGCGCGAAGGTTCTTGTCGGCTTCCTGGTACTGGCCCTGGTCGCTCAGAGCGGATCCGGCCAGAAAATAGGCGTGGCCCAGGGCCGCGGTCCGCTTGCGCTCCCAGTCGGCGGCAGAGACGCTCTCCGGTTTGGAGCGCTTGTTCAGCACGGCGATCAGCCGCTTGGAGTAACCCAGCGAGCGTGCGGCCTGCTTGTGGCTGTAAGCCGTGTCCGCCAGCCATAGCAGCAGGTCCTCGTTTTCGGGGAAGTTCGAAAGGCCCTTCTCGGCCACCGCCTGCATCTTCGAGGTCGCACCCGTCTTCCTCAACGCCTCCAGGTAGAGGCCGTAATTCTCGCCGAGATATTTGCTCTTGGGATTCTGCTGTTCCAGCGTGGAGAGCAGGTCCACCGTCGTCGCCGCCGGGCCCTGGACGGCGGCGGCCAGGAGCGCATATTCGATGTACAGTTCGACCGCCTTGCCGTTGGCGACGGTTGTGGCGAAGGCGTCCTTGTCGACGTCTTCCGGAGCAGTCGCCTCGGCCACCTTGCGAGCCAGCGCGTACGTGGCGATCGCCGATTCCTTCAGTTTGGCGCTATCATTCAGCGCCTGTACCTGTTTGAATTCCTGGAATGCGCCGTTCAGGTCTTCGGAAGCTGCGAAGCCCGATCCGGCGCCGAGAAGAACTGCAAAACCGAACGCAGCCAACTTCATGACACCCTCCTCGCCCGGGTTTTTCACCCCAGGTCCCCGACCAGTTGACAGCATAACACCGCCGGGCCCGATTGGAGAGTTCTTATTCCGCAACTACCGAAAGGTCAGCGGGGCGCCGCCCCAGCCGGTGATTTGGCGGGCGGCTTCTTGTACCAGGCCTCGGGGACGCCCGGGTTCACCTGCACGTCCGTCACGGTGATGTCGGCGCCGACCTTGCCGCCCTGCTTGACCACTCTCTTGAACGGTACCTTGACGCCCTTTACGTCGCGATAGTCCGAGTACAACTCGTCGATCTCCGACGGCGGGCCCATTAGCGCTGCCGTGTAGCGCTTCATTACGATCAGATTGGTCGCCGGGTCGATGTAGATTTTCACCTGGAGCGCCCGCTCCGCGTCGCTCACCATGACAATCTGGGCCGGTGCGCCCTCCACATCGGCCGGGCCGAGCGCCTGGACTGTGTACGCGGGCTTCTCGAAGTTTTGAAGCAGCGCGATCGACTGGCGGAGCACCGAGGCGCTGAGTTCGGCATTCTGGGAGGCAGGCATGTCGTGCGTCTGTCCTCCCATCCCCATCCAGCCCGCCTGCCCGTCGTAGCCGACCGTCATGTCACCGGTCAGCATGACGGTCTTGTTCAGCATTTTTCCGGACAGGTTCACCGTGGATTCGGTCTTGACGGAGACGTCTCCTTGCGGCGTCGCGATGATGGCGTCGGACGCCTCCACCAGCTCCTTCACTTTCATCAGGGACGCGCCACCCATGGCGGTGCGGGCGGCTCGCAGCAGCGCTTTCCCCTTGGCTGCCTCCTCCGGGGTCGCGGCCGCGGTCGTCTCCTGCTTCGGCTGCGGGATCGCGATGTCGATTGCGGCCACCGGGCCGAGCGAGGAGAGCGGGCCCTCGTACACTTTTTCCTTGCCCAGGACGACCACCGCGAATTCCTTCGGCTTCAGGTACTTTGCGGCCACTTCCGCGACGTCAGCCAGGGTCACCTTCTCGATGCCGGCCCGGAAGCGCTGGAGGTAGTCGCGCGGATACCCGTAGTATTCGTAGTTCATCAGGCGCGTGAGGATCTTGGCCGTGGAATCGAAGTCGAAAGCCATCCCTTTCAGGATGCCGTCCTTGGCGCGCGAGAGCTCATCTGCCGTGGCGCCGCCCGCCGCCAGCTTCTCCAACTGCTCCCGGATGGAACCATAGATCTTGAGGGTCGTCTCGGGCTTGGTCGAGCCTCCCACGAGAAACGTTCCCGGCCGGTCCCATCCGGCGGACGCGCTCGAGAAGACGCCGTAGGCCAGGCCTTGCGCCGAGCGCACGTTGCTGAACAGCCGCGATCCCCAACCGCCGCCCAGGATCTCGTTCATCACCTGCAGGGCGCAATAGTCCGGGTCGTCTCGCCGGCCTGCGAGCATTCCCATCACCACCCAGGACTGCTCCATGCTGTCCTTGTCGATCGAGTACAAGCCGGCGCGGTTTCGGGCCGCGTCATCCACCGCCGGCGGCGCCAGTTTCGCCGCTCCGCCGCGCGCCCACCCGCCGAAGGCGTTTTCGATCTTGGCGCGCATCTCGGCGGCATTGAAGTCGCCCTCGGCGCCGAAGATCAGGTCTTCCGGCTGGAAGAAACGCTTGTGGAACGCCACCAGATCTTCGCGCGTGATGGAGTCGATGGTGGCGTATTCGGCCATGCGGGCGTAGGCGCTGTCCTTGCCGAAAATGACGCGGTTGAACTCGCGGAAAGCGATTCCGTTCGGGTTGTCGTTGCGCCGCGCAATGTCGTCGCGCTCGGCGATCTTGGCCAGGTCGATTTTGTCCTGCGGGAAGGCCGGGTGCTGGAGGACGTCGGCCATGATCGCCAAACACCGGTCCAGGTCCTCCTTGAGGAGCGAGGCGTAGGCGCCTCCGCTGTCCTCCCCGATTCCGGTCTCGACCGACGCGCCCAGCCGGTCCAGCTCCTCGTCGAGCTGGTCTCCGTTTTGGGTGGTGCTGCCGCCGGTCCGCATCACCGCTGCGGTGATGCTGGCGAGCCCCGCCTTGGCGGCCGGCTCCCAGCGCGAGCCTACGCGAAACGTCGCGTGCAGGGTGATCTTAGGAAGCTCGTGGTCCTCCACCAGGTAAACCACGATGCCATTGGGCAGCTCGAACCGCACCGGCACGGGCACTTTGATCTGGTTCAGAGGCGGGTACTTGAGGCTCTTGTAACCGCCGGCCGGCTCTTGCGCGGCACCCGCGGCCGCGAGCGCGAACAGGATGACGAGAGTCGAAAGAAGTTTGGTGCGCATGGTCGTTTGCCTCCCTACTTGGACGCCGCCCCGAGCGGCTCGATCTCGGCGACGGTCCGGTTGTCGAAAACGAACGTCGCCTTGGAAACCCGCAGGATGTCGGCGGGCGTGACGGCCGCCATCTTCTCGAGCCGCGTGAAGGCGCTCCGCCAGTCGCCGGTCAAAGCCTGGTAAGAGGCCAGGGTTCGCGCCATCGTGAAGTTGTCGCCCAGGCCGCGAATGATGCCCGCCCGCGTCCGGCGCTTCACCCCGTCCAGTTCCTCCTGGCTCACGGGCTCCGTCTTCAGCCGCTCGATTTCGGCTCCGATGGCCTTCTGCGCCTCCTCGTTGGTGTGCCCCGGCGACGCGAATGCGTAGAACAGGAAAAGGCCCGGGTACTTTTGTCCGGGGAAACCGGGGAACCCGCCCGCCGCGGTCGCGATCTTCTTGTCGCGCACCAGCGAGCGGTAGAGGCGCGAGGAACGGCCCGCGCTGAGCAGGCTGGCGATGGCGTCGTAAACGGCGTCGTCCGGGTCGTTGATATCGGGCTTGTGGTAGCCTTCCACGTACACGCGCTGCGATTGCAGGCGCAGCGTGATGCGCCGTTCGCCGGTCTGCGGCGGCTCGACGGTGCGCAACGGCTCCGGCTTCTGGCCCGCGGGGAGGGAGGCGAGGTACTTTTCGGCCAGCTCCCGAACCCGCTGCAGCGTCACATCGCCCACCACCACGCTGATCAGGTTGCTGGGCGCGTAGTACTTCTTGAAGAACGCCTCGCCATCCTGCCGCGTGAGGTTCTGGAGATCGCTCAGGTTGCCGATCGTGGGCTCATGATAGGGGTGGGCCTTATAGGCAATGGCCTCGAACTCATCGATCAGGTGCTCGATGGGCTGGCTTTCCTCCAGATTACGCTCCTCCATCACCACGTCCCGCTCCTTGTAGAACTCGCGCAGCACGGGGTCGCCGAAGCGCTCGGCTTCTAGATAGAACCACAGCTCCATTTCGTTCGAGGGCAGGCTGAAGAAGTAGTTGGTGGCGTCCGGCGCGGTGTTGGCGTTCAGGCCGCGTCCGCCGGCGCGCTCGACCGCTTCGCCGTACTCGTTGGGCACGACGAACTTCCCCGCGGCGTCCTGCGCGGCTTTGAAGTCCCGATCGAGCTTCTTTAGCTTCTCCGGGTCGGCCTTGCCGCCTTTGCGGCGCTCGTCGCGCAACGCGTAGTAGGCTTCGTCCACCCGCGCCAGCGCATCCTTCTCCGCCGCGGCGTTGTTCGTGCCAACGTGGCTGCTGCCCTTGAACGCCATGTGCTCGAAAACGTGCGCGAGGCCGGTGCGGCCGCTGGCATCCTGGGCCGAGCCGACGTCGGCGTAGGTCAGGAAGGCGGCCACCGGCGCCTGGTGCCGCTCGAGCACGATGAACTTCCACCCGTTGGCGAGCGTGAACTCGTTGACGCGGGACTCGATCTCCTTAAACTCGTCTTGCGCCAGCGCGGAAATCCCCGTGGCCAGGATGCCCGCCACAATCCACAAGCGGGCGCTCAGGTTCCTTGCGGTCATGATTCCTCCAAGAGCGACTATGGAGAATTACATCACAACCGGTGGCACGGCGTCGCCGGCCGCTTTTACACTTCTTTACAAGTCGAAGACGGCGGCTTTACGCCTGAGCGGTACGCTGGATATGAGGAACACGGCTCGGAGCGAGTCTTTCAACCGGCTTCCGGGTTGTAAGAAGCGACGGAGAGAGTCATGAACAAAATGAGGGTTCACACGAAGCTTGCGGTAACTTTGGCTGCGGCGGTCATCATCCCGGCGCTGGCTCTGGCCCAGGGGCCCGCGCCTCAGGGTCCGGACGGTCCGGACGGCCCGGGCGGGAGAGGCCGCCAAATGGGAATGCACCAGGGCTGGGGCGAGGGCGGAGGCCGTGAAATGGGCATGCGCCACCAGGGCTGGGGCGGCGGCCACATGGGGATGCATCGCCGGGGCGGGCACGAGATGGGGATGAGGTTGGCGTTTCTCGTCAACAACCCGGAGATGCGGAAGCGGCTCGGGATTACCGAGGAGCAGGCGGCGAAGATTCGCCAGCAGTCGCTCGATTTCCGGAAGACCGAGATCCGCTCCCGGGCCGATCTCCAAGTGAAGCGGCTCGATTTGCACAGCCTGCTCGCCGCCGAGACGCCCGACCGGGCCGCAATCGACAGCGCCCTGCAGGAGGTCGGCGCCGCCCAGATGGCGCTTCAGAAGACCAACATTGACTTCCGTCTCGCCATGCGCGGCGCGCTCACGCCCGAGCAGCGCGAGAAGCTCATCGAGATGCGGGAGGAGTTTCAACACCGCGGTGCTGGCCCGCACGGGCCCGGCGGTCCCCACGGCATGATGAGGCACCCCGGCGCGCAGGGCACCCCGAAGTCCCCGGCTCCGCCGGCGCAACAGTAGGCCTGGCCTTCGCAAAGAAGGCCAAAACATTGCGGGCCGCCGATGAACGCCGATAAACGCCGATTGGAAACAGATGATCTATCCGCGTTGATCGGCGTTCATCGGCGGCCCAGGTTGTCTTCCGGGATTTCTTCAGCACCCTCCTCAGCGTGCGGCGGCGAGCTTCAGTTCGCCGTCCGGACCGTTGGCTGAAGCCCACGGCGGCACGCTGAAGAGGCTGCTGAAAAAGTCCCTGGGCAAGCTGAAGCATGCCCCACGTGCGGCCGCAAGTCATTGGTTTGCCATGTGGGATAAGCTTCAGCTTGTCCTCTCCCAACCGCTGAGGGGACTTTTTCAGCAGCCTCTCTGAAGCGTGCGCCACGGGGAGATTCTGCGCGGTAGCCTAGGAGTAATGCGGGGCTCCTTCGGTGCGGTCCTGTTGTTCACCCTTTGGGCTTCGGCGGCCTCCGGCCAGCAGCAACCAGACTTCGACCGGACGGTCTCCTTGAAGCTGCTGCCCTCCAACCTTCTTAGCGACCAGAAGAACATCTGGCTGTCCCCGCGCCGGCTCGCTCATCCCAAGAACTGGATTGCGCCGGCCGCCGTGGTGGGCGCGACCGCCCTGCTGGTCGCGGAAGCGGATGCTCCCACGGCTTCCTACTTCCGCCGGACGTCCTCGTTTGACGGATTCAAGCAGGTGTTCACCGGGAAGGCCACGGCTCTCGGGATGGTCGCGGTGCCGTCCTCCCTGCTGGTTGTGGGGCTGGGCCGGCGCGACTCGAAGATGTGGAAGACGGCTCTGCTGGCTGGCGAGGCCGTCGCCGACTCCGAGGTTCTCACGATTCTCATGAAGGACGCCGACCGGCGCTTGTTCCCGGCCTCCGTCCCTCCGCAACAAGGATTCTCCGATACCTGGTTCAAGACCCACGGCGACTGGCTTCGGGGCAGCGGCAGCTTCCCTTCCGGGCACGGCATAGCGGCTGTTTCGATCGCCACCGTCGTCGCGCGCCGATACCGGAACCACCGCTGGGTTCCTTACGTCGCCTACGGCGGGGCCGCACTGGTCGCGTTCTCCAGGCTTCCCCTGGGGGCGCATTACGTCTCGGACACCTTCATGGGCGCCGCGCTCGGCTATTCGATCAGCCGCTTCGCCGTCCTCGGCCAGTAGACGACGGCCCCATGTAAAATTCTTCACTTGCCACCGGGAGACCTACCTCCTTTATGCTTGTACAGATACTCGCGACGCCCGCAATGGCGAAAGCATATCCAAGCGTCTGGGGCGATCTGAGCATCGAGGCTTTCGAGCTTGAGGAAACTCTGTGAGCATCAACCCATTCTTCGTGCCGATCGGATCGATCATCCATTTCGTCGTTGACCTGGTGGGCGGCAACACTTGGTGGAGCGGAGGTATACCCCGGCCGTGATACAACGAACCGCGAGACTGGCATGCCTCGCCCTCTCGATCGGCACGCTTCCGGTTACGTTTGCTGACGAGCGGGCTGGCAAGGGCACCGCTCCCGCCCTTTGGAGCGTGTCGCCGATCCACGACCTTAGCCGTATGCGGGACCGTAGCCAGCCGTGGCTTAGGGAGCCCAGTCGCGCCGGACTCGCCTTTGTGGACGGGGAATCTCTTGTTGTCTACGAAGTGTACCCTGGTCCCGGACCGCTCTCCTCACGCGACAATCCCGACGAATCCAGGTACCGCTTGCGAGTGTACATGATGAGCGCGGCGTCGGGGGAATCCCGGTGCCAAAGGGAGTGGGGCACCCGTCGCAGGGATTCGGAACTCCATGTCGCCTTCGGCGGAATCCTGGTGCGAACGGGCAACGTGCTGAGAGTCTGTTCAACCCACCTGCAAGAGACCCGGCGGGTTGAGCTCTCGAAGCTGTATCCCCAGGAAGATGCGATCATTAGAATGTGGGTCTCAGCAAGCCGGAGAACAGTACTGCTCAATTACTATAGCCAAGGCCCACTTGGTGCCATCGCCAGCCATTTCCTACTGCTGGACGGAGGCACCTTCGAACAGAAGAAGTCGTGGGACGAGGATCCGCCTCTGCGACGGGTGAATTCCATCTCGGACACAATGCTCGCGGTTGGCAGTCGGGACGGCGTCATGCTGAGCGTTTTTGGCAGCAACACATGGAGGCGTGTGCCGGCTGCGTCAGGCAGTCCAACCCTCGTCACCGACAAGTTGCTGGTGACACAAGGCCGCGACGTAGCCATTTCCTACGCCGGCGGCCAAGCCGTTGTGTCAAACGACGCGGAGAGGAACCACTTCGTAGACTCGCTGCCCACGGTGGCGCAGAGCGGCGTCTCTTTTGCAGTTGGCGTGCAGCGACTAAGAGGTGAGAGGATGGCTCGGGTCTTTGATGTGGATGCCCCAGTGGCAGGCGGGACCATCGAGGTCTACAGTGTAGCCCTGAAGAGATGCGTCCTCACCGTGCCTGTCCTTCTGCTTCCGAAGAGCGACTACGACTTCGCACTGTCGCCGGACGGATCGAAGCTCGCAGTGCTCAACGACCGGAGCGTCTCCCTGTACGCGGTTCCGATTCAGTAGAGTCTCGCCTCTGGGGCCCCCTGTTGTCAGTCCTGCGGCACCAGCCCTCCGGGCGAACCGGCATGCGACGACACCATTTCGCCGCCCTCCCTAGCCCTCATCCCCCCCCCCATGTAAAAATCTTCACTTGCCACCGGGAGCCCTACCTCCTTTATACTTGTACAAATACTCGTGACGCCCGAAACGGCGAGAGCATATCCAAGCCTCTGGGAGCGAACCGGGTATCGAGACTTTCGAGCTTGAGGAAACTCTGTGAGCATCAGCCAACTCGCCCGATCCATAGTCGAATCGCCCACCCTGAAGCTGAACGAAACCGCAGCCATTCTCAGGGAGAAGGGCGAACCTGTCATCCACCTGGGTGGCGGCGAACCGAAGAGCCGCGCGCCCATTGACGCCATCATCAACTGCACGGCCCTGCTCAACACAGGCGAGGTGCGGTACACGCCGCCCGACGGCATCCCCGCCCTGAAGAAGGCCATCATCCGCTATACCGAGGAGCACTACAACAAGTGCTTCGGCACATCCAACGTGATTGCCTCGAACGGCGCCAAGCAGTCCATCATGGTGGTCCTGTACACCATCCTCGAGCCTAAGGACGAGGTGATCTTCCCGGCGCCCTATTGGGTCTCCTATCCGGAGATGGTCAAGCTCGCCGGCGGCGTGCCTGTTCCGGTGGTTCCGGAGGATGGCTCGTTCTGCCCCAAGATCGAGGAAATTGCCGCGGCGGTCGGATCCTACACCAAGGCCATCATTCTGAACACGCCCAACAATCCCTCGGGCGTCGTTTACTCGGACGAGTTCGTGGCGGGCGTGGTCGCTCTCTGTGAGAAGAAGGACATCTTCCTCATCATGGACGACACTTACAACCGTCTCATCTTCGACAACCGCACGCCCACCAACGCCTTCAGCTACGCCACCGACCACTCCAAGAGCTCGAAGCTGGTCGTTGTCAACTGCGTCTCGAAGATGTACGCCATGACCGGCTTCCGCATCGGCTGGGCGGTATCGGACAACGAGGAAGTGATCCGGGCCATGACGAACATCCAGTCGCAGCAGACCTCGGGCCCCTCGGCGCCGGCGCAGTGGGCCGCGGCGGGCGCGCTCAACGGCGTGCAGTCCTCGATCCACAGCCTGCGCCTGACGCTCGAGAACAACCGCAACATTCTGGTGGAGCGGCTGCGGGCGTTCACCGGCATCCAGGTCACCAAGCCGGAAGGGACGTTCTACACCTTCCCGGACTTCAGCGCCTACCAGAAAGACTCCCAAAAGCTGGCGCGCTTCCTGCTCGACAAGGTTCGCGTGGTCACCGTACCAGGCAAAGACTTCGGTATGGAGGGTCACCTGCGCATCAGCTTCTGCGGCACGGTCAAGGAGATTACGGAGGGCGTCGAGCGCATGAAGTGGGCGCTCGACCCGAACTCGCCCAACGAACTCTACCTCGGCGACCGCAAGCTCGTGAGGGACTGGCTATGAATATCTATCAGGACATCCCCTCTCCGGCGCAGGGCATCGCGGCGCAGAACGCCAGCGCCTACGGCCTGCAGAACCACGGCCTGAACAACCTGCACCGCGTTTATTGGAACCTGGCCAGCGGTCCGTTGTACGAGGAAGCGGTTTTCCGCGGCGAGGGGAGCATCGCCCACCTCGGCCCGTTTCTCGTCAACACCGGCAAGCACACCGCCCGCGCGGCCGCGGACAAGTTCATCGTTCGCGAGCAGACCACCGAGGACGCGGTTTGGTGGGGCCAGTACAACCGCCCCTTCAGCGCCGAGAAATTCAGCGCGCTGCTGACGCGCATGCAGGGCTACCTGCAAAGCCGCGACGTCTTCGTGCAGGACCTGTACGCCGGCGCCGACAGCGAAGCCCGCCTTCCCATCCGCGTCATCACCGAGAAGGCCTGGCACAGCCTCTTCGCGCGGACCATGTTCTCCAAGCCGCAAACGCTCGAGGACATGAAGCATCACGTGCCGGAATTCACCATCATCTGCGCGCCCGGCTTCAACGGATCTCCCATCATCGACGCCACGCGCAGCGAGACGTTCATCATCGCCAATTTCGCCGAGCGGCTGGCCATCATCGGCGGCTCGGCGTACGGCGGCGAGATCAAGAAGACCATCTTCACGGTCCTCAATTTCCTGCTGCCTCTGGAGGGCATCCTGCCCATGCACTGCTCGGCCAACGTCGGCGACCATGGCGACGTGGCCATCTTCTTCGGCCTTTCCGGCACGGGGAAGACCACGCTCTCGGCAGAACCTTCGCGCCACCTCATCGGCGACGACGAGCACGGCTGGAGCGAGAACGGCATCTTCAATTTCGAGGACGGGTGCTACGCCAAGGTCATCCGGCTGTCGGAAGCGGCCGAGCCGCAGATCTACGCTTGCACCCGCCGGTTCGGCACCATTCTGGAGAACGTCGCCTTCGACCCGGTGTCTCGCCGGCTCGACCTCAACGACGACCGCATTACCGAAAACAGCCGGGCAGCGTACCCGCTCTCCTACATCGAGAACTACTGGCCGCCCAAGCAGGCCGGCCACCCGCAGAACGTCATCTTCTTGACCTGCGACGCCACCGGCGTGATGCCGCCCATCTCGCGGCTATCCCCCGACCAGGCGATCTACCACTTCATCTCCGGCTACACCAGCAAGATCGCCGGGACCGAGATCGGCCTGGGCGTCGAGCCCGAGCTGACCTTCAGCGCCTGTTTCGGCGCGGTCTTCATGGTGCACCATCCTTACAAGTACGCCGAGATGCTGAAGGCCAAGGTGCTCAAGCAAGGCGCCACCTGCTGGCTGGTCAACACCGGCTGGACCGGCGGGCCCTTCGGCGTTGGCAAGCGCCTCAGCATCCAGCACACGCGCCGGTTGCTGAAAGAAGCGCTCGCTGGAAAGCTGAACGAGGTGGAGTTCCGCGAGGACCCGGTGTTCGGCTTCGAGGTGCCCTTGTCCTGCGACGGCGTCCCGGCCAACATCCTGGACCCGGCCAACACCTGGGGCAGCCGCGAGGAGTACTTCCGGAAGTACGACGCGCTGGCCGCCCGCTTCATCGAGAACTTCAAGCTCTTGCGGGACGGCTGCCCGCCCCACGTGGAAGAGTCCGGCCCCCGCCGCGTGCACGACTTCGCCGCGGCGGTCAAGCTCTCGATCTGATTCCGCTGCGGGGCGCTAGTCCAGCGACTGATCCAGGTATGCCAGGTAGGCCGCGAGCAGACGGTAGCTGTCGTAGTAGTCGTTCATGTGGATTGCCGACACGTTGTCCCCGTAAGTACCCGGGATTTTCTCGGTGTCGCCGTGCAACGAGTGAACGCTAATCACCGGGAGCTTGGCGTCGTAGAAGGTCCGCGCGTCGCTTTGCGCGATCAGCTCGCTGTTGGCGCCCGCGACGCTTAGACTCAGCGACTTCGCGATGGAGGCCATCTTCTGCGAGAGCCCTTTGTCGCAATAGTCCAGCTCCACCTTGGTCGTCGCAAGGCCCAGCGCCTCGACGTCGATCATGGCCTTGATCTGATCTTTCTCCTGGCCGAGGTTCTGCAGGTAGAAGCTCGAGCCGCGCCGCCCTTTGTCCCTGTCGGCGAACCCGACGAACACGAACTTGTGCTTTCGCGGCGTCTCGCGCAGCGCCGCGAACAAACTCGGCAGCAAGGAGGCGCCGGACCAGTTCTCCACCGCGCCTTTACCGGCTTGATCGAAGTCGATATGGGCGCCGATGACGATGGTGGACGCGGTCCCGCCAGAAACTGTGCAAATGACGTTCGGCTGCCGCGTTTCGCTGACTTCCTGGTCGGCCAGCATGGCGCCGGTGCATCCGGCCTCTTCGAAAATCTTGTGCAGCGCCGCGGCGCGTTCGCCGTTGGAGGCGGGGTTGCGCTCCAGGCGGGCCTTCACAACATCTTCGCCTACGGGCTCGAATTGAATCTTCACGCCTTGCGCCAGAAGCGGGCAGGCGATGGCAACACTGAGGAGGAATCGTAAGAACATCATTCCACTTTACATGGCCGCACCGCCCCGGAGCAAACTTGCGCCATAATGGGCCATGCCCGAGTCTTCACGCCAGGTCATTTCCGATTTCTTGTCCCAAAAGCGCATCGCGGTCGTCGGCGCCAGCCGCGACCCCAAGGACTTCAACGCATCCATGTTTCGGACTCTGCGCGAGCGCGGCTACGACGCCGTGCCGGTCAACCCCAACGCCACCGAGATCGATGGCGTTCGCTGCTACGCGCGGCTCCAGGAGATTCAACCGCCCGTTCAGGGCGCGCTGGTGATGGCCAAGCCCGAGGTTGCCGAGCAGGTTGTGCAGGACTGCCGCGAAGCGGGCATCGCCCGAGTCTGGTTGTATGGCACTTCCGGGAAGCCCAACAGCCCGCGGGCGGTCGAGTTCTGCCGCGCCAACGGCATCGCGGTGGTTCCCGGCTTCTGCCCCAATATGTTCCTGGCCGGCACTTCCTGGTTCCACCGCTTCCACGGCACGCTGCTGAAGATAGCGGGCAAATATCCATGCTAGGCGCTCCGCATGCCGCCCAGGGCGCGCGCGGGCAGCGTCACAACCGCCCACACGAGGTGCAGCACGCCATCCACCGCGATCCCCAGAATCCGGAACGGCAGCAACAGCAGCCAGACGATGGGATAGAGGACCAGCGCCGCCAGCGCGAGCGGCCAGCACAGAAACAGCAGGATCAGCCACAGTACGAATGCGAACATAGGACGCTCCCCATGGGATTACGCAGGCGGCGGGCGGCGGGTTCCCTTACTTCTGCGTCACCCGCTCCAGAAGCTCGGCCAGAAACGCCGTCAGGCCTTCGCCCGCCTGCTCGTGCAGGGAGATCACGGGCTCGATCCCGCGGCGGCGCAGCACCCGCTCCTGCACCGGGTTGGCCGCCGCCAGAAAGATGTACGAGCGCGGGCGCAGCAGGTCGAGCTTGGAATTCTCCCACAGCCGCTGCAGCTTGTAGAAGAGGTAGCGGATGTTGATGTCGGAGAGGCTGTATCCCACGAACAGCACCGGCCGGCCCAGCACGTCCGACTGCAGCTTGATGTCGAGCGCCGTCCCGAAATCCAGCCGCTCGAAAAAGCTCGATTCGGTCAGGACGATGGACTCGTCGTCGTCGAAATCGCCGTGGAACTTCACGATCTGCGTCACGCCCTCGCGCGCTTTTAACACGTCGCCGACGTTGGTGATCTTGGTGTATTCCTTGCTGTAAGCCTCGAATGCCTTTTCCAGCCAGCGGTCGTAGTTGGTCGTGTAGATGATGGGAAAGGACAGCTCGACGATGAGGCGGTGGATCTCGGAACTCCGCACGTCCACGTCGTGCGGGTGCCAGCTCACGTCCATCCAACTCCGCAGCGGACCGAGCGTGCCCTTGTTGAGCTGATAGAACTCGGCCAGCGTGCGGTAGTCCGCGAGCGAGCGGAAGGCCAACGGGTCGTAATCCAACTGCCGCGCGATCTCGTTGACGATCTCGGCGGTGGTGGGCACGCCGACGTTCTTCGACACGCCGGCGCCGACGAACAGGATGGCGCCCCTGCGGCGGATCGCTTCAACCAGGTCTTCGTACATGATCAGTGTCCTATTGTGATCGGGCTTCTGTGGCGCACGCACTCGTGCGTGCCGCGTCGAGACTCGTCTCGACGCCAAGGTGTCGGCACGAGTGCCGACACGGCAGGCTGAAGCCCGCGCCACGTGGTTCCACCGGCAGTCTGCATGCCCACGCTACGGTTCCATTCTGCTTCCCAGGACGCCCAGGAATTTCGCCAGCCAGGCCGGGTGCGCGGGCCAGGCGGGCGCGGTGACGAAGTTTCCATCCACATGGGCGCCGTCCATCGGCAGATCGACGTACGTGCCGCCCGCGGCCGTCACCTCCGGGCCTACGGCCGGGTAAGCGCTGACCGACCGGCCCGCCACCACGCCGGCCGCCGCCAGCAACTGCGCGCCGTGGCAGATGGAGGCGATCGGCTTGGCCGCCCCGGCGAAGTGCCGCACGATGGCCAGCACATCCTGGTTGAGCCGGATGTATTCCGGCGCGCGGCCGCCCGGAATGACGAGCGCATCGTAGTCCTCGGGCTTGACCTCTCCGAACGTCGCGTTCAGCGCGAAGTTGTGGCCGCGCTTTTCGCTGTAAGTCTGGTCGCCCTCGAAGTCGTGAATGGCGGTGCGCACCGTCTGCCCGGCCTTCTTGCCAGGACACACCGCGTCCACCTTGTGTCCCGCCATCTGGAGCGCCTGGAACGGCACCATGACTTCGTAGTCCTCGACGTAGTCGCCGACGAGCATCAGAATCCGCTTGGCTGGCATTCGGCCCCCACAGTTATTCTATGCCGCGGAGGCCTCCGTTGAGGGCCGGCGACCGACGCGCGGAGAATTCACTCTCCTGCAACCGGCTCGTCACGTTCGTGCAACAAGCAGGCGCCGGTGAGGGGATACACTATCGTAGAGGCGCGGTTGTTTCCCCACATTCTGCGCGCCGTTTTACACCCAAAGTAGGCGGACCAATTGGGCCGATTAGCCGCCGTGAACCTGCCGTTGCCGGTTCCCGGCTGGGGCGATCGCGCTCGGATCCAGGCGTCCTCCGGGTAGAGAAATGCACATGACGACTACTGTTCATTCCGATACAAGCAGCCACAAGCTGGCGTCCTTCGCTTCCGCGATGCCTACGCCAGCGACCAGCCGCGCCGCGGGCCATCATGGGGCCCACGGGACGTCAAAGGCGGAGCGAGAGCTGCGGCACAAGCTGGATCGAGCCAAGCAGGATTACGAGGCGAGACTGCTTGTGGTCGAGAATCTTCTGAAGAGCGCCGACCTGGGAATCAACCGCCACCGCTCGCGGGCGCTGGAGCGGGCGATGAGCGAGCTGGTGCAAGCCGACATGCGGCACGTCCGCGCTCTGGCGGCGCTGGGCGATTTCCTGATTGATGGAACGCACGCCTGAAGCGCCTGCCGAACTTGTGCGGCCGACGTAGCCACCCCTGGTTTAGGACCGGCGGCGGTATGCTTGAGGATGGTCCATTTCTATGGAACCTGCATCCGCCGAATCTTTAACCGCCGATCAGATCCGCATCGCCGTCGAGGAAGAGATTAAGGCCACCCCGGCCATCGACGTTCACACCCACTTGTTCATGCCCTCGCTGGGCGCGGTGGGCTTGTGGGGCATTGACGACCTGGTGACCTACCACTACCTGGAGGCGGAGTTCTTTCGTTCTTCGCCCATGACGCCTGCCGAGTACTGGGGCCTCGCGAAGCGCGAGCGGGCGGACGCGATCTGGCGCGCGCTGTTTGTCGAGAACGCGCCCGTGTCGGAAGCCACGCGCGGCGTGGTGGCGGTGCTTCAGGCGTTCGGCCTCGCAACGGGCAAGGCCGACCTGACGGAAGCGCGGGAGTTCTTCGCCGCCCAGGACTATCCCTCGCATATACGCCGCGTGCTCGAGATCGCCGGCGTCAGCGAGGTCGTCATGACCAACGATCCGCTCGATCCCGACGAGGCCCCGCTGTGGGAGTCGGGGGCCGAACGCCATTCGCAGTTTCACGCCGTCCTGCGTCTGGATCGCATCCTCAACAAGTGGGCCGAACATCGGCCGCTGCTCCAGGCCAAGGGCTACCGGGTGGAAGGGGAATCCTCGGAGGCGCTCCCGGAAGTCCGCCGGTACCTCGCTGCGTGGTGTCAGATCATGCATCCCGTCTACATGGCGGTTTCGCTGCCCGATACTTTCCAATACCCGGAGGACAGCGTCCGCAACCGTCTGCTGACGGAAAGCATCCTGCCGCTGTGCCGCGAGCTCGATCTCCCCATGGCGCTGATGATCGGCGTGCGCTACCAAGTGAATCCGGCGCTGCGGGCGGCGGGGGACGGGTCCGGGAAAGCGGACCTGCGGTCGATTGAGCGCCTGTGCGCGAAGTTCCCCGGCAACCGATTCCTGGTCAGCGTGCTCAGCCGCGAGAACCAGCACGAGCTCTGCGTCTATGCCCGCAAGTTCAGCAACCTGATGCCGTTCGGATGCTGGTGGTTTCTCAACAATCCTTCCGTCGTCGAAGAGATCACGCGCGAGCGGCTGGAAATGCTGGGGACGACGTTCATTCCGCAGCACTCCGACGCACGCATCCTGGAGCAGGTCATTTACAAGTGGCGGAACACGCGGCGGACGCTCGCGCCGATCCTCGCCCATTCGTTCCAGTTGCTGGCTGAGGATGGCCGCGCAGTCACGCGCGCCGAGATCCACCGCGATGTGAAGCGCCTGTTGCGGACGAACTTTCAGAGCTGGGCGCGGCTACCGGGGGACGGCTAAGGATCACTTCTCTTCGTCTGCTCCGCCGGGCCAGTTGTCGGGATGCGGCGGGGGCTTGAACTCGTCCGTGCTGAAGATGCGGAGGGGCTCGCCGGGGCCGGCCACTTCGAGCACCAGGGCGACCCAAAAGCGAGGCCCCTGGAAGTACGACACCCGAATGCGGTGAATGCCGCTCGCGAGCCGGATGCTGCCGGTCCTGTCTTCGGGCTGATGAACTCCGTCGTTGTCGGCGATCAGTTGGTCGTCGAGATAGAGCCGGGCGCCATCGTCGGAGGTCAGCACGAAGGTGTAGAGGCCGGGCTTGTCGATCCAAAACCTGCCGGTGTAGTCGATGGCGAACCATTCGAAGCGCTGGGTGACACCCGGGAAGCCGTTGCGGAAGTCCTGTGGGGGAACGTTCAGCGAGGACGTGTAGATCGATCCGACCGGTTTCAGCTTCTCGAAGTCGGGGAGCCGCTTTGTGCCAGGCGGGATGTAATAGACGAGGCCATGCAGCCCGCCCGGAATCACAACCGTGGTTCCGAACTTGGGGGGCGATTGCATGCCCAGCGCCATCAGGCACACCACCGCGGAAACCAGCATCAGCGCGGTCCCTTGTCTTCCAGCATGAGGCGCAGACGCTCCAGCTCGCGGCGGAGCTTGCGGTCGCGGGCGGCCAGCAGGCCGACGAAGGCGAGCAGGACCAGCCACGCCGTCAACAGGCCGTAGAAGAGGAACACGAAGTTGTTCTTGTACTGTTCGGGAGTGAAATTACCGGCGGTCTGAATCAGCATTGCGATCATAGGCACCATTCCTTCAGAAGGCATGCACCTCGCGGCGGAGGGCGTCGATTTCGCGGCCGGCCTGTTCCTGGCGCATGCGGATCAGCAACAGCACCAGGGCGAGGAGCAGGATCGGAATCCAGTTGAGGAAGAGCATGTACCAATACCCGGGGGCCAGGAAGCCGCCGCCGTAGACCACCGGCTGCGGATGCTGGGTGCGCCACCATTTGATGGAGAAGAAGATGATGGGCACGTCGGCGAAGGCGAGAATCGAGACCACGGCGGACAGGCGGGCGCGCTCGGTGGGCTCCTCGATGGCGCGGCGCAGCATGACGTAGCCGGCGTAAATGATCCAGCCCACCAGCATGGAGGTCAGCCGCGCATCCCAGGTCCACCAGATACCCCAGATGATGCGGCCCCAGATCATCCCGGTGAGCAGGTTGGCGGCGCCGAAGGCCAGGCCCACCTCGGTGGCGGCGGCGGCGAGCGAATCGTACTTGAGGTCCTTCCCCACCAGGTACAAGCTGCTGGAGACCATGGCAACGAAGAAGCACAGGAAGGCGGTCCAGGCCACCGGCACGTGGAAGAAGATGATGCGGAAGATGGGGCCCTGCGCGGCCTCGTCCGGTAGCACCAGCAGAATGATGGCCAGGTTTCCCGCCAGCAGCAGAGCCGCGAGCCAGGAACACACCACGATCGTTTTGTCCCGCATAGTCGTCACCTCACCATAACGGATTCGATCAGCGCCAGCGCGAGGGCGCTGAAAATGACATCGAACACCACCAGCAGCCGCACCCATAGCGCCAGCTCGGCCGTATACGGCTCTCCCATCACGAGCGGCGCGGTCAACTGCATCGCCGCCAGCAGGCACGGGATCAGGATGGGATAGAGGAGCATGGGCAGCATCATCTCGCGCAGGCGCAGGTTCACGGTCAGGGCGCTGAAGACGGTGCCGACCACGGTCAGTCCCCATGTACCGAGCGCGATGACGCCCGCCAGCGGCCAGAACTGCCGGGTCCAGGGCGCGTTGTAGAATATGCCGAATACGGGCAGGCAGACGAGCTCGACGAGCGAGAGCAGGACGAAGTTGGCGAGCGCTTTACCGAGGAAGAGCGCGGCGCCGGACATGGGCGCGGCGATCAGCGCGTCGAGGCAATCGTTGGCCAGCTCGCGCGCGAAGCTGCGGTTGAGGATGAGCGCGCCGGCGAACGCGAATACCAGCCAGAGGAGGCCGCCGGAGACCTGGCGCGTCTCGTCTTCGGTGGGCTCGAACGCGATGCTGAACAAAAGCAGGATGACCACGGCGAAGGCGAACGACGAGTTGATCGCCTCCCGGGTGCGCATCTCGGAGCGCAGATCCTTCCACGCCACTGTGAGGCTCTGGCGGAAGAAGCTCAGGCGCGGCGGCTTCATGCCGGCGTGGACTGGGGCTCGCCGTACTGCCGGTACAGCCATCCCGGTTCCTCCAGCATTTCCGCGGTGCGCGCGCCGGTGAAGGCCAGGCGCCCGCGCACGAGCAGCGCCACGTGGGTCGCCAGATCGAGCGCCTCGCGCAGTTGATGAGTGGAAAGCACGACGGTGCGGCCCGCGGCGATGGCGTCGCGCAGCAGCGACTGGAGCAGCGCGATGGCGCGGTCGTCGAGGGCCGTGAAAGGCTCGTCCAGAAGCAGCACCGAGGGCGAGTGCAGAAACGCGCGGGCGACGGCCAGGCGCTGGCGCATGCCGCGCGAGAACTCGCGCACCAGGCCGTCGCGGACCTTCTCGAGGCCGGTGCGTTCCAGCCATTCGGAGGCCGCGCGGTCCGGGTTCTCGAGGCCGTAGAGGCGCGCGAAGAGGCGCAGGTTCTCGAGGGCGGAGAGTTCCTCGTAGAGCGAGATGCCGTGGCCGAGAATGCCGATCGAGTGGCGCGTCGCGCGGTCGCGCGCATCGGCGCCGCAAATCCGGATGCTGCCGCGGCCGGGGCGCGAGAGGCCCGCCAGCATGCGCAGCAGCGTGGTCTTGCCAGCGCCGTTGCGGCCGAGCAGCGCCATCGAGGCGCCGGGCTCGACGTCGAAGCTGACGTCGCGCAGGGCAGGGAAATCGCCGTAGAACTTCCAGACGCCTGCGATCTCGACCGACTTCATGAGCCGCTCTTGCCCTTGGCGGGCGCGGCCTGGCTCTTCCGATAGAGCAGCACAAAACCGAGCGCGAGCGCAGCGAGCGCGAGCGCGAGAATCGTCAGGCGGCGGTCCTCGAAGCCGGGGGGCGCAATGACGCGGAGGGTAGCGCCGGAATCGTCGGGTTCGTCTGCCGGCGCCGGTGCGGGCGCGGCGGCGCGCAGAGAGCCGGTCCCCTGCACCTTGACGTCGAACGCAGAAGCGGCGGTCTCGTAGATGGTGGCCTGAGTCTGGGGTTCCGTGCCTAGCGACTTCAGGCCGTCGCCCTGGAGCGTGACGCCCGAAGGGACCACCAGGCGCGTCGGCGGGCCCTGGTAATAGACCTTGCTCGCGAACGTGGCGGGGTCCGAGGCCGGCAGCGCGTAGCTGATGTCGATGCGGGTCTCACCCGGCTTGATGGGGAAGGAGACCGTGTAAGCGCCCTTCTGCTTAGTCTCGGTGGGGGCCTGCTCAAGGGCCATGCCGCGCGGCTCGGTCGCGTTGACCTTGAGGCTGTCTTTGACGGCCGTGGACGGGACGAAGAAACGCAGCGTGCCATCGGGATCGTCATAAGTCCGCTTGCCGGCGTTGTTGAAGAAGTAGGTCTCGGTGACGGCGAGCTGCTGGGCTGTGGGCTCGAGGAAAACGATGTGCTGCGAGAGCGGGGCCGCACCGGGATCCTTGGTGGAATCGAAGACCTCCAACTGGAGGCCGGTGGAAGGCCGGCCGGGCGGCACCATGGTGTTGTAAGTCACGCCGGCGTGCTGCACCTCGATCAGGTGCGGCGCAGGTTCGAGAGTCCGGTTGATGGAGAAGTGGCCGCTGGCGTCGGACTTCGCGCTGTCGAGCAGCTCGGGGCCGGTCTGTGTGAGCTTGAAGACGCTGATATCGGCGCCGGCCTCGGGGCGGCCCGTGGTTCGGTTGACGACGGTGCCGTCGACGGCGGCGAACGCCGTTGAGGAGGCGAGCAAGAAGAGCACCGTGGCGCACGCACTCCTGTGTGCCGCGTCGCCACTCATGGCGACGCTTGGCCTGCGTGCGAAAACGTGTCGAGAAGAGTCTCGACACGGCACGCAGGAGTGCGTGCGCCACATAGGCATGACGCTGCTCATTTCGCCGCCTCGACGGGGATCGGTTTGCCGCACTCGCCGCAGAACTTCATGGGATTCGGGAAGCGGGCTCCGCAGTGGGGGCAGACCGCTCCCTGACGGTCGCGGTTCGGTGCGGGGGCGGTGGAAGCGCGTGCGGTGGGTGGTTGCACCTTGTCGATTTCGGCCAGGACGGCGGCCAGCTCGCGCTGGAGGTCCTGCTTGGTCCGGGCGTAGTCGTCTTCGGAGAGTTTGCCGACGCGGTACTCGAACTGCAGGTCGCGGAGGTTGTCGTAGACGGTCGCCTTGCGCTCCTCCAGGTGCTTGACCGGCGAGACGGGTTCGGGATCGGGCAGGTCCTGGGGGCGCACGGCGAGCGTGAACACCAGAACGCCGATGGCGAGGACGGCGGCGGCGAAGAGCATCATCGGTCCAGTTTTTCCAGGTCTTTCTCGATTTGCGCCTGGTAGGCGGCGAACGTGGCGTCGTCGAGCTCCGGACCCGCGGCCACGGCCAGCGGCTTCCGGAAACGCTTGATCGCCCACCACACGAACACCAGGCCGAGCGCGATGCCGATGAACGGCATGACGTAGCCCAGCAGGTTGAATCCCTGGGCAGGCGGTCTCACCAGAATCTGCACCCCATACTCCTTGACGAATGCGTCGAGGATCGCCGAATCCGACATGCCCGCGTTCACCATGGCCAACAGCTTCTCGCGCGCCGGCTTGGAATGCGAGCAGCCGAGCATGTTGCACGAGGTGACGGTGGCGCCGCATCCGCACAAGCACATGAGCTGGTCGCCCAGGCGGCGGACGCGCGGGTTGGCGAGCGGGGTCGTGGACTGGGCCAGCGAAAGAACGGCCAGCGCCAGAACCAGAAGGCTACTTTTCAGCCGGCGCATAGGTCTTCTTGGTGACGCCGAGGACCTGAGTCCTCGCGTACTGCAATCTTATTCTACTCGGCACCAGGCAGGCGAGAGTGCCCGCGAGCAGCACCCAGTAGCCGATCCAGATCCAGGAGACCAGCGGGTTGACGTAGGCCTGGATCACGGCGCGCTGGTTGTCGTCGGACATTCCGGCGAAGTTGAGATAGAGATCCTCGTTGAGGCGGCGGCGGATGGCGACCTCGGAGGTGCCTTGGTTGCTGGCCTTGTAGAACCGGCGCTCGGGTTCGAGAGTGCCCAGGGGACTGCCGTCCTTGGTGACGTCGATGGCGGCGCGGTTCCAGGTGTAGTTGTCGTTGTCGCCGCTGGTCAAGTCAACGACGCGAAGCTGGTAGTGGCCGATGCCGAACGTGTCGCCCTGATTGACCTCGACGGTCGAGTCCTTGTTGAACGCCGAGCCGGTGAAGCCGATGAACATGAGCACGATGCCCATGTGAACGATATAGCCGCCGTAGCGGCGCTGGTTGCGGCGCGTGAGCTCGAAGGCGCCGGCCAGCAGGTTGCGGCCGGTCTTGACGGCGATGGCGTGCGCGCCCTTGTAGAACTCGGCGGCGATGGTCCAGGCGACGAAGAGGCACAGGCCGAAGGACATCAGCGCGTAGGGGTGGCGCATGCCCGCGGCGAACAGCGCGATCACCAGCACCAGGCCGGCGATGAGCGGCCACTGAAAGTTCCGGCGCAGGCTATCGAGCGAAGTGCGGCGCCAGGCAAACAGCGGGCCGACCCCGGTGAGGAAGAGCAGGAACAGCCCGATGGGGATGTTGATGCGGTTGAAGAACGCCGCGCCGACGCTGATCTTCTCGCCCGTGGCCCACTCGGAGATCACCGGAAACAGCGTGCCCCACAGGATGGCGAAGCAGGCGGCCACCAGGATCAGGTTGTTGAACATGAAACTGGACTCGCGCGAGACCACGCTCTCCAGGCGCGCTTCGGTCTTGAGGTAGTCCAGGCGATCGAGGATCAGATACAGGGTGCCCGCGATCACGATGGCCAGGAAGCCGACGAACCAGGCGCCGATTGAGGACTGCGCGAAGGCGTGCACCGAGCTGACGACGCCGCTGCGGGTGAGAAACGTTCCGAAGATGCAGAGGAAGAAAGTGCCGGAGACCAGCACCATGTTCCAGACCTTCATCATGCCCTTCTTCTCCTGCATCATGACGGAATGCAGGAAGGCGGTGGCGCTCAGCCAGGGCAGGAAGGAGGCGTTCTCGACCGGGTCCCAGGCCCAGTAGCCGCCCCAACCCAGGACGGCGTAGGCCCAGCCCGCGCCGAGGACGATGCCGGTGCTCTGGAACAGCCAAGTGACCAGCGTCCAGCGGCGGGTGGTGTAGATCCACTCGTCACCGGGCTGGCGCGTGATCAGCGATCCGATGGCGAAGGCGAAGGGCACCGCGAAGCCGACGTAGCCGAGGTAAAGCATGGGCGGGTGAATCGCCATGGCGGGATACTGCAGCAGCGGATTGAGCCCCTGCCCATCCGGGATGGCCTGGATCGTGCGCCCGACGGCCAGCATCTTGAACGGCGAGGCGACGAAGGCGTTCATGATCAGGAAGAAGCACTGGGTGACCATGAGCGTCGCGATGACGTAAGACATCATGGAGCGGTGGCGACGGCGATTGGTGAAGACGACGACGGTGGAATAGCAGGAGAGGAGCCAGCTCCAGAGCAGGAGCGAGCCCTCCTGGCCGCCCCACCAGGACGCGAACTTGTAGAGCAGCGGCATGGAGCGGTTCGAGTGCGCCACCACGTAAGCCATCCGGAAGTCGCCCGTCATCAGGCTGAACACCAGCACCGACGCCGCGACCGTCAGCAGGAAGCAGACGGAGTAGACGGCGCGGCCGGCGGCATGAACGAGGAAGGCATTCCGCTTCCATCCACCGACGGCGCCAGCAACGATGGCGAAGACGGAGAGGCAGAAGGCGAGCAGTATCGCCAGGGATCCCAGGTTCTCCACTAGACGCCGGCCTTCCGGATGGGGATGTTGGCCGGATGCGCCTGCCCCGGCTGCGTCTCGTATTTCGAGGCGCATTTGGCCTGCACCTGGCTGGCGCGGAAAACGCTGTTGGGACCGAGGCGGCCGTCGGCCAGCGCCTGGGCCCCGTCCTTGAGCGTGTCGGGCAGGGGAGCCGAACCGTCGTAGACGACCTGGATGGTGCGCTGGTCCTGGCGCAGGACGAAGGAAACCTCCCGGCCCTTGCGGACGATGGAGCCGGGTTCGACGTCGCCGCCGACCCGCAGCCGTTTGCCCAGCGCGTGCGGGCCCATCGCTTGAAGCTCCGCGACCGTCTTGTAGTAGGTCTTGTCTTCGCTGATGCCGCCGACGGCCAGCCACACCAGCGCCCCGACGATGACCGCGACGAGAGCAGCGAATTTCCAGTAGGTTCTCATAGCCAGCCCTTCACTTCAGTATACAAGGTGCCCGTTGCCCGTCGCCCATCGCCCGGCGAGCGCGACGTATCCTATTGAACAGAATCGTGTTATTCGAGATTGGGTTCGTTTTGTATTCTGGCACTCCGGGACTTCACGAAGGCCCTGGCCAGCAGTTGCCTCCCGCCTTTGTTGTAGCACGGCGGTCAAGGGGGGCGACCTCCCGGAGACTATTGAGGGCCGGGAACCTGGCGGGGGCTGGCGGTGTCCAATGAGCCGATGCGTGGAATTCGGCTGAGGTACTGGCTGCCGGTCGCCAACCTGGTGATTGATGCGGCTTTGCTGGGGTCGCTGGCGTGGTCGATCCATGTCTGGGGCCGGCACGAACGGTCCTCGCGGGAGGTGACGGCGGGATCGGTCCGCTCTGTCGCCTATCTGCAGGAGGGGCAGGCCGCAGTCGGGTGGGACCTTATTGTACCGCCGCCGCAGCAGGTTCGAGCGATCATGTTCGGCACGCTCCCTGCCGGAGCGGTCAGCGCAGGGGCTTTGCCGGTCTGGAGGTGGAGGACCGGGCTCAGCTTACGCTGGGTCTGCCTCCATGAGAGCCTCGCATTGTTGGTGTGGTTGGATGGCTGGCCGAATCGCCGCCGCGGCGAAAATGGGTCCTCTGGTACCTCTTGGTGCGTGCGGTGAGCGTTCCGGCATCCCTGCGCAGCGTCGCCGCGGGGCTTTGCGCGTTTGCGATGTTGCTGGCGTGGCTTGCCGCGGCGGTGTGGGTGGCCATCTGGGGGGTCAGGTCCGGTCTCCGGTTCGCCCGCGGAAAATGAGTTTACGGTCTCCGGTTTTGAGAGCTAGAATAGGCCTGATATGAACCTGAGACACAGGGTAGTTGCGACACTGCCGTTCTTATTGCTACTGGGGGCGTGCTCGGAGGAACCACAGCCCGCCGCCAAAAAGGAAGTCAAACCGGCCGAACCGGTTGCCGCGGTCACCGCGGTCTACCAGATGTACAAGCAGGCGCGGGGCTGGGCGCCGGATTGCCTGCTGCTTCAGGTGTCCAGCCTCGACGTGAAGGAAGTGAAGGGCCAGGAGGGGGGTAAAATGGCCGCCTGGGAGGCGACCTTCGCCTCCCCGAAGCTGCGCCAGTCGCGCCGCTTCACGTATTCGGTGGTCGAGGTTCCCGCGAGCAACCTGCCCGAGGGTGTCTTCGGGAGCTCGCCCGATACGTGGTCGCCAGTCGGCCAGACGCAGCTTTTCCAGATCCAGTACCTCAAGACGGACTCGACTGCGGCCTTTATTACGGCCATGACGAAGGCCAAGGATTACGCCGCCAAGCACCCCGACATGCCGGTGAAGTTTCTGCTCGAGTGGCAGAAGCGGCACCTCAACCCGACCTGGCGGGTGTACTGGGGCGAGTCGGTGGCAACCAGCGGCTTCTCGGTCTACGTGGACGCGATGTTCGACAAGTACCTGTCAATCGCGCACTAAGCGCCCCGCTTCACGGTTATCCGCTCGCTTACGCGCGCGGTTCGGTGCTGCCGCTCGACAGGCCGGGGACACGTCGTGGACAAGCTGAAGCTTGTCCTACAGGCGGACGATCTTCGGGGAGGAGAGGCCCCGCAGGGCGTTCCTGGTGTCCACGATCAGGCGCGCGCGCTGGAGAAGCGCCGGATAGTCGAAGGTCGAATGATCAGTGATGATCACGACGCAATCGGCCTCGGATGCCGCCTTTTCGGGCGGTTCGGCGCAGAGATCGAGGCCGTCGGCCGCAAGACGTTGGACATAGGGGTCGCTGTAGGTCACCCGGGCGCCGCGGCGCTTGAGCAGGTGGATGACGTCGAGCGCGGGTGACTCGCGCAGGTCGTCGATATCGCGTTTGTAAGCCACTCCCATGATGTGAATGTGCGAGCCTTGGAGCGCCTTGGCGCAATCGTTGAGCGCGTTCTGGACCTTGTCCACGACGAAGTGCGGCATCTGGCTGTTGACGTAGCCGGCCAGCTCGATGAAGCGCGCCTCGAAGCCCGTCTGCCGCGTCTTCCAGGAAAGATAGAAGGGATCGATCGGAATGCAGTGGCCTCCCAGGCCCGGGCCGGGATAGAAGGGCATGAACCCGAAAGGCTTGGTGGCCGCCGCATCGATGATTTCCCAAACGTTGATGTCCATGCGGTCGCACATCTGCGCCAGCTCGTTGACCAGGCCGATGTTGATCATGCGGAACGTGTTCTCGAGAAGCTTCACCATTTCGGCGACTTTGGTCGAGCCCACCGGCACGACGGTCTGGAGCGCCTGCGAATAGAACAGCGATCCCAGCTTGGTGCACGCCGGCGTGATGCCGCCGACCACCTTGGGGATATTGACGGTCTGGTACTTGGGGTTGCCGGGATCGACGCGTTCCGGCGAGAAGCACAGAAAGAAATCCTCGCCAACCCGGAGGCCCGACTTCTGGAGCATGGGAAGCACGAACTCGTCCGTGGTGCCCGGATAGGTGGTGGATTCCAGGATAATCAGCATGCCCGGATGGATGTGTTCCGCGATCTGGCGGCAGGCCGCGTCGATGTAGCTCATGTCCGGGTCTTTGGACTTACGGAGCGGCGTGGGCACGCAGATATCGATGGTGTCCAGTTGCGCGATCGCGGAAAAGTCGCAGGTCGCTTTCAGCTTGCCGGCCGAGACCAGCGGCGCCAGCGTATCGCTCGGCACATCGAGGACGTAGGAGTCCCCGGCGTTCACCCGTTCCACCTTCGATGCCATGACGTCGATTCCGGTGACCTGGAAACCGGCGTGCGCAAACTCCACGCCCAGAGGCAGGCCCACGTAACCCAGTCCCACAACGCCGACGCGCGCGGTGCGTGTGCGGATCCTCTCATCGAGTTGCTGCTGCCACTTATCGTTCAAGCGCTCCTCCTGAGTCTCAGTTAGTGTAAAACTCTCCCGCGGCCACGATCGCCGCCGGCCCCGTCAAATAGATGTCGCTGTCCCAGCGCAAATCGATCGGTCCGGCGGGCGTTAGGACCCGGACCGGACTTTCAGCGACGCCGCGCAGAATGGCGGCGGCCATGGCGCCGGTCGAGCCGGTGCCGGAACTCATCGTCTCTCCCACCCCGCGCTCGAAGAAGCGGACTTCGAGCGTATGCGCGTCGACCGGCCGCACGAACGAGACGTTGGTGCGGTTGGGGAAATGCGGGTACCGCTCGATTTCCGCACCCAGGCGGCGCCAGTCGAGGTCGAAGTTCTCGACGAAAACGACGCACTGAGGGTTGCCCACCGACAGCGCCACGACTTCGCGCATGCCGCCGTCGAGCGGCAGTTCCAGGCGCAGTTCGGCCGGGGCGTAAGCCGGCCGCCCCATGTTCATCTCGAAGGTGAAGCGCCGGCCCTCGTGTTCGACCAGGCGCAAGTGTTTGACTCCGGCGCCCGTCGCGATGCGCATCTGGTCGCCCTTGACCACGCCCATATCGAGGAGGAACGCGGCGGCGCAGCGGGTGCCATTGCCGGAGAGCTCGGGCTCGCTGCCATCGGCGTTGAAGAGGCGGATCGCCGCATCGGATTCCGTGGCGGGAGCCGCCCGGACCAGCAGCCAGCCATCGGCGCCAACGCCGGTGTGGCGATCGCAGATGGCGCGCGCGGTTTCGGCCAAATCGGCGGGCGGAGAATCGGCGGCCCAGGTCAGGACAAAATCGTTGCCGGCGCCGTGCGCTTTGGTGAACGGAATCGTCATCACTGCCGCCGGTAGATTTCGATGACCGGGGCCCCCTTCACAGTAATGGTCTTTACTAAATCATATCGCGGTCCGGTCCTCTGAAGGCGGTCGATGGCGTGGGCGACGATATCGCCGGAAATGGCCACGGCCCATTTTTCGTGAAGGGGCGGCTCGGGGGCGCTCATGACGGCGCGCCAAGCGCGGCCGTTGCACTCGCTGTAGGTTTCGCGCAGCGGGATTCCGGCCTGCTGGTAGATGGCGGTCTGGTCGCCGAAGGAAGTGACGATGCCTTCGCCGCGCCGGTAGTTCGCGCGGAGGTAGTCGGCGCCCTCGCGCGTCCAGGCCCGCCGCGCTTCGGAGTTGACCTGCGATTCTTTCCAGCAGATCCAGTTCTCCATGCGGGGATAGACCAGCCAGGGGGCGATGCCGGCGAGCACGACGAGTGCGACCGCGAACTTGCGCAAACGCAGCGGGACGATAGTCACCAGCGCGGCGGCGGCAAACGCCAGCAGCGGCAGCGCGGCGACGGCGTAGCGCGTGTTGTAGTAGCTGTGCGGCCAGAGGGACGGAATGAAGATGGGTGTGGCGCCGGAATGGAGGCTCCAGATATAGAACAACGGCGCCAGGGCCAGCAGCGCCAAGGGCCAGAAGGCGCGGCGGAAGAGCGCCACCACCCCGCCGGCGAGACTCATCCAGGCCAGCGGTTGCCCGGCGCAAAGCCGGACGGCCTCGCGCAGGTAGAGCCACGCCTGGCGCCAGTCGCCATCGCCCGGATAGCGCGCCATGTTGGCTTCGAGAGCGCGCTGGTAGATCGCCTTGGCGCTCGAGGGGCCGGAGTAGAAGGCCAGGGCGTCATCGAAAAAGAAATAGTTGTGCGCGAACCAGTAGAGCGGGCCGAGCGCGGCGATGGCGCCGAAAATCAGTGCGTGCGCCAGGCGCCGCTGGCGGGCGGCGGCCAGAAAATAGAGCGCGACGAAGGGGATGAGAAACCAGCCTTCGTAGCGCGTCATGCTGGCGGCGAGCGCAGCCAGTCCCGCGGCGACGACGGCGCCCCAGGATTGCGTCTCGCGGAAGCGGACGGTGGAATACAGCAGCGCCGCCAGACAGGCCAGGAACACGGCCTCGGTCATGGGGATGGCCTGCAAGTAAAGCAGGTTCGGGTTGAGCGCGAGGAGCAGGCAGGCAGCCGCGGCGGCGGCCGCGTCCGCTAAGACGCGCCGCGCGGCCAGGAACATCAGCACGCCGGCCAACACGAAACAGAAGCCGCACGGAATGGAGCCGGCCAGGCCGGACATCCACAGGCTGTCGATGCCGACGAAGGGAACCATCAACAGGTGCGGGAGCGGGAGCCACACCGTTCCCACCTGCTCCCAACCGGGCGTGCGCGAATCGAGGATGCGGCGCGCGACGTTCACGTGGGCGGTGGCATCGCCGTAATAGAGCAGGCAGCCCTGGGAGTAGAAGAATGCGACGGCGCCGGCGCTCAGCGCGGCCAGTAGAACGGCCACCAGGATCGGGCCGGCCACGGAGCGGGCGGGCGGCGCGCTCTTCCGCTTAGAAGCAGGTGAATTCTTTGAACTCGTTGAAACGGGCATCGATCTCCGCGCGGGTCAAGGTTCGAAAACGGTCCACGCCGAACTGTTCGCAGCAGAAGCTGCCCATCACCGACCCGTAGATGACGGCGCGGCGGATCTCCGGGAGAGCAGCCCCATCCTTCAGATCCAGGCCGCGACTGGCCGCGTAGCCGCAGAAGCCGCCGGCAAAGGAATCGCCCGCGCCGGTGGGATCGAAGACGTCGTCGAGCAGGTAGCCGGGCACGATGAAGTGGCCCTCGGGGCGGAACAGGACCGCTCCATACTCGCCGCGCTTGATGACGACGGTTTGCGGTCCCATCTCGAAAATGGCCCGCGCGGCGCGCCGCAGATTGTGCTGGCCCGAGAGCTGGCGGGCTTCGGCGTCGTTGACCAAGAGAAAATCCCAGCTCTTCAGGGCTTCGAGCAACTCGTCGCGGGTTTCGCGAATCCAGTAATTCATGGTGTCGCCGCCGACCAGGCGGGGAGCGGTCATCTGGGCGCGCACGCTGCGCTGGAGGCTGGGCTGGATGTTGCCGAGGAGGAGGTAGGGCTGGGCGCGATAGTGCTCGGGCAGCTTGGGATTGAAGCCGGCGAAGACGTTGAGGTCGGTGCGGAGCGTCGTGCGGTCGTTCATATCGGGCGAATAAACGCCCGACCAGAAGAATGTTTTGCCCGGCACGCGTTCGAGGCCCGCCAGATCGATGCCGCGGCTGGTCAGCAGGTCGGTATCCTTCTGGGCGAAATCGTCGCCGACCACGGCCACGACGGCGGCGTCGGTAAAGAAGCTGGCGGCCAGCGCGACGTAGGTGCAAGCGCCGCCGAGCATCCGCTCGACCTTTCCATGCGGCGTCTCGACGCCATCGTAAGCAACGGAACCGACCACAACCAGCGACATCCTTCGATTCTAATGCACCTGATAGGCCGGGGGCCTGTCCCACAGCTACAATAGAAGTGAGCATGCATCTCGTTGCCCGCCTGTGGCGGCACCTTCCGGCACTTCTGTTGGTGGGGGCTGTCATCTGGGTTCAATTCCGTCTTTGCCAGTTGGTGTGCAGGTACGGCGCGCTGCGCCGCTCGCGCGGCTGGCGCCTGGCGATCTGGGGTTTCGCGGCAATACTGGCCCTGTGGGTTGTGCTGGGCGTGGTGGGCTCGTACGCCGCGTACACGCTGGGACTGTGGTCGCGTTCGACGCTGGCCTGGGTCCGCGGGCTCGCCCTAGCGTGGTCGCTGGCCTCGGCCGGCGCTTTCGCGGCGCTGTCGCTGTGGCGGCGGATCCCGAAGTTCAACCAGGAGCGGCGAGACTTCGTGCGCGCGGCCGGCGCTGCTTTTGTGGGTGCGCCGCTGGCGGCGATGACTTTTGGGATCCTGGTTGAGCGGAGGGAAATTTGCCTGCGCGAAGTGGATGTCCCCATCCCGGACCTGCCGAACGATCTCCGCGGGCTCCGGATCGTACAGATCAGCGACATCCACCTGAGCCCCTTCCTGAGCGAGCGGGAGCTGGCGCGGGCAGTGGATATGGCGAATGGCGTGCGCGCGCACCTGGCGCTGGTAACGGGGGACCTGATCACGTCGCACGGCGATCCGCTCGATACGTGCCTCGGGCAGTTGGCCCGTCTGCGCGCGGACGCGGGAACGCTGGGCTGCCTGGGCAACCACGAGATCTACGCCAGAGTGGAGGAGGAAGCGACGCGGAAGGCCGCCCGGCTCGGCATCCGGTTCCTGCGCCAGGAGTCGAGCCGGCTGCGATTCGGGAACGCCGCGCTGAACCTCACCGGCGTCGATTACCAGCCGATGGGCGCGAATTACTTGCGCGGTGCCGAGCGTTGGATCGTGCCGGGGGAGACCAACGTCCTGCTCTCGCACAACCCCGACGTGTTTGACGTGGCAGCCCGGCAAGGCTGGGACGTGACGATCGCGGGCCATACGCACGGCGGCCAGGTCACCGTCGAGATCCTGCATCAGCAGTTGAGCGCGTCGCGGTTCTACACGCCGTACGTGTACGGGCTGTACCGACAGGGCCGGTCCGCGATCTGGGTGACGCGAGGGATCGGGACGGTGGGCCTGCCCGCCCGGATCGGAGCGCCGCCGGAAGTGGCCCTTATACGCCTGTGCGCTACCTAATCATCAGCGACATTCACGGAAATTGGGAGGCGCTCGAGGCCGTGGCCGCGCACGCGCGCGGCGCTTACGACACCGTGCTCTGTTGCGGCGACCTGGTGGGCTATTGCGCCGATCCGAACGCGGTCATCGACTGGGTGCGCGCCAACGTGGCCGTGCAGGTGCGGGGCAACCACGACAAGGTTTGCGCCGGACTGGAAGCCCTGGAGTGGTTCAACCCGGTGGCGCGCGCGGCCGTCGAGTGGACCGGGAGCGCGCTGACGCCCTCGAACCTGGAATACCTGCGCAACCTGCCCCAAGGGCCGGCGGTTGTCGAGTCGTTTCAGATCCTGCATGGCTCGCCGCTGGACGAAGACGACTACCTGATTTCGGCGTTCGAAGTTACGCAGGTGCGCGACTATCTCGAGAAGCAGGTTTCCTTCTTCGGGCACACGCATCTGCAAGGCGGTTTCCTGTGTGACTGGCATGGGGTGCGGCGCCTCGAAGGTCCGCGGCTGGACGAAGAGGCGGCGATCAAGCTGGATGCGGACACCTGGTACCTGCTCAATCCGGGTTCGGTCGGGCAGCCACGGGATGGCGATCCGCGCGCGGCGTACCTGCTCTACGATCCCGAGGCGCGCTTGGTGGAGTACCGCCGCGTGGCGTACGACGTCGCCGAAGCGCAAAGGAAGATTCGCGCCGCCGGTCTGCCGGAGATTCTGGCGCTGCGGCTGGAGACGGGCGACTGAGCTGGCGACGCAGGCGAAACCGCCTGCGCCACGCGTGGGGCGGGCAGTTTTGCCTGCCCTAGTCGCCGAACGAGCCGACCTCTTCGCGCTCCTCGGCGGGCTTGGGCGGCTGAGCCGGCGCGGCCACCTGAATACGCACTAGCTCCGGAGCGTCCGGCTCCTTGAGAACGTGCTTGCGGTAGAGTTTGGCCATGCGGGCGTTCTCGTCGCGCTGGCGCTCTCTCTCCTCGCGCGCATTCTTGGCGATGCCCAGGGCGTCCAGATCGTGCTGCTCCTCGTTGGTCACCAGCTCATCCTTGAGCACCAGCGAATGCTCGACCGCGCCGAACTGCACGCTCTTGCCGCCGGCGAAGATTTCGTGCCGTCCGTGCTCTTCGTACCACTTGGTCAGCGTCGCGCTCATGTGGATCTTCTCGACGATCTGGCGCCAGCCGATGCCAGTGTTGTAGGCGCAGAACGAGATCTCGCCTTCCTGCGTGGCGTAGGGGATGATGCACTGCTCGGTGCGCCGGAAGTCGTAGTTGTAGAGATCCTGGAACCACATGCCGGCGATGAAGAGCACGTTCCAGCGGTCGCGGCGGCGCCTCTCGATGTCCTCGGGAGTGCGGTCGCCGGAGACCTTGCCGTAGTCGCGGCCGCTGACGCCGAAGCTCTTGTCGAATTTCTTGTAAAGCGCCCACAGCGAGAAATGTTTCGGCGCCAGGAACGGGTCGTAGTTGCGGGCCAGCGCCAGCGCCATGCCCAAAACCGAAAGGAACTTGCCGCGTGCCGCGTCGTTGACGCTGGCGACGTCCTTGGACAGCTTGTCGGCATTGACGAAGGCGGTGAACGGCACGGCTTCCTTGGTCACCTTGTCGACCATGATGGCCATGCCGACGCCGCAATTCGGATGGCAGCCGCAGCTCAACTGTCCCCATTCGGCCTGCGGGCCGTGAACCAGGTCGGCCCAATCGGCGAAGGTGCTGACGAACGAGAGCGGGAACCAGTCCCGGGTGGGCTCGCCCAGGCCGGTCTGCGCCTTCACGTCGTGCGCCAGGTGCGAGAGCGTGTAGCGTTGCGCCTGGCGGCGGTCGTCCGTGATGGCCTCGTCACGGCCGGTGAAGGAGACGGGCTGGAAGGAGCAGAACGGAATCCGCTTGGGATTGTCGAGGGCGAACTTGATGATGCGCCCGACCTGCTCGTTATTGATGCCGTTGATGATGGTGGTCACGGGCACGATCTCGACGCCCGCCTTGTGCAGGTTCTCCATGGCCTGCAACTTGACGTCGAACAGGTTGCCGACGCGGCGGTGTGAGTTGGCGGCGTTCCCGACGCCGTCGAACTGGAGATAGGCGTAGCGCAGCCCGGCCTCGGCGGCCTTCTGGCAGAACTCGAGGCTCTTGGCGAACTCGATGCCGTTGGTCGCGGCCTGCACGCTGTTGTAGCCGACCTGACGGGCATAGCGCACGGCGTCGAGGAAGTAGGGGGATATCGTCGGCTCGCCGCCGGAGAACTGCACCGACATCTGACGCTTGGGCTTGATCGAGATGGCGTTATCGAGGAGGGTCTTGATCTCCTCCCAGGTCAGTTCGTGGACGAAGCCCACCTGGTTGGCGTCCATAAAACACGGGTCGCACATCATGTTGCAGCGGTTGGTGAGGTCGATGGTCAGCACCGCGCCGCGGCCGTGGGTGATGGTGCTGGTGCCGTGGTTGTGGAGCTTGGCGTCGTTGTGAGCGCGCATGTCGCGGCCTGGGAACATGGCCTCGATGTGCCGGTAGAAGGCGGAGTCGATCGACATCACGTCCTCGAAGTGGCCGTGAATGGGGCAGTCCTTGACCATCAGGATCTGGCCATCGCGCTCGACGATCTGAGCCTTGATCTCGCCGACCTTCTCGTGGAGAAGGTCGCGGTAATCCTTCTTGCCGTCGAGTATCTCCTTGCGGGTTGCCGGAACGCACTTAGGGCAGAGTGAGTCGGTCTCGCGCGGCCAACCTAGCGGCGGCTTGGCCTTTTCATGGGATTTCAGGAGCGGTTTATCCGCCCACTTAGGTTTGAATGACGGGTTCTGGTGAATCCTGTTGACACGCTCGAAGACCGCCCACGCGGCCCTGGCCACATAAGTAAGACCCTTCTCGAAGTATTTGATAGGCTTGTGCATCCGCTCCTCCAAGAGTGTGTCTCCAGCGTAACCGCCCCTTAGTGGCAGAGGGTAGCCAAAACCGCCGAAACGCGGGTTTTGTCTGCCCGATGGGGAAGATGCGAATGCAAACGGAAACCCATAAACCCTTGTTTTTCCCCACTTAGCCTCAAAAATGCTCACCACGGCGAGTGCCCCGTGAGGAAAAGGGGAAGATGTGGTGAAATCGAAGCAGGGATGCGATCGAGGGGCACGGAGTTCCGTAGCAGAGCCAAAGCCGTCTGGCGACGGGCGCGCGAGCTGGCGATGATCGGACGAGGACTGGTCTCGACCGACCATCCGGTACTTGCGCACCTGGTGGTGACGCGGCGTTGCAACCTGGCGTGCGAATACTGTAGCGAGTACGATCACGTCTCGCCACCGGTGCCGCTGGAGTCGCTGATCGAGCGGGTGGATCGCCTGGCGGCGCTGGGCACGAGCATCGTCACGATCAGCGGCGGGGAGCCTCTGCTGCAGCCGCACCTGGACGAAGTCATCCACGGCATACGGCGCCGCGGTCTGCTCGCGGGACTGATCACGAACGGGTACCTGCTGACGGCGGCGCGGATCGGCGCGCTCAACGGCGCAGGCCTTGATCACCTGCAGATCAGCATCGATAACGTTACTCCGGGGGCGGTTTCGAAAAAGAGCCTGAAGGTTTTGGACCACAAGCTTCGGCTGCTGGCGGAGCACGCCGAGTTCCACGTCAACATCAACACAGTTTTGGGCTCGTCGCTGGGCGAGCCATCGGACGCGCTGGTGGTAGCGCGGCGGGCCCACCAACTGGGGTTCACTTCGACGGTGGGGATCCTGCACGACCAGTGGGGCCAGATGAAGCCGCTCAACGCGGAGCAGCGCGAAGTGTTTCTTCAGATCAAGGCACTGGGATCGCGCAGTTACTCACGATTCAACCGGTTTCAGGACAACATGGTGGCGGGAGTCCAGCACGAATGGCGCTGCCGGGCCGGCGCGCGCTATCTCTATATCTGCGAGGATGGCCTGGTCCATTACTGCTCTCAGCAGCGGGGCTACCCAGGCAAACCGCTCGCCCAGTACACAGTTGAGGACGTGCGCCGTGAATTCCTGACCGAAAAGCCCTGCGCGAGCTCATGCACAGTATCTTGCGTGCACAAGGTCTCCTATCTTGACTCGTGGCGCGCGCCCCAGCGGCGGGCGGCTCCGTTGGTGACTGCGCCGTCGTTGGTGCAAATCGAATCGGCTCCGGAGTAACCACCCGGCCGAAACGACTCCTGTGGAACTCGCATTGGGGTGGCGATGTGGGGCGCCCGTATCACAAGACCCGGGCATCAACCACGACATCCTCGAAGAGTTCCAGAAGATCGGCTACCCGGTCTTCACGCAGGACTCGCTGCCCATCGACGAGGACATGCTGGAGCGGCTGTTCGGCGAGGAGGTGCGCGCCGGCGACATTCCGCACGCGATGGCCGTCACCGACGTTTGGAAGAATTCCTACAGCGAGAACACGTCGCGCAAGGTGTGGGCGGCCAAGTACGTGGCGCGGCATCCGAACCTGGTGGCGCTCGAGCTCTCGAACTTCAAGTGAGGGCACGACGCGCCGATTTACACCGTGGTGGAAGAAATCGTCGAGCACTCCGGCACGCCCTACTTCTGCTTCAAGGACATCGACGAGAACAAGCCGTCGGGCTCGATCAAGATCCGCGTCGAGACCATCGCCTACTTTCTGAGCCGGCATCGCGAGGACCTGGCCGATTCGCGGAAGAAGAAGATCGACATCGACCGCCAGCTCGCCGAGTTCGAGGCTTGCATCCGCCGCGAGGCCCTGCGCAAGCGGCTGGAGCAGATCGACAGCGACGAGCGGGTCGCGCGGGCCTTCGCCGGCGGCCACCTCCCGAAGATCGACGTGGACCTGGCCACGCTGGCGAACAGCCGGCCAGCGGCGTAAGCCTGCAAGAGCGTCGCCACGAGTGGCGACGCGGCACGCTGAAGCGTGCGCCACGTGAGCGCACAGCACGCTAGGATGGGGACATGCGTGCGCTGGCGGTGTTTCTACTCGTGATAGCGGGCGTAGGTCTGGGCGCCGTCCATGGCGGATTCGAACCGCTCGAACGATGGAAGGCGGCGGTGCTGGCGGGCGACGAGGCCGGCCTGCGTGCCCTCTACATTTCGGGTTCCGGCGCGTTCGCGCAGACGCCAGCGGGCAGGAGCGACGATCCGGCGGCCGAGGAGTCAGCGTTCTGGTGCAAGCTGGCGGCGCAGGGCCTGGTCGGAATCAATCCCAAAATCCTGCAGCGGCAATCGACCGCCGAGGACACGGTGCGGCTGGTGCTCCGCATCGAGATCGCATTCCGTCCGGGCAGTCCGCTGGAGAAGGCGCTAGTTGTCGCGCGCCAGGTGTGGGTGCGGCGCGGAGGAGAGTGGCGCGTGCTGGTGACCGGACGCGGCGAACTGGAGCCGCTCCCCGTGATCCGCTTACCGCAGCCGGCGGTGCCCAATACGAGCCTGTATCCCGACCCGGGAGAGGCGCAAGCCGAGTTGAAAGCGGCGCTGGCGGCCGCAAGGGCGGATCACAAGCGCGTCCTGGTGATTTTCGGCGCGAACTGGTGCTACGACTGTCACGTACTGGACACGACGCTTCGCTCTCGTGAGGTTGCTCCGCTGGTGGCGGCGAATTACCACGTCCTGCACATCAATGTTGGCGACGAGGACCGCAACACCGATCTGGCGGAGCGATTCCAGGTGCCGCTCAAGAAGGGGATTCCCGGCCTGGCCGTGCTCGATGGCGACGGGCGCGTGGTCACCAGCCTGAAGGACGGAGAATTCGAGTCCGCCGCAAAGATCGGCATGAGTGACGTGACGGGGTTCCTGGAGCGCTGGAAACCGGGCCCGTCGAAGGCGGCGGCTGCGAAGTAGCACCGTCAACGCACGGACTCGAAGGGATTCGAGTCCGGCGCGTACGGCGTCAGGCGCGGGGGCCAGGCGTCCGGCTCGATGAGCCACGCGGTCCGGCCGGGGTAGTAGCGGAGGAGCCTCTCGTTTTCCACGGGGCCGAGGTCGAGGGCCCACACCACAGGAGCGCGGTCGATGTCGGCGGCATTGTGAATCCAGGTGCGGTAGCGGTGCTGTGGCCAGTAGCGGACGAACACGAGTTGCGTGCCAGGAGCCTGCGCCAGGCGCTGGTTGATTTGGATTCGCCCCTCGGGATCGCCCCAATTGACGTAGTCCCAGGTCTCGTAGCGGCCGAGGCCCGCCAGGAGCCGCTCGCTGGCGGTGGCGTGGAGTCCGTACCAAAGGCCGAAGTGAGCGGCGCATAGGAGAAGGATCAGGGCGGCGGCCTGCCGGCCCGCGGGCGCGCCACGAATTCTCCACGCGCTCAGGCGCTCCAGGCCCTTCACGCTCATCAGCACGCACAAACAGGTGACGGCCGCGATGTAGTGAGGGTGGAAGTACGGATCGACATTGGTTCCGAGAGCGTAACCCAGCAGGCACAGAATCACCCACAGGAAGCGGTACTGGCGGAGGCTCGCGAGAAAGGCCGGAAGCGCCAGGTAGAGCGCGGGGAAAAAGAAGAAGCGATAGTAACGGACGCTGTTGCCGAGGAGCCCGAGGAAGCCGTCCAGGGTTAAGGACTCTTCCCCGTGAATGGTGGCCTCGGCGCGATAGTCCTGTTCCTGTTCCGTGGTGAGCGGCCGGTGAGGTACGGGATTCGGCTGAAAGGTGAAGGTCTGCGGGATGCCGTACTGGTAACGGCTGAGCTGGTAGGGAAGCGTGGTCCAACTGCCGGTGACGGCTTTGTTATGGAACAGGATCAGCGGGACGACGGGCGATGCGACAAGCACCGCGACGGCGGCCGCGCGGAGAAGCCGGCGCCACTGGTCCGGATTGCGAAGCACCGGCAGAAAGAACAGGATCACTCCCAGGGCCAGGAAGATGGACTCAAAAGGGCGGGTGAGGGCCTGCACGGCGATGCCGGCGCCGAGCAACGCGGCGTCCCTCGTCCGCCAGTTTGCGCGCAGCCGCGGCAAAGCGCCGAACACCAGACAGCCCGAACAGGCGGCCACCGCGCCGCCCCAGTAGCAGTTCATCCACTGGCTCAGCGGGCCGAATTGGAGCACCGCGAGCATGCCCCCGGCGAACGCCCACGCGGGCGAGACCCAGGGTCGCAGCATCCAGTAGCAGAGCGCGCATATCGCCGCCACCGATAGAACCACGCCGGCCCAGGGAAGGCCGAGCGCCAACTGGCCCAGCGCCAGGACAAGGCCTTGCCCGAGCGGATACATGGAGCTGTAAGTGGGCTCCTGGAGAATGAAGACGCCTTCGAAGAACTGGTGCAGCGCGTGCGGCGGATTGGCCAGGCGGAAGTGGGCCAGGGTGTCGCTCAGAAGGATGTAGCTGAAGTCGTCGGCACCGGTGGGAGTGGGGACCGGATGCAAGGGCAGCAGCGCCATCCGCAAGGCGACGGGGAGAACGGCCAGCACCAGCATGGCCCATCCCGGCTTGTCCGCCAGCCTGCGGACGAGAGGCTCGGTCCAACTCCGGGACAGGACCAGGGCGACGAGCAGCGCGGCCACCGCGAGCTCGACGAAATCGCTCGCGCCGAAGCCGATCGGATTGTAGAGCGGGAGGAAGGAACGAAAGACGTACTCAAGCATGTCGCGCCATTATCACTCGCCAGTATACGGCGGAGCGACGAAGTTAGCGGAGCTCACGTATCAGGCGGAACGGCGTTCTCTCTCGAGGGCCTCGTGCAGCAGCATCTTGATGTAGGTCTGATAGGGCAGACCTTTGTGCTGGGCCAGATCACGGGCTGCCTTGAGATCCGGCACGGGCAGACGCATCGTGACGGCCTTCAAGGGCACAGCCCGGCGCGCCTTGCCCGACTTGATCGCGCGCCTCATGATCTCCGTGGCCACTTCTGGATGGTTGTCCCACCACTCAGCCTCTTCGGCTTCGGTGCGGAACTTCGGTATTGTGATTTGCTTTTTCGCCATACTCAGTTCCCCTCGAAATAGAGCCGTTCCTGCTCCTTGGTCATCTCATATGCGGTGACGACCCGGATCTTGCCACGCCGTTCGGTGTAGAGGATCGTAAGCAGCCGCCCCGATTTGGTGCGCCCAAAACAAAGCACCCGCTCCTCGCTTTCGTACTGTTGAAGACCCGCTTCCAGGGGCTCGATCAGGACTGCGTCCTCAGCTTCCTCGGGGGTGATGCCGTGCCGTGCGATGTGCCTTCGATTCTCGGCGTCCCACTCGAAGTCCACACTTTACATTGTAAGTACCACGTACAGACAAATCAACCTCGGCGAGGGTGCGCGACATCGATGTGGACGCGCGCCGCGCCGGATAGAGAGATCCAGCCATCCGAGCGTATCGGGTACTCAGCACCGAAGCGCGACCGTCAGAGAAGCGGATTCCCGCCCAGCCGGAGATACCCGCTCGCTTACGCGCGCGGTTCGGTGCCGGACTTCCGTTTGGCGTCTACAAACATGTCGTGCGCCTCTTCGGCGATCCCGTCCGGACCCACTCTATTCCGGCAGGACTTCGATGGCGGTGACGGTGGCGTAGTCCTTGAGGGGCACAAAATCCAGCAGCAGTTTTCCCTGGGCGTTCGGCTCCAGGCCGGCCATCTTTCTTACTATCGGGCGGTTCTCGCCGGCCTCGCGGAACAGATCGAGCTCGCGCAGCACGGTCTTGCCGTTACAGAGAACGTTGAAGACGCGGGCGCCGGCTCCGGCGTTTTCCGCATGGGGCGGTCCAACGTAGTCGTCCCGGTTGCCCGGTCCGAATCTATGCTCGGCAAAGTGCAACAGCAAGTTGTAGCTGCCCGGCGCGGCCGGAATCGCATAGGAAAAGCGGCCCCAGCGCTCGCTCTCGTATAGTTCCGGATCGTCTCCGGCGGCCACCAGCCCGTGGCGCAGCGCGAGCTGGCCGCCCTTGAAGTAGGTGTCCGGACTCCACCAGTGGCTGTCGTTGGAGTAGTACGGAACATCGCGGGTCAGGATGCGCAAGGGCCGCTGACGCCCGCGCGTGCCGGGCAGGACCTCGATGGCCGACACCATCGCCCGGCCGCCATGCACCGAGGCGAACTCCAGGTGCACCTTTCCATCCTGCGCCGGCGAGATGTCGGTGAAGACCTTGGTATCGGCCGTTTCGCTGCCGTCTGCGTCCGCGACGACGTCGAAGTCCGAAAGCAACGGCTGGCCGTTGGCGCGGACCTGCATGACCCGGCTACCTTCTCCCCCGCCTTCCTGACCCTCGGGACCATAAAGGGTCTCGGCGAAGTGCAGATGCAACTCGTAGATGCCGGGCTTGAGCGGGATCTGGTACTGGAACTCGCCCTGCCGGCTGGTGCGGTAAATCACCGCGTCCTGGGTGCGCCAGATGTGCGGCACCGGGCTGTGTACCGGCGTGCCGCCGGTGTAGTAGCGATCCGCGGTCCAAGTCTTGCCGGCATGATCGATGTAGTCGTGGCTGCCGCCGGCCAGAATTCGAACCTCATCGCCAACCGGCAGCCCGATCAAGGACGGGGACGACGGGACCGGGGTCTCGGCGGGGGCCGCTGTCGGGGACGGGGCACTGGTCCTGCGCGCCAAGAAAAACAGCCCAGCCAGAACCGCGAGGATAACGACCAAGAGCAGGGAGAGAGTACGCGCCGAGAGGCGCAGCCGGAAGGGAGCGGCAGCCACGGAGTCGGGCCGGCTCGCCAGCCACTGGTGGCCCTGGTCCTGGAATGTCGGAACGTACTGGCCCACCGGAATCGAGATGTGAATCCGATGTCTCTTGCCCGGTCCTTCATAGTATTCGACCAGACGCTTGCGGAGCCGGTTGGCCTGCACCCGGACGATGGAGTCCGCTTCCTGGTCGAAGGACGCATCGCGGCCCAGGGCGTCCACGGCGATCGAGTACTCCTTGATCTCCGAGCCCCGGCCCTCGAGGGTCCTTTCGCAGATATAGGAGAGCAAGGCCGCCAGCGTGGGGGCGCGGGTGAACAGCCCGGACTGGAGTACGGCCCGCAGTTCCTCCCGCCGGGCCTCCATCGGCGCCGATTCCGCGTCGGGCATGTCACGATCCTACCGTATTTCCGGAGAAGACGGCCCGCTAATCGCGGTGACATCCGCCAGGCGCCGGGACCGGCCGCAGCGAACTGACATCGCAGGGAGTTGCGCCGCCGTGTAACCGGCATGTAACGGGCCAGGTAGCCGCAATAGCCTTGGTTGCCGGACCGGCGTGTGCGAAATTGTGACTGAGGCGCGCATGAAGAAGGCGATTCTGACCGCGTTGGTTCTGGCGCTGGGAGCGATCCTGGGGCCGTCCAGCGCCTGGGCCGATCCCGCCTCGCAGGAGGCTGCCGATCTGGAGGCGAAGGGCGACGGCCTGCGGCGTCAGCAGGGGTACAGCGAAGCGATCAAGTGCTACCGCCAGGCACTACGCGCGGGTGGCGACGAGGCGGCCTTGTACAACAAGATCGGTCTGGCCGATCTGCGGCTCCAGCTCTACGCGGCCGCCCAGGTGGCTTTTGAACAGGCCTTCAAGCGCAATCCCAACGATGCCAACACGCTCAACAACCTGGGAGTGGCCAGCCACCTCCGGCAGAGGTACGAACGGGCGGTGAAGTGGTACAAGAAGGCGCTGGCTCTCAACGAAAGCGAGTCGGCCTTCCACTGCAATCTCGGCGCAAGCTGGTTCGCGCTGGGCCATTTCGACCGCTCCAGCGCCGAGTACGCGCGGGCCCTCGAACTGGATCCCAGGGCTTTCGCGAACATGGAGGAACAGGGGATTGCCGGCCAGCCCTCCGGAGCCGACCGCGGCAGGTTGTATTACCTGATGGCCAAGCTGTACGCCAGCCGCGGGGACCTCGATCGCGCTTTGGCGCTGCTGCAGAAAGCCAGGGAGCTAGGCTACCAGGGCCTGGAGAACGCGTACCGGGACAAGGACTTCGCCCGCCTGTGGAAGGATGGGCGGCTGGCGCAGGTGGTGCGGGGGGGCAGGAGATAAGAGGCGCCCCAACCACACCGGCTTAGCGCTGCCCGGCTTCAAGGTGCGCTCTCCGGCAGTTGTGGCAAACTGAATGGGGACGAGTCATGCCAGCCGCTAGCGATCCGGCCTTAAGCGAGGTGGTGCGCCGCCTCGTAGAGGCATACAGCCCGGAGCGGATTTACCTTTTCGGTTCCGTCGCCCGAGGAGAAGCCGGTCCGGACAGCGACTATGACATCATGGTCATCGTTCCCGACGACGCGCCGCCGGAACGGCTGCGAAGCCGCCTGGCGTATCGGGCTTTGCGGGGAACCGGGACTGCGGCCGACATAGTAGTGTGGCCCCGTTCGAGCTTCGAGCGCCGCTCCCGAGTTGCCGCATCGCTGCCCGCCACGGTGTCGCGGGAGGGGATGCTGCTCTATGTCAGTTGATCCCGAACTGGTCGCCGAGACGAGGGCATGGTTCGCCAAGGCGTTCAACGATCTCCGCGCCGCTGAAGCGCTGACGGCCGCCTCCCCGCCGTTGCTTGATGAGGCCGTGTTCCACTGCCAGCAGGCCGCTGAAAAGGCGCTCAAGGGATTTCTCACCTGGAGCGGTCGCACTTTCCGGAAGACCCATAACCTGGAGGAGATCGGCGAGCAGTGTCTGACCGTCGATCCTTCATTGCGCTGCGTCATTGACCAAGCCGTGCCGCTCAGCGAGTATGCCTGGAAGTTCCGGTATCCCGGTGAGCCCTCTCAGCCCGGACCGGATGAGGCGGCCGAGGCGCTCGCCACTGCCCGAGGAGTACGCGCGGGCCCTCGAACTGGATCCCAAGGCTTTCGCGAACATGGAGGAACAGGGGATTGCCGGCCAGCCCTCGGGAGCCGACCGCGGCAGGTTGTATTGCCTGATGGCGAAGCTGTACGCCAGCCGCGGCGACCTCGAGCGCGCGTTGGCGTTGCTGCAGAAAGCCAGGGAGCTAGGCTACCAGGGCCTGGACAACGCCTACCGCGACAGGGAATTCGTCCGTCTGTGGAATGATGGGCGGCTGGCGCAGGTGGTGCGCGGGGGGAGAAGATAAGGGGCGCGCGGCCCCTTGCGTTTGTCGTATAGCAGGCCTAAACTCCAGGACGTAGGATCGGAAAGTCACGCAGCGCACGGCGGCACATGGGGCTGCTGATTTTCTGCCCTGACGGAGGAAGCACCGAATGGACAGACCAATAGCGGTAGTGTTTGCACTATCGGCTGTTTTGACCGTGAGCGGCGCAGAGAAGAAAGAAGCCTTGTTCGCCAATCAGCATTTCAGAGTGGTCAGTGCGGGGCTGGCAGTTGCGGTCTGTAGTACTTTTGACCCCGACATGTTCGCCGTCAATATGCCCACGCTCCCCAACCTTATAGAGAACAACGTGGCAAGGCACTCGACTGCTAACCCCTTCGACTCCGGTGGTCTATTTGGCCGCTGCAATGGCGTTGTCGCTGAACCCTTGAGCGTTGGGGAGGTTGTTACCGCCACAGGATTTACAGTCCATGGTCGTGAGTTTCGTCTGCGAATTGTGAGCACGCCACATGCTGTTCGCCGGGGTATCGGAGCGTTCGAGCACACAACATACGAGTCCGGTGCGGCTCAACTTCGTTTCAATTAACGGATCCCAGGGATCGCAACGAAGTCGAGACAGCGCTGAGGGCTTGGCTGCGGCCAACTGATGATGCGGCAGGAAACACTGCAACTGGCGTCCAGGTTCCGCACATACAGGATGGTATGACGGTGGCACAGGTAGAAGCGGCCATTGGTGCGCCGGACCTGAAATTTGATTCTGAAGGCTCGACCACCTATACATATAAGTCGATTGGCGTGGCGGTCGTCTTTAAGGACGGCATCGTCACAAAGATCGTAGGCACACGTTGAGATCCCGCTGAGCTGACGGAGGAACCAGCGCAAGCCATGGCCGACGTGCGGTGGATCGACAGGGCACTACAGCGGATCATCGACTTGACGAACGCCAGTACAGGCAGCGCCTACGCCACCAGAATCTTTCAGGGCCTCGCCCATATCGACGGCTCGGGACTCAAATTCAAACGCTTCGCTCGCGCATCGACTAAAGACGAATTGGGAGATCTCAACGCAGAACTGACGTTCGCGCTGTTGTTTGCTGGCCTTGATTTTGACGTTGTTTTCGAGCCAACGGGCGACAAAGGCCCCGACCTGTCGGTTCGGAGGGACGGCCAGTCGGCGTATGTCGAGGTCAAGAGGTTTCGTCCACGAGAAAGGGTAAGGGCCGAAACGGTCACCATGACCGACGAACCACTGCTTTTCCAGCAATACGGACAACCAGAGAAGGACACAGACAAGGTTCGCGGCGAGTTGTATGCGAAGCTCCGACAGGTTGCCGGTCACAATGGGATTCTGGCGATTTGGTCCGATGATGATGATCTTGAATTCCTGGAACATCGGTTTGCCGGCGATGATATGAGACGGGATTCGGAAAAAGGCGTACAGCGCGTTCCAGAGAACGTCTTGTTTTCTGTGTTTGCAGGTAATTGGCGTTCGGGCCGGACTGGTCAGCAGGTGTACTGCCGTCCATTCAGGCCTCTCGCAGATCCCTTTCGAATGTGGGCGGAAGACTTGGATCTTGTCTCAGTGAGTAGCTGCGTTCGCGAAGCCCTGAAGAAGCTCTCGGCCCAGGATGTTTAATTGCCAAGCAGTGGGATCTGGCTCAGGCAGCCTCCAGGTCGGTGTCTTGGCGACAGCGCTGTGCTTGAGCATGGCCGGTGGGCACGCATGAAGATCACCCGCCCTCCGCAATTGTGGCCCATGAAAATGGGCCACAAAAGGCCAAGATGGTTTCTGCTGGCGAAGACGATGGATTCACAACTGCCTTTGTTTTCAATCTGCTAGGTGGTGGGCCCGACAGAACTCGAATCTGTGACCTCTACCGTGTCAAGGTGGGAATATCAATCACTTGCGGACATCTGCGACCGAAACAAAAGACTTACGGGAGATGATTTGTGCCCAAATGTGCCCAAGTCGGGCGTCCGCCGCGGTTTTGTGCCCGGAATGTGCCCCGATCATGGTCGCTGAGTGTCTTCCAGCCTAACCCTGTGCCTCTGCGCCACGTCCTCGCGCGCGGGGGACACAACCCCCGAACTTTTTTTACTCCATAACGAGTGAAGAAGAGTGGTTCTATATAGGGGATTGGTCCGGGCGCTTCAGATGGCAGTCCCAGTCGTGTCCTTCCAGCGCAGTATCACAACAAGCAAGAGATGCTCTCCGAACCAGCAATTGGGCCGAGTCACCGAAATTATCTGTTGACGACTGAAACCGCGAACTGATATTCAGAGGACGCAGGCCGAATTATGCCGATGCAAACGAGGTAGCCAACATGGTCGAGCAACCGCAGACCCTCGAGATCCAGATCTGGCCGATCGACCGCCTGGTTTTCTACGCGCGCAACCCGAGGAAGAACGACGCGGCGGTGGATCGCATGTGCAGCAGCATCCGGGAATTCGGCTTCAAGATCCCCGTGCTCGCCCGCAGCGATGGCGAAGTCGTGGATGGCCATCTGCGCCTGAAGGCCGCGCGCAAGCTGGGATCGTGGCCCGGCGGCGACACGACCGCAATCCCCGTGATCCTGTGTGATGAGTGGACGCCGGCCCAGGTCAAGGCCTTCCGCCTCATGGTGAATCGATCGGTGGCGTGGGCTGACTGGGACGAAGAGTTGCTGGCCCTCGAACTCCAGGAGCTGAGCGAGGCAGACTTTGATCTCAGCCTGACGGGCTTCAACCCCGGCGAGATCGACGGCCTGCTGGCCATCCCCGACGAGGAACGAGCCAATGCCGCGCCGCCGCTTCCGGAGCATCCGGTCTCCCGCGTCGGCGACCTGTGGCTGTGCGGCAACCGACGCAACCAACATCGCGTCCTCTGCTCGGATGCCACCAGCCCGGACGCCGTGGCGCGGCTCCTGGGCGACCGCAAGCCGTTCCTGATGATTACCGACCCGCCCTACGGGATCGAGCTTGATTCTGAGTGGCGTGACCGCGCCGGCCTGAATGGCTGCGGGCCCGCCCAGGCGAGTTACATGAAGCAAAGGACCGAAGGTCACACCGAGACAACCATCTCAGGCGACACGCGCGCCGACTGGTCCGAGGCCTTCGAGTTGGTGCCCAGCCTCCAGATCGCCTACGTCTGGCACGCCTCAAAGTTCACCAGGGAGGTTCTCGATGGTCTGCTGCGCATCGGCTTCCTTCACCACCAGCAGATTATCTGGGACAAGGGCCGGACGGTGCTGACGCGGACGTTGTACTGGTTCCAACACGAGCCGTGTTGGTTTGTGCGGAAGAAAAACGCACCGTGGTACGGCAAGGCCGGCGAGAACTCCACCATTTGGGCGTCGCCGTCCCCGAAGTTCATCATGGGCGGCTCGGACGAGGAGAAGTACGACCATCCGACACAAAAGCCGGTCGAGTTGATGCGGCGCCCGATCCTGAACCACACCAAGCGCGGCGAGTTGGTGTACGACGGGTTCCTTGGATCAGGGACGACCCTCGCCGCCGCGGAGCTCACCGAGCGCGTTTGTCTGGGCCTCGAGCTGGACCCTAAGTACGTTGACGTCGCAATTCAGCGCTGGCAAACTCTTGCTGGCAAGCAGGCCACGCTCGACGGCGACGGGCGGACGTTCGAGGAGATCGCCGAGGAGCGCCGGAAGGCGGCCGCATGAATCGCGCGTTGCCGCCGGGAGATCGCGGCCATCGAAGCGCAGCTCCGCGCCGGGCACCCCGATTTGCAGGGGCTGTGCCTGGCACTCGCGGACTGGCACGCAGAACGTCGGCTGATCGAGCAGGAAGCGGGGCGGAAAGCAGAAAAGCCCGCCACGGCCGAAGCCGGGCGGGCCAGGAAGGGGGCGCGCGATGCTACTGGTTGATCCGGTAGGTGCGCTCGCCGCCCTCGGGCTTGAAGGACTCGACCTTGTAGCCAGCCTTCTTCATCGCCCCGGCCATG
>DASWZN010000036.1:0-35355 GCA_036404435.1 Bryobacteraceae bacterium
TTCGGCTGGAAGAATACCTTTGGCAGCGGCAAAGGCCCCGACGCGATCTCCAGCGGGCTGGAGGGCGCATGGACCACCGACCCGGTGAAGTGGGACAACAACTACTTCGACAACCTGTTCGGCTATGAATGGGAACTCACGAAGGGCCCCGGCGGTGCTCAGCAATGGGCTCCCAAAGACGCATCCGCGGCGGGCACCGTGCCGGATGCCCACGATCCGTCGAAGAAGCACGCTCCGATCATGTTCACGACCGACCTCGCACTGAAGGTGGACCCGATCTACGCGAAGATTTCGAAGCGTTTCCACGAGAACCCGCAGGCATTCGCCGACGCGTTCGCTAAGGCTTGGTTCAAGCTGACGCACCGCGATATGGGGCCTGTTTCGCGGTACCTTGGCCCGCTCGTTCCTCGACAGCCGCTGCTGTGGCAGGACCCCGTTCCCGCTGTGGATCATGAACGGATCGGCGAGCGGGACATTGCTGCCCTGAAGGCCAAGATCCTCGCATCCGGACTGTCCATCTCCCAACTGGTCACGACGGCCTGGGCGTCGGCGGCAACGTTCCGCGGCAGCGACAAGCGCGGCGGCGCCAACGGGGCACGCATTCGCCTCGCGCCGCAAAAGGATTGGGAAGTCAACCAGCCGGCCGAACTGGCCAGTGTTCTTCGGAAGCTGGAGGCGATCCAGACCGATTTCAACGCCGCGCAGTCCGGCGGGAAGAAGGTCTCGCTTGCCGACCTGATCGTTCTGGGCGGCTGCGCAGCCGTCGAGGAAGCTGCGCAAAGGGCCGGGCACGGCGTGAAGGTTCCCTTCTCGCCTGGGCGCACGGATGCCTCGCAGGAGCAGACCGATGTGCACTCATTCGCCGTACTGGAGCCAACCTCGGACGGGTTCCGCAACTACCTCCGTAGCGGACACCAAAGGCCGGCGGAGGAGCTGCTGGTGGATCGGGCGCAGTTGCTGACGCTGACTGCCCCCGAGATGACGGTTCTCGTCGGCGGCATGCGCGCCCTGAACGCAAACTTCGGGCAGTCCAAACACGGCGTCTTCACCAACCGGCCCGGGACGCTGACGAATGATTTCTTCGTCAATCTGCTCGACATGAATACGAAGTGGCAGGCCTCCTCCACATCCGAAGGCGTATTTGAGGGGCGCGATCGCGCGACGGGCGAAATCAAGTGGACCGGCACCCGTGTCGACCTTGTCTTCGGTTCGAACTCCCAGCTCCGAGCAGCCGCGGAATTCTATGCATGTGACGACTCGAAGGAGGCGTTTGTGAAGGACTTCGTGGCTGCGTGGAACAAGGTGATGAACCTTGATCGCTTCGACCTTGCCTGAGTCTCGGCGGAAGAGAGAGCTGTTCCGGGCGCGTCGCCGCCCCAGCCTAGCGAGAGCACGCAGCCGTTGCCCGTCTCGCGAACGTGGGCGAGCCACTGCTCGAGCTATCCCGACGCCCATCGCTACCGTCTCGGCGTCAATTTCGAGACGCTCCCGGTCAACCGGCCCCAGTGCCCCGTGCATAACTACAACCGCGATGGCTTCATGCGCGCCGACGAAAACGGCGGCGACAGTCCAAGCTACGAACCGAACAGCTTCGGCGGACCCGTTCAAGACCCGCGCTACCGCGAGCTGCCGTACAAGGTATCCGGCGACGTGGACCGCTATGACCACAGAGCGGGGAATGACGATTACAGCCAGGCCGGCGACCTCTTCCGCCCTATGACCCCGGCCGAAAAGAAAGCGCTCATCGGCAACCTGGCGAGCCATATGAAGGGCATCCCGGAGAAAATCGCCAGGCTGCAGATCGAGCACTTCACGAAGGCCGATCCGGCCTATGGCCGGGGGGGTCGCGGAGGCGCTTGGAATCGCGGTTCCCGAGCCCCAGCTCGCGGCAAAGAAGTAACACCGGCGTTGCCGCGCAGGCACCGAAGATGGCTGATATACTCAACCCATGAAAACAGCTGCGGCTGTGCTGTTGGCGCTGTGTGCTGTCGCCTTCGGAGAAGACGCGCCGGCGACGATGACCAAGCTCATGGTCAAGTTCGAGAGTCCGGAAGTTCCGAAGGACAGCTTCGCCGGCCAGCCGAAACGGATGTACCGGGCGGCCTCGGGGTACTGCCGAGTGGAGGAGAACCCAGACCTTGAGCACGGGATTCACGGCCTGATGATCATCAACGAGCCCGATATCTGGATGATCAACCGGCTGGACAAGACCGCGCAGCACATTGTCGATCCGACGCCGCCCTACAACTGCCGGATGCCGATATTCGTCACCGGCGACGAGATCCACTCGGCCGAGGATGTAAGGAAGCCGCTGATGGAGCTCGAATTCGGACGGGAGCTCGAATACTTTCGATCGATGTCGGCCGCGGCTGCTCCCGGCCCGGTGATGCGAGGGAAGGCTACCACGGCCTACGTGGTCCGCGCCGGCGGCTCGCTGTTGGTCTTGTTCACCACTGGAGATCCGGAAGCGCCGGTCGCGGTGGTCCGAAACCACGACAACACGCACGAAACGTTCTGGTATGGCGAATACGCGCAGGTTCCCTTCGACCCGCAGCTGTTCGCCAAGCCCGAAGGCGTGAAAATCGAAGAGCCGAAGCGGTAGCTACCCGACTTCCAGCACCACCCAGCCCGGCAGCGCCGCCGGCTGGTTCTGCAGGAACACGATCCGCCGCGTCTTCGGGAACGGCATCCCCGATTCCACCGCGCGCGCGTACAGCGGGATCTGCTTGAGGACATCGCGGTAGGCCGCGTCGCCGGTTTCGAGCCAGGCGGTCTTGCCAAGCAGGCCGCCGCCCCAGCCTAGCGAGAGCACGCAGCCGGCGCCCGTCTCGCGGACGTGGGCCAGCCACTGCTCGAGCACTTCCAGGGTGTGCTGGAGCGCGCCGAGCCCCGTCCAGGCGGCGTACTGCTTCTGGATCGCCAGCAGCCGTTCGGCGTAATCGTTGGCGGCGGCGAACAGGCGCGCGCCATTCACCGGCTCGCGCCAGTGCAACATGCGGGCGATCTCGGGCTGCGCCAGGAACGCGTTCTCGCGCCACAGTCCTTCGATCACCGTGCCGGGTTCCACCATCTCGGCGAACATCGGCGTGCTCTGCTCGGGCTTCGACCCGGGGACGGTTCCGCGCGGCGCCTGCTTCCAGCCCAGTTCGTATTGTTCCGGGCCCTTCCGCACGAGAGTCGAGACGCGCAGCATGTAAAGCTTCAACACCGAGACCGGGAACGGAGTGGAATCGGAGATCGAGACGGCGCGCATGAAGTTGTTGCCGCCGGAGCCGAGCGCCTGTTCCTCGGCGTCTTCGCCGGGATGGCGCGGCAGCCGGTCGCCCAACAGCCGGTCGAGGGTCGGCGCCGCGGAACTGTGCCAGCGCGAGAACAACATGCCGGTGCGGAGCGCGCCTTTGAGGGCGCTGCCGGGCAGGTAGGGGCCGGCCGGGCCGGAGAAGAACGTCGGGATGTGCAGCGTCTCGCCGCCCGAGCGTTCCCAATAAGCGGCGGCGGAGGAGTGCTCGAACGGAACGCGGCGATCGGCGAAATTCTGCGCGAAGCCGCCCCAGGAGGCGAAGTCCAGTTTGTCGGCGCGCTTGAGCTGCTGGAGATAGCCCTCCAGGCGCGGGCCCTTGGCGAGCAGGCGGAAAATGCGCCGCTGATCGAGGACGTTGACCTGGTCTTTCCAGACCATGTAGTCGATGGGCGAGAGCTTGTGGCCGTCGCCGACCAGCAGGGGCGTCAGGCAGGTCAGCCGGTACTTCATCGATCACCTCGGACGGGGATGGCCACGGCCAGCGCGAAGCCGCAACGGAAGACCGGGTGCGGGAAGCCGTCGGGCGCCACGTCGGGAGCGGCGCCGCGAGGCGCGGCCGGCGCGAAGAGCACGCTTCCCTCCTCCACCATGCGCAGGATCTTCTTGGCGTCGCCGGCGCGGGCGGGGCTGTCGATGCGGCCTCCGCGCTCGGCCAGCGTGTAGGAGCCGCGCTGCCAATCGACGGCATCGCCCTGCGCGGGGCTGAACATCGAGAGCAGCCAGTACCCGGTTTCGGCGCGCTTGGGTGCGGGCGGCGGGGTGGGTCTGGGCGCGGGCGATGGCGCGGTTTCGGGAACCGACCGCGGAGCGGTTTCGGGGGCCGGCGGCGGAGCATCGGGGGCCGATGGCGCGGGTTCGGAGGCGAGGTCCGGCCCGGCCTCAGCGGCTGGCTCGGACGCGACCGGCTCGGATTCGGCCGGTGCGGACCCGGCCGGTTCGATCTCCGCCGGTTCCGGCTCGGGCGAATCCGGTTCCGCCGCGAACTCGGCCAATTCGAGCGCCGCCGGCGCCGGTTCGTGCGCGAACCCGGCCATTTGGGGCGCGGCCGGTTCGGGCGCGGCGGGCGTCGGGGCCGTGTACTCGCGGAGTAGTTCGAGCGCGGTCGGCGCGTGCACGGCGGCCTGTGCCGGCGGAGCGGGCGGCAGCGGCGCTGCGTGCGGCTCGGGCACGATCAGATCCGGCAGCACGCCGGCGACGAACTCGGGCTGCTCCGAACGGCCCCAGCCGAGCGAGCGCTCGCCGCCGAAGCCCGTATCGGCCAGCACGCGGAACGCGGCCTGGACCGGGCCGGACCAGCGGGCCTGCGCGCTGTCATCCGCGAAACTCACCACGCCCCACAACCCGGCGCCGGGAGCGAACTCGAGGCAGGCGGTGCGATGGATCTCGACCGCGGCACCGCTCAAGCGGTCCACGGCCGCGTGCGACCTCAGAGCCACGCGGAAAGGGCCCGAGCGCTCGCCGGGCTCGGAGGGCAGCAGGCAACCGGAGTCGCCATCCAGGAACCAGCGGTTGTCACGGATCGGCTTTTCCGCCACCAGGTCCTGCACCAGCGAGAGCGGGACGAAGCGCGCGTTGCGCCAGCGCACCTTGGGCGAGGGCGGCGGCGGCCACAGGCTGCGCGGCGGCGGGACGAACTGGATCTCATCGAGAAATGGGAACAGCGAACTGAGGCGGACGGCGGGTTCGCCCGAGGCCGTGGCGGTTGCCGCCAGCCACTCTTCCAGGCGGCCCAGACGCAGCATGGCCTGCGACACCGCGGAGAAAAGGGCGTCGCTGTGAAAGATGCGGTCCACGCGATCGCGCGCGCCCGAATCCACGCCGATACGCCACGGCCCGGAAGGGCGGAAGCGAACCACAAACGCTGGGTTCATCGGCCTACTCGGAGAGCCTGCCGGCTAGGCCGTCGGCAGCGACAATGCGCTGCAACGCGGCCAGGTCGGCGCCGGCGATCAGCTCCGTTTCTTCCGCTCCGGCGGAGTAGAAGCCGCGGTTGCGCCAGATCAGCTTGAGATTGGCGAGGCGGACGCGGCCGCTGCCGCGCGAGCCTCCTCCGCCCAGGGCGTCGTCCTCGAGCAGGCGGAGCGCCTCCACCAGCTTCCCTGCCAGCGGCTTATCCTCCTCGCACAGAACGTCCAGCACCAGGCGCACCTTGAAGCGGGCGCCGGCGGGCACGCGCTCCAGCGTGCGCGGGTTGGCCTGCGAGGTGATGCGGTCGATGGCGTTCTCGCCTTTGACCTCGGTCAGCTCGTCGTCGAGGTTTTCGCGCATCTGCGGCGAAATGCTCTCCGGATCGAGCGGAGCGTCGTAGACCGTGAGGCGCGCCGGCGTCGCCGTGGAGCTTTCGAGCGTGTCGCCGCTCAGCCGCTCCATGCGTCCCGGGTTGCGGCCGAACAACAGGCAGATCTCGTCGTCCGGGCGGTCGCTCTGGTGGATGCGAACTTCCTGGCCCTTGCGCTTCGAGAGGTAGACCAGCTCGGCGGGAACCGCGGCGCCCGAGGACTGTTCGAGCAGCGAGCGCAGCTTGCCGCGCAGCGAGCTGCCGGGCACGTAAGGCCGGCCGAACGCGTCTTTGATCACGGGGTTGTCGGCGCCGCCGATTTCAAGCGAGCCTTTTCCGGCACCGATGTGGAGCCCGGTCTCGCAATAGAGGTCGCCTTCCAGAATCAGTTTTCCGATCAGTTTCAGTTCGGTATCCGCAGTGTGCGCGCTCATGCTTCCTCGCTATTCGTTGTAGGCGACGATGGCCTCGAAAAGGTCCCGGAACCGCTGGTATCCGCGCTGGTCGTTCTTGCGCGTGACCTGGAGCAACAGCTTTTCGAGCGGGTCCAGGCTGCGCAGCGAGTGGCGGGCGATGGTGTAGGCCAGGCGCGCGCGCAACATCACGAACTGCTGCTGGCGCTCGTTTTCGGGAGCGCGGCAGGCGCGGCGCACGGCGTTGTAAAGGCGCCGTAGCTGGCTCTTGGTTCCGGAGTCCATATCGCGCATGCGGCTCACCACGCCGTGGGCCTGGTTGTCCAGGTACAGCGGATCGCCGATGAGCTTGTCGACATCGATCTCCGGCGGGCCCTCGAAACGGCCCCGGTCGCGGTCGCCTCCCCGGCGGTCGTCCCGGCGGTCATCGCCGCGGCCACCCTCGCGGGGACCGCCTTCGCGCGGCGGCCGGCTGCCTTCGCGGGGAGGCCGGGAGCCTTCCCGGGGCGGCCGGCTTTCGCGATTCTTAGGGTCCTGCTGAACATCAGCCATACGTTAGACCTCGGTCAATAGTCTTGCCCATTCGAGCGCCACCAGCCCGGCTGGCCGCAGTTTGACCTGCGCGGCGCCTCTGCCCATCATCTCATTGGCGAGGTGGGCGCGGAGTTTCTGCAATTCCCGGTCCTTGGCCCCGGCCACCACGCGGTTGAGCCGCCGCTGGAAACGCCACGGCCGGTCGAAGCGCTGCTCGGCGCCGTGCGACCAGGTCTGGCCGCCCTTGTGATAGAACGACGTCAGCTCGCTCAGGAACTGGCTGGAGGAGCCAAGCTCGGGCACCATGCGCGCCAGCGTGTCCTTGAGATCGGCGGCGTCGGCCAGGTGTCGCCACTCGAGCACGCGGCCCATGATCGAAATGCAGTCCTTGTCGATGTCCTTGGCCTGCTCCAGGCGGCTGCCCGCCAGCTCCGCGATCCAGGCCAGCGAGGAACGCCGCGGCTCCGGCGCCAGGGTCAGCGCCGCCGACATGGTCTTGCCTTCCGGTCCGGGGAAATCTTTGAGATTCTCCTCGGTGAAGCGGTGGAACAGCCGCTGCATTTCGCGCGCCAGGGGGATCAGCGCGTCCCAGGCGCCGTAGACGGCGAAATCGTCGCCGCCGGAGTAGAGCACCGTGACTTTTCGCCAGAACTCCGGCTGCGAGCACAACACTTCCAGCTCGCCGGCGAAGAACTGCTTGTACATTACCGAGAGCCGGACGTGCTCTTCGATGGTCTGGGCGCGGCGCAGGCGTATGCGGAAGCTGTCCACGTCGGCGCGGAGCACGCCCCAGGTGCGGCGGCCATCGGAGCGCGAGGCCAGGGTGGGAAGGGTGGCGGGCCGGCGTCCATCCTCGCTGGGCGCAGCGTGGCGTGCTAGAGGGATCTCCTCGATGCCGCGGTTGGGCGCCAGGCCCCAGGTGTGCTTTCCAGTGCCGAGCACGATGCGCGCGGGGGCGTCCGGATTCCAGCCCACGCTCTGGGCCTGCCACAAGCCTTCGGCCAGGCCGAGGAAGTAATCGTCGTTAGCGGGAGGCGGCGCCGGCTCGAAGGGGACGAAGGCGTCAGGCCCCAGGCCGGCCTTTGTACCGAGCTTGCGCTGCAAGCAATCCATCAGACGCTTGCGGACCACGCTCCAATCGCCCAGGTTCTCGGTGACGGCGCAAGCCAGGCGCAAGCGGCCGCCGCTCATCTGTTCCATTTCGCGGCTGGCCGCCAGGAAGAACTCTTCGGCCCTGGGCTTGGCCTCCTCGGGCAGCACGAGCAGGAATTGTCCGCCGCCGCTCGACCCGAGCAGAACGCGCGCCAGGCCGAACTCCTCCAGCAGGGCGCGCGGCAGGATCTCGCTGAGGAGGGTGATCCAGTGCGCGCGGCCGGCCAGCAGGCTGGCATCGTTCGCGGCGCCGGAAGCGGTCGAAAACAGGAATTCTTCTATACCCAACAGCTTGCCGTACAGAAGAACCTGAACAGACATAGAGCGCGGGACCCCTTGAAACCGGTTAGTCTAGCACATGGCGAAGGTGAGAGGAAGGCGGACGCGCGCTTGGGGAGCCGTTCCTCCGCTTCCCAGAGCGCCGGTCAGCGGCTCGTGGAGAGTGTCCCGCAATGGGGCAAGTCCCAAAAACGGAAACCCGCCCGAGTCGGCTTCTACCTCACCCGTTATGGAGCCTCAGTTCACGACCCAGAAGATGGGTTCGCAGGACGGATACCAACTGGTAGAGGTTCCCTTCGGAGTCCCAGGCTCCAAAACCCGCGCCCTGAACGTGGCCCGGAGCCTCCCGAAATTCCCCCGATTCGATTGTGGCGACCGACAACTCCGCGCGCGGCCGCGTACGGTAGCGGAAAGCCCACTCGCGCGGTGCCCGGCCTGGACCAGGTCTACGCCGCCGCCGCGCTGCCCGCCCTGCCGGCGGCCGCGCCCGGCGAGCGGCGCATGCTGGAGCACAGCGGCGCCGCGGCCTTCGCCGAGCAGATTCGAAAACCGAAACGCGTGCCCCGGCGATCCGCGTAGAAGCTCGCTTCGTCTTCCGGGACCCTCAGTAAGGGCAGTCCGCTGGCGCCTCAAGGCCAAGCCCCTGCGGGGCGCTACGCGGCCTTGACCCGCCACCGGACTGCCCTTCGGATCCTATGAGGAAGACGAAGCGAGACACCAAGCCCGCCCCGGGGCGGAGGTCAGATTTCAGTTGACACAATCATAGGTAGGTGTAGGTGCGGGCCTGGGGAGAGCCGCCTGACTGTGCGTTTTGTGAGACCGTGATCAGATCGTTCAGCGGGTCGTAGGTGTACTTCGTCCAGAATCCCGTCGGAGAGACATTCTGGCCGCTTCACAACACTCCACCAACTCCCGTTGTTTGCGGCCTGGTCAAGATTGCGACACCCGCCCTGCCGCGAGTTTTACCAGGGCAAATACAACTATTACTGCTAATGCAACCCACACCAGCCCATCGAGAATGATCAGCGCGATAACAGCATTGTCTGGACCCGGGGTCGGTCTGAGCAAAACGGGGATCGCGAACCCAATCAATATTCCAGCGATCGGTAATCCGCTCAAAGCCAAAAACAGCTCCCGTTTCCCTGTCTCGGATCGCGCTCCGTTCGAAAGCAGCTTGGCGACGATAATTGCGGCAGGAATATACTTGACGAATCCTGCCCGCGGTGGTAGGCTCAGTGGTGGTGGAGATCATTGATGTCGCTCCACCGAGGAAGTACCCTTGAACACTACTGTCGGACGGTTGCGCCGAGACGATGGGGGAGCGTCTACCTTCAGATGCTAACAGTCTGCTTCGACGCGGGAGGGAAGGAAAAGGACCACAGGGTTCTTACGGTGGCTGGCTTCGCCAGTTTTGCCGGAGTGTGGGCGGAGTTAGAAGAACGATGGCAGAAACGTCTAGATCGGGACGGCCTGGGCTTTTTTCACGCTGGAGACTTCGCGCACTCGGTAGGTCAGTTTTCGGGCTGGAAGGGAGACGAGAAGCGAAGGCGTTCCCTGCTTGTTGATCTGTTTCGGATCATTCAGGACTGTGGCCTACGAAAGTTTGGCTGCATACTCCACCTGGAGAGTTTTTACAAAATCAAAAAGAAGCGCTCCGGCGAACCACGCCTTGGGCCATACATCCAGCGTCTTAACGCCTTTGCATATGCCGCAACGATGGCGGTGGAGTCCTTTCAGTCTTATGCGATGGCCGAAGGCGTCCGAGACAACATTCGGTGTGTATTCGAAAAGGGAGATCCGGAAGATATACTTCGTAAGATTTTTCGAGCCAAAGGACTTGTCGAGCCGGATTTTATGTGGAGCAAGCCTCATACTGACGGCAAGGGTTTTTCGTACGATCCTTTCCTTGGACTACAGGCGGCCGGATGGATTGCCTATGAATACTACCTTGACGTCGAGAGGCTTTTATACTCTGGTGCGAGTGACCGATGGGCACTCCGACAATTCGAGATTCTACCTGGACAACTTACATTCCTGAGCGCCAAGGACGGTAAGTTGCTCCCCTATGTAGGCGACCTGAAGATCGATTCCAAGCGCATCGCAGAAGCCATCGCATTACTTGAAAGAGCGGCTAATGAGGGAAAGAGATCGAGAGAGGAGAATTAAGTATGAGTGAAGAAGAGCAGGATGCAGTGATAGGAAGGCTGGTTCGTGAGCACGCCGAGAAGAAGCGTCGTCTATTGGCGATGGTTTCTGAGCTGGAACGTTACAGGGAGGCGTTCGCTTCTCTGGCCAGCGGATTGGCCCACAATATCAACCCTGAGTTCAATCTGACCGTCACTCAGCGTGAGATATCGAACGCCCCGCTGTCGCAATTTGATTTCACTAAACTTACGAGCTTCCTTCAGGAATTGACAGATCTCCGCAAGTCAGTGGAGCGAGAAGCGCCAAAGCTCCGAGAGCTAGGGCTCTAGCGGTAGCCAGGATGGGAGTCATGATCTATGCGCACAGAACCAGCAGTGCTGCCAGAGCGTCAAGGATTGACAGCCTTCCAACGTTTCGATGCCACCATGGGAGCACTTCTCGCGGTTCCGGCTTCGACACTTGCGCGCCGCGAACGCGCATACCGCAGGAAGGTGGAAGCCAACCCGAATCGGCGCGGGCCGAAGCGAAAGGTCAAGCCTTCCGCTTCCCCCGACCCTGCCGCTTAGTTGACGCTCGTTTCGTCAACCTTGCCGGTGAGTTCAACCCAAGTGAGGCGCTTGCCAACGATGTGCTCAACGGCCAGCCGGAAGCGGTCGCTGTCGTTCATGTCGGTACGATGGTTGAAGCGGAACGCCTGCTCGTCAAGATAACGGAACAGGTGGTAGGGTTCGACGCTGACGTAGGTCCCGTGCAGGCCGCGCTTCAACAGGCTCCAGAAGTTCTCCATGCCGTTGGTGTGGACGTTCCCGTTCACGTACTCAATCGCGTGGTTGATGACGGCGTGCTGGTAGTCGGACTCCAGACCCTCATAGGATTTCAGTTCGTCGGAGAAAATGGCCGCGCCAACTTCGACGTGCTCTCGAACCTGCTTTTGCAGTTCCTTCTTCCGGCGATTGTCCACGACCATGGTGCGAACCTCTCCGCCGCGCTCCAACATCCCCATGACGACCGCCTTGTCTTTTCCGCCGGTTCCAGTGATCTTTGCGGCCCTCTTCGCCGGATGCATGTTGCGCGCCTTGCCACCGATGAAGGTTTCGTCGATTTCGACTTCGCCTCCGAGCAGTCCGCCGTTCTTCCCCTGAAGCGCAAGCCGAACACGATGAAGCATAAACCATGCGGTCTTCTGGGTAACGCCGATGGCCCGGTGAAGTTCCCAAGAGGACATTCCGTTTTTGCAGTTGCAGAGCATCCAAACGGCAGGAAGCCACTTATCCAGACCGAGCGGGGAATCTTCAAAAATGGTCCCAGTCTTCAAGGTGAACTGCCGTTTGGCGTGATGGCTGGAGCACTGCCACTTATTCTGATTCTCAAGGAAGCTGACGCGCTCGTTACCGCAGGTCGGACAGGTGACACCCTTCGGCCACCGGCGAGCCACCATGTAAGTCATGCAGTTTTTGGGTTCCGCGAAGTGGAGTACCGCTTCCTGAAGGGTCCGTGGTTCGTGTTCCATGCTTCAACTATACGCCAGAAACGTGGATTCGTCAAGTATATTTTTACCATAATTGCTGTCGCGAAAATCAGACTCGGCGCTAATGGGCCGCGGGTATTGTAAAACACTATCAACCCAACTTTTTGCCAAGGGCCAACAGAATAGGCCAAAAGGGAAATGAGATAAGCGGAGAGACTAATGCAGAAGAGCCCGCCTAGCCAGACGCCTGCACGTTTCCAGCTATGCGCGATCGCAGAAGAGACAATGACGGTGAGTACTCTCGCGACGGTTATTCCCCCTGCTATTGACAGAATCAGGTCGTACCAGACTTGACTTAGAGGAACGATCTGCCAGCTCGGGACAGAGATAGAGCCTCCGCCGAAAGTTGGGAGCGCTGTTGATGCTACCCAGAAATCGGTGCTGCCACCGCCGTAGAGAAACCGGCGCACCAGGGAAGCCAGAATGACGGTGGCAGGCCAAAGGACCAAGTAATACCGCAGCCGACCCTTCATTATTTCATCTCCGAGAACCATCATCGCTACAGGCTGTTACTGGCAAGCTGTAGCCTTAAAACTCTGTAAATAGCCACTAGCCCAGCGCGATGGAATGGAGCGCGTGCTGCGCAGCCCCCAATCGAACGAGTTCATAAAGGGGTCTTTGGGAATGCGGCGCAGGAACCGCAGCTTCTTGTCCGGGCTGCCATTCGGCCGCACGCCATCCACGAGTTGCTGCAGGCTCTCCGGATACCCGTCGCTGTCGATCTTGCCCGCCGGCAACAGGTTGGCGTTAGCGGCGTCTTTGTACTTGTCGATGGCCTTGCGCATCTCGGCCAGCGCCCAGCGCAGTTCCTTCTCCCTTTCCCGGCGCACCTTGAAGCGCGCCAGCGGAATCGCCATGGTGGCGAGCAGCATCAGGATCGTGAACGCCACGATCAGCTCGATCAGGGTTAATCCCCGCTGCTTCCGCCTTAAAAAACCCATCACAACGATTGTATTTCCGAATTTGCCCGCATTTCAATTACTTGCGAACCCCGATATCTCCCCGCTCCGCCCGCTTGCATTACCCTCGTGCCAGGTGATGCCACGTCTCCAGCCCGCGGACCGCGAATCGCAATCGTCGCATTTCACGCGGCGGGGAGCACGAGGAGCGCGAAATCAAAAATTGCAACAAGGTCCCAGTCCCAAAAACGGACACCCGCCCGAGTCGGCTCCCGCCTCACCCGTGGCGGATCACCAGCACGTCCCCGTCCTTCACGATGTACTCTTTCCCCTCCAGCCGCAGCAGGCCCTTCTCGCGCACTCCGGCATATCCGTCGTGATCGATCAGCGCCTTCCAGTTGACCACCTCGGCGCGGATGAACTTCTTCTCGAAATCGGTGTGGATCGCGCCCGCGGCCTTCACGGCGTTGCTGCCGATGGGCACGGTCCAGGCCCGGCACTCATCCTCTCCGGCGGTGAGAAACGACATCAGCCCCAGCAGCGAGTACGTCGCCCCGATCAGCCGCTCCAGGCCCGATTCCGTCAGCCCGTAACTGGCCAAATACTCGCGCGCCTCCTCGCCCGCCAGCTCCGCCAGCTCGGCTTCGATCTTGCCGCAGACCGCGGCCACCGAGGTGTGCTTCCGCCCGCCCAGCGCGCCGCCCGCGTACTGGCTCTCGATCTCGTGCAGGCGGGGCGCGTCCCCTTCGCCCAGGTTCAGCACGTACAGCATTGGCTTCAGCGAAAGGAACTGGAAGCCGCGTATGCGCTTCTCGTCGTCCTCGCTCAGCTCCATCTGGCGCAGCGGTTGGTTCGATTCCAGCGTTGCCTTGGCTCGCTCCAGAACCTCGAACTCCCGTTCGAGTTCCAGCGCCTTCATCTTCTTGCGGTCCTTATCGAGCCGCTCCAGCCGCTTCTCGATCACCACCAGGTCGCTCAGGATCAGTTCCAGCTCGACGTTCTCCAGATCGCGCACCGGATCGATCGAGCCGGCCTCGTGCGCCACCGCGGGGTCGTCGAAGATCCGCAGCACGTGGAAGAACGCGTCCACCACGCGCAGGCTGGCCAGAAACGCCGGATCGCGCAGCGCCTCCTTGGAAATCGCCGCCGTGTCGACGTACTCCACCACGGCGTTCACCACCTTGGGAGGGTGAAACACCTCGGCCAGCGCCTGGAGGCGCGAATCGGGGACTTTCGCCACGCCGATGCGCGTGGCCATCGAGCCGATGCGCCCGGCTTCATGCGCGCCCGTCAGGATCGTGAACAAGGATGTCTTGCCCACCTGGGGCAGTCCGATGATCGCAGTTTTCATAGAAGGCGCCTCTACCGAACCGCGACCGTCAGGGAGCGGTCACAGCGGCACGTCCACCAAGGTCAGGATCTCTTCCAGTATGCGGTCGTTCATGTCCGCGGTGCGCTGGGTGAGGGCCAGACGGGTATTCACCACCACCCGGTGCGCGAAGATGGGAACGGCCAGGCGCTTCACATCGTCTGGCACGGCGTAGTCGCGGCCCTCCACCATGGCCAGCGCCTGCGCCGCGCGATACAGCGCTTGCGCCCCGCGCGGGCTGACGCCCAGGGCCAGCGATTCGTGCGTGCGCGTCTTCTCGACAATGGCGAGCATGTAATCCACCAGCGCGTCGTCCACGGTCACGTGGCTGGCCCAGGACTGAAGCTGCAATACCTCTTCCGCGGTCAGCGCCGGCTCGAAGCGAATCTCCTGCACGCCCGCGCTGCTGCGCAGGATCTCCCGCTCGTGCGACGCGTCGGGATAGCCGATGCGCAGCCGCATGAAGAAGCGATCGAGCTGCGACTCCGGCAGCGGGTACGTGCCGTGGTGCTCCACCGGATTCTGCGTCGCCATCACCATGAACGGCTGGGGCAGCGGATAGGTGCGGCTATCGATGGTGACCTGCCGCTCGTTCATCGCTTCGAGCAGCGCCGATTGCGTCTTGGGCGTGGTCCGGTTGATCTCGTCCGCCAGCAGGAAATTCGTGAAGACCGGGCCGGGTTTGAACTCGAACGCCTGCGAGTGCGCGTTGTAGATGGTCACGCCCAGGACGTCGGAAGGCAGCATGTCGCTGGTGAACTGCAAGCGGTGGAACTGGCAGTCGACCGAGCGCGCCAGCGCGTGCGCCAGCGTGGTCTTGCCGACGCCGGGCACGTCCTCGATGAGCAGGTGACCGCGCGCCAGCAGGCACACCAGCGACAACCGCACCACTTCGGGTTTGCCGCGGATGGCCGTCGCCAGCGCCGCCTCGAGCGTGGCCAGCTTGGCGAGCCCAGCGGGAGGAGCTTCCAGTGTTTCGCGCGTCGGCATTAAACACCTATTCTACGCGCCGCCGCGCAAGTGGGGCAGGCGTCCACGCCTGCGGCGGGTCTCCAGACCCGCTCGCCGGCTCCGCCTTACACCGCCGAGGATTCCAGTTGCGCCGTCATGCTGATCTTCGCGTTCAGCAGGCGCGAGATCGGGCAGCCCGCCTTGGCGTTTTCGGCGGCGCGATCGAAAGCCGTGGGGTCGCCGCTCCGGATCCGGGCCCGGACGTGCAGGTGGCTCGCGGTCACGGTCCAGCCGGCCGCTGTCTTCTCGAGCGTCACCGTGGCCGTGGTTTGGATGGTCTCGGGCGTAATGCCGGCTTCGCCCAGTTGCGCCGAGAGCGCCATCGAGAAGCACCCCGCGTGCGCGGCGGCGATCAACTCCTCGGGATTGGTGCCCACGCCGTTCTCGAAGCGGGTTCCGAAGGAGTATTGAGCGTCCGAGAGGACGCCGCTGGCGGTGGAAATAGTCCCCTTACCTTCTTTGAGGCTGCCGTGCCAGGCAGCCGTGGCTGTACGGTTCATAATCTATCGGATGCGCCGGGCTGCGGTTCAGATCCAGCCCTTCATCCAGTAATAGCCAATCTTAACCGTCTCGACGCCGAGATTGAGGAAAATCCCCCAGCGGTTCTGCCAGTGGTTGTAGCCCTTGAGGGCATCGGGGAACGGGTCCGGGGTCACGTGCAGGCCGGCCTTCTCGAACGCCCGCCGCGCGCGGAACATGTGATAGTCGCTCGTCACCAGCACCTTGCGGCCCGGAACGCCCTCCAGCATCCGCTTGACGAACAGAGCGTTTTCGCGCGTGCTGCCGGAGGCGTTCTCGACGCGCACGGCCGCAACCGGCACGCCGTGTGTGATCAGGAAATCGCGCATGAGCGGCGCTACGCCCCGTCCCGCGACTACGATCTGACGGAATCTCCCTCTTTCCCAGGCCAGGCGCGCGTAGATGGCCCGCCAGTACGATGCCGGCTCGAGCGTGGTGCTGTCGAGCGTGCCGCTGCCGAGGACGATCAGCACCTCGGCCCCGCCGTCCAGCCATCTTCCCGAGAGCGCTCTGGCGTACCACTTGACCACCGGAGTGAACGTCACCACAAGCAGCAGCAGACCGGTTGCGGCCAGGCAGGCGACCACCCCGCGCGCCAGCCGGCGGAAGAACGTGTGCATCGACACCATCCTACCCGATGCCCCGTGTTATATTGGGCTTCCCGCTATGAATAAGTACCTAGCTATCGTCCCCCTGGCGCTCAGTCTGGCGTTCCCGGCGAGTGCGGCGGACAAGAAGAAGAACGAGCCCGGAATCACGCGCGAGCAGGCGGATCAAATTCTGGACGAACTGCGGCAAATCCGCGAGCTGCTCGAAAAAGGGGCCCGGCCGGCAGAGGCAGGCGCCGAGGGCACCGGAGTCCGGATGAACCTCGAAGGCGGTCCCTGGCTGGGCAGCAAGGACGCACCGCTGACCTTGGTGGAGTTCACCGACTACCAGTGCGCCTACTGCCAGCAGTTCCACATGACGACGTTCCCCGAGCTCAAGAAGAAGTACATCGACACCGGCAAGATCCGCTTCGTCAGCCGCGATCTGCCGCTCGAATTCCATTCCAACGCCTCCCGCGCCGCCGAGGCCGCCCGCTGCGCCGGGGACCAGCGCCAGTTCTGGGAAATGCGGGACCGCCTCATCTCGAACACCAGCAGGCTTTCGGCCAACGACGTCGACGGCTACGCGGAGGCGCTGAAGCTCGATCCGCTGCAGTTCCGCACCTGCATGGAGAGCGGGAAATACGCCAAGACGGTGCAGAGGGATGTCGCAACCGCCGAGGGGTTCGGAGTGACCGGAACCCCCAGCTTTCTGCTCGGCAAGAGCACTCGGGACGGCGTCTCCGGCGTCATCCTCGTCGGGGCCGTGCCGCTCGGTGAGTTCGACGCCAAGGTGAAAGAGATCGCGCCGTAGCCGCGGCTACAGCTTCTGCACCTTGATCGTACCGTTCGACGTCGAAAGATCGATCAGCGGACCGCCGCCGTTGATATCGCCCTCCAGGAAATTCTTGCCCATCGAGCCGTGCGTGGTGACGTCGAAGTCGGTCGAGATACCGCCGTTGCTCGTCGATGCGCGCAGCCGCGCTTTGATCGGCGCCGGCAGCCGCAGCGTGATGGTGGCGTTGCTGGTGGAGGCGTGAATCTCGTTGTTGTCCAGCGCCTCGATCTCCAGCTCGATGCTGCCGTTGGAACTCCCCAGCCGGATCGGCTCGTTGGCCTTCGGCTTGCCGAGGCGGATATGGATGCCGCCGTTCGAGGTTCGCGCATCCAGCGCGCCCGCCACGCCGTCCAGCCGGACGGCGCCGTTCGAGGTATGCAGCGTCGCATCGCCCGTCAAGCCGTCGCCCTCGATCGCGCCGTTGGAGGTCGTGGCGTCGAGCCGCCCTTCCACCTTGCGCAGCCGCACGGCTGCGTTCGACGTCTCCAGGCGCGCGGTGCCCTGGACGTCCTCGACGCGGATGTGGCCGTTCGAGCTCACGATGCGGTCCAACTCCACTTTGAACGGCACGCGGATGGAGTACCTGGCTCCCGAGTTTCCGTGCCATCCGTAAGGCCGGACGGTACGGATGGTCACCGAGTTGTCGTCCGCCTTGGTTTCGATCTTAATCTCTTTGAGGAGTTGTTCGCGCCCGGCGTATTTGGTGCCGGTGATCTGGACGGAGTCTTTTTCCCAGCCCAGGATTTCGACCGAGCCGTTGTAGTTCTCAACGCTCAGCCGCCCGCCGGGCTTGAGGTTGTAGGTGTACTGGAAGTCCTCGCGATAGTGGTCGGAGATATCGGCGAAATTCTCGAAGTCGCAACCCACCTGGAAGGGGACCAGGGAGATGGCAGCTAAGGCCAGAAACGGAAGTCGCATGGCTCACCTCACAATGCCATATACGACGGGTGCGTGGAAAAGTTCGCACTATCGCGCCAGCACGCGGGCCACTTCCAGGAGGCGCGGATCGAACGGCTTCTTCCCGGTCACCACCTCGTCGAGCGGGGTCGCGACAACCTCGCCCTTGGCCACGCCGACCAGTACGCCTTGGTTCCCCGCCGCGAGCTGCTCCGTGGCGGCCACTCCCAGGCGTGTGGCCAGCATACGGTCGGCGTAGGTCGGCGCGGCGCCGCGCTGCGTGTAGCCCAGGATCGTCACGCGCAGCTCGAAGCCCAGGCGGGCATGATGCTCGGCCACGTATTGCGCCAGACCCTGCGCATTGGGATTGGCGCCCTCGGCCACCACGACGATGGCGTGCGGCTTGCCCCGCTCATAGGCGCGGCGGATCTCGGCGGCGACCTGCTCCGGGTCGGTAGGGAACTCGGGGATCACCACCGCCTCGGCGCCGCCCGCGATCGCCGCCATCAAGGCCAGGTACCCCGAGCCGCGCCCCATCACCTCCACCAGCATGGCCCGCTGGTGCGAGGACGCGGTGACCTTCAGCCGGTCGATGGCCTCGAGAGCGACGTTGAGCGCGGTATCGACGCCGATGGTGACTTCCGAGCCGTACAGGTCGTTGTCTATCGTCGAGGCCACGCCGACCACCGGAAAATCCATCCGGACGAGCGAATGCGAGCCCGTCTGCGAGCCGTTGCCGCCGATCACCACCAGCGCTTCGACGCCCGCCGCGTTCATTTCGCGGATGGCCGCCAGCCTTCCTTCTTCGGTTTTGAACTCGGGGCACCGCGCGCTGCCGAGCACCGTGCCTCCGTGCTGCATGATCTCGCCCACGTCGCGCGGCCCGAGCGGGCGCAGTTTGCCCGCGATCAGCCCGGCGAAGCCGTGCTCGACCCCGAACACCTCCCATCCCTTCTCCGCTCCGCGCCACGGCGCGGATCGCGGCGTTCATTCCCGGGGCGTCTCCCCCGCTCGTCAGCACGGCAATTCGTTTCATAGGATCGTCTCCAGCCGCAGCCCGCGCAGGTCTTCCAGCATCACGTCCGGCGAGTACGCTCGCAGCTCCTCGATTGGCAGCAGGCCCGTCGCCACGGAGATCGATCGCACGCCGTTGGCCCGCGCCGCCAGGATGTCCGCCGGAGCGTCGCCGATCAGGCACACCGGCGTGGCGGGTCCGATCCAGCCCTCTTGGCGTGCGCGGCGCAGGGCCAGGCGCACCAGGCCGGCCCGGTCGCGAGCCATTTCGCCGAAAGCCCCAAAACGGAAATACTGCCTCAGGCCGGTGCGTTCCAGCTTCCACCACCCGATGCGGGTCAGGTTGCCGGTGACCAGCTCCATGACGATGCCACGCCGTTCGAAGCGGGCCAGCAGGCGACGCACCCCCGGGCAGGTTCTGCGCGTGAGCACCGGGCAGCTTCGGCGGTAGATCCTCTGCGCGGCGGCGATGATCGCGGGCAGCGCTTCGCGGGTGAGGCGAGCCGGCGCTCCCGCCCGCCGCAGCATCTCGCGGAGGATGTCCGGGTCCAACATGCCATAGAGCGGAATGCCGTCGGTGGTGGTGTCGAAACCCGTGACGCGCCGGATGGCTTCGACCAGCGCCTCGCGGTGGTGCGGCCCGGCGCGGCGGAGGAGCGTGCCGTCGATATCGAAGAGCGCCAGCGCCGGCGCTTGTGAGAGTGACATGTGGCTTGCTTCCCGCCTCGGGAACGCCTATTTTACTATGCATGGAGCAGCCATTCCCGGAAGGCAAGGTGCTGCGGCTCGTGGTGGGAGACATCACGCGGGTGGCCGCCGACGCGATCGTGAACGCCGCCAACTCGGCGCTGGCCGGGGGCGGAGGCGTGGACGGAGCGATCCACCGCGCGGGCGGGCCTTCCATCATGCAAGAGCTCGACGGGATTCGCGCCAAGATCGGGCACTGTCCGGCCGGCGGGGCCGTCGCCACGATGGCCGGCGAACTGCCCGCGCGCTGGGTGTTTCACGCCGTGGGCCCCATCTACCGCGGCCACGGCGACGAAGCCGCGCTGCTCGCGTCCTGCTACCGTACCTGCCTCGAGATGGCCGAACAGCGGGAGATTCGCAGCATCGGCTTCCCTTCGATTAGCACTGGCGCCTACCGCTATCCGATGGCCGAAGCGGCCTCGATCGCGCTCGATGCGGTGGCGCTCCATCTAGAACGGAGCGACACGAAGGTGCGCGAGGTGGTCTTCGTCCTGTTCGACCGGGCCGCTTACGAGACCTACGCGGCGGCGCTCCGAACCCGGGCGTCGCGCTGAAAGCGCTGACAGAGGCAGAGCGGTGCGCCAGCCCTGGCCCGGTTGCTTAGAGGGCGCACAACTTATACTATGGTCTTGCTCTTCCTGCGGAATGGCGCTAAGGGCCCGAGGCATGAAAGGGCTTACCTCAATATCGGGTTGGAGGATTCGAATCTCATGAAACTCACTGGAGAAATCTGGTTCTTGACGGGCAGCCAGCACCTGTATGGCCCGGAGACTCTGAAAAAGGTGGCGACTCACTCTCAGGAGATCGCCAGGGCTTTCAACGACTCGCCAGCCATCCCGGTGAGGGTGGTCTTCAAACCGGTGCTGACCACGCCGGACGCCATCTCCGCGGTGTGCCGGGAAGCGAACAATGCGCCTCGCTGCATCGGCGCGATCACCTGGTGCCACACCTTCTCGCCGTCGAAGATGTGGATCAACGGCCTCAAGGAACTGCACAAACCGATCGCGCATCTCCACACCCAGCACAACCGCGAGATTCCCTGGTCGAGCATCGACATGGATTTCATGAACCTCAATCAGGCCGCGCACGGCGACCGCGAGCACGGGTTCATCATGAGCCGCATGCGCATCAACCGGAAAGTCGTGGTGGGCTTCTGGCAGGAGGCCTCGGTTCAGGCCAAGCTCGGCGCCTGGGCCCGTGCTGCCGCCGCCTGGCACGACTGGCAAGGAGCCCGCTTCGCCCGCTTCGGCGACAACATGCGCGAAGTGGCCGTCACCGAGGGCGACAAGGTGGCAGCCCAGATCGCCTTCGGCTACTCGGTGAACGGATACGGCGTGGGCGAGCTCGTAGAGAGCGTGGCGAAGGTGAGGAACGCCGCCATCGACAAGCTGGTCGCGGAATACCAGGACACTTACGCCACGTCGGCAGACGTGCGCCCGGGCGGCGCCCACCACGATTCCGTGCGCGAAGCGGCGCGGATTGAGTTGGGCATGCGCTCCTTCCTCAAGGCCGGCGGCTTCAAAGGATTTACCACCACTTTCGAAGACCTGCACGGGCTGGTGCAACTGCCCGGCCTAGCCGTACAGCGGCTGATGGCCGATGGCTACGGCTTCGGCGCGGAAGGCGACTGGAAAACCGCGGCGCTGGTCCGCGCCACCAAGGTGATGGCCGCCGGACTGCCGGGCGGCACTTCCTTCATGGAGGACTACACCTATCATCTGGCCAAGAGTGGCAAGAAGGTCCTGGGGGCGCACATGCTGGAGATATGTCCCTCCATCGCCTCCGGCAAGCCGTCTCTTCAGGCGCACCCGCTGGGCATCGGCGGAAAAGCCGATCCGGCGCGACTGGTTTTCAACACGCCCGCCGGCCGCGCGCTGAACGCGTCGCTCATCGACATGGGCAACCGCTTCCGCCTGATCGTCAATGAAGTGGACGTGGTGAAGCCGGAGCAGCCCATGCCCAAGCTGCCGGTGGCCCAGGCGCTGTGGGAGCCCAGGCCGGACTTTGAGACCGCGCTCGCTTGTTGGATCAACGCCGGCGGCGCGCACCATACCTCTTTCACGCAGGCCGCCACCACCGAGATGTTCGAGGACTTCGCCGAGATCGCGGGCCTCGAGTGCCTGACGATCGGGACCGGCACGTCCGAGCCGGAGTTCAAGAAGGAACTGCGCTGGAACGAGGTGTATTACCACCTGGCTCGCGGGCCGCAGGGGCAATAGCAGTCGCGGCGACGACGGTGATGCGCAAACCCGTGGCATTAGGCTTTAGCCTGCCGTGTCGGCACTCGTGCCGACACCTGGTTGTCGCCTATTCGGCCCTCAGGGCCTCAATCGGAGCGATTGCCGTCGCCCGCTGCGCCGGAATCCAGGCCGCCAGCACCGCGGCCGCAATAAGAACCGCCGACACGGCGCCGTAGGTCAGCGGATCGGCCGGATTCACCCCGAACAGCAGGCTCGACATCAGGGCGGTCAGCCAGAACGCCGCGGCGAGTCCGCAGGCCACGCCCGCGCCCGCCAGCGCCAGTCCATGGCGCACGAAGATGCGCAGAACGCTCGCCGGCGACGCGCCCAGCGCGATGCGCACGCCGATTTCCCGCGTCCGCTGCGAGACCGAGTACGAGATCACGCCGTAGACCCCGACCACTCCCAGCAGCAGCGCCATGCCCGCCGCCATCGCCAGCATCACCAGCGTAAACGAGGTCCGGGCCATCGACTGGGAGTAGATCTCCCCTAAGGTGCGTACCTCGGCGACCGGGAGGTCTGGGTTCACCGACCACACCGCCCGCTGTACCTCCTTCAGCAGTCCGGCCGGACCCGCGCGCGCGCTCCGGATCGCGAACGCCGGGTCCCGCTCGATGCGGTTCGGGAACTGCCAGAAAGGCGCGACCAGGAGCGGCCAGTACACGCACGTCGGAGCCGGATGGTCCACGCCATCGTCGCGCTCATCGCCCGTCACGCCGATGATTTCCCGCCATCGCCCCTTCGGGTTCTCGCGAATTCGCTTGCCGATGGCGGCCGCCGGGCCGCCCCACAGCTCCCGAGCCAAGTTTTGGGAGACCAGAATGACCGGGCGGTTCTGATAGAGGTCCGTCCAGGTGAGGTCGCGGCCCGCCAGCAGCGGGCTGCCCATCGCACGGAGGTAGCCGGGCGAGACGAACTTGTAGCGCCTCATCGGCGGCAGTTGCCCCTCGGTATAAGCGCGGTCTTCGGCGAAGATCGGATCCGAATCGGTGTTCCCGTCCATGGTGACCGAGCTCGACGCGCCCGCCGCGGTCACGCCCGGGATGGCCGCGATTCGCTCCAGGATGTCGTTCTCCACCCTGACGACCCGCATGACGTCGGGCACCTCCTTATCCGGGATGGGAACGCGCAGCGTCAGCACTTCGTCAGGCGACGTGAAGCCCGGCTGCACGTGCCGCATCGCCTGCAGGGTGCGGATCATCAAACCCGACCCCACCAGCAGAACCAGCGCCAGCGCCACCTGCACCACCACCAGCACGCTGCGCGCCCGATGCCGTTCCCGGCCGGCGCTCGATCCGCGCCCGCCGTCCCGCATCGCAAGGCCTAGCCGCGTGTTGACGGCATACTTCAAAACCGGAAGGAGTCCGAACAGCACGCCCGAAACCAGCGAAACGCCCACCGTGAACAGCAGCACCGGCGTATCGATCGAGATCTCCTCCAGCCGCGGCAGGTTGGCCGGCGAGAGCGCCACCAGCAGGCGCAGCGCCCCGTAGGCAAATCCCAACCCCAGCACGCCGCCGATCGCCGCCAGCGAGAGGCTCTCCGACAGCAGCTCCCTTGCAATCTGCGCCCATCCCGCTCCCAGGGCCGCGCGGATCGCCAGCTCCTGGCGCCGTCCTTCGGCCCGCACCAGCAGCAGGTTCGCCACGTTCGCGCACGCGATCAGCAGCACCATCCCCACCGTCGCCATCAGGACCCACAGCACCTTCCCCACATCGCCGACTGCGTCCTGTTTCAGCAGCCGCACGTTCGGACCGATGCGCGCCTGCTCGAATATCCTCATTGTGAAGCCCGGCGGCGGCGGGAACTTCCGGACCATGAGCGGCAGCATGCGAGCCACGTCCGTATTGGCCTGTGCCACCGTGGCCCCCGGCTTCAGCCGCGCGACCGCGTAATGGCCAAAGTTGCCGACGAAGACCTCGCCCCGGTTGATCTGGTAGGGAACGATGATCTGCGGGTGCGCGTTCAGGAACCGGAAGTTCCGGGGCATGACCCCGATCACCTCGCGCGCCTTACCGTCCACCATGAGTCTGCGCCCGACGGCGGAAGCCTGGCCGCCGAACCGGCGCTGCCAGTAGCCATAGGTCAGCATGACGGTCTCCGGGCTGCCCGGCGAATCGTCCTGCCGCGTGAACCAGCGCCCCCGGAGCGGCTGGATTCCCAGGACCGGAAGCACGCCGTCGGTGACGGTCAGCGATTCCACGTGCTCCGGTTCGGCCAGGCCGGTGACCGTGACGGCTTCGTGCCGCCACAGTCCGATGTCCTCGAAAACGCGCCCCTCTTCGCGATACGTCAAGTATGTGGCGGGCGACGCCTGCAAGTCGCGTATGCCGATTCCCGGTGCGGTCTGCCAGACCGCGACCAGCCGGTCCGGATCGGGAAAGGGAAGCGGCTTGAGCAGGACCCCGTTCACCACGCTGAAAATCGCGGTATTCGCGCCGATGCCTACGGCGAGCGTCACCAGCGTCACTGCCGTGAACATCGGGGCCCGCGCAAACCGCCGGGCGAGTTGCTTGAACGAGAACATCGCTTTGGTCCTCTGTAGAGCAATACGAAGGAGGGGTCGCTGGGTTCGCAGGTTCTCACCGGGGGGGCAGGCCGCATTAGCACTGCCTTCGGCCACACCGGCCGCATTTCAGTGCCCAGCCCGCCTGTCGCGGGAGACTACGGCGACCGGCGCACACCCGCTGGTCCGACGCCATACGGCCGTGTGGCATCGGAACGCGGATCACAGGCGCCAAGCCGACTTATCGGGACCATCCTGCGACCCCTGGCGAGAACGGCTGGCACCAGCCGTCCATCCGCGCTTGCCGGAGTACCTCGGAGGCTGGAAGCCGTCGGCCGCCCCGAAGGCATTCAAGCGGGAACGGCACTTCTTGCGTGGTAGACGGCAGGAGTTGCACCTCGCAACCTGCGGGAGCCCGCGACGTTTAGCTTGTTTTTCCAATACATTACGCTTTGGTCCCCGATTTGCTTTGCGTGTGGGACGACCGAGCCGCTGCTCCAGGCGATGGCGTGCCGGATCGCAGCGCTCTCCTTGCCGAGGGGAGAGGGGGCGGCGGCGGCCAAGTAAACAGTCGGAAGGCCACGGATGGAAAAGCGCAGCCAACGGAGATAGTTGGCTTCACATCCCAGACGGGATGCTAAAACGGAAGTCCTGGCCGGACAGGCTGCGACTTCCCCCAATCTGCAGAAAACTTGGAGATTCTCACATGCGTATTGACCTTTACACGAAGGTGATCTTCACGCTCATCGCTGTTTTTCTTGCGGTGATCGTATTACAACCGATGTTTCAACCCCAGGCCGCCAGGGCGGACGGCAACTTCGACCACATCCAATTCTCGTACAGCGGCGGCAACCACGCGTTCTTCGACACGCAGAGTGGCGACGTTTGGGAATATGGGGACCATGGCAACTTTCGCAACCACTACAGAATCCACGAACTAGGTAAGGATCACAAGCGTTAAGAGGAATGGGGCCGGGAGCCCCGGGCGCCCGGCCCGTAATTGTCCGTTGCGAGACGGACGGCATCATCTGCCTGCCGGCGACTCCACGGCCCGCCGGTTATCCCAACTAAGCCACAATTTCCTTTTTGGCCTCGCGGCCGACATGAGCATACAACTGGGGTGTGTCCGCGCCGGGGCCCCTTCCCGCGGCCCCGTAGTCGCAGGGAAGCATCAGGCGTGATGCGTCAAGTTGCCGACATCGGAATTGGGGGGACCCAAGCCGACTTGCGGGGAGCAATCTGCGTGTGTTCAGGGTAACACCTGTCGGAAATCGAATTGACCCTTCCCAATGAGTTCTTCAACAAGACGTTTCGCCGCCAGGGCGCCCTCGGGACTGTTGCTTTCGAGCGCGTTCTTGAGAAACGACCGAGCGGCGGTGACGGGCGTTTTTGCGACGGGCGACGGGCGGCGAGCGGCGGGCAAGGGTTCGCACGAAGGCGCTCAGCGACCGTGGGCATGCACTGAACGCGCGGAATCTCTCCACGGCCTTTGCACGGTGTAACAGGGAGTAGCCGTGACGTTGTCCTTGCTGACAGAAAGCAGCTTCCTTCGAACCAACCAGTTCACCGCAGCCTGTGCGGAACTCTTCGACACGCCGACGGATTCCGCCAGCTCGACATAGCTTACGTGTACCGGCCCATGCCTGCGGGACTGTTCGGCCCCGAGCCAAAGATATACCAGAAAGCTGGTCGGCCTCCGGTCATGCCCAGCCAAATCGCGCATCAGGACGTCAATCACGTACTCGTCGATCGAGAGCATCGCTATACCGACCATCAATATAGCATCGAATAGGACATTGTGCCCCGATGGTGCGTACGCTATGCTCTGGGCAGAAAGGGGATCGACTATGGTTCGAGGGATCAAGTTCGTGGGCGTTCCGGTTCGCAACCAGGACGCCGCGTTGAGGTTCTACACCCAGGCGATGGGGTTCAAGGTCGTTACCGACCAACCATTCAGTCCGACGCAAAGATGGATCGAGCTGCTGATTCCGGGCGCCGAGACCGGGCTCGCTCTCTACACGCCGGAGGGCCATGAGAATCGCATCGGTCAATTTCAGTCCATCGCATTCTGGTGCGACGATGTCTTCGCCACCGCGAAGGTTCTGAAGGCCAAAGGCGTGACGTTTCGACAGGAGCCGAAAACCGAAGTGTGGGGATCGACGGCCGTCTTTCAGGACCAGGACGGGAATCAATTCGCTCTTTCCAGCAAGGGGAAGCCAAAGTGACCGTCAATCCCATCGTCAGGAAACTCGGAATCAAGCCGGGGATGCGAGCGCTGGTTGTTGCGGCGCCTCCTGCCTACTTGAAACTGCTTGCGCCCTTGCCCGAAGGCGTAACTGTCTCTTCAACGGCAGCCGGCACGCATCCATTTGTCCAGTTCTTTGCCAGCTCTCTTGAGGACATTGGCAAGTCGGTACCGTCTCTGTTGAAGCACGCCGATCGGGGCGCGCTGCTGTGGATCGCCTTCCCCAAGACGACCTCGGGGATCGAGAGCGATCTCAGCCGGGATCTCATTTGCGAGGCGATGCACGGGACAGGATGGCGTCCCGTTTCCATCATTGCGATCGACGAAGTCTGGTCAGCGCTTCGCTTCCGGCCGGCAGGCGAGTTCAAGAGCAATCGCCGTGTTCCGCAGCCGGGCCGGGCCAACTCACACCGGGGCGAACCGTAGTCTTGTTTTTGCGACGGGCGTCTTTACGAGACCGGACTCAACCTCACCAGCACCACGTCGTGCGGCGCGAGCGGCGCCTCGAAGCCCGTCGACGTCTGCCCCAGGTCCTTCTTCTGCCAGATGTCCCGGATGCGATAGGTCCCCTTGAGGAACGTCAGGTTCGCCCAATCGATCCGCAGTTGCACCGGCGTGTCGCTGTCATTGAAAAAGCACACCGCCCACTCGCCGTTCGCCAGTTCCTTCGCCCAGATCTGCTTTCCCACGTGCTTCATGAAGCGGGTCGCCTGCTTGCCCAGCGGGTCCTGGTCGAGCGCGATCACTTCGCGGTTGGTCAGGATCTGGCGCGTTTCCTCGGACATTTTGCGCGGATCGTTGCCCGCCATCAGCGGCGCGGCCAGCATGGCCCACAGCGTGAAGTGCGCCCGCGATTCCGCCGGCGTCAGACCGGGATTGCCGACCTCGAGCATGTCGGGGTCGTTCCAGTGATCCGGCCCGGCGTATTGGGCCAGATCCGCTTCGCTCTCCAGAATGAACTTCCAGCCCAGCGAATAGGCGCCCTGGCAATCGTAGCAATCCATGATGTCGCCGGTGGTCCGCCACAGGTGGCCGGTGTCCTTGGCCCACGTCCAGGGCTTGGTGTCGCCCCACTCGCACAGGCTGAACACGATGGGCCGGCCGGCGGCTCGAATCGCATCGCGCATGGTGTTGTACGTCTCCTGGGAATTGGCGGTGCCGTGATTGCACCAGTCGTACTTCAAGTAGTCGACGCCCCAGGAGGCATACGAGAGGGCGTCTTGAAACTCATGGCCGCGCCCGCCCGGCAGCCCCGCGCAGGTCTTGGTTCCCGCGCAGTTGTGAATCCCGAACTTCAAACCCTTGGCGTGGAGATAGTCGCCGAGAGCCTTCATCCCATGCGGAAACCGCTCCGGATCGGCAACCAGGTTGCCCTGCGCGTCCCTCTCGGGGGCTTCCCATCCATCGTCCACCACCACGTAGCGGTATCCGGCCGCCTGCATGCCGCTCGAAATCAGGGCGTCCGCCGCTTCCTTGATGAGCGACTCGCTGATCTTCCCCTGGAACGTATTCCAACTGTTCCAGCCCATGGGCGGCGTGGGGGCCAGCCCTTCGAATTTCTGCGCCGCCAGCGGCGCAAGGGCCAGCGCGGCGAGCGCGAGTGTCTTCGTGATCATTTCGGCTCCTCAGATTTCTTTGTTGCCCCAGTAGCCGCGGATGTTCTTCCAGGCGTACAACTGCGGTCTTGCGAACGGGCGGCGCGCGCTCGCGAGCGGCTCGCCGCGAATCTCGATCTCTTCGAGCGAGGCCGGATGCATTCCCGCCTTGTTGGCCCAGCCGAACGTAGGCACCTCGCGCGGCTCGAAGCCCATCAGGCTGGCGGCGACCATGTCCGTCGCGAGCGGATTCGTGCCCGCCACGATGACGTCCATCTTCACCAGCGGGCCCATCGACGGCCCGTTGCCTTCCATGGCCATCGAACCGTCCACCACCACCAGGCCCAGCTTGTTGGCGCGGACCATGTCGACGATGGCGGCCGCCACGCCGGTCGGATCCACTTCCGAGGTCAGGTCGTGCATGTGGCCGCGGACGGACTGGTACACCGTTCCGGGATAGACGCCGATCAGGTTCTTCATGCCCAGCGTCACGGTGGCGAGCTGGTGCGTCTTCATCATCGGCACCGAGCACAGAAGGTCCGTTTCGGTCAGCGCCCGGTGGATCGTCACCTTGGGGAAGACGAAGGCGCCGGGCACGGCGACATCCGCCATCTCGCCGGAATGCAGGTTCACCAGCGGCACGCGCAGCGCCTTGGCCAGATCCGTGTACCCGAGCTGGTCGAAGACGTACTGCTGCATCGGATCGAGGATTTCGCGCTTCCGGGTGCGGAAGGTGTCGGACCCGATCAGGTTGAACTTCGGCGCTGCCGCCGAGCCCTCGCCGATCGAGACCTCCATGCCGGCCCGCTGCATGAGGTGCGCGATGGTGCGGACCACCTCGGGCTTCGTGGTCGCCTTCGGGTCCGGGAAGACAAGGTTGGGCTTGAGCATCAGCGAGCGCTTGCCCTTGGTGACGTGCTTGATGCCTCCGAGCAGATCGATCGCCTCCTCGACGGCCATGCCGACTCTGTCGTTCTTGATGCGCACGATGCTGACGACGGGCCTGGAAGAGGGCTTCCCGAAGGCGGTGCTTCCGGCCGCCATGGCGGCGCCGGTGAACAGGAAATCGCGGCGGCTGATTGGAGGCATTCTCGTCCGTTATCTCCTCTTGGAAACGATACCACGTGCTAAAATGACCCGCATGAAATTCACCACCGCCGTTCTGCTCTGCCTGAGCGCTCTGCCGGCCGTTTGCCAGACGCGCGTGCCGAACGGCGTTCAAGTGACTGCCGGCGATCTGAACGTGAGGGTGCAGTTCTATGCGGAGGGCACGGTGCGCGTCGTCAAATGGCCCGGCGGCGGCACGTTCGCAAAGTTCAGCCTGTCCGTCATTCAGAAGGATCTGCCAGATCTGGGCCTGCATTTCGAGGAGAGCGGCACGGCGGTCACGTTGAGTTCGAGCCAGCTCAAGATCCAGTTGAGCAAGAGCGACGGGGCGATTCGCTACCTCGCCGGCGACGGCCGAACCGTTCTCGCGGAGCAGGAGAGAGCCATCTTCACGCCGGCTCAAGACAAACACGAAAAGGCCGCGTTCAGCGTTCAGCAGAACTTCAAGCTGACCCCGGACGAAGGGGTGTACGGCCTGGGACAGCACCAGTCCGGCTATATGAACTATCGCGGGCGGACTGTGAAGCTGGTGCAGTCCAATACGGATGCGGTCACGCCTATGTTGGTTTCAACCGCGGGATACGGAATCTTCTGGGACAACTACTCCAAGACGATCTTCGCCGACAGTCCTCAAACCACGTCGTTCTGGTCCGACGTGGCCGATAACATCGATTACTACTTCCTGTATGGCCCGTCCATGGATCAAGTCATTGCCGGATACAGGCAGCTCACCGGACAGGCGCCGATGTACGGCAAGTGGGCTTACGGCTATTGGCAGAGCAAGGAACATTACGCCAGCCGCGACGAGCTGCTGGGCATCGCGCAGGAATACCGCAAGCGGCGGATTCCGATCGACAACATCGTTCAGGACTGGAATTACTGGGGCGGGAATGACAACTGGGGCGGGATGTTCTTCGACGAAACCAAGTATCCCCGCGCGAAGGAAATGATCGATCTGCTTCACCAGCAGCATTTCCATCTCATGATTTCAATCTGGGCGGGGCTCGGACCTGCTTCGCCGATTTACAAGGACATGGAACGCCGGGGGTACTTGTACTCGCCCGTGGGCTGGGCGGGGTTCAGGTATTTCGATGCCTACAACCCTGCGGCCAATGATCTGTATTGGCAATACGCGAACAAGGGGCTGTTCTCCAAGGGAGTGGACGCGTGGTGGATGGACTCGACCGAACCCGACATCGTCAATGCGCTCACGAAGGAGTCCGAGGAGTACGAGATGAAGCGGGTCGAGGACAATCACATCGGCTCTTTCGCCAGATATCTCAATCCTTATTCGCTCGTCATCACGGAAGGCGTTTACAAGAACCAGCGGAAGGAGACCGACCAGAAGCGCGTGTACATTCTCACCCGGTCGACCTTCGCCGGCCAGCAGCGCGCCGCGGCCACAACCTGGTCGGGAGACATCGGCGCGAATTGGGACGTATACAGGAAACAGATATCCGCGGGCATCAATCACAGCATGGCCGGCATACCTTATTGGACCTTCGACATCGGCGCTTACATGCTCGGCAGCGAAGGGGGAGTGTTCTCGAACGGCGGCAAGGATCCGGCGTACCAGGAACTGTACACCCGGATGTTTCAGTTTGGGGCTTTCTGCCCCATTTTCCGGTCCCACGGTTCGGAGACTCCGCGCGAGATTTGGGAGTTTCCGGAGTACGGCGACGCGCTCGTAAAGGCCGACAACCTGCGATACCGGCTGCTACCCTACATCTACTCGCTGGGCTGGCAGGTCACCCACGACGGGTATTCGATCCTGCGCGGCCTGCCGATGGATTTCGCGCGCGACCGGAAGACGTATTCGATCGACGACCAGTTTATGTTCGGCCCCGCGATCATGGTTTCGCCGGTAACGGAGTACATGGTCCATCGGCCCCCGGAGGACAGCATCCTCATCGCGCCCGGGCACTTCAAGACGAAGGACGGAAAGGCGGGTCTGACCGCCAGATACTACTGCGACGACGAGTTCAAGAAGCTGTGCCACGAAGACGTGGAGCCGGGCATCAACTTGGATTGGTACACCGGTTGGCCACGATTCATCACTGGTCCTAAGTTCTCGATGCACTGGGAGGGCAAGCTCGTTCCGGCTCAAACCGGAAAGTATCGATTCCACATGAAGAGCTTCGGGCCGAAAAGAGTCTTTCTCGACGGCAAAGAACTGCCGCTCAACTACGACTCGATGGAGTCCTATACGATTCCCGTGGAGCTCGATGCCGGAAGGGAATATGACTTCGCGTTTGAGACCTCGAACGCAGTGCTGGGCGCGTTCCGGGCTCAGATGTACTGGAAGACTCCGGAGATTCACGCCCGGGAGTTGGTTGTCGAACCGAGGCAGAAGACAAGAACGCTCTATCTGCCGGCTGGGAATCCGTGGATCGATTTCTGGACGGGAGAGACGCTCGCCGGCGGCCAGAGCGTCGTCACCGACGCGCCCATCGATAAGATCCCGCTCATGGTCAGGGCAGGGGCCATCATACCGATGGGGCCGTTCCTGCAATATTCGACGGAGAAGCCGGCCGATCCGATCGAGCTGCGTATCTATCCCGGCGCCGACGGAAACTTCACCTTGTATGAGGACGAGAACGACAACTACAATTACGAAAAGGGCGCATACGCAACGATTGCGTTCCACTGGGATGACGCAAAGCACCAGCTCGGGATCGATGCGAGACAGGGAACCTTTCCGGGCATGTTGAAGACGCGCACGTTTCATGTCGTCGTCGTGGGGAAGGGCCACGGCGCTGGCCTGGAGGTTACCGAGAGCCCGGACAAGGTGGTCGCGTACCAGGGCGAAGGGCAGATCGTGGCCGATTTCGGACCTGCTGGTGGTTCTCAACCGCCAGGCCCATCCCTCCGCGGCGAGTAACTAGCGAGGTATCAGCAGATTCCGCTTTGGCAACCGGCGTGCAGTCCTCACTGGCGACAGGAGGAACAAAGAAATGAAAAGCAAATTGCTGGTGCTTGGGTTACTCGCCGGAAGCTCGCTGTTCGCGGGCACGCGGGTGTTCGTGGGAGTGGGCGGATACGGGCCTCCGCCGGTGGTGGCTTATGCCACGCCGTGCCCGGGTCCCGGATACTCATGGGTCGGCGGCTTCTGGGACTACAGCGGACCGCGTCGCTTCTGGCGCGCCGGTTATTGGGCGCCGCCGCGATTCGTCCGTCCGTTCCGGGCGGAGCCCCACTACTACGGTCGTGGCCGCGACTTCCGCGGGCGCCGCTAGTGTGCGCCTCTGATTGCCGGGCGGCGAGGGACGTTCACTTCGCCGCCCAGTAGGCGCGATGGCCGATGTAGTCTGCGTCGGGAAGGTTGGCCAGGATCGTGCGCCGCAACTCCAGGATGTCCAGCTCGCCCTGCTTCTGGTACAGCACCTTCCCGCCCGGCGCGAGCAGGACCGTGAACGGCACGCCGGCTTCCCACTTCGGATCGAAGGCCGCCTGCATGGCGTAGGTGTCGTCGGAAGCGAACTGGAGGTTGCGGCCGGTCGCGTGCTGCTTCTCGAGCGCGCGCAGAACGCCCGGCCTCTCGTCGGGCAGGTTGGCCGAAACGGTCACGTAATCGAAATCGCGCCCGCGATACATGCGGTAGGTGGTCTCCAGATCGGGGAATTCGCTCACGCAGGGCCCACACCAGGTGGCCCAGAAATTCACCAGCAGGACCTTGCCGCCCGGGTTTGCGCGCAGCTTCTTCAGGTCCTCGGCGGTCGCGGCTTCGAGCTTCACCGGCTCGGCCTCGATCTTCGCCATCTCCTCCATCCGGCCGGCGTGCTTCGATTTCCATTTCGTCGAGCAGCCGAAGACCCCGGTGTGCGGGACCGGCACGGACGTCCCCGCCAGCAGCGCGTCGAGGGCGTTGCGCGCGTCCTGGGTCTTCACCAGGGACTCGCGCTGGCTGTTGTCCACGCGCCCCTCATAGCGCAGGCGGCGCTGCTGGTCGAAGATGAAAACGTGCGGCGTGGCCTTGGGGCCGTAAGCCCGCGCCACGGCCTGGGTCGCGCCGTCGTAGAGGTAGGGGAAGTTGAAGTGCCGGTATGCGGCGCGGATCTTCATGTCTTCGAAACCATCGCCGACGTCGGTCCAGGCCAGCTCGCTCGGCCGGACGGCCTCGGGATCGTTGGGCTCGATTGCGACCAGCGCCACGCCCTTGTCGCGGTAGTCCTCGGCCAGCTTCTTGATCCGGCTCTCGTAAAGCTGGGCGGTGGGGCAGTGGTTGCAGGTGAACACGATCGCCAGCACCTTCGATCCGGAATAGTCGGCCAGATGGCGGGTTTTCCCGTCGATGCCGGGGAGCGCGAAATCCGGAGCGGGCGAGCCAATGGCGAGCGTCGGATGCTCGTCCTCCGCGCCGATGGACACTCCCAGGGCGAGAAGCGCGAGCAATAAGAGGCAATCCAGGTGAAACATGGGACCATGTTCTCACAGGCTCCGGGTACGAGGGGATGCGATCCCGGGCGCGGCCCGGCGCGGCGCCGGGTTATCCTGATAGTTCCCTATGGCCAAGATCTTCCCGTTCCAACCGTACCGCTACTCCGACAGCGCGGGGCCGCTCGAAACGCTGGTGACGCAACCGTATGACAAGATCACGCCGGAGATGCGGGCGCGGTATCTTTCGCTCAGCCCTTACAACTTAGTCCGGGTGATTCTCGGCGAACGCTTCGCCGAAGATTCCGCGGAAGTTAACGTCTACACGCGCGCGGCCGCGTACTTGGAAGACTGGGTCGCGCGGGGCATCCTGGTCAAAGAGGCCGAGCCCGCTTTGTTCGCCTACTTCCAAGAGTTCGCGGTGCCCGACACCGGCGAGCGGCTGATGCGGAAAGGGTTCATCGGCCTGGGCGCCGTGGAAGATTACGCGGAAGGGGTGGTCCACCGGCACGAGCAGACGCTGGCGGGGCCGAAGAGAGACCGCCTGGAGCTGCTGCGGCACACGCGCGCCCACGCGGGCCAGCTCTTCATGTTGTACCCGGATCCGGCAGGCGAGATCGACCGCATCCTGGACGAAGCCGCCAACGCGGCGCCGGCTGCGACGGTCACCGACGAATACCGGACCATCCATCGCTTGTGGAAGATTGCGGCCCCGGAGCGCATCGCGGCGATCGCGCGCGCGATGGCGGCGAAGAAGCTGCTCATCGCCGACGGGCACCACCGCTATGAGACGGCGCTCGCGTTCCGCGACGAGAACCCCGGCCTCGAAGATGCCCGGCGCGTGATGATGACCTTCGTCAATATGTGTTCGCCGGGGCTGAAGATCCTGGCGACGCACCGGCTGGTGGCCGGCCTCGCGGACTTCAACACCGAGGCGCTGATCCGCGCGGCGGGGCTACGCGCGGTGGGCGATCTGGCTGCGCTGCGCGAGCTGTGGGCCGAGCCGCACGCGGGGCGGGTGAGGATCGGCGCGGCGCTGGCGGGCAGCGAGCCGCTGTATGTCTACGAAGCGGAGCGGGCCGAGGGGGAGCTCGACGTTCCCGTGCTGCACCAGCGGCTGCTCAGCGGCGCACTGGGCATCGACGAGGAAGCGGTGCGCGAGGAGAAGAATACGCGCTACATGCGCGGGGTCGAGCCGGCCATCGCCGAAGTGCGGCGCGGGGCGGCGCAGGCGGCGTTTCTGCTCGAGCCGACGCCGATCGACGATGTCGCGCGCATCGCCTTCGCCGGGGGCGTGATGCCGCAGAAATCCACCGACTTCTATCCCAAGCTGCTCTCGGGGCTGACGATCTACAAGTTGGAAAAGTAGGGGCCGCTCAGGAGTGGTAGACTCGCGGACCAGGAGGCCCACGTATGAGAACCCTGCTTCTGGCCGCGCCGCTGGTGGCGGCCGCTCTTTCCGGACAGACTCAACTCACCATCTACAACCAGAACTTCGCCGCGGTCAAAGAGACGCGCGCGCTGGAACTGACCAAGGGCGAGAACGAAATCCGCGTGACCGATATTACCGCGCACCTGGAGCCGGAATCGGTCATCCTGCGCGACCTGCGCCTGCCGGACTCGATCCGGATTCTGCAGCAGAACTACGAAAGCGATCCGCTGAGCGAAGGGCTGCTGCTCAGCAAGTCCGAGGGCAAGGTGCTGGAATTCGAGGTCACGGAACAGAACGGCACGACGCGGATCGTGAAGGGCAGGATTCTGCGTAGCGGCTACGTGC
>DASWZN010000037.1:0-50605 GCA_036404435.1 Bryobacteraceae bacterium
ACTCAAGCGCAAGTTGGAGGAAGCCGTTGCTGCGATGCTCACGCAGCGCAACATCGAAGAGGCGGCCCGCTCGGTCGACGTCTCGACCGCCACGCTCATGCGATGGCAGAAGCTGCCCGAGTTCCAGAAGGCGTACCGAGAGGCCCGACGGGCCGCTCACAACCAATCCGTCGCCCGCCTGCAACAGGCGACCAGCGCCGCGGTCTCGACGCTTTTGAAGGTCATGGTGGACCCGCGGAGTGGGCTTCCGATATCAGGTCTTAACGCCTTCGGCCGCCGGGCCGAAATAGGCGGGGTTTCGGGGCCGGAACGGGAATCACCGCAGTTCATAAAATAACAAATAGCACCAATGCGATTTGCACTTGGCGTGTCTCGTGTGTACAACTAGCGTGCACTTCTACCATCCGTAGGCCCGCCGCACCAGCTTGAGGGCTGACTGAAAAGCCGCTGCCTGCGCACTATCCGACAATGCTATCTCCCATTTCCGGCTGTCGAGCCTGAATTCTTCGGCATATGCGATTGCCGCCAAGAACTCTGCAATCGGGTCGAGTGCGAAGCGAAACCGCACAGACATCCCACCCTCCTTCCCGATCAAAACTCCGTTCAGCTTCAATCGCTCCATCGGGTCACAAGTCACACTGGCTGACTCGCCCACAGCCTGAAGCGCGCCGAGCGCGTCCTGCCGCGAGAACTCCTTCGGGAAGAAGTCCTTTCCCAGAGCAAGCTTCGCGAGGGCTCGCGCGATCTTGAGCATGCGGTCGTTGTCCAGAAAATGAGGCACACCCGGATCTTGCGGATTCACCAGCCGCAGATGACGGAGATAAACCTCCGGCAAAGACACTGGCAACTCATCGAGTCCCTTGCCCTCGCCAATAAGGCGGACAGCTTGCTCGACAAAGAGCCGCACCGGAAGGGGAACGAGCGACGTATCCTCCTCGCCGGTGTCGGTGCGTAGGCAAATAAGTGCCGCAAGCCGCTTCCCAAGGTCCAGTTGCTCCTGGATCGTGGAAAACGATCTTGATGCGCCGTCGGCTGCCAGAAGCGTCGACAGCAAGCTTGTCATAAAGTGCAGCAGCGTTGACGAGTTCAGCGGCTGGGGATATAGGTTCACGGTCCGCACTCCATCCAGCACTCGCTCGGTGCGGGACGTAAGCAGCAATAGTCCGATCCTGGCCGCCCTATAGATCGTCTCGATATGGCGCTGTGTGGCAGGGGAGCGCTCGGAGATGCGGTCGACGAAAACCAGCAAACGCTGTTTCCGGAGCAGAGCGTAAAATAATATGTCCTCGATATCCTCGTTTGGCAGGGCGGCCGTGAGTTTTCCCTTCACTGCCGTCGTCAGGGGGTTCTTTTCTGGGTCCAATTCCTCGTCGACCCATACCGGGATCAAGGGGTGTGAGCACAGTCCGGATTGCGGTCCGTCGTCGAATGCCCACTCGCCTATTTGGCGCGCGAGCGTCGTCTTTCCGGCTCCGCCCGGACCGATGAGTTGTAGAGTCGACCGTGGCTCTCTGATAAGTTTCCTGATCTCGCTCGCGGCTGGCTCGCTGACGAGCGTGCCGGAGAACGGATCACCGATTCGAATTGGCAAAGGGACATAGGCCCCGACATGAGTAGATAAGTTGCCATCAGAATGTGTGGCGAAGCCTGCCTCACTTTCCCACGCTTGCCTGAGGTTCGCCCGGTTCTCCCGAGCCCATGCATCGAGGGTCCTGGGATGTCTCACAAACCAAGGCAGCACTGCAGCCAGCCGAAGGACGTCACCTATCACTGGGGTGTCGATCTTCTCAATGGGACTTAGCTTGAGTAATCTGTAGAGTCTGAGGTTCCACAACGGGCGGGCGAACAGCAGCACGGTAGGGCAGACCGTCAACACGAAGATGGTCCCCGCCAAGCTGAACCGATAGGGGTGTGCCGTGATTAGCGCCCAGGGATCGTACCTTGTCACGAACTCATAAGCATCGGAACCACCCTCACGATGCACGCTGATGAGGAAGTGGACCGATTGACCGCTCTTGACATCCAGCGCGCTCGGGCTGACGGCGCATCGCCACAGGCCTGATCGGTTGTCGGTTTTGCAAACGGACTGACTCTGCCAGTCCCAGCCATGAATGGCAACATAGTCGCTACGGCCTTGAACGGTGATCTTGTCGACTCGCCCGTCCGCGGGGTCCAATTGAATCTCCAATGAGGAGTACAAGTGAGCTTCGCGGATGAACGGAGCGATTCCCCGCTGCGCACGTTCCAGGATCCTACCTTCGTCGCCAACCACCCACAACCGCTTCCCGTTGTCGGTTCCGAACACCGAATAGAGGTTAACTGGCGGGGGAGGGGGGCTTTGCGCATTCCAGTATTCTCCGTCGCTGGACTCCAGAATTGTGCCCTTATCGCCAACCGCCCACAGCCGCTTCGCATCGCTGGTTCCAGACACCCATTCCAGGTCATTCGGGTCGGTGTTGCTTTGCTTGTGCCACTGTTCTCCGTCGCTGGACTCCAGGATTGTGCCTCCATTTCCGACCGCCCACAATCGCTTCCCACCGTCCGTTCCGAACACCGAACTGAGGTGCGCGGTGCCGATGTTCTGCTGGTTCCAATGCGTGCCATCGCTGGAATCCAGGATTGTGCCTCCATTTCCGACCACCCACAACCGCTTCCCGTCGCCGGTCGCGAACACCGAATTCAGGTCAGGGTCACCGATGCCGATGTGTTGCTGGTTCCAATGTGCGCCATCACTGGACTCCAGGATCGTGCCGTTGTCGCCGACCGCCCACAGGGGCCTCCCCTTGCCCGCTCGGAAAACCGCATGGAGCTCAACTTTGGGAGAAATGGTCTGTTGCGTCCAGTGCGTTCCGTCGCTCGACCATAGGATCGTACCCTCCTTACCAACTGCGCACAGGCCTGTTCCGTCGCTGGCCCCGAACACCGAATTGAGGTCCGCGTTGCCGATGTCCTGCCGGTTCCAGTGTATGCCGTCGCTGGAGTCCAGGATTGCACCTTTGTCGCCAACCGCCCACACCCGCTGCCCGTCTCCGGTCGCGAACACCGAACTCAAATTCGCGTTGGCGATGGTATGGGCTGGCCACGCATTTATTCGTGGGGGGTCTTGCTCAGTGTATTCCGGGGATAGGTGTTCCCAAACTGCCTGCCGACAGCCGACAAGCGCGGTTACGGTAAACAGGAGCATTAACCACCGGACAACGAAAGCTTTCTGGTGGGTCATGAGCTGGCTTTCCGATTCGGGAGCATTGCCAAGCCCCGACAAAGCACCGTGCCCGCGGTCGTCACGTTCGGCATTACGATCTTCCCTCATCGCTGGAACCTCTCGGATCGGCACCGCGGCACCCGCCCAGCGCTGGCCAGATCCGCCGAGACTCATCACCCAGGCTTTCCGTTTTGCCGTCCTGTCCGGCATCGATTGTACATCCAACCGCCCGTATTAGAGCTGTTTTTCTCATTTTCTCCGTTTGGAGCGACTGCGGTCCACTCTGGCTCCTCCGGGCACCGCAAGAACTTGGAAGTGCCCATTTCAAGCGGTTTCTCAGACACCTATCCGACGCCTCCCTTGTTCGCCGGTTTTGCTTCCCTGCCGCGGCCTAACCGGTATGCACGGGCAGCGATTCGATTCGGCGCGCCACGCTCCCGAACAGCCGACAGCCCCGCGCATGCCATGCTTCGGCGCGTCCTGCGGAAGGCCCGCGCCCTCGCACGAAAGGAGGGATTCGCCAAGCGGGTCCGACTCGACTTGAAGAAGCCCAAATACGGCCGCAGGCTGGCGGGATGGCTACCGATATGGCGCGATAACGCCACGCATGTGCTCCTCGATGCAGCCACCCGCCGGCCTCCGACGCCCATGCGCTACTGGTGGGTCAATCAGACCAGACCTTCCGCCACGAGCTGGCCGGCGAATACCTCTGATCCCCCAAGCGCACCGACCTACCTTGTGAACAACGAGTCAAAGTCGTAGCTGATGCCGAGCTGTGCCTTCCAGGTGGCTTTGGGAATCAGCTCGGTGCGATTGGAGTAGCTAATGGCCAGCCCCCGCGTTGATGACGCGCTCGACGTGATTTGCAGCGAATGGTTTCTCAAGCACGTCTGAGCCCCCGAGATTGAGGACCTCGGTCCTGAGCGCCTCGTCAGCGTGTCGTGATACAACGATCAGCGCGAAGCGTGGACGGGCGTCCGGCCCTGAAAGCAGGTCGCGCCACGTGCCTACGCCTTCAATCTCCGTGTCACACACCACCAGTCGCGGGCGCACCTTGTCAATCACTGCCTCGGCGCCGATCATGTCCGGGACATTCACCACCAGCCAGCGGCTGCCACTGGCGATTCCCCGGAAGGCGCGCGCATCCTCGGCCGATGCCGAGACGAAAACGATCGCAGAGCGCCCTCCGAACTCCTGAGAACCTACTATTCCGGCTTCCGTCATGTGGACCTCTCCCCGATCAATGGATTGCCACGCTCGCCTTCGCGGCCACCTTTTTCAGCATCCACGCGCCCGGCAGGCACACGGCCAGGATGAGGGCTGTCCAGCAGAACATATCTACGTATGCCTTCACGTTCGCCTGTTGGAGCAGGATGCCGTGAAGCAGGCCATACGCCTGCATGTGGGCCTGTGGCTCTCCGCAGTACCGGCTCAGCCCGGATGCGATTCCCGAGAGCCTCTCCTGAAACACCGGATCGTACGGCGTCATGCGAGTCACGAGATTCGCCTGATGAGTTTGTGTCATGCGCACCAGGAACGTCGTGGAGATGGAGATGCCGATGCTGCCGCCCAGATTCCGCATCAGGTTGAAGATCCCGCTGGCATTCCCGATCCTCTCTTTGGGAAGCGTCCCGATCGAGAGGGTCATGAGAGGCACCATCACCATGGCCATCCCGAAACCGTAAAGAAGGTCTGGCCGAACGATGCTCGCCATCGAGACGTCGAGGGTCACGTTCCCAAACATCAACGTTGCCAGGGAGAGAAGGGCGACGCCCAACGAGATCAGCCACCTGCCGTCCACGTAAGACAGCATGGCGCCGATAATCGGCATGGCGATCATCGCTCCTATCCCTTGGGGCGCTATGGCGAGGCCGGCGGTTTGGCCGGTGTATCCCAGAAGCGTTTGCAGAAACAGCGGGAACATACCCAGCCAGCTATACATCCCGGCCATGACGATGGTGGTCAAAGCGCTCCCCACCCAGAAATTGCGGTTCTGGAACACGCGCAGGTCGACGACCGGGTGGGAGGTTCGCAACTCTCGAACGATCAGGGCCACAAACGCGCCAACCGAGATCGCGCTGAACCACAGAATCCAACTGCTGGCGAACCAGTCCTGTTGTTGCCCTTTGTCCAGGACAATCTGGAGAGTCGCCAGCCAGAGTGCCAGCAGGGCGAATCCCATCCGGTCGATCGGGCCCGGTCTGGCGTTCCGGATGTAAGGCGGATCTTCGATGTATTTCGCGATCATGTAGATCGCCAGCATCGCAAACGGGATTTTGAAATTGAAGGCCCAACGCCAGGAATAGGTGTCGGTCAGCCATCCGCCCAGAATCGGACCGATAATCGGCGCTCCCACCACGCCCAGGCCGAACATCGCCATCGCCATTGCCTGTTTCTCCCGCGGGAAACTCTCCAGAAGAATGGCCTGGGAGAGCGGCATCAATGCGCCGCCGCCGGCTCCTTGCAGAATGCGAGCCAGGATGAGCACGGGCATGGACCAGGCCAACCCGCAGAGGAACGTCGCCACGGTGAACAAGGCGGTGCAGGCCAGCAGAAACCGCTTGCGGCCGAAGCGCAAAGCAAACCAGCCGCTGGCTGGGAGCACCACGGCATTCGCCACCAGATAGCTCGTCAGGACCCACGTAGCCTCGTTATTGGTAGACCCCATGCTGCCCGCGATATTCGGCAGCGCTACGGAGACGATCGTTGTATCGAGAACCTCCAGGAAAGTCGGCAGCATCACTGTGAGGGTGATGATCCACGGGTTGACACTGGGAAGCCACTCGGACCCGCCATCCTGGGAGTGCGTACTCATCGGACTTTGACCTCCGGTTCCACGGACATGCCGGGTCCGATCCGATATCCCGCCGGCGGCGCCTCATCCAGCACGATCTTGACCGGCACTCGCTGGACGACTTTGACGTAGTTGCCCGTCGCGTTCTCGGTGGGCAGGAGGCTGAAGCGCGCACCGGTTCCACTCTGGATACTCTCGACATGGCCCCACAGCCGAAGCTGGGGGTAGGCGTCCAGCTTCAGCGTGACCGGCTGCCCGGGGCGCATGTGGGTCAATTGCGTCTCTTTGAAGTTGGCGACGACCCAGAGCCGATCGGGCACCAGCGCCAGCAGCGGCTGGCCAGGCTGCACGAAATTGCCCGGCTCGACCGACTTGCGCGTGACATACCCGGATTCGGGGGCCGAGATCCGGGTATAGGAGAGGGCCAGTTCCGCCTGCTCGAAGGCGGCGCGCTGCTGCTCGACCTGCGCGCGAGAGGACGAGACCTCGGCATGGCGCACTTGCATTTGCTGCGGCGCGGATTGGGCTTCGCTCACCCGGCCCCGCGCCTGTACTACCTGGCTCTCCGCCTGCCGCAAAGCGGCCTCGCTCGCCGCCTGCGCCGCCTGGGCCTGCGACAGTTGCGCCTTCGCGCCTTCGGTAGCCTGGCGGGCTGCCTCCTGGGCCGCAGCGGTCGCCCGAGCCTGGGTTTCGGCGCGGTCCAACTGCTGCTGGGAGACCTCGTCTCTCGCATGCAGCGCCCGGTAGCGGACGGCATCGTCGGCGGCGCGGTTGGCTTCCGCTTCGGCTGCCGATCGCTGCGCTTCGGCTTGCCCCAGGCCCGCCTCGGCCGCGCGAATCGCGGCGGCATCCTGCGCGGCCCGCGCGTGCAGGATCTGCACCTGATCGAGAGCCGCGTCCGCCCCGGCGCCGGCTTGCGTCAGCACGGCGCTGGTTACGGTCGAAGAGAGAAGCAGGTTCGACTGCGCGCCCTCGGCCCGCGCGGAGATGTCGGCCAACCGGGCACGCGCCTCCACCACGCGCGCTTCATAGTCCCGCGCGTCAATCTCCGCGATCGGGTCTCCACGGTTCACATGCTGGTTGTCCTGCACATACACCTGCCGCACCTGGCCCCCAACCCGCGGACTCACCTGAATCACGCTTCCTTCCATGAAAGCGTTGTCCGTGGATTCGTAAGCCCGTGTATGCAAGTAATACAAGCCAGCGGCCATGGCGGCGATTACGCCGAGTCCGATGCTCGCCAACCTGGCCGCGCGCGTGCGCGGCGTCTTGGCTTTTACTGTTTCGTCGACAAGAGTCTCGTTAGCCATCCTGTTCTCCGGATCTGCCTTCTAGAAAGAAAAACCTTCAGCACGCCCGAGCGCCGAAAACAGGTTCAGGCGGGCGATGTTGAATTGGGCCAGACTCGCCACCGCTATCTGGCGGGCGTTTTCGATCGCGGTCTGGGCGCTGGTCACCTCGATGTTGTCGGCCACTCCGTTCTGGAACCGGTCCTGCGCCAACGAAAGCTCCCGCTGGGCCAGGTCCCGGTTCTTCTCAGCAGCCCGCATCTGTGCCTCTCGCGTTGCCAGGTTGTCGAGTGCCTGTCGCACGTCCTTCTCTACCGCGGCTCGCAGGTCCGCCAACTGCATCTGGGCCTGGCGGACCCGGCTCGCCGCAGCCTGCACCTCCGACCTTGTGCGCCCCCCGTCGAAGATCGGAACGTCGACGCGGATACCAATGCTTCGCGTGGGCAGATCCACTTCGTTGGGCTTCAGGCCGCTGCTGCCGTAATCGCCGAAAGCCGAAACCGAGGGCACCCAGCCTCCGACCGCGGCCTTGTGCTCCGCTTCGGCGATCCGCAGTTCCGCGGACGCTACGCGCAGTTCCAGCCGGTCGGCCAGCGCTTGGCGTATGGCCTCGGCTGCCTCCGGCGGCGGTTGCGGCTCGAACCGCATCTCCTCGGCCGGAGACAGCCGCGAGGCGAGCGGCGAGCCGATGACGCGAAGCAGGTTCAACCCCGCCGTATCCAGGTCTGTTTGGGTCTGCGCAAGCTGCACCTGCTGGCTGGCGAGGCGCGTTTCGGCGCGGGCCACATCGAGCCCGGTCGCGATACCGGCGTTTCTCTGGTTCACTGCCAGATCGAGAAGCCTCCGGGCGAGTTCGACGTTTGCCTCCGCGGCTGCGACCGACTGCCTCGCTTCGAGCACGCCAATATACGCCAGGACCGTGATCGTGGTGACTTGCTGGTCCGCCAGCCGCTGCTGCTGCTCGGCGAGTTGGACGCCATAGCGCGTCGCCTGATAGCGCCGGATCGACGCCAGGTTGAACAGGCTCTGCACCATCTCGAAGCGAGCGTCGAAGCGGTTGAAGGGTCCGATGAAAGCCGGGATCCCGGGGAAGACAGCGGCCGTCAGTCCTTGCGGAGCGAGATTGGTGGTGAGATTCATCTGGTAAGCCGCGCCGCCGATGTTCGGCAGGAGCGCCGAGAGCCCGACGCCGCGCTGCGCCCGCGACTCGGCGATCCGCTCCCCGGCCAGCCTGGCCTGTACGTTGCTTTTGAGCGCCTGCTCGACGGCCTGTGCAAGAGTGAGCCCCGCTGGCGGAACGGCGGTCTGCGCGCACGCTTCCGTGAGAAAGAGGAGCGCCGGAAGGAGTTTCGAGAGTGATCGATGTGTGTGCATTTCGCGTTTCGGTGTCGGCCTAAAGAAAGCGCAACCGGGTCGCCATGGCCTGGGTACTTAGAATGAATAACTTATGCGTGTACTGCCGATGTTCCTCTTCGTCAGTATCGGCAGTTGCCGATCAACTGCCGAGACTCCATCTCATCGCGCCCGGAATCATGCATCCATCGGATGGCGCCGGATGCACCCTGTTCCCTGGCAAGAGGGCGACGACTACATAGGCCGGGAGCGCTTCAGAACCGATCCGGACGATCCCACCGCAGGGCGCGCGGCGCCTGGACATTTCTGGTGGCTCATCCTCCGTCCTGAGTGGCACCTTGTACGGCGATAGAGGTTGGCTGGCCGACCTCGGGCTTTGCCGGCCGACTTTCGAGATCAGCGATACTGGCGCTCGATATGGAGCTTCTTCATGCGGGATTGCAGAGTGGTGCGTCGAAGACCAAGACGGTCGGCAGCGCCGTTCGGGCCGGAGACTCTCCCGTCGGATTCCCGCAAAGCTCGGAGAATCCGCTCGCGCTCGGCGGATTCTTCGAGCCTGGGCGTCCTGGGAAAGGATGCAGCCGATTTCGCAATCTCCGGTAGCGCAATCTGAAGGACCTGGCCAGAGGTGAGGATGACGGAGCGCTCGATCACGTTCTGCAACTCGCGAATGTTGCCCGGCCATTCGTAGTTCGTCAGGGCCTCTATCGCAGCGGAAGGAATCGATTGAATGGGGCGGTTCATCCGCTTGGCGTGTTTCTGTGTGAAGTAGCGGATGAGCAGCGCGATGTCTTCCTTGCGCTCTCGCAACGGAGGAACCGTCAGCGGAAAAACGTGCAGCCGGTAATAGAGATCGCTGCGAAACTTCCCTTCGTCGACCATCTGCTTGAGATTACGGTTTGTCGCGGCGATGAAACGGACATCCACCCGGATGGTCCGGTTACCTCCGAGGCGCTCGAGTTCCTGCTCCTGTATGGCGCGCAGGAGTTTGGACTGCAGTTCTAGCGGGATCTCACCGACTTCGTCCAGGAACAGCGTCCCCTGGTGAGCCAGTTCGAACCGGCCGATCTTCTGCGCGAACGCGCCGGTGAACGAGCCCTTCTCGTGGCCGAACAACTCGCTTTCCAGCAAAGTTGCCGGTATGGCCGCGCAGTTGACCTTGATGAAAGACCGCTTGCTGCGCCCGCTCAGGTCGTGAATCGCGCGTGCGACCAGTTCCTTGCCGGTTCCGGTTTCGCCCTGGACCAGGACGGTGGCATCGGTCGGGGCCACCACCTGAATGCTTCTGAGCACGGCCTGAAACGCCGGGCTCTCTCCGATCATGCTTCCCAGGTTCTGATCGAAGCGGATCTCATCTTCGAGGTAGAGCTTCTCGGTGGCCAGCGCGTCCTTCATCTGCGACAGTTCGCGGTAAGCGAGCGCGTTTTCGGTGGCGATGGCAATCTGGCGCGCCACCTGGACCAGCAGATCGACCTCGTCGGCGGTGAACGGCTCGCCGTTCTTCCGAGCCAGGTCCAAGACGCCCGCCACTCCGTTCGCGCCAGCCAACGGAATGGAGCAGCTCGAACGGAGCCCCAGGTCTGCGTACTTGCGATAAAGCGGAGACGAAAAGCGTTCGAAGTCGAGTGCAGCGGTCACGACCGGCTTCCCCGTGACCATGGCCTCGCCTGCGGGGAGGCCTTCCGGCCGGCCCGAAGTCTCGTCAGGCTCGAATTGCGGACTTCCCGGTGAATGCAGCCCGTTCAGGTGTATCTCTCCTGTAGCTTTGTCCAGCAGCGTCATCACCGCAAAATCGTGCGCTACAACGCGGTTGAGCTGTTCGGAGATGGCCGAGAAGAGCTCCTCCATCGGCAGCTTCGAAACCAGGGCGTTGGTGATCTCGAACAACACCTGCATCCGGTCGCGTTCCCGCAGCAGCGCCTGCCTGGTGAGATAACCGTCCACCGACACCGCGACTTCCGACGCGACCCTCTCGATGAACGCCAAGGCTTCGTCATCGGGCTGGAAAGGCGTGGCAAACCCGAACCCGAGGATCCCCAACCGGCGATTGCCGTTCGAAAGAGGCACCAGGGTCAAAGCGTGAATGCCCTCTTTCAGCGCCTCCTGGATCACCCCGCTCCATCGGGCCTCTTCTTCGAGTGGTGACAACACGAGCGGCTTCTGCTCGCGCCAAACCCAACCACCGACATGATCGCCGCCCGCCGGAAGGACGATTCTCTTGTCCTTGTACGGCCTGCTCGCGCTGACCGCATGCACTCGAAGCTGGTCATGGACAGGATCGTGGAGAATCAGTGCCAGAAAGTCGAACGAGACCACGTGGCGCAGCGAGCCTGCCAACGAGTTACAGAGAGTCTCCAGATCCGTGTGCCCGGCGATCGATTGGGAAAGGTCGAAGAGCGCCCTGTAGATTTCCGACTCCGGGCTCCGCATAGGGACGATGCTATCACGGGGTGCCGAAATCGGCAATTGGCGTTGGCAAATGCCGGCCGTCGGCATGACTCAAACCTCGGAGCTTCCTGCCGTCCGTCCGCTACTACCCTCAATCCCTTGTTTCATGTCGGTGGTCAATCTCCTTCCTGGGTCGATCGGCACGCGGGATCTTCGCTCGTTACGCTCTCAGAGCCACACGCGCCGGTTCCTGTGACCGTGGGCCGGCCCTCAACGGAATGCAGCCAGACGGCCATTTTCGCCTCGCCTGCTATTCGAGTCCGAACCGTCAGCAAGAGCCGGAGTGGCACGGTACACTGATGAACGTCCTGATAGTCCTGCACAAAACGAAAGCTCCGTATGAAGATCGAGGGCGACTTGACCAGATCGCCCCATAACCGCAGTGGCGCGCCGGTCGACTTGTCCAGCCACAACTCTCCCTTGAAGAGCCCTATGCGTTTGCACTTTGGCTCAAGGCGGAACACATAGGCGATTTCACCGTTGTAGTCTGCCGCTCTGTCATAGACGAACGAGTAGTTCTGGCGCGTCACACCGGCGCCCGTGGCTTGTTTAGAGGGCTCCGCGTCGTTGGTGAGAAAGCGGGCAATCACGGCGGTCTTGACGAGGTCGTCTCCTGTGAATCGGAGACCCCGATAGACCACTTGCCCCGCTTGAGAAATCAACCTCAGCCCGCTCATGCTTCCCTGTTTCCTGAGCTTCGCCAATGAGGCATCGATCCGCAGGGCGAACACCGAGTCGGCACATCCAGGCTGCCAGTCGTGCGATCTGGCCAGGTACCGATCGAGCGCCTCCCACGGCGCCAATGGTTGCGCCCGACAGAATCCTGGAAGCAGAAGGACTAGCGCGACGCTCTCGGGCATGAGGCGCATAACTATGGTCGTGGGACGACGTGTCCAACGGCGCCCGACATCCACAGGACAGCCCGTTCCGCCCACCACCCCGCGCCGCTGTGCTCTTTCCGTGACTCGGCGAGTCGTTCAGACTGTAGTTCCGCACCGTACCCCCCGGATCTGAGGCGTTCCAGGAGTGCTGCGGCTCGCTCTAAGCCCCCGCTGAACCACTGCGGCGAGTCCACGTAGAGATCGAACAGTTCCTGCAAGTATTCGTCGTCACGCGGAGCAAGCTTGACAGCCTGCTCGAGGCTGCGGCGGGCCCTGCGGGCATTTTTCGCGGCGGACAGCGGACTCGATACTTCGGCCAATCGAGCGTACGATTTACCGAGCCAGTAGTGCAAGGCAGCCCGCTCGGGCTGCGGCGCCAAGGCCTTTTCAAAGGCTCGTGTCGCCTGCTTGAACTCACACAGGAAGAAGAAGGACCGGCCATCCCTCTCCCATTGCGCTACGGTGTCGGCACTCGCCGACACCGTAGCGGCCGAACCCGCGCCAGCGCTCGCCAGTAGAATCACAATCCAATACCGCACTTCAGCTTCTCCATTGTCCTCGCGTTCCTCGCCTGGCTGGAAGGCCGCCGACTAGCGACAGAAGCAGACACATTCCGACCAGCGCCCCCAGACACCACACGACCCACATGTCTGCTTATCCTTTGCGTCAAACGGCATTACATGCGTGCATTTTGGCTTCCATGAACACGCGCCACCTTCCTTTGCTCCCGGTGCCGAGTGCCCGCCGTTTGCCCAAGCAACTGCCGAAAGTCGGCATCGAGCCTGGTTGGCGCCGGAGCATCCGCTAGAGGAGGTTACAGTCGTGGAATCTGAAATGCACCGAGTCGAATGTTAGTGCTCTTCAGTGGGAGGTCGGACCACGGATCAAAGGTCGCTGATGTCAGTATCGTTCGCGCCCGAAGCAGTCAGAAGGAGTCTGGAAGCGGAACGCCGGGAGCTGGCGGCTGCGCTTGCCGCTCACGACGGTATCGCGGCGGTCCGCACCCCCGACCAGATCGACGACATCACTCTTGCCGCCGACCGTGAGCTCGCCACAGTTGACCTGGAGCGAAAATCCAAACTCGTTCGGCAGATAACGGAGGCGCTCATCCGTTTGAGCGCAGGCGAGTATGGCTGGTGCCTCGGCTGTGGGGTTGAAATCTCGCCAGCGCGGCTGCAATCAGTGCCATGGACTCCATATTGCCTCCGTTGTCAGGAAGCCCGTGAGCACGAAGAGCGATTGGGAGGTGATCGCGATGTTCCGGGTTAGCAGGGCAGAGGAGCCGTCGCATACCATCGTCACCATAGACGGACAACTCTCGAGCGATACCATCGAGGTCGTCGAGAGCTGCTGCGATCAGGCGATATCAATCGGCAAGCCGGTCCGCCTCTTCTTGCGCGATGTCTCGACAGTCGACCGGGCGGGCCGCGCCCTGCTGTGCCGTCTCGCCGCCAAAGGTGTAAGGCTGCTGGCCAGTGGCGTCTATACGTCTTATCTTGTTCGAACGCTCGCCCCGGCCGGCAAGGGGTCGCTGAACTCCTCCCCCGAGGAGCCCACGAGGTGAGAGCTATGAATCCAATCGCGCGTGGAACTCAGTTGAGGCCCGCTCCGGCTGAACGCCGATGAACATGTATCAGCATGACAGCGCAAGGATGTTCCAATTCGTCCTACGCGGAAAACTGATCGGCGACGGAGTACAGGATCTCGAAGACGCTTGGAATACTGCGAGGTCCATTCTTGCGGGAAAGGAGCTCGTCATCGACCTCTCTGGAATTGCGGATGCCGACCCTGCGGGCGCGGACTTGCTGTCTCGCATGCGGGAGTCAGGGGACCATTTGACCGCCGCGCTACCCGCGGAATCCGAGGAGTTCCTGCAGTCTATGGGCGTGCCGATGGCAACGGCGCGCAAGCCGCGCGACGCCGGTTGGGTGCCGCGACTCTTGCGGCTTGGCGGCCTGTGCCGGTGAGTCGCGCGGCTGTGGCACCCGCCGTGCACATCCCTTGGTTCGATGCATCCGCGCCAAAGCATTCCGGCGCGCCTTGCTGAGCGCGCCCGGCAGGAGGATACAGCAATGCAAAGCCAGGAACATTCATCGCTCGGTCTCGCAGACAGCGGCTTTCGTGTAGACGTGGATCTTCGCGAAATCTTGATGCAGGGGCCTAAGCCCGCGCCTCTCGCACCCAGGGGCGAACCGCGCTCTCTGCCGGAACCTGTCTTCCCGCGACACGCGAAGAAGCTCGGCGACGTCGAGCCGGATCCGAAGTTCCTTCCCAAAAACGGCAACCCGTACAGGACCCGGGTCACGATACCCATGATCCGGCGCGCCCTGCGGGGTTGGCTCTACCCCTATATCCGTTCGCGCGTGGCGCCCGGCCAACTCCATCCGATCATCGCGTACCTGTTCACCGAGTGGAAGTGCAATCTGGATTGCCATTACTGCTGGGCGTTCGACAACCGGGTGGGAGGCATGACGGAGGACACTGCGCGCCGGTCCATCGACTGGCTGCACGAGACCGGCTGCCGCGTTCTCGCACTGATGGGTGGCGAAGTTCTGCTGCGCCCGCATTTCGTGCACAAAGTGGCCTATTACGCCGCTAAAAAGGGCTTCTGGGTGTACGTGCCGACGAACGGACGGTTGATGCGTAAAGAGGTCATTGACCGGCTGGGCGACGCCGGCGTGGCCACTTTCAATCTGGCCGTGGACTCGGTCGAAGACCGCAGAGAACTGCCGAAGGCGCTGAATCCGATCCGCCCCTATTTCGATTACCTGGTCAAGAAACAGTACGTTTACGGCTTCAGCGTTTTCCTCAATATCAACATCACACGGATCAACCTGGACGATGTGAGGCAACTCACCGAGATCGCGCACGACGTGGGCATCGCCACGGACTATCACATCAACGAATCTCCCATGCTGGATCAGCCCAGCTTTAGATACCAGGACGAGAACAGCACGTTCATCACGGAGGAGGACTGGCCGGAGGTCGACGACCTGATCGACTGGCTGATTGAGCGAAACCGGCGCGGATACAAGATGGTGAATTCGGTCCGGCGGCTCGGGGAAATGAAAGCGTTCATGCGAGGCAAGCTGCAAGAGTGGGATTGCAGGGCCAGCCAGAACTCATTGATCATCCGGACCGATGGAACCCTGGCACCTTGTTTTCCGATGTACTCCGCCGCCTGCGATTGGGGCGTGGTGGAAAAACCTCGCTTGGACCCGAAGCAACTCAGCGAGATCAAGCGCGGTTGCCAGCCGCATTGCTTCTCGACTTTGAACCACAACCTGGCGTACTGCTACAAGGCCAGCCGCGCCATCCGGTGGACGCTCAAGCAGGCTCTTCGAGGGTTCCAGGGCACCACGGGGGGTTTTGAGGACTAGGCTCCATGCGCAAGACGGCGATACTCCCGGCATGGGGTCGCATCCTGCGGGGATACAGGCCTTTCTTGTCCATCGAGATCACGAAGGAGTGCCCGCTCAGATGTCCTGGCTGCTATGTATACGAACCGGGGCACTTGAACAACGGGCACCCCGTCGGTGCTCTGATCGAATCGCAGAGCGCGGAACTGGTAGAGAGGGTTCTCGGATTGGTCGGGCGCTTCCGCCCGTTGCACGTCTCCATCGTTGGCGGCGAGCCGCTGGTGCGTTACCGCGAGGTGACCTGTCTTATCGGGCGGCTCAATACGATGGGGATAGAGGTGCAGATCGTGACCAGCGCAGTCCGCCCGATTCCGGCCGAATGGACGGAATTCCCGAATCTGCACCTCGTGGTTTCGGTGGACGGCCTTCAGCCCGAACACGACGCCCGCCGGGCTCCGGCAACGTACGATCACATACTCCGACACGTTGAGGGTCACCGGATCATCGTGCACTGCACCGTCACGCCGCAGTCTCTCGTACGGCCCGACTACCTGAAGGAGTTCGCGCACGTTTGGTCGTGCCAGGAAGGCGTGCGCAAGATCTGGTTCAGTCTCTTCACGCCGCAGATTGGTGAGCACCCCCCCGAGCGGCTCTCTGCCGCGGACCGCACCACCGCGATCGATCGAATTGCGGCGCTCCGACCCCTATACCCGAAGGTGTACGCGCCAGCGGTGGTCATTCACGGTTACCGTCACCCGCCTGGGTCGCCATCGGAGTGCATATTCGCGCAAACGACAAGCTGCGTCTCGGCCGACCTCGCGACGCCGGTGACCCCGTGTCAAATCGGTGGCCAGCCCGAATGCTCGGAGTGTGGGTGCATCGCCGCAGCCGGGCTCGCTTCCATCGGCAAGGTTAAACTGGCTGGGCTATTGAAGGTTTCGGATGTCTTTGCCGTGTCCAAGAAGTTGGGCGACCGCTGGCGGGCCGGCGGCGCAGGTGCCGAATAGGGCAAGTGCCAATGGCAACTGCCGACCTCGGCAGCGCTAATTCCATACCCCCAGACCACGGAGAGAGACGATGGTCCAGGAGCCGGAACGTTCCGGCGCGGTTGGTGCGTCCGATAGCGTCACACCCTCTGCCTGCCAGATCAAGAGTTGCCTGAGTGCCTCACGCTCGACCCCAGTGACCTGGTCGAGAGCGAACGTGACGGAAAGTCCGAGCCTGCGCGATCGACGAATGAGGAGATCGAGGAGTGGAGTAGAACCCCGGGAGATGTGCCCGGACAGGAGAAAGGTGATCGTCGAACCTTCGATTACTCCGTCGCGAACAGTCATTTCTCCCTCCCTCTCTTCCGCACCACAGCACGTCGCGGGCCACCCACAAACCGGCTTGGCCAGTCCGCCCGGAGCCAGCCGGCGAGTCCTGTCCGGACCGGTCCGAGTCATGGCGCGTGGTCTCAAAACTGCTGGTATCGCCTCGGTTTCGACGGTGCCTGAACACGAGCAACACCGCTCTCATCGGGAATTCGCCGGGTCGGGAACCGAGCGCGCCACGATCGTGTTCGTCTCGGCATCGGCCGAGGATGCGCGGGCGTTTCGGGACATCGTCGGGCGCGGCAACTGGCTGGTAGTGAATGTTCCCGACCTGAGGGGCGCCCGGGCGGTGATTGAGAAGCTGCGCCCGCGACTGGTTGTGTGTGATACGGAGATTGAAGGCGAAGGCTCATGGCGCGACCTGCTCAAATGGCGGGGCGCCCTTCCCGACTTTGCGCTGATCGTTGTATCCCGACTTGCCGACGTCGTGCTGTGGGCTGAGGTCCTCAATCTCGGCGGTTATGACTTGCTTGAGAAGCCATTCGTTGTGCGGGAGGTCGAACGGGTCATCGGTTTGGGATCTTAGGGGGAGGTTCGGACATGCAGATTCATCTCAAGGATTTCCAAGTTTTTGGCAGCCTCCAGAAGCACTTCGACCTGATTCTATGCGCATTGGACACACTGAGAGACTGCACTCGCTACGCCACCGAAGGATCAGCCGCTTTCGCCGAGATCCAGAACCTGGAGCGGAACGGTGACGAGATCCTGCGCAGCGCTATCCAGCAGCTCGACTGTCAGTTGAGCGATTACCCACCGCGGGAGGGCACCAGGCGAATGCTCTGTCAGCAGGACCGCGTCCTCGACGCGATTGAGCATCTCGCAGGGCGCCTGGCCGCATACCGACTTGGGGAACTGCCGGGCGCCGCGATTCAGTTTATGGCGATCATCGAGTCGTGCGCAGACGTGCTGGGGGATGCACTCCGCGCATTTGGGGAGGGGCAGCACTTCTTGGAACAGATGATGAAGATGGGGGAGTTGGAAAACCAAGCCGACCGGTTATGCATTGCCGCCATTCGCGATCTGGCTGAGCAGGAAAGCGACCCGCGGCGGCTGTTGATGCTGAATGAAACGTTCGGCCTGCTTGAGAAGATCGCCAATTTGTTTGAAGACTGCATCCAGACAATGGAAGATTCTGCCCTCAAGACGCTGCATGGCCAATAATCTATACGACGGTTCGTCAGGCCGTCCCTTGCCGATCCGGATAACGGCGGGACGCTACTGCGGCTCAGCCATGCGGGTCTCCCAGACGAGGAATCGCGCGACCTCAGGCGGCCTGGCTGGACGTGCTGGCCCATCTTGATCGGCAGATGACCGCGCGCGTATAGCCGGAATCGAGCCGTGATGTGCCGAGCTAGCGCCGAGCAACAAGCTACCAATATCACCAGATAACGCGACGCCGGCGCCGCGAACGGCGGGCGCTTTCGATCTCGCTCCCCTCCTGGGCGTCGGGCCACAGTTGCCGCGAATCTCGCACAACGCCCGCCGATACGACGTTTGGAGTTAGTGGGTCCCCGCCGATGGCGGACGCGCTCGAACCGCGCGGAGCGGTTAGGTTGTGGTTCTCCGCGCACCGCTCACCGGCGTGGGTCGTTGGTGTCAGCCACATTGCCCCGAACCACGGCGGTCGTTCCGTTGAGCAGCATTAGAGGATACCGGTTGCCGCTCAGGTCGTTGCCCGTGATCAAGACCCGGGACCATGTGCCGGCGGTGATCCGGGTGCCGTCGTCCAGCCGGCCGTAGTAACTCTGAATCCCATACTTCTGGCGCCCCGACCCGGTGTCGAAACACGTGTTCCGCGCTATCGTGAGCCCGTCGAATCTGCTGCCCGGTCAATCGTGGATGTACCACCAGCCAGTAACGTTGGCCGGCATGATGGTGGGGCCTTGCGAGCCCTTACCGATGTAATAGTCGTCTTTATCGGTAACGTTGCCGGTTGTGATCGGCCCCATCGCCGCGGGCAGTCCGTGAGCCGGCGGAGGTCCGATGCCAGCCGTCTGCGCGGCATTGAACCAGGCTTGCAGGATGGTCTGCGGCGCGCCGTTGACGCCCAGGATGTTCTCAGCAAAGTCCTGTTCGAAACTGCCGTCGGCGAGCTGTTCTTCCGAGTTCCAGCCGGTCATGATGTGCAGCCCGGAGAACATGGGGCCCCAGCGTTGCTGGGGCGTTCCCGCGGGGGACGTGGCATCCATGATGTCGCAGGCGTCCATCAGCAGCCAGAGTAATTGGTCGTTCGGCCCCACGGGAGTCCAGGAGCCCGTCAGGTCGATGTTGAAGTACTGGGTCGTAGCAGTTTCGTTGCTATTGAGCATGCCAATGGTGACGGTGGGATCGGTCGCGCTCAGTGCCGCGGTGGCATATTGAGCGATAGTAGCGCCGGGCTCGCTGGAGTCGAATCCCGTCGAGCCGCCGTCGGTGTTGTTCAGCACGATGGCCGCGGAGTTGACACCCCAGTTGGAATAGTCGGCGTCGCCGTTTACCCAAGGCGTTGGCATGAGCGTCCCCTGCGGCTTCGGTTCGATGAAATCGCCGGGCCACGCCAGATCTCCCAACCAGGCGAAAACTTGTGTCCCGCCGCCCGCACCCGGGGTGGCCATGCCATTCTGCCAGCCGATGCGATCGACGGCGAAATCGGGTTCGCGGGGGCTCTCGGTACCGTAGCTGGCGGCCGGCCCGCCTTTACCGAGAGGAAGCAGGCGAGCGATCACCGAAAGCGTGAGGTTCTCCTGGAGCATGATGCCGTTGGCATCGGTCACCGTCACGCCCAGGGTCTCGCGGCGCGCCAGGCTGGTGCGTTCCGACGCGACGTCGTGCAACGGCACGGCGCGCACGACCGGTTCATAGCTGATGGAGGCGCCTGCCTGCTCAGAGGCAGCCGGGTTCGAGCCGGACCACATATAGGTGTACGGCGCCCGGCCGCCGCGCACCTCGACGCTCGCCTCCACGCGCTCACGCCCGGAGGCTTTCAAGCGCACCGACGGCACAAAGCGCGGGTCATCCGTGGCCGGGATCATCTGGATCTTGGTGTGCGTCTCGGTAACGGCTCCCGTTTTCGGATTGGTGACGGGGATTACGCTGTTGAACGCGTACCAGGGGATGATGAACTTCGGCGAAAGCGGCGCTTTCTTCCCCGGCGCGCGCCGGAGCGAAGGACACCAGTAGACCAGCTTAAAGTTGATCCGCGCGTCCGGCGGGAAGTGGGCGGCCACGCGCTTCCTGGCTTCGTCCTCGGAGAAGATCTTCACCGATGGACCCGCTTTCAGCTCGCGCGTGGCATACAGCAAGCGCACGACCTTTCCAGATCCGTCGTAAGTCACCTGGATTTGTGCGCCGGGACCAATCAGCGGATGCCCGGCCTCGGTGAACAGATCGTAAGAGACCCGGGTGTTGAGATCGTGACTCAGGGACGTTCCGGCCCTGTCGCCGCTGACGAAACTGGCGGTGAACGTCGTGTGGCCGACGACCGGTTTGGCAGGTGCCAGATGAATCCCGGCGGCGGCCAAAGCGTCGGACGTCTTTTTCAGAGCTTTCTCGTCTTCCAGCACCGGCAGCTTTTCCAGAGCCGCGAAGTCTGCGGCCTTGAAGGCTAGCTGCAGCCCCGGGCGCTCTTGGACGGAGCTGGACCGCAACTTCTCGAGAACGGCGGGCTCGGTGACGGGAACGGCAGGAATAGCCAGGTATTCTTCCGCATCCAGAAACGACACCACGCTATCCCGTGCGACGAGCTTTTCGACGGGAACGTTCAGCGCGGTGGCTAGTTTGCTGGCCTGCACCTCTCCAATTCCCGTCCCGGTTACTTCATAGACGGGCAGCGACGTCGCGGACTGGGCAGCCGCGTTGGCCGCCAGCACGGACGCCATGACTATCGCTCCCGCGACCATCGGCAATAAGCGCGATGGCACAATCCCATCCGACCATTTCGGATTAGTCAATGACCGCATATTCCTCTCCTCTCCTTGCCCGGGCCTTCGAGACCCGAGACGACAGCACCTTGGTGCTTCCAGCAAGCAACCTTCCTCAAGGGATAGTGACAGTCGAGCATCCAGCGTTTCATCGAACTCCTATTGCGGACCGCGACACTTTGGCTTCGGCGCAGGAACGCCCGCCACATACCGAAAGTGAGCATCGCGCAATGTCGAACCCTCTGTCTGAGTGCCAGGCGCGTCTCCGAGAGCCCCTTTTCGGAGTGGCATGGCCGAAATTCAGATGCAGGTAAAAATGTAGCTGTCGGGAGCCTCCTGGCTCAACCAGAAGCCACAGAGTTCAACCCGGAATTTCCATTTTTGCTTCCGAGTTCAGCCCAATTCTACATCCAAACCAGTCGCCAGCCACATTGATTAACAACATTTAATCTGTATGTCTACTACGCCGGGCACGGCTACAACGCGACCACGGGGCAGGAGTCCATGGTCATGCCGCGGACCACCACCTGTACCTGGAGCGTCGTTCCGATCATTCCACTTCGAGAGAGCTTGCGTTTGCGCGCACATTTCCAGGAGATCGTGGTGATTTTCGATGCTTGCCGGGATGTTGTGCGCATGCCACGGACGGAGCCTGGCTCGATAAGCCGGACGCGGCTCTCTCTTCCGGCCAAGTGAACCAGCGCCGGGGCGCAACCTACCGAATCCGGAGAGGAGCGCATTCCACCCACGTTTTTGCTTCATGTCGCCGGCGCCCCGAGGTAAGGTTCACATGGCTACCGATATGGCCCATTAAGAGGACTGAAATGAACGAGTTAACGTTGGCGAACCGGGCTTCAGACTGGCACCGGCTGAAGGCCCTGGTTCTGGATAGCGTGTCTTCTCCGATTACGCGGCGGGTCTACAATCTCGGGCTGGACGAGTTCATCGCCTGGTACGGCCAAGCACCGCGGCCCGGCTTCACGAAGGCCACTGTGAACGCCTGGCGAACGGAACTCGAGGCTCGCGGACTCGGGTCGGTCTCCATCAACGTCCGGATCACCGCCGTGCGGAAACTCGCGGTCGAGGCCGCCGACAACGGGCTGCTGGCGCCGGAGCTGGCGGCCGGCATCACCCGCGTCAAGGGCGCCAAGTCAACGGGCGTGCGGGTCGGCAACTGGCTATCCGTGCAGCAGGCCCAGAAGCTCCTGAACGCCCCAGACGTGACCACCAAGAAGGGACTGCGCGACCGGGCGATGCTCGCGGTCCTTCTCGGCTGCGGGCTGCGCCGATCCGAGGTGGCCGCGCTTACGCTCCACCACATCCAGCAACGCGACAACCGCTGGTGCATCGTTGACCTCGTCGGCAAGCACGGGCGGCTGCGGACGATCCCGATGCCGACGTGGGTGAAGGTCGCCATCGACGCCTGGACCGCGGCGGCCGAGTTGACAGAAGGCCACCTGCTGCGGCCGGTCACGCGCGGGGACCAAGTCCAGGGGGAGCGCATGACGGAGAAGGTCGTGTGGCAACTCCTCCAGCCGTACGCCGTGGCCTCGGGTGTCCCCGGCATTGCGCCCCATGACCTACGTCGCAGCTGCGCGAAAATGTGCCGAGCCGCGGGTGGGGAGCTTGAACAGATCCAGTTGCTCTTGGGCCACGCGTCAGTGCAAACGACCGAGCGTTACCTGGGGACCAAGCAGGATCTCGTGCACGCGCCGAACGATGGAATCAAACTGCGCGTGGCGGTTTGACGGCGGAGCCTCCGGCTGTGCAGCGGCACCCGTCGCGCACCGGGCGCACGTGTGCCACCGGTCGGCGGGCTGGCGGGCAGGTTGCGCCACTGCCGGGTTGGGCGGGGCGACATCGCCGCCCAGTCGTTGAGCGCATCCACCGCGAGTGGCTCAAGGATACGGGCCGGGAGCGTCCGCCCGTTGTCATTGTTCATTCCGTTTCCATCGAAGCGTGTCGTGTTCTCGTTTAGCTGCCTTCAAGGAGCCGGTTGAACAGAGGCCTACCTCGGATGTTATCCTGCATCTCGCCGACCATAATGGTTCTTCCTTGAACAGACTGAAGAAGTCTGATGCCGCCCGCGATGCGCTCCAGGCGGGCCTCGAAGGATGGCGGAACCGCCTTCAACAGCGCTGAGCAATGGTAGCGGCACCCTCCGATGGACACCGGACCACCGGCGCAGCACCCTGGGTCGAGGGCATGCCCCACGAGGTCGATGCAGTCAGGCAACAGGAACTCGACCCTAAGGGTCCCGGGCCGGTGTGACACAGAACTGGACGTAGTCGCTGTTCTCCGCCACGAAGGTCTCTTCGTCGGCGCCCCCAGTCCTTTGACCACGTGGGGTTGCCCATAACCGTATGCTGGACCGGTTTTCGTTATGCTGCACTGGACCCTGAGCTTCCAGTCGAATCGCCAATCCGTGGACCCTCTGTCGAACCATCCGAGGCCACCGCTCTTCAGTTTCCCTGGAACGGAGCAATCGAGAGTGGCTACGAGCCTCGCGCCCTTTTGTCTGAATGACAGCTGCATACCAGTACCCCTGTCTTGCAACCGCCCGTCGTTGTCGTTTTGGTCAACTCTCCTCGAACCCCGAGTTCTCAAACTTCAGCGTTCGGCAGTTCTCCGTTACAGTCCGGACCACGTGGTCTGGCGCGCCGGAGGGGATCTCAGCCTCGATCTCGAGCGTGACGGTCACCTTGGCATCCAGCAGCCCGGCGAGGTGCTGGACCACCTTCGTTGGCGAGGGCGGCTTTGGGGGCGGCCTTTTTGCTGGTCTTCATCTGAGCTCCTTTTAACCTTATCTGGCGGCTTGTTCTCCGCGCATGACGATTCATCACTCTGGTTCGCCGACAAGGCAAGCGAAAAGTGAGCAGCTGCGCACCGATAGTCGGGAGGCGAACACGTGGCGATCATGAGCCTGCGACAGTACGCCCGTCATCGCGGCGCGGCCCTGTCTGCCGTGCAGAAGGCCATCAAGTCCCAGCGCATCGCAACACTCCCGAATGGCCGCATCGATTCCGACGCGGCGGACACGGGCTGGAAACGGAACACCCGGGCCTACGCGCCCGCCGTGACGCGCCGGCCAGAGCCGGAGGAAGACGAGGCCTCCCCTTTCGGCGCCAGTCAGTACACAAAGGCCCGCGCGGTGCGGGAGCACTATCAGGCGCGTCTCGCCAAGATCGACTACGAAGAGCGGGTTGGCAAATTGGTCAGCCGCGACGAAGTCACCGTGGCGGCGTTCACGAAGGCGCGCACGGTGCGGGACAACCTGCTCAACATCCCGGACCGGGTCGCGGCCATGCTCGCGGCAGAGGATGATCCGACCGAAGTGCATCAGATCCTCGCCGACGAGATCAGGAAGGCACTAAGTGAGCTCTCTGGCGACCACCTCGGCTGAAATCTACGATGAGGCCTTCGGCGCCGGGCTGAAGCCCGATCCGCTGCTTACCGTTTCGCAGTGGGCCGACCGCTATCGGACCCTGTCGCAGCGCGCATCGGCCGAGCCGGGCCCGTGGAGGACGGATCGAACGCCATACCTACGCGAGATCATGGATTGCCTTTCGCCCGCCTCGCCCATCGAGCGGGTGGTGTTCATGAAGGGCGGACAGATCGGGGGCACCGAGTGCGGCAACAACTGGATCGGCTACATCATCCACCAGGCTCCCGGCCCGATGATGGCTGTCCAGCCGACCGTCGAGATGGCCAAGCGCAATTCCAAGCAGAGGGTCGATCCCCTGATCGAGGAGAGCACGGCACTGCGCGAACTCGTCAAGGACCCGCGGGCGCGCGATAGCGGCAACGCCATCCTGGCCAAGGAATTCCCCGGCGGCGTGCTCGTGATGACCGGGGCGAACTCCGCAGTCGGTCTCCGCTCGATGGCCGCCCGCTACTTGTTCCTCGACGAGATCGATGCCTATCCCGGCGATGTCGAGGGTGAAGGCGACCCCGTCAACCTGGCCACGGCCCGCACGCGCACCTTCGCCCGGCGCAAGGTGTTCATGTGCTCGACGCCGAAGGTCACCGGCAGCAGCCGGATCGAGGCGGCATTCGAAGAGAGTGACCAGCGCTACTACTGGTTTCCCTGCCCCCACTGCTCCGAGTTCCAGACGCTGAAGTTTCCGCAATTCCGGTGGCCCAAGGGCGAGCCGCAGCTCGCCGTCTACGTTTGCGAGCACTGCGGCGAGGAAATCGAGGACCACCAGAAGCACTGGATGCTGGCGCGTGGTGAGTGGCGGCCGGCGGCTCCCGGACCGGGCAAGGCCGCCGGATTCCATCTGTCGAGCTTGTACAGTCCCGTGGGCTGGTTCAGTTGGGGCGATGCGGCCGAGATGTTCGCCGAGGCGCAGAAGAACCCGGCGTTGCTTCAGGTTTTCGTCAACACTGTCTTGGGCCAGACCTGGAAACTGCGCGGAGAGGCGCCGGAGTGGCAGCGTCTGTATGATCGGCGCGAGGACTACCAGATTGGCACGGTCCCCAAAGGCGGACTGTTCCTCACGGCCGGTGTTGATATACAAAAGGACCGCATCGAGCTGGAGGTTGTGGCTTGGGGCCGCGGAAAAGAGTCCTGGTCGGTCGATTACCAGGTGCTCGAAGGGCGGACTGCCGAGGCCGCTGTCTGGCAGAAGCTCACCGCTTTGCTCGAAGCAAGGTACCCGGTCGATGGCAATGCCAGTATGCCGGTTGCGATGTTCGCCATCGACTCGGGATATGCGACGTCGGAGGTGTACTCCTGGGCTCGCCAGCACGGTGGCAGCCGCGTCGTGGTGGTAAAAGGCGATGCGCGCGCCATGGGCCCTGTCGGCCAGCCCTCCCCGATCGATGTCGGGCCGCAGGGCGATCGCTTGAAACGGGGTATCAAGGTGTGGCCGGTGAACGGCGGCATGATCAAGGAGGAGCTGTACCGCTGGCTGCACCTGGAGCGGCCGACCGAGGAGAGCGGGGCGCCGTATCCCCCAGGCTACTGCCACTTCCCGAAGTATGGTGAGGAATACTTCAAGCAACTGACCGCCGAGCAACTCGTCACAAGAATCGTGAAGGGCTATCGCCGGCCCGAGTGGCAAAAGACCAGGGAACGCAACGAGGCTCTCGACGCGCGTGTCTATTCTCGGGCGGCCGCGGCGGTCTGCGGAATAGACCGGTTTGGAGAAGATACGTGGCAGCGGCTGGAACAAAACCTGGCGCAGCTCGTGGCACAAGCTGGACAGCCTCCCCAACCGCACGCGCCACAGGAGCGCCCAGTTCGCTTCCGCTACGAGACACCCTGGATCGATCGGGAGCGGACCAAGAACTGGTTCGACAGGTGAACGAATCGAAAGCTGGCTGACCCAGACACGCGAGCCACTGAGCGCTGGGCGGCGGCCCTTCAGTCCCACGGCGCATTGGCAACCGACCAAGTTCGATCCTCCAAAGAGACGACCCATGACTCGCACCCACACGGACCCGGCCGGAGTGATCTGCGCGCAGGCCAACCGGATGTCCGTGGAGGAGATCGCGCGCCGGCTGGACATCGGGCGCCTGGCGGTGTACGCCATGTTGGAGCAGGGGATTCTGCCTGGCATCCGGCTCGGTCGGCGATGGATCATCACGCGGCACGCCTACGAGGAGTGGGAGCGCACTTGTGGCACGCGTGGCGGCCCTGGACTTCAACCGCAAACAGAGGTAACGGTGGTGAACTGATGCCGGTCCATAAATACACCTATCGCGGTTCCGCACGGACCGCTTGGTTCTACAAGTTCAACTTGCCAGGATCCACGCGGGAGAGCCGCCACATCATCCGTGGGTGGGGCTTCGCCACCAAGAAGGCGGCCGAAGACGCTGAGCGGGATCGCTACGCCGACGAATTGCAGAAGATCGAAGCGGCGAAAGCCAGCGTCGGAGTGGCCGCGCCGGTCCCGAAAACGCTGGCCACCCTCTTGGAGGAGTTCTTCGCGCAGCACGCCACAGAACGTCTAGCGCCGAAGACCATCGAGCGCTATCACCAGTTGGCGGCGTACCTAGCTCCAGAACTGCTCGCAATGCCGGTCGCGGAAATCACGCCGCTCTATCTGGCTCGCGAGTGGGGCCGGCTCTTGAAGAGCGGTGGCCACCACCGCCGGACCATGGAGGCTCGCCTGTTGAGCGCAAAAACCGTCCGCCACGTTGCCGGTCTCCTCTCCTCCGCGTTTGCGCGAGCGATTCGGTGGGGTTTGGTCTCCACCAATCCCGTGACCAACAGCGAGCCTCCGCACGTGAAGAAGCACCGTGGCATCGCGCTCACTCCGGAGCAGCAGGCGGTGGTGTTGGAGAGCGCCTCGGGGCCCTGGTGCATGGCGGCCTTTCTGGAAGTGGCCGCCGCCACCGGCGCGCGCCGCGGAGAGGTCTTAGCGCTCAGATGGTCGGACATCCATGGTGGGGATGTCGTGATCACGCGATCCCTGACGCAGACCAAAGGGGGCCTGGAATTCAAGGTTCCGAAGACCGAGGACAGTGTGCGCCCGGTGAGCCTGCCGACCTCCACTCTCGCGGCGCTCGACCAGCACCGCCAGAAGCAGGCTACGTTCCGCGTGCAGTTCGGTCCCGATTACCGCGCCGACCTCGACTTGATTTTCGCCAACCCGAACGGCACGCCGCTAAAGCCTAATTCCATCTCGTCGACCGTCTCACTGCTCTTCCGAAAACTGCAGCAGCCGAAGGGCGCTTCCCTCCACTCGCTGCGCCACACCCATGCATCGCTGCTGCTTGCCGATGGGGTGGATCTGGCGACCGTATCGGAACGGTTGGGCCATTCCTCGGTCCGCGTGACGGCCGACGTCTACTCGCATGCAATCCGCGGGCGCGATCAGGATGCCGCCCGACGGTGGGACAAGCTCATGCGCCCAAACGGCGGATCGCGCGAAGAACCCACCCGCGTGAACTGACGTCATGGAAACGCCGCACGGGTGGTTACCCGCACGGTTGGCGTGGCGCACGGAGGTCGTGATCCGCCGGTCCCGCATTCGACAACTACGGAACGGATTCGCGACTGGTAGGTGCGGCCAGCGTTCATCCACCATTGTTTCGCATCCAGAACTCACCCTCATTCGGCTCCCGGGCGGCACTTAGATTTCAAATCGTTCCTGCGTCGAACCCCCGCATCCCTTTGATTCATCGGGCCTTATGACGATTCGAAAAAGTTTATCCGAACACTAGTGTTACAATCCAAAGGCTCACATCCGGGTTAAACGCGGCGACCTGGCGAGAAGAAGAATGGCGGCACACGGCATGGCAAAGCCGCGGTCGCTCGCTGGTGGGAGATTACAGCCGAAAGATGATTGCGCGCTACTTCGTCACGCGGACCAGGACATCGTCAAAGATGAACTTCCGGTCCTGAGAATACCAGACGACTTCTATGGAATCGCTCCTGTTCGGCAGGCGGATCAGTTCGACGCTGCCCTTCGTGCCGTCGCTGGTAGCCCAGGGAAAACGCATGTTGCCGGCGCGCGCGGGTCCCTGGAAGCTGAATCGAACGTCCGGTTGCAGCCCGCTCGATCTCGGCGTCCGATATCGACCAGCAAGAGTCCCCTGAAGCAGGCCCCCGATCTCGGAGAGTGACAGCGCCACCGATTCCGGCGGGAAGGGCGAGCCGGACGGCGACGTCGGCCCAAACGTCCATCGACCGGAAAGAGACGGCGCCGCGACTGCGGGCTGCGTCACCGGATTTACTCTGGCGGGAGGCGCGACCGTGTTCAGAAGCGGTGCGGACCTGCCTTCCGGCGTCCTCGCCACGGGCTCCGGGCTGGCCGGGACCGCGACGTTGCCCACCACCGGCTCAGGCCTGCTCGTTGCCGGGGTAGAAAGGGTTGGAGGCGGAGGCTGAACCACCTGGGCTACCGGCCTGCTGGGCGAAGCCGGGGACGGCGCCGCTGAAGCCGCCGCGGGTGGCGGCAGCGGCTTCCCCCGAACGGCGGCGGCAGTGGCACTAGAAGACGACGGCTGATTCCTCGCGGCAGCGGTCTCGGAGCGAGGCTCGGGTGCTAGGCGTGTAGTCGTGGCGTGCACGGGCGCTCGGGTGCTGGCACGGTCCGGCAAGCTCCGGGGCGGCGTCACCGCGGGCGGCAACGGCTTTGCGATCACAGGTCGCACAGCTGCGGCGCGGGATGTCGGAGCAGACGCGCCCGGATTCGCACCGCCCCTCTGCGCACCGCTTCCGGCGCCCGCGCCGAGAAAGGTCCTCTCCTGAGTAGCCGGACGTGCCGGGCTCTGCGGGGCCCGTTCGCTGCCTAAAGCCTGCCCAGAGGCCTCCGAGCCCTGCCGCAGCTTCCGAAGCGCCTGAATCTCGACCACTTGGTTGCGCGCCGGTTCGGGCACCGCCTCCGGCGCCGGAGGTTGCTGCGCCGCCACCTGGGCCGGCACGGCACGGCCAGAGCCCAGGTCGCCGACAAACGCCCATTGCTGCTGTAGCTCGGAGCCATCCTGCAGCATCACAGAGATGCGGACTGTCACGACCTCTGAATGCCGTGTGTAACTGATCGAGCCCCGTCGCAGGAACTCCGCATCCATCGGGAAGATGTGCACTCGAGGCCCCTCGCTGATCTCGAGAGTCCCGCTCCGAGCCAGGCGCAAGGCGGGCAAGTTCCCATCCCAGCCGATCTCGAGCTGTCCGTTTCGGTCGGTCGCATGCAATTGCAGACCGGCCACCGCTGGCGCCGGCCGTTGCGGCCACCAGTAGGCCAGGTAGCCCCCCGAGGCGGCAGCCACCAGGAGAAGCGCCGCGGCCACAGGCCAGCGCCAGCGCCCTTTCCTCACGGGTTCCGGCGCCACCGCAGCGACGGGTTCCGGCGCCACCGCAGCAACGGGTTCCGGCGCCACCGCAGCGACGGGTTCCGGCGTCACCGCAGCGACGGGCTTCGGCGTCGCCGCAGCGGCGGCCGGCCGATTGCGGTAGGGACCGGTTCGCGGCGCGGCAGCGGCGCCCGTGGCCGGCTGTGCGCGTTCATTCCGAACCGCCCCGGCCGGTGTCAACGAGGCCTCGACAGCCGGCGCCGAGCGGCGCATTGTGCCGTCCGCCTCTCTGACAAATATGCCCACTTCGGTGGGCCTCATGGCAGAGGGCCTCAGGACCAGCGCCACCTGCCACGGCTTCGGGAAGAACCTGTCGTGAATCTCGATGTCCGCGTCAGCAAACGAAATCTCGCTGCGGGTATGGGAATGGTACCAACCGACCACGGCCATTCCCGCGAAATCCGGTTCGCGCCCCGGGACCTGCAGCAGGGCCGCGAGACGCGAGTAATCAGCGACGGAGAGCGTGAAGGAAGGGCCATGGGCGTGTTCGCACAGCATAGGACGAGCCGCCTGGATCAGGATCCGCGAGCCGTCGTAAGAGCCGTACAGAACACCGCCCATCTCCGCGCCGCCGTGCGGCACGGAGTAGAAGCCCTGTTCAACATCCGCGAGTATCTGTTCGAGGACGGCTCGCGAGCACTCAATCGCCAAGCGGGAGTTGGAACCTCCGCGCGACTGCGCCTCGTTCAGGTTCAGCTCCATCCGGCACTGCCCAGGCGGCCCGAAGCCGCTCCCTCTTTTGCCCCTGCGGTAGGGCGCACCAATCAGTCTCCGGCGAACGCGGCCATGACGCGGCTCTGTACCCGGTTCGTCTCGACGCCGCGGCCGGCCAGCGCCAGAAACTTCTGATTATTGTAGCGCACATCCGTGTAGTCGGGGATTGCATTCCGCTCAAAAGAGCGCCGCAACGCCAGGATGCCTTCATCCAGCCCAAGAATGCACCGAAAGCCAAGCCGGTCGTGGATTCTCCGGAATGAAACCCGATAGTTCCGGCGGTCCGGGTTGTCGACGTTCAGAATGCGGGCCTCCGGGAAGACCGTGCGGATCTTCTCGGCGACCTCGGTGAGACTATGATTCAGGCGGGAATCGCCCAGGTTGAAGATTTCGCCGCTGACGAGCGCCAGGGGAGCCTTCAGGGTCAGCAGGATGCCATCCGCAACGTCGCGGACATGGATAAACGGACGCCACTGCCCGCCGTTGTAGATGGTGATGAGCCGGCGGTGGTACGCTTCGGCCGCGAGCAGGTTGACCACTAAGTCGAATCGCGGCCGGTACCCGTCTCCGAACACCGTCGCCAGCCGCAGGACCACCGGGTGGAAACTGGCGGTGCGCGCCTGGAGCAACACCTTTTCCGAATCCACCTTCGTCTGGGCGTACAACGAGATCGGGTTGACCGCCGAATGCTCATCCGCCAGGTGATCACTCGCCCCGTAGACACTGCAACTGGAGGCGAAGACGAAGCGCTCGACACCATTGCCCTTCGCAATCTCGATCATCATCCGGGTGGCGGCGTAATTCACTTCCAGAGCCGTGTGCCGATCCTGCTCGCAGGCCCCGTCGCCGACGATCGCAGCCAGGTGGATCACGGACTTCACTCCGCGCATGGCACTCACAACGCTCTGGATGTCGCGGCAGTCTCCGGCCATCAGCTCAAAGCCAGGGCGATTGAGCAGGCCGCGGATCGCGAAGTCGCCATACACCAGGCTGTCGAGCACCCTGACAGTCTCACCCGCCTTCAGCAGCTTGCGGCACAGGATCGATCCGATGTACCCTGCTCCACCCACAACCAGGACCGGCATCTGCTTCGAGAATGCGCGGGCGCCAGGCACAGGCTCCAGGGCGGCATCCGCCACAAACCAGGCTTTCAGCCAGCGAGCGCCCACCGTCCCGCAACTAACCAGGATGCCGAAAACCAGAACTGAACTTCGGGGCATGATATCGGTTCGGCAGAACAGGAAGTTGAGGAACAGGAACAGCAGAACGGCCGTCCCCGAGCCGCGGAGCACCACCAGGCATTTGTACCGGCCCACGTATGCGCGCGACCGCGTATACAAACCGTTCAAGAGGAACACCAGCGGGAAGACCAGCGACAGCGGCAGGAATCGTAGAACGTAGTAGCTCTCGAGAGTCCGGGTGAGCGTGATCGTCTCTTCCCAATCGAGCCGAGCGGCCTGCCAAAGGAAGGCGCCGATGAGCGACACCACCGCGGAGGCCTGGACGATGGCTAGATCGGCCAGCATCCGCGGGAGAGCCTGCTTCTTGTTGAAGCTATCGAGGCATTCGAGCATGTTCGGCAACGCTCCGGATGGTTGGGGCCGGCAGCGGAGTCGCCGGCGCGTCCCGGTTGTCAGTCGCACGCCCAGCCGCGCGGCGCGGGGCTGGCATCGCTTCCCTGACCGCCTGGGCGACCCTGGCGACTGTCTCCAGCGGGAGAGCGTGATAGATGGGCAGGCTGAGGATTCCCGCCGCAAGCAGCTCGGTCCGCCGCAAGCTTCCCCGCACGGATGCGGAAAAGGCCCGATAGAGTCGCTGCTGGTGCACGGCGGGGGAGAAGTAAGTCTTGGTCTCGATGTTCTCCGCCAGCAGCGCGGCACGCAGCTCATCGCGGGAGATCCCACAGGCGCCGGCGTCGATGTGGACGGAGAAGTCTTTATAGCTGCTGACATTGCCGGGCCGCACCACCTGGAACCCGACTCCCCTCAGCGAACGGAGGAGCCTGGCATACTGTGCCGCGATGAGGTTGTGACGTTCCACCTTGGCGTCCACCATCCGCAGCCCGGCCAGACCAACGGCTGCGTTGAATTCGGCCATGCGCGAGTTCAGGCCGAGCAGCTCGGGGTCATAACTGCCCGCATCGCCGTAGTTGCGTCCCGAGCGGACGCGTCTTGCGAGGGCTGCGTCGTTCGTCGTCACCAGTCCGCCCTCTCCGGCAACAAGCAGCTTGGTCGGGGAGAGAGAGAAGACCTCGGCGTCACCGAACTGCCCTATCGGCCGTCCCTGGTACTCGCTCCCGAACGCGTGCGCGGCATCGAAAACGAGTTTCAGCCGGTTCCGGGCCGCAATCCGGCTCAGCGTTCCGATCTCGCATGGATTACCGTAAATGTGCACTCCCAGGATCGCGGTCGTGCGCGAAGTGATCTTCCGCTCGGCGTCCTCCGGGCAGATGGTCCACGTCTCCGGGTCGCAATCGGCAAACACGGGACGGAGGCGGCTCCAGAGCGCCGAGTGCGCCGTCGCGAAGAAGGTGAAGCTCGGGAGAATCACCTCCCCTTCGACTCCGAGCGCTTTGAAAACTAGCATCAGGCCGCAGGTGCAACTGGAGACCGCAACGCAATGCCTGACGCCGAGCCGTTCGGCTACCGCAGCTTCGAACCGGGCGACAATACGTGAATTAGTGATCATTCCTTGACGGTAGGCCGGCGCATAAAGGGCCAGGACCTCATCGAGGGGGGGCAGTGTGGGCGCGATGAAGCGGAATGGCTCTGGAACGGCGGCCCGCCGCGCGCCGTTCGCGGCGGTTCGGTCAAGAGTTGTTGCCAGGGCTTCGGTCATTGGTTTTCTGGGACCGCGAAAGCGGTTACTCGCAAGCCGCACGTGTTAGGGAACGGAGATACGGCTCGCCGGGCTCTCTGGCGCGAATGACTCGTGCGGGCGTGCCGTACGCGACGACTCTGGGCGGCATGTTCTCGAACACGGTCGCACCGGCGCCGATCACAGTGTGCTCGCCGATCTCGACGCCATGAATGATGTTGGCGCCCTGGCAGACCGCGGCGAACGCGCCGATGAGCACGTTGCCGCCGGTCGCAGCATTGGGAAGCAGACCCGAGAACTCTCCCATCACGCTGCCGTGGTCCAGAGAGGCATTGGTGTTTACCACACAGAACGCCCCCACGCGGGCGTTTGGGTTAATGACAGCGCCGGCCATGACGGCGCTGCCCCGGCCGATGGTTGCGTTCCGGCCGATCTGCGCCGACGGGTGAACGGCGGTGACGAACGTGAAATCCGGGAGCAGGGCATTCAGCGCATTCACCACGCGGTGGCGGGTCCAGTTGTCTCCGATCGCGACGATCCCGCCGGTGATTTCGAGTTGCCGAACGATGCCGGGCAAGTCCGATTCCGTTCCCAGGATCTCGTACCCCATCAAGTGCCCCTTCACGGAGCGGTCGATCAGGCCCGCAATGCGGTAGATGCCTTGCCGTTCCAGGATGTCGATCACCACTTCGGCATGTCCGGAAGCGCCGACCACGACGACGTTCCTCATCGCGCCGCCTCCGCGCCTCCGTCCACCGACGGACCGAGGTATTCGGGCGTGGTGGCGTGGTCCGTCTGGCTGATCCCATCCCGGCACAGCACCTTTCTAAGCGTGGCGGCCAGGATTCGGAAATCGAGCAGAAGGCTGCGGTTCTCCACGTACCACACGTCCAGCTCGAACTTCCGCTCCCAGGTGATCGCATTTCGCCCGTGGATCTGTGCCCAACCCGTCAAACCGGGCTTGACCTCAAGGCGGCGGCGCTGCTCGGGAGTGTACCGGGCGACGTAGTCGGCGTAGAGCGGCCGCGGTCCGACCAGGCTCATCTCGCCCTTCAGGACGTTCCAGAGTTGCGGCAGCTCGTCGAGGCTGGTTTCGCGGAGGAACCGTCCCAGCGGCGTGAGGCGCTGCGAATCCGGCAGTAGCGCGCCAGCGCTGTCTCTGGCATCCACCATCGTGCGGAACTTGTGCAGGAGAAATACCCGGCCGCCGCATCCAGCGCGGGGCTGCCGGAACAACACGGGCCGGCCCAGACGGAGCCAGATCGCGATCGACACCGCGGCGAGGAGCGGCGCGAAGACGACCAGGCCCGCAATGGCGCCACAAACATCGGCGAGCCGCTCCGGCAAGCCGGGCATGCTCCGGCTCTCGCGCAGCAGCCGCCGGTATTCATCCAACACGTTCCCGAAGACGATTCCCTCGGAGAATCTCACACGGACGAACTCGCGGGCCGCTCTGCCCATTTCCTTCCCGAGCCGCGGATCGCTGAGCAGCCGCGCAATGGCGCGGGAGAGTGCATCCACGGACTGAGCCTCCACCAGAAGGCCGGTCACGCCGTCCCGGATGGCGTCGGTGCACCCGGGGACCCGCGTCGCAACGAGCGGGACCTCCATGGCGGCGCATTCGAGCGCCACCGTGGGCAGCCCCTCGCGGTAGGTGGGGAGCACGCAGACGTCCAGCGCCGCATAGACCGGGGGCATGTCGGCGACAAAGCCGTCCGTGAAGTGCACGCGCAGGTCGTTTTGCAGGCACTCGCGAACTTCCGCCGGAACCGGGTCCTGCGCCTCGAACTCGCCGCAACAGAGCAGGTGCAGGTTCGGGAACTCCGTCCGCAGCCGCTGCCAAGCGGCGGCCAGCTCCCGGATGCCCTTGTCGCGCACGAGCCGGCCGACGAAGCCGAGCAGCAGCGCATCTTCGGGAATGCCGTACTGCGCGCGAACGCGGGCGCGGTCCGCCGGGCCGCAGGCGGCTGGATCGAAGCGCTGGAGATTGACTCCGGAACAGGAACCGTACCCCAGGGTTCGGACTTTCGCTTCGGGACAGATGCCGAGGTCGACGACGACTCGGCGCACCGACTGGCTGACGCAATACACGCTGGTGGCCAGCCGGCACGCCAGGGCTTCCGCCAGCCGCAAGACGTGGAACTGCCAGCCCGTACGGGTCATGAGGGGCAATCCATGGATCGTGTAAACGCGGACCTTCACCAACGCCAGCCACGCCGCCATCATGCCCAGCAGCCCGGCCTTCGGAGTATGCGCATGGACAACGGCCGGCCGGTACCGGCAGATGAGCTGCCACAACCGAAAGAGTGCGGGCAGGTCGCGGAACGGGCTGATCTGCCGCTTCATTTCGACCGCATGGACGGGCACGCCGTCCCAGGCGTGGAACTCGTCCAGTTTCTGGCCCGGCGAGCTGATCGCCGCGGTCTCGAACCCGTGCTCGGCGAGGAACCGGGTCAGGTTCCGGAAAAACGACCACAGCGCCGAAGGCGATGTGGTGATGCAGAGGATGCGGACGCGCCCGGCCTCTCCCCTGCCTTCACCCATTGGCTGCCCTCTCGAGGACACCGCAGAACTCCTGGGCTCTGGCCTGGAGCGAGTAGCGCTCTTCCACTCTTCGCCGGCCGGCGCGGCCGATGCGGGCCCGCAGTGCCGCATCTCCTGCGAGGCGCTCGATGACTTCCAAGTACTCCTCGTCCCGGGATGCCAGGAATCCATCTACGCCATGCCGGATGATCTCGGCGTTGGCCCCCAGCTTTGCGCCGGCCGCGGGCACTCCGCAGGCCATATACTGAATCAACTTCAGGCCGCATTTGCCCTCGGCAAACGGTTCCTGCCCAAGCGGCATCACGCCGATGTCGAAAGTGCGAATGATCTCGGTCTCCGTAGACTCGCTCCACGGCACGCTCTCGACCGGTACGCCTGGAATGGAAAAGCCGGAGGGCGTGCCGACGCAGCGGACCACAACCGCGTGCTCCCGTGCAACCTGCCGGAGGACTCCAGCCAGGGTAGAGAGGTACCGTGCCGTGACGGGCGTGCCAACCCAGCCAATCACCAGGCCCCGCTCGTCGCGGCACTCGTAGGCCTGCCTCGGGTTGTACCGGGCCAGATCAACCACAGTCGGGATTACCGAGACGCGCTCGCTGTACCGGCTCGCGTACTGGGAGAGATAGTCGTTTCCGACGATCACGGTGCGCGCCCGGCGCATCAGCGAGGGGATCTTGCCGCGCAGGAACGGCCTCCCTTCGTAGGGGATGAACGCCGCGTCGTCGTAGTCGAGAACCAGATTCCCGGCTGGCGCCAGCAACGCGGACTCCAGCCAGGCCGGGATGTACGGAAAGACCTCATACTGTACGTAAATCGCATCGAAGTTCCCGACATCCCCCTTGCACAGATACGCCAGCCTCTTTCCGTATGCCCGGCACACGTCCAGGAAGGAACGCTGGCCGCAGAGGTAGAGCCGCTGCAGGTAACGGTCCGGCAGGAGTGGCTGCCATGCCACATCCCAGCCCCGCGCGGCCAGGAATGGCAGATACTGCAGCGCGCGATACCGGCTGGTCGCCCCCTGCGCTCCGTATTTCGTCAGAAACAGCGCTCGCATCAGTTCCGACTCACCGCGAATAGTTTCTGCCCGCTGCGGCTGCGACCAGCGAGCCTGCCCCGCAGCAGAGAGCCACAGAGAGCACTGTACGCCTCTACGGTCTGACTCATTTCTCGAAAAGAGGCGTGCACGCAAGCCCGCCCTATGCGGGCCAGCGGCTCGACGGCAAGGCTCGCGAACATCGCGCAGAAGAAACCGCCCCGGGAGAAGTGCTTCCTCGCATATGCCAGACGGCTTTCGAGCGAGTAAAACAGACGCCGTCCCGGCACGGACTGGCTGCACCCGCCGCCAATGTGAACCGCAGTTACATTGCTGAGATAGTACGAAGAGAATCCGTGCGCCCTCGCGCGCGCACAGAAGTCGACTTCCTCGAAGTACATGAAGAAGCGCTCGTCGAACCCCCGCAACGAGTCATAGACCGGCCTCCGCACAAGGAAGAACGCCCCCATGATCTGCTCGGCGGAGCCGCTCTCACCGAGCTCGTTGCCTGACAGGAAGCGCGGTGTGAACAGCTTTGGAAAGCACTGGTCGAGCCCGAACGCCCGATACAGTAAGTTGCCCGGGTGAGGCAGGCGCGCGCAGGAGGTACTGTCTTTTCCTTCCGCGTCGGTAAGCCTGATTCCGCAGATGCCAACAGCACCGGCCTCTGGCCTCTCCAGAAATGCGATCGGCTCCGCGAGAGCGCCCAGCGACAAGCGAAGGTCCGGGTTCAGGAACAACACGTAATCGGCCTCGCCGCAGCGTGCGCCCTGGTTGCAGGCCCGCGCATACCCCAGGTTCTCGGGATTGCGAAGCACCCTCAAGGGCAACCGGCTTTCGCCACAGCAGTCAAGGGAATCGTCTTCGGAAGCGTTATCGACCACCACCACCTGGGCGAGGCTGAACCTGCCACCCTGAGCGCCTGCAATCGAGCCGAGGCAGTCCGCCAGCGCGGGCCCCGAGTTCCAGTTCACGATGACTATGTCAAGCGCTGGAGCCATTTATCCGCCGGCCATCTCGACTGCCGCCATCTCTGTTCCCTTGTAACTGCGGCTACGCGCCAGCAATGGCCAGCGATACACGACCAAGGTCCATAGCACCGCCTGGATCCAGTAGCTCAAGCCAACCAGAAAACCATCTGTAGCCGCACTTACCACCAGGTTCGAGACCGCGAAGCCGAACAAGATGACCGCCTCGGGCCGTCCACGAATGGCTGCCTGGTACAGCATCGTTACGATAAACCCGTGCAAGCACATGAGCACACCGACGCCTACCCAGCCGAAATCGGCGAAATACGACGCATAGATGGTGTAGATGTTCGTAGGCGCCGGCGTGGCCGCAAAAGGCAAGATCATTGGCGGCACATCGACATCCAGGCCAACGTTGTGCCCGAGCGCGAAGAAGAATCGAAAACTCAACCACGGTGGCAACACACTTGCGTCATCCACCACGTGGTTGAACGCGACCAGTCCGCTCACCGTGTAATGCCGCAGGCTCTCCAGCACTCCGCTGACATTCTCCCCAAGGCTTTTCGAGGAGTCCCCGCCCTTATTCAGCAAAACAGCCGGCGCCGTAAACACGATCGCCAACAATGCCGCGCCCACGCACCACGATTTCCAATGGATCCTGCCTGAGCGCATGCGAGACACCACCAGAACACCGAAGAGCGTTGTCATCGCACCGAGACGCCCAGCCGTCAAAAAGTGGTACAGCAACGTGATTGCGACGATGACCGCCGTTCGGATCCGGGCCCGTCGTGAGCCATCATTCTGATAGACGGCAACCATCGCCATGAACGATGCCGCTCCGAGCAAGTATTTAAAACTCCCGAGCGCATTATCGTCTGGCAGGCCCGAACTCGTTTGTTGTCTTACTGCGCGCCAGAAGTCGCTGTAAACCGATGCGGCCTTGAGCTCCTGAAGCCTCAGCCAGTAGAACGGGAAGGCGACGAGAAGGACCAGGGCGCTCAGAATCAGGAAGCGGTTGGCCGCCCGCTCTTGGGCTTCCGAGACCGCGGAGGCTGGCGCGTCGGACGCGTGGAAGGCCAACCTGAGCAGACCACCGAGAGTGAACGCCATCGCACCGAGGATGTAAACGGCCAGTGTCTTCGGCGACAGCGGGTAAAAGGCATCCCCTGATAGCCACAGCACCAGCAGCAGGATGGCCCACCAGGCCGAGTACAGAACCGGCGGGTAGAACAGCGAGCGGCGGACGCGGAAGTTGACCGCGGCGAGAAGCGCCAAGATTACGCTGGCTGCCAAGGTCATTACGTTTTGAGGTTCAGGATCATCTCGCGCCGGAAAAAGCCGGCACGGCCAGCCCGGGCGCAACATTGAGATTCCACCGGCGGGCGAGGAGGAGCAGGGCGACGGCATCCACGAGCGCACGGATCGCCCAGGCCAGTGCGGCGCCGTCAATGCCGAAGCGCTGCGTGAGATACCAGCAGGCCGCGAGATACACTGGGACCTCGGCTAAGTGCAGCTTCGCGGTGAGATCCGGCCGGGCGGCTGCCTGGATCAGGGCGAATGGAACGCCCGCGAGCCCGTTGACGAACACTCCCAGGCTCAGAATCGGCAGGATGTGGCCAGTGTTGTTCGTGAAAACCGGTCCGAGCCACAGATTCAGTCCCAACCTGCCGAAAGCGGCCACGGCCAGCGATAGCGGCAGGAGGATGAAAACGACGAGCGCCAGCGACCGCCGATAGAGCGCACCGGCCGACGCCCTGTCGCCGGCCAGCGCTCCGCTGAAGGCCGGGAACAGAACGCCCGTGAGAGCGCTGGGGATGAGAAGGAGTTTGGTCGCCATCTCAAACGGAGTCACGTAGTAGGCCACTGCTGCGACGGACAGGATGGCGCCGATCAGGAAGCGGTCCAGGTACGTCATCAGGGGGCTTACGACGTTGCTGACGGTCATCCAGCCCCCGAGCCGCAGCAAGATTCCGGCTTTCGCCAGGTCCAGCGATCGGCTGTGCCAGAGCGCGGGCATCGTGGACATCGACAGCGCGAAGTGCACCGCCAGGCCGAGGGCGCGTGTCAGCACCAGTGCCGCAACGAACGTGGTCACGCGCCGCGAGTACGGCAGCAGCGCCAGCGGCGCTCCGAAGGTCAGCAGCCCCATTCCGATTCGGATCGCGCTCACGGCCGCGAACCGCTGGTGCGCCTCCAGGAATCCGCGCAGTCCGGCGCTCACGCTCAGAACGGGGATCGAGGCAGCGATCAGATAGAGGCTCTGGCGGCCGTCGGCCTGGAGCGCCGGCGGCAGATGGAAGACGTGGTTCGCAATCCATCCGGCGATGGGCAGCATAACCGCCGCGCCCAGGGTGCCGCCCAGTGCCATCAGGTACAGCGACGTCCAGAACCTCGCCGGGATCCTGCTCCCACCACCGCCCGCGAGATCCGCGGCGGTTACCTGCGCCAGCGCCCGGCCCAATCCCAGGTCCAGGAGGCTGAAATAGCCGATGCAACTCCAGGCCAGTGTCAGCAGCCCGAACGCATCCGGCCCGAGAGCGGAGACCAACCTTGGAACGGCCGCCACCGCCACCAGGAGGGGCGCAGCCAGCCCCGCCAGATTCCACGCGGCGTTTGCGTGGATTCGAGCGGCGTCTGTGCGGGTGCCGGCGTTTCTCAACGCTCCCCCTGGGGTTGCTTGTAGTACTTCTCGTAATGCCCGTAGTAGTAATAGCTGTGGCTCAACTCTTTGCGGACCTCGTTCAGCACTAGGCCCACCGCGCTGGCGCGCAGGTCGGCCAAGGTCGCGAGGACGGAAGCCACCGCGGCGCGGTTCGTCTGGCCGGCGCGCGTGACGACGATCACGCCATCCACGGCCGCCGCCATCTCAAGCGGCTCCGGAAAGCCGAGCAGGGGCGGTGCGTCGAGGATCACCAGGTCGAACTCGAGCGACGCCTCCTCGAGCAACTGGGGCAGGACCGTGCCGATCTGGTCGGCGGCGCGCGGCGCGGACGGCCCGGCCGGGAGCACGTAAAGCTCGAGCCCCGGCTTGGGCTGCACCAACGCCTCCCGCCACGCCAGATCGTAGACCAGCACTTTCGAAAGGCCCAGGTTGTTCGGGATCTCGAAGAACTTGTGGATGCTGGGGCGGCGTAAATCCCCGTCGATCAATAGCGTGCGCTTGCGCTGCCCGGCGTGCGCCATCGCTAGGTGGACCGCCACGGTCGATTTGCCTTCGGAGGGAGAGGCGCTGGTCAGGAGGAGCGAGCGCAGCCGGCGCTCGAAGTCCGTCAGCAGGATCGAATTCCGAAGCGTCCGAATGGCCTCGTCGAAGGGGGTCAGGTCCCGCTCGGCCGAGCCGTTCACCCGCAACAGACCCGTGCCGTTGCCCTGGATCGACACCGGCCTGAGCTGCCCGCGCCAGTTCTTTATGACCGGCAGGCTGCCCACCACTGCGATCTTGAGCGTCCGCCGCACCTGCTCGGGATCGCGGATGGTGTTGTCCAGGATATCGCTGACCACCGCCGCGCCGACTGCGAAAAGCGTCGAGAACAGAAAGGCCAGGGTGAGGTTCAGCGGCATGTCCGGGAACACCGGCTTCAACGGGGACCGCGCGAGGTCGGCTATGCGGATCGAGCTGTTCTGGAAACTCGCGTTGATGCCGGCTTCCTTGATCTTCCGCACCAGCTCCTCGTAGAGCTTCTTGTCGGTGTCCGCCTCCTGCTTCAGCGTCTGGTACTCGAACGAACGGGCATTCAGCCGGTCGAATTCCGCCTTGGTCTCGGCCACCGCGGTCCGCAGCATGGACTCGCGCTCCACCGCCTGGTGGTACTCGATCTCCACGCGTTGCGCGATGCTGTCCCTGGTGTCCTCGAGCGCCCGCTCGACTTCGGCGACCTGCGCCAGCGCCTTCCGGTACTCGGGGTGGTTGGCGCCGTAATGCGTTTGGGCGTCCACGAACCGCCGCCGGCTCTCATTCAGGGCTTCGGTCAGCTTGTCGAGAGCCCCGCCCTGGCTGGAGACCTGGGCCGCCGCCAGCGTGCCGCTCCTCACGGAGTGGAACGCGGTCTCCCGCTTCACCCGTTCGGCCTGGGCGCTGGTGTATTCTGTGTTCAATTGCAGGAGGCGGGCGGAAACGATGTTTGTCCTCTCCTCCGGGTTGATCACGTTGAGTTCCCGCTCGAACTGGGCCAGCGCGGCGCTCGACCGCTCCATCTTGGCCCTCAGCTCCTCCAGTTGCCGCTCCATGAATTGGGACAGGCCGGCGGCGGCCTGATAGCGAATCTTATAGGTGTGCTCCAGGTACGACCGCACGGTGGCATTGGCGACGTCCGCGGCCTCCTGGCGGTCGGGTGAGCGATAGCTCACCAGCAGCAGGTAGGTGTTCGGAGGCCGCGTCACCTTAAGCTTCTTTAGCACCACCGGCGCTCCCTCGGCCTCCGCGGTCCTCAGCAGCTCCGAATCCGTCGCGCCCGCCTCGCGTCTGCGCAGGTTGTACTGGTGGTCCACCGGGCGGAGCACGGAATCGGACTGGATCAGCTTCACCTGGGTGGCCATGAACTGGTCCGCGTCGTTGAGCGCCGATTGGACGGCCTCCTCGCCGAGAATCCCCGTGGGAATGCGCCGGTCAATGTCGATGGTGGCGGTGGCCTCGTAGATAGGCGTGAGCCGGGCGGAGACGATGGCGGTGCCGATCACGCACATGGCTACCGCGCCCAGGATTTTCCAGCGATGCCGCTTGAGGATCCACAGATACTGCGACAACGGCACCGCGGGCTCCGTGATCTCGGGCTCGCGCACCGGCGCCGGCAGAGGGAGGGCCACACGGCGAACCTCTGCAACCGCTGGAGGCTTTCCGTTTACCTTTTCGTCGATCATGTAGTCCGTTTCTCCTGCGCGCTTGGCCTACCGCCAGATCAGCAGCCCGGAAGCAGTGGCTGCGCCGAAACCGAAAACCCGGTCGATGATCGCCGCGGTCCTGCGCCGGCCCTTGTTGTCTGGAACGTAGAGGATGTCGTCGGCCTGAAGCGCGACGTCCGCCGACTTGCGCTCCAGGATCTGCTCCAGCTCGATCGGGATTTCCTGCGGCGCGGCTGAATCCACCCCGACGCGGTAGATGTACGCGCGGTGTCCCGCGAACGGGACCAGACCTTCGGCCAACGCCAGGAGTTTGAGCACGGTCGTCTCCGAACCGTCGCGCACGGGAAACGCCCCCGGCTTCTTCACGTTCCCCACCACGTAGATCATGCGCGCTTCCGGGATGCGGATTTCCTCTCCGCCCGTGAGGGTTGCGTTCAGTTTCGGGTCTTTCGCGGCGAGCAGCGCCTGGAGCGGAACACTCTCGATGGGCGGTGCCGGCGCGTCCGCGTCCGCGGGCTGCGGCCGCATCAGGAGAAGCTCCGGCCCGGCGTCGCTCGTCACCCCTTCCGCCATGACCAGGGCGTCGAGCAGAGTCACCTTGCCGACAGCCTGGAACGTCACCGGCTTATGCACCGCGCCGACTACGCTGATGGGCCGGCTGTGATACTCCAGGATTGTCACGGTCACGATCGGGTCCACCAGGATCCGCTCGCTGCTTAGGGCTTCTGCAATCGCGTCCTCCAGTGCGCCTGGCAGCAACCCGTCGGCCCGGATGCGCTCTTTCAGCATCGGCAACCGGATCGTGCCGTCCGCTCCCACGCGGACGGTCCGCGTCAGCTCCGGCGCATCGTAGACGGAGACGGCGATCAGATCGTTGCCCGCGATCCTCTGCGCCGGCAGGTTGGCGACGCCGGCGACGTTGGCGTCCACCACCCCCGGCGGCCGGCCTTGCGCGAATGCGAATCCACAACCGAGCAGGAACAACGCGATTCTCATGCCAGACCTCGCTTGGCCTTGCGGTTTCGGCCGAAGAAACTTGAGAGCAGCCCCTCCATTCGCTCCAGGTGGGACCGCAGATCCGAGAGTTCCCGCATCACGTCGGATTGATCCCGTTCCACGGCTTGCAGCAGCTCCGAGCGGGCATAATCCGACAGAGTGCGAGCGCCCCGCCGCCGGCAGGCGGCCGCCAAGTTGTCGTATTCGTCTTGCGTTAGGCGAAAGATGACAGCGCGGTCTCTGCGTTTCAGGAACGACATGAGAGGGTGATGAAGATCAGGCGACTTGCGCGATAGGCGTGAGCAGAGCGCGGTCGATTTCGACGGCCACGGTGCGCTGGAGAATCTCGACGTTGATCAGCACCCGGAACGCATCCCGGTCCCGCAGCACGATGCCGGCCACGCCTTCCAGGCAGCCCTGGTCGATGCGCACCTTCTGCCCGGCCCGCAGGTATGGCCAGGGTTGGATCGGCAAGCCGGAGGTGACCACGGCCCGGAGGGCTTCGATCTCCCCGTCATCCACCGGAACCGGGTGCTTTCCAAATCCGACAATCGACGTCACCCCCGGTGTGTTCAGCACCAGCAGCCGCTGCTCATAGGAGAAGCGGCAGAACACGTATCCGGGGAACAACTCCGTTTCGAGTTCCTTGATGCGGTCGCACCACAGCCGGCGGGCGCGGTAGAGCGGCGAGAACTCCTCTAAACCCTTCAAACGAAGGCTCCGTGCGGTTGCCCTCTCGTGCCGGGGCCTAACCGTGAGCGCATACCACGGAGCACGCGAACTAGGTGGGAGCATGGTTTCCTATCTCGGGGGAGGGGGTTTAAATTCGGCCAAAGCTTCCGCGCTGCAAGGCCCGATTTCGTCTTGCCAGAGCAAAATATCTAAGTTGCCATTGTATACGTTTCGATTACAGAGTCAAGATGCATTTTTGGCTCCGACATGCATTTTTGGCTCCTTCGCGGAGCACGCCAGCACAGCCAGAAGAGTGAAGAAAAACGCGGCGAGGGCAGGTTTCTGAAGCGGGTAGTCCACCAGGCAATGCAAGAAGACCGCAATCACTCCGATTCCCCAACGGGAGCGAAGCGCCGGCCGCACGCTCCAAACGGCGATGCTCACGAGCAGGGCCAGGAATGGGAAGCCGCCTTCGGCGGTCCATTGCGCCCAGTCATTGTGAGCGTGATTCGCGGACAGCCCATCGTCGTAGCGCGCATATCTTGGGTACGCGGTGGACCAGGTGCCGAGGCCGAATCCCGTCCAGGGGCGATCGCGGATCATGTCGAGCGTCGAATCGAGCATCTCGCGCCGGCCCGCATACGGATCTGGCCGGCTCAGCCGGTTCCACAACACCTCCGGGCCTACCACGGCCGTAAACAGCACGATGGACGCGGCAAGCGCCGCCACCATCCGGGCGATGCCGCGCAGGGTGGCGCCATTCGCGCCGAGCGCGAGGGCGAGAGCGGCCACGATCTCCAGGGAAGTCAGAAGGAAGCCGGCACGCGAAGCGCTGGCGATCACCGACGCGTACATCGTGCCCGCCATCAGCGCGAACGGCAAAGTTCTCCGGGCGTCGGTGGCGGCGCGGACAAGCGCCAGCGGCAGCACGAGTTCGATGAACGCAGCGTACTGGTTCGGCGAGAGGAAGGGCCCCGCCGGCGCGCGCTCGGAAACCACCGGGAAGATCCAGAACACGCTGCCCCGGGAAGTGAACATCGCGAGCGTCGAAACCACGCTCAGGGCAAAACCGAACAGCAGAGTCGCTCGGAGAAACCGGTCCCGGATCCCCGCGTCGGAAAAAACCTGTAGCGCAACGCCGAAGACCGCCACGTTTGTCGTCCACATCAGCAGGGCATTCCAGGTCTCGCGCGGGTAGATACTCCGCCCCGTCGAGAGCTGCAAGATGCCCCAGAGCACGGCGCCGGCCAGCGGAAGGATCGCCGGGCTGCGCTGGAGGCGCAGGGGGCGAATCGCCAGGCGAACTGCCCAGGCCGCCGCCAGCGCGAATGAGCCGGCTTCGAGCAGGCTCACGGCCCATCTCTGTGGCGCCCAGGCCAGCAGGATCGAGAGGAAGAGCAGGCCCGCCAGCGCCACGGAGGAGAACGCGGTCATCGCGCTGACTCCAGTTCCACGTTCCGCACGAAGACCGAACCCTCCGGCCGCGCCGTGCCCGTCTGGCGTTCCGAGACCAGGGAGAGGCGAGCCAACGCCGCCTCTCCGCTCGCGAATGTCAGTTCCGCCGGCTGCCAGTTCTCGCCCGAGGGTTGCGAGGTCGCCGCATCGAGCACCCGCCAGCGGATGCCGGCGTCGGACGGCATGCCTGAAGTCCGCCACCACCAGCGCAGACGGTACACCCGGTGCGGAACAAGTGGGAGCTGCTGCCACAGAAGCTCGCAACGCTCGGCCTGTTTCCCGGACAGAGAGAACTGGAGCCCCGCCGGGGAAGTCAGCCGCGCGACGGCAACGTCCGCAAGCTGCGCAACGTGCCAATCAAACCCGCCGAGCATGGGCACGGCGGCGAAGTCGCCGTTCGTCAGCGGTGACCTGCTTTCGGGGGCCAGCGGGGGGTAGGGTGTTAGCTTCCGGCGGCACATGGCGTTCCATACCGCCAGGGCGGGAGCAACCGTGCCTCGTTCGAGCAGCCGGTCGCAGTAGTCCATCAGCATCCGCGCCTCGTCCGGGCCGGCAGAGCGCAGCACGTCGAAAGACACCGGCCCCGCGGCATCGAGGCGGCCTTCGCTCAGGAGGAATCCCAGATACTGGACCAGGACAGCCAGACGGTCCGGAATTGCGCGGCTGCGAATCGCCCCTGCATCCTGGCTGGCCTTCCAGCAGAGGCGAAACAGCGGAGCCGCGTCGCCGTAGCTCATCTCAAGGGCGTGCCTGCTCCATTTCCAGAACGGCACCCAATCGCCGCGGCGAAAGTAATAGTGCATCAGGGTGATGCGAGGCCCGCTCAGCCGGTCGACGCGGGCGGCTTGCAGCAGGCACTCCTCCGCCCGGGCGTAATCACCCGCGATCTCGGCCCCGAGTCCGAGCCGGGTCCAGATCGAAGAATCGCGCGCGTTCAACACGGACGCGGCGAGGAGCGCCGGCCTGGGGTCGCGCCCTTCGTGTTCTTCCAGTTCCGCCTGCCACGCGCGGTAGCGTGCATTGCCCGGATCGAGTTCGATGGCCCGGGAGATCGCGCCCGGCGTGTTCGCGCGGTATAGAAGGTCCGCCCGTGCGAAACGGATCGACCAGTACGACGCAAACGCCAGGCAGGATATCCACGCCGAGGCTAAGACAATGCGCGCCAGCGCCGCTGCGGCGCCCGGCTTCGCTGTTTTTTCTTGCATGTGCCTGGCTCTCCGCTGATAATATAGCGTACTGGAGGTACGTCACCGATGCGTCTGCGGGCCCTGTTGGCTCTGAATCTCGCTGGCGTGCTGGCGGCCTGGAGTACCGGTCCGGTCATTGGCATCGCGGTCGCGAACGGAACGTTCCAGGTGGACAACGCCCAGGTAGCCGGAAACAGCACCCTGTTTGACGGCTCGAAGGTCGAGACCACCGAAGCCTCATCCCGGCTGCGGCTTCGGAACGGCACGCGCGTCGAACTCGCCGCCGGATCCCGCGCCGTTGTGTTCCAAAACCGCACACTGCTCGAGAAGGGGTTTGGAGAGTTCCAGGCTGCCTCCAGTTACGAAATCGAGGCGCGAGGGTTGCGAATCTCGAGCGCCCGCGGAACGCCGATCGTGCGCGTACGCCTCGACGGCGAGAAGACGGTGCTAGTCTCGGCGCTGAACGGACCGGCGCGGGTATTCAAGACGTCCGGCCCGCTCATCGCCAACTTGACAGCCGGAGCTACCTTGCGTTTCGACCCGCAGGCGCAATCCGAGAGCGCCGCCCGGATGTCCGGTTGCCTGCTGCGCAAAGCCGGCCGATTCATTCTGGTTGAGCAGACCGCCAATGTCGTGGTGGAGCTGCGCGGAGATGCGACGCAGTTGTCGGCACAACTCGGCAATCGCGTCGAGATTCAAGGTATCGTCGATGCCTCTGGCCAGCCGGCCGAAGGCGCGTCGCAGGTCGTTCGGGTCACAGTGCTCGATCAGATCGGTCCCGGCGGTTGCGTGGCGGCCGCGCAGGGAGTCGGAGCCGAGCTTCCGGCGCGCGCCCCAGTTCCGGCGACGATCGCGAAGCCCAAGCACACAACCGCCGTGATCGCGGGCGTGGCCATCGCCGCGGCGGGCGGCGTGATCGCCGGCGTGGTGTTGCTGAACAACAGCAAGAGCAAGAGCCCGTAGTCTGCCACGGACGTCCGTCCCGCGCTCAACCCGCATTTTTCGCCGGAACCTGCCGCGGCGCGAGAGAGGGCCGCATCTACGGTGTTGCGCTCGGCCGGCGTCTTCGATCCCGCAGGGATCTTTGATGATGCGGATCAGCGAGCACGAAAACGTAATCATCGTGCTCGCGGCCTCAGCCGCCCTCTTTGCTCAAGCTGACGAGCCTCAGGCCAAATCTCAGAATCATTCCGGCGTACCGGACGCCCGCCGGCTCGTGGAATCATCAACCGCGGCGACATTACGGAGCTGGCGGGCGCGGCTCCATTACGCCTAACCTCTGTGGAGCGCGACGAGGATCGGCGCCGGGACTCGGCTGGGCGCGTGATGTCGGAGCATCCAGCCGTTCTCGATGGGTGTCGGTCGCCACAATCGAATCCGGAGAAGTCCAGGAGGTTGTGAGCCATGTCAAGCGCGCGGGTTTCGGAAACCATGTGGTCGCCTCGCCATGTCCGAGGCGCGCGGGGAGTGCACGAAGGGCACACGTAGACATCACGGGCCGCAGTTGCGCCGCTCGCCTCGGCAAGCCCGCGCCACGTCGCCCACGCCTCACGGCTACGCGTTCGCATGTCCCCACGGCACGCCATCCGGCGCACGCTCACAAGATGGGGTTCGCGTAGCTGCTCAGAACCTATTCGTCCTTCACAACCATGCCGCTCTGAAAAGAGAACCTTCTTTCGCCTACGGGACCGCTGACAGTTGTCTCGATGATTTCGAATCTCTCGTCAACAACGTAGTGGTGCCGAAACACTTGGCCGTCCGCCAGACTCTGCTCCGAAACCCTCCCTGCATTGTCGTAGATGTTCTTAAGCAGCGCTACTCCGCTTCCGTCAACGACGGAAGTCATGAGGTACGGATCGTAGTTGGCGAGATGAAGCAGCAGTGTGTACTCGAACCTATACAGTAGATGCGACGCATCCGTAACACTCCTTAAATGTCCGCTGGAGTCATAAGAGTATCTCCGGATATTGCCTGAGTCGTCCACTGCCTCGACAATTCGATCTGTCTCGTCATACTTGAAAGAGATCGCATGCTTGGATGGAGAAATCAGTTGCTTCAGGTTTCGCTTCCCATCCCTCTTGAACTGAATGCTATGACCACCCGCATCCTGCATCTCGATGGGAGCACCTTGAGCATAATTCTTCGCGTAGTATGCCTCGGGGAACTTGAAGCGGCTGCCATCGCGGAAACTCAAAGTCCAGCCGTTGCCATTCCAGGCGATCTGCGCCCCGAAGAACTCAGAGGACGTTGTTTCATGGCGGAACACGGCGTCGGCAAAGTCTGTCCCCTTGGAAATCCTGCGAAAATGGATTCTCCGGTCATCCTCCAGGTTGAGGTCCATGTAAGTGTACGGACGCCTGGTGCCGGTCGGGCAAATGTCGTAGGGGTGGTTGGCCCCCGCGCCGAATGCCCGGCTGTAGGAATCCCAAACCCGATATGTCCGCGTCAACGATAAGGGCATTGTGTCGGAAACGAAGAGATCCGTCTGACGAAGCACGAACATCCCCGAATGCAGATCGACTCGGAATTCGTTGATCGGTAAGTCGTGCCGGACTGTCGGTACGATCTTCTGGATGGAAGCCTTGAATCTGCCTGGATCCGGCTCGCGATCGGCCAAGGAAACAACGAGATATGGTTCGGATCCGTTCCATGCCGGAGGCGAGTCGCTGAAAGGCAGGAGTTCCACCCTGGGTGGACGAGTGCGTATTGCCAAGACTATCGATAAGACGACGGCAGGGGTGGCAACCAAGAGAAGCCGGTACCACGTCGGCATGCGCCGGGCTGGCCGCACCCTTTGCTTCTCTAGCGGTTGCCCGATACCGGAAGATCGCTTGTAGTCTTCCTCGTTGCTCATCGTCTTGGAGCGGGACCGCCGCGCGGCCCGGGACCGGAGAAGCTATTCTACCGCCGCAGCGTGGTCGGCGTGTAGGCGGGGTGTCTTGTCCGGCCGGGAGAGTGCATGAAGCGCGCACGTAGACAGCGCGGGCGGCACATCTACTACGCGTCGCGGCCGGTCCGCGACTCTCACGCCGTCAGACTCAAGCCGCTGCCTTCCACACTTATCGATGGTGGAGAGGAAAAGGCCGCTCGCCACCGAACTCTTACGGCCCCGACAGACCACCGACAGACCACGCCAGCCATTTATACGGCCCGGAACGGCCTAGTGGCGAACTGAACTCGACTGAAAACATACCTACTTGCACTCAACTGAACCCAACCGAACTGGCGGCCAGCGGGTTCGATCCCCGTTAGCGCTACCAATTCCTCAACAACTTACGGGCGCCGACAGACCACGACAGACCACGCGAGGGGCGCCAGACGAATACGGGTTCCGTGGTCGGTCGGCACGCTGGGTTTTCTGTTTGCGCCAAGAGCCGGGCACGCCACCCGTTATGTCCGCCGCGCGTCCTGCACATCCGCTCCACACTGCGTGAATCGCTCGGCGGGCACCGCTCTCGGTGATTCCTGCGGCTTGCCGAACGCCATAGGATTGGCCACCCGTCGCGCACAGGGCGCTTGTGTCGCGCCGCCAGCCGGTCGGTTGGCCTCATACTGGCGGAGTGGCCCGGTTTGCGAAGATGAAAGTGGGCACCACAGCACATGGATCAAGTATCCGCGCGTCAATTCTCCGCGGCCGCGAAGGATCGCCGCCAATAGGCGAACGTTTTCCGAACCATCCTCCAGAGAAGATGTTCGATCGCGATCACCAGGGCAGGACGAGCACTCCTGCAAGCGCCAGCCACCATTTCAGATGAGCCAATGCTGCGATGTAGGCCCTGCTATCACTCAAGGTGGTCCACTCCTCCGTGATGCGCCCGTCGACGATGCGCCAGATGGTGGTGCCACGAACTTCGACCCGTGCTCCAGTCGGAGGAAGACCTTGATAGCCGGAGCCGGTATGGGTTCCTCGAAAGATCCATAGAACGGCCACCTTGTCCCCTTCGGCGACCATTTGCTGGACGGTGATCCGGAGGTCT
>DASWZN010000038.1:0-171574 GCA_036404435.1 Bryobacteraceae bacterium
GCAGCGGACTTCGAATCTGCCCCAGGGAGCGCGACTCCCCCGGAACATCGAATCCACCATAACCCCACCTCTTCAACCGGGCCCTCAAAAGGGGACATTTCTACTTGGCAGAGAAGGGGACATTTCTATTTGGCGTTGACATGCGTTCGGGCTCGGTGTGCCGCGCCTGAGGCCCGGCCGTTCCGTTACACCTTCTGCGCGGCCGGCGGCGAAACAAGGCGCGAGCCGCGGATGCGGAAAACGCTGACGATGGCGGGAAACACGAACATGCTGGCGCACAGGGTGACCGCGACACCCACCGTGGTGACCAGGCCCAACTCGGCCAGGGGCTGGAACTTGGACACGGTCAGCGCGCCGAAGCCGACCATGGTGGTCAGGTTGGATTGCAGCAGCGGGGCTCCGGCCAGTCTCAGAACGTCTACGATGTCGCGGTTCTCCTCGAAGAGGTATCGCCGCGCCAGGTGAATGCCGTTGTCGATCCCGAGGCCGATGATCAGCGGCACCGCGATCAGCGCCATGAAGCTGAAGCGGTATCCCGCCAGGTGCATGCCGCCGAAGGTCACGACGATGCCGAACACGAGGGGCAGCAGCACCAGCGCGGAGACCAGCACGTTCCGGAAGCAGAGGAAAACGATGAGCATGATTCCCGCCGCCGTTAGAAACAGCGCGCGCCGGCTGTCGTGGAAGATCTGGGTCTGAAGGTCGCGGCTCATTTTGGCGTACGAGAAGTCCACGAAGCCTCCGACCTTGGCCTTCAAGCCCCGCGCGACCGGGTCGGGGATGGCCTCGGCCGCGTTCGGGTCGGCCGAAAAGACGGCGATGGCCGCCATGTAGCGGTTCGTGCCGATCTTTTGGATGCTGTTCTCGAGGAACCCGCGCGGAAGGTACGACATCGCTTCGGAGAGCGTGACGACGGCATGCGGCTCCGCGGCCAGCTTGCGAAGATGCTGGATGGCGGGGTCGAAGTACGCGGGGTTGAAGCCGCCGGCTTTGAGCGTCTCTTCGAGCGCGCCGGATGTCTTTGCGAGGTCGACGCCTTCGAATTGCTTGGCGCGCTGAAGCTGCATCTCCCGCGAGGGAACGACGTCCGAGGGAGAAAACGCCGCCTTGATGAGGCCTTTCGCGGCGAGGCGATCGAGCTCGGAAGAAAGCGCCTCGGACTTCCCCAGCGCCTCTTCTTCGGTGCCCTGGATGAGCAGCAGTTCCGGTGTGCCCTCGATGCCGAACTCCTTGGCGAGCCGGTTCTGGCCGATGGTCGCGGGGTTCTCGTCGCCGCGCGCGATCTCCACCTTTTTGGCCATGTGGACCGCGGGGAGCGACGCCGCCGCCACCGCAAATACGACGACCGAGCCAATGAAGATGGCCTTGGGATAACGCCCCAGCAGATCCGCGAGGGGCCGCACGATGGAGGGCAGGAACCGGAATGAAGTAAGCGTCGGAACGCGCGGAGGGAAGAACTGCCAGCCGATGCGCATCAGTGCGGGAATGGTCAGCAGCGTGTGGACCAGCAGCATCAGAAGGCCCACGGTCAGCACGAAGCCGAATTCGGCAAGACCCTTGAAACTCGAAAGCGCAAGCGCGGCGGTGGCCGTGATAATGGTCAGGATGCAGAAGACGATGCTCTTGCCGGTGGTCGCGTAGGTCCTGGCCAGGGCGTCCTGAAGGGAACGGCCGTCGCGCCACTCCTGCGGCACGCGGCCGACGAAATACACCACCTGGTCGTCGCCGAGTCCCACCAGAATGGCGATGAACGACAGGCTGATCAGGTTGATCTCGCCGGGATAGTAGCTGATGAGGCCGGTGGTCCACAGAAGGCCGAGGCTGGTGGGAATGAAGGAGAGCAGCAGGATGAAGGGCCGGCGGTACACCAGCCCGCACAGAATCAGGTTCCCGATGATCGATACCAGCGAGACGAGCTTGATATTCTCCTGTATAAAACCGCGGTCCTGTTCGGCGTAAATGTAGCCTCCGGCGGGAACCAGGCGCAGGCCGCGGAAGTCCTCTTCGGCCAGCAGAGAGCGGCAGCGCGATCGCGTCCAACGGACCACCTCTTCGGCCGCCTTGTAGTTCATCATCGGCTGGCGCGGTTCGGAGATGACCAGCAAGGCCCGGTGGTCCCTGCTGAAAAAGTAGTTTCCGCTGCCCCATTCCATATCGAAGGCGCCGAGGCCGGAGAGTTTCCCGCCGCCGGGGGCCACGACCTGCATGAGCCCGAGAGGGTCGTTGGCGAAGTAATTCGTCCCAAGCGATGAGAAGGCCGTGACCAGCCCGGCGCCGGCCACGCCGACGGTTTTCCGGATGTTTTCCGTCGAGAGCCGCTCGCGCAGCGCAGGAACCTGCTCCGGCTTGGCATAGGAGCGGAAATTCCACGCGAACAGGCGCACCATGCCGAGCATTTCCTGCTCGCTCAAGCCGCAGCGGGCGTACTTGAACAGGCCGCTCTGGTTCATGTCGGAGACCAGCCGGTCTCCCAGGGTCTCCATCGATTCGGAGGCCGCGGAGCCGCCGGGGTCCTCCACCAACACGAACAACTGGTTGCTGTACCCGAAGTTCTGCGCGTACTCGTTGACGGCGCGCAGCTCGGGCGTGCTGTCTCCGAACAGGTCGGCCAGGTTCGTCCCCATACGCAGGTTGTGTATGTTCAGGTACAGGCCCGCGGTGAGAAGAGCGATGGCCGCCAGAAGCGAGACCGGGTGCTTCAGCGTGAGCCACGCGACGCCGCGTAAGAGCCGGGAGGTCATGCGGCGCTCCGGGATCCGATAAACACGATGTGCGCGAGCGGCAAGCGATTCATCACCGCCAGTTCCCGCACCTCCATGCCGGCGTCCGTGAGGATGGCGCGGTAGGCGCCGGCCGGGAGCACGGTTGGCTTGTCGCGGCAGCCGGTGAAGCGGAACACCAGTTTGTCGAGCGCCAGGCTCATCCAGGATGGCGCGCCGCGCCGGCAGTCCGGAATCCGGAACAGGAACTTGCCCCCGGGCAGCAGAGACGCACAGCAGTTTTCAATCACCTCGCGCTGCTCCTCGGGGGTCAGGTATTGCAGGACGTCGAGGATCAGGATGATGGCGGCGGGCTCGAAACGGAACTCCCGGATGTCGGCGACCGCGAGCTCGGCGCCGGACGGCCCGAGCGCCCGGCGCGCGACCTCGATCCGGTGCGGGTCCAGGTCGCAGCCGCACAAGCGACGGCCCGGTTCGCGCAATTCAGCCAGCGCCAGCGCGATCCCGTACCCGCAGCCGAGGTCCACCACCGGCCCCGGAGCGAGCTCGTTCCGGAGGATGTCGAAGATCTTGTCCAGCCGCAACTTCCAGCGGATGAAGCCCCGGTCGTAGCGGCCGGCGGCGCGAAACATTTCGCCGACCGGATCGGCCCGCCTGGCCTGTCCCACACGGAAGGCGATGTAGGCGACCAGCGCCGCGAGCGAGCCCAGCAGCGCCGCAAGCACCAGGCTGCCGAGCAGCCAGAAGTGCAACTCAAGGGCGGCGCGATGAGGGCTCAGGTCCGCCAAAGCCAATCGCAGCCAGCGGCCCTCTAACATGCGATGGCCGATTTCCAGACTCGACACGATCAGCCAGGGCTGGAAGAAGGGGTTGTTGACGAAGGTCGCCGCGAAGGTGAGCGGCCGGTTCAACCGGAACACGGTGGCGAGGCCGAGCGCCACCAGCATTTGAAAACCGTAGATGGGAACGACCCCGATGAAGACTCCGAGAAATACCGCCGCCGCGGCGCGGCGAGGCGCCAGACCCTCCTGCATGAGCCCGGACACAAGGCTCCGAGCCTGCCGAAGAGCGCGCGCCAGCCGGTTCCGCTTCTCCATAGTCAACCCGCGTAGACGGAGAGTTCTCCTCGCGCGACCACCCGGCCCGCCACGCTGACCGTCGCTTCCACGGAGGTCATCGGCCCGAGGGAGGCGAGGGCCTTGGTCTCGATTCGCATCTCGGCTCCCGGCCTTACCGGCTCGAGGAACTTAAACCGGTTCACCGCGGCGAGGCGGCGTTCGCCTTCCGCGCCGGCTGCCATCGAGGCCAGCATGACTCCCGCCGTCTGCGCCGCCGCCTCGATGATCAGGACGCCGGGCAGGATCGCATCCCCCGGGAAGTGGCCGGCGAAACACGGCTCCGCCGGGTTGACGAGCTTCACGGCAATGCACCGCGCGCCGGGCTCGATGTGTTCGACACGGTCGATCCACAGAAAGGGAGGACGGTGCGGAATGAGCTTTAGGATTTCGGCTTTTTCGATCATCGGGCTAGTGCGATCTTCTCATACGCTTCGGCGGCGGCGCGAGTTCCCCAACGGCGAGCTGAAGTTCGCCGCGGCACGCTGAAGCGTGCGCCACATCGTTCTACGGGCGGTACACCTTGAACAGGTTCTCGTCGACCGGCGCGTTGATGGCGTCCATGTGGATCTCAAAGCGGCTGTTGACGCCGCTGGCCCCGTCCACTTCCAGGCTGCGCAACAGGAAGTCGTCGCGGTTCAACTGCACCACCACGTAATTGATGCGCTTCTTAAACCGGGGAGACTTCGGCACCAGACGCATCTCGTAACCGGCGCGGTTCTCCGTTACCGCGATTGTGAAATTCTCCTTCAGGTGGCCGATGGAGTTCTCGCGGCTGAAGTACGATTGCGTCCGCCTGACCTGCTCGCCGACCTTCAGCACCTCCGTTGTCTTCTTGTCGCCTCCGGTGGTGACGTTGAGGTAATCCTGGTTGAAGACGATGCGCACGGGCTCCGGCTCCACGTACTCCAGATAGAACTTCGTCAGCCCGGACGCCTGGAACTTTCCGTGGAAGACCAGCGGCCGCGCCAGCATCTTGGACGTCCTGGTTTCGGTGATGGTGCCGCGGCCGGTCCTGGTCGTGTTCTGGGCCCGCTGAACGCCTTGCCATATGCGGTCGAGGAGCGGGCCGAAGGGCTCGGCTGGCGGCTGCTGGGGCCAGGCCAGAGGGGCCAGGGCCAACACCGCAAGGGCCGCGGCGGGCCTCATCCCGCCCACCGGAACCAGAGCGAATGCAGGCAGATCCGCACGGTGTCCGGGATCACCTTCATCTTCGACCGCGCCTGGCCGTTCTCGTAGACCGTGGTAATCGGCGCGTGCTCGATCGCGCATCCAAGCCTGCTCAGCTTGATCAGAATCTCCATCTCGATTTCGTACTTCCTCGCTTTCAGCTCGACGCCCCGGAGGCAATCCAAACGGATCAGGCGGAATCCGGACTGGCTGTCGCGGATCTCCTGGCCGGCCAGCCAGGACGCGACCCTGCTTCCGAGGCTGTTCGAATAGTAGCGCGGAGCCGGCATCCGCGCGCGGTCGAACGACCGCGTTCCGATCACCAGGCCGGCGCCGGTGCGCTCCGCGGTCGAGACGAGCGACGGAATATCTTCGGCGCGATGTTGGCCGTCGCCATCCAGAAACAGGACATGGCTGAAATCGCGGGCCTGCACGTGCCGCAGACCTAAGCGCAGCGCGGCGCCCTTGCCCTGGTTGCGGTGGTGACGGATGCACTCGGCGCCCGCCGCCTCGGCCGCTTCGGCCGTCCCATCGTCCGAGCCGTCGTCGACCACCACCACCGTGTCGACGTATGGGCGGACGCCGCTCACAACCGCCCCAATGCGAGGCCGCTCGTTGAAGGCGGGGATGATGGCACAAATCTTCATGGCGCTTCAGACCAGAACGAACTCGAACCCGCGCTGCTGGAGGTCGTCAATCAGTTGGGGGAGCACTGCCAGCATCCGGGCTACGCCGAGACAGTTGCTATCGTGCAGAAGGACGATGTCGCCAGGCGCCGCCCTGCCGGCGATCCGCTGTCGGATGACTTCCGGCTTCTGCACGCGCGAGTCGAACGCGCGGACACGCCACGAAATGTATTCAAGCCCCGCGCGCTTGAGATAAAAGCTCAACAGCGGGTGCCGCAGCCCGACCGGAGAGCGGAAGTACCTGGGCCGGATTCCGCAGACCGCGGCGATCACCCGCTGGCCCTCCGCTATCTCCGCACGCAACCGCCGGGGGCTGAGGAAGCAGAATAGCGAGGGATGCGAGTAGGTGTGATTGCCTACCGCGTGGCCGTCCGCGAGCACAGCGCGCAGCAGGTCCGGCCGGTCTTCGGCCCTGCGCCCAACGACGAAGAACGTGGCTTTCACGCGCTTCCGGCGCAGGATCTCGAGGAGCGCTTCCGTGTTCGCGGACGAGGGCCCGTCGTCGAACGTCAAGGCGATCGAACGCCTGCCCGCGCTCTCCACGCGGGAACGGTTGCGGACCATCAACTGGCTGCGGGGATGTAAGACCAAATAGCAGATCAGCATGTTTCCGGGCACAAACAGAAGGGCGAACCAGAGCAGCCGGCCCGGCGTGGGGGCATAGAGCAGGCTCACGCTCGCGCAGACGAGCACGCATATCAAGACGAACATTACAGCTCTGAACATCTCGCGGTCCATTCTTAGGATGCCGCAGTCAGAGCGGCACACATCAACCACTTGGCGTTCGGCTCTTGCATCGGAGGCTCCGGAACAACGCTACTTGTCGAGCTTCAACTGATCCGACTGGCGGGTGGCCTCGATGCCGGTCAGCCTGCCGTCAACGAACTTCAACAGCGCGGGGTATCCGGTGGCCGAGCTCTTCAGCTTCCGGAATGTCACTACAGTCCCGTTCTCCTGCCGCGGGAACCAGGTCTCTACCTCCGCCCCGCCGTCTTTCGAGATCTGGATGTTGACCGGCGTGCCGACCACGCAGAAGGCCTGGCGCTTCGTCATCCCTTCCACCACGCGGCGGTCGGCGATAGCCTTTCTGATCTCGGCCGGCCAATCAGGATGCTCGTCCTGGAGCGGCACACGCGACAATGCCAGGTCGAACGCCTTGCGGAAGTCGTCGATCGACTTGATGCCGACGAACCGGACCATGACTTCGTTGTCCTTAGGAGGCAGGCCTTCCCCCCACACGTCGATCGAATCGCCGTTGAAGCTCAGCTTGATGTAACGGATGGGGTCATTGGGCGCGAACCCCCAGTAGACGCTCTCCCGTTTCCTGCCTTTTTGCGGGATCGTCTCGCTTCCCTCGGTCTTGTATTCCGCCGGAGAGACTCGGACCAAGGGCTCGACCGACAGCCCGAATCCGCCCGAGCCGTACTTGCATGGCGCGTCGATGCGGAGATAGACGGTGCCCGATACCATCTTCTTGGCCTCTTCGCGGTCCGTGCCTGCGAGTTGAGCGGAACCCGGCTGCGCGAACAGAAATGCCACCAGTTGAAGAAGCGCGAGCCTGATCGCCATAGGACCTCCTTGAGAGAATCGAGCATACCAGCGCGGTTCATCCACGTCAAGGAGAGACGGTGGCCGACAGGAGAGACGGTGGCCGCGTGGTTCACGCCGGGGGGAGCCGGCATTCGGCCTGGTAAGCCTTGGGATCCATCAGGCGCTGGGTGCGGAACAGGATTCGGGCGAGGCGCGGGGCCTGCAGGGGGTTCACCGCCGTCAGCCAGTTCCAGAAGCTCTTCCTCCCGGCGAGGTTCAGGACGCTGCGCCGCCAGGTCTCGCAGTACAACTCGAAGAAGCGCTCGACCGGCAGGCGCGGCTGCCAAAGCAGGTGGTGCAGGTCGAACTGGCTCCAGTCCGAGACGAGCAGCCTGCTTTTCACCTGCTCGAAGTAGTAAGTCCCGGGCAACGGCGTCAGGATCGTGAAGCCGACGCGATAGAGCCGGTGCTCGTCCAGGAAGCTCCACAGGTACTCGAAGTCCGCCTGGTCGAAATCGGGGTCGATGATGAAGTTCCCGGTGACTCCGTAGCCGAGCTCTCTGGCCACGCGGATGGCCTCGACGGTCTTAGCGACGTCGGTGCCCTTGTTGAGGCGGTCGAGCCCGTCGCGGCTGGGCGATTCGAAGCCGAAGAAGATGTCGAATTGCCTGGCGACCGGCCGCCACCGCTCGAGCAGGGCGGCGTTGGCCGCAACCAGGTCCACGCGCGACTGCGCCAGGATCCAGTTCTTCGGCGGCGATTTTCGCAGCGTCCCGGCCAGCTCCTCCGAGCGCTGTGGGTCGGCCCAAAAGATGTCGTCGATGACGAAGACGTTGGGGCCAGCCGCATCGAAATCGGCCCGCACGTTTTCCGGCGCGTGGAAGCGGCACGAACCGCGGTAGAACTGCCAGACCGAACAGAACTTGCAGCGGTAGGGGCAGCCCCGAGTGGTCTCGAGCGTCCAAACGGGCATGTAATTCAGACAGCAGTAGCGCTTCTGGTAGCGCGCCACCTGTGCGCGGTCGGGGGGGCGGACGGCCGCGAGGTCCAGGAACTCGCGCGGGTGGCCGGTGGGGCGGTACTCGCCGTCGTCGCCTGGCAGGAGCAGCGATGGCAGCTCCTCGATCGGCTTCCCATGCTCGAGCGCGTCGGCGAGCGCCGCCACGGTGCGCTCGCCCTCGCCCACCGCGATCGCCGCGATCGATTGGCCGCCGCTCACCGCTTGCGGATAGGCCGACGCGGCGTGGCCGCCGACCAGCACGAAGATGGAGCGGTCGAAGGCGCGCACCTCGTCGGCGAGCCGCAGCGTGGCGGGAGCGTCCAGGATATGCAAGCAAGCGATGCCCACCAGCGCGGGCCGCTCGCGCTCGAGGATGCTGCGGAAGCGGCGCCGGTCGAACCGCAGGTCCACCGTCGCGACGGTATGGCCGCGGTGCTCCAGCTCGGCGGCAATATACTCGAGCCCCAGCGGCTCGGTCTGAAAGAACGGCGCGAGGCCGAACTGTATCGCGTCGGGCTGGGGCTTCACCAGCAGGATCTTCATCAGAGTCGGGAGTATAACATGCGCGGCATCGGTCCCGTCATCGGACCAGGCCGGCCGCGGCGGTAGCACGCAGGAACAGCCGGGCCAATGCGCCGATGGGATCGAGCAGCACCGTGCGGTGCTCGAGCATCCGGCACACGGGCTGACCGTGAAAGCTGCCGATGCCGCGATAATTCCCTATGAAGGCGAAGGTCCGAAGGAACAGCTTCCAACGGAGGGGCGCGAAGTATTCAGGCGTGATCAGCGGGACGGCGTGACCGGAGCGAACTTCTTCGACGAACTCCCGGAAGGTGCGGGCTTCGGCGGTGGCGCAGAGGACCGAGCTGGCGGTGAGCAGATGACTGTCGCCGCCTCCCACCACGGGCTTGGCGGCGTGGCGCGCCAGAGCGAGGACGCCGTCATTTTCCTCCTTGCGCCGCATTCCGTTGTACTCGAGCGCGTCGATGGCCCATCCGTATCGCTCGAGAAGCGCGACCGCGGGGACGTTGCCGCCGTCCCGGTCTTTCCAGGGCAGCAGCGGATGATTCAGCACCACCAGGCCGCCGGCTGCTTTCAGGCGCTCGAAGAGATCGTCGAGACGGCCCGCCCGCGACACGGCCTGAAGCTGGGCGTGCGTTTCGGAAAGGCTCTCGCGCGCCAGGCCCGTCACGCCCAGGTGGAACAGATACCCTTCGAACCGCAGAGACAACTCTTCGCCCAGCCCGATCCGTTCGCTCTCGGCCGGGCAGGTGTCCGCCAGCTCGAGGCCTCCGGCGATTTCGTCATGGTCGGTGATGGCCACACAGGCGTTCTCGATGCCGGTCCGCCGCGCCGACTCGCATTCCAGCCGGAAGACCTGCTCGGGAACCGCGGGCGGGTGGTAGAGCAGCTCGCCGTAGTCCAGGTTGGCGATGCCATCCAGGCCGAAGGAGCGTTGGAGCAATCCGGCCAGCGGCTGCATGTAGGACAGCTTCACCACCTCGTTCAGCGAGGCGAGATTCTCGGTCGAGTAACTGGAGTGGTTATGCAGCGAGACCGCGGCATGGAATTCGCGTTCCGGGCTTTGGCACGGCCTGTATTCGCCGTTCTCGACGGCCAGACAGAGGTGGGGGCCCCACACGGAATTACAGCAAGCCTCCGTCCACCGCGATCACCTGCGCGGTGATGTAAGCCGCCTCCGGGGAGCCGAGAAACCGCACCAGGGGCGCCACCTCCGAGGACTGGCCGAATCTACGCAGCGCAATCTCGGAGAGCAACCGCCGTCCCTCCTTTTCGATCAAGGTCTTGGTCATGGCGGTCTCGATCACTCCAGGGCAGACGGCGTTCACGCGGATGTCATAGCGCCCCATTTCGCGTGCCAGCGCCTTGGTGAACGCGATGGCGCCGCCCTTGGCCGCCGAATAATTGCACTGGCCGGACTGGCCGCGAACGCCGCTCGGCGAGACGATGTTGGTGATCGCGCCGCCGCCCAGCCTCATCATCCCGGGAAGCGCCAGTTGCGAGCACAGGCGGGTACCGCCGAGGTTGGTGCCGATCACGCGGTCCCATTGCTCGTCGGAGAGCAGCATCAGCGGCGCGTCGTCCGTGACGCCCGCATTGTTCACGAGGTAGGCGACGAACCCGTACTCCGCTTCAATGCGTGCGAAGAGGCGCTCGCAGTCCGTGCGCCGGCTCACGTCGGCCTGGATCGCGATGGCCTCGCCCCCCGTGGCGGAGATTGCCGCGACCGTTTCGCAGGCTCCGCGCTCGTTGGCGTTGTAGTTGACGGCCACGCGGTAGCCGCCGGCGCCGAGCGATTCGGCGATGGCCCTGCCGATGCCTCCGGACGCTCCGGTCACCAGCGCGGTCCTCTTCTCCTCGCTCATCCGCGACCCTGTTACTTCAACGGTTTCAATATCAGGAAATAGACGCCGAACCTGGACTTATAACGCGCCAGATCGCCTTTCAGCGCGTAAGTCATGATGCCTTGCAGATAGGTGCCCATCGGCCCGGCCGTGCCGAACTCGAACTCCAGGCCGTCGAAGGCGCGGTAGCTGCTGGATTCGAACTGGTTCTGGGCCCAGGCATGATTGTAGAAAGCCTCGAACTTGATGAGGTCCATGATGTTGAATCCATGGCTGACGGTGGCCACCGCCACGTTGTCGAAGCTGTCCGTCCCACTGGGGATTCCGCGGATCCGCGGCTCGGAAAAGAACGACGGCTCATAACGCGAGAACCGGTCGAGGTGCTGGCCGCCGTAGTAAGCCAGGTCCAGCCCGCTCTTGGTGAACTTGCCGAAGTAGAAGCTCTTGGAGAAGTCGCCGGAGTACTTGTACCAGTCCTTGTTGACCGCCTCGGGCGAAGAAGGCAGTCCGAACCCCCGCCAGCCAAGGCGCAGGCCTTCGTAAAAGCTCGAGCTCAGAATATAGCCCGAATGGGCGTACTTCACCTCAAGTCCTGGCTCGATCGTCACGCCGTCGTGCGGCAGGACATACTGGCTGTTGGTGTCGGAATTGGCCGCGAACAGATCGTACACCAGGTAGGTGGCCCCGGTGAAACTCAGACTATTGGTCGCCTGCCAGGTGGCCCGCGCTCCGGTAGACTCCTCGAACATCCAGAGGCCCTGGTCCTTGATCTCCGTGTTCCCCGAATAGATGCGGTTGTTCTGAGGCAGACCCGAGGCCGCCACGTCCAGGCCCAGGCGGAACTTGGTGCCGTATTGCTTCGAGAGATTGGCCGCCAGAAGCGGCCCCGCCCAGAACAGCGAGAGCTGCGCGCCGCTGTGGTGAAAATCGAAATCCACCAGGCTGTAGCCGAGCAGGGGAATCGGGTAGTTGAAGCTTCCGTCGTAGAGCGCCCCGGTCACGATCGACCGGATGCGCTTCTGCTCCCCTGGCTCCTCTACCCGCTCGTCGCCTTCTTTCTTCAAGCCGCGCAATCCGGCCTCCGTATCGCGGAACATCGGCTTGTCGGACTGCCGGGCCGCCTGGAGCTGTGCGTCGAAGTCGGGGGCGTTGGTGGCGAAATCCGAGTAAGTGTAAGTCTTCTGTAGGATGAAGTTCCGGCCCGCCGCGTTCAGCGTCTGCTGCGCATAAGTCGATTTCAGCAGATTGTACACCTGCCCTTTGGCGTCAGGGACCAATTCGTAGACCTGCGTTTCCTGGTTCGCGACGACGTTACCCTTGCTGCCGGTCTGGCGCAGGTTCACCTTCACCTGGCGGAACGTCTTCGCGTCGATCCAGATCTTGCCGCTGTAGAGGCTCTCGTTCGCTTCGGCCGGTTCCACGCCCAGGAGGTAGCACGTTACTCCGTTCACCTGGTCCATCCCCAGCATCTTGTACGAGTACTTCTCGTTAAGCCGGAGGTCGAGCGGTTGCGTGAGAACCTTCTCCGGCTCGAGCTGCGGAAGGGGAAACTCGGCGCGCTTCTTGAATTTCACGCCATTGACGTAGAAACCGGTCTGCACCCACTCGGTGGGCGTATCGCGCTTGGAAAACTGCCTGAATTCGATCGATATGTCGAAGCCGGAACCCATGTTGGCCGGCTCGAAGTGCAGGTTCATGAAGACCGTGGCCAGGTAGTTCGCCAGCACCTGCCGCTGGGCTTCTTTGTAACGCTGCCAGCGCGCGACCACTTCGTCGGCCCGCAGTTCGACCTTCTCGCTTACGGTCGCGCCGGAATACACGGTTTGCTCGGCGGCGCCGCCCTTCTTGACCAGCAGCAAAAGGTAGTCGGAATCCGAGGTGCCGCTCTGCGCGGTTTCCGTCGTGGTCTTGCGGGCTGTGCCGGCATTCAGAGCCACACCCGCGATGGGGTCGTACCATTCGACGTCGATCTGCTCGCCGGCTCCGCGCAGATCGATGGTCTTGGGAGCGCCGCGCGTGGCGCCGATTTTCCCGAGCAGCACGACGTTGGGCGTGCGGCCGGCGGCGTACAGCTTCTGCGGCCCGGCGCCAGGCACGCTGATGGCGATGGGAGAAACCGCCTCGCCCATCAGCGTGAAATCTGGGGTGATGAACTTCGCCAGGAAACTCGCGGCCGCACAGACCTTGCGGGTGGAGGCGCTCTCGGCCTCGCCGGTCCAGATGGCCTCCACGCTCGTGCCGCTGGCCGCCACCACGGCGTCCAGATAACGCGACGCCAACAGCTCGCCCGCGTCGCCATCGGGCGAAACCTTCAGGAAGACCGGCTTATTGAGAGCATGGTCGGCGATCCAAGCCGCCTCGGTCTGCCAGCCGGGCGCGAAGTCCGTTCCAAACGCATCCGCGTACGGCACGACTCCCTTGACCAGGTCGCCGTGCTTTTGGAGGAATCCGGCGGGGAAGGACAACACCACTTGCAGGTTCTCTTTCGAGCCCTTGGCCTTCACAGAGAGGCTGGCCAGAGCGAACTGGAACAACTCGGGCGCGGGCAGAGGCTCTTCGAGCTCCACCACCAAGCCGCGCACGGCGGCCTCCCCCAGCGGCAATCGCGACACGATCTGGTCCACCTGCGCGGCGATCAGCTTCTCCGTCTCCGGGCCGCCCTGGGCCAGACCGCCGGTCGCCAGACGCAACCGCACGTAGACCTCGGCCCCTGGCGGAACGGCGCCCGCAAGCGCTCCCAGCGTTTGGGGTTCGGGGGCCACCGCAGCGCCCCCGAGGACGCCCGAGACCGGGGGCAACACCACGAGCCTGCCCTTTCCTCCGCAGTCGGCGGCCACACCGGCCAGTTCCGCCGCATCGGCCTTCGCCGGCACGGAATAGCCGTATTTTGGAATTACAGGCGCGCCGGACAGCGGCGGAGCCTGGAGCGCCAACAGCCACAGTGGCGGCAGGAACACGAGGGGGGCAAGCGAGCGTCTTGTAGTCAAGAAGAGAGAACCTCTAAGGACAATGATACCTGTAGACCGCTATCCGTGCGGACACGGAGGTCAGTGCCCGCACAGCTCGACGCAGTCCGCGCCGGGCACCGTACGGAACGGCTCGGCGGCGAGATGGCGATTGCCGCGCGCCATCTCCTCCTCCGTGCGCAGTCTGGGTCCGGCGTTGTAGCTGCAGAATGGGACCAGCTCGCGATTGGCCGTGACGTACTGGATGATGCAGCGCTTCAGGCGGCGGCGGTTGTAATTGCGCGCGTCCATGAAGTGCATCCCGGCTACGAACATGCCGTTGAAGCCGGCTTTATCCCAGTCGGGGCCCCGGCCCGCCGATTTGTCTTCCCAGCCTTCGAGGCCTCGCAGCAGACGCTGAAAGGTCATCCCCTCGGGCGCCTGGTCCTTGAGGAAGCAATCCGCGAGCAGCCCGAGCTGTAACAGACGCGAAAGGGGCTGGGCGAGCAGTCCGCCCCCCACCGAAACGCGACCGATGTTCCGCAGGAACCGGTCGAGATCGAAGAAACGGTTGACGCAGGTTGGCCGGTTGCGCTCGTCGATGTAGAAATAGGTGCCGAGCGAGCAATGCGCGTCGCAGGCGGGGTGCGGCAGGGCGTCGCCCCGCATGCGGCTGAGCCCGCGCGTGATCATCGAAACCGCGTTCAGGGGGAACCAGTCCTCCGGCGTGCGCGTCAAGCCGGTCTGCCGGCTGAATTCGAGCGCCAGATCGGCCAGATTGAACGGCGCCGGGGCCGGGCCGCCGTCCACCTGCACGCGCCCGATGTCCGCCGCGGGCTGAATGCTGATCCCGGTGATGTGCCTGCTGTGCGCGAGCGCAAACCCGAAGATCGGCCCGATCTGATCCACGTTCACGGACGCGGCGATCGTCGGCACCAGCACGATCCGCATGTTGCCGCGCTCGATGTTCTCCACGATCCGGATCTTCTTGTCCAGCAGCGGCTGCCCACGCAGCTTCCGGTAGACTTCGTCGTTCATGCCGTCGAACTGCAGGTACAGCGTGTGGAGCCCCGCCTCCTCGCACAGCGACGCGTAGCCCGGGTCGACGAAACGGCTCCCGTTGGTCGCCACCTGCACGTGCGTGAAGCCCATCTCGCGGGCCATTCGCACGATCCGCGGAAACTCGGGATGAAGGGTGGGCTCGCCGCCCGAGAACTGGACGTGGGCGCAGGGCACCGGCCCGTCCTCGAGCAGCGACGCCAGCATCGACCGGATCTTTTCCACCGGCAGGAAGTAGTAGTCGCGGTGGTCGGTCGCCTCGGCGAAACAAAGCGGACACTGGAAGTTGCAGCGGTTGGTGATGTCGATCACCGCCAGCGTGGGCGGATTCTCGCTGCGATTGCCGCACTCGGCGACCGCGTGTCCGTTCTTCCCAAACACGACTTCGTTCCATGCGTTGAGCTTCCGGTACAGGCCGCTGTCGGAAAAGATCAGCGCGGCGCTCTCCGCATGGGCGTCGCACGTGGAGCGCTGGTAGATCTTGCCTTCCCGCTCAAAGATCACCGCAGGCGCTGGTTCGCCACACTCGGGACAAAGAGACGGTACTTTCTCAACGAATTCGTGGGGTGAATCCATTAAACTTGCTCTCTCCCGCCGGTTTGTCGGACAGCCGCTACGCGCGCGGAGACATCCCTACGCTCCGCACCGTCCACCAGCGGCCAAGGTCAGAGCATAGCGCACCTTGCTGACGAACACAACAGAAAAAGACTCGAATAGCCGCCAATGCCCCAGCGGCTTCGAGGTTGTTCCGCAAGTACTCTTTGGAGCCCCGAAGGGTCCGATGCACCACAAGACCAACTCCCGGGGCCCTTACTCGACCCCGTGCTTCTCTGCCAGCCCAATGCGGTGACCCTTCCGGTCCACCGGGCGGTCCGGCCGAATGCGTTCCACTGAAAGCGCGCTGCCGGAGCGGTAGGCGCATCGCATTCTGCCGTTTGGTTCGGTAAGTCGAGGAAAGCGTACGCAGCCGAGCTTACACGCGCGCTCGGCCGGATACCGGCCCGGATGGGTCAGTTCCGGCGGCACGCGTGAGCACGCTCTCACGACCCGCGGGTTGGGCTGTGTGCGATCCACAAATCCGCCTTCGCCGAGCAACCCAAAAGGTACCGGAGTACCGAGTACCAAGCTGTGACTCGCGCGGTAACGAGAAGCCTTAATTCCGCGCAATGGATCGCCAAGTGCTGGCGAAAAGGGTGAACGCCTCAGCACGCGAAACGCTGGGCCATGTCCACATAGGCGATTCAAGAGCCGCGCGGAAGGGCTTGCGGCGCGGGTTACAATGAAGGGCACATGCGCCCCGTTTGTTTGGTGCAGCCGCCGGTCAGTCTGGAAAACACGAGCCCCTGCCTCGACGACAAGCAGTTCGGTTTGGGGATGCTCGCCCTGGCCGCGTTCCTCAAGTCCCAGGGCATCGAGACCTTCGGCGTTCATGTTCCTCTGGCATTGGCGCGCGGAAAAACGGTGGAGCAGATTGTCTCCGCGATCCAGCAACGTAATCCGGGTATCTTCGCAATCGGTCTCAACTGGCTGCATTTCAGCCGCGGCGCCATCCAGCTCGCTCGCTTGCTGAAGAGCGCCGTACCCGACGCACTTATCGTGATCGGTGGGCAACACGCGACGCTATTCGCGGAGACATTGGTGGAATTCGCACCGGAAGCGATTGACGCAGTCATTTGCGGCGAAGCCGAGCTACCGCTCTATGACATTTGCCGCAGCTCCCCGTCCAGCGCCAAGATTGAGCAGGGCATCCCGGGTGTCATCCTGTCCCGGGAGAAGTGGTCGAAACGCCGCCCGTCTGTCATTCCGGATGTCGACAGCCTGCCCCTGTACTCGTATCGGGACCTGCAGCCTTCCCCCTTCGACGCCAACACCGCTGCGCTCACGACCGGGCGCGGGCCTTGCCCATTTCAATGCGCTTACTGCGTCGAGCCGATGATCGGCCAGCTACAAGGGCGCGACCGGCTGGTCCTGCAATCTGCCGAGAGGATTGCGGAGCAGATCGCGAGCTTGATGAACGAGGGGATGCGACGGTTCACCGTCCAGGATGCGTTCTTCGTCGGCGGCGACAGGCTGATCACCGAACTGGCATCGGTTTTGGCTCGCCGCGGTCTCAGACCGGCGCATTTTAACGTATTTGCCCATCCCGGCAGCTATACATTGGATGGGCTTCGCGCCTTGGCGTCCATCGCGGACACCACGACCATCGACTACGGAGCGGAGACTGGGTGCGGCGAGGTATCCTCCTGGGCGCGGCGGCCCACTCACCCCGACCGTACTGTCCCATCCGTCGAATGGGCGGTGGAAGCGGGAGTGATTCCTTATACCTGGTGGCTGGTCGGCCTGCCAGGCGAGGATGCCTCGGCGATGGCCGAGACCAAGACGCTGATCGCGGCCACCATGGCGGCGGGAGCCGCGCCCCGATGGGTCAGCCCCGTGATTCTATTTCCTCAGACGGCGATGTGGCAGCAGGCCGCGCAATTCGGCATGAAAATGCTGTTCGAGAGCTTTGACGACTACTCTCGGTTCTCCGAATCGACGCTCGCCGAGTCCAGAGCCTGCTCGAATCTGATTACGCATTGTGCGGCGGACGGACACCCCGATCAGACCTTGCGACGGTGCCGGGAACTCAATCGTTTCATTGCGGCGAACATGGAGATCGTAAGGAGGTTCTATCGCGACCGGCCGAACAGCCCAGCGCCCGATTTCTCCTGGATTGAACGCAGTATCACGAATTCCATGTGATCGTGCGTGCCACTTCGAGTCCACCGTGCCGCACGGCTGCAGCGGAATCGAGGATAAGTGCACGGCGGCGCTCGTGGCCGCCCTGGGATCGCGAGAGCTGGGCTGCACCCATCGGCCACGCGCTGGTGGTTATTTCTGCGCCGCGACGCCGGTGACCTCTACCTGGATCTTGCGGTTCACTTCCTCCAGCGCCGCGCGCAGGTATCTCTCGATGCCCCAGTTGTCCCCGTAGTAAGGACGCACCGGAACGGAGGCGATCTCGGAATTTGTCTTCGGATCGACGAAGTGAATCGAGAGATAGAGCAGATAGTTGTCGTAGTCGAGCCGAACGTCCGCGAATCTGATGTGGAGATCCTGCCCTGCAGCGTTCTCGTCTCTTCTGTCTTTTGCCCCGACGATTGTCCGCCCTGCCAGCCACTGCGCATGGCAGAGGCTTTGAGACTCCATATTCAGGCGGCTGATGGTCCGTTCCCACTCCCCTTTGTCGGCGTATCCGTAACGCGCCCAGTCTTCGGGCGCAATGTCCACCCAGCCGAGGAAGATGTTCTGCCTGGCCGACATATCAACCGTCGACTCTTTGTACAGGTAGCGCGCGGGAGGGGGGTGGCGCCTGTGGCCGCGGGCTTGCAGAGAGTATTGGAGGCCGAAGGGCACCATTAGTGCCGCGATCACGAGTAGCCGTCTCAAGCTAGTCTCCTTTCGGCCCGACTGTATCCCAACGAGCGGGGACAAGTCAACTCGGGCGAAGTGACCGGCTCTGGCCAAGAGAAGAAGAGCAAACTGCCGTCGATTCGACGGCAGGGTACAGGCACCAAACCGCGACCGTCAAGAAGCGGTCCACTCGCTGACGGTCCTGGTTCGGTGCTGCGCGCTGCGACTCGCGAGGCGCTTAGTGCCGCCGGGTGAGCCCAATGATCATCAATACCGCGCCACCGCCGGCAATGCCCCCTCCCGTCGCTTTCCAGTTGATTTGCGTTTCCGAGCAGGAGGAGGAGTTGCAACTGGAGGATACCGTCGTGTTCGGCACGAACATCAGGCCCACACCGGCGGCGACAAGCCCCAGGCCGATAAACGTCATGATCTTGCCCCCTTTGGTCCAATGCTTTTCCACGGGAGCCGCCGGCAACTGGGATGGGGTCTGGCTGGGCGCCTGAAAACTAAAGGCGGCAAGGCGGCCCGGAATGTAAGGGCGAACGGCGTCGGCCGATAATGAAGCCGTCAGCTGAGGCGACACCAGATCTCCCGCCAGGGCGGGCGAACTGAGGCCGAGCAACATCATCACCATCATTAAAGCCAGATAACGCTGAATCACTTTCGTTTCTCCTCATGTCTTGATTTTGAAAAGCCCGCAGCGACTAAGCACCGGGGCATCGAACCACCGGTCAAAGTATTCTCTCTCGGTTGGCAAGCGGATGTCAAGATAAAAGGATCATCAGGGGTTAATCCGACGGCGTCCGGCTCCGAAGGTGCCTCTTCGGCCGGCGATGCCCGGACTAACGGCTTGGCCCGAACAGAGCCAGACGCTTCTTGAGAAGCGACAGGCGGGTATCCGCGAACGGGTTCTCCTGCGTGCCGAAGACGGGGTGGTAGGAGCCGGCCTCCGAACGCCCCTGTATGTCGAGGCCGAAATCGTTGAGCTTCGTGAAGTGGCGCATCTGCAGCTTGTAGCGCCCTTCCAGGCCGAAGATCCACTCCAGAACCTTCTCGTTCAGCCACACGATGTGCCGCAGGCCGAACTCCCACAAGTAGGTGTAGCCTTTGAAGTACTTCCAATCGGCGCGGGTCGGTCTCCACATTCCGAGCACTTCGCGGCGGATCTTCCAGCGCAGGAAACCGAGTTCGGCGGAGGAGAGGTTGTTGGTCCGCACGTTGCTGAAATAGCCGTCATACCAGCGGAAGTCTTCGCGATTCGCCACCCGGCCGTCCCGAAGCATTTCATCGCGCAGAGGCGTCTTGGGGTAAGGCGTCAGAAGCTGATCCATGACGCTGGTGATACCCATGCTCTTGATGAACTGATAGTTCTCCCGGATGCTCTCGGGATCGTCGTCGGCGAGACCATTTATAATGCCGGCGATGACGACGATGTCGGCGGCCTGGAGAGCTTGGACGCCCTTCCGGATGAAGTCCAGCGTGTTGGGCTTCTTCATCGCCTTGAGGTTCTTGAGGGAGGCGTTTTCGATGCCCAAGAAGATGGATACGAAGCCGGCCTGCTCCATCTTCTTCGCCACATCGGGCCGTTTGGCGAAACCGATCGGACTGGCCTGAGTAGTGAACACCAGGTCCTTCAGCTTGAGGCCGATCACTCCGTCGCAAAGAGCCTCGAAACGTTCCATGTCGAGGGTGATGTTGTCGTCGGTGCAGAAGATGTGGCGGGCCCCGCGACGGTAAGCGTCCTCTATGTCGGCCAGAACACGGTCGATCGGGAACACCCGGAACGAGGTTCCGTACATCTCGCGGATGCTGCAGAAGTTACACAGGTGCAGACAGCCCCGCGAGGTCTCGATCACATCGGCCTTCCTGAAATACATGTGGAAACCCGATGCCAGCCGCTTGTCGCGGGCGGGCAGGCGGATTTTCGCCAGGTCGGCGAGAGGACGGCACGGGTTGTGGAGGAACCGATCCCCATCCCGATAGGACAAGCCTAATATTCCGTCCAGGCTCTTGCCGCCGTCCTCGAGACCATCGAGCAGCTCCCCAAACGTGAAGTCTCCCTCGCCGCGAACCAGGAAATCCCAATACTCGCGGTCCGGGCCCGCCGCAATCTGATCGTAGAACAGCGTGGCGTGATACCCGCCGAGAACGGTACGGATATGCGGGTAAAGGCGTCTGGTCAGCGCGGCAAAACGGAGCGTGGAGTCGTACTGGAACGTCATCGAGGTGAAGCCGACGACGTCGGGCTTGAACTCCTCGAGCACCTTGAGGAATCTGGCGACCGCGGCGCTGCGCCAGATGATCATGTCGGCCACTCGCACATCGTGGTTGTCGATTTGACCCGCGATCGTCGCCAGCGCAATGCTCGGCGGCTCCCACTGCCGGCGCGGCACCCAGGGAGATGTGGCCGGACTTTGCACCAGGAGAGCTCTCATTGCGTTCTTTCCTTTTCGGGATCGGAGCCGAGGGCAAATCGTAGCATCGGCCTGAGGACTGACGACCAGTACTCCCAGGTGTGGCCGCCGGGGGCGGTGGACCACGTGTGGGGAAATCGTTCCTCCTCTAATCTCTCGTGTAACAACCGCATCACAGGAAACAGATGGTCCTCCGTCCCGCAGGCCAGCAGCAACCGCGGAGGTGGGCCAGGCACCACTACGGTGTGTTTGCCCCTGCCTCTTGCGTCCACGGGACCCGGGGGCGGAGCCGCTGCCGGCCAAAAGCTCCAATCGCTATCCGCAAATCCCGAAATCACGGCCACCGCACCAAACCGTCCAGGATACCTCCTGCCCACGTCCAAGGAGAGATACCCGCCGAAGGAGAATCCCCCGACGCCCCAGCGGTCGCGGTCGAACGGCACCTTAAAGTGGTCGGAGACGGTGGACGCCACGTCCTCCGCAACCAGGCCCAGATAGTTGGCGAACGGGAAACGGCGCGATCGCTGGCGGAAGAAGTTGCTGAACCGAACGTCGGGAATCACCACCATCGAGGGCGGTATCTCACCCGAAGCGATCATGCCGTCGAGAACTGCATCGACATGGAGGTGAACGAGCAGGTCCTCCGGCCGGTCGAACCAGCCGTGGTTCAGGATGAATACCCGCGGCGAAGTGGGGGGAGCCTTGGGAACCAATGCCAGGAAAAACCGCGGCTCGTTCAGTTCCGCGGACCAGAAGCGCAGCCGTTCCACCACCAGGTGGGGCCTTTCGGAGAGCCGGGCCATCTGGATTTCCCCCGGCGCCAGCGGCACCTTTTCGAAGGGTTCTTTGTGCATGCGCCGGCAGCCCCCGAACAGGAAGGATGCGGCGGTCAAAAACAGCGCCCAGGAGTGAGGCCGATTGTGCACGGTGTCCCTCAACTCCCCTTGGCCGCAAGCTTGCGGTCGATCAACGCCGCGATGCGGTCCAGGTTGTCCAGCGCTTGTGCATCCAGATCGCGCGGCATGAACTCCACGCCGAAACGCGACTCCATGAAGCTGATCAGCCCTAGCATGCCGATGGAATCGATGAGGCCCCCGGAAGCAAGCGGGGTTGTGTCTTCGAGGCCGTGCCCTCCCGGTACGAAGTGTTCCGCGACGTAACCCCGTATCTCCTGCTTGATATCCATTAGCTCACTCCCTGGCGAGTTTCTCCAAGGCCGAATAGTCGATCTTGCCCCGCGTCCCGCGCGGGACGGCGTCCAGAAAAACCACGCGATCAGGCACCATGTACGGAGGCAGGACAGCAGCGCAGTGGGCTTTCACTTCCAGCAGCGAGAGGCTCGCGGAAGAGGCGGCGGCGATAAAAGCCGTAATAACGACCCCTTTATCCTGCCCCGGAGCGGCCACCACGGCCACCTCCAGTATAGCCGGGTTTCGGGAGATGGCCATCTCGATCTCCCCCAACTCGATCCGATACCCGTGGCGCTTCACCTGCCGGTCCAGACGGCCGGCAAAGACCAGGTTCCCGGAGCCGTCCAGCCGCACGCGGTCGCCGGTGCGGTAGTAAACGCGCCCGTTGCGGCTGGCGAACGCGCGGGCATTGTCGTCCGGCCGGTTCCAGTAGCCGCTCATGAGGGATTCGCCGCCGGCCAGCAGCTCGCCCGTCGCGTCGTCCAGCAACACCTTCGCAAACGGGCAGGCGCGGCCGATCGGCGGCGGTTCGGCCTTGTCGAATTCCCCCGGAATACGGTAAAAGGTGACCACGTTGGTCTCGGTGGGTCCGTAGAGGTTGGCGCACAGGGCCCCCGGCACGGCCGCAGTCAGGAGAGCCAGATCGCTGCCTGAAATCGGCTCACCCGCGAACAGCACCACGCGCAAATCCGGGCAGCTCCCGGGGCCCATCCCGCCGTCACGCACCATGCGGGACAGGATGGAAGGTACGGAATACCAGGCAGTCACACGCTTCGCGGCGGCGTAGCGGACCAGAAAGCGGGGCATCCAGGCGATGCTCTCCGGCGCCAGCACGCAGGTGGCGCCGCACAGGGCCATGTTGAACAAATCGAACGTGGAGAGGTCGAACCCCAGCGGCGAGGGGCAGACGATCCGGTCGGCCGCTCCGATTCCGAACTCGGCGGCCGACCAGCGCACGAACGCCGCCACCGCGCGGTGCGACAGCACCACCCCTTTGGGGCGGCCCGTGGAACCGGAGGTGAACAGGATGACCGCCGCGTCCTCCTCGCTCCGTTCTGGCAAGGGCGGCGCTGCGGACGGCGCAGTTCCTTGCCCGCCGGCCAGCCGCACGTCGCCCTCCGCCACCTCGAAGATCAGCCGCGCGCCGCAGTCCGCGACCACCGTTGCGACCCGATCCGCCGGCCACCGCGGATGGATCGGGACATAGACGGCGCCGGCCAGCAGGCAGCCGAACACCGCCGCCACCGCCTCGGTGGTTTTCGGCAACACGAGCGCCACACGATCCCCCGGACGGACCCCGCGCGCGCGGAGCGTGGCGGCGAGGGCGCGCGCCGATCGAAGCAGCTCTTCGAACGAGGTGCAGCGGTCTTCTTCCTCGACCGCAATTGCGGAAGGTGTGGCCATGGCCGTGCGCAGCAGCCATTCGTCGAGCAGTGCCCTGTCAGGCTCGAGCAAGCGTCACACCCCAGGCGAAGCCGATGCCGGCCGAGGCGAACAGGAGCAGTTGGCCGGGATGTATGCCGCCGGCCTTACGCAGGTCGGCGTAGTTGATGACCAGGTCGCTGGCGAAGGTATGCCCGTATTCCGCCATGGCGGTGACCGGAAGCGCACCCTCCGGCAGACCTAACATGCGGCGGAACCCATCGCGGTCGCGCTCGCTGATATTCGAGTAGATGAAATGGTCCACGTCGCTCACCTGCAGCGAGGACCGGGCCAGAGCTTTGGTGACCAGCCGCAGCAGGCTCAGATAATAGACCGGCATCACCTCGTTTTCCATGCGCACCGAATCCACGCAAATCTCGAGCCGGCCGTCCGACCCCACCAGGGAAATCGCGTCGTGCAGGTAGCCGGCCGTCTGCACCTCCACGGCGAGCACGGCGGGCCCCTCTCCTCCGTCCCGGCGCAGTACGATGGCGCTGCCCGCGTCGCCCTGCACCGTGATCGGCAGCATGGAGCGATTACCCGGCGGCGGCGAGTCGCCGCATACCAGCAGCGCCGAGCGGATGTCCGGGTCGGCCCCCATCCAGGCGATGGCGGTCTTCAGCGCCAGGTGCAGGCCGGCACACCCGCCGGCCTTGAAGGTCAGGTTCAGCGAACCCTCTGCCCCCCATTCGGAGCTGAGCCGGTTGGCAAAAGAGACGTACGGGGATTCCTCGCCAGGAAGGGTGCTGTAGTCCAGGATCAAGTCCAGACGGCGCGGCGAGAGACCGGCCTGGTCGAGCGCCTGCGCGGCCGCCTCGCGGACCAGCGCGTAGGGACGCCGCGATCCGCAGACGCGCACGCGCTCCAGCCCCAGCCCTTCCATGGCCCGCCTGCGCGAAGTTTCGGAAAGCGGCGCCAACACCGCGTCCACGCGCCGCCGCTCGCGCCGCAGGATATCCGCGATCGTCTCGGTCTCGGATGGCACGGCGTAGGCCGCGCCGGCGATCCGCACATCAATCATGCGCCGGCGCCTCCAGGTCCACCACAACCCAACTGCCCGTGGGCGCCGCGCCCAACACCAGCAGCCGCGTTGCCGGCGGGGCCCCTCCGAGGGCGGTCAGGATGCGAAACAGGCCGCCGGTATCCGCGAGACCATCGCCAATGGCGCACGCCGGCGCGCCTCGGGATTTCGAGACCACGGTTGCGGCCGCGGGCTCGCCAAGCAGTCGCTCGACACTGTCGGGATGCACCCACCTCGCGTCCAGCACCCGCGCGCGGGCGCGCTGCCGTCCGGGTGACTCGATCACCATCGCCGCCACGCCCTCGCTGGGAACAAATGCACCTTGCTCGTCCGAAAGCCGGCCGGCCGCTTCGTACCAATCGAAGAGGCCGCGCGTGAGGGTGTCGCCCGCCAGGACCAGGGCACGCTCGGCCTGCCCCCGGCGCAGCAAGGAGACTGCCGTCAGCAGCGCTGCTTCCGCCGCCGGTCCGCGGCTACCCACGGTTACGTTGGGTCCGCGGCAGCCGAACACGCGGGCCACGTGTGCGGCGGGCACATTGCCCAACGTCTCGGGAAAGTAGATGGGGTCGGTCTGTTGCCAGCCATGTTCGTTCGCGCTGCCGAGGTACGCTTCCGTAAGATCCAGGCAGCCGAAGCCGGTGGCCGAGACCACGGCGGTGCGCGAACCGTCCACGGCGGAAAGGTCCAGACCGGCGTCGCGCAACGCCAGCGCCGCGGAGGCCAGGGACCAGAGCGAGAGCCGGTCCAGCCGGCGGGTGTTGACCTTGGGCAGCACATCGGCGATGCGAAAAGGCGCCACCGTCAGGGCGTGCCTCGGACCCGCAGTGGGCCAGCCGGTAACCACGGACGGCGCCGGCACGGGCCCGCGGAGCGGTCCGCTCACGGGTCCGCATGGCCCTACCGATCCCAGCCCCGTGATGTCGATCGACCTGAGGCTCATGCTCAACGCCACGCACCTCTGTGGGGCGGACCCCCTGGTCCGCGCGGGTCCCCCTGGACCCGCCCTCTCGTCGACCCAGGCCGACGAAGGCGTCGGCCGCTGACCTGGGGGTCCGCCCCACAACGAAAAGTATGTCGCGTTGGGCTCATGCCGGGTACGCCCCCAGGACCAGCGCCGCGTTACTGCCGCCGAAACCGGCCGAGACGCTCATGGCCGCCGAAAGGGGCTGGCGTCGCGGTTCGCCTTTCAGCCAGTCTACCTCCGGGCATTCCACGGGATCGGCCAGCCGCAGCGTGGGGAATAGCGCGCCGCAGCGGATCGCGATGCATGTCACGGCTGCCTCCAGCGCGCCCGCCGCGCCCAGGCAGTGTCCGAAGTGCGCCTTGGTGGAGGAAACCGGAACGGGCCGCTGGCGGCCGGAGAAGGCGGCGGAGTAAGCCCTCGATTCCGCGATGTCATTCAACGGCGTGCCCGTGCCGTGGGCGTTCACGTAGGCGATGTCATCCGGCCCGGCGCCCGCCGCGCGCATCGCGTCCAGGATGCAGGCGGCCAACCCGCGCCCCTGTTCGTGCGGCGCGGTAAGGTGATACGCGTCGTTGGTCATGGCCCAGCCACGCAGCACGGCCAGGACCGGAGCGCTCCGTGCCCGCGCGCGTTCCAACGTTGCCAGCCGGAACACGGCGGCCCCTTCCCCCAGGTTGAGCCCGCAGCGGTCCACGTCGAACGGACGGCACGGTTCGGGATCGAGCGCCAGCACGGAATGAAACCCGCTCAGCGTGAACGGGCACAGAGCGTCGCTGCCTCCCGCCAGCATCGAGGGGGCTGCGCCATCGAGGCACATTTGGGCGGCCAGCGCGATGGCCATAGCGCCCGAAGCGCAAGCCACGTTGACGGCGCAGCGCGGGCCCCGCGCCCCCACCGCATCGCCCACCGCCTCGGCCATGGTCGCTATCGGGTAAGTAGCGGCGCGCTCCAGGTTGCCGCCCCGATACCAGGCGGCGGGGTCCACCACCAACCGCGGCTCCAGTTCGCTCAGCCCCGCCACCGTGGTGGCCATGACCACGCCGCAATCGCCCAATGGCTCCGCACCCACCGCATCCCGCGCCGCCGCGATGGCCAGCCGATCGCTGCGCGAAAGCCGGCGCCCCGCGCGGCTCTCATCCGGAAGGTCGCCGGGGAACTCCGCCACCGTGGCTGCGAACCCGGGCGAAAAAAGCGACAGCGGCGCCAAGCAGCATTCCGATGCCAACAGCCCGGCCTCGAGGCGCGCGAGCCCCAGGCCATAGGGGCTGGCCACGCCGATGCCGGTAATGACAATCGTGCTCGCCGCTTCACTCATGGGGGGCCGCCGGCCAGAAAGGGTAGAAATTCAACCATTGATCGTAATCGGTTCTTAGGTTCGCTTCCAGGAAACCGACTGCCTCTTCGAGGCAGGTCTGTTGCGCTGCAACGCCGTCCGCGACCGGCCAGATCGGCTGACCCATCACCACACGGTAGCGCAGCCACCGGCTGCGCAGCACGAATCCGGGCAACACCGGCGCGCCGGAAACCTGCGAGAGCAGGAAAGGGCCCAGCGGAAATTCCGCCGGCGCTCCGAAAAACGGCAGGCTCGCGGTGAGCCGCTGGTACACGCGGTCGCCCTGGATGGCCACAATCTCGTTGCGGCGCAGGGCGTGAACCAGTTCGAGCGAAGCCGCCGCCCCGCTGCCGAGATCCACGATCCGCACGCGCTCGTTGAGCATCAGGTCGCGCAGCATGATCTCCGCCGGGTTGTTCTCCACCAGCCGCGCGATGTTCACAGTGCGCCCGTGCATTTCGAGCAGCCGCGAAGCGAACTCCCAGTTGCCGAGGTGGGCCGTCCAGACGATGACCCCGCGACCTGCCGCCAGGCACTCGTCGATCCTGCGCATCCCACTCTCGCCTCCCCGCAGCATACCGCGCAGGCCTTGAAAATCCGCGCGTGGAACATAGCAATAGGAGACGATCAGGTCGCAGAACGAATAGAAGACCCGCCCCACCATCCACCATAGCCGCATCCCTTTCAGACGCGCGATGCGGCGCAGGTTCCCGGCCACCGCCCGCCGCTCGCGCCGCAACAGCAGGAAAAAGACCGCGGCCGTCACCACCGCAATGGGCGGATGCAGGAACTGCGGCAGCAGGGGAATAAGGGCAAACACGATCCGATGGGCCAGGGGGGTGTGGTAACGATGCCAGTACCAGCGCTTCACGCCCGGACCGCCAGTTTCAACTCGCCCGTCTCCCGGATGATCTTCCGTTTGAGAACGGAATACATGTGGAGGATTTCTTCCTCGCTGTAGCCAACGGTTTCCAGCGTCCGGACCGCGCCGTCCAACGCGGCCGGGTTGCTGAGCCCGAAACGGTCGTGGTATTCGATCAGCACGCGGTACATCTCGGACCGCGGAAGAGTCGGCGTGCCCATGGGCAGATCGTTATAAGAGAAGCGGCTGGTGGCCTCCAGCTGCTCCGGCGCCCAGCCGGCATCGAGGGCCTGCTCGTTGATCTTGCAGCCGGGGAAAAAGCGCAGGCAGAAGTGATAGGGCAACAGCGAGGGCTTGGGCAGCTCGCCCAGGTAATCGAGCGTGCGCTGCGCCTGGGCCGGCGTCTCGGTCGGGAAGCCGAACATCGTCGAGATGTTAACTACCACGTTCTGCCGCTGCGTGTAAGCGATGATCTCGCGCGTCTTATCCAGGTTCAGGTTCTTCCGCACGTAGCGCTGGATCTCTTCGGCGCCCGATTCCACCGCGTACGTGAACCAGATGGCGCCCGCCTCCACGGCGCGGTCCACAAACTCGTGGGTCGCCAGATCGGCGCGCAGCCCGTTCACGAAGTACAACCGCAAGCGGAGCCCGGCCGCCAGGATGCGGTCAAAAAGATCCAGCGCCCGCTTCGCGTTGACGTTAAAGATGTCGTCCACAACGTAGAAATCCCGGATCTGGTGGCGCGTGTACAGGTGTTCGATCTCGGCGAACACGCTGGCCGCGCTGCGCAGCCGCAAGCTCTTCCAGTGCGTGAAGCAGTAAGTGCAATGATAGGCGCAGCCACGGCTGGTCAACAGAATGCCCTGCCGGCGGTGATTGTAAGAGTAGCTGAGTTGCCGCGCGTAGAGGTCGAGATCGATCAGGTCGTATGCCGGGAACGGCAGCCCGTCGATGTCCTGGATCTCGGGTGCGTCGGGGCTCTCCGTCACTCCCCCGTTCACCCGGCATAGCACGCCGGGGAGTTGTTGCGGGTTGGCCCCGGCCAGCAGGTCGCTGAAGACGCGCTCGCCTTCGCCCTTGACCGCCAGATCGAGTTCCGGAACTTCCTCGAACAGGCGCGCCTGGTAGGCCTGCACGATCGGCCCACCCGCCACCAGGAGCGCGTCACCCCACGCTTCTACGCCGGCCGCGATGCGCTGCATCTCTTCCAGGAAGAACGCGATCGACCGTATGCCCACGACGTCCGGCTTAAACTCGTCGAGCAGTTCCGCCAGCCGCTGGTCGGAGAGGTAAGGCAGCGAAGATTCGACGATACGGAATTCGATCTGCGGGTGAGCGTGGCGCGCGGAGGCAGCCACGTACATCAGCCCCAGGGGAGGAATATGCACCTCGTAGGGGATCGTGGAGCCGACCCACTTGGTCATGTTGTTGGCTTCCACGAGCAGAACGCGGCTCACGGTGCGGGTCCGGCCGTCGGGCGTCATCGCAGTGCTAATCCGTGCCCGTCCCACCTATGGCTGGCCAGCGGCGGCCATCCTCGCCTGGACGGTGGCCGCCAGGCAATCTATGCTGGCCCATTCCTCGCGCACGAACTTTCCGGTGACCAACTTTATGCTGAAGTGCCGCTCGATCTCGGTAATAATCTGCAGGATATCGATGGAGTCGATTTCCAGCTCGCCGCCTAGCAGCGGCTGGTCGTCACGGAAGCTGGCGGCAGCCTCGGCGGGAAGGCGCAAAGCTCGTACGACAATCTGTTTCAACTGCGCCTGGAGGCTTTCCATACTTGTCAATCTGACGCAGTATAACACAGGGAATTATCGACGCTGACGGTCCAGCCGCAAACCCCTGCGAGGCCTACTTCTTATCCGCCGAGAAGCGGAAAACCGTGGTGCTGCGGTAGGTCTGCCCCGGCTTCAGTTCCGTGCTGGGGAAACCCGGCTGGTTGGGCGAATCCGGGAAGTGTTGCGTCTCCAGGCACAGCGCGCCGCGCCTGACGTACACCCGGTCGGCTTTGCCTGTGACCGAGCCTGCCATCATGTTCCCCGAGTAGAACTGCAACCCGGGTTCCGTGGTCAGGACCTCCATGACCCGGCCGGAGCGCGGATCGTGCAGGCGGGCCGCCAGCGTCAACCCTTCCTTCGGCTTGTTGAGCACCCAGTTGTGGTCGTATCCCAGCCCGAACTTCAACTGCTCGTGCGTGGAATCGATTCGCGCTCCGATGCGCGCCGGCTTGCGGAAATCCATCGGCGTGCCCTCGACGCTCCGCAGTTCGCCGGTCGGGATCAACTCCGAAGTCACCGGCGTGAAGCGATCGGCTTCGATCTGAAGATCCTCATCGAGGATGGTCCCGTTCCCGGCGCCAGCCAGGTTGAAATAGGAATGGTTGGACAGGTTGACGACCGTGTCCTTGTCGGTTGTAACGGTGTAGTCGATGCGCAGTTCGTTGTCTTCGGTGAGGGTGTAGAGGACCGTCACCACCAGGTTCCCGGGGTACCCCTCCTCGCCGTCCTTACTCTCGTATTGAAGCTCGAGCGAGTGGTCGTCCGCCTTGACCGGTGTCCAAAGGCGCTTGTCGAAGCCCTGCTTGCCGCCGTGCAGGGAGTTCCTTCCGTTATTGGTGGCGAGCTTGTACTCCTTGCCGTCCAGCGTGAAGCGCGCCTGGCCGATGCGGTTGGCATAGCGGCCCACCACTTTGCCTGAGAAAAAGTCGTGCTTAAGGTAGCCGTCGAGGTCGTCGAAGCCGAGCACCACGTCGCCCAAATGGCCCTGGGCGTCGGGGACCTTCAGCGAGACCACGGCGGCGCCCCAGGTCATGATGCGCGCCTCCATCCCGTGGCTGTTGGCCAGCGTGAACAGCTCGACCGTTCTGCCGTCCGGGGCCTTGCCAAATGGGGCGCCCATCGCGAGCGCGGCAACCGCTAACGTACATATGCAGGCACTGGTGAGTCGCATGTTTTTACCTTGCTGGAGGATAGCAGAAACCCTTCGCACTACCTCCAGGACGCCAGCGCGTCCAGGAACTCGTAGCGCCCCCGGTGCTCGTCCGCGGCGGCGTTCGAGCTGGCGCTCAGGTGCATGACCGGATATCCGCCTCCGGCGGCATAGACCGGCCATTTGGGCAGCCCCGGACCGTTGGGGTCACCTGTCCTGGCGAAGTTCGTCCAGTAGGACGACATCAGGCCGGAGAGCTTGAAATCCTCCGGCCGCCAGGGAAGATCCTTCGAGGCCAGCACTCCAAAAACGAACTCGATTTCAGCCGAGTGGTAGGCGCCACGCGAGACGGCGCCGGCGGGAGCGGGCGGGGCATCATCGAACTCATACCGGTACTCCGGAGACTTCCCCGTGGCGGCCTGCATCTCGAGCCACTTCCAGGTGGAGAAACCGATGAACCCATCGCCGGCCAGATCCTGTGCGGAGCGCTGGGCCTGCTCGTCCGTGGCAGCCGGATAGAGTTTCAGGAAGGCGTCGGCCTTGTCCCCGTACAGCTCCTTCGCCCGCCTGGCGAAGTTTGCGGCCGTCGGCGGGTCACTCTTGAAAATGACGCGGAAGTTCCCTTCGTCGGCGTTCCATCCGGCCAGAAGCGGGACGTGGCTCTGCTTACCGGCGGCGTAAATGGCGTAGGCGGTTTCGGGCAGGTAGTAGCCGTCGACATTGGGTGCAAAACGGACCCCGCCTAGCTTGAGAGCGGCCTTCAACAACTCGTCCGCCGGTTTCGCCCGGAGCGCCTCGATGGCGCGGGCTCCCAACGCTTCGGCGAACTTGCCGTCAGCCTCTTCGGCCTTGGCCAGCGGCTTCAGATCGAGCGTGGTGCTGAAGTAGGCGCCGCTCTCGCCGATGGCGCGTTGGAACAGCCCCTGGGCCAGCGGCGACGCCATCAGCGCGCTGACGGAGAAGGATCCCGCCGACTCGCCGAAGATGGTCACCCTCCCCGGGTCGCCGCCGAAAGCGGCGATGTTCCTTTGGACCCACTGCAACGCCGCCACCTGGTCCAGCAAGCCGTAATTGCCCGACGAGCCGTGGCCCGATTCCTGGGCCAACTCGGGATGCGTGAAAAAGCCGAACAGGCCCAGGCGGTAGTTGAGACTGACCACCACCACGCCCTTCCTGGCCAGGTTCTCGCCATCCTGGCGCGGTTCGGACGCCGCGCCGGCGGAGAATCCGCCGCCATAGATCCACACCATCACCGGAAGCCGGTCCTGAGTGGACGCCGCTGGCGTCCACACGTTCAAGTACAGGCAGTCCTCGCTCGGGCCGGGGTCGCGAAAGAGCATGTCGTTGTAAATCCGGCCCTGCATGCAGCGAGGCCCGAACTCAGCCGCTTTGCGGACGCCGGTCCAGTTCGCGGCGGGTTGCGGCGCTTTCCACCGCAACGCTCCCACGGGCGGCGCCGCAAAGGGAATGCCTTTGAAGATGCGGACCTTTGAATCCGCGCTGGCCGTGCCTTCCACGACACCCTTGTCCGTCGTGACCTGGTCGGCGGCCGCCAGCGGCACGGCCAGCACGATTGCGAATGCGAATAGCCTCACAGCGCCTCCTTGTGGACTCTTATAAGGTATCGCGCGGCGGGGTCCGTGGGGCAGGCGTCCACGCCTACGCGGGACGTTCACGTCCCGGTCATGCCGGACCTGGAGGTCCGGCGCGGTCTCGGAGCACTGCCCCACCTAGAAGTGCTCCCTCAGATCCGCGAACCTCTCCAACACCAGCAGCCGCCCGCCGCCATCGCGGATCTCCTCCGATTCGAGGGACCAAGTGCGCGCGTGGGGGATGTAAACGGCGCCCAGGCCGATCTCGAGCGCCGGGTTGATGTCGGAGCGCGGCGAGTTGCCGACCATCCAGGTGCGGTCGCCGGCCAGCCCGCATTCCTCGACGAGAGCCCGGAACGAACCCGCGTCTTTCTCCTTGACGATGGCCGTGTGCCGGAAATGCGGCGCCAGGCCGGAGACCTCGATCTTATAAGCCTGCTCCTCCGGATGGCCCTTGGTGAACAGGATCAGCTCGTGCCGCTCGGCGAGGCACGCGATCGTTTCCGGCACTCCCTCGATCAGCTCCAGCGGCTGCTCGAGGATGCGCTCGGCGAAAGACATCACCCGGTCCAGGTCGGCCGCCGAAATCTCGCGCTCGGCCAGGCGCTGGTAACACTGCCTCAGATTGCACCCGAAGTTCCGCGCGCCGTAGCCGTGGATGTCGCGGTTGACCAGCTCGATCTCATCCAAAACGCCGCGCACCTCGGCCGGCGCCAGCGTCGAGTGCGCCAGGAATTCGACGAACTCGTCGAAGGCCTGCTCGAAGTAGACGTTGTTCTCCCACAGCGTGTCGTCCGCGTCGAAGATGAGGTGCTGCCTCTCTGCCATGCTAATATTATGGCGTCGCGCGCATGATCCTTAAGCTCGTCCGAACACCGGGCATTTACCTGGTCGGCTTCATGGGCAGCGGGAAGACCACCGTGGGCCGGATTCTAGCCGACCGCCTGGGATGGGACTTCATCGACCTGGACCGGGAAATCGAAGCCGAGCAGAAGACCGCCATCGCCGAGATCTTCGACCAGTGCGGCGAGAGCCATTTCCGGCATCTCGAGACGGAAGCGATTCGCAAGCGCGTGCACAGGGTCCGCGCGGGCTGTCCCACCGTGATGGCGCTGGGTGGCGGCGCCTTTCTGCGCGATGAGAACTACAACCTGCTCGAAGACCACGGCGTAACGGTGTGGCTGGATTGCCCGCTCGATCTCGTTCGCCAGCGTGTCGAAAGCGAAACGCATCGGCCGCTGGCCCGCGATCCGAAGACGTTCGCCGCCCTGTTCGAGGCCCGGCGGCCAGGCTATGGCCGCGCGGACTACCGCGTCGAGATTCTTTCCCACGATCCCCTGGAGGCGGTCGCGGCGATCGAGGCCCTGCCGATTTTCCGATGACCCGGCTCCTAGTGGCGCGCCGTGAGGCGCGGGCCATTTTTCGCGCTGCGCTCAAGGCGGCCGATCCGGTCGCGGCAGTGCGGCGCCACCTGCGGCTGATCGGCCAAACGCTGGTGGCCGGCGGACGGCAGGTTTCGCTGCGCTCGTTCGACCGCATTTGGGTGGTAGGCGCCGGGAAAGCCTCGGCGGCCATGGCCGCGGCGGTCGAGGGCCTGCTCGGCAAGCGCATCGCCGGCGGACTGGTGAACGTCAAGTACGGGCACACAGCCAGGCTGCGGCACATCGAGCTCAACGAATGCGGCCATCCGCTGCCCGACGAGCGAGGCGTCCAGGGCGCCACCCGCATCGCTGAGATCGTGCGGCAAGCGGGGCGCCGCGACCTCATCCTCTGCCTGATCTCGGGAGGCGCTTCCGCGCTCATGCCGCTGCCCGCCCCGCCGATCACGCTCGAAGAGAAACAGGCCGTGACTCAAATGTTGCTAGCCTCGGGCGCGACCATTCAGGAGATCAACGCGGTCCGCAAGCACCTCTCGGCCATCAAGGGCGGGCAACTGGCGCGGCTGGCCTGGCCCGCCACGGTCGTTTCCCTCCTGCTCTCCGACGTGGTGGGCGACCAACTGGATGTGATCGGCTCGGGGCCCACGGCGCCGGACGTCTCCACGTTTGCGGACGCCCAGTCCGTCTTGGACAAGTATGCTCTGAGCGGACGCGTGCCCGCCGCCGTCCGCCAGCGCATCGCAGCCGGCGTGCGCGGAGTCCTACCGGAGAGCCCCAAGGCGAACGACCCCGTCTTTCGGCGCACCCGCAATCTCATTGTGGGAAGCAACCGGCTGGCGGTGGACGCGGCCGAGGCCAAAGCGCGCCAGCTTGGGTTCGAGCCGCTGGTCCTGTCGACCACCATGGAGGGAGAAACGCGGGAGGTGGCACGCGTCCACGCGGCCATCGCGCGCGAGATCGCCGCCTCGGGCCGCCCGGCCAAGCGCCCTGCCTGCCTTATCTCCGGCGGCGAGACCACGGTCACGCTGCGCGGCGGCGGCCTAGGAGGGCGGAACCAGGAGTTCGTGCTGGCCGCGGCCATCGAGCTGGCCGGTTCGGCCGGTGTGGTGGTGCTGAGCGGCGGAACCGACGGCACCGACGGGCCGACCGACGCCGCGGGCGCCATCGCCGACGGGGGAACCGTGGCCGCGGCGGCCGCCAAGGGCCTCGACGCGCGCCGCTACCTGGACGACAACGACTCCTACCACTTCTTCGAAGCGGCCGGCGGCCTGCTGATCACCGGCCCCACGCGCACCAACGTCATGGACGTGCGGCTGGTTCTGGTGCTGTAGGATATACGCATGAAGCGGACGACCCGAGTGCGTGATGCGCGCCTCCTCAAGAAGCTTCAAGCTCTCGCTCGGTTCTTCGGCAAGGGGATGTGGCGCGGCAATCTGTCCGAGATGCGGGAGGACCGCGTTCCGGGACGGAGCAAGACGTGAACGCGATGCGCCGGCTCGGGTTCGCAACTGCGGGATGTCTATGGCTCGCACTCGCGGCTTCCGGCGCGCAGCCGGACGGAGCCTGGGGGAATCTCTCGAGCGTCACCTGGCGACGCAGTTATACTGTTCTCCTGCGAGACGGAAAGCGCACGTATGGGCGGATTGTCTCCGTGTCCGCGGACTCCGTGACCCTGAGGCCGCCAGACTCGAAGGCTCAAACCGTAATCCAGAAGCGTTCCGATGTCCTCCGCATCAGCGACGGCAACCAGCCCTCGGACCTTATCTACAGCGGGCGCAGCTCATGGGCCGACATTCAAGCCATTCCGCCGCTCCACGCGGAGCACTTGCTGGCAGTGACGAAGAGCGGGCAGCGCTTCGCGGGCAAAGCCGGAGCCATCTCGGATGCCGCGATCACGCTGGACGGGCGAACGATTCCGAAAGCCGATGTGTCTCAGATCTACTACGTGCGCGTCAAGCCCGCAAGCGACTCCGCGGAATACGCCGCGCAGGAGGCCTTCGCCCTCGACCCCGAGATCTGGCCGTATTTACTGGGAATCCCGAAGATGCTGGTATTGCTCTACGATTCCTCGGCACTCGAAGAGAATACGCCCATCCGGCGCGAGCCGCCGGTCAGACCAGTAGAGGCGCCACAATGGAGGAATCTCGAGCAGGTGACCTGGAGCCGCAAGTACACCTTCGTCCTGAGAGACGGGACCTCGACCAGTGCGTGCATCGTGGGGATATCGGCGGATTCCGTCAAGCTGGGCGCGGCGCCGGCCCAACTGGCGCGGCCAGATGTTGTTCGCGTCAGCGACGGACCCAATGCCGAGAACATCATCTACGGCGCACGCGGCTCCTGGTCCGACGTTCAGGCCATCCTGTCGCGGAGGGCAGTGGCGCTTAGGGTGGTGACCAAGACCGGAGCAAGCCTGAGCGGCAAGACCAGGGTCACGGCCGACGGCGCCATAACGCTGTATCGAACCAGGCTCACCAAAGCCGACGTCGCGCGAGTCTACTACTGGCGAAAGAAGCCTGCGAGCGGCTCGGGACAATGTGCCGCTCAGTCGTGGCCGCTCTTCGGCAGGGGCATCTCGGTCCTGCTCTACGACTCATCCGCCCCTTAGAACTTCTTCAGCTCCGTCACCAGCGCCGCCAGCCCCTTCTTGCGATACAGATCGGCCAAGCGCTGCTCTTCGGGCGAGGGCGCCAGGACGGCGCGGAAGCGGGGCGTATCCAGGGCCGCGCGGCTCGGAATCCACAGGGTGCCGTCGGCAAACTCGACCTGGGTGACGAAGGCCGTCATGCCCGCGATGTCGACCGGCTGGCCGGCTGCGCGCGAGAACCGCAACGCGGCGCCTTCCGCCACTTCGCTGGTGGCCCCCGGCGCCAGCCGCAAACCGGATTCCGCCGCGGGCACCGAGCCCGCCAGAAACTCGCGCCCCTGGCGGTCCTTGACGATCCAGCCGATCTCGAAGTACCGGACCGGCCGGCTGGAGCGGTTCACCACCTCGATACGCGGCGCGCGCGCCTCGCCTCCCACCACGCGGGCCAGGCCGCCGACCGGCTCGAGCGGCGCGTCGGGAAGATGCAGGCAGACGAACTCGATCGGGCGCTCCGCGGCGCTAGCGACCGCCGTGGTGCGCCCGCGCGGGATCACCTGCACATCGAGCTGCGGCCGGTCCGCCAGCCGCGCCAGCGTGGCCAGCGCCTCTTGCCGCAAACCCTCCGGCCCGCGCGACTCGAGAATCGACTTGAGATAGCGCCGGTCGCGCCGCGCCTCCAGTTCCCACACCGTCATCGCGCGCCGCGAGTTCAGCCGGTTCGGGCCGTAGAAGGAGAGATTTTCGAACAGCACTCCATCGAGCGTGATCTCGGCTAGCGGGCCGCCCCCCATCATGGGGCGCAGCAGCCGCAGGTCGATGCGGATGGGGAAAGTCTCGCCCGGCCCGATGTCCACGCTCGGCACCGTCACCGAAGCCTTGCCCCCGGCCGTGACCTCCTGCGCCTGCACCAGCAAGGTAACGCCCCGGATGCGCGCCTGCCCGGTGTTGCGCAGCGAAAGCGAAGTGTGCAGATCGAGCAGCAGCGCTCCGCCGCGCGCCTCGGTCCTCGATTCGCCCCAATCGGCGGAGACCAGCGCCACCGGCGAATCGTTCGGGAAGTTGACCTTCACCGAACTCGAGGGCTGCGGCGCCTGCGCCCAGAGCGCCACAACGCTCAGCAGCGCCAAGAGCGATCTATTCCGCATACACATGGCTGATGGTCACCTGCCCCGTCTCGCTGTCGACATACCGCGAGCGGACGGAGTCGCCTCGCACCGAGACCTCCACGCTTTCGGCCGCGGCCGGCCGCAAAAGCTGGAAGCCGCGGCCGTCCCGTTCCACGCCGATTCCCGCCGGGCTGGCATCGAGCACCAGCGCGCCGCCGGCCCGCTCCGGCGCCGAAGCGCGCTTCGCCGCCGGCGGAAGGCTCTGGAGAATCCACCCGGCCACGATCAGCAGCAGAACCGGAAGCGCCAGCGCGGGGCGCCACGGACTCCGCATCCGTTCGGGCTCCGCAACGCACTCGCCCGCGGCGATGCCCAGCCGGATGTTGGCCCGCATCGCGGCAGCCGCCTCGCTCCACTCGAGATTCGGCGGCAGCTTCTCCCGCTCCGCCTGCAACATCTCACAAACGGTGCGGAACTCCTCTACCTGGCGGCGGCAGGGCCCGCACTGTCGCACGTGGCGCCCGATTCCAAGCCGCGTCCACCAGCCGAGGTCCCCGCCTGCATAGAGCGCGAGCGCCGTTTCCGCCGGGTGTTTCACGTCTTCCTCCTGCTCAGGTAGCGGCGGAACTTCACCCGCGCATTGGCGATGTGCGAGCGCACCGTGGCCTTCGAACAGGCCATGTGGCGCGCCACCTCCTCAGCCGGCAGCCCTTCCACATCCCGTAGCAGCAACGCGGCACGCTCACGGGCCGTGAGCGTCGCGAGGCCGCCTTCGAGGATCGCTTCGCGCTCGGCGCGCAGCACCCGCGCCTCAGGGCTTTCCAGGGGCGAGCTGCCCGCCTGCTCCGGCATGTCGTCCAGCTCGCAAAAGGCGAGACGCCCGTGACGGCGCAGGAAGTCGATGGCCGTGTTGGTGGCGATGCGCGAAAGCCAATGCGCGGCTTTCTCCTCGTCTTTGAGTTGGTCGCGCCGCTGCAAGGCCTTGACGAAAACCTCCTGGGTCAGGTCCTGTGCATCGGCGACGTTGCCGACCATCCTATAGACCAGCAGGAAGATCCGGCGCAAGTTCTCGGAAATGAAGCGGTTCTGGCGCGCCAGTGAGTCCTCGAGCACCGGCTCGACCGCTTCGCTCATGACTGGCCACACCAAGCTGGACATGCGCCTACAACTTTATGACGCGCAAGGAGCCTGGAGCGTGGAGCGCCGTGGGGCGGACCCCCTGGTCCGCGGCCGACGCCCTCGTCGGCCCGGGCGTGCCACCGATGAGCTAAGGCGGGTCCAGGGGGACCCGCGCGGACCAGAGGGTCCGCCCCACGGCAGAGGCGCAGGGTACTGTGCTGCATTATGGCGCTATCCTGATTGTAGTATGAGACCAGTTGCGGTCATCGGTCTCGGCAAAACCCCGTTTGGCGCCTTCCCCGATCGCGATCTACGCTCGCTGGCCGTCGAGGCCGGACGCAAGTGCCTCGAAAACGGGCACGTGCGGGCGTCGCAGGTGGAGGCGTTCTATCTGGGCAACTTCGCCGGCCCCGCGTTCGTCGGCCAGAACCACCTGGCGCCTTACATCGGACAGGGCCTGGGACTGGAGGGAATCCCGGCCACGCGCTTCGAGGCCGCCTGCGCCTCGGGCGGAGCCGCGTTCTTCCACGCCTGGGCCGCGGTGGCGGCGGGCATCTACGATGTTGTCCTCGTGGCCGGCGTCGAGAAGATGACTTCGCAGGCGACCCCGCGCGTGGCTGAGATCCTGGCCTCCGCCGGCGATGTTTCCGGCGAGATGAAGGCCGGCGCGACCTTCCCCGCCCTGTTCGCCATGATCGCGCGCCGCCACATGCACGATTTCGGCACGCGCCGCGAGGACCTGGCCGCGGTAGCGGTGAAGAACCACGCCAACGGAGCCCGCAATCCTTACGCGCACATGCGCAAGATAATCACCCTTGAGCAGGCGCTGGCCGGCAAGCCGGTGGCCGATCCGCTGACCGTCTACGATTGCTCGCTCGTAAGCGATGGCGCCGCGGCAGTCCTGCTGGCCCCGCTCGAGCGCGCGGCGGAGTTCACCGCCAGGCCGGTGCGCATCGCCGCGGTGGCGCAGACCTCCGACCGCTTCGCTCTGGACGAAAAGGAAGACATCACCACTTTCCCCGCGGTCAAACGCGCGGCCGAGCAGGCTTACAAGATGGCGGGCGTCGGCCCGCGCGAAATCGAGTTCGCCGAGCTGCACGACTGCTTCACCATCGCGGAGATCGTGGCTCTGGAGGACCTCGGCTTCGCCCCGCGCGGCCAGGGCGGCCGCTACACCTCGGAGGGTTGCACGCTCCCCACGGGGCCGCTCCCGGTGAACGCCAGCGGCGGGCTCAAGGCCAAGGGGCATCCGGTGGGCGCCACGGGCGTGGGACAGATCTGCGACGTGGCCCTGCAAATCCGCGGCGAAGCCGGCGAGATGCAGCTCCCGCGCCACGAGCTGGGCCTGGCCGAGAACTTGGGCGGCTCCGGCGCCAGCGCCGTGGTGACCATACTGAGGGCGGCATGAAGGTCTACACGGAAACGGTCGTCCACTCGGCGCCCGCGGCCTACGTGAACGAGGCGCCCTACCAGATCGCGATCGTCACTCGCGACGACGGCTCGCGGGTCACCGGGCGAATCCTGGGAGACCGCGTTTCGATCGACGAGAAGGTCGAGCTGGCTGAAACGCGCAACGGTGTGCCGTATTTCAGGAAGGCGGACCAATGAGACAAGCGGAACGGATGGGCCGCATCGGCGTCGAAACGGCCTTCGATGTGATGGTCGAGGCGCGCAAGCTCGAAGCTCAGGGGCGGAGCGTCATTCACCTGGAGATCGGCGAACCAGATTTCCCGACACCGCGGCACATTATAGAGGAGGCCCAGAGGGCCCTCGACGAAGGCTGGACGCACTACGGCCCCACGCAGGGCTTCCCCGACGTGCGCGCGGCCATCGCAAACTATGTCTCGCGGACGCGCGGCATTTCCGCCGGTCCCGAAAACGTCTGCGTGGTTCCCGGCGGCAAGCCGATCATCTTCTTCTCCATCCTGGCCCTGGTTGACCACGGCGATGAGGTCATTTATCCCAACCCGGGCTTCCCCATCTATGAATCCATGATCCGCTTCGCCGGCGGCGTGCCGGTGCCCATGCCGCTCATCGAAGAGCGGGGTTTCTCGTTCGATCTGGACCTGCTGCGCTCGAAGATCAACGAGCGCACGCGGCTGCTGATCCTCAATTCGCCGCAGAACCCGACCGGCGGCGTGATCCCGGCCGACGACGTTCGTGCCATTGCCGACCTGGTGCGCGGCCGCGATCTGATGGTCCTCTCAGACGAAATCTACTCTCGCATCTGGTACGAGGAAGCGCCTGTCTCTGTGGCGAGCTTCCCCGAGATGAAGGATCAGACCGTCATTCTGGATGGCTTCTCGAAAACCTACGCCATGACCGGCTGGCGCATGGGCTTCGGCGTGATGCCGGAGTGGCTGGCCGAATCGGTGAACAAGCTGATGGTGAACTCGAATTCCTGCACCGCCAGCTTCTCGCAGCGCGCGGCCATCGCCGCGCTCGACGGACCGCAGGACGACGCCCAGCGCATGATCGCCGAATTCCGCCGCCGCCGCGACGCCTTCTGCGCCGGCCTCAACTCGATCCCCGGCTTCCGCTGCGCGCTGCCGGGCGGCGCGTTCTACGCCTTCCCGAACATCCGTGGAACCGGCCTCGGCTCGCGCGAGATGGCCCACCGGCTCTTGCACGAGGCGGGCGTGGCCTGCCTCAGCGGCACGGCCTTTGGCGAATACGGCGACGGCTACGTACGCTTCAGCTACGCGGCGTCCTACGAGAACCTGATGGAAGCCGTGCGGCGGATCGACGACTTCCTCGGCCGACTGCCGAAGCCGGCCGCGCGCCAGGAGATGAAGGTCGGTTAGAATCGCGCGGCTCGTCCGGCGCGTGCCTGTCTAGCGGTGAGCGCGCCGGGGCGGCTGGCTCTCCATCACGACGCGGAGGATGCGGTTGATGCGCGTCTGGTAGCCTCTGCCGTGGCCTTTGAGCCAATCGAGCACGTCCGCATCGAGGCGGATCGTCAATTGCCTTTTCACGGGTGGCCATGCGACCGTTGCCTTCTTGAGAAACGTCTTGTCGAGCGGCGGAATGTCCGAGTAGTCGATATCGGCATCCCGCGTCCGGTCAATCCGTGCCAAGTCGCTCTTGATAGATTTTTTGCTCACGGCGGTTGCCCTTCCTCATGGAGATGATGCGCGTTCCTTCAGCGCGCGGTGTGTGGGCTATCACTACCAGCCGTCGCTCCAGCAAGCCCAACGTGATGAGCCGCTGCTCTCCATAGTCGAGGCGGTCATCGTCGAATGTGACGCAAGGCCCGGAAAACACCTGCTCGGCATCCTCGAAGCTCAAGCCATGCTTGACGAAGTTCGCCCGGTCCTTAGCTTCGTCCCATTCGTACTTCATTCCTGAATGTAGCTCTTTTTGTAGTTACACGCAAGCCGCCCAGCCCCGTCACTTGCGCGTGAACAGCGCCAGCGTCACTCCCGGCCGCAGATCGTAGAAGCGGACGAACTGGTAGGCCGGCCCCAGCCTGTCTTTAAGCTCCCACGCCTGGTCTTTCGAGCTGATCACGACGGGAGCCTGCGTGGGGACGATGTGGCCCCAATAGCCGGCATTCCTGTAGTCGCGCAGGTACCAGGGCAGCGGCCAGTATTCCGGGGCTACGAGGGAGATCGCCATCCCGGCGCCGGCGCCCGTGCGCTTAGCCATGGCGTGGACTTCGCGCACCAGGTCGTTGACCTCCCGCGTCGTTTGCATGTACACGTAGGGCTCGGTTTCATCGTCGTAACGCACGAAGTTCAGGTGGATGGTCTGGTAGAGGAGCACGATCGCCAAGCCCAGCCCCACGAACGCCAGGACCCGCGTCCGCTCCCAAAGCCGCACGGCCCCGTACCCGCCGGCGATGGCCGCCGGGATGGTGAAGTTCTGCGCCAGCCACGGTTCCTTGTAAGGAATCAGCGTGTAGGCCGCGAAGAGGCCCGCGGCCCAGATGCCTACGAACGCCGCGAAGCTGCTCAGCCTGTTCCACACCACGACCGCGGTCCCCACCACCGCGACCAGCAGCAGCGGCCACTCCTCCTGCCAGATCCACGTAACATAGGCGTACTTCGGAAAGAACTCCATGCTGAATCCGGTCTTGGTCCAGATGGTGAAGGTCGCCAGGGAGTCGCGAATCCCTTTCGGGTTGGTGAAGAACGACGAATAGAACAGGACGTACGCGGCGCCGAAAAGAACCACGCCGAGGGACACGTAAATGGAGGCGCGCGGCCAGCCACCGAGCCGCTGCCAGAACCCGCGGCCGGCATGCGCCGCAGCCCGGGGGCCTTCCCGCATCCGAGCCCACACCCGCTGCGTCACGACGGCGAGCGCCAGCACCACGAGCGAAACCAGCGCGGTCTCCTTGGTCGCGAAGAGAAGCGCCGCCGCCAGAGCGCCGATAGGGAGGTACCGCGGATCGGATCGGTGCCAGGCCTGCCACCCGCACACCGCGATCGCCAGCGTGAAGAAGACGAAAAGCGTCTCGTGGATGAAGTAACGCGAGTAGAAGACCGCGCCGGGGGAAATGGCGATCAGGGCCGCCGCAACCAGCGCCTCGCGCTTGCCGAGCAGCCGATGCATCCACAGCACCAGGGCCACGATGGCGATGCCGAAAATCGCGGCGATTACCCGCAGGGACGCTTCGCTCAGGCCGTCGCCGTGGAAAAGACGGCCTAAGCGGACGACCAGCAGCGCGAGGTAGTACAGCGTCGGGCCGTGATAGTTGGCGGGATCGTAATGGTAGTATCCCTCGTGCAGCAGGCGCACCAGGAAAACGCCGTTCACGCCCTCGTCGTGGTGCAGCGGCTTCAGCCCCAACTGGTACAGCCGCAGGAGGCCGCCCACCGCGAGGATGGCCGCAGCGGAAATCCGCCACACCCGTTGCGTCAGTTCCGGGAGCGCCACGGGACGCGCCGCTGTCTTCTTTGCCGGAGCGGATTGCTGCGGGCCCCGGGCCCGCCGTTTCGTAGCCTTCAACCCATCAATTCTAACCGGCTGCGCGGCTGGAGTGCGCGGCCTGCGCTAGACTGGTTCGTATTCCACGCAAGAAACAGCGCGCGCGCCCACCGGTTCGCAAACCCCAAGTCCAGCCAGGCTGGGCGCGGCAACATCTCGCGATGCTGCTCGTCGCCGGCGCCGTCGCGCTGGGCTCCCTGCGGATCGTCGCCACCTACACCGTCTTCAACCACACCGTCGACGAGCCGGCGCACATCGCCTGCGGGATGGAGTGGCTCGAGCGCGGCACGTACCGGATGGAGGACCAGCACCCGCCGCTCGCGCGCTTCGCCGCCGCACTGGGCCCGTACCTGAGCGGCATCCGTCTGCAGGGCGTCTGGGACCGCAACCCGACTCAGTTCGGCATGTACGACGAGGGCCAGCACATCTACTACGCCGGGGACCATTACGATCGCACGCTGGTTCTCTCGCGGTTGGGCGTCCTGCCCTTCTTCTGGGTCGCGTGTCTGGCCGTCTACTTCTGGGCGCGCAGGTTTTTCGGGATTCCCACCGCGGTCGTGTCCGTGTGGCTCTTCAGTTTTCTTCCGGCGGTCCTCGCGCACGCCGGCCTGGGCACCACCGACATGGCCCTGACCGCCTTCGTAGGCGCGGCTTTCGTGGCCATGCTGGCCTGGGCGGAAAACCCGACCCTGCGCCGCAGCGCGCTTTTCGGCGTTGCGGGCGCGCTGGCGGTACTGTCGAAGTTTTCGAGCCTGGTGTTCTTCCCGGCGGCGGCCGCGGTCGCTCTGCTCGCTTATCTGGTGGGCGCGCGGCCGGGCTTCCGCCGCTTCTTCGCACACGCCGGCCGCCTGGCGCTTCCGCTCGCGGCCGCCGGCGGCGTCGCGATCCTGGCGATCTGGGCGGGTTACCGCTTCCACTTCGGCCCATCGCCCTGGGCGGGGATCTCCCTGCCCGCCCCTGAACTCTACAGCGGCATTCGCAGCGTCATCGAGCACAACCGCAACGGCCATCTCGCCTACCTTCTGGGCCATCATGAGGTCTTCGGCTGGTGGTATTTCTTCCCCGTGGTGCTGGCGGTGAAGACGCCGCTTCCGTTCCTGGCTCTGTCGGGGTTCGGCGCGGCGATCTCGCTGGCGCGCTGGCGCCAGATGAGCGGGGCCTACCTCGTCCCGCTGGGCTTCGCCCTAGCCATCCTCGGCGTGGGCATGGCCGGCCACATCAACGTCGGCCTGCGCCACATCCTTCCGATCTATCTCGGCCTAGCGATCATGGCGGCCATCGGCACCGTGCGCCTTTACGAGCTGGCGCGCCGCCGTGGCTGGGCCAAGGCCGCGTTTGTGGTCCTGACTGGCTGGTTCGCGCTCACGTCGCTGGGCGCCCACCCCGACTATCTCCCTTACTTCAACGCCATTGCCGGAGACCAGCCCGAGCGCATCGTGGCCGATTCCGACCTCGACTGGGGCCAGGACATGACGCGCCTCGCAACGCGGCTGCGCGAGATCGGCGCCGCCAGCGTCACTTTCCAGCCGCTGGTCTTCGACTTCTATGACCGGCGCGGCCTGCCGCCCATGGATTTCGGCTCGCCGCTCGCTCCCTCGCCCGGCTGGAATGCTGTGAGCCTCACCATGTGGAAGGTCATGCGCATGGGAGTAAACCCGCCCGCCACCCCGTGGCCCGACCGCACCACCGTGAAACCGGTCGAGCGCGTCGGAAAAGGGATGCTGCTGTACTACTTCCCGCCGGCCCGCTGAGCGAGTCCACGTTTCCGGCGGCCTCCGCGTCCATCTACACTAGGCTCATATGCTGGCACTGCTCGTGGTGGCGGCCTCTCTGAGCGTGGGCGAGACGGCGCCGCCGCTCCGTTCGCTGGAAATTCTACAGGCGCCTGCCGGCGTCCACGGAAGCTGGCGACTGCCGCAGGGGAAGCCGCTGGTGCTCCAGTTCTGGGCCACCTGGAGCGCTCCCTCGCTCGACCAGATTCCCCGCTGGAACGCGCTGGCGGAGAAATTCAAGGACCGCGTTCCATTCATCGCCATCAGCGCGGAAGATCCCGAAGTCGTCGCCGAGTTCCTGAAGAAGCGGCCGCTGGCCGGCTGGGTGGCGCTCGATCCGGAAGGCGCGATGCACCGCTCCTACGGCGTCGATACAATCCCGCGGACTTTCGTGCTGGATGCCCGGGGCGTGCTGCGCGCGGTCACCCGGCTCTCCGCCCTTCGGGACGCGGATTTCGAAGCGCTTGCCGCCGGCCGCGCGATTCATCCCCCGGACCAGCCGGGCCCTGGCGAAGCGCCCAAGATCCAGCCGGGTCGTGTGCCCAGACTCCTCTATCCGCTCGCAAACGACCGCGTTCCTTACTCGGTCGCGTTCGAGTGGACGCCGGTCGACGGCGCAGCCGCCTATGCCATTCAGATCGCCGATCGGGAGGAGTTCACCGCAGTGTACGCGGAAGACACGACCCTCGTGCCGCGCTTCGCTCTCGAACTGCCGGTCGCCGGACCGCTCTGGTGGCGCGTGCGCGCGCTCGACCCGCGCGGCAAGCCCGGCCCGTGGTCCGTCACGCGCAAGCTGGAAATCCTGCCTCCGCCGCTCGCCGCATCCGTGCGCGCCATCGCGCTCAACCCCACCAGCATTGGAAGCGGCGGGGTGGTGGACGCGCTGGTCACGCTCGACGACCGCGCGCCGGAGGGCGGCGCCTCGGTGCTGATCTCGTCGAGCGACGGCTCGCTGGTGTCCCTCCCGGCCCGCGTGCTTTTCCCGGCCGGAGAGATGTCGGCGCGGTTCCCCATCGCGACCGCAAAAGTCGCCGGCAACGCCGAGGTGAACATCCTGGTAAACTCGCAGGGCGAACGGCGGCTCGCAACGCTGCGGATCGGCCCTCAGCCGGCGCCGGCAGTGCTCTCCGGGGTGGCCGTCCGCCTCGGAGTCCTCGCGGCCGGCAGTGTAGCGGACGGGGTGCTGACCCTGGAGGCGCCCGCTCCCGGCACCACGACCGTTCACCTGACATCGAGCGACGCTGCGCGCGCGTCGGTTCCGCCCGAGGTGACCATCTCCGCCAGCGCAACCGGCGCCACATTCCCGGTCCGCGCGGCTCACTCAACCTCAACCGCGAATATCACGATCACCGCGTCGCTCGAAGGCGTCACCAAAACGGCGGCGTTCGACGTCACGGCCGCCGATAGCCAGGATTTGCTGGCTGCGCCCGTTCCCGTCGCGCCCTCCTACGGCGCCGCCGTGGCGGGCAACGCCTCGAACGAGTTTTCATGGTCCAGCGTGGAAGGCGCTGCTTCCTACACGATTGAAGTGGCGGGCAGCTCCCAGTTCGACACTCCGGCGGCCATCAGCCGAACCGTTCCGATGCCGGGCGTCACCATCGACCCGCTCGCGAAAGGAACGTTCTGGTGGCGCGTCCGCGCCAACGACGTCAAGGGGTCGCCGGGCAACTGGTCCACGCCGCGGCTGCTGCGGGTGCGATGAGCGGGACGGGGGCGGGCGACATCCGAACCCCAAACTCCCTCGACTTCCGGAACGCCACAACCGACTCGGCTCTATGGGGTGTGCGTGTTACGTGCAGACTGCATTGGCCGTCCCGGATTGCTGGAGCCGAAGGTGGCCGCGCTTTTCAAGGTGAGCCAGGCAACACTTTACCGGGCGCTTGTCGCAGGTAGATAATAACCGAGGTATGGCAGCGCCGAAGCAGTACAAACTTTACGCAGCTCTGCACGAGGACATTGCACAAGGCTTCGTCTGGCTTAAGTATCCAGACCTGCCGGCGCGATGCATCGTGAAACTCACCTATAACAGCAACGGTCACCGGCGAGCTGTCTTTTGTGAAGCGCTCCAGTTCGACAAGAACTTTTTGAGGCGCTACAACGAGCAGCTCAGATGCACCATCAAGGACGACGAGAGTAGCCTTGCGTCTTCGATGGTGATAAACCACTGGTATCGCGCCCGGCTTGGACGACCCGGGGCGCCGCTTGAAACCAAGAGGGAGTACCCCCTTGAGGTCAAGGCCTACGATCGTTGGTATAACACATGGTACGGTAAGTTGCGCGCGTGCATGGGGCATCCACAGATAGTTGTACGCGTTGCCGTTTGCATGGCCCTCCTAAGCGCCGCCCTCGGCTCGCTCAGCTTCCTTGGCGTAACCATCTTCAGGAGCGTGGCCGTCTCGGAACTGATCCGCGACGTCATTCAGTTCGTCCGCCCAGCGGACAGAATCACGACAACTCCTCCGGCCTTCTCAGTCGATGAGGCTCTCGCCCTGAGGGGCGCCTACGGGGACCTGCTAGGAAAACCGCGCGAGGCAGTAATTGAGAGGTTTGGGACTCCTCAGACGGAAGACGGCCGCACTCTCGGGTGGGGTGAAGCACCAAGAACAGGGAACCGGTCACTGCTTGTGATCTTTGATTCGGCCAACAAAGGCAGTCTCGCCCAAGGAGTGAAAGTTGGCGCTCGCTCGACCGAACGGCTCGACGTCACGGAGGTTCTGCAAAAGGCCCCGATGTTCACTTTCGACACCGGAACATACACCGATACCCTTCTGAACTACTTCACCGCTTCTACAAAAGATGGCAGGAACGCATTTCAGTTCGACGTGACGGAGCGGGGCGCAAGGTTCCGGTACGTAATCTTCACTTCGAAATGAGCCAGCTTCGCGTCTCACTCAACCTCAATCGCCTCCGCGTCGTCCTGGTGGCCACGCGCAACCCGCTGAACATCGGCGCGGCGGCGCGTGCCATGAGCAACTTCGGGTTCACGCGCCTGCGCGTGGTCAATCCCTACGACGTCGCGTTCCGGGAGGCGCGCTCCGCGGTGGGCGCGGCCGCGCTGCTCGCATCGGCGGAAGAGGTGCGCACGGTGGCCGATGCGGTGGCGGATTGCACGCTGGTTGTCGGCACCACGGCGGTCGGCCACCGCGAGTTGCAGCATCCGCTGCGGCGCCTCGAATACGGCGCGCGGCTCCTGCGGCGGGAAATGGGCGCAGGCAACGTCGCGCTGCTGTTCGGCTCCGAGAAGTTCGGCCTCTCGAACGACGACCTCAGCCATTGCCATTGGCTCATGCGCATCCCCACCCGCGAGGCGCACGGCACCATGAACCTGGGGCAGGCGGTGGCGCTGTGCCTGTATGAAGTCGTGCGCGATCCGCGCGCCGCCAGCATAGCACCGCGGCCGCTCAAACCCGCCAGTGCGGCGGATCGCGAGCGCTTCACCACCATGCTGCTCGACGCCCTGCGCGCCAGCGGCTACGTCAACCCGCGCACGGCCTCCTCCACCACACAGAAGGTGCGCCGCCTGGTGCGCCGTCTCGACCTGCCGGCGCGGGACGCCGAGGTCTGGCTGGGCATGTTGAAGCAGATCCTCTGGAAGCTCGGCTATCCTGGGGAAGGCGATGACCAAGGTTGAGATCCAATTCGACGTCGAGCGGCCCCTGAACGCCGCGGCGCTCGATCGCATAGCGGCGGCGCGCTCGATCTACGGCATGTTGCGCATCGAACCGGTGCCCGGCGGCTTGATGGTCGAATACGACGCGTCCCGGCTCAGCGCCGCGGATGTGGAGGCGGTGTTGCGGCGGGCGGGCGTTTCCGTCGGGAACGCAATACACTAGAAGGATCATGGACGAGCGGGCTTTTTACAACGAGACCCAAACGGTGAAGGCGGCCGAGTTGGTGTGCCCCTTCTGCCGAACCCCCAGCAAGCAGGACCTGCGCTGGCTGGTGCGCAAGAAGAAGGACCGCCTGCCCGGCGGCGCCAACGCCGACGACCGCCTCAAGTTCCAGAAGGCGCAAAGCTACATGGTCTTGCTCGACGACAAGGCCGCCTGCAAGAACCTGCGCTGCCGCAAGCGGTTCGACATTTCGGGCATGAAGACTATGGCGTTTCTGGCCGACGAGGGCCTCCCGAAAGAGGCGTAGAACCCTGGCGCAAGGCGTCGCCCAACAATTCCCCAACGCCCAGCCGCGCCGCCCACTCGCCCAGGTAGCCGCGGTCGAGCCGGTCGCCCTGAATCCGCACCACACCGAGCACGTCGTTCCACTGGCGCGTGGACACGCACCCGCCCTTCCGGAACCAGGCCAGCTTGGCGAGAATGATGTCCTCCGCCGAGGCGACTCGAAACCGCAGAGGCGCCGTGCCAAACGGGACAGCCTCCACCATCGCGCCGCGGGCCAATTGCGAACGCTCGAACTCGGACACCACGGGAAACAGGTCGAACTTGTAGCTGCTCTTGAAATGGATCACGTTGAACGAGACGCCGCGGTCGAGCGCCTCGCGAATCATATCGGCATCGGCATAAAACTCGTCCTTCAACGCCGACGCGAGGGCGGCGGCCTGAGCCGGGCTCAACTCGGCCACCAGGTCGATGTCCATCGTGGCGCGACCCATGCCGCGGATGGAGCTGGCCAGCGCTCCGCCCACCACGTACCGCACCCCGAGACGGTCGAGCGCCGCCAGTAGGCATCCGAAAGCGGCCGTCGGGTCAGAGATGGGCATCGGGGCACCAACCGTAAACCCGCATGACGGTCTCCGGGTCCAGATGGCGCGCGGCCACTCGCACCAATACTTCGTCCTCGCCCGCCGCCGGATACTCCGAGCGGACCCCAGCCTCGGAGAGCCGCAGCAGCATGGCGGACATCTGCAACGCCAGCGCAGCCTTCTCCCCCGGCGGCATCCTGCGCTGCAAATCGTACATGACCTCGAGCGCGCGCGGGTCCGTGTCGCTGTAGTCGGCCTCGAATTCCATCTGCTAAAAGTATACGGATTGTCACGCGGGTGTAAACTATCCTTCTCGGACGTTGTTGTAGACTGGAAGCTTGGGAGGTGGGTCTTCTCGAGTAGTCTTTCCATCGGGAACGTCCCGGCGGCGTTCACATCGTCACTCCGCAAGATTCCTGCGGCCCTCTTCAATCTTTTCTTCCCCGATGACTGCCGCGTCTGCGGCCAGCCCCTCACCAACGTGTCGCGCATTCCGGTGTGCCGCGCCTGCCTGGCGCAGCCCCAGCCTATGGCGGCCGAGTACTTCTGCGTCCAGTGCCGGACGCCGTTCCTGAATCCGGCGCCGCTCGACGAGCAGGGCCGCTGCGAGCTGTGCCGCCGCGGGCTGCGCGGATTCAACGCCGCCTACTCGTTCGGCTCTTACCAGGACACGCTGCGCAAGCTGATTCACCTCTTCAAGTACGCACGGATCCGGACGCTGGCCGGGCCGCTGGGGGAGATGATCGCCTCGGCTGTGCCACGCGACCAATCCTTCGACGCCGTGGTGCCTGTGCCGCTGCACTGGCGCCGCCGCCTGGAGCGCGGCTTCAACCAGTCGGAGCTGCTGGCGCGCGCCGTCGCCCGGCGCTACGGGCTGCCGGTCACCAACGCCGTGCGCCGCAGGCGGACCACAACGGCCCAGGCCGGTTTGAGCAACGCGAAACGCAGGGCCAATGTCGCCGGCGCGTTCAAGGTCGCGCGGCCGCAGGCCATCGCGGGCCGCCGCGTGCTCCTGGTGGACGACGTGATGACCACCGGCGCGACGGCGGCGGCGTGTGCCGCGGCTCTGCGGCGGGCGGGCGCGAGCTACGTCGCGCTGCTGACGCTGGCCCGCGTCGACCGGCGCATCGGCGCCGAACCCTTCCTGGTGGGATCCATGGCAGTGGGGGTCTCGTGAAGGCGGCCATGAAGGGGTTGCAGAAGCCGGTGTTGGTTCTGAACGCGAGCTACGAGCCGATCAACATCTGCGCGGCGCGGCGGGCCCTGATCCTGGTTCTCAAGGGCGTCGCGCATCCCGAGGAGTTCTCCTCGACGGCGCTGCATTCGGCGCGGCAGACGCTGCATCTGCCTTCCGTGATCCGCCTGCTCGAATACCGGCGCATTCCGCACCAGACGCGGTCGCTGTCCCGCAAGAGCATCCTGATGCGCGACCGCTACACTTGTCAGTACTGCCTGCGCCCCTTGCCGTCCGGCGAACTGACGCTCGACCACGTGATTCCCCGCTCCCGTCATGGCGAGACCACCTGGGAGAACCTGGTCGCCTGCTGCCATCCCTGCAACAACCGGAAGGGCGGCCGCACGCCGGACGAGGCGGGCATGAAGCTGGAGCGCCAGCCGCGCCCCTTCACGCTGCACACCAGCCGCCACCTGATACGCCTGCTCGGCCGCAGCGACGAGAAGTGGCGCAAGTACCTGTTTTACTAGCCGTCAGCCGTCAGCTTTCAGCCTTCAGAGCCGGCCGCTTCGCCGAAGGCGTTCCACCACGTCGACCTCAGACCGAGTGCACCGCGTTGAGGCACAGGCCCTCCGGCGCGGCGACGGCCGCTTTGGCTGAAGGCTGACCGCCGATGGCTGCCTTCAGACCCGGCCCGCCGGCGGCGGCACCGGAGAGCCGGCAGCGGGCGGCTTCGGCTTCTCCTTTTCCTTTTCCTTCTTCACCGGGCTGATGATGACGTGGGCCATCTTGCCTTCCAGGCGCGGATGCCCTTCGACCTGCCCGACCTGGGAGAGGTCCTGCGCGAAGCGCTGCAGCAGCTTCTGGCCCAGGTCCACGTGCGCGATTTCGCGGCCGCGGAATTGCACCACGGCCTTCACGCGGTTGCCTTCCTGTAGGAAGCGGATGGCGTGGTTCTTCTTGAAATCGTAATCGTGGTCGTCGGTGTTGGGCCGGAACTTGATCTCTTTGACCTGGATGACGTGCTGCTTCTTCTTGGCTTCCTGCTGCTTCTTCTTGTTCTCGTATTGCCACTGGCCGTAGTCCATCGCCTTGGCGACGGGCGGCTCGGCAGTGGGCGCCACCAGGATGAGATCCAGCCCCAATTCCTGGGCCCTGCGGATCGCAGCCTGCGTGGGCATGATTTCGACGGAACCGTCGGGGAAAACCGCGCGCACTTCGCGGGCGCGGATCGCCTCATTGACGTTCTCCCGGATTCTGGGCCGGCGTGGCGGAAACTGTCTACCTGGATACATGCGGTGTCTTCAAGAGGATTGGCGCGCTCATGCGGATAGGCCTTCCCTATCAAACCATAACAATCTCGAAACTCCAAGGGTGTGAGTCGGATGGCGGAAGGCTCCGCGGCATTCTGGGTAACGCCGGAAGCGCTCGCGGTTTGTAGAGAGGCCGGATCTCGATCTCAAATGTGGTTTCTATAACATAGCGCAATGATCACCCGCGAGGCAAATGGGGGCTCGGAGCCAGGAGTCGGGCCGACTGCTGACGGACGATGGCTGACGGCTGCATGGCTGACGGCTGCATGGCTGACGGCCGATTAACGTTAGGGTACCCGTGGTTAGTACTGCGACCATTAACTGTTTTTAATTGTCATGACAAGCTACTGATAAGCTTATAATTTAGCCACAGTAAATGTCTACGTCTACCGAGATCGCCGAGGCTCCGGTGGAAGAAATGGCACCCTACGATCCTGCTACGGTCGTCCGGCATCTCCGCCAGGAACTGCGCCATCCTCTCAGCACGATTGAGTCAATCGCTCATTATTTGAACATGGTTTTGCCGCGCACGGAGGCCAAGGCTCGGCGCCAGCTCGTGAAGCTGCAGGAGGAAGTGAGTCAAATACAATGGGTGCTGGCCGATGCGGCCCACTTTCTCCAGAGCACGCCGCCGAACACCCACCTGCTGGACCTGACGGAAGTGGTTGCCCGGAACCTTTCGGAATGGAATCCTGTGGACGGAGCCGGACTCAGCTTCGCCCTGCAGCCCGATCTGCCCCTGGTGCACCTCGATTTGGAGCAAATGCAGCACTTGCTTCGGAATATCGTGGCCTTCTTCCGGCGAATTTCGGCGCCTGGGCGCTCGGTCCATCTCGAAACCGTGGGCGCGGACGAACGGGTCGTCCTCAAGATTACGTCCACATCGGTGGAATACTCGCCGGAGGATATTGAGCCTCTGTTCGAGCCGTTCGGATCGCGGTTTCCAGCCGGGACCGGCCTGGCTCTGGCCAGTGCCCGGACGATCGCCGAGGCCCATGGCGCGACCATCGAGGTGACGTCCGAGCCTTCGCACAGCCTCACCCTGCTGATCTCATTCCCGAAGGCCTGAGGCTTGGCCTGGCTCGACCGTTACGGCTTTGACGCGCCGCCCTCCAACTCCGCCAGGCGGCGCCGCAGCTCGGCCAACTCGCTCCGCACTTCGGGCAGCCGGCCCAGGCCGGCCAGCATCTCCAGGTACTCCTTGATCGGACGCGCCGGCGTGCCCCACACCACTTGGCCGGAGCGGATGATCTTCGATGTGAGCACCCCGCACCCGGAGCCGAGGACCGCGTGCGTCTCAATCCGCACCTTGTCGCCGATGCCAACCTGGCCGCCGATGACCACGTAGTCCTCGACGATGACGCCGCCGGAAATACCGGTCTGCGACGCAATGACGACGTGCTTGCCGATGCGGCAATTGTGGGCCACTTGGACCAGGTTGTCGAGCTTGGTGCCGTCGCCGATCCAGGTGACGCCGAGAGCGGCGCGGTCCACGCAGGAATTGGCCCCAATCTCGACGTCGTCTCCGATCGAGACCCTGCCGATCTGGGGAAACTTCTCATAGCGGTCTCCCGCCAGGAAGAACCCGAAGCCGTCGGCCCCGATCACGCTGCCGGAGTGCAGGATTGCGCGCGCCCCGATGTCCACGTCGTCGTAGAGCGTGACGTGCGCGTGGAGGAGCGAGTCCTCGCCCAGGGTGACCCGGCTCCCGATGGCGCACGCGGCGCCGATGCGGCAGCGCGCTCCAATCCTGGAGTGCGCGCCGATGCTGACGTTCGGGCCGATCACGGCCTCGGGACCAATCTCCGCCGTTTCGGCGATTACGGCGCTGGGGTGAATGCCGGCCTCGACCGGCGGCGGCGGATGGAGCCGGTTGACCGCCCGCACAAAGGCCGCGCGCGGCTGGGCGGCGTAGATCACGGTGCGCCCGCCGGGGTTCGGAGAACCGGAGGGAACGATCAGGCAGCCGGCGGCCGACGCCTGCGCCTGTTTGGCGGCCTTGCGGCTGTCGATGAACGCCAGGTCGCCGGCGCCGGCGGTTTCGATCGGAGCCACGCCTGCCAGCTCCCGCTCGCCGTCGCCCTCGAACGTCGCTCCCAACCATTCCGCCAGTTCGCGTACCCGCATAGGCTACAAGCTATCATACAAATCTATGGCCATCGACTCCTCGGCGGTGATTGCCCCCACCGCGCGCATCGATCCGGATGCCTGCATCGGCCCGCAGACCACCGTCGGCGAGTACTGCGTCATCGAGCGGGACGTCTCGGTGGGCGCTTTTTGCCATCTCGAGCCCTACGTCTACTTAAAACGCTGGACCACGCTCGGCGACCGCAATGAAATCTCGGCCGGGACGGTGCTCGGCACCGATCCGCTCGATAAAGCCTTCACCGGCGAGCGCAGCTACCTGCGCATCGGCAACGGCAATCGCATTCGCGAGCACTATACGATCTCCCGCGGGACGGCGCCCGAGTCGGCGACCATGATCGGCGACGGGAACTACATCATGACCTCCGGCCACATCGCCCACAACTGCCGCATAGCAAACAACACGGTGATCTGCAGTTGCGCGCTGGTGGCGGGGCACGTCGAGATCGAAGACCAGGCCTTCATCTCGGGCGGGATCGCCATCCACCAGTACACCCGCATCGGCCGGCTGGCCATGGTGGCGGGCATGACGAGGGTGAATCTGGACCTTGCGCCGTTCTTTCTTTACAGCGGCTACCACATGAAACCCACGGGGCTCAACATGGTCGGCCTGAAGCGCGCCGGGTTCGCGGAAGCGGATATCGCAGCGCTCAAGCAGGCCTACCGCCTCCTGTTCCTGTCGCGCCTGAAGCTGGAGCAGGCGCTTGAGCGGATCGAGGCCGAGATCCCCACCGAGCACACCGGCCACCTGGTGAGCTTCGTTCGCCGGAGCGAACGGGGGATCTGCCGGTAGCGCTTATATCGTCAAGTCCGCCGTGCGGGCGGTGCGGCCCGCCGCGTCCACGGTGGCGATCTGGTAGGTGCGGGCGGCCGGGCCCGCCGCGGCGTCTTCAAAGACGAACGGCGCCCTGGAGGTCTGGGGCCGGTACGGCACCTGACCGATCTTTTCGCGATCGCGCCAGATCTCGTAGCTCGCGATCGGTTCGTCTCCGGCGTAGGCCGTCTGCCACTTCAGCCGGACCGCGCCCTGGCCGGCGCGTTCGACCGCGGCTTCGCGCGGAGGCGTCAACTCCTGCCTGGCAAGCTGGAAGTAGTTCGTCTTGCCGTCCTTGACGGCGTTGGCCGCTTTCTCGATGGCGCGCCGGTCGGATTCGCCCAGCGCGCCCGCGGCGATCTGCGCGGCGGCCAGGTTCTGCAGCAACTGGCAGGATTGGGGATCGGCGCCGATCTGCCCGATGCCGATGATGGCGGTGTGGATGCCGGGCGTCGAGAGAGAGTACTCGACCAGCGGCCGGCTGGGGAGCGCGCTCGAACCGACGATTCGCACCACGTGCTCGGGCTTGCTGGACCAGGTGGCGGGCTTGGTGTACATGGCCCCGTCCGCGAACACCTTCATGGCGATCAGGCCCATGTTCCGGGCCGCCGCAACCGGAATGACGTTGTACTGCATGTTGAAGTGCAACCGGTCGTTGGCGTTGATCGCCACCAGCATGCCGTCGAGAGCGTTGCGGTCGTCGCGCTGGATCATCTCGATCATCACGGCCGGCGAATAGTGGCCGGAAAACCCGATGTGCCGGATCAGCTTCTCTTCTTTGGGATTGAGTCCGGTGCGGTTGGTGCCGTCGCGCACATCGAGGAGCGCGGCCAGAGCGCCGATGTTCTCGGCGCGCGGGTCGGGGTTCAGGTAGCCTTCGTAAGCGGCTTCGACCTCCTCCACGGTGGAAACGGCGTGAATGAGCACCTGGTCGAGCCAGGCGCCGGCTGGATAGTTTCCGTTGCCATCGCCGAAGACCAGGCTCAAGGTCCTTCTGACGTCGTCGAGAGTGTGCGAGCCGTTCGCTCCGTTGGTGAAATTCCTCAGGCCGGGCTTCGACCAGCCGCCCTTTCCGAATCGCAGGCCGGTCTTGCTGGTCAGAAATAGGGAGCGCCTCTTGCGCTCGTCGTAGCCGGCCTCGCCGGGAATCAGATGCAGCTCGCGGAATGCCTTGCCGTAGTTGGACTGGCTGGGGCCGTAAACGTTCGACGTGTCGAAGTAGTTGACGCCCAGATCGAAGGCCTTGAGAACGATCTTGACCGGATCGACGTCCGCCGGAGTCCATTGCAGAGACGACTGCCCGCCCAGGCCAAGCGTGGTCGCCTCAAAGCCGAGCCGGCCCATCTCCCGTTTGACCGGCTTGGCGACGCCGGTCTTGCCAAGGGCCAGGTACGGGCCCGCCAGAGCCGCGGCTCCCAGAAACCCGCGGCGGGATAGAGTTCGATGCCTCATGATAGCCCCTCGAACAGAACGGTGCTGAGATAGCGCTCGCCGGAGTCGGGCAGAATGGCCACGATAGTCTTGCCCACGAACTCGGGCAAATGCGCCAGACGAACGGCAACGGCCGCGGCGGCGCCGGAGGAGATGCCGGAGAGAATCCCCTCTTCGCTAGCCAGCCGGCGCGCCCAGTCCATGGCCTCGTCATTGGTGACCGGCTCGACGCGATCGACGACGGAAAGATCGAGCGTCGCGGGAATGAAGCCCGCGCCGAGTCCCTGGATCTTGTGCGGGCCGGGAGCGAGCGGCTCGCCACGCAGGGCCTGCGCGATCACCGGGCTGCCTGTGGGCTCGACCGCAACCGCGACGATGGGCTTGTGCATTTCGTTCTTGATGTAACGCGAGACGCCGGTGATGGTGCCGCCGGTGCCGACGCCCGAGACCAGGACGTCCACCGCGCCGCCCGTGTCCTCCCAGATCTCCGGCCCGGTGGTCCGGAAATGGATCTCGGGATTGGCGGGATTCTTGAACTGGTCCGGCATAAAATAGCGGCCGGGGTCGGATGCGATCAGTTGGTCCGCCTTCGCGATGGCGGCCTTCATGCCGCCGGCGGCATCGGTGAGGATTACTTTGGCGCTGAAAGCGGCCAGCACTTTGCGGCGCTCGAGGGACATGCTCTCCGGCATGACCAGGGTGATGGGATAGCCGCGCGCGGCGGCCACGAAAGCCAGCGCGATGCCGGTATTGCCGCTGGTGGGCTCGACGATTTCGCGGCCGTGCCCGAGCACCCCTCTCTTCTCGGCGTCCAGAATCATCGCCGCGCCGATGCGGTCTTTGACCGAGTAGGCCGGGTTACGGCCCTCGATCTTTACCAGTACGGTGGCGGGCGCGCCTCCGGCGACGCGATTGAGCCGGATGAGCGGCGTGCGCCCGATGCTGAGTGAGTTGTCCTCGAAGGACGAAAGCCTAGATTTCCCAGTTGGGGACATAGTGACTCTGCCGTTCCGCCCAGCTGCGGGCCAGTTCAGCGAAGTTGGTATGGTCGATGATGCCGGAGATGGATTCATCGACATTGCGCCACATCTCGGTGAAAGGCGTGTCGGCGCGGCGCCTGCCACGCGACTTGCCGTCGGCGCTTTCCACGAACCGGAGCACTTCTCCCACGGTAATGGCGGCGGGGGAGCGCGCCAGGAGGTAGCCGCCCTCGGCCCCGCGCCGCGATTCCACGAACCCGGCCTGCTTCAGGCTGGCCAGGATCAACTCGAGGAACTTCTGCGGGATCTTCTGGCGCTGGGCAATGTCGTGGATGCGGATGGGGTCGCCGGAATCGTGGGTGGCGAGATCGAAGAGAGCCTGCAGGGCGTATTCGCCTTTGACAGAGATGCGCATGAGGGCGGAGGAACTCAAGTTCAACGATCTACAACTAGAGGTTAGTCGATAGAAGACCTCGGGGTCAACGCCGGGAGTGGGGCGGACCCCCTGGTCCGCGGCCGACGCCCTCGTCGGCCTGGGCGGGTCCAAGGCACCGCGGTCAACGCGGGAGGCATGTCGGCCGATGAGAGTGAGAGGGACTGCACGGTGCCATTCGATCCCGAGGTCTATAGGACGCTGCTCGAGAGCATGCCGAACGGCGTGTACCTGGTGGATCGCGAGCGGCGCATCCTGTTGTGGAACGAGGGGGCGGAGAGGATCTCGGGCTACCTGAGGCAGGAGGTGGTGGGGCGCCGTTGCCAGGACGACCTGCTGGTCCATTGCGACGAAAACAACTGCATCCTGTGCGGGGCGGCCTGCCCGCTGCTGGAAACGATGAACGACGGCAAGCCGAGGGTGGCGGATGTCTTCCTGCGCCACAAGGGCGGGCAGCGGGTACCGGTGCGCGTGCGGTCGGTGGCGATCCGCGAGCCCGGCGGGACGATCCTCGGGGCGGCGGAGGTCTTCGACGAGCGGGTGCTGTTGCCCCAGACCGACGAGCACCCAAACAGCGAGGCAGTGCGCGACTCGGCGGACCCGCTGACGGGCATTCCGGACCAAGAATCGGCCCGGCGCCACCTGGACGGGTGCCTGCTGGACTTCGCCGACTCGCACATCCCGTTCGGGCTGCTTATGATTGCCATCGAGGGTCTGGATGAACTGCGGAAATCGCACGGCGCCGCGGCGGCCGAGGCCGTCCTGCGTGTGGCGGCGCGGACGGTCTCCGGCAATCTGCGGCCGTCGGATGTGGCTGGCTGCTGGTCCCAGGACCGGTTCGCCGCGATTCTGGCGGACTGTCCGGCCCACGCGCTTCCCAGAGTGGCCGGGATGCTGCAACGGATCCTGAGCGGAGCGGCGATCTCGTGGTGGGGAGACCGCCTTGCGATAAAGGCCTCCATTGGAGGCAGCGCCGTGCGGGCGGACGACACGGCGGAGACGATTCTGGCCCGCGCGGAGGAGGCTCTTGCGGCCAGCCTGTCCGCGGGCGGGAATCGCGTCACGACAATCTGAGGCGGACGGCGCATGTTTGCAATCATCGGAATCCTGGTGGTCTTCGGCGCGGTGGTGGGCGGCTATCTGATGGAGAAGGGCCACATCGCCGTCCTGCTCCAGCCGGCCGAACTGGTGATTATCGCCGGCGCGGCCATCGGCACGGTGCTGGTGGCGAACCCTACTCACATCCTGCAGGAGATCGCGGCCGGGCTCAAAGGGGTCTTCGGCACGTCGAAGTACTCGCGGCGGCGTTATTCCGAGATGCTGCAGATGATGTTCCAGGTGTTCAACCAGGCGCGGCGCGGAGGATGGGCGGCCGTGGAGGGAGACATCGAAGAGCCCGTCAAGAGCAAGATCTTCACGGCGTATCCGGCGGTTCTGGCCGAGCGCCACATCCTGAGCTTCATCTGCGACTCGTTGCGCACGGCGGCCATCGGCGCGGTAGAGCCGTTCGACCTGGACCAGATGATGGAGCTGGACATGGACGCGCATCACCATGCGGCCGGCGAGCCGGTGGCGGCTCTGAGCACCATGGCGGATTCGCTGCCCGGCCTGGGGATTGTGGCCGCGGTTCTGGGCGTGGTGATCACGATGGGAGCGCTGGGAGGGCCTCCGGAAGAGATCGGCCACAAGGTGGCGGCCGCGCTGGTGGGAACGTTCCTGGGAATCCTGCTGTGCTACGGGCTGGTGGGGCCGCTGGCCGCCAGGATGGGCAAGACGGCGGAAGAGGAACGGGCCTGCCAGCACGTGCTGCGCGTCTCGATCACATCCTTCGTCAAGGGGACGCCGCCGATCGTGGCGGTGGAGATGGCGCGGCGGGCGATTCCCCCGCACCTCAGGCCGGGGTTCAAAGAGGTCGAAGACGCCTGCCGGAGCAAGCGGGCGGACCCGGCGCCCGTGGCGTGAGGCGCTATGGCTGAAGGCTCGCGCCCCATCATCATCAAGCGCAGCGCGGGACATGGGGGTCACCACGGAGGTGCCTGGAAGGTCGCCTACGCCGACTTCGTCACGGCCATGATGGCTCTGTTTATCGTGCTGTGGCTGTTGAACACCAGCAAGCAGATCCAGGAGGCGGTGGGCGGCTACTTCAAGGATCCGACGGGAACTTCGAAGATGGTCGGCAACGGGCAGAAGGGCGCCGCGGACAACATCGCCGTGAGCAAACACGACATGAACAAGATCAAGGACGCGATGGAGCAGGCCATGCGCAAGACCGCGGTGTTCGACAAATTCAAGGACCAGATCGAGATGACGGTGACGGCCGAGGGCTTGCGCATCGAATTGCTCGAGACGGAGGCCGGCACGTTCTTCCAGAGCGGAGATTCGAATCCGACGCCCGGCGGCCAGGAGTTGCTGGTGAAGCTGGCCGAGGAGCTGGGGAAACTGCCGAACCAGGTGTCGATCGAAGGGCACACCGACGCGAAGCCTTTCGCGCGAGGCGGCGCGTACGGCAACTGGGAGCTCTCGACCGACCGCGGCAACGCGGCCAGACGGCTGATGCAGGAGAACGGGCTGGGCCTCAAGCAGGTGACGCAGGTCCGCGGTTTCGCGGACCAGCGGCTGCGGAAGCCCGCCGCGCCGGAGGACCCGTCGAACCGGCGCATTTCGGTGATCGTTCTGTACCAGACCGGGGAGGGCGCGCCGGGGGCGGCAGCCGCGCCTGCAGCCAAGCCCGAACACTGAGGCTCGGTAGCCGGAACCGCCCAATGCCACATGCTTTTTGTCGTGGGGCGGACCCCCCGGTCCGCGGCCGACCCCCCGGTCGGCCTGGTCGTAGCACCGATGAGCTTGATTCATCAGGAAGCAAGCGGGTCCAGGGGGACCCGCGCGGACCAGGGGGTCCGCCCCACGACAGGCCGGAGGCCTGTCCCACGGGAAAAGCGGCCCGCCCCATGGCTCCGTGAGGGAACTATGATAGGGAGTCATGAGCGCAAAAGTACTCCCCATCGGGGTTCTGGTGATGACGGCGTTTGCGGGCGCGGGCAGGGCGGCGGATGCTCCGTACCTCGACCCCTCGCTGCCGGTGGACCAAAGGGTCGATGACCTGGTCGGGCGGATGACGCTCGAGGAGAAGGTCTCTCAAGTGGTGCATGAGGCGGCGGCGATCCCACGGCTGAAGGTGCCGGCATACAACTGGTGGACCGAGGCGCTGCATGGGGTGGCCTCGGGGACCGCGACCGTGTTTCCGGAACCGATCGGCCTGGGCGCCACCTTCGACGATCCGCTGATCCATAGCATGGCCACGGTCATCAGCACGGAGGCGCGCGCCAAGCACCACGCAGAGGTTCGGCGGGGCAACTTCATGGGCGTGGGCCTGGATTTCTGGGCGCCGAACATCAACATCTTCCGCGATCCGCGTTGGGGCCGCGGGCAGGAAACGTACGGCGAGGATCCGTTCCTCACGGGGCGCATGGCAGTGGCCTTCGTGACCGGGATGCAGGGCGACGATCCGAAGTACCTGAAGACGATCGCCACGCCCAAGCACTACGCGGTCCACAGCGGGCCGGAGCCGACCAGGCATGCCGCGGACGTGACGGTATCGAAACACGATGAGGAAGACACCTACCTTCCGGCCTTCCGGGCCGCGGTGACGGATGGCAAAGCCGGGTCGGTGATGTGCGCGTACAACAGCATCAACGGCGAGCCGGCATGCGCGAACACGTTCCTGCTGGCGGACCAGTTGCGCGGGAAGTGGGGATTCCAGGGATACGTGGTGTCGGATTGCGACGCAGTGTCCGACATCGAGCGCGGGCACCACTTCACCAAGACGCTGCCGGAGGCGGATGCCATCTCCATGCAGCGCGGCACGGACCTGGACTGCAACGAGCCGGGCGACGACTCCTCGGGATATCTCCAGGCCGTGCAGCAAGGGCTGCTGGCGGAGAAGGACCTGGATACGGCGGTGAAGCGGCTGATGCGGGCACGGTTCGAGCTGGGGATGTTCGATCCGCCGGCGATGGTGAAGTATGCGCAGACGCCGCTCACGGAAAACGACAGCGACGCGCACCGCACCCTGGCGCTGAAGGTGGCGCGGGAGACGATGGTGCTGCTCAAGAACAAGGGCGTGCTGCCGCTGGACCCAACGACAAAGAAGATCGTCGTGGTGGGACCGCTGGCGGATTCGGTGCTCGCCCTGGAAGGCAACTACAACGGCGTGCCATCGCACCCGGTGACCGCATTGGACGGGATTCGCAGGCAATTCCCGAACGCCAAGGTGACGTTCGAGCCGGGAACGCAGTTTCTGCGGCACGGGCAGCCGGTTCCCGGGTCGGCGTTGCAGACGCTGGAAGGGAAACCGGGACTGAGGGGCGAGTATTTCAAGGGCACGGAACTGAAGGGGCCCCCGGTGGCGACGCGCGTGGACCGGGCCGTGGATTTCGAGTTCACGGAGCCCGCGCCGGGGCTCGGTAGCCAAAGCTTCTCGGTGCGGTGGACGGGTGTGCTGAAGCCGGCGGAATCCGGCGTGTACGATTTCGGGATGACGGGCGATGACGGGTACCGCGTGTGGCTGGATGGAAAGCTGGTGGTGGAGGACTGGACCAAGCACGCACCATCCACCAAGACCGCGAGGGTGACGCTGCAGAAGGGCCGGAAGTACGCCCTGAAGATCGAGTACTTCCAGAGCGGCGGCCGCGCGGTGGCGCGGCTGGTGTGGTGGCAGGTGGTGCCGCATCTCACCGAAGCGGCGGTGGCGGCGGCGAAGGCGGCCGATGTGACGATCGCGGTGGTCGGCATCACATCGGAGCTCGAAGGCGAGGAAATGACGGTCAACGTGGAAGGGTTCCACGGCGGGGACCGCGTCAGCATCGACCTGCCGGGTCCGGAGGAGGCTCTGCTGAAGGCTCTGAGCGCGACGGGCACGCCGTTGGTGGTGGTCCTCATGAACGGCAGCCCGCTGGCGGTCAATTGGGCGCAGCAGAACGCCGATGCGGTTCTGGAGGCGTGGTATCCGGGCGAAGAAGGCGGCACGGCGATCGCGGAGACGCTGGCGGGCGCGAACAATCCGGCGGGACGGCTGCCGGTGACCTTCTACCGGAGCGCGGACCAGTTGCCGGCATTCGAAGATTACTCGATGACGGGCCGGACGTACCGCTACTTCGAGGGGCAGCCGCTGTATCCGTTCGGGTACGGCCTGAGCTACTCGCAATTCATGTACGGCAACCTGAAGCTTTCGAGCGCCACGGTGGCGGCCGGGGCGCGGTTGGGCGTGGATGCCGAGGTGAAAAACATGGGCCCGCGCGAAGGCGACGAAGTGGTGGAGGTGTACCTGACGTTTCCGAAGATGGCGGGAGCGCCGCTGCGGGCCTTGCGGGGGTTCACGCGCGTTCACCTGGCGCCGGGCGCGAGCCGGGCGGTGCATTTCGACCTGAAGCCGCGGGACCTCAGCATGGTGACCGAGGCGGGCGACCGGGTGGTGCCGGCGGGCGACTACCGGATCAGCGTGGGAGGCGGGCAGCCGGGGACGGGCGTCTCGACGGTGGAGGAGACGTTCACGGTGGACGGGGAGATGATGCTGGCGGAGTGAGGGGAAAGGAGGGCCGCACTGTCCGTTTATGGGATTGGGACCCTGTTGCACTTTTTGCCCCCGCTTTTTTTGCGCCGCGCGTGCAGGGCGTTGAGGGCGGCTTGGTAGATGCGGTTGAGGTGGGCATCGTAACGGTCGAAGCTGGCGAAAGCGCGGGATTCGTCGCAGAGGGTGCGGAAGGCGGCGGCGAGTTTGAGTTCCTCGGGGATGCCGGGGTCCTGACGGGCGATTTCGGTATCGTAGAGGTCGACCTCGATGAGCCTGAGGCGGTCCAGGCGCCAGCGGGCGGCGGCGAGCAGGTCGACGAGGGCGAGATCGCGGGGGGATGCGGGCTGGAATTCGGCGAGGTAGGCTTCGCGAAGGGCGCGGAACCCGTCCTCGGACTCCTGCGGGAGGACGATTTGGCGAGCGTTGAAGCCGTGGGTGAGGGGTGCGGCGGCGCAGCGGGCGAGTCCTTCGGGGGTCTTGGGTCCGCGGGAGCGGGCGCCGTTGGCGCGCGAGGAATCGATGCGGCGTTGGGATGACACTTGGCCGAGGCCTACCTGGAGCGAGGATAGCGCGGCTGGCAAGGGGTGGCGGGGGGCTTATTCTGGTAAGCGATTGAGGGGGTGGGAGATCTAGGCGTAGGAAGGCGGGGAACCACTATGTTGTCCATGCAGCCGATCGGGTATGTGAGAAGCCCTTACAGGAATACTCGGGAGATTCCGAAAGGGTTAGGCGCGAAGCACGAGGCGGAAGGGGTTCTCGATATACGGGCGGAATTTGAGCCTGGCCTGGCGGATATCGAAGGCTTTTCGCACCTGTTCGTCATCTGGGCGTTCGATCGCTCGGAAGGATGCGATCTGGTGGTAACGCCGCCGAACGACGATCGGCCGCACGGCGTGTTCGCGACGCGCTCCCCGCGACGTCCGAATCCGATCGGGTTAACCGTGGTCGAATTGTTGGGCCGGGAGGGTACGATGCTCCGGGTTCGTGGCGTCGACATGCTGGAGGGAACCCAGATTCTCGACATCAAGCCGTATCTGTCAAGCGTTCCGCAGGAGCGGCTACGGCGCGGGTGGCTCGCGGAGGCAGAGGGGCGTAAAGAACATTCTGGCCACAGATGAACGCAGATGAACGCGGATCGGAAACAGAAGGCCAGGAAAGCACCACTTCGTACCCCCAGGCGGACCGGGTGGCGCCATTGGCTTCCAGGCCGAAATCCTGCCGCATCTGTCAAGCGTTCCGCAGGAGCGGCAGCGGCGCGGGTGGCTCGCGGAGGCGGAGGCGCGTAAAGAACATTCTGGCCACAGATGAACGCAGATGAACGCGGATCGGAAACGGAGTCATTGTTCGCGGAGCAGGTTGGCCGGATCGATGCGGAGGGCGCGTCTCACGGGACCGGCGACGGAAAGGGATCCGGCGAGCAGCATGGTGAATGCGACGGCAACCAGCACGAGTGGATCCTGCGCGGAAGCCTGGTAGACGATGGCCGAGAGTACCCGGCTGGCCGCGGCGCCTAACGCAATGCCAATCACGGAGCCGGTCCCGAGCAGGATGAGCATGCGGCCCAGCGCAGTCGCGAGAATGTCCTTGGCCTGGGCGCCGAGCGCGACTCGAAGACTCAGCTCACGCAGCCGCTTGCTGACGGTATAGGAGGCGAGGCCGAAGGCGCCGGCGATCGAGAGCAGGAGTCCAAAAGCGCCAAAGAGGCCGAGGGCAACGGTAGCCACCTGGGACGGAAAGAGACTCAGTTCAAGCTGGCTGCTCCAGGGGCCCGATTCCCGAATCGGAACGGCGCGGTCCAGATCGCGAACCACCGTGCGAATGGTGGCTACCATATCGGCCGTGTCGCGGCGGGTCCGGACTACGAGCGACGTCCTGGTGTTGAGTTTCTGCGAGATCGGGAAGAACGCCGCGGCTTCCGGATCTTCACCGAGCGTGAAGTACTTTCCATCCGCCATGATGCCCACGATCTGGATCGACACACCGGAGTGGTTCTTAAAATAGCGTCCGACGGCGTGCTCGGAGTGAAAGAGCCGCCGGGCGAACTCGCGATTCACGACGGCAACAGCCGGGGTCTTCTCCGTGTCGGCGAAACTTACATCGCGCCCCGCGAGAAGTGGCGTTCCAGCGGCGGTCAAGTATCCAGGCGAGACGTCGTAGACATAGGCATCGAATGCTTTGTTCGACGGTCTGAGATCGACACTCTTCTGAGAGAAGACGCCAAACGTGGATGCGTCCATGCTGAGGGGCGTGGCATTCGCGTAGCCTGCCGCTTCCACTCCTGGGATCTGCGAGACCCTTTCCAGTAACTGGCGCTGGAAACGATCGGCCGCGGCATCGCTGGCATAGCCGGCCTGGTTCAGATCGAAATGCGTACACACGGCATTTTGCGGCTTGAAGCCCAGGTCCATGGTCAGCGCTTTGCCCAGGCCGCGCAGTGAGACAAAGGCAGCCGTCACGGTGACGCAGCAGAGCGCGATCTGCGCCGCCAGCAGGACATCGCGAAGCGCCCAGCGGCGTCCCGCGAAGGACTGGTATCCGCCGCTCTTGATGGCGTCGTTTGGATCGGCCTTGAATATCTGCCGCAGTGGCAGCATCCCGAACAGCACGCCGGCGAGCACCGAGATCAGCAGCGCCACCAGGATCAACGATGGCTGCGGCATTACATAGAGGAACTTGATGGGGAATCGGGTGGGTGGTTGCCAGCCAGCCAAGCCGGTGAGGGCCAGCCACGCCAGGCCGACGGCGCACGCTCCCCCGACAATGGAAATCACCAAGGCCTCGATGAGGACCTGGCGGACGATGCGCCAGCGGCTCGCTCCAACGGCCATGCGGATGGCAATCTCGCGCGTGCGGTCCGCCGTGCGCGCTGCGAACAGGCTGCCCAGGTTGGCGCAGGCGGCGAGCAGCACAATACCGGCCAGCAGCAGCACCCCAGCCAGAAAGCCGCGCGCCGGCCCGCCGATAAAATCACCGATCAGACCAGGGCGAGCCAGCTTGAGCGCCAATCCCTCTTCATCCTTCGGATACTGCCGGGCCAGGCGGGCGGCAATCCTGTCCAATTCAGCCTGCGCTTGGGGCATGGCGACCCCGTCCTTGATCCGCACGATCGAAGCGAGATTCTTATAGCTCCGCAACTCAAGCCAGTCGACCCCGTCCAGCGATGCTTGATTCGCCATGGGAACGAAAATGTCAGGCTGGGCGATCTTCTCGGTTCCGTAGAAGCCTTCGGGCGTGACCCCGACGATGGTGTACGGACGCTTGTCAAGGCGGACCGCCGTTCCGACGATCTTGGGGTCCGCGCCAAAATCACTCTTCCATGCCGACCAGGAAAGCACCGCAGCCTGCGAGGCTCCGGGATGATCGTCATCGGACCGCTGCAGCAGACGCCCGAGGAATGGCTTGATGCCGACGACCTCGAAGTACTGCCCGCTCACTTCGCATCCCCAGATGGGCCGGGTGGAGGTGGTGGCTTCCAAGCCAAACTCCTGCACCTCAAGAGCGGCTACGGCAGAAAACACCGTATTGTCATCGCGCACATCGCGCACCTCCGAATAGGAAACAAAGGGCCCGCCGTGTTTGGGCTGAAGCGTCATCACCCGGTCTGGGTGGGGCACATCGAGGGACCGCAGGACCAAGCCTTGCAGGACGCCGAAGACGATGAGATTGGCGGCGATGCCGAGGGCGAGAGTAAGGACGGCGGTGAAGGCAAAGCCGGGAGAACGGCGCAGTTGGCGGATGGCAAATCGCAGGTCCTGAAGGAGGTTGTTCATCGTCGGGCCTCTCTGAGCGACTACTCGATGTGCAATTCGAGAGCCAAAAGGGCGGTGGATGTAACTATTTTAGAACACAGGGGATTGGGGGAGGCGCCGGGGTGTGAGAGGGGGATTGGGTGTTCGGTTTCGGGCGGGAGGGTGTTCGGGAGCGGACAGGGGCGGGGGGGATCGGGGCCACCTTTTCAGGAGCGGGACTTCTGTACGGTGGCCGCACGGTGGAGCTGGATAGCCGTCTTGATCGCCGCTTCGATCCGAGCCCCCCGTCGGCTGAAGCCCAGGATCGACACCATTTCGGTAACGATCTCATCATCCGTCCGCAGCTGATCGTCAGACAGCACCCAATGGAGCAGCTGCATAAGCTCATGTTGACTGTACTGGGCGATTGACGTCCGCATGGGTACAGGAGGCCTCCGGACCCGCGCCCTCCGTGGCGCGTCGCTGACCGGATTGGACTTCGGTTTCTCCCGTCCGTTCTCGGCACTGTCTCCATTTCGGACAATGCCCGCGTCGAGCTTATCGGCATAATCGACGGCGGCCTGAAACGCCCCCATCGCTCGCTGCACCTCTGCCTCTTTTCGCATGAACCAGTCGGTAGACCAGATCCGGTGGAAGCGCCACCCTAGGCTTTCCAATTGCTGCTGACGAAGCCGGTCTCGATCCCGTGCTGTGTAACTAGAGTGATAGCTTGCGCCATCGCACTCGATGGCCAGTACGAAACGACCGGGCCTGGTCGGATGCTGAGCGACCATGTCGATGCGGAACTGGGACGCTCCGAGCTGCTGAGTCAGTCTGAGCCCCTGAGCGGTGAGGACGTCGAAGACGTCCTCTTCGAACTCGTTAGACGGGACGGTTGTTAGCTGTCCGTCCCCAAGCCTCTTGCCTTTCGAAGCCGCGTACAGGAGGTAGTCGCGGAGCAATTCAACACCGCTGCCCGCCCGAAGCCGTGATGGGTCGATATCTGTGGGGCTAAACGACGACACGACGGTAACCTGTTGCCTCGCACGCGTGATCGCGACGTTCAGTCTGCGGCGGCCGCCCTCGGAAAGCAAAGGGCCGAAGCGCATTGGAAGATTGCCCGCACGATCCTTGCCGTAGCCGATGCTGATAATGATCGCGTCGCGCTCGTCACCTTGGACGCGTTCCAGATTCTTAACAAAGAACCGTTCCTGCACGTTGGGATCGAAGAACGCCTCTAACTCGGGGCACCTCTCCAGCTCGCGATCGAGGGCGGCCTGCACTCGATTCATGTGCCTGATCCCCATCGTAATGACACCGAGCGATCCTTGCGGGTGCTCGCGTGCGTGGCTAACAACGAGCTCGACGACCTTTCTCACCTCGGCGGTGGAACTTTCCTCCTGGCCATCAGTCCCAAATTCCTGCTGCACCGACTCGTGACTAATCGCGGGTGGGCCGCCCGGACCGGGGAAAGTAACCAAGCGGTTCTGGTAGAGGTGGTGGTTGGAGAAGTTAATGAGCGCCTCGTCGCGGCTGCGGTAGTGCCAGGTGAGGTAGCAGGAGCGCGCAAAGGGGACCATCATGTCGAGCAGGCTCTCGAATCCCTCGGCGGGGCCCGCTTCCTCATCCGCCGCGTATTCCTCCTCGTCGGCGGCAGCGAAGAACGTTGTGGGCGGCAACTGCTTGCTGTCGCCCGCGACCACGACTTTTCTGCCACGCAGGATGGCTGGCATCGCATCCTCTGGCAGCACCTGGCTTGCCTCATCGAAGATCACGAAATCGAAGTACTGCTTCCCGCCGTCGAGCAATTGACTCACTGAAAGCGGGCTGGCCATCCAGCAGGGGCAGACCGCTGTCAAGACCTCGGCCGCTTGCGCAAATACCTTCCGAAGAGGGAGATGCCGTTTGACCTTTGCGGCTTCAGCTTTGATGAGATGCTGCTGGTCGGGATGTGCGTTCATAGCTGCGACGGCCCGCAGGCCGTGAGCGCGTCGCACGCGTTCGGCTGCGATTGCGATCCGCTCTTCATCCAGATGAACAAACTCGTCCACGTAGCGGTTGTGTGTCGAGCCCTGAAAGCCCCAGATGTCAGGGTCGTTCTGGCTTGCCAGGTCGAGCGTTGAGGCAATCCAGGAGTACTCAAACATTCGGAACCAGGCTCGGCTCTCGGCCTTCTTTTCGCGGATTTCGCGGACGAGCTTCGCAATCCCGGCGGCCTCAAGACCATTTTCGAGCTTGGTCAGCTTCGGAATTTGCTGTGGTGTTGAACTGTCAGCGGCCAAGCGGGTCAGCAGACTCGCCAAACCGTCAATGGTCAATTGTTCAAAGTGCTTGCCCGGAAGCACTGAGGCTAAGCTGGCGGTGTCCGTAAGGAGGGCGTCGCTGCTTGCCTTGTGAGCAGCGAAATCGGTCACACGACATGGCAAAGAGGCATCTTGCGCTTGCGCTTTCCACAGTGCCGCCTGCCTCTGGGCCTCCTCGATCTCCGCGTAAAGCGTTGCGACCTTGGCGGGTCCGGCCGAGCGGAGCGCACGTGCTGCCTTTCGAGCGTGACGATACTTGGAGCGCATAAGAAACGCCCAGGCGGCAGGCAGGCCGCCTGACTTCCCTGGCTCAAGGTCCGGTAGCAGCCAGGCATAGCTGTTGCTGTAGATGTCGGCGCTGTAACGATCAAGCGTTGACTGAACGGCAGCCACCAGATCAATGAGCTCCTTTGCGCTTTCCAATGATACTGGCCAGCGCAGGCCAGGCTCTCGAACGACGGCTTGAAGTGTGGCCATGAATGCGGGAAATGTCTGCGTAGTGGCACGGCAGGCCACGTCCAGAGCGCGCTCTACGGCCGAGCCGTTGGGGAGCCTCGCGCCCGTCCAGGGCGACGGGTCGGTTCTCAGAAACAGCGACTGGAAGCCGGCGGCGTCCGCAAGCAGGTCGCGCACAAGCTCTGCTACCCCCGGCTTTAGTAGGTTCAGTTCCTCGCCGCGCCACCGAGTCGCGGTGTCGAAACAGTCAGCGAGCCGCAGGAGTCTGCCCTGCATCTCGTAGATGCTAAGGTTGGTGGGTTCTTGCTTTGAATGAAGTCGGTCAACATGGTCGTTCAACCGGGCCCGGCGGTCAACAAGCTGCCTGTGAACCTTGTCAGAATCAGCGGGGACGGCGTTGCGCACCTTATCCAGCGCTTCTGCGACCTGCTGCATGACCTTCTTCGGCGAAACATCCGCGCCGTGCAGATCGATAGCCAGGTGAGCAAGGCCTACGTCATTCAGTCGTCGAAGCACGACTTCGAGAGCCGCGCGTTTTTCGGCGACGAACAGCGCGCGATGGCCCGTAGCGGCGAGAGTGGCAATAAGGTTCGCGATCGTCTGACTCTTGCCTGTTCCGGGCGGTCCGTGTACGGCCGCAATCTGCCCATCGAGAGCGTTCGCGATCGCGCATTGTTGGCTTGAGTCGGCATCGAGGACGATGAACTCACTGTCTGGAAGAATACGGTCCAGCTCTCTTGGGTTGAAATCCCGTTGGGACGTGCTAAGAGCGTTTCGCGCCTCCTTGTCGCCCGCGATCGCCGCTACAACGTCGTGCGCTGCCAGCTCGTTCGCGCGCTCTTGAAGGTCCTTCACCATCGCCATCTTCTGAAATGCAAAGTTGCCGAGGATCGCTGAGGACTTCACCTCAAGTCCGGGAACGTCGCTAGCGCATCTCCGCAGCTCGTCGTACAGGGGACTGGGATCGAACGTTTCGCCTTCATCGTCACCCGATAGATAAAAGATCAGGTCTTCGGGGTCAAGGCTGACGCCAAATTGAGTGGCTAGCACATGCAGGAGAACGGGATTGACCTGCACGTCGCCGGCACGCCTAATGGAAAAGAAGTGTGAGCCTTTGGTTTCCAGGGCAACCGGACACAGAAGAACGGGCGCGTCCGCTGGTCTTCCGCCATCGGTCGCCGCCCAGGTCGCCATACCAAGGGCCACAAACAAGGTTTGGAGGCCTTTTTCCTCCGCATTCGCCTGGGCACGGCGGGCAATTTCGCGAACCAGGCTTGTGAGCGACTCATCCTTACCGCTCGGGAGCAGGTCGCCCATTGGGACCGGCTCGGCGCCTGACAGCAGACCAGCCATCACGACCGGGTCAACGGACGACAGATCCAGGGTCCCAGTCTTAAGTGGGCGGTAGTATAGCAGGCTGTTACGACGGGAAAGATCGATGAGCCTGCGAATCCAGCCTTGCCGAGCTCTATCGACCGCCTCGCGGCGCGTGGCGGTGATCGGCGTCGGGGGCGCATCTGTGGCGTTAGTCATGACGGACGGTGCCTTGGTGGCACCCCAAGACGTGCTGAGGATGGGCGCATGGGAACCGGCCAGCCAACCGGGCCAGAGGTAGTTTTAACACGGCGCTTGCCTGCAAACAAGTGCCACACGCGGCGGGCCGTAAGATTTCCAGAAGGCAAACCTCGGGACAAGGCACGAATGTCGCAAAAGCGGCGAAATTCGGTCCGGTCCCCGGTTTGTGGATCATCCCGATACACGACCGGCACAGCAACCACATTTGTCTCCGCCCGGCGAACGGTGTATACCTTAGCTGGAGAGGAGCAAGCATGGAAGAAGATACCAAGCCCTGCCCGGTGTGCGGGGAGACCATCAAGGCGGTGGCCATCAAGTGCCGCTTCTGCAATACGGATCTCAGCGCTTTCGCGGCGGCCAAGGAGGCGGAGGTGGAGAGGGACCTGTACGCCGGCCACCCAGCCGTGATTTACAGCGCCGGCCAGGCGCTGCCCATCCTCGTCGCCATCGCCGCGGCCGCGGTTGCCATCCTGGCGGGCGCTCCGGCGGGGTATGCGGTGCTGGGCTTCGTCCTGGTGGTGGCGATCACTTGCCTGATCTACTACTTCAAGAGCGTGAGCACCCATTACCAGATCACCACCCAGCGGATCAAACTGGAGCGGGGCTTGCTCTCCAAGCTGCAGGAGAGCCTGGAACTGTTCCGCATCGATCACTTCGAGCTGCACAAACCGCTCGGCATGCGGCTGGTGGGACAAGGCTCGCTGCACCTGTTTTCTTCCGATGCCGAGCTGGAGAACTTCTACATCTACGGCGTCCCCAACCTGGAAGCCCTGGCGGACACGCTGCGCAATTGCCAGCTTCGCGAGCGCAGCCGCAGGGGGCTGACCACGTTCGTCAAAGCGTAAGGCTGCAAGCCGGGATGCAAAGGCTGCACCTGAGATGCGAGATTTGCCGGGAGGCGGGCGGCAAAGCCGGGTCTGCGCGGTCGGCAGGAGGCAGAGTGGACGGGCCTCCCTTTGGCCTATGAACGGCGGTCACGGCTGTCCAACGGCCCGGAAGCCGCAGCCGGGCAGCGTGCGCTGGCGGTTGGAACGGCGCGTGCTAGGGATTTGAGAACGGGCCCGTGCTGCCCGGCTGGAGACCAACTATGCCTTGCTTCGCCCTGCTGATCATCTTGACGTTTCCGCGCGTCGCGCTCGTCTTGATGTGGATCTACTCGACCTACCTGCAGCACGCATTCCACGGAGGTCTGGTGCTGCCGGTGCTCGGGTTCATTTTCCTGCCGCTCACCACGATCGTATACGCTTGGGAACTGAATAGCGGCATGCCGACGGCGGGGATCAATCTGTTGTGGCTGCTGGTCGCGGTGATGATTGACCTGGGCGGGCTGGGCGGCAGCGCGCATCGCCAGTACCGGCGCTGAGTGGCGCAACCGCCGGTAGCATGCGACAGGCGACCTGGCTTCTGATCCTGCTCGCCGGAACCGGCGCATCCTCTCTCTCGCGCGACATGCTCGCCGCACACAATGCCGTGCGGGCGCGGGCGGGAATGCCTCCGCTGGCATGGTCCGATCGGTTGGCCGCGCGCTCGCAAGACTGGGCGGACCGTCTCCTGGCGCGCGGGCAATTCATGCACCGTCCAAAGTCGGCCTACGGCGAGAACTTGTACGAGATTGACGGTGCGACGGCATCGCCGGCGCAGGTTGTCCACTCGTGGGCGGCGGAGTCTCGAAACTACGACTACGTTTCGAACAGATGCAGCGGCGTGTGCGGGCACTACACGCAAATCGTCTGGGGCGACACGAAAGAAGTGGGATGCGCAGTGGCGCGAGGGGGAGGACGCGAGATCTGGGTCTGCAACTACGATCCGCCGGGCAACTGGGCCGGCAGGCGGCCCTACTAAGCGAGAAATCTACTTCCGGGTCAGCTTCTTGAACCCGGAGCAACCCTCCGAATCGTCATTGGCGCAGCCCTTGCGGTACAGCTCAATCGCTTCAGCCTTGTCCTTGGTCACACCGTCTCCGTCTTCGAACATCATGCCGAGACGGGTGCAACCATTCCCATCGCCGCTATCGCAACCCTTGCGATACAGCACAACCGCTTGAGCTTTGTCCCGTGCAATGCCGTGACCGTCTGCGAACATCGCGCCAAGTAAGGTGCACCCATGCGCATCTCCGCCATTGCAACCCTGGCGATACAGGGCTACCGCATGCTCCTCGTCCTTCTGCACGCCTAGTCCAATCTGATAGTTAATGCCAAGTCCGGTGCACCCGGCCGCATCGCCGCCATCGCAACGCCCTCGATAGATATCACCCTCCTTGCGATACAGCGCAGTGGCCTTGTCATCATCCTGAGTTACACCCAGGCCGAACTGGTAAGCAATGGCAAGCCGTCCGCAGCTTTTCGGATCGCCGGCGTCGCAGTCTTTTTGGTATCTGGCATTCTTTTGAGTAGCGGAAGAGTTCTGCGCGTACAGCAGGGGCGTGGCAGATAACAGAATCAGAACGGTTGCGAACGACAGCGTCAATAGCCGCTTCATAGTTCTCCTTCTTAGGGTTCTTAGGGGACCGCCCCTGGCCTGGTGTCGATTATACAGCCAACCCCTTCCATTGGAGGCCGTTTCTCTCACTTTCCCAGGAGGGGCGAGTGCGGGCTCCGGCGTGTGATATGCTTCTGGCTAAGAGCCGCTCGCGGCTGGGCAACTCATCCGACACTGGGAGGTCACGTATGCGCATGCTGATGCACGTTCAATTCCCACTCGAACCGTTCAACACGGCCGTTCGAGATGGAACCGTAGGGCCCAAGATGCAGCGAATCCTCGAGGCCATCAAGCCGGAAGCCGCCTATTTCTCCGAGCACCACGGCCGGCGCGGCGGCGTTTTGGTGGTGGATGTCAAGGACGCTGCCGCGGTCCCGGTGCTGGCCGAGCCGTGGTTCCTCACGTTTAATGCCGAGGTGGAGTTTCGGATTGCGATGACGCCCGAGGACCTGGCGCGCGCGAACCTGGATGCGTTGGGAAAGAAGTGGGCTTAGGCAATCGGCCCGGCGAATGCGCTGGCGATGTCCGGCCTTGATGTGTATAATTAGCAATTGAGGTACACATCGATGCGGACGAACATCGTGATCGACGATAAGCTGATGCGGGACACGCTTCGCGCAACGGGCCTGAGGACCAAGCGCGAGGCCGTCGACCAGGCTCTGCGGACGCTGCTGCGCCTGCGAAGACAGGCGGGGATCCGCCGGCTGCGCGGCAAACTGGAGTGGCAGGGCGACCTGGACGCAATGAGGAGCGCCCGTTGATTCTCGTCGATTCCAGCGTGTGGATCGATTACTTCCAGGGAACGATCACGGCGCAGACCGAGAAACTCGATAGTCTGCTCGACCACGAACCTTTGGCTATCGGCGACCTTATTCTGACGGAGGTTTTGCAGGGCTTCGTGACCGAACGAGACTTCAACGAAGCCAGGAAAATGCTGACTTCGTTGATGGTCGTAGAGTTGGGCGGGCAGGAAATCGCGATTCAAGCGGCGAAGAATTTCCGGGCGCTGCGCGGCCTTGGCGTTACCGTTCGCAAGACCATCGACACGGTGATTGCGACCCGATGCATCGAGAGCGGGTACACCTTGCTGCACAACGACAGGGACTTCGATCCGTTTGCGAAGCACCTGGGACTGCGCGTAGTGGCCTGACAACCGGAAGGCGGGCGATGCGGGCCGACCCTCGCAAGACGGGGCCAGGCAGAGAGATCGTGCGCCACACGCCGTCGTACAATGTTCGTTTGCCATGAAGACGGCACTTCTGTTTCCAGGACAGGGATCGCAGTTTGTGGGGATGGGGAAGAGCCTGTGCGATCGGTTCCCCGCCGCGCGCGCGGTGTTCGAGGAAGCGGACGCGGCGCTCGGGTTCGCGCTGGCGCAGTTGTGTTTCGAGGGGCCGGAGGAGACGCTGAGGCTCACCGAGAACCAGCAGCCGGCGCTGGTCACGGTTTCGACGGCGGCCTGGACGGTGGTGCGCGAGCACGGAATCGAGCCGGAGTACGTGGCCGGCCACAGCCTGGGCGAATACTCGGCGCTGGTGGCGGCGGGCAGCCTGGCATTCGCGGACGCGGTGCGGCTGGTGCGGAAGCGCGGGCGGTACATGCAGGAGGCCGTGCCGGCGGGCGTGGGCGCGATGGCGGCGCTGCTGAAGCTGCCCGAAGGGAAGCTGGAAGGGATCCTGGCGGAGGCGGCGCAGGGCGAGGTGGTCTCAGCCGCCAACTTCAACTCTCCCGACCAGGTGGCCATCGCGGGGCACGCGGGGGCGGTCCAGCGGGCCATGGAGCTGGCGAAAGCGGCCGGGGCGCGGCGGGCGGTGGCGCTGCCGGTAAGCGCTCCGTTCCATTGCGCGCTGATGAAGCCCGCGCAGGACCGGCTGGCGGTGGACCTGCAGGCGACCGAGTTCCGCGATCTGCGCGTGCCGCTTATCAACAACGTGGCGGCCCGGGAAGTGCGCTCCGGGGCGGAGGCGCGGCAGGGACTGATCGACCAGGTATCGAGCCCGGTGCGGTGGACGGAGTCGGTGCGGCGCCTGGAAGCGGCGGGCGTGGAACGATGCATCGAGACCGGCGCGGGCGGGGTGCTCACGGGGCTGCTGCGGACGATCGCGCCGCGGATGTTGGGGGTGAGGTTCGGGGAGGCGGGGGAACTGGCGGCGGTGGAAGGGCTACAATAAGGGATTCTATGCATCTTCCGAAGCGTTTGACCGCTGCGGCGGTATTGTGCCTTCTCGCCGGCTGCCACAAAGCCCCGCCCGCCAACGTGGCCGCCACCATCAACAACCGCCCCATCACATACGAAGAGGTGGACCGCATCTACCAGTCGCAGCTTTCCTCGTCCAACGCGACCAGCGACGACCTGGCGCAGATCCAGAAGCTGGAGGTCTTGCGCAGCCTGATCGAGAACGAGATCATGCTGCAGCGGGCCGAGAAGCTGGGTCTGATGGCGACCGATGCGGAGGTCGACGCCAAGTACGCCGAGCTGAAGGCGCCTTACACGCAGGAGGAGTTTCAGAAGCTCCTCGACACGCGCAAGATGAGCGTGGCCGATTTGAAGAAGCAGTTAAGGCGGGACCTGAGCGTTCAGAAACTGGTCAACAAAGAGATCACTTCGAAGATCAGCATCACCGACCGGGAGATCGCGGAGTTCTACGCGAACAACCGGGCCAGTTTCAACCGGGCGGAGCCGGCGGTGCACCTGGCGCAGATCCTTGTGACCCCGGCGGCGGACCCCAGCGTGCGCAACCTCAAGAACGACAAGGCGCAGAACGACGACCAGGCGCGGAAAAAAACCCAGACCCTGGAGGCGCGCATCCGGCAGGGCGAAGATTTCGCGATGCTGGCGGAGAACTACTCCGAGGACGCCAACTCGGGGCCGAACGGCGGCGACCTGGGCTTCGTTCCGCTTTCGGCGTTCGATGGATCGAGCCCCGAGGTGAAGAAACTGATCGCGACGATGCAGCCGGGCCAGGTGTCGCCCATCATTCCCAGCCAGCAGGCATACCGCATCCTGAAGCTCATCTCGCGGGAGCCGGCGGGACAGCGCGATTTGAACGACCCGCGCGTGCAGCAGACCATTCGCGAGGGCCTGCTGAGCCGCAAGGATCAGCTTCTGCGGAACGCCTACTACGAAGTAGCGCGCAACGACGCGACCGTGGTCAACTACTTCGCGAGGAAGATTCTGGAGACGAAGGCGCAGTAGGCTGCGGGCTCAAGCCCGCCCCCCGGGCCTCGTCCTCCAACTCGGTTGCCAGCTCGGCAACGAGGCACGCCGATTCGAGCATTTCTTCGGGCGTCTGCCCGGCAGCGGAGACCGCATGAGCGAGGCGGCCCGCAATCCGTTCAAGTTTTTCCACGTTCCCCTCCCCCACCAAAAGACAAGGCGCTTCCGTAGCGCAAGCACATCGAAGCGAAGCTACTCATTCGAACGAGACACAACCCCCAAAGACCTAGGTCAAGTGTAACCCAAATACGGCACGACGGCGAAAGAAACGTGGGGGACCGAAGCCCCGCGCAGGCTGAAGCCTGGCCCGCGAGCCGGGCCAATTTGCTGAGAGCGCTCGGTTTCGTTAGGATGAAAGTCCGACATGCTGCGCTTCGAGACGGCGGGAGAATCGCACGGGGAGTGCCTTGTGGCCACGCTGACCGGCTTGCCGGCCGGCGTGCCGGTGACGGCGGCGGCGATCGATCGCGACCTGCGGAGGCGGCAACAGGGATACGGGCGCGGCGGCCGGATGAAGATCGAAACCGATCACGCGGAAATCGTGGCCGGCGTGCGTCATTCGGAAACCATCGGCTCGCCGATCGCGCTGGTGATCCGCAACCGCGATTGGGAGAACTGGACCGAGGCTCTGCCGGTTGAGACCTTCGAGGGCGCGGAAGAGAAGAAGAAGCCGTTGCTCCGGCCGCGGCCGGGTCACGCCGATCTGGCGGGCGCGCTGAAGTACGGTTTCCACGATGCGCGCTACATTCTGGAGCGGGCGAGCGCCCGCGAGACGACCGCGCGCGTGGCGGTTGGGGCGGTGGCGAAGGCCTTCCTCGGACAATTCGGCGTGGGCGTTCTGAGTCACGTTGTGGCGATCGGCGGCGCGCGTCTGGAACGGCGCGCCACGTGGGAAGAAGTCGCCGCGCTGAACGAGAAGGAAGAGATCCTGCTGGGTTGCGTCGATGCAGCGGCGGAACAGAAGATGAAGGACGCGGTGGACGAGGCCTACCGCACGGGGGACACGCTGGGCGGCGTCTTCGAGACGATCGCGCACAACGTACCGCCGGGCCTGGGCTCGCACATCGCGTGGGACCAGCGGCTGGACGGGCGCCTGGCGCAGGCGGTGGTATCGATCCAGGCGGTGAAAGGGATCGAGATCGGGGACGCGCTGGAGGCGGCGGCGAGTTTCGGCTCGCGGGTCCAGGACACGATTCAGTACGACCGCGAGGCGCGGCGGTTCGGGCGCGGCTCGAATCACGCCGGCGGACTCGAAGGCGGCATGACGAACGGCCAGGACGTCGTTCTGCGCGGCCTGCTGAAGCCCATTTCGACGCTGCGGCGGCCGCTCGAATCGGTCGACTTCGCGACGCGCGAACCGGCGCTGGCGGCGTACGAGCGCAGCGACGTGTGCGTGGTCCGCGCGGCGGGCGTGATCGCGGAGGCGATGACGGCGCTGGTTCTGGCGCAGGCGTTCCTGGAGAAGTTCGGCGGCGATTCGCTGGGCGAGACGCGGCGGAATTTCGAGGGATATCTCGAGCAGGTGCGGGGATTCTGAATGAGTACGGATACGAATGCGGCGGTCTCCGTTGATGCGCTCGCTTACGCGCTGCCGTTCGCGTGGGAGAACCGAACCGCGACCGTGAGAGAGCGGCCATACGTCGCAGGAGCGCATAGGGCATGACCTACCCGATCGTGAGATACGGCAATCCGGTGCTGGAGCGGCCAGCGGAGACGGTGAAAGAATTCGACACGCCGGAGCTGAAGAAGCTGCTGGAAGACATGTTCGAGTCGATGTACGCGGCGAAGGGAGTCGGCTTGGCGGCGCCGCAGATCGGCATCGGGCGGCGCATCGCGGTCATCGATCCGACGAACGGGCAGGACGAGGCGCAGAGGCTGGTGCTGATCAATCCGGAGATCGTAAAGATCGAAGGGGCGCAGGTGGGCGAAGAGGGCTGCCTGAGCATTCCGGGGTTTCGCGAGCAGGTCAAACGCGCCAAGCGGGTGACCATCCGGGCGCAGGATGCGAGCGGCGCGCCCTTCGAGAAAACCGGCGAGGACCTGGTGGCCCGCGCCTTCCTCCACGAAACCGATCACCTCAATGGCAGGCTTTATATCAGCCACGTGAGCGCGCTGAAGCGCGACCTGATCCGGCGCAAGATCCGCAAGCTGCAAAAAGCCGGAGAGTGGGCCTGAGGCGCCGTGCGCATCGTCTTCCTGGGCACGCCGGAATTCGCCGTTCCCACGCTCGAGCGCGCTTTCGCCGCCGGGCATGAAATCGCCGCGGTGGTGACGCAGCCCGACCGTCCCAAGGGCCGCGGGCGGCAACTGGCGGCGCCGCCGGTGAAAGAAACGGCGCTACGGCTGGGCCTCGCGGTCCATCAGCCCGAGCGCATCCGCACGCCCGAGGCGATCGAACTGCTCGCCGGCTTGAAGCCGGACGCGATGGTCGTAGTGGGTTACGGGAAGATCATTCCGCAGGCAATCATCGACATTCCGCGGCACGGGATCGTGAACGTGCACGCGTCGCTGCTGCCGAAATATCGGGGCGCGGCGCCCGTGCAGTGGGCCATCGCGAACGGCGAAAGCGAAACGGGCGTGACCACCATGCGCATCGACGCCGGCCTCGACACGGGCGACATTCTCAAGCAGCGTAAGACTGAGATCGGATTGCACGAGACGGCGGTGGAGCTGGCCCAGCGGCTGGCCGCGATCGGCGCGGCGCTGCTGGTCGAAACGCTGGCGGGCCTGGAGCGCGGCGAGATCGTGCCGCGGCCGCAGAATTCCGCTGAGGCGACGTTCGCACCGGTGCTGAAGAAGGAAGACGGCCGCATCGACTGGACGCGGCCGGCCGCGGAGATCTCGAACCGCATTCGCGGCTTCACGCCGTGGCCGGGATGTTTCACGCACCTGCGCGGCAAAGCGATCGAGATCTCGCGGGCGCGCGCCACCGCGGGCGCGACGGGCGAACCCGGATCGGTGCACCCCATTCGAGGCCGGTTAGTGGTAACCTGCGGCGAAGGAACCGCTTTGGAAATCCTCGAAGTGCAGATGGAAGGCCGGAAGAGGATGGACGCGGCGGCTTTCCAAAACGGCTATCATTTGATGGAGAACGAACTGCTGAGAGAGACGATCCAGTGAAGCTTCCGGTTGGTTATCGCTACGCCTCCAGTTACGCGGGCATACGGAAAGAGAAGCGCGACGACCTGGCGCTGATTCTCTCGGAGCGGCCGGCATCGGCGGCGGCGATCTTCACGCGGAACCAGGTGCAGGCGGCGCCGGTGAAGCTGGCGCGGGCGCATCTGCGCAGCTCGCGCGGCCATGCGCGGGCAATCCTGGTGAATGCCGGCAACGCCAACTGCGCGACACGCACGGGGGATCGCGCGGCGCTGGCCACGTGCCGCGCGGTGGCCAAACTGTTGAAGACTCCGCTCCATGAAGTGCTGCCCGCATCCACCGGCGTCATCGGCGTGGAACTGGATCCGAAGCTGGTGGTGGACGCGCTGCCGCGCCTGTTCGGCCGGTTGTCCGATATCGGATTCGCCGACGCGGCGCGGGCCATCACGACCACCGACAGAGTGCCGAAAATGGCGTTCGGCGAAGTGCCGTTCCGGACCGGCCCGGTGCACATCGCGGGCATGACCAAAGGTGCGGGCATGATCCAGCCGAACATGGCGACCACGCTCGGGTTCGTGATGACCGACGCCGAGATCAGTCCCCAACTGCTGAAGCCGATGCTGGCCAAGGCGGCCGACCGAAGCTACCACCGCATCACGGTGGATGGCGACACCTCGACCAACGACACGCTGATATTGCTCGCGAACGGCGCTTCGAGAATCAAGCCGAACCCGAAGGAGCGGATGGTCTTCGAGGAAGTTCTGTGCTGGGTGATGGAAGACCTGGCGGAGAAGATCGCGCGCGACGGCGAGGGCGCGCGGCGGCTGATCGTGGTCCACGTGCAGGGGGCGCGCGACGACGGCGAGGCGACGCGGCTGGGGCGGGCCATCGCCAATTCGCCGCTGGTGAAGACCGCCGTGGCCGGCTGCGACGCCAACTGGGGACGCATTCTCTCGGCGGCGGGCAACGCCGGCGTGGCGTTCGACCCGGGCAAGGTGAGCATCTATCTGCAGCGCGTGGCGGTGTGCCGCAACGGCGTGGCGGCGGAGTTTTCCGAGCGCGAGCTGAAGCAGATGATGGACGAGCACGAGTGCCTGATCCGGTTCGTGATCGAAGGCGGCGGGCCGGGCGAGACGCGCTTCTGGGGCTGCGATCTGACCGAAGAGTACGTGCGGATCAACGCCAGCTACCGGACGTAAGCCTCTCGGAACCCGCCAGAACATTGCTGCGGTGAACTCGTTATGGCGCTTCGGTTGTTCGGTTTCTTCGGTGTGCCACAATGCTCACGGGTAGAAGGACTAGCACCGCGCTCGATTGGGTCTGAATGGTGATCCCTGGCACGGAATTGTCGCACAATGGAGACATGGTCACCCTGGATACATTGCGCGCGGAACGGCGGGAGGAGATCCTTCGGCTTGCCGGGCGGCGAGGCGCACACAGCCTGCGTGTGTTCGGCTCCGTGGCCCGCGGGGAAGCCAATGAGAACAGCGACCTCGATTTGCTGGTCGCGTGGGAGCCCGGCCGGAGTCTGATGGATCACGCCGGACTGGTTCAAGACCTCCAGGAGTTGCTGGGGATGAAGGTCCATGTCGGGACCGAGAAGTCCCTTCACTGGTACGTGCGCGACCGGATCCTTCGTGAGGCGACGCCGCTGTGAAGGATGATCGGCTCTACCTGTGCCACATGCTGGAGCGCTGCGACCGCATCGGCCGTTTCATCCGGCCCGGCAGGGAGACGTTCATGGCGTCAGAGGAACTGCAGGATGCCGTGATCCGGAATGTCGAAGCAATTGGCGAGGCGGCCAAGCGGGTTTCACCCGAGGCGCGGGACCGTTTGGCATCGCTCGATTGGAAGGCGATCTGCGGCATGCGCGACGTGTTGATTCACGAGTACATCGGCGTGGATCTCGACGAAGTCTGGAACGTCGCCTCTTCCCGCATACCCGAACTCCAGGCGACACTCGAGCGGTTCCTGGCCGGGGAAAGTCCGGGCTCCGTCCCGGTTCCGTGACATCCCGTGCCGGTAAGCGCTGGAGCGGGCTATCATTCCGAAATCCAGAAGCTCGTTGAGTCAAACACTGGAAGGTGGTCGTCTCCCAAGGCATGCCTCCCGTTCTGGCCCGTCTGGCCCTCGATCGGCCGCCTCGTTCGGGCTCACCCGCCTCAGGCCGGCAGGACGAGAAACCGTCAAAACAGATCACCCCAGCAGCTCGCTCGACAAGCGCCGGTAATTCCTCGGAGTGATGTACTGGAACTCGATCTTGAGGCGCGTGAAGCCGCGCAAGTGTTCGAGCGTGTCGTCGGTGGGATATTCCGGGCCAGTGACGTAGAGTTTCCCGGCATCCACGCGGAATGGGACGACGCGGCAGCGGCGCGCCACGGGGCCGGGCAATGAGCGCGCCACCGCGGTGCGGATGCGCGCGCCGTCGAGCGGCTGGAAAGGCACGCTCTGCTGCACGCTGAGGCCGGAGTAGAGCGCGTCCTCGGTGAGCGGACCCGCCGCCACCAGGTATTCGCCGAGCCGCACGCCGGGCTGCTTCAACGCCAGCGCACGCCGGAGCTGTTCCTCGGTGAGCTGCCCGGCGCGGACCAAGACCTCGCCCAGCGGCTGCTTGTGAGCGATCAGGCCGGCGCGCGACGGGTAGTAGTGCTCCGTCTTGAGCCAGACAAGCGGCCGCGAGAACAGGCGGGCGGAGGCGTACCACACCAGGGCCGCGGCGGTCGCGAAGAAGTTGATCCAGTTGGCCCAGAACATGCGCAGGGGCACGCCGGCGGCGAACTTCCAGCCGTAGATCCGCGCCACGCAGCCGCATCGCACCGCGGTGCGATGCAGCGTCAGGAACAGCGTGACGTAGAGCAGCGGCGCCATCCAGCGGTGCTGGGCCAGACCGCCGATGCCCCAGTGGGCGCGCGTCACGTGGGCCCAGAGCCAGGTAGCCAGGCAGTAGGCGAGCGTCAAGTTGGCAAACGCGCTGGCGGGATTGCCGGCCAGTCCCTTGCGGTCGCGCCAGAACCAGTAGAAGCGTCGCCAGCCGCCGCTCCAGCCGTGCCGCTCCCAGGCTTGCAGCGAGATGCCCAGCACCCAGCGCGTGCGCTGCTTGAGCGCGTGACGGAGGCGCTGCGGGAAGAACTCGCGCGTCGCCACCGGTTGGCCGGCCACGAACTGGATGGGGATGAAGACCTGGCGGCAGCCGATCTCCTCGAGGCGGAGGCCGATCTCGTAGTCTTCCGTGAGGCAGCCGGGATCGAAGATGCGCCCGTGCTGCTCGATGGCGGCCGCCTCGAGCGCCCAGCGGGCGTATCCGGTTCCGACGCCGTTCGAGGGCAGGAATCCGCCCAACAGGAGCCGCGCCGGCACGTCCTTGCTCTGGTACTCGGCGAATTCGTCGCAGTAGATCCCGTGAGTGAAGCGGCGGAAAGGAGTACGGAGCGGAAGCACGGGGACCTGCACCATCCCGCAGCGATCGAGGGCGTGGTTGATGCGGCGGAGCTCCTCGGGATGAATGAGGTCCTCGGCATCGTGAACGACGATGGCCTCGAAGCGGACGGCGTGTTCCCGCTCGTAGGCCAGCATGCGCTGGTAGATCCAGTTCAGACAGTCGGCTTTTGAGGTTGGCCCGTCGTGGGGGCAGAGGGCCAGGTGCACCTGCGGAAACCGCGCCGCGGCCTGGCGAACAGCCGCAACCGTGGGACCGTCGTTGGGGTAGGCGCCGGCAAACAGGGCGTAGTTGCCGTACTGGATGGCGCCCACGTTGTGCTCGATCATCTTGCCGATGACGCCGTGTTCGTGCCACAGCGGAACGAGGATGGCGGTGCGCTTCTCCGCCTTCGACTCGCGCGACGGTGCGAACGAGGGCCAACGCCGCAGGCGGCGCAGCCAGGCGGAGAAGCACACCAGATCGAGAAAGAGATCGTCCAGACCGCTGAGCAGAATCCAGACCGCGAGCCAGGGCAGGCAGGCGACGATGGTCCGGTCGATCGCGGGCAGGGGGGCGAGTCTCCTTCAGAAGAGTAGTGCGCGCGTCACTGCGAAAATCGCTGAAAGCAATGATGGCCGCGGATGAACGCGGATAAACGCAGATAACTACCCATGGGATTTCTGTGCCAGCGCCTACAACGATTTTCGTGCCTGTTATCAGCGTTTATCCGCGTTCATCTGTGGCCCAAAGGTTTTGGCGCTCGATCTGGTCCAGGAGGGCCATCATGCGGGGGGCGGCGGCAGGATCGCATCCAAAACGAAGACCGTTGTAGGCGGTGGTGAAGCTGGCCACCAGCGCGGCGGCGGGGGAGGCCGGCAACATGCGGGCGAACTCGGCGGGCGTGATCCAGGCCGGTTTCTCGAAGCCGCGGCGTTTGAGGAGACGGAGCATGCGCAGGTAGATGAGCGTGGCGTCCTGCGCGGAGGCCGCGCCGCGCTGAACCTGCCGCACGCGGCTGAGGGCGCGCCACCAAGCCCACAGGCGCGGCCCGGCCAGCCAGACGGCCAGCGCCAGCAACACGCCGGCCAGAGCGGCCAGCCCGTAGCGGCGTCCCCAGGCCACCGCCGCTGCGCGCCAGCGCCGGGCGCCGGTGCGAACGCGATAGACCCATTCGGCGCCGAAGGTGCGGCCGGAGTCTTCCATGCGCGTGGCCAGGGTGAGCTGGCGGTCGAGGTTGTAGTTGAGCACCCATTCCTGCCAGAAGGTGTCGGCGGCGTCGAGGTAGAAACCGAATCGCGCCCAGACGGAAGCGCTGGACTGGTCGGCGGCGGGAGGCGTGGGGTCGAGCGTGGTCCATCCGCGGCGGGGCAAGTAGGCTTCCACCCAACTGTGCGCGTCGGAGGCCCGTACGATATACCAGCCGCTCACGGGATTGTAGATGCCGCTCTGGAAGCCGGTGACCACGCGCGCCGGGATGCGGAGCGAGCGCAGCATGACGGCCATCGCGGAGGCGAAATACTCGCAATGGCCGGCGCGGCGCTCGAACAGGAAATGCGCGAGCGGGTCGGGAACCTCGCGCTCGGGCAGGCGCGTGGTGTAACGGTAGGCGGTCCGGAGATGGCGTTGGAGGGCGCGGGCGCGGTCCTCGTCCGTGAGGGCGCCTTCGGTCACGCGCCGGGCCAGTTCCGGAATGCGCGGGTCGAGCGGAGGCAGCTCCAGGTACGCCAGCCGCACCAGGAGGGGCGCCTCTTCGGGGGCGTCCTGCGGCGTGGAGGCGTCGTCAAAGAAACTATCCACTCCGTAACGCACGCCTTCCGTGCCGCCCGTGCCAAGACGGTAGCTGCCGCCAGGGGTCTGAATCAGCAGCGGCGAGTCGATGTGGACCACCTCGGGCCGGCCGGCGAAGAAGATCACGTCGGAGGCCATGGCGCCGATCTGCACTTCATACTGGATGCGGCGGCCGGGGCGCAACTGCTGGGTTGGGCTGGCCAGTTGCACCAGTCCCTGGCTCACGCGGAGCGGCGTGCTGGGCTCGGGACGGTTGAACCACCGCCGGCCGTCGAACTCGGCCAGAGACAAGCCGCGCCATTTCAGGCCCGCGGTGTGCTGCGGGCTGGTAATGCGCACATGCATCACGGCAGTCTGGAGCTTCTGGATCTCGCCGATTCCGCCGAGCGTCATCTCATTCGAGAATCCAGGGAGGTGGTAACGCTGCGGCACCAGGTGGCGGAAGGCGGCCTGCGCGGTGCGGGGCAGCAGGAAGAACAGCCCGGCGGTCAGCACCAGAATGCCCAGCGACATCGAGACGGTCAGCGCCGCCAGACGCCATTGCAAGCGCCGCACGCCGCTGCGCGCCAGATGGTGCGGCTTGCGCATCGAGCGGCGGATCTCGGAGCTGGCGAAAGTGGCCACGGCGAAAACCAGAAACAGGATCAGGAAAACGAAGAACGTCGGGCTGGCCGAAAGGACCGACGCCGCGAGGATTTCGAGAAAACCGACCACGCCGAGAAACACGTAGTCGCGCGTGGCGTGCGCGGTCAGCACCTTCACCACGGCCAGGAAGAACACCAGATGGACCGTGGCGGCGATGAAATCGCGCGAGAGCAGGAAGTAGTCGACCGGATAGAATGCGATGTAGGCGAGGGTGACGGCCGTCGTGGCGAGGGGCGGGATCCGGAATCGGATGACGCCGATTAACATCATGGCGCGCGCCTGCAACGCGAGACAGATAAGGACGTCGGTGCTCGGGTCGAGGTATCCCGATCCGAGCAACGCGAGGCATCCGCTCAGCACCAGGCCCAGAACGGAGAACGCGAAATAGCGGTCGACGGGCGCGGCGGCGGCGGCGTTTGGCGCGCGCACCGCCGGCCGCGCAGAGCCCTGTGTGTCCGCAGGCCCGCCCATGAAGACCATTGTAACTTCGGGGGCGGGGCCGCTTAGCTTCGTGAAGAGATGCTCATGATTGCGCTGGCATTCCGTAGCGCTTGGTCGCTCCCAGAGTGATAAAATGAGATATACATGCCGGTTTCTCTCATCCTGGCGAGCGGTCCCGGAACGGCGTGGCTGAACCTCACGAATGGGGCGCTCGGGCTTGCCGTGCTCCTCTGCTGTGGGCTTATCATGGGCTCGGCCGTCTATGAGTTCACCGCCCGGGCGCGGGGACGCGCTCACATCATGCGGCACGCGGACGCAGCGGTTCACGCGCTGCTGCACGGGCGCGAGGACGCGAAGGGTTAAGCGCCGACGGGGCCTTCCGGCTCACTACTCCGGTCTGGCATTCTGACCCAGGCGATCAGGGCGAATGCGCCCATCACGAAGATCGAAACCAGCGCCGAGGCGCCAAGGATGCCGGCGACCGTCCAGACTGTCCCGGCGGCATCGGTGACCACTGGCTGCCGCGGCCGGGCGACGAAGAGGTTGCCGGCAGCGGCGACTCCATAGAAGATTACAGCCACTTGCCAGCACCAACGCGGCAGGGGCAACGCAGCGCCGGGCCTTCTTCGCAGATACAGAGCAAACGACTGACAGATCAAGTAAACCGTAAGGTACCAACCCAGGAAATTGCTGACGGGCACTCCGAAGTAGGCTCCGCCTTTCTGCCACACCCATCCGTGCACGAGGTTCGACCAGATCGGATCCATCGACAGATCCCACGCCACCATGGCGAACGCCGCGACCAAGGGCCCGGTGAGGACGCGATGCCCGGCGATCGGTTTTCCGCTGTCTCCGACGATGAGAAGGCCGAGGGTCCAGGACAGGTATCCCATGCCGATATACGCCAGGCCAAGCAGGATGGGCACTTGGAAGATCTTCGGCCCCATCACATCCGTGAAGTAGTAATGCCCGAACGGAAAGCCGGTGAAAACGCTCAAGTTCTCGAAGAGGTTCCCGATCAGCAGGCACAAACCCGCGAAGGCGAGAATGCCGCGCGTCCCGTAGCGGAGCGCTCCGTGGACGAGGGCAAAAAGCAAGGGCGGAAGAACATGCAGCGCGACAATGGCAGCCATCGGGATCTTGTTGGGAAACGCCTGCGACAGCCTCGCGGCGGCATAGAGCAGGACGAGCGCCGACAGGCCCGCGCGCGTATTCATCGAGATTCTCCGGGGCACAGCGACGATCTTTCTCAGCATCGCACACAGCTACGCCCAGAACGGTGGAAGCTATATCGGAGCCAACTGCTCCGATGTCGGCTCCGCTCAACAATACCAGGGTTCGTTGAGGAAGGGGATGGCGGCGCGGGGGAGCAGGTCGAAGTTTTCCGGGAGCGGGTCGGACGTGGCTAGCTGCCAGATCCGGGCGAAGATGTCGCGGCGGGAACTCTGGCGCTCGCGCGCGACCAGGCGAAGGACCGCGGCGCTCAGATCGTCCAGGCTTGCGTCGGCGTGGCACCAGGGGTAGATGAGCGCGGCTTGGTCGAATTCGCCGATGGCGGCTGCGATTTCGGGCAGCTCGAGCAGGCGCGAGCCGGCGGTGACCAGCAGGCGCAGGCCGAGCTGCACCGGAGCCACCCGGTCCACCAGGTCCAGATCCACAAGTAGCCGCAGCAGGCCGCGGTAGCCGGCCCAGGTGGTCCAGGGAGTGAAGGGGATGAACGTGGGCGCCAGCTCCAGGCCGGCCTCGCGGCAGAGGCGCGCGACCTCGATGAAGTCCGCCCGCGTGTGCCCCTTTTCGAGGCGGGCAAGCACCTCGTCCTCGATCGATTCGACCGCGGTGGTGACGAACAGGCAGCCCGTCTCGCGCAACACCGGAACGAGGTCGCGGTGCTTCAAGAGGTGCTCGATCTTGATCGTCACGTCATAGGTCAGGTCCGGGTAGCGCTCGGCGAACGCGCGGACGATGCGGAGGGCGTGGGCGGGACCGTTGAAGAAGTCGGGGTCGCCGAAGCTGATGTGACCGGCGCCGGCGGCCACCTGCCGGCGGATGTCCTCGATCACCACTTCGGGCGGGACGATGCGGAAGCGGCCGTTGTAGACCGGGACGACGGGGCAATGGCGGCATAGGTGCTTGCAGCCGCGGCTGGCTTCGGTATAGCCGGCGAGCTTGACCGAGCCGTTCACGTGCAGGCGCGCATAGTCGGCGAGCGGCGGCAGGCCGGTGCGGTCCGGAACGAGGAACTGCTGGCGCGCGGTCGAAACAGCTGTGGCGGGCGCGGCGCGCTCGATGGTGTCGGCCAGCGGCTGCTCGAATTCCCCGCCCACGACGATCTCGACGCCGAGGCCGCGCAGGTAGGCCTCGTTGAGCGGCGCGTAGAGGCCGAAGCAGCCGAGGCGCGCGGCGGGGTTGAGGGCGCGGACGCGCTCGATGGCGCGGGCGGCCAGGCGCGTGGCGGTGTGCATAGGAAGGAAGAACGCGACCACATTGGCTTCGCAGACGGCGGCTTTGGGAAGCACCTCGACGGCCAGGTCGGCGCAGTCGACGGTGTGCCCGCGGGCGCGGAGCCAGGCCGCGGCCGAAGCCAGCCCGAACGGCTGGCGCCCCAGTTCGTAGGTGGAGACAAGGAGGATGCGCACGGCCTGCCTCCATTATGCCGGGTGCTGAGGAAACAAGCGCAGGCGGCACCGCCTGCGCCACAGTTTTGCCCGCCAGCGACAGGCCGGAGGCCTGTCCTACGTCTTGGTGAAATACAGCATAGTGGCCCGCGAGAGGTCCTCGCGGTCCGCGCGCGGCGGCCGGCCCTCGTAATTGGCGATCGAGACCAGGATGTTGCAGACGTCGGCCGGGTAGCAGGCGCGCAGCTCCAGGCATCCGTGCTGGTAGCAGAGTTTGCGCAGCAGGATCGCACTGTCGGAATCGAAGGGCACGTTGCGGGCGGTCATCACGCGGCGGAAGATCTCGTCGAAGAGAACGTCGTCCACGGCCTCCACGAAAATCTTGTTCTGGAGGCGGCGGAGGAATGCCTCGTCGGCCAGCTCTCGCGGGTCGAGGTTGGTGGCGAAGACCACCAGGCTCTCAAAGGGGACCTGGAACTTGACGCCATAGCGGAGCGAGAGGTAGTCCACGCGGCGGTCCAGGGGAACGATCCAGCGATTCAACAGCTCGCGCGGGGGCATGAGCTGGCGGCCGAAATCGTCGATGACGAGGACGCCGTTGTTGGCCTTCAATTGCAAGGGCGCGGCGTAGACCCCGGTCGCCTCGTCGAGGCGCAGCTCAAGCATGCTGGGGACCAGCTCGCCGCCGGTGATGACGCAGGGGCGGCGACACATGACCCAGCGCGGGTCCATATCGGCCGTGTCGCTTTGCAGCGGCTCGTGGATTACGGGGTCGAAGAGCTGGATGATCTGCCCGTCCACCTCGAGGGCGTAGGGGACGACGACGGTGTCGTGATAGACGCGCAGGATCCTCTCGGCCAGGCTGGTCTTGCCGCTGCCCGTGGGGCCGTACAGGAAGATCGAGTTTTGGGAGATGACGGCCGGGCCAAGCTGGTCGAGCAGGCTGTCGGCCAGGACCAGGTCGGTCAGGGCCTGGCGCAGCGACTTCCGGTCGATCTTGACCTTGGCGGCCTGGGCCTTCACCAGCCGGGTATACTGGCGCAGCGAGACGGGCGCGGCGCCGGCGTAGTGGCTGATCTGAAAGCGGTCGTTTGCCAGATTGCGGCCAGCCACCGTGAGGTTGAAGGAATAGTCGTTGCCGACCATGCCCTTCACCTCGAGCAGTTGCTGCTGGCGCAGGTCGCGGAAAACGGCCTCCAGCACCAGCGGAGACAGCTTCAGCGCCTTGCCGAGGCCCTGCAGCGTGCTGATGCCGGAGATGTACGTCCGGCGCAGAACCAAGTCCGTGATCAGGGACTGGGGTATTCCGGTGGCCTCAACCGATTCCGGCGGAGGCGGGCAATAAACTGGCGACGCGAGCGATACCATGGTGTTTCATCATAGTGCAAAATGGGGGCTGCTGGCGAGCTAAAAGCGCGCCGCCGCGAGCGGCCTGGCCTGGCGCTCGGGCTACTTGATCTCTGGGCTGTTGATGGTGGCGGGCTCGGCGCCCCAATTCTCGTGAATCACGTGGCTCTGATCGGAGAAGAAGGTCCGCCGGCCGGTGCTGTTAAAGCTCACCGGGTTGGCGTTGACGGTGTACCCGGCCGGTCCACCGATCAGAATGAACTGGTAGCCGGTCTTGATGCCTTTGGCGAGATCGCCGGGAATCAGATCCGCCGCGGACGGGCCGGCCGGACCGCCGGCTGGGGGGCCGAGCTCCTCCAGTTTGGTCGCAAACTGGCCGAACTGCGAGTAATACATGGCTTCACCGGCCTGAATGGTCTTGACCTGCTCGACCGCAGCCATTTCCTGCGCGGCCATCCGCGCCTTGTCGATCTTCGGCACGGCGATGGCGGCAATGATCAGGATGATCGCCACCACGATCAGAAGCTCGATCAGCGTGAATCCCCGGCGCCTGCTGTTCCTCATGGGCAGCCTCCCGACAGACCATTCTCGCAAAACGCGCCTTGGACGTTCAGGCGCACTTCCGCTAACCAATTGACGCAGCGGTGGGGCTTACCGTGGAGTGAATCCTTCCGAGGAGGGCCAGCAGCGGCCCCAGCCGCTCCAGCCGCAGAGCGTTCGGCCCATCGGAAAGGGCCCGCTCCGGCGCCTCATGCACCTCGACGAACAGACCGTCCACGCCGGTGGCCACAGCCGCCCGAGCCAGCGGCTCGATGAACTCGGCCTGCCCGCCGGAGGCCGTCCCGGCGGCGCCAGGGAGTTGCACGCTGTGCGTGGCGTCGAAAATCACCGGAAAGCCGAGGCCGCGCATGATGGGCAGCGCCCGCATGTCCACCACCAGGTTGTGATACCCGAACGTGGTGCCGCGCTCGGTGAGCAGGATGCGAAGGTTCCCGGTGGAGGCGACCTTGTCGGCCGCCAGGCGCATATCCTCGGGCGCGACGAACTGCCCCTTCTTGATGTTCACGATCCGCCCGGTGCGTCCGGCTTCGACCAGCAGATCGGTCTGGCGGCAGAGGAAGGCGGGGATCTGGAGAATGTCGGCGACTTCGGCCGCCGGACCCGCCTGGGCGGGCTCGTGAATGTCGGTGAGGATGGCGTAACCTTCGGCCTTCAAACCGGCCAGAATCCGCAGACCCTCCCGGGGACCGGGCCCACGCCAGGAAGAAAGGCTGGAGCGGTTGGCCTTGTCGAACGAGGCTTTGAAAACGAACGGGCCGGCGACAGCGCCGATCTCCCGCGCCAGGAAGTGGACGTGCTCTTCGCTCTCGATCACGCACGGCCCGGCGATCAGGGCCAGCGGGCAGCCGGGGCCGAAGGAGACAGCGCCGAGTTGGATGGTCATAGGGCGGCCGTCTTCGTGGCGCAGGCACTCCTGCCTGCCGCCTCGACACTCGTGTCGAGGCCGGTTTTCGCGTTGCCGCAACAGGCCAAGACATTGGGGGCCGCAGATAAACGCCGATGAACGCCGATTGAAAGCAAATGCCTTATCCGCGTTGATCGGCGTTGATCGGCGGCCAGGATCGTGTTTCCGGACGGCAAGAACAGTCTCGACCACGAATGCACACGAATGCACACGAATAACTGATTTGCTTTCCTATTGGTGTGCATTCGTGTCCATTCGTGGCCACTCCTGTCCGGTCCGCGCACGCTCATACGGCGGCCGGCTCGAGTTGCCTGGCCGGGCGCTCCCGCCGCCGCGCCCGGAAGTCCTTGGCCGCGCCGATGAACGCCTTGAACAAGGGGTGCGGCTCGAGAGGCCGGGACTTGAATTCGGGATGGAACTGGCAGCCCAGGGCCCAGGGGTGGTCCGGCAGCTCGCAGATCTCGACGTACACGCCGTCGGGCGTTTCGCCGGCCAGGCGCAGACCCGCTTCAGTCAGAGTCTGCTGGTAGTCGCGATTGAACTCGTAGCGGTGGCGGTGGCGTTCGCTGATCTCGCTCCGGCCGTAAGCCTGCCAGGCGAAGCTGCCCTCGGCCAGGCGGCAGGGATAGGCGCCCAGGCGCATGGTGCCGCCCAGGTCGTCGATCCCTTTCAACTCGCGCAATTTGTAGATGACGCGGTGGGGCGCCGCCGTATCGAATTCGGTCGAATTGGCCCCGGCGAGCCCACACACGTTGCGGGCGAACTCGACCACCAGCATCTGCATGCCGAGACAAATACCGAAATACGGCACCTTGCGTTCGCGGGCGAAGCGGACGGCCTCGATCATTCCTTCGCAGCCGCGCTTGCCGAAACCGCCCGGCACCAGGATGCCGTCGAACTCCGCGAGCGCTTCGACCGCGCCTGGCTCGGTGAACTTCTCGGAATTGATCCAGTGGATTCCGACCTTGACGTTGTGCGCCAGGCCGCCGTGCAGCAACGCCTCCTTCAGGCTCTTATAAGAGTCTTCGTAGGTGGTGTACTTGCCGACCAGACCGATGGAGACCTCGCCGGCCGGATGTCTCAGCCGGTCGAGCATGGCGGTCCACTCCTCCAGGCGCCGCGGGCCGGTCTCCAGGCGGAGCAGGCGCAGGATGCGGTCGTCGACGCCCTGCTCGGCGAAGCCCAGGGGCACCGCGTACACCGAGTCGACGTCGAAGGCGCTGATCACGTTCTCGACGTCCACGTCGCAGAACAGCGCGATCTTCTCCTTGATCTCGGCCGAAAGGACGCGCTCGCTGCGGCAAAGCAGCAGGTCGGGCTGAATACCGATTTCCCTCAGCTCTTTGACGCTGTGCTGGGTGGGCTTGGTCTTGAGCTCCTGGGCGGCGTTGATCCACGGCACCAGGGTGACGTGGACGAAGATGGCGTTCTCGCGGCCGACCTCGTGGCGGAACTGGCGTATAGCTTCGAGGAACGGGAGCGACTCGATATCGCCCACCGTGCCGCCGATCTCGACCAGGACCACGTCCACATCCGGGGAGACCTTGCGAATGGCGGCCTTGATCTCGTTGGTGACGTGGGGGATCACCTGCACGGTTTTGCCGAGATAGTCGCCCCGCCGCTCTTTGGTGATGATGCGCTCGTAGATGCGGCCCGAGGTGACGTTGTTGGCCTGGGTGAGGGGCGCGTGGGTGAAGCGCTCGTAGTGCCCGAGGTCGAGATCGGTCTCCGCGCCGTCGTCGGTCACGAACACCTCGCCGTGCTGGAACGGACTCATGGTGCCGGGGTCGACGTTGAGATAGGGGTCGAACTTCTGGAGCGTGACTCGCAAGCCGCGACTCTCGAGCATGCACCCAATCGAGGATGCCGCTATGCCCTTGCCGAGCGAGGAGACCACTCCTCCGGTTACGAAGATATACTTGGCCATCGTCCTTGTTCCGCCAGTGTGTTTTGGGGGCCGGCGGCGACTTCAAACAGCCGCGCGACCCGTTCCAGATCCTGGGGTGTGTCCACGCCGAGGGATTCGTAGTCCGTCTCGGCGACCCGAATCTTGTAGCCGTTCTCGATTGCCCGCAACTGCTCCAGCCGTTCAGCCGTTTCGAGCGGTCCGACCGGCAACTGAGGGTAGGCGAGCAGGAAATCGCGCCGGTACACGTACAGGCCGGTGTGCTTGTAACGCGCGGCCTCCCCACCATCGCGGACCGCGGGGATGGCGGCGCGCGAGAAATACACCGCGTTGCCTTCGCGGTCGGTTACCACTTTCACCACGTTCGGATTGGCGATCTCGGCGGGATCTTCGATGCGCTTCTTGAGCGTGGCCATGGGGATTTCGGGCGCATCGGCAAGCGCCAGAACCGCGGCGTCGATGGCGGCCGGATCGATGAGCGGCTCATCGCCCTGGATATTCACGATCAGCTCGGCGTTCTCGGCCGAGGCGACCTCAGCCGCCCGATCGGTGCCCGAGGCGTGGTCGGCCCGCGTCATCCGCACCGGAGCGCCGAACCGGCGGGCCTCGGCGAATACCCTCTCGTCGTCGGTCGCGATCACCACCCGGCCCAGGTAGCGGGCCTGGTTGGCGCGCTCGAAGACGTGCTGGAGCATGGATTTGCCGGCGATAGAGGCGAGTACTTTCCCAGGAAAACGAGAGGAGCCAAACCGGGCCGGAACAACCCCCAGAATCCTACCGTGCACGTTCGATCATATCACGAGTCCGGCACCGGTTCGGCGGTGCAAATGGGCCGGGCGTTTCCGCTTGCCCCCGCTAGGCTGCTCTCTGGGCCGCCGCCTGCAGGTGCGCTTCGAGGAACCACAGGGCTTTGTCGGCCGCGCGCGCGACGTCGGTGAAGATGTCCGCGGTCGCCGCGTCGCCCTTGTTCTGGGCGTCGTCGAGCGCCTTGCGGTTCGCCGCTACGTAGCGGGCGAAGCGGTCGATCAGCGCTTCCAGGTGCTGGCGGCCGTCGATGGCCTCGCGCGGGTACTCCGGCAGGCTCGAATTCGCCGCCGCCATCCGCGCGGTGCCACAGGCGTACCCGCCCAGCGCGGTGGCGCGCTCGGCGATGGTGTCGACGAATCCGAAAACGTCCTCGGCGACCTTGTCGAAGAGCTCGTGAAGCTGGAAGAAGCTGGTCCCCTTGACGTTCCAGTGAGCCTGCTTGGTCTGCGTATAAAGGTCCAGGGTCTGGGCCAGTTGCTGGTTGAGAACACCGATCATCTGCTGCCGCACTTCGGGCGCAACATCGATCCGGGTCTGAAAATTCGGGCCGGAAACTGCCGATGGCATCTCGTTCCCCTCCTCCGGCCATTCTCCCGCAAAAGCAGGGCGGCTACAAACCCGCCTTGGCTTCCAGGCTGCGCCACAGATACCAGGACGCCACGGTGCGGTAGGGATGCCACCGCCTCGCCATTTCGTCCACCTCGCTGGGCTTCGGCATCTCGGCGAGGCCGTAAACGTTGCGGACGGCCGCTCGGATCCCCAGGTCCGCCGACGGCATCACGTTGAGGCGTCCCAGCGCAAAGATGAGGAACATGTGCACAGTCCAGGGCCCTATGCCTTTGAGCGCCGTGAGCCGGGCGTGGACCTCCTCATCGGGAACCGCGGCGAGGGCGGCCAGGTCCAGTTTGCCCGCGACGATCAGCCGGGCCAGTTCGCGAATGTACTGGGTCTTCTGCTTCGAGAGCCCGATGGCCCGCAGCTTTGCCGGCCGTAGGTGCAGCACCGCCTCGGGCGTCAGCGGGCCGCCCCCGGCCGCGGCCACCAGGCGCTGGAAAATGACCTCGGCCACCTTTCCGCTGAGCTGTTGGAGGACAATGGACTTGACCAGCGTCTCGTAGTTTGGCTCCAGAAGCTCTATCAGGTACGGACCGATTTGGTCGATCAGAGATCCCAGGACGGGATCGGAGGTCTTCAAATGGTCCAAAGCCTGCTGCATGGCGAAACAGAAACCGCGGGGCGCGCATCTAGTAGTATGCCATTTCGACAGAGGGAGCTTATGCGTCTACTCGCCGTTTTTGCCTTGGCAGCCGTTGCGGCATTTACCCAGCAGCCCAATCCAGGCTGGAGGCGCGTGGATTCGCCGCCCCAGCAGCCGGCCGCGGCGAGCCAGGAGGCTGCCCCGCCCCAGGAACCCCAAGCGGAGGTGCCGACCTACAAAGGCGGAGTCGACGTAGTCAGCGTCTTTTGCACGGTGCGAACCAAGCAGGGCGGCCTGGTCGGGACTCTCACCAAGGACGACTTCCAGGTGAGCGAAGACGGCAAGCAACAGGAGGTCAAGTACTTCGCGCGCGAGACGGATCTGCCCCTGACGATCGGCCTGCTGATCGACGTCAGCCGAAGCCAGGAACGGCTGATCGAAGAGGAGAAACAGGCTGCCAGCCAGTTCTTCACGCAGGTGGTGGGGAAGAAGGACCTGGCATTCCTGATCAGCTTCGGCTCGGAAGCGGAGCTGCTCCAGGATTACACCAGCTCGGCGCGCCTGCTGCGGCACGGCCTGGATGGGCTGAAGGTGAACGCGCCGCCGCCGCAGATCACCGAGGGCCCCGTGCCCACCGCCTATACGCCGCGCGGCACGATCCTCTACGATGCCGTGTACCTGGCGGCGCACGACCAGTTGCGCGGCCAAGTGGGGCGCAAGGTGATCGTGCTGATCACGGACGGCAACGACGAGGGCAGCCGGTTGAAGATCGAGGATGCGATGCGCGCGGCGCAGATGGCCGACGCCATCATCTACGGGATCGAGTATTACGATGCCAGGGCCTACGGCGGGGGTTTCAGCCTGGGCGGATCGGGCGGCGGCGCGATCCTGAGGAGGATGTCGGAAGAGACCGGAGGCCGGGCGTTCCGCGTGAGCCGCAAGCAGCCGCTCTCGGAGGCGTTCGAGGAAATCCAGCGCGACATGCGGACGCAATACGCGATCGGCTACCTCCCCACCAATTCGAAGAAGGACGGCACCTTCCGCCGCATCGAGATCAAGACCAAGGATAAGGACCAGAAGGTGCAGGCCCGCAAGGGCTATTACGCGACCGAGCCCGACCAGAGCTGACCGCCCGTCGACAACGCGGCGGGTTTCTTCGCTGCGACCGGCTACTCTTTCCGCCCCCCACAGTACCGTTGTGCCTGATATACTCTTCCGCTGGGGACCGAATTAGGTATGGAATCGCGAGCGTTCACGGTTGGCTACATGCGGTTTAATTCTGACGACGAGGAAATCTTCCTCTCCGTCACGCCGGGTTTTGAACACGGGCCGGGAATCCAACGCGATGGCATCTCGGCTCCACGCATGACGGACCCGCACTGCGTCGCGTACATCGCTCATGCGCGACACACAAGACGACGCCAACCAGCGACCTCGACAGTCAATCCGTATCACCAGCGGGCAGGAACCTGGACCCTTTACAATCACTTGGCGCATTTCCAGGACACACTGGGAAAGGCAGGCTGGCGAATCATCGGTGTGCAGGGCCATGGTGACCTAACCATGAACTACTGGCACGTGGCATATTGCGCCCAGCCAGCCTTGAATTCTCACCCGGTGTTCTGCCGTCTCAACACCGTCGAGGACCAACCCGTGATCGAGCCTCATCAAGACCGAACCTACCGCTGTTTAGTCAAATGGAAGGACACAGGCAGGCGCCCGCGCGTTGAGTTTCGCAACATCCGCTTCTTGCCCGCAGGCTCCGAAGCAGGCGTCACCGTGCACCTCGCGGACGATGACGATCGCGATATTAGCGAAGATATCAGCTTCGCTATGGCGGGCAAGACAATCATCGAGAATCGCGTCGAGCTGCCGCTCGAGGCCATCATCGACCGCTTCGATGACGTCCGCCATATCTTCACACTCCCGGAAACCCCGGCACGGGGATTTTACCGGCAACAGATTCACACGGCAATACTGGGGGAGTACAATCTCTATAATTACATCAACGAGCGCCGGGCGACACTCCATGGCCCCGTGGTCATCCCGCTGCAGCCAAAAACCAATCTCACCTTCGATTGGGAGCCCGTCCAGAAAACGTTAGTCGAGAAGCACTTCCGACCCACAGGGCACGGATCGGAAATCCCAACGCTACGCGGGCAATTCAGAAAATACCCCGGACAGACAGGTCAGTCAGAGTGCGTGGAAGTCTTCTTCCCCAGAAATGTTTACCCGTTCGGTGTCATAGGCATGCGCTCAGGCCTGGACGGACAGGTCGCACCAGAAATCATCGGCTTCTCCTCCGGCGGTCTCTCTGGCAGGATCGGCAACACACTCGAGGGCGTCACGCGCGTCGTATACGACTTTCTGGCGTGCGGCGAAGCCATGGTCATTGACGAAGGACTCGATGTCTTCCAGCTGGTGAATCCTCTCTCCCCAACTGCAGGGGAGCACAAACATCGCAACGAAGAGATCCTTGCAACCGTTGCACGGCAGACCGAAGCCCTGATTGAAACCGAGGAGCAGGACTGCGATCGGAAGTTCCCCGGCGATTCCCGTCTGCGCGATCTGCCGTTGAACCGCGAAATATTCCAGGACGTCCTGCAAACCCCTTATAAGAGCCCTGGGCCGACGACAGAGGAGATATTCCCAGTGCCCCCACAACGGTCGCAAATCCGCGCTGTCGTCATCTTCGCAAAGCGAGCGTCAGGGTGACGCGATGACTCACGACGGCCTCGTCGATCCACCGGCGGCCCTGGACCTCCGCGGTCAGTAGTTCCCGAGGGCTCTGCGGGTGCGTAGTCCGCCGACCCGCTCGGCAGCAAGAGCTCGCACAGAACCCGGCCGCAGGCATCACACCTTCGGACACGGCGCGCAGGCCGGGACACGACATTCGGGAAGCTCTACGCCAAGGGCCTAGGGTGGATCACGGCTTCTGGTACCGCTCGCGCCGCGCGAAGTAATCGCGGATGCACCACTCGAGCGGGGGCATCGGCTCCAGGCCCAGCGCCTCCATCTTGGCGTTCGAGAGCGCCGAGAACTTCGGACGGTGCGCCGCGGTGCGGTATTCGCGCTCGTCGGTCGGCCGCAATTCGGGATGCAGGCCCGCCACCTCGAAGACGATCTGCGCGTACCGGAACCAAGAGACGGGAGCGCCGCCGCCCACGTGAACGACGCCGGTCACGCCCCGCTCCACCAGGTCCACCGAGCGCGCGGCCAGCGCCGGCGCGTAGGCCGGGGACGCAATGTGATCCTGCACCACGCGGATCGGCCGGCCCTCCGCCGCCAGCCTCAGCATGGCCTCGACGAAGTTCCCGCGGGCCGTGTGCAAGCCGCCCGGCCCGAAAACTCCCGAAGTGCGAATGACGAGCGGCGACTCCAGGTAGGCCTGGGCGTAGAGCTCTCCGGCCAGCTTCGAAACCGCATAGGCGCCCAGCGGGTGTGTGGGGTCGTCTTCGGTATAGGGCCGGCCCGCCCGCCCATCGAAGACGTAATCGGTGGAGTAGTGGACCAGTAGGGCGTTCACCTGCCGGCAGGCTAGCGCGACATTCCGCACCGCCAAGGCGTTGACCAGGTAGGCCGCTTGCGGCTCCTCTTCGGCCACATCCACCTGATTGTGCGCCGCGGCGTTGAAGACCACCTGCGGATCGACCTCGGCCAGGTGCTGCTCGACCAGCCTTCGTTCGGTGATGTCCAATTGCGCGCGATCCGAGCCGTGAACCTCGTAGCCGCGCTGCTCGAGCTCCGCCGTAAGCTCCACCCCAAGCTGTCCCACATTCCCGAAAACCACCGCCCTCTTTGGCATAAGTCGCTACGATAGCACGCCGCCGCCCGCCTCGGAATCCGGCAACCGAAACGCCTCCGTCCCGCATCTATTAGTGCGGGCGGGTTCATCCGATGGATGTAACGATGAAACGGATCAGGCTGGCCCTTTACGTGGCGCTGCTCGCTACCCTGGTTGTCTCCGTGTGCCACGGAGTGATGGGGCTGGCGGTGCTGTGAGTCAGCGGAACAAACGCCACAGCGCCAACGCGGCCGCGGCGGGGACGGCGAAGCCCAGCCAGTGGGCGCGCAGGAACCGGGCCACCTGCACCACGTCGTCGCGCATCAGCGCACGGAGTCCCGGCGCCACCGCGATCCTCTCCTCGATCAGCGCGCGGATATTGGCACGGAGCAACTCCTGGGCGCCCCGGCGGTCCGCGATCAGAACCGTCGCCGCGTTCGAACCGGCGGTGGTTTCCGCCAGCTTCCGGCGAAGCTCCGGGGGGATCTCTTCGACGGTGCGGTAGACGGCGGTGCGGCGTCCGTCGGCGATGAGGATCGCCGAGGTCTTCACCGTCCCCCGGTCGGTGGGCTCTTTCTTCAAACGTGCACCGCCCCGCCCTTCAAGACCCCGTTCTCGAGCCCAGCCTGCTCCAGCACCAGGCTGATGAAACCCAGGGCCGCTTTGGACAGCGCCTTGTCCCTACGGTACACCAGACCGAGCCGCCGGATCATGGGCTCGGGGCCGAGCGACAGGGCCGCCAGGCGCCCCAGCCGGATGTCCTCCCGGCAGTTCGACTCCGCCAGAAACGACAAGCCCAGGCCCGCCATCACGAAGCGCTTGATCATCTCGCTCGAATCCAGCTCCATGGCCGTGTGGATCGAGTCCTCCACCAGCTCGAGCCACTCGTTCAGGCGCGCGCGCGTGCTCCCGTATTTCGGCAAGAGGAGGGGATAGGGAACCAGATCGTCCGCAAACACGGCCTTCTTCCCCACCAGCGGATGATGAGGAGGAACCACCACCTTGATCTCGTCGGAGTGAATCTTGACCACCTGAAGTTTGCGGTCCGCGACGGGGAGCTGGGTGAAGCCGAAGTCCGCCAGATTGTCCATGATCGCTTCCGCGATCTTGGAGCCGTACTGCCGCTCGACCAGCAGTTGAACGTTGGGAAAACGGCGGCTGTATTCGGCGAAAACCTCCGGCAGAACGTAGATGCAGGTGGCTTCGTTGGCGGCGATGACCAGTTCGCCGCGCGGCATCCGCTCCAACTCGCTGATGGCGTCCTGCGCTTGCCGCCGCAGCGACAGGATCTGCTCGGCGTACTGGCTGAGAATCTTGCCCGCGGTGGTAAGCGAGATGCGGCTGCCGAAGCGCTCGAAAAGCTGCGCGCTGAGCTCCTGCTCGAGTTGCCGCACCTGGGCGCTGATCGCAGGCTGAGTCCGGAAGCAAGTCTGCGCCGCCTTGGAGAAGCTCTTCAGCCGGACGATCTCAAGAAACGTGTGGAGCTGGTCGAGGTCCATACCGCCGGGCGACACTCCTGGCGCTTCGGCTTGCTACCAATTGTAACAGGCCGTGCAAGAGGCTTCCGGCCCGCCCTACGCTTCGATGACCGACTCGGGCGCCACCTCGGGCTGCTCGCAGCCGCCCAGCGATAGCACCTCGACGCTCAGCCCTTCGCCCAGGTACTGCAACAGGATGTCGCGGCCATTCTCGAAACGCACGCCGTCCCGGTAGCGGTAGGCCGAGGCGCTCAGCTCGACGAAGGTGACTTCCTCCGTTCGCCCCACGCCGAGTTCCTTCTGCAGCTCGCGGGGGATGCTGTTCATTCGCAAACGGGCGCCGGGCGGAATGCAAACGGCCGGAATCTTGTCGATCCGGAGTGGCGGCGGGTTCAGCAAGCTCTTCAGCACCGACCACCACGATTTCCCGGCCTTGGCGCCGCCCGGTTGGCAGTTGGCCTTTTCGAGGTCCGCCGGAGACGCCAACCCGATCGAGCTGGTTGGAAATCGATAAGTGACCAGCTCCTCTCCCTCCACTGCCAGACGGTTAGGGAGGGCATGCAGCGAGTAGTCGCACATTTTCTCTTGCCTCCTCTGAGATTCGGTCCCAGTTGACCTACCCCCATTCCAACACAGGTCGCCGCGGCGGGGGTAATGCGTCTATGGCAAAACCGTGACTTGCGTGTCCGGTTTACGGGGCGCGGGCGCGGGGTGGGCGGGCGGCAATACGGTGCGAACCTTGCCATCGACAAGCCTCACCGCGACCGTGTCGGGATCGCAGCCGTACCACCCGGTTTCGACGGCGGCCGAATCCTCGCTGCCGCTGGTCTTCATGGCCGGCTGGCCGAACTTGCGGACGAGCTCCTCCCGGTCCATTCCGGAGGCGATCAGGGCCGGATCCGGGGCGGCGGCCTTGGCAGCCGGCTCGCGCTTCTGACCCCGAGCGGGGAGCACGACGGTCGTGGCCTCTCCGGACGACGGCGCTGCAGCCTGGTCGAGCGTCTTTGCCACCTTATCGAGCACCGAAGCAGCGCCTTTGCCGGCGCTCCGCATTCCGGTGGCCGAGGTAGCGTTGGCGGTGGCGGCCGCGTGCTCCAACACGTCCTGCGCGCCTGCGGCCCACGCCAGCATCAGCACCGCCGCGACTGCGACTGCGCGAGAGCAACCCATGTCGGGATCATTATGACACCGGGTTCGGCGCCGCGGGGAAGGAAGGCCTTAGCCTTGCGATGTAGTTGCCTAGAGCGTAGACCATGACGGCGTATGGCACCGCCACCAGAAGATCGAACAGGTAGTGTTCCCCGGAGGCCAGCGTCGAGACGGCGGTTAACACCAGGTACGTCCCGCCGATCCACCAGCCGAACGGCAACTTCCGGCCGTACCAGAGAACGAGCACCGCCGTCGAAAAATGGATGCTCGGCACACCGTTGGGAGGAGCATTCAACAGGATTGGATGCGGAATGACCGGACCGCCGGGCAGAGCCGGAAATCCAGGGAAAGCATACGCCGGACCGCACACTGGAAACAACAGGTAAAACGGCGCGCTGAGCGCCAGGTTCAAGAGGAACACTAGAACCATATTCATGGCTTCCTCTTGCGAGCGATGCCAAAGATATCCGCCGAAGATGGCGACCATGGCCAGAGGCAAGAGCTGGTAGCTCTCCGCCAACAGAACGATCATGTACAGATGACCCAGAACGATGCGGCCCAACACAAAGCTCGGTTCGAAGCCTAACAGCTTGTCGATCCGATAGACGTACAAATCGAACTTCTGAGGATGGATGTGGGCAGCGCCGATTGCGCCCAACATCGCAAGGATGTGACAGGGCACCGTCAGCGTCACGGCGACCAGAAAGCGGTCCAGCCGCTGGTTGGTTCCGTGCAGATACACATACACGCAACATCCCATCAGGATCAAGGCCACAGCGGGAAGAACCGGGTACTGGAGCCAGAGCGCGCGGAACGACGCCATTACGTATACCATATCGGCAGCACCTCAACGTGTCTTAGCCTGCATTTCCGTTCTAAGTCGTTCCCGATAACCTCTTGGCGGCCTCTAACGCCTTTTCTCCATGTGGGACCGGCATTCGGAGACAAAGGGTGAGCCGCAGCGGCTCCAAGACACCCCTTGTGGTATGCTCATGTCGATCGCGAGGCCAAAAAGGAAATTGTGAACCGTCTAAGCGATTCAGAGCCAACAAAAGCAGATTCCTGCCGGAGAGGAAAACATGTGGAATTGTTTTGGCCTATTTAGGCCTAAATGGCAACACACGGACGCCAAAGTGCGCCAGGCAGCGGTGAAAAAGCTTCACAAACAGAAAACCCTGGCTTCGATTGCCAAGTACGATAAAGATTCTGATGTATGCGCGGCCGCTGTCGAGAATCTCACGGATCAGGCCATCCTGGTCGATCTTGCGGAGAATGGCTACTACGAAACTGTGCGAGGGCACGCCGTGAGGAACCCCCACCTTGCCGACCAGGCCGTGCTGGCACGTATTGCGAAGAGCGGTAGTCGAGGCGCAGGATGGACCTCCGCGATGGAAACAGCCTGCTGGGCCGCGGTGGGGAAACTTACCGACCAGGCCCTCTTGGTTGAAATTGCCAAAAACAGAAACCACACGGCGCGCTCTGAAGCAGCGAGCAATCGACACCTGACGGACGAAGCCCTCCTGGCCGAGCTTGCCACCAAGGACGAAGATTCGTCCGTCCGCGTACATGCGGTGAGGAATCCAAATCTGACAGACCAGGCTCTTCTGGCTCATGCAGCCAAGAACGACGAAAACCCGTGGGTGCGCTCGTCGGCGGTGGAACGCCTCACCGATCAGGTCCTCCTGGTTGAAATTGCCAAGAATGGCGAAGAAGGCGAAAGTGTTCGCAAAGCCGCTGCGGAGAAACTCAATGACAGGTCTCTTGCGCAAGAGGTGAATGCCGAGATCGCCAAGGACAGAGAAGACAGGCGGCTACGCAAGGTAGCGGAGGTGGAGAGGCTCACTGCGGAACTCTATCGGGTCGGTTGGTGTGACGGGTTCCTGTCGGCAACACCGGGTGGCAAGTTTGACGACCACTGCAGGAATCTGCGTGCTCGTGAGATTGGGGAAAGGCTAAACGACCTGGGCGGTTTTCGGCTGATGACTGAGGCCCACAGTACGATCCAACAAAGACAAGGTCCCGCCCGACAGTTGGAAAGTTGCTGGGGTGGCATTGGTAGTTGGGAGGCATGAAGTTCGGCTGTGCATCGCGTATGGCCGCTCCCTCGCGGTCGCGGTTCGGTGCTACGGCGCGAACGGACGCGCCCCGGCCTACGGCGCGAAATAACCGTTGATATCGAGAATCACCTGCGTCTGGTTGGTGACGTAGATGCTGATCGCGCCGCTCGTCCCCGCCGGCACGATCGCCGCGTTGGCCACCACCGTGCCATCGAACGAGTTCAGCGTCGACACCAGCGGTTGGGACACGCCCGTTGGCCAAGCCGTCAGGTAGTAGAGCACGCTATCGGGCACCACGGTGACATTCATCGAATACGCCGCCGCCGTCGCGGGAATGCTGCATGGGCTCGCCGGGATCGCGAATGACCGCGTCGCTCCGGCCGCCATCTCCGGGCCGCCGAACGGGCCATCGGCGTTGCGCGTGTCCGCCACCCGGCACGGCGCGACCGGATAGAAAGAGAGCGCGCCCGCGCTCCCAGGCTGGCCGAAGTAGCCGTTGATATCCAGGATCACATCCGTCGGGTTGGAGACGAAAACCGAGATCGACTCATTGTTCCCCGCCGGCACGATCGCGGCATTGGCCACCACCTTCCCGGTCCAGGAGTTCAGCGTGGAGACCAGCGGCTGCGTTACTCCGGCCGGCCATGTCGTCAGGTAGCCCAGAAATCCTCCTGGAACCACCGTGACATTCAGCGAATACGCTGTGGACGTCGCCGGGATGTTGCAGGGACCCGTGGGAATGGGGAAGTCCCGGCTCTGGTCGGTGTACATCGTCGGCCCGCCAAACGTGCCGCTGGCGTTTCGCGTGTCGGCCACCCGGCACGGCGGCGCGGGATAGAACGAATACGAGTTCGGGGCGGTGGGCAAATCGAAGTAGCCGTCGATGTCCAGGATGACGTCGGTTGCATTGGTGACGAAGACGCTCACCGCGCCGCCCGCGCCCGCCGGCACGAGGGCCGCGTTCGCCACCACGATGCCGCCGGGCGAGTTCAGGGTGGAGACGAAGGGCTGAGATTGCCCGGTAGGCCACAGCGTCAAGTAGCCGAGCGGCCCCGCGGGCACCACCGTGACGTTGAGCGAATACGCCTGGGCGGTGCTCGGAATGTCGCACGGCGCCGCCGGGATCGCGAACGACCGCGTGGAGTTGTCCGCCATCGTGGGCCCGCCGAAGGGCCCGTCCGCGTTCCGCGTGTCCGCCACGCGGCAGGGAGTCACCGGGATGAAGCGCAGAGCGCTCGCGGTCGCGCCCGTCGTGAAGGACCACGTCGCGGAACCGGCCGTCCCCGCGCCACTCCGCGCCACGATCTGCCAATAGTAGACGGTCTGCGTGCTCAGAGTGCCCAAAAAGTAACTGGTCGCCGTCGTGTTTATCGCGAAGGGCGGCGAAGACGCCGTGCCGAAATAGACGTCATAGGAAGTGGCTCCGCTCGAAGCGCTCCAGGTTAAGGTCGGCGCGAGCGAGACACCGATGGCGCCATTGGCCGGAGCCGTCAGAACCGGCGCCGCGGGAATCACCACGGGCGCGATTGTGGTGACGTCGCTGGTGTTGGCCGTGGCCGCCGAGCCCGCGACCGACGCGCTCACCTGGTTTGTCACCTGCGCCGGCGCATTCGCGGCCACGTTCACGGTCACCGTGATAGGCGGGTAGCTGGACCCTGGATTCAGCGCGTCGCTGCGCGTGCAGGCGTTGCTCGGACAGCTCCAGCCCGTCCCGGCCATCGAGACCAGCGTCAGGCCGGTGGGCACCGTGTCGGTCACGGTCACTACGCCGCTGGTCGCCGCGGCTCCGGCGGCGTTGCTCACGGTGACGGTGTAGGTCGCTCCCGTCTGTCCCTGTGCGAAGTTGCCGGTGTGAGTCTTCGAAATGGTCACGGGAGTCGCCGCATAAACGCGCACGTAGTCCACCAGCATCAGGGCCGGATTCGGGGTGGTGGAGTTCGTGGGACCCGGCCAGCTCCCGCCCATGGCGAGATTGAGGATCATGAAGAACGAGTTGTTGAACGCCCAGTTCGTCCCGGCGGGGATGCTGGAAGGGCTGACGCTGGCAAAGGGCGCAGTATAGTCGTCCACGTAAAACTGGATCAGGTTCTGGCTCCAGATCATGCCGTAGATATGGTAGCCGGTGTCGATCTCCTGGCCGGCCGGAAACTGGTACTGATGCCAGATTCCGTTGGCGCCGCTGTATCCCGACCCATGAATGGTGGACTGGATTTTGGTGGGCCCCAAAGCGTTGAGCACGTTCTCCATGATGTCGATCTCGCCACAGGCGGGCCAGCTCACCGTGTCGATGTCGGTGCCCAAGAGCCAGAAGGCGGGCCAGGTTCCCACGCCCGAGGGCAGCTTGATGCTCGCCTCCACGCGGCCATACGTGAAGTTGAACGTGCTCTCGGTCAACAGGCGCGCCGAGGTCCATACGGGGGCGGATGCCGTGCCGGAGTTGATGGCCGCAATGACGAGGTGGCCCTCGCCGTCCATCTGGGCGTTCTGCTGCCAGTTGGCACAGATTCCGCTCTGGCCGTAAATGGCGGAGCCGCAGTAGGTCTCCTGCTCCCCGTTGCTCGATCCCGCGCTGGGAGAATCGTAGCTCCACTTGGTCGGGTCGGGCAGCGTGCCTGCCGCGCCGTTGAATTCGTCGGACCAGACCAACTGCCAGTTCTGGGCTCGCGCCGGGCCCGCAAACGACAGCCAGAGGAGAGCCGCCGGGCACATGACCGCCCAGCGCGAAAGCGACCGTGTCATTATCCGCATACCGTTTCCTAACCCGTCTGCCAGTATACGTCCGATCCGCTACAATCGAGGCGTCATGCGGGGATGCCTTTGTGTGTGCGCGCTGTTCGCGATGTCGGCCGCGGCGAGCGGGAAGAAGCCGGTCACCCTCGAAGCCCTGGCAGCGTACCATCCGCTGGCTGAAATGAGCGCGCCGGTATGGTCGCCGGACGGCAAGCAGTTCGTATACACGGAGGACGAGAAGGTGTGGCTGTACGACGTCGCCTCGCGCGGCAAACGGGAGCTGGTGGCGCTCTCCAGCCTCGAAGCCGCCGCCAGAAAAGTGCCTGGGCCGGCCGAATCCCAATGGCAGAACCGCCGCGTCGAAGAGCAGACGGTGCAGTGGATGCCCTCGGGACGCGAGTTGCTGATAAGCGCCGGCGGCCACCTGTTTCTCTTCCCCACCGCCGGCGGCCGCTGGACCAAGCTCACCGCGACCGCGGAGGCCGAGCGCGACCCCAAAGTCTCGCCCGATGGCCGGCGCGTCTCGTTCCGCCGCGGGCACAACCTCTACGCGATGGATCTGGCTTCCCGCAAAGTCGCCCGCCTGACCAGCGACGGCTCCGTGACGCGACTGAACGCCGAGCTCGACTGGGTTTACCCGGAGGAGCTCGAGTTGGGGACGGCCCACTGGTGGTCGCCCGATTCGAAGTCCATCGCCTATCTGCAATTCGACGTGCGCCGCGAGCCGCTCTACCCGCAGGTGGATCTCGCCGCTCCTCGGGCCGTCTTCGAGCCGCAGCGCTACCCGCAGGCCGGCGATCCCAACGCCGAGGTGCGGCTGGGCGTGGTGCGCGCGACGGGCGGCCGCACGCGCTGGATGAATCTCGGCCCCCGCGACGCGCTCGTGGCGCGTTGCACCTGGCTGCCGTATTCCTCGGGCATCGCCGTCGAGCGGCTCAACCGCATCCAGAACCGGCTCGACCTGCTCGTCGCCGACGCCCGGACCGGCGCGGCCCGCACGGTGCTCTCCGAGACCGATCCTCACTGGATCAACCTGCACGATGGGCTGACGTTCCTCAAAGACGGGGCCGAGTTCCTGTGGCCCAGCGAGCGCGACGGTTTCAACCACCTCTATCGCTACTCGATCGACGGCCGCCAGCTCGCACAGCTCACGCGGGGCGAGTGGGAAGTGACCGCCGTGGCCGGAGTGGACGCCGAAGGCCGCGTCTACTACGTCTCCTCGGAGGCCAGCCCGCTCGAACGCCAACTCTACCGCGTGGATGCGAACGGAGCGGGCAAACAGCGCCTCACCACCGCCGCGGGAACGCACGCCATCTCGATGAGCCCCGATGGGAGCGCCTACCTCGATTCGTTCTCCAGCCTCACCGAACCGCCGCGCAAGACGCTGTATCGAGCCGACGGAACCGAGTTGTCCGTGCTGCGCGAGCCGGACCGCTCGCTGGCGGAGGAGTACGACGTCCGGCCCGTGGAGATCGTGCCGGTCAAAGCCTCGGACGGCGCGCTGCTCTACGCGTGGCTGATCCGGCCCGCAGGCCTCGAGCGGGGCAAGGAATATCCCGCGGTGGTCGAGGTCTACGGCGGCCCGGGCGCGCAGACGGTGACCAACCACTGGTACGGCGCGCTCACGCTCGAGCAGGTGCTCGCGCAGCGCGGTTTCGCGGTGTGGGCGCTCGACGGCCGCGGCTCCGCCGGCCGCGGGCACAAGTGGGAGACGGCGGTCTTCCGCAACCTCGGCGTCAAGGAACTGGAGGACCAGAAGGAAGGCGTGCTCAGCCTGCTCTCGCTGGGCTTCGTCAATAGCAAACGGATTGGGATCGAAGGCTGGAGCTACGGCGGATTCATGACGCTCTACGCGATGCTCCACGCGCCGGAGGTCTTCGCCTGCGGCCTGGCCGGCGCCCCGGTCGCGAATTGGCGCAACTATGACACCATCTACACCGAGCGCTACATGGGCCTGCCCGCGGAGAACGCGGAGGCTTACCAGAGAGCCTCGCCCGTCAACGCGGCGGCGAACCTGAGGGGCCGGCTCCTCATCGTGCACGACCTCGAAGACGACAATGTGCTGTTCCAGAACACGGTGCAGATGGTGGCGGCGCTCGAGCGGGCGGGCAAGCCGTTCGAGTTGATGGTCTACCCGGAGAAGACCCACGGCGTGACGCAGTTCAAGGAGGATCTGTATCGGCTGCGAGTGGAGTTCTGGGAGAGGAGTTTGAAGTGAGGTTTGTTGAGGGACTTCGGGCTAATCGCCTAATCCAGCAATCTATGGGTGGCAAGGATGGCAGGCCCTCATTGGGCGCTGGTCTGTGCCTGCCTATTCCTGCTCCCCGATGTCGCCAGGTTCATCCTGCTTGGCAATGAACAACTGGAGACGTTGTATGGCATCAGCGACCAGCTGATGTATGTCAGCCTCGCTCAGGTGCCGATCGTAACGGAAAATAGCGAGTAGGCTTGTCAGGGCTTCGTCGACGTGCTCCAGATCTTCATCCGAGACGCTGGTCTTGTCTTTCCACCGGTGATAGTGTGTGAGCTCATGTGCAGCCGCGGCATCTAAGCTCAGCGCCGAGTTCGGATCCACGACGCTCGAGCCGGGGTAAATATCCGCCCCAAAGACAATCTCACCGTACGTCGTTCCGCCAGTGTCTCTCCGCACGCAAAACGCGGTCCGCGAGGTTGGGTCGTGTCTCACGTTGACGCCGTTGTCGAGGCCTAGAAACGTGTTGACCGCGCGCCGGATCTCGTCTTGGTTCAACGGCGCCCTGTTCCTGCCCGCAAGAAGCGACGATCTGTCATCGGGCATAGGCCACTACCTAGCGGACAGGAAAACAAGATCCGAGACTTCCCCCTCAAATGACATGAGCTGCCGAAGCACGCGTCCGCACTCCGAACGAGCAGCGCCCGTATTGAGGATAGTAAGTCGCCGTCCATCCTTGCCAGGCTTGACTATACCTAGCTGTGTCCACAATGGATTGCGCTTCTCAAAAAGGTCTCCGCTCCAGTTCCCATAGCGGTACATCTGATCCCTTGCAATCCGCCTCAATTTGCCCCGCCACCTCTCAGTGGAGCCTTGAAGGCCGCATTCCGCAATGGTGTCGTTAAACTGGCGCATCAGCGAAGCGTAGCCGTGCATCATGACGGCCGCGTCGACCAACAACTGATCCCGAACATTCTGTCGCACCTTAAGTTCGATTGGTCCGAGTTCAGGCCTGACCTCTGCTAAGAGGCCATAGAACGCCGCCGCCGCCGTTGCGAGTCCCTCGATTTCCGGCTCGTCTAGGCTGTCAGCGGGTGCGAACAATTTCATCATTTCGCGGAGCGTGGAAAGCGTCATGACCTGCGGGTTTCTCGCGGTAAGTCGGTCTGTAACTCGGTTCACGTTGTCGGTCAATACAGAGCTCTTTTGAATCACTTTTTTTGCAAGAAGCGATAGATCGTCAAGCGTGGTGAGGTCGTAAGCCTTCGATTTGGCAGTCGGACGTGGGCGCTGATTCTTGTCATAGAAATAGTTCCCCTCGTCTTCCTTGGACAGGAAATAGAGCTCCATCTTGAACTGCCTCGCCAGCGAGAAGCGGGGATAAGACGAGGCCGAATCTCTATAGGCCCTGACGGCTTTCAAGATAGCCTGCTGCCGGTGGTGAGAGTCTGGGAGGTAGATCCTCCCGCTGTACAGGTGCAGCGCAGCACTGGCTCCGTCCCAGTAAGCCTCGAATTTGCCTGGGCGCAGGTTCCACACCAGCGCATTCAAGAAGATCTTCTCGCCCCGAAGCAGCTTCTCTGTGATATCGTCCGCATTGCTGGCGTCAAAGACGTACAGCTTCGAGTCTGGATACCCCGCGCCTACCGAGAGTTCACGGGCCGGTTTAGGGAAGACCTCGGGACGAAATCCGCGTTGGACATCCTGATCGGTCCAGAGGAGCTGGTTCTCCGCGGCATCTGCTAGTTCTTCCGCGGTGATGGTGAATGTGGCCAGGAGATCGGCTCCTTCCCCTGTCCACTGTACGTCCCTGCACGTCAAACGTCCCTGGTATACGTGTTCCCCGGCGGTCCTTTTCGGTTTGCTGGCAAATCCCTCTATCTGGTCGGGGCCGAGCGCCCTCTGGAAGTGGTGGGGCTTGGCCTTAGCTCCGCCCTCTGCAGAGGCCCCGGTTCGCGTGCTGGTGCTTGTACGACGACTCTTTCGGAGCATCGATTCACCTTACCCCGAATATCCCCCTGGCGCAACGCCTCCTGACCGGTCCGCACCGCCCTCACCGGTGCGCAGCGTCCAATGGGCAGCCTTGCTGCGATGGCTCCCCAGATGCGGCGTTCAAGGAATTTGGCCGGATTAGGAACGGGAAGGCTTGGCGACCGCAATCGGCCAAATAGCCCGAAGCTGAAGGTCTAACGCCCCAGCTCGCCTCGAGCGTCGGGTCCCCTAGCGCCCATGGCCGACCCCCTGATCAGCTCCCGAACAGCCCAACGCCTCAGCTCTTCCCCGCCACCTTGCTCAGAATCCGGTCCTTGATCCAGTGCTCGTCCCACCACTCCACCGGCGTGATCTGAACCCCGTCCACCTGCATGCTGAAGTGCAGGTGATCGCCGCCCGCCAAACCGGTCTCGCCGCTGCGTCCCATCTCCTGCCCCCGCTTCACGATGTCGCCGGGCTTGACCGCGAGCTGGCTCAGGTGGCCGTAGATCGATTGCAGCCCATAGCCGTGATCCACCACGATGCAGTTGCCGTAAATGCCGAGCCGCGCCGCGAAAACCACGCGGCCGTCGTTGGCCGCCACAACCGGGGCGTGCTGCACGTCGGAGAGATCGAACCCCAGGTGCGTCTGATGATCGACCACCTTGCCGTGGTAAACGTAGGCGCGGTGATCGGCGAATTCCGATTCGGTCTTGCCGTAACGCCAGAAGGGGCCGCTCCACAGCATCCGTTCCTCGGTCTTCAGCCGCAGATCGGCCAGCGTCTGGTTGTTCTGCCTCCGTAAATCGCCGTTGATTTTGAGGAAACGCTGCAGCTTGTCGCCCGTGCCGTTGGGATCGATCTCGTCGGTGACCTTGCCGATGAAGGCGTCGGTCAGCTCCAGATCGCGGGCGCGGAACTTCTTGGGAAAAACCTTCAACCAGAAATGCGCCTTGGCCTCGGCACCGGAGGGATTACTGGCATAGACGATGGGAACCGTATCGGCCGGCACGTCCCAAGGGAAGGCGAAGATCGAAAATCGCTCGCCGGACCGGCCGGGGAGCGGGAAGCTGCGGAACGTGTATGGCCCCACGCGCACGCCCGCCTCGGTCCAGTATCCGGAAACGGTGAACGTCACCAGCTCCGCGCCGCCCTGATTGATGTAGTGCTGCACGCCATCCGCGGTCACCTGCGGCGGCTGGGTGTTCACGTCCACGTCGAGCACAACCGTGCCCGTCGCGGCGCGGAAATCGTTGGCCTGCGCTTCCACGATCAGGCGGGCCTTGCCGTCGTGCAGCGCCGGTGCTTGCGCTTTTCCGGCGGAAAACCGGATCTCGGAGGGCGGCTCGTTCTTTCCCAGGAAAGCGACGCGGCGCGCCGGCCGCACGGACTCGAATATCCTGTAGCGCTGGTCGTTCTGCTCGAGCTCGGCGGTCACGCGCCGCACGCCGTGTGGGCTCTCCACGCGAACTGCGACCGGGGTGGCAGTGCCGATCACGCGGACCGGCGAAACCACCGTCAATTCGGGCGCCGACGACAGCAGCAGAAGGAGCAGCGGCACACCCAGAACAAGGATGGCCACCACGGCGAGGAGCTTTTTCATGATCCCAGAAGGTTCCACGAACCAGCTTAGCAGGGCCCGGCCGTCAGGCGGATTCGTCTTCGCCCGTGAGCATCTTTCGCACCGCCTGCACCAGCGTGGAAGGGCGGAACGGCTTGCGGATGAAAGCGTACTGCGCGATCCCGCTGGCGTCGGCGATTTCGTTCTCGGTCAGGAATCCCGACATGAACAGAACAGGAAGATCCGGGTTCAAGCCCACCAGGTGGCTGGCCAGCTTGGTGCCATCCATCTCCGGCATCACCACGTCGCTGATGAGCAGCTCGATCCGGTCGCCCTGCTCTTCGAAGACCTTGACCGCCTGGCGGGGGCTGGTGGAGACGAGAACCTCAAAGCCGCGCTTCTCCAGAATGGTCTGCACCAACTTCAGCGCCATCGGTTCGTCGTCGACAACCAGAATGGTCCGCATTGGGCTTTAGCGTAGCCTGCTCCCAGTTTAGCAGTAGGACAGGCCTCCGGCCTGTCGGTCGTTCAACGTCGGTCGTTCAACGCGACGTCCGGGATGCCGTGCGCGCGGCCGGCCGCGAAGCTGTGGCCTCTGCGTGTGTTTGCCGCCACGGCCCAAAGACCGCTAGTCGGCCCGCCGGGTTCGCCCCATCTCGGTCAGCTCGGCGATACGCAGCTTCGTATTGTCGAGCAACTTCTCCAGCGTCGCATCGCCCGTCGGATCCGCCAGCTTGCGCTCGGCCTCGCGCGGCAAGGCGACCTTGCCGGGGGCAACGAGGGAGGCCAATATGAGCAGCATCGCCCACTCGGGCTCTTGCGCGTGTGGCGCCAGCGTCGCCAGGAAAGGACCGTAGTCGGGGGCCGTGGAGAAGCGCGCGATCAGCAACTGCCGGACGGCGCCGCGGACACCCACGCCGCTCTCGGGAATCCGCGCGGCGTCGAAGCCCGCCGCTTTCGCCGCTTCCGCCTGGGCCAGCAACCACGCGGCGCCAACCACGCAAAGCCTGTCGTCGGTGAGGAACCGCTCGCGGATCACCCCGACGGCCTCGGCCGTGGGGATGGCGGCGAGTCCATGCAGGGCCGATTGGATCAACATGCTCTTGTACCGGCTTTCGAAGTCATCTATCGCCCGGTTCAGCGCCACAGGGTTGATGTAGGTGCCCGGAGGGAGAACGACGGATCTGGTGAGAAGGTTCTCGCCGTTTCGCCGGACGAAGGCGGAGTCGCCCTTGCTGTAGTACTCACCCGCCAGGTAACGCCGGATTACCTCCGGCTGGCTCTTGCCCTTGACGAGCACCTTAACGAGAGCGACCTTCTTCCAGGGATTGGCGCCTTGCATAATGGCGGCCACTTCGTCTCTGCCTGGAGACGACGGCAGCGTGGCGGCGAATCGCTCCGCTCCCTCCCGGTTCCATGCGAGGTCGTAAGAATCGAGCATGGCTGCGGTGGTCTTGTTGCGGTCGTCTTCCCCCATGGCGTTTACGAGCGGGGTCAAAGAACCCAGGTCTTCGTTGTCCGCGAAGTACTTACCGCCGATCTTTTCCCGAAGCCAAGCGGAGAGTGCTTGCGGGGTGGGCGTCTTGCCGCGGACTCGCAGGTAGAGGACCAAAGCGCTGGGGTTATTCTTGGCCGCCTCGGCCGCCAGCCGCCCCGGCGCCTCCCCGTCGCCCTGCCGGGCGCGGTAGTAGTCGCGGAAGAAAGCCTGGTCGCCCAGATCCGCGGCGTCCACCGCCGCCGGCGGCGTGGCGCCGACCTGGAAATGGGCGAGGATGAACAGCGCGCGGGCCTTGCGGTCCCGTGTGGCGGCGGGGTCGGCGAGCCAGCGGTTCGCCAGGGCAATAGACTCGATCTTGAATTTACCGAGGAAGGTCTCCAGGGCGTCAACATAGTCGTAGAAGCGCGGCATCAGCGCCACCGGTTCCAGGGCGGCCACGTCGGGGTACAGGATGAGCCCGTAGAGCGCTGCCCAGTTGTCGGGGGCGTCATCGAGCGCGCGGCGCAGGCACTGGTGGCCCGCGGCCATCGTTTCGGACTGATTCGGATTCGGCAGCCTGTTCCCGGCAGCCTCCTCGAGCATTCTGCGGAGCCGGTCCGGATCCGCGGCCTGGTCCTCCGCCTGTGTTGTCGCTACGCTGCCGAGGGTATCCCGCTCGGGCACGGGAATCTGGCCGCCGGCGGTCACCAGCATCCGTTCGACCTCGCTCAGGCGGCCGACGGCCGCCCTCACCCACGCCATCTTCGCGTTCTGGTCCCCGGGGGCCTGAAAGAAGTAGTTCAAGGGGTCGCTTATCGTGGGAAGGAGCACGGCGGCAGCGCTCATCCAGGCCATTCCGGCTTCGTCCGGCTGCTTCAGACGCATGTGCAGCACCGCCGCCTCGGCCAGGATGTCGCCAAGAAAGATGCGTTCCTCGGGGGCCGCGAATTGATAGGTTCGCGCCAGTATCCAAGGCCGGAGAGCCGCCAACTGCTCTTCGCTCGTCTTGCCGGCGGCGGCTGCCTGCAGGCGGTTCCATGCGGTCGAGTAGAAGGCCGCCGACTTCGAAATGGGAAGCCAGCGGACGAGCTCGGGGACCGACTCGGCTTTGGCCGGATCCGCACCAGCCGCTACAGCGACTCGGAACAGGGTTTCGCGAACGATTTCGGGCTTGTCAGAGAGGTGCGAAATCTGGCGGAGAAAGCGGTCGCAGTCCTCGAGTTGGCCGGCGTCGAGCTTCTCGAAGGCCTCGGCGATCCGCTTCTCTCCGGGGCTGACGCTCCCGGAGCGCGACTTCCCCGCCGCCTGGCGCGCCTTCTCCCGCCACTCGGCCAGACGCGGAGCGTCCGGCGCGAGGAGCCCCAGTTGGGCGACTTTGCGCGCATCCGCCTGGCGGTCGAGATCGCGCATGATCTCAAGCGCGACCGTGAGGCGGGCGCGGAGCCAGCGATCGCGCAACTTCTGAACCGCCTCCGCGGCATGAGGGGAAGCTGGGAATCGCACCGCGAAACGGCCGTACGAGGCTTCGTCTCCGGCCGCTTCGGTTGCAGCCCACGACAGATCCGCAGCCAGCGGGCCGTCCGGAAATCGGCGCAGGTAGCCTTCCTTGGCCGATTTGGCGTCGGGCACGCCGGGATAATCGTTCAGGAAGCGCTGCCAGTCCGGCTCCTCCCCGGCCCCTTCGATAGCAGTCCACAGGGCCTTGACAGCGTCCTGGCGGAAGGCGCCCGCGGGCTGTTGCGCCAGGTACGCTTGGCAGGTGCGGATGGCTTTGGCGCCGGAAGCGGCGGAACACTTGCGGAAAGTGTCTTGATCTTTTTTGTCCTGCGCTGTGGCGGCGGCCGTGAGCAGGACCGCCAGGAGGGCTGTGAGCAGCCGGTGTGTCATGGGCGTTCTTTCCTTCCTCGGTTGCCTGAGTTTGAGTGCGCTCAGGCGAATGTAAGGGGGTTTCCGTGTTGCCATTCCGTCCAGGATCGATTGTACAACCCAAGCACCCATATTGGAGCCGTTTGTCTCGTTGATCTCATCCGCTGGGCCAGAGACGACGTCAAACGCCGCAGCGGGCCCGTTCCACGGAGCGTTGCCGTTTCGTCGCGCTGCGATGCGCTACTTTGGTGAATCGGCCCGTGAATCCGCGCGCCACAAACCGGCTTCTGCTGCTCGCCGCCGCCTTGCTGTTTTCGACCGGCGGCGCGGCGATCAAGGCTTGCTCTGTGGGGCCTTGGCAAGTGGCGGGCTTCCGTTCGGGCGTGGCCGCCCTGGCCGTTTTCGCCCTGGCGCCGGCGGCGCGCCGCGGCTTGAGTTGGCGCGTCGTGCCGGTTGCCACGGCTTACGCGGCAACGCTGATCCTGTTCGTGACGGCGACCAAACTGACCACAGCGGCCAACGCCATCTTCTTGCAATCGACGGCGCCGCTCTACGTGCTGGCGCTGGGACTTGTGCTCTTGCACGAGCGCATCCGGCGATCCGATCTCGTCCTCGCCGCAGCGGTCGCCACGGGGCTCAGCCTGTTCTTTGCCGCCCGGCAAGGCGCGCTGGCAACTGCGCCAGACCCTGCGCGCGGAGACCTCCTCGCTCTGCTTTCGGGCGTTGCATGGGCGCTGACCATCGTGGGCCTGCGCTGGCTCGGAAGGCGATCGGACGGCGGCGGCGCCATCGCCACCGTGGCGCTGGGCAACGCGATCGCCTGTCTGATTTCGCTCTCGGCGGCGCTGCCCATTCCTCACACACGCTGGACGGACTGGCTGGTGATCGCATACCTGGGCTTGGTACAAATCGGTCTGGCCTACTATTGCCTGACGCGCGCCATCGCGCACGTGCCGGCGTTTGAAGCGACCACGCTGTTGTTGCTCGAGCCGGCGCTCAACCCGGTCTGGGTGTGGCTGGTGCACGGAGAACGGCCCGCAACCCTGGCCCTCGCCGGAGGCGCCCTGATTCTCACGGCCACTCTCGTCCACACCTGGCACGAAAGCCGGAGAGCGCCGTAAAAGGAGATAACACCTCCTCAAAGTGGTTGTCGTTGTTCGGGGCCACAGCTCCCCTCGCCCTGAATGAAAACACGTTCAGATCGACAAGCGCCGAAATATAAGCGTTTTGGGAGTCTAAACTCTTTTTTCGTTGACTTCGCTCCCGGCTGCCCTTAAGATTTGTATTCGCTGGTTCGCGAATTAGAACTATTAACTTCCTTCCGGTGTACAAGAGGTTCTCGCATGACCTTCCAGATTGGCGAGAAGGTGGTTTATCCCGCGCAGGGAATCGGCACCATCGAGAACGTCAGCACTCGCTCCTTCGGAGCCCACTTCGAAAGGTTCTACCTCCTCCGTCTGGGCTGCGGCAGCATGACGGTAATGGTCCCGTTTTCGCACGTGAGCGACGTCGGCCTGCGAAAGATCGGCACCAACTGCGAGTGGGCGCGCGTCTTGACTTTCCTTTCCTCGGGCCGTTGCGCGTGTTGCCGCAACTGGAAAAATCGATTTAAGGAAAACTCGGAGAAAATGCGCGCCGGCGACCCGCTGCAGATCGCCGAGGTGCTCAAGAGCCTGCTCTTGCTGCAACGCCAGAAGCCGCTCTCGTTTCGCGAGAAGAAAATGCTGGACAGCGCGCGCCAGATGCTGATCGTCGAACTCTCCATCTCCCGGGGCATGCAGCAAGCCGACGCGGCTGGAGTTGTCCAGCGCGCACTGGCCAAGGCGGCGCTCGAACTGCCGCCGCCGCGGTAGTCCCCCAAAAGACCCCGAGAACACCCGCACTCAGCGCAGAGAGCGCGCGAGCCAGCCTCGATTCGCAACCGGCCACTGCCAGCGATCTCGTTTTCCTCCAGCATCTTGCCGGAGGTCCCCCCCTGGCAGAACGGCCGCTGCACCCAAGAATGCGCCAAATAGTAGTACCAGTACCCTTATCGCCCCCTACTTTGCCAGAGTTGCCGGAAGTTAGCACTACCGCTCTAACAAACCGGTTCGAACGGCAGCGTCCCGGCCGTTAACCATGGCCATCTGTACTAGGACATTGGTCCCTTTTCGGGCTACTCCGAACTCGGGCGGCGAGCTTAAGCGGTTTCGAGGCAACCCGCCTAAACCGGTTGATTCTTCTGGCAAAAGGGGCCAAAGGTCCATATAATTGTCCGGTAGGATTGTCGAGACCGGATGCCCTGCTTCTTTTGTGGGAAACGGGTGTCGCTTGTCCGTCAGCTTACCGATGCGGATTTCTGTTCGGATGAGCATCGGAAACGGTACCAAGAGCTGACGAGGCTGGCGCTAGACCGGCTGCTTGACGCGGGTCAGCGGCTGGGTACGCCGGTTCTGCATCCGGAGACCGAGACCCTCCCCCAGTGGCATCCGGAACCCGTCGTCGCAGTCGAACCCAGCTACGAAGAGGAGATCCAGCCGGTTCCCGAACGCCGGCCAATGCCGCAGCCGGAGCCCGAGGAATTCAGACGGCCCTGGCGGCCTCCGGAACCGGAGCCCGAGCCAGTTTATGCCATGCCGCCGGCCCAGCCGGGCGAACCGATCCCGCCCGAGGCATTCTATTTCGCGCGGCTCGATTGCGAGCCGCAGCCCCAGAGCTTTGCACCGCGCGCGGCCGATATCGAGACTTTCGAAGCGTCCTTTAACGCGCCCGCCACCGAGGCTCCTCCCGGCCGGTGCGGTCTGCGCGAGAGCTTGTTCGTCCGCGAGCCGATGCGGCGCGCGATGCCCCGCGCCATGCCGGAGGGCTCCGGACCGGAAGGCGGCGACGGATTCCACGCCGCGCTCCGTTTCGCGGGTCTGGCGCCCGCGCTGGGCTGTGCCTTACCCCTTTCCGTCTACGAACCGCCGCCGCAGCCGCTGCTGGTTGTCCACCCGCGGCCGGCCACGATTCCGGCCGGCGTCCACGCCGCGACCGAAGCCGCGGGACGCGCGGTCCCGAGAGCGACCTTGCCGCGACTCCACGCAGCCAGCAGACGGGCGGGAGTTCGGCTGGCCGATCTGGCCCGCTCTCCACAGCCGAGGGGGACGGGGAAGATCGCCAGCCAGCCTGGCGAGATCGGCTTCCTGCCGTTCCAGGCAACCGCTTACGTCGGCTGGCCGTCGCACGTTGCGCGCGGAAGCACGGTCCGCTTGAGCGAACTTCGCCCGCTCTCCGTTTCCGCGGTCAACGTTCCTGCGAATCGCAACCTGGAGCCGGCGGCGGCGTTCCACACGGTCCCGTCCTGTTCCTCGCACACCGCTGTCCGGGCGCGCGGCGCGGTCGTGCGAGGAGAGCTTGCCGACGTTCCTCTGCCGCGCCCGATGCAGAGTGCGCTGCATTTACTGGAAGCGCAGGCCGGTCCGTTCGCCCGAACGGCGATGCTGCCCGTCTTCGCGTTCGGACCGAAGGCCGAGATCGAGATCGGCGCCGACCCCCCGGTGGCGCCGGAACAGTCCACTGAGGCCCCTCGGGCGCGCGCGATTGCGGCAATCAGGCGCGCCGCTTCGATGGCGGCTTTCACCGCGGCGCCGGCCACGCTCCCGCGCCTGGAGGCGGCGAGGCCCTCGTTCGGCATCAACGCGGCGGACTTCGAGGCGCTGGGGCGCGCGGCGGTCGGCAAACCGAAGGCCGGCGCACTCGGACGCGCTCCGGCGGTGGATGCCGCCTGGTGGCCTGAACCGCAGGCGTCGCTGCCGGAATTAGTCTCCCGGCGTCTTGGTGTTTCGCTTCCCGAAGCCCCGTCGCTGGCGGCGTCGGGACTGCCGGCCCCCGTGCGGCGCGCCGCGTCCGCCGCGGTTTCCGGACCGGCCGCGGCCTTCTCCGCTTTCGAGCCCGTCAGGCCGGAAAGCGGCGCGCTCGCTGCAGGACGGCGCTCGCTCGCGTCGGGCACTTACGCGGCGACTTCCGCCAGCGTGCCTGCCAGCGGCACCCGGCGCCGAGCCATAACCGTCGGGGCCCAGTTCGGCCGGCCCGAAGCCCTGATCGAGATCCCCGCTCTCGCGGCCGGAGTACGCGTTGCGCATCTCGGCGCAGGCCAGCCGAATCTGGGACCCAAGCCGCAGCGGCCCGTAGCCGTGGCGTTCCGGCCTCGTCCGGCTGGCACCGTCGAATTTCAGTTTGAGGCGCGCACGCCCGCCTGCTCCCTGCGCTTCGAAGAGCGTCTCGAGCGCGCGGCGACTTTCTCGACGCCCTACCCGGACGCACGCAAGGGCTCCCGCTCGAGCGCCACTGCGAGCCTCGGTTTCGTGGAGCAACTCGCGTTGCTTCCCCGCTTCCGGACGCCTGCGGCCGCCATCCTGCTGGCATCCGCCGAGCCGGCGACTCATCTGCCGGCTCCTCGCGCCGGACGCCTCTCCGGCGCCGGAATGCCGGAAACGTTCGCGATCCCGGGTCCGTTGGAGGTTCGGCTCCTCGATGTGGCGCTGATGCCGCCCGCTTCGGCCGGCGCCATCGGGCCGCGCACGCTCCAGGGAATTCTGCAACCGGCGCCGCGCGTCCGCTCCGCCACCGCGATCGCCCTTCCCGCGTGCCAAATCGACTGCCGTGCGCTCTTCCCGCTGGCGCCGGCTCACGTCTCGTCCACGCACCTGCTGCCGGCTGGAACCAGCCTAGCGGTCGCTCCGCGGCAGGCCAAGGCGGCGCCGCCCCCCGCGAAAACGGCCGGCTGCTCTCTGCCCGTGCCGCCGGCCACGCTCATCGAATGGACTTCCCGGACCGTCACGCCACTGGTGCTGAGCGTTTCCGAGGCGATTCGCGGCCAGATCGCCGGCGCCAAGGTTCCGAGCACTGCCCGGCCGTGCGACTGGCTCGCCCTTGGCCCTTCGGCGCCCGCCATCGCGCGCGAGAGCGCCCTCCTTGGTCCCGGAGCGCTCCGTTCCGGTGCCATCGAGCGCGGGCCGCACCTCGAGGCTGCGCCCAGGCGGCCAGCGGCGGCAACAGTCTTGGGAACCACGTCGCCGTTCTCCGCGCACGATGCTTGGTTCCCGCCCGAGCGAACGATCGCGGCGCGCGAAGCTCTGGAAGTCACGGCGGCCGCGACCGTGCTGCCGCAATTCAAGGCCGGCGCCGCTGCGCCGGTCCGCTCCATCGCCATCGGTCTCCGGCAGCGCCAGGCGCTGCTGCCCGAAATCCTGCTCGATGCGACGCTGGCCCGGATCGCCGCCGCCCGGCATCTTGACGAATGCCCCGCGAACCCGCTTCCCAGCCCGGTCTGGCGCAACCTGTCCACGCCCAGTGCGGCCGCGGCCGCGAGCGTGCCGGTCCCGCTCACGGAGCCCCTCCGTAAGGCGGAGACCCGCATCCGCCCGTTGGGGCCCTTCCCGCTAGGCGCCGCGGAACTCGCGCCGTTGCCGCGATGGAAGGCTTCGCCGCTCGACTCCCGCCGCCGCGACACCGAGATTGTCGCTTTCGAGATCGCCGCACCGATCGAGCCTGCGTCCGCCGAAATCGTGGCACGGCACACGCTCGAGATTACGCCGCCGGCCGCGGGGAAGGGACGCGCTCGGGCCGGAGCGCCGCGGCCGGTAGCGGCGTTCGTGGCCGCTGTCGGCACGCAGCCGGTGGAGCTGGCGGGAGCGCAGGCTCTGGCCTTCGCCCATCCGCTGCCGCCGTCATCGTTCTCCGCCGCCCCGGTCCGCGCTTGCGATCGCTCCGGCAAGCCCGTACCGGCCGGGTTTGAAACCTACGGCCAGGAGTCCGCGGTCATCGAGTTCGCTGCGATCCAGTCGCGAGCGGGCGGCGTGTGCTGGCCCTCCGCAACGAGCTTCCAGTTCGTGGGCGAGCCGCAGCGGCCCGCCAAGGCCGGCGACGCTGCCAAGGCCGATCCGCGCGTCTCCGCCGAGTTTGCCGTGCCGGCGGCGCGCGAACCCGAATTGGCCGGTTACGAACTGGCGCTAGGCCACGCGCCTGCTACCAAGATCGCCGCGCCCGCCGCGCGCCAAGACGCCGCCACCACCGGCAAGACGGTGCGTCTGGAGCCCGTGTTCCGGCCTCACCGGCACCCCAGCCGCCTGCCGGTCTTCCACGACACGGTCGAAAAAGCGCACATGCCGAACGGCGTCTTCCACACCGTCGAGTTCGAAGACTGGAACGACGAGCGGAGCATGATGTGCGCGGCCCCCTATTCGGCCTCGCCGCTAGGGCCTTGGATTCCCACGGCCGCATTCTCGCCGCGCGTCAGACACGGGCTCGACGGGACGCCGCTGGCCCCCGTGGGCGCCGGAACGCGCCCTGGGGTGGAAACTCCGGCCGGAGGGTACGGTGAACTGCCGTTTGCCATCGAGGTTATCGTGCTTGCGAGCGGCGCACAATTGGAGAAAATGGACTTCGAAGCGATCGCCGAGACCTCCGCGCCACGCTGGCGCAACGCGCTCAAGAGCGCATCCGGGCTCTTCCGGGGCATGCTGATGGTTCTCTGCGTGGTCGCTCTTGGCACATCGCTGACCGGTTGCTCGGGGAGAGGCAAGTCCCTGAAGGAGAGCATCCAGAGCCGCGGGGCAATTCACATGGAGCACGATTTCTCGAAGGGCTTGGACGGCTGGTACGGCGAGGGCGATTGGGCCACGAGCTGGTCGCACAGCGCGTCCGGATTCGTCGGCGCCGGCCAGCTCGCCCTCTATCGCCCCTCGCAGCAGCTCTCCGACTATCATTTCGAGTTCCTCGGCCAGGTCAACGGCCACACGATAGGATGGGTATTCCGGGCCGCGGATATGCAGAATTACTACGCGACCCAATTGACGATCAGCAAACCCGGCCCGCTGCCGGACGTGGCGCTGGTGCGCTATCAGGTGATCGGCGGCCAGCAGACCGACCGGGTCGAGATTCCCTTGCACATCATGCTGCAGAACGGCCGGCCGTACCGGATTCAGGAAGACGTTGCCGGCAGCGGGTTCACGACATCGGTGGACGGCGAGGCGGTCGATTATTGGACGGATGACCGGCTGCGCGCTGGCGCGGTCGGGTTTTTCGGCAGCCCGGAGGACAAGCCGAGCCTTTATTGGATAAAGGTGAGTAACAATGACGATTTTTGGGGCAAGGTTTGTAACACGCTAGCCCCAAGCAACTGAGCCGGGCGCACGCCCCCGGCTTGAGCCGTAACGGCGACGAGAGTAGGGCGGCACGGATAAAGGAAAAGAGGTGGAATTATGAGTCCGCGTAAACCAATCGGTGGTGGGCCGGAGCTTCGGCCCGTTGAGTTCAGTCCGCGCACGGAGGCTCCCAAGGCGTCGCGCTACATCGCCCGCGCGGTCTCCCTGCACTTGGACGGCAAGGCGGAGGAGGCGCTGCGCGAACTGCAGCGCGCCGTGGCCAAAGGCGAGAAGTCGGCGGAGATTTACTCGGCCATGGGTCAGGTTCAGTTCGAACTGGGCCAGTTCGAAGGCGCGGCCAACAGCTACCGCGAACTGCTCCAGATCGAGCCGAACCATCAGATGGGCTGGTTCAACCTGGCGGTGTGCCTGGAGCGCACCGGCCGGTGGCAGGAAGCCGCCGAGAAGTTCCAAAAGGCCTTCCAGGTGGATTCGACCCGCACGGAAGCCCAACTGGGGCTGGGCATCTGCCTGCTCCACTTGAACCAGCCGCAGCCGGCGCTAGCCGCTTTCGAGCGCGTGATTGAGCGCGAGGCCGAAAACGAGACCGCGATCTTCGGCAAGGCCGTAGCCCTTCAGCTCGACTCGCGGTTCGACGAGGCGGCCGAGCTCTACCGCCGCGTTCTGAAGCGCAATCCCAATTCCGAGGAATCCCTGGCCAACCTGATCGCGATCGGAATGGCGAGGAAGGACTACGAGATGGTGCGGGAGTGCTCCGAGCACCTGCTCGAACTGCGCCCGCAGTCTACCGCCGCCCTGGAGGGTCTGGCGGCGTGGGCTTCGGCCAGCGGCGACTTCCAGATGGCGGCCAAGTTCTGCACGTTACTGGTCGACGCCGTTCCGAACCACTTCGAGGGCTGGTTCAATCTCGGCCTGGCGCACCAGAAGGCGCAGCGCCTGCAACAAGCCGCCGATGCGTACCAGCAAGCCATCAAGGTGAGGCCGCAGTCTTCGCAGACCTACACTAACCTGGGCATCGTGCGCCAGGAACTGGGCGCGTTGAAGGAGGCCAAGGACGCCTACCGCGAAGCGGTGCGCCTGGATCCGAACGCCGTCGCGGCCCTGTGGAACCTGGCCCTGGTGCTCGAGCAATCCGGTGAGCAGGACGAAGCCGAGAAGACCTACATGAAGGTGCTCGACAAGGATCCCGAGAACCACGAAGCGCGTTTCCGGCTGGGCTACGTGCGCCTGCAGCGCGGCGACTACCGCGGCAGCGCCGAGGCCTTCGAGACCTGCCTCAAAAAGCGCAAGGACTGGATCGAAGCGCAGATGAACCTGGCGCTCGCGTACTGGAAGATGGGCGACCGCGACCTGGCCCAACTGGTCTACGAACAGGCGCTGAACTCGGATCCCAAGTCGCTGGACGCGTTGCGCGGACTGGCGGCCCTGGCTCTCGAGCGCGGCGACCTCGACCAGGCGCTCGAATTCCACGGCCGGCTCGTCGATCTGGGCGAGCGCACGCCGGAGCTGCTTTACAACACCGGGCTGCTGCTGCAAAAAGCGGGGCAAGCCGAAGAGGCCGCGCGGCTCTACCGCGAGGCGCTGGGCGAGAACCCGGACTTCGCCGAGGCGCTGTTGAACCTCGGACACGTCATGAAGTCGCTCGGGCAGGAGGAAGACGCCAAGGCCTGCTGGAGCAAGGCGCTCGAAGCCAAGCCCGAGTTGGCGCAAGGCTATTTCGAGCCGGTTAGAAACTAGATCCCCGTCGCACGTCGCCGTCCCGGCCCCGGGTAACGCCCCTGGGGCCGGGGCCGCTCTTCCCATCCGGCGTCAAGTTGCCCGTTTCGCCTCCCGATCTCGTGACCCGCGCGCCGCCGGTTTCCGGCACGGAGTTGTGGTATGTTGGTCTGGCGGAAGGCGCTATCGTCTAACGGTTAGGACGGAGCCCTCTCAAGGCTTAAATACGGGTTCGATTCCCGTTAGCGCTACCATGTTTTCATAGACTTACAGCCTCCGACAGACCACGACAGACCACGCGAGTGGCGCCAGACGAATACGGGTTCCGTGGTCGGTCGGCACCTTGGTTTTCCTGGTTGCACAAGAGCCGGGCACGCAACCCGTTATGATCGCCCCGCGTCCTGTACACCCGCTCCACACTCCGTGAATCGGTACCGCTTTCGGTGATTCCTGCGGCTTTCGCGCGCTTCCTCGATACCACTTCGAAGGAGCTTCGCACGCGGTTGGCGCGTCTGGCGGCCGGGCAGCCCGCGGAGTGGGCTTCCGATATCAGGTCATAACGCTGCCGTGCCGCCGCGCCACCCACGCCATTCAGGTGACACCGCGGGCGCTCCGTTTCCGAAGCTGACACCTCTTTGCGGAACACTCAGGTCCGGTTCTGCGTCGTGGTTCGTTAGGAGCTCTGATGCACTGCTCGATCCTGTTCCTCGGTTTCACCTTGACTCTCGCCGCTTCCGCCGCAGCGTTGGAACTGCACGTGCATGCGGCTGACTACGTGTACTCGTATCCGGTGGAGCGGCAACACGGCCTGTATTCGGTAGTAATCCAGAACGTGGCGGTGTGGAATCCGGACGCCACCTGCACAATCGATGCTCTTGAGATGCAGGCCCTGCGCGGAGGACAGCCGGCCCTCACCCTGACTCTGGGCGCGAGCGACCTGGACAGCGCAGCCAGGACCTTTTCGATCCTGAGCCGGCAGGGAGTACTGAAACGGTACGACGTCGCGCTCCAGACAAGCCGGTTTCTCCCCGACAATGCGAAGTTCGCCGCCACTCGCACCTTGGAGCCTGGCAGTGCGATCGTGATCGCGTCGAAACCGATGCTCTTCGACGGAGCGGTCGACGGAATCGCCATCACCGCGCGCGGGACGACGGCGGACGGCAAGCCCGTCCAAGCCAGGACTTTGCTGAAGGTGAAGCGCTACCGGTCGTCGAACGACTACCACCTCCCCGTCGTCGGCACTTGGTACGTCGCGTGCGCGCCTTCCTTGCAGAGCCACCACCGCTGGTCAGTGAGTCAGGAGTTCGCGCTCGATCTCGACAGCCTGGGCGCCAATAGCCGTGCTTATGCGGGCCAGGGCGCGAAGCTCACCAACTACGATGCCTACGGGAAAGATGTCATGGCCGCAGCCGACGGCGTGGTCGTTGAGGCGCGCGAGGGCGCGCAGGAATCCGACAGCAACCTGCAACAGCCGGACGAATCCAAGGCAGCCTATGAGGCGCGGTGGCAAGCGCAACAAAGCGCGCTGCTGGAGAAGGGCTATCAGGAGCTGTTCGGCAACTACGTGGTGATCCGCCATGGAGGCGGAGAGTTCTCAACCTACGAGCATCTTCGTGCAGGAAGCGTAAAGGTGAAGAAGGGTGACGCGGTGAGACGCGGCCAGGTGATTGGGCAGTTGGGACACTCCGGCAACAGCACGTCGCCTCACCTTCATTTCCAAGTGACGGATGGACCGGACCCCGCCTATTCGCGGAGCCTCCCGGTTGTCTTCAGCAACGTCCACGTGGAAATCCTGAACCTCGAAAACGTGCCGCTGCAATCCGGGTGGATTGTGACGGCCCGGCCGTAGCTCGCCCAAGTGGAATCAGGCCTGGGCCCGCGAGAGTTCCGGCCAGCTGCTCCACGATGTCCCTCCGGTTCTGGATGCCCGGTGGGCTTCCGATATGGCGCGATAACGCCGCGTCGGCGCCCGGGTGCCCGGGCACTGTCGGCGATGTCCCTTGGCCTCTCTTCGGCAGTTCCTGGATGTCCGTCAGATCAACATCGTCTCGCCATCCGCCAAGCGGCGGATTGGAGGAAAGCCTGACGGATCCTTGTCCCAGGCCACGCCGTGGATGGGCACGAGAGCGGCGGGGTCCATTGCGGCAGCAAACGCTCGGAGGTCCGCCACTGAGGCATGGCCGCTTGTATGGAGGTGGCAGGGCGTGGCCCCGCCCGCGTCGAACCACGCCTGAACGTGCTGGCCGTCCTCGTTGTTCAAGTAGCCCTGCCACATCGACCAAGACCACGCATCATCGGCTGTTGGGTTGACACCTCCTCGCTGGTAGTCGCGAATCAGAGACCGGCGCACCATGACGACCCAACTTCTTGGTGACTCTGCGAGTCTGTAGGCCGCGATTCCGTGTCGGGCCATTTGCGCGACGAAGTCCCCGCGTCCGTTCCTGCGGTAGAGCCTCGCGAATGCCGAAGTGATCACGACCTTCAGGTTTTCCCCCCAGGCTGGTTGTGGGATTCTGGTGTGATCGGCGAGGATCGTCAGCACCTCGGCCGTGTAGAGGTCGACCACAAGCACACGATGGGCTTGGAGGCAGGCACGATAGAGCGTTACGGTGCGGTCGATATTCTGCGCCGACCAGGACACGAACACGCGGCCCGGCGTATCGCGAAACAGCCGGGCGAAGTCGGCCTCCAGATCAGCCTCGCTGATCGTCGACTTCGCAGAGCCGAGGTTGGTGCCTTCCATCAGCAGCACATCGACGTCGGAAGGCGGCGAGGCCATCAGGCGCTCAACGAGCTTGGATTTGCGCCCGTGCCGACGAAAATCCCCAGAGTAGAGGATGCGCTTGCCAGCCACCTCGATGAGCAGCATGTGTGCGTCGAACGCGCTGTGATCGGTGAGGAGGGGCGTTACTGTGAAGGGGCCGATGTGGCTGGGCTCGCCGCTCACCCACGGGACGATTTCGCGCTCTAATGCTTTGCCGGTGAGTCCGGCAGTCAAACGGATCAGCTTCTCAGCGGCGGCTCCGCAATGGATGGACCAGTGCGTCGGCACTTCATCGAGCAGACCCCAGTGGTCCTGGTGCGGATGGCTGATCAGCACATGCGCGGCTGCCGTGCGGTCGAGCGTTGCGGGCAGCAACCCAGTCGCATCAGGGAGTGCATCGAGCGGCCGACCGACGTCAAGCACGAGACGCTCGCCGCACAGCGCCCTCAGCTCGATACAGTTACCGCCGATCTGTCTTGTCCCGCGGTGGACGGTCAGCGCGACAGTGCTCAAGCACTGGCCTCATCAGCCTTCTTGAAGTCGCTGACAAGCACTTTGGAAAAGCAAACCGACTTGGCGCCAGGTTCAGAGTTCCAGTGGGCCTCGGCCGCCCTGTTGAGGGTGCCTAGCAAATCCGGATGCTCCAAGAGCGGATGCAGATCCTCCACCAGCATGACCGCGCGAATGCCTGTGCACCGCTGAACATGGCTCGCGTGAACGCGCGCGCGTGAGCTCAGCGTTGCATCCTCCTTGAATTTGATGCGAGGTGGTGTCCCGGCTGCTTCCCGAATCAGAGCGGTGTACAGCAGGAGTTCGGACACTATCCCCGCATGGATGTTGTCTTTGGCCTTTAGCTCGAAGATATGGAATGAGTCATCTTCTCCGACACCGACGATATCGATCGCGCTCTTGCCGCCGGTAAAGATGCGCGTCTTGGCGGTGACCTGGTCGGCGAACAATCCGACCGGAAACTGGCGATCGACGAGCTTCAGCCCAAAGTGCTGACGGAAGAGCGGAGAAACGATTAGGCGAGATTCCAACTCATACTCGGCGTGCGTCGTGCCCGCCGGCGGTGCCGTTGCCTCTCCCGCTGCCACATTTAATACTGGCTGTTGTTCTGTAAGCGCCCGACAGTCTCGCAGTTTCTTCACATCGGCCACAAAGAACCACTCCGGAAAGAGCAATTGGAACTGCGTCACTCTATACAGAAAACGCTGGTAATGTCCGTTCTTGGGATCGGTCGGAGCATCCCAATCGAGCTCGATGCACCGAGCTCGCTCCTTGCGGAGCCACAACCGCAGAATCAGCGCCCACGCCTCGAAGGCTGCGGCGTCGCTTTGCATGTTGGAGGTAACGGACTTCGCGTTCAATCGAAGCAGTAGTTTGTCGCCTGCCCATGCCCTGCCGAGAGTCGAGGGTAGCTTGACGTTGCGGGTGCGCCGCATGCCCGCCTTCGCCCAAGCACGATAAGCCTCCTGCAGGTCCCTCTGGATGTCCATGTGCTAGGCCTCCAAGGATGAATTCCCTACATTTCCTACATAGGGTCGAGCGGCAATCACGAACAATGCCAAGGCCTGATCATCGTACCACAAACCGACCAAGCTCATCCCCCCCGGACCTTCGATGGTCTTTTGAATCTCACTCATCGTCCCGATCCGCACTCCACGGGCATCGGTGACGACGCGTCCGTCGAACGCGGCCAGCTTGCGCCCAGCGGCATCGTGGAGCGCTGTACCTTCGACGCTCCCCAGCCTGCTGCCTCTGGCATCTCGGATGACTTTCCCATCGAACACAGCAATCTTGTTTCCGGTACGGTCCCTCAAACGGGCAAGCCGGTCCTGCCCGATTCGCCGGCCAACAACTAAAACTGCGCCGCGCTCAACGACATAACTTACGGGCAATGTTCTGACCGTCGTGCTCGCCCTGAAAATCAAACTGAGCACAGGAACATGCCGGTTTCAAAACTACTATCCGTGGCGCAGGTGAGCACCAGACTCCAGTGCGCTCGGTCAACAGTCCGAAAGCTGGTCGCTGACGGCGAACTCCGGGCCTCGCGCATCAGCAGTCGGACAATCAGGATCTCCAAGTTGGACCTCCAGGCTTACCTGGACGGCCGGGCCAATATGTCGGCGCCGGCCGCGGCTTCCGCGAGAACCAACGGGGGCGCACGATGACCACTGACCAGCTTACGGCGGTCTTGGCCAAGCGCGTCATGGGCTGGGGTGTCGGACCTGACCGCTTCCTTACGGCCAACCGTGGTTGGATGCCCCGCTGGAGATTTCAACCAACCGAGAATCTCGATGACGCTTTCAAGCTTCTGGAGAACGCTGCGCCCCAGGATTATTCCATGGGAGACGGCGGCAAGGGCTTCCGGGTCCGCGTTCGCATCGGGAGGACCGTAGGCGAGGCGCACGACATATCCAAGCCGCGGGCGATCACGTTTGCTGTGGCGCGCGCCGTAGGCATTGAGGTGGACAAGTGATGGTGGCGCCCACGGCTGTTGGCTCCCCAGCACTGACCTTCTTCACCACAGTATTCGGCCAGAAGCCGGATGCCTCACACATCCTGATCTGGACGCTGCCGGACAAGCGGTCACGGTGGTTTCAAGGCATCGATGCCGCCGCCCGGTACGCGGAGTCCCTCCGGCAACGCGACGTATATGTGGGCGTGTGCTTGTCGCCCCAGGACTTTGGTCCGGAGAACCGCTGTAGTTCGGAGAATGCCGCCGGCGTCGTGGCCCTGTGGGCCGACCTGGATGTACGCGACCAGATTCACACGAAGCATAACCTGCCGCCGACCATCGATGACGCCCTCAACCTGTTGCCGCTGCCCTTCACCCCCAGCATCGTGGTGCACTCCGGCCACGGACTCCACTGTTGGTGGCTGCTGAAGGAACCGGAGCTCTTCGAGTCCGACGAGCACCGCGGCAAGGTGAAGGCCATCGTCGAGCGCTGGGCGCGCCTGCTGAAGTTGAACGGGGCGGCGCACGGCTGGACCGTAGACAGCGTCTTCGACTTGGCGCGCGTGCTGCGCGTGCCCGGAACGACCAACTGCAAGGTCGCGGCCGCACCAAAGCCGATCACGGTCGTTGCGACCTCTGAGAAGCGCTATAACCTCTCCGATTTCGCAGAGTATCTCGATCAGGCCGGTGTACCCGATCCGGCCGCGGAACAGCGGTGGCAAGAAAAGTGGAAACAGCAGCAGCAGGGGGCCGCGCTCAGCGTGCGCGCTGACGCCAGCGTTCCGCCCGGGTTCATCCAGCGCCACTGCGACGCCGAGGAGCGTTTCCGCCTGACATGGCACCGGCAGCGGAACGACTTGGCGGATCAGTCGCAATCGTCCACGACATGGCCCTGGCCGACTATGGAGTCAGGTCCGGGCTCGCCGATCAGGTGACCGTGGACATGCTGATCGAGCATCGGCGCATCCACCGCCACCGGCCCAAGCTGCGCGAGGACTACTACAGGAGGACGCTCGAAAAAGCGCATCAATCTATGGAGAATACGACCTACGTGGATCAACCTGCCTTGCAACCGCCGCCGGAGAATGCCGGCGGTGAAGCTTTACCGGAGGATGAAGCGCTGCGCAAGGCGATGCTTTGCCAGCGGTTGTCCGCCATGTTCGGCAATGTCATCAGTATCCTGCGCATCCTGAAGGTGGCCGGCAGCGAACCGACCTACCACCTTGAGCTTGACGGATGCACCGTCATTCTCAGCAACGTGAACCAACTCATCGAGCAGGGACGGCTGCGCACGCGCATCGCCGAGCAGACCGAGAAGATGATCCCAAAGTTCAAGGCTTGCGATTGGGAAGCGCTCGCCCGCACGCTCCTCGCCGCCGTGACGGTTTGCCCAGGCGGGGCCGAGGCGGACTACAAGGGGCGCGCCCTGATGCTGTTGGAGGACTATCTGCAAGAGCCTGCTTGTACGGATGATCCACAGAATCGGCCCAGAGACCTGCGTAAGAAGCCAACCGTGTTTGAAGGCCGCATCTCCGTTCACAGTGTGGACTTTCGGCAGCACATCTTCCGCGCCAGCGGAGAGATAGTCGGCCCAAAGAACTGTGCCTCGATGTTCACCGCGATCGGGGCGAAGGCCTACACGCACTACTGGCCTGGAGGTCAGGAACAGGATCGCTGGCTGCTGCCTGCGGCCTTCGATCCGTCCGCGTACGGCCACGACGCAGGCACTGGGGACAATGGTGGACGCAGACCTCCAGCAACTGAATGAGATCGGCAGCCGGGATCACTCGGTCACCAAACGAGTACCGGATCTTTGGGCCTCCTGGTACCGGCAAGACAACCCATGTCGCGCGCCAGATCCATCTCGCCGCCACCAAGTTCGGCGCCGAGTCCGTCTTGGTTACCAGTTTCTCAAAAGCCGCAGCCGCAGAACTTGTCGGGCGGTCGCTGCCAATCTCCGCCAGCAACGTAGGGACCTTGCATTCGCACTGCTATCGCGCGTTGGGCAGTCCCGAGATCGCGGAGTGCTGCGTTGACGAATGGAATCGGCGCAATCCCCAGATGCCGATGTTATCGAAGAACCGTCGCGCCCGGATTGATGGTGAGGATTCTGACGCGGCGGAGGAGCAGGAAAAAGCTTACGCCGGCGACGACCTGTTGCGCGAGCTGAACCGGTGGCGTGGGATGATGGCCCCCGCTGACACATGGCCGTGCGGCGTGCGCGAATTCCGGGCGAAGTGGGACGAATACAAGCGAGCACACAGCTTTATGGATTTCACCGACTTGATCGAGACCGCGCTACAGGACATTCCTGTCGCCCCCGGAGCGCCCAGCGTGCTCTTCGTCGATGAAGCCCAGGACCTAAACCCGATGCAACTCAAGGTGATCCGCAAATGGGGCGGCAGCGCGGACTACTTCGTTCAGGCCGCCGACGACGACCAGTGCATCTACTCCTGGACCGGAGCGAGTCCGGAAGCCGTCCTTGACCCTCCCATTCCAGACGACCACAAGATCTTCCTGGAACAGAGTTTCCGCGTCCCCAGGGCGCTCCACAGCCTGGCGAGTGGGTTCGTGCGCCAAGTCACCCGCAGGGAGGAGAAGCAGTACCGGCCACGAGATGCCGAGGGCACAGTCTGCCGGCTTGCTGCCGGCCATTGGCGAAATCCTGACAGCCTTATTGACTCCGCGATGCGGCATCTCGGGCGCGGCCAATCGGTGATGTTTCTGGCTTCGTGCAGTTACATGCTCCGGCCGCTGATCGGCGTCCTGCGCAAGCGTGGCATCCCCTTCCATAATCCTTACCGGAAGTCGAATGGCTTTTGGAATCCACTGGCCGTGACGCGGCGCAACTCCGCGGCGAGCCGGCTGTTGGCTCTCTTATCGGCGCACCGCGCGCACGGCGGCTCGGGACGCTGGACGGTGCGCGAGCTCAGCCTCTGGCTCGCGTGGCTGAGGCCGGAAGGGACGCTGCGCGCCGGCGCGCTTGATGAGGTGAAGGTAATGCCGCCAGGCGGGACAGTCCCGCTGGATGCGTTTGTCAAGATCCTTGAGCCGCCGGCCCTTGCGGCCCTGGTCGACGCGTTGGGAGACGACCACAGGCGGTTGATTGAATGGTGGCGAGGGCGCCTCATGCCGTCCGTGGCGAGCCGGGTGCGTTTTCCGGCCGATGTAGCGACCTACAGCGGAGTCGCGGCCCTCAAGGAAGCTCCCAAGATCGTCGTTGGCACCATCCACTCGGCAAAAGGAGGCGAGGCGGACGTCGTGTATCTGTTCCCGGATTTGAGCCGGGCTGGCAGTGGCAATTACGAGCGCTATGGACCGTTGCGCGACTCGGTGATCAGGCTCTTTTACGTTGGGATGACGCGCGCCAAGGACACGCTGTGCATCTGCCCGCAGGGAGGACCCCTGGCTGCGCGCCTCTGAGGCGCGCGCGGGACTTGAATGATTATGCGGCCTGAAGGTAACATCCTGCACCTGACGGGAGGTCTTACGGTGAAGGCACGTTATCAGCGCGGCAACGTTCAAGAACGCAAAGGAAAGAACAGTTCTTATTGGTATTTCCGCTACCGGGTCGATGTGCCGGGGCCGGATGGCAGCGTCGAGACCGTCATGCGACGCCAGATGCTTGGGCCGTCCAAAGGTGAAAACCGCATCTCCAAGAAGCAGGCCGAACTGGCGCGCGACAAGTTTGTGTCTTCAGTGAACCGGCCCACGGCCGCGGCTGCGAGCACGCCGCTGATCCTGTTCGGCAAGTTGGCGGAGCTCTACCTCAAGAACCACGTGGAGGTCGATTCCAAAATCTCCGCGTCCACCCGCCAGAAGTATAGGAACCACATCCACAACCATATCCTTCCCAGATGGCGAGACGTGCGGCTGGCCGACCTCCGGCCGCTTGATGTGGAGGAGTGGCTGCGCAGCCTGGATTGCTCCTGGTGGATGACGGTGGATCTCCGCAACATCATGTCGGGGATCTTCACGCAGGCTCAGGCTTGGGGATACTGGCCGGAGGACCGGCGTAACCCGATGAGCAAAGTGAATCTTGGCCGCAAACGCGAGGCGCGTCCCAAGCGCATCCTCACCGAGCAGGAGACTAACAGGGTGCTGGCGCGGCTTCAGGAACCGAACAGGTTGATAGCGGAAATCGCACTCTCCAACGGCGCGCGGATTTCTGAGATTCTCGGATTGCAGTGGAAGCACGTCGACCTCGATTCCGGTGTGATCAAGGTGGAGCAGCGCTACTGGCGAGGCGATCTGGACAGGCCGAAGACTCAGGGCAGTTCCCGCAAGCTGGTAGTCGGGCATCTGGTGGCGAGGCTGCGGGCGAAAGCCAAGGCGGAAGGCGCCCAGCCCGAGGGGTTTGTCTTCACGCGCCACGACGGCAGCGGAAAGCCCCTATGGGACTCAGGCGTGCGGATGGCGGTCAAGAAGGCCGCCGCCGCCGAGGGATGTGATTTTCCAGGGCTGGGCATGCACACATTCCGGCGCACCAACATCACTTGGTGGCAGGAAGAAGGCGGTAGCGCTATCGAGGCCAGCAAGAATGCTGGGCACACTTCGGTGGCCATGACGAACGAGTACACGCTGATTCAACTGGAGCGTCAGCAGGAGATCACCCGCCGAATTCAGGAACGGATTCTGGGCGTGCCGCCCACGGAGGCGGTCCAGTAGGCGAATCGCCCGGGCTTCACGGTGATGCTCCGCGCTCTTAGCTGGCAGGTGGGCCCCCACGCGGCAATGTACTCCGCCCCTGCGTCACCCTCTCGGCACAACCCACCACGCCCCCCGGACCAACCGGACCAATCCCCTATATAAGGACTACTACATTCACGATGATCGTGATCGCAACGCGAGTGCCTTCCGTAACTCCGGTGAGTCCGGGTAGACGGCGTTGAGCAGGGCCCCGGGGTCGGCTTGGGCACAGAAATGTGTGCCCGACTTGTGCCCGAGTCGCGTGTTCGGGGTGGCGGAATGCGTGTAGGTGTTTGAAAACACTGGTGGGCCCGACAGAACTCGAATCTGTGACCTCTACCGTGTCAAGGGTGCTCAGGGCGGTTCTGACAGAACTGGCGGCTGAAAACAAATGACTTAGCTTTTTGAGTGTGCCTCAGAAGTGCGGGAATTCTGCGGGAATTCGGCATTCTGCGGGAATTGTGCGGGAGAAGAACCCACGGCTCGACGGGGTTGACTCAGCTCCCGCAACGGTCCCGAAATGCTCCGCGGCTCGCAGCGTATACTGGTATCGATGACGGTCAACCTCACACCTCACGGGCAGGAGTTGCTGGAAGCGGCGCTCGCTCGCGGTGTAGGCCGTTCGCCCGAGGAGGTCGTGGAGCGGGCTCTGGAGGCCACCACCGGCGCCGCCAACACACCTTCCGAGGAAGAGCGCGAGCGGCGGCACCAAGCCGTTGCCGCGATGCTTGCTTTTCGGGAGGAATACCACCTCACCCTCGGCCCTGGTGAACGCATTCAGGACCTGATCCATGAGGGCCACAAGTATTGACCGGTCCGTTTGTCCTCGACGCCTCAATGACCCTGAGCTGGGCTTTTGAAGGCGAGTCGACCCCTTTCACCGTCGCTGTCCTCAAGTCACTCGATAGCGTTCACGCCATTGTGCCGGCGCTGTGGCCGTTCGAGGTTGCGAGCGTTCTGAGCACTGCCGAGCGTCGCGGCCGGATGGACGCGGCAGCGCAGGCCGTGTTCTTGGAGCGACTGCGGCTGTTGCCGATCGCGATCGAGCACCGCCCCGCTACCTGGCTCGCTCAACAGATCCTTCCTCTGGCCCGCGCCCACAAGATCAGCGCCTACGATGCCGCCTACCTGGAACTGGCGATCCGCGAGGGCCTGCCGCTCGCGACGCTCGATGAGGACCTCCGTCGGGCGGCTTGCGCTGCTGGAGTGGAACTCGTCGGCGCGGCGTAAGCCAGGCTAAGCCGCTCTAGGGAACTATCCGAACTTAGTCACACCGAATGGCGGTGTTCCCAACGACTCCATGGGGCGGTATAGGCGAAATGAGGCGGAACGCGGCACCGTGCGAGCCGTTACGGCTCTGGTTACGCCCCTGGTTACGCTTGAAGAGAGGCAAAGTCGTGACGCTCGTAACAGTTCCGTTGAGAGACGTGGTCGACGGCGGGGTCGGGCAAAAGGTGGGAGCGACCCCGGTGCTGGGCCGGCTTGGGCCGCCCCAGCACCCGCTTCGCTCGGGCACCTCGCTTCGGGGGTCGCTCCCAACTTTTGCCCTCGGCGTATTGGCAGGATCGCTGCATTTGGTCCGTCTGGAACGTTGCGCCGCCCGGCCTTCTGGGAACCTCGTACAGCCTCCCAGCGGCCTTGACTCTCATCGTATCTCACGACCCCGGCTGTAACCTCAGAGTCGGAGGACTCGAATTCCTCATGGCAGTGGACGCACCGAAGCCGCCGCGGTTCGTCGCCCGATGGCAACCGTCCTGCCACGGAACCACCAAGAAGAAGGGCAGGTGCCACGAGCACGGCGACAGCTGAGGACTCATCGCTGGGTCGATTCGGAGGTGCCGCAGAGCCGCCAATCGGTTCACTCGGGTGTGAGCTCAAAGAACAAGACGCCGCCCTTTGTGAATCGGCGAACCCTCACTCCGTTGTTTGTCATTTCATCCGGGCCAGGGGCAGTAAGGTGGGTTGTAAGGCCAAGTTGATCAGTCGTGCTGCGGTCACCGAAATTCAGCCCGGCAATTTCTAGAGCAAATATCCCGGAATCGAAGACAACAGCGAGAGCAGTCGCTCCCTTGTCTGCCGCGAGCATTGGGATACTGAACTTCAACGTCGCGCGGACCAGATCTGGGGCGCTGTTCCTTTCCTCAAGCTCCAGCGTGGCGTGCGGCACGGCATAGGTGTAGATGGTCGTTCCAGCTCCCCTGAACCTGCCGATTTCCTGTGGAGGTGGTGTGTACCAGCGCAGTACCTCGAGCCTCGTAACTGGAAGGGACTTGGCCGGAGCCGGCTCGATTTCCTTTGCTGCCTCTCCTTCGGTCTGGCCCGGCCGTTTGGTCAGTTCATCACGCTCGACCTGCTGAATGATGGCCGACGCCAGGTGAGTCAGCTCAGTGGGGAGGCGCAAGGATACGTGCACCAAGTCTGGCGTGGGTCCTGAAAGGATTGCCACGCCGGCAATTGCGCTCCCGTTCTTTCGTAACCACGAACGCGTGCCTAGGCCCTCGGTGTTGGCAGGAGTCTGATATTCAACGATCTCTTGACTCTTGTACGTCAGTTCATCGTTCGGATACGGGCCGAATGGAAATGCGCTCGCAGGTTCTATTCCTTCAGCAATAACCCGCCGTGCAAAGGCCACATGTGCCGGAAAAACACGCGCAACAGCTCTGGCGACACCAAACCGTCCGGAGGTGTCGCCAATCTCCACGGAGATCTGCACTGCCGACCCCGTAAAGCCACTCCCATTGGCCGCGATCAACCTGGTGTCGACCGGTTGCGGACTTACGTACAGAGTCTCGCCGTTAGAGCCATACGTGCCGAAGCAGTACCAACCGCGGGGAGCGAGGACACCAAGATACCGTGAGCTGTAATATGCAAGCTTGCGAGCCTCACCGGTACCAATCGCGACCGTCCTTGTTGTCGCTTTTGGCGCGTCTCTCAGGCCGACCTGACCGTCAGACGGGCATCCCACGAAGGGAACGACAACACTGATACTCGAAGGACCTGTTGCAGCTGCTGTAGCGCGTCGGCCGGCCCTTTCGGGGCTGGCGCCCAATCTCGTTACCGCCGGCGCAAAAATCCAAACGCCCAGTCCGCAGACGAGCGCAGCCCCTGCAACTAGAACAACCTTGCGGGCCTGCGATCTCCGACGCAGCGTTGCACACCGTGGGCATGGCCCGCTCGGTGATATCTGTGCCCCGCAGTATATGCAGAACATTTAGTTGGTCCGATTCATCCCCGTGACTCCGCACCACAACCGCGCTACCCGACCTCGGAAGGCCAAGCCGCGGATAAGGGGGCGCCCCGCGCTCAGCCGGTCGTCCGGACGCGCCGCTCAGTCGTCCCTGTTCGTCTCACACGTAATGAACCATCCCTCCTCCATCGCGCTCTGAATCAACTCGAACATTGCGGCAGCGGATGGGATTCTCGCCTGACCTCTGGCAGGCTGCAACGCGTCGTCCGGATGTCGCCAGATGAAGCGGTACCCCAATTCGGGACGCCGATCGTCGTAGTGATACCGAACCCATTGGAAGCAAAGAGTCCATTCGCCCGGAGCGCGCCCGACCTCGTTAATGATCTCGACGTGAGCCGACACAGTTGCCCTCCCGAAATCGACCTGCGGTTCCCGATCTTACCAATTCTGATGCCACTTTGACGTATCCAGGAATTCACCAAGATCCGCACTGCTTTCGGCGATGGAGCCCTTGACCTTCGGTTTCGGCCCGGCAAAAGGTGGGAGCGACCCCCGGAGCGCCGAAGGCAGCGGAGCGGCGTTCTGGGCGGCGCAAGCCGCCCGGAACCGGGGTCGCTCCCACCTTTTGCCCCTCCCAACGGGCCACCCACGCCGAGCCCGGAAGTGTCTGTGGGTTGCTGTGGTTGGATCGCAGGCACCCGGACTTTGACCCGGACTTTCCCCCGGACTAAGCGATGCACGCCATGAGTCCGTTTTTGCGAGGTCACTCCGCGGGCCGTGGTCCCCGTCTCTCGGCATCCGGTCGAGGCCACCACAGCCGCAGCCGCGCCGTTCGCCGCGGCTGCGAGAAACACTTGCGTGACGTTCTCTCTCCCCTGTGGTCCCCTGCTTTTTTCACTTGGTCTGACAGATTCCGCCCCGCAAAACCCTCATACCTTATAGGGCCGTCCGTGCTATGCTCGCTTGCGAGTCAACCTTCGTCGGGCCATTCTCAGGAGAACGAATGGCAAGACGCGAGTATCAGAAGCCGAATGTGCTTCGGCAGGACGGAGCGCGCCCCTATTGGTACCTGCGATATCGGGTGCGGCTCTACAACGAGCGAACGAAGAAGTTCGAACGCAAGGAAAAGTGGCAGCGCTTGGGCTACTGCGACGAGATGACAAAGCGCGAAGCTGAGCGGGCGCGGGACGGCCTGGTTGTCGAAGTGAACAACCAGGTGTTCACGTTGCGGGATCAAATCCCCTTTCGCGATTTTGTCAGCCTTTACCGGCGCGATTTCATGCCGAACCTGGGGCTGGGTACGCAACAGAAGTACTCCAGCTTGTTCGATACGCATCTTCTTCCGGCCTTCGGTTCGTTGCGGCTGTGCGACATCACAACCGAACGGCTCCAAGCCTTTCTGACGGAAAGACGCAGGGACGGCCTCTCATGGTGGAGCCGCAGCGACATGAAGAATCTGCTCTCGGGCCTCTTCACGTGCGCTGCCGGATGGAAGTATTGGTTCAAACCGAATCCGGTCGCCGGGACCGAGATCGGGGAAAAGGAGTGGAAGCGGAACAATCGTGCATTGAGTGACGAGGAAGTGCGAAAAGTGATCGAGGCCCTGGCGCCGGGGTCTCAGGTTCGATTGATTGTCGAGACGCTCGTCGTGACGGGGATGCGGACATCGGAGATCTTTGGCCTGAAGTGGAAGTACGTGGACCTCCGCCGGGGAGTCATCGAAGTCCGCGAGCGCAACTACAGGGGCGAACAGGGTAGTCCCAAGACGCGGAGCTCACGGCGCGATCTGCCGATGGGAACTCTGATCGAGCAGTACAAAGCGCTCAAACCAGCCGAGGCTGCGCCCGATTCCTTCGTGTTCCATGCCGATGGGCAGCCGTTGGACGAGCGGTCCGTCCTCCGGTACGAGCTGCGACCAGTGGTCAAGGCGCTCGGCCTGTACTTCGAGGGATTCGGTTGGCATACTTTCCGCCGAACGCACCTCACGGTATTGTCCGAGGAGGGCGCGACGGCTTTTGAGACGCGTGACCAGGCCGGCCACGCGAAAGTCGAAACAACCATGCTGTACGTCAAGCCTTCGCTGGCGCGTCGCGGCGCTGCGGTCGAAAGAGTCGCCACGAGGCTCCTTCCCGCAGATTGTGCGGGAATTGTGCGGGAAAAACGGACTGGCGCCTCCCACTTGGACGCTCATCTATCCAGCCTTTTGAATGAGTTGATGGTGGGCCCGTGGCGACTCGAACGCCAGACCTCTACCGTGTCAAGGTAGCGCTCTAACCAACTGAGCTACGGGCCCGTCCTGGACAGGACTGACCCGAATTGTAGCATAGGGGCCGGCCCCAGCCGCGCGCCGGTCGCGCGATAATCGAGAGCGATGACCCGCATTCTGCCGATCCTCGCGCTGGCGGTGGCCACGGCGGCTGCCGGCGAACCGGTGCGCATCCTTTTCGACACCGACATGGGCAACGACGTGGACGACGCCATCGCGCTGGCGACGCTGCACGCGTTCGAGACCCGCGGCGAGGCCCGGATACTGGCCGTTACCATCAGCAAGGACAATCGGTGGGCCGCCCCGTACGTCGATCTGCTGAACACCTATTACGGCCGCCCCGGCATTCCCATCGGCATCGTGCGCGGCGGCAAGACGCCGGAGGACGGCGCCTACCTCGCGGTGGTCTCCGGAAAGCAGCGGCCCGGCGGCGCTCTCCTCTATCCTCGCAAGGTGACGCCGGAGAGCGACGTGCCCGACGCGCAGACCGTGTTGCGCCAGACCCTGGCCGCGCAGCCGGACTCGAGCGTCGTCATCGTCCAGACGGGCTTCAGCACGAACCTGGCGCGGCTGCTCGATTCGCCCGCCGACGCCATCAGCCCGCTCTCGGGCAGCGACCTGGTGAAACGCAAGGTGCGCCTGCTGGTGGCGATGGCGGGCCGGTTCGCCGATTCCGAGCTCGAGTACAACATCGAGAAGGACGTCCCCGCGGCGCAGAAGCTGTTTGCCGGGTGGCCGACGCCGATCGTCGTGAGCCCCTTCGAACTGGGCGCGAACACGACCTACCCGGCCGCCCGCATCGACCGCGACTTCCGCCACGCTCCGGACCATCCCCTCGCCGACGCCTACCGCGCCTACCAGAAGATGCCCTACGACGAGCCGCTCTGGGACCCCACCGCCGCGCTCTACGCCGTCTGGCCGGAGGCCGGCTACTTCGGCCTTTCTGCGGAAGGCCGCGTCCGCGTCGACGATAAAGGGGTGACGACATTCTCCGCCGGCGACGGGCAGCACCGGATTCTGAGCGCGAGCCCCGAGCAGCGCGCGCGGATCGTCGAAACCGTGGCGGCGCTGGCCAGCCAGCCGCCGGAACGGTGTCATTGAGGAGGCAGCTATGCTACCGGAAGACCTAGACCAACGGATTCGCGCGTTTCAGGAGAGCCGCGTTCTGCTGACCGCAATCGAGCTGGACCTGTTCGAGGCGCTCGGCTCGGGCGCTGCGGCGGCCGACGTGGCGGGCGCTCTCGGAACCGATCCGCGCGCCACCGAAATGCTCCTGAACGCCCTGGCCGCCCTGGGGCTGGTCGAGAAGCGCGACGGAATCTTCCGCAACACGGCCGAGGCGGAGCGGCATTTCACCAGAAGGTCGCCGGACGACGTGCGGCTGGCCATGATGCACACCGTGCATCTGTGGGAAACGTGGTCCACGCTGACCGAGAGCGTGCGAACGGGGACCGCGCTCGGCCGGCGCCCCTCCGGCGATTGGACCGGAGCGTTCATCGCCGCCATGCACTCCAACGCCTCCCGGCGCGCGCTGGCCGTGGTCAAGGCCGTGGATGCGTCGCGGGTCCTCCGCATGCTCGATATTGGCGGCGGCTCGGGGGCCTACTCGATCGCTTTCGCGCAGGCGAATCCGGCGTTGCTCGCCGAGATCCTCGACATTCGGGACGTGGTCCCGATCGCGCGGCGGCACATCGAAGAGGCCGGCGTGGCGGACAGGGTCACGGTGCGCGAGGGCGACCTCCGGACCAGCGACTTCGGCGGCGGGCTCGACCTGGTGCTGATCTCCGCCATCTGCCACATGCTCAGCGCCGATGAGAACCGCGAGCTGGTGGCGAAGTCGTACGCCGCGCTGGGCGCTGGCGGGCGCATCGCGATTTCGGATTTCATCCTCGATCCCGACCGTGCCGGACCGCGCCAGGCCGCGCTGTTCGCCCTCAATATGCTCGTCGGCACGCGCAGCGGAAACACGTACACCGAAGAGGAGTACGCATCCTGGATGCGCGAGGCCGGCTTCGCCGGAATCCGCCGCGTGGCTCTGCCCGGGCCGGCGCACCTGATGATCGGCGCGCGGCCGGCGTAGGTTCGCAAGAAATGTCAAGCGGCGCCGGCCGCGCCCGCATACAATCTCTAAGGATGAGGACGGATACCGGCGAATCGTACCAGGAGCGGATCAACCGGGTGCTGGTCCACATCCAGCAGCGGCTCGAAGAGCCGCTTCCGCTCGAGGAATTGGCCGGCGTGGCGGCGTTCTCGCCCTACCACTTCCACCGCATCTTTCGGGGTATGGTGGGCGAGTCGGTCAAAGAGCACGTGAGGCGGCTGAGGCTGGAGCGCGCGGCGGGACGCCTCCGGGACAGCGCCGATCCGATCACCGATATCGCGTTCGATGCCGGCTACCAGACGCACGAGTCCTTTACGCGGGCGTTTCGGGCGATGTTTGGGGACGCGCCCTCGGGCTTTCGAGAGAACCGGCGCGAGATTCGGGCCCTGGACGTGGCGCCGCCGGAGCGACGCGAGCCGCTGGCAGTCCGTACGGAGCGGTTGGGGCTGACGCGGCTGGCGTTCTTCCGCCATGTGGGGCCGTACGACGAGGTCGGGCAGGCCTGGCAGAAGCTGTACGCCTGGGCCGGCCGGAACGGGCTGCTCGGCCCGGCGGCCGAGATACTGGGGGTCGTGCACGACGATCCGGAGATCACGCCGCCCGATCGGCTGCGATATGACGCGGCGATCGTTGTTAACGAGCGCGTCAAGCCGACGGGCGAGGCGGGGATCGAGGAACTGCCGGCCGGGGAATACGCCGTGGCCGTGCACCGGGGCCCGTACACGATGTTGGGCGGCACTTACGCTCGCCTGTGCGGCGAGTGGCTGCCGGCCAGCGGCCGCGAGGCGCGGAGCTCGCCGGCATTCGAAATCTACCGCAATATGCCCTACAACACCCCGCCGGACGAACTGGTAACCGAGATATACATCCCGCTAATGGATTGAAAGGAGCCGTCAATGCCAAAGACCGAGCACGCGGAGAAGATCGATCTCTACAAACTGCACAAGTCCGAGTATGTTACCCCGAAGGAGCCGGCGCTGGTCGAGGCCGGCGCGGCGAAGTACCTGACCGCGGAGGGCGCCGGCGCACCTGGCGGCGAGAAGTTCCAGCAGGCAGTCGGAGCGCTCTACCAGGTGGCCTACACCATGAAGATGGCCAAGAAGTTCGCGGGCCAGGATTACAAGGTGTGCAACTTGGAAGGGCTGTGGTGGGGCATCGAGCAGATGGAGCCGCGGGATGCGTGGCGCTGGAAACTTCTGATCCGCGTGCCGGACTTCATCTGCGTCCGCGCTCTGAAGGCGACCGCGGCGAGGCTCAAGGAGAAAGGGAAGGGCGACCCGCCGGTCGAGGTTAAGCTGGAGACGCTCAAGGAGGGCCGGTGCGTGCAGGTGCTCCATACCGGGCCGTATGCGGACGAGCCGGCCACCGTGGCGCGCATGAAGGCGTTCGCCGAGGACAAAGGGCTCTCGTTCGCCGGTGCGCACCACGAAATCTATCTTTCGGACCCGCGGCGGGTGGCGCCGGAGAAGCTGAGGACGATCCTGCGGATGCCGGTGAGGTAGACGAGGCCCCGGAAATTAAGAAGCCCCAGGCTGGGCACCTGGGGCTTCACTCAGAGGGGCTGGCGACGGGCTGGGCCCCGTCGCCGGGATGCTATGTGTATAGCTTGATTACAATGTAGCATGACTTCGGCTCCGTAACTCCCAAAAAAGGCGGCTACTTCGCCCGAGTTGGTACCAGTTGTTACTCCTATTACCTGGCACTCACACAGGGGGAAACCGTGCCCCGCACAGGGCGGATGAGCTGCCCCCGCGTGCGGGTGGTCCCGCGGCGACATGCGCCACGCCAACCCCACCTGTACAATCAAAGTATGTGCGGAATCGTGGGGTACATCGGAGACAGGAAAGCCGTGCCCATCATCTTGGATGGCCTGCGACGGCTCGAATACAGGGGGTACGACTCCGCGGGTTTGGCGGTCTACTCCGGGGACAAGCTGGAGGTGCGGCGCGCCTCCGGAAAACTGCGCAACCTGGAAGAGGCGGTTCTTCTGAATCCGGTGGACGGCTCTTACGGCGTCGGCCACACGCGGTGGGCGACACACGGGCGGCCCACCGAGGAGAACGCGCACCCGCATCGCGATTGCAAGGGCGAGATTGTGGTGGTGCATAACGGCATCGTCGAGAACTACGTTTCGCTCAAGCGCCAGCTTCAGGCGGAAGGGCACGTCTTCCGCACCGAGACCGATACCGAGATCCTCGCGCACCTGATCGAGAAGCACTTCGAGGGGAACCTGGAAGCGGCGGTGCGCGACACAGTGCACGAAATCACGGGCGTCTTTGCGCTGGCGGTGATCGCGAGTACCGATCCGTACAAGATTGTGGCCGCCCGTTCCGGCCCGCCGGTGGTGGTCGGGTTGGGAGACGGCGAGTATTTCGTCGCCTCGGACGTGCCCGCTATTCTCAACCACACTCGCGACGTCTTTTTCCTGGCCGATGGCGACATCGCGGTGCTGACTCGCGAGGGCGTGCAGTTGAGCGACTTTGAAGGGCGGCCCATCAAGCGGCAGGTTTCGCGCATCCTGTGGGACCCCATCATGGCGGAAAAGGGCGGCTACAAGCACTTCATGCTCAAGGAGATTTATGAGCAGCCGCGGAGCGTGCGGGATACCGTTCTGGGCCGGGTGGGACAGGAATCCGGGCGCATCTTCCTGGACGAGATGGACATCCAGCCGCGGGAGTTCCGCGAGTTCGAGTCGGTGAAGATCATCGCTTGCGGCACGAGTTGGCACGCGGCGCTGGCCGGCAAGTTCATGATCGAGAAGCTGGCGCGGATTCCGGTAGAGGTCGATTACGGGAGCGAGTTCCGCTACCGCGACCCGATCGTTTCGAGCAAGACGCTCACGGTGGTGATTTCCCAATCGGGCGAGACCGCCGACACGCTGGCGGCGCAGCGTGAAGCCAAGCAGAAGGGTTCGAAGACCATCGCCATCTGCAACGTCATCGGCTCGATGGTCACCCGCGAGGCGGCGGGCACGCTGCTGACCCATGCCGGGCCGGAGATCGGCGTTGCCTCGACCAAAGCCTTCACCTCGCAGTTGACGGCGCTGTTCATCCTGGCCATGCACCTGGGCCAGGTGCGCGGCATGTTGGGGGATGAGCAGTCGAAGTGCCTCATGCAGGAGTTGATGCTGGTGCCAGGGAAGCTCGAAACGATTCTCTCGAGGGACTCGGTTCTCGAAGAGCTGGCCCGGCCGCTGTCGCACACGACCGACTTCCTGTTCCTGGGGCGCGGCATCCACTTCCCCATCGCTCTCGAGGGCGCGCTCAAGCTGAAGGAGATCTCTTACATCCACGCCGAGGGCTATCCGGCCGGTGAGATGAAGCACGGGCCGAACGCGCTGATCGACGAGCGGCTGCCGGTGGTGGTGATCGCCGGGCGCGATCCGTCGTCGGAGTCGAGCCAGGTTCTGTACGAGAAGACGCTCTCGAATATCCAGGAAGTGAAGGCGCGGCAGGGCATCGTAATCGCCGTGGTGAACGAGGGCGATCAGGAGGCGCGCCGGGCGGCCGATCACGTGGTCGAGATTCCGTCCGCGAACGAGCTGCTGCTGCCGATTCTGGAGATCGTCCCGCTGCAACTGCTGGCCTACCACATCGCGGTGCGCCGCGGCTGCGACGTGGACCAGCCGCGCAACCTGGCCAAGAGCGTGACGGTGGAGTAGGGGGTTTCAGCGGCGCAGCGGCGGCCGCATGGGGCGTTTGGCATTCCTGATCCACACCCCCATGCCGGCACCGAATTCAGCTAGCCTTGCCGGATCATCGCAGGGGAGACTCGACGGAGGGCGGCCCGGTTTGGTCGCTCTCCTCTACGCTCTCGAACGACGGAAACGTCGCGGACGGAATCAGGATGCGGTCGCGAAGTGCTTCAAAGTAACCTTCGACCCACTCCTCCTCGATGTACTGTTCGGCAAATCTGAAGTTGTGATATTCGGCCAACCACCGATACTTGGCAACGATCCCTGGGCGGGAGCGATTCAGAGCGACCTGCTCGATGATTGCATCCTTGTGGGCCTCGAACATTTCATCCAGCACGCCCATCTCTTCGTACCCGGGGTGATGCAAATAGTCCAGGAAATACACGCCGTCCTGTCCCTTCAAGACGAACCGCAGGAGTCCATTCCTGTAGTGATCGGATCTCTCCCTTCGAATTCGCTCAACGAGAACCGGGTCGATCAGAACCCTGGGATAGGGATCCGAATGCTGCAGCTCATACGCTCGGATGAGGCCCTCACTGAATATGATTCGTTCGTTCTCATAGTGGCGCCCGGAGCTGAGGCCGCCGCGAATGAATATACCACCACTGGCAAGATCCCACTGCAGAAAGGACATCTCTGAAAGCAACAAACCGAGATCTCCGTCTCGGCAAGAAAGGCAGAAGCAATCCGAAAACAGCTTCACCGAGAACCAGTCAGGTCCGCCCTCGAGCGTGAGGCATTCTAGCCTGCTCTTGATGGCGTCGTCCAGCCTGCGAATCACGGTCTCCGCTCGGTCGCGACTCTGCAACACCAGCCCTCGGAAGCCCAAAATGTCCAAATACGCAACAACCTTGTCGTCATAGCCGAATCCGGTTCCAGGTGTCACGATTCAGTTCCCATGCTGTTATGCAGCCGGATTCCTTCCCGGACTCCAGAGCAGGCAGCTCTGCCGGTTCGGGTGCACGGCCCCGTGCCTTTGCGACTTAGCGCGGGCTGAGCATCTGCTTCAGCCGCCTATCGTCTCCTTGGTATGTCATAAACGCAAGCGATTGCGCCACACCGTCGGGCCATTCGACTTTCTCCACGACGCGGACTTCTGGCGCTGTGTATTCCCAGAACTTCCACTCCCTCGTCGGTCTCCAGTATTCAGCTGCGAGCGTCTCCGCAGTGGCGGCGTCGTTCTCGGAGAGAGCGATATTCATTGCGTTCACCAGGACCATTGGTTGCTTACTGGATTTCGCGAACTCCACCCCATAGAGTTTTACCTCAGCCGTGACCTTCGTCATACGGCTGAGTTCAGCGTCCAGATATCTTGCCGAGTTGGCGGGGGTGTCGCATGCGAACCAACTGGTTAGCCTTGAGCAGGACTCGATCGGGCGCCTGCTCTCTAGAAAAGCCTCAAGCTTCTGGCGTTCCGGATCCCCCGAGTAGTCGTAGGCCTTCGGCCCTGGGTTCTCGCCAACTGGCAGAGCTGTTATCGTCGCGTGATAGTACCGTCCCATCCTCTCCATTATCCCAGGGAACCCTCACTGCATTTGGATCAGCATCGGGGGACGGGTCGGTACCGAGAAGTCGGCTCTATCCGCCGATCCGCCCTCCCTCGCACCCGCCCTCCGCGCCACATCCAGCCTGTGATATGTTTGGCGGGTGGTGCGCATTTCCAGACGGAACTTCATCGGGGCGGCGGCCCTTGGGAGTGTTGCCGCTTCGTCCGGTGTGGGCGCCGACCCCCTTCCGAAGCGCCTTCTGGGACGCACCGGCGCACGCGTGAGCATCCTCGGGTTCGGCTCGGGCCGCCGCTTCCTCGAACTCGACGAAGAGAAGGGCATCGAGGCTCTGAACCACGCGCTGGACCTGGGCATCAACTACGTGGATACGGCCTACGCATACGGCAACGGCGTGAGCGAGCAACGGGTTGGCAAGGTCATGAAGACGCGCCGCAAGGAGGTCTTCCTGGCCACCAAGGTCTCCGATCGCGATGCCGGCAAGGCCATGTGGGCCATCGAAGGCAGCCTGGAACGGCTTCAGACCGATCACGTCGATCTCCTGCACGTGCACGGTCTCGAGGACGCCAACGATCTGGCGGCGATCGAGTCCCCCGAAGGCGTCCTGAGACTGCTCTACAAGCTGCGCGACGACAAGGTGGCCCGCGCCATCGGCATCACCTGCCACTCCGATCCCGCGGTTCTCGCGAGGGCGCTCGAACGGCACGATTTCGACTGCACGCAGATGGCGCTCAACGCCGCGCTGACCGGCATGGCGAACGGCGCGCCGAAGCCTCTCGGGGAGATGAGCTTCCAATCGGTGGCGCTGCCGGTGGCGCGCCGCAAGATGATCGGCGTGATTGCGATGAAGGTCTTCGCGCAAGGGCAACTGGTAGGGCCGGCGGCGCCGAAGATGCTTCTTCGCTACTCGCTGTCGCTGCCGGTGGCGACGGCCGTGGCCGCCATGCCGAAGCCCGAGCACCTCGAAGCCAACGTGGAAGCCGCACGGAATTTCAAGCCGCTCTCCGCCACCGAAATGGAAGATTTCTCCGATCACCTCTCGGCCGGCAACAAAGCGGAGCTGGACCGGTTCTTCCGGCATCATGTGGATGCCTGACGCCCTATGAGCAAACTCGCCAAGCCTCTGAGATTCACGCACCTGTACCTGGAAAACTGGAGGAACTTCACGCGCGTGGAGACGGATCTGGCGCGCCGCGTGGTGGTGGCCGGTCCGAACGCCTCCGGCAAATCGAATCTACTGGATGCACTCCGCTTTCTGCACGACATCGCCGGCGAGGGCGGCGGCTTCCAGCGCGCGGTGCGGCGGCGAGGTGGCGTCTCCCGGCTGCGATGCCTGGCGGCGCGGCAGCACTCGAACGTCGTAATCGCGGTGCGGATCGGCTCGGATGGCGACGGGCCCGACTGGGAATATGGACTGCAATTCGGGCAGGAGGACCAGCGCCCGCCCGCCATCCTGCACGAGCGCGTGGCCCGCGGCGGCGAAGACGTTCTGGTGCGCCCGGACGAGCAGGATCTCGACGATCCGGAACGCCTGTCGCAGACCGCGCTCGAACAGGTCCACTCCAACCGGCAGTTCCGGGAACTGGCGGAGTTCTTCGCGTCGGTGCGGTACGTGAACGCCGTTCCGCAACTGGTGCGGGAGCCGGAGCGCTCGGCGGGGCGGCGCGACGATCCCTTCTGCGGCGACCTGCTGGAACGGATCGCCGGGACTCCGGAGAAGATGCAGACCGCCCGGCTGCGTCGCATTCTGCAAGCGCTGCAGGGCGCGGTGCCGCAGCTTTTGGGGCTCGAGCTCAGGCGCGACGCGCGCGGCCTGCCGCACCTGCGCGCGCGCTACAGCCACTGGCGGCCGCTCGGCGCATGGCAGACGGAGGACCAATTCTCCGACGGCACTCTCCGTTTGCTGGCGCTTCTCTGGAGCGCGCTCGAGGGCGCCGGCCCGCTGCTGGCCGAAGAGCCCGAGCAATCGCTCCATCCCGAGGTGATCCGGCAAGTCCTGCCCATGCTGAGCGGCATCGAGCGGCGGACCCGGCGGCAGATCGTCCTGACCACCCACTCCAAGGACCTGCTGGACGACGCCGAGATCGATGCCGGGGGATTGCTGCTGCTCGTGCCCGGGGAGGAAGAGACCAAAGTTGCCAGCGGTTCTCTCCCGGACGCCTGCGCGCTCCTGGACGGCTGTTACCCCGAGGCCGCCCAGGAAACCTCGTGGCTGGACGAGAATCAGCTCGAGCTGTTTCCGTCCGAGACGCCGGTTACTCCCTGAAAAGTTGCGTCACCACGAGCGCTCACTGATATCTTTCAACGACCACGAAGGTAATGTCATCGGTCTGTGGCATGCCCTGAGTGAATTCCTCGATAGCTTTCAAGAACCTCCGCTCGAGCGCCTGACTTCCCGAGGGCGCCTCTTGATGAATGACCCTCAGCAGTCTTTCCTTTCCGAACATTTCTTCCTGCTGGTTTTCCGCGTCTGTGAGGCCGTCGGAATACACCACCAGAATGTCTCCCTTGTCGAGGCGGAAGTCGCGGGTTTGATAAGTGGCGAAATCGAACATCCCCAGGAAATAGGCGTCCGAGGCCAGCTCTTCGATCGTTCCCGTGGCGGAACGGAACAAATAGGCTGGATTATGTCCCGCGCTGATGAATTGCCCCATGCCGTCCGGGCTCAGAAGAAAGAGAAAGAGCGTGGCGAACTGGAAGGGAAGGGACTTTTCGCAAAGGAGCTGGTTAACCCGGTTCAAGACCTCGTGCGGCTGGGTCCTGGAGTGAAACTCCATGCTGAGAGCGCCCAGCAGCATCGAACTCAACAGGGCTGCGGACATGCCCTTGCCGGAGACATCGGCCAGCACCCCCATCCATTCCCCCGAACTCAGTTGCAGGAAATCGTAGAAATCCCCTCCCACATAGCGTGTGGGGCTGTTAAATGCGTGGATACGGAAATTCTCGAACTGGGGCAGACAACGGGGCAGCAGGCTTTGCTGAGTTTCCTGCGCCAGGGCTAGCTCCTGCTCGCTCTTCTTTTGCTCCTCCAGGTTCTTAAGACGAATCACCTCGCGGCTGGCCTCAAGTTCTCTTACCGTCTCCTCCAGCAGTTTGCTGTAGCTCTTCGTTTTCAGGTGCAACAGGCGCACTTCGAGAATGTTGCGAACGCGCGCGCGCAGCTCGGCCAGGTCGAACGGTTTGCTGACGAAATCCTTAGCGCCGGCTTCGAGAGCGCGCAGCTTGTGAGCCGGCTGCGCGGTGAGCACGAGGACCGGAAGGTAACCGTCCTCCTCGATTGCCTTCAGGCCTTCCATCACCTGGAACCCGTCCATGCCGGGCATCTGGAGATCGAGCAGGATCAGGCTGTAGCGGTTCTTGCGGTGAAGGTCGCAAACCTCGTTCGGATTCGTCGTAGACTCGACGGAAGCATAGCCGGCGATGCGCAACATGCCCTCAAGCAGACGGACATTGGATTCCTGGTCGTCAACCACCAGGATTCTGGCGTTCAGAATGTCGGCTGGGCCGATCATGACCTTGGTCCCGATTCACTTGGCGTGACCGGCCTCCTGGAGAGCGAATTCCAGCGCTGCGTCCAGCGTATGCATGAACTCATTGATCTTGATTGGTTTGGTGAGATACCGGAAGAATCCTGCCTGCAGGCCCTTCTCGATGTCACGCGGCATTGCGTTCGCACTGAGGGCGACGATGGGAATGTGCGCCGTGGTTGCGTCCGCGCGCAAGACCTTCAAGGCTTCCAAACCGCTGATGCCGGGCAGATTGATGTCCATCAGGATCACCGTCGGCTTAGCGGTGCGCGCCACCTCAATGCCGAGAGTACCGTCCACCGCGGTCAACAGTCTGATGTCGGGGCGCCGCGAGATGAGCTGCTCGACCAGCTTCATGTTCGCCTGGTTGTCCTCCACATAGAGCAGGGTGTGCGTCCGCGCGCCGGCCGGCACCGCCGGTCCGTCAAATGCCGCGGCTTCGCCGCCGTCGGCCACAAGTTGCGGTGCTGCGCACGAGATCAACTCGCACCAGAACACGCTCCCCGCGCCGGCCCTGCTTGCTACTCCGAGTACGCCTCCCATCAGTTCGGCCAGCCGCTTGGTCACCACCAGGCCGATGCCGGTGCCTGCCACACTACCCGCCTCTTGCCCGAGACGATTGAACGGCTGGAATAGTTGCGCCACCTTTTCCGGAGACAATCCCGCGCCGGTGTCCGTGACGCTGATGCGAGTGAGTCCCGGGGTGTTGGTCGTGCAATCTACGACGACGCTTCCCTGCTCCTTGTTGTATTTGATCGCGTTGGAGAGCAGGTTGATGACGATCTGCTTCAACCGGGTCCGGTCAGCGCGGACAAAGAACGGGCTATCGAAGTGGCGAAAGGTCATGCTAATGCCACGCTGTTGCGCCTGCGGCTCCATCATGGCCTGGCATTCGCCCATGACCTCGGCCAACGAGACGGATTCCTCCGATAGGGACACCTTTCCGGACTCGATCACCGCGAGATCGAGGATCTCGTTGATCAACTTCAGGAGGTGCCACCCTGCCTGGAGAATCTGGGCGATGCTCTCCTTCTGAGAGTCGGTCGGCAACGGAGAGGCCGACTCCATGAGTTGCGCGAAACCGAGGATGGCATTGAGCGGGCTGCGAAGCTCGTGGCTCATGCTGGAAAGGAAATCCGACTTCGCGAGATTGGCTTTTTCCGCGGCGGACTTGGCGCTTTCGAGCGCGATGTTCGTTTCCTGGAGCGCCTGCTCGTTGCGTTTGCGGTCCGTGACGTCCCGCGCCACGGCCAGTACGCCCTGCAGCGTCCTATCCCGGTCATAGAAGGTGGTGGCGTTGTAGGACACCTCCGTTTTCTTGCCGTCCCGGGCGCGCGCGGTGAGTTCGTAGTCGGTGACTTTCTTTTCGGTGAGCACCAGCGTGATGGCCGCTTCGGCCCGCTCCGGATCGGTAAAGTAGTTCTTGAACGGCGCGCCGATCAACTCGTCGCGCGTGCAGCCGGTGAGCGCCTCCATCTGCTTGTTGACGTCGGTGATAATGCCGCGTGGATCGGTGGTCATCAGCGCGTCGATGTTGGATTCGATGAGAGAGCGCGTGTAGAACTGCTGGTCGCGCAGGCGCTGATCGAGCTTCTGCTGTTCCGCTTCCACCAGCTTGCGCGCGGTGTTATCGGTGCCGATTAGCAGATAGCCGATGATGGCGCCACGATCGTCGCGCAGCGCCGTGACCGACACGACCGCCGGAAAGCGGCTGCCATCCTTGCGGATGTAGGTCAACTCATAGATATCCTCGATCCCGCGCGAGGCCTTGAACACCAGTGCCTCGAAGCCCGGAGCGATCCCGGTTCCCAATTCCAGGCTCAACACCTTGGCGCGCGCGATGACTTCCTGCGGATCGGAAATCTCGGCCGGAGTGATCTTGTTCAGCACTTCCGCGGCCGTGTATCCCAGCATGCGCTCGGCGCCGACGTTGAACAATTGGATGACACCCTTCTCGTCTGTGGCGATACTGGAGAAGTTGGCGCTGTTGAAAATGGCGGCCTGCAAGGCTCCCGCCTTGAGCAGAGCCTCTTCCGCCCGCTTGCGCGCGGTGTTATCCGTGCCGATTAGCAGATAGCCGATGATGGCGCCATCGTCGTCGCGCAGCGCCGTGACCGACACGACCGCCGGAAAGCGGCTGCCATCCTTGCGGATGTAGGTCAATTCATAGATATCCTCGATCCCGCGCGAGGCCTTGAACACCAGCGCCTCGAAGCCCGGCGCGATCCCGGTTCCCAGCTCCAGGCTCAAGGCCTTGGCGCGCGCGATGACTTCCTGCGGATCCGAAATTTCGGCCGGAGTGATCTTGTTCAGCACTTCATCGGCCGTGTAGCCCAGCATGCGCTCGGCGCCGACGTTGAACAATTGAATGACGCCCTTCTCGTCGGTGGCGATACTGGAGAAGTTGGCGCTGTTGAAGATCGCGTTCTGTAAGGCCCCCGTCTTGAGCAGAGCCTCTTCGCGCCGGACCTCGGTGACCACATCCAGCGTGCGAGCAGCCTCGTCGGGAACGGCAGGATCGTGTTTCTGTGCGGACATGCTGCAACCTCCAATCGAGCTAGCGAACAGGCCGATACTCGATCTTTCTGTCTTAAGGGTACCTCCAGGGGGAGCGGTCGCAGGGAGGGTCTTCCGTTACTTCCGCACCACCACCTCGATGCCGCCCATCGCCGCCCGGCCCGGCATCGCCACGCCCGCGATCTCCTGGTAGCTCGCGTTCCCTACGTTCGTCAGCCGCACGAACGGATGCACCCGCCCTTTGCCGTATCCCGCCGATACGTCCACCAGCGCGTAGGTAGCCTGCCCCACGCGGTCCACCACGCCCAGCCGGGCGCGCGCCACCACGCCGCGGAAGCCGCCCTGCCAGCTCAGCACGCCGCTCTCGGACGGGTAGTTGAAAACATACTCGGAAAGCAGCCCGCCCAGCGACTGCCGGGAGCCGCTCAACGCCTCGTAGCTGACCGTGATCTGCTGCCCGCGCGCGGGAACGATGGTGGCAGACGCTTCCGCCCCGATGAAGCGCAGCCGGGCGATGTTCATCGCTTGCCAGGGGTCGGCCGTCGAGCTGCGCACATAGTCGATGTCGTTGGTTTCGCGCCGCTCGAACACCGAGGCGGAGAAGCGGAAGGCGTCGCCGCGCCGCCAGTCCGCGCCGGCGTCGTAGCTCCACGCCGTTTCGGGCAGCAGCTTGGGATTGCCGATGGTGGCCGGGTCCTGGTAGTAGAGGTCGGTGTAAGTGGGGATGCGAAAGGCGCGGCTTGCGCTGGCTCGCAGCTTCCAGCGCGGGGATAGCCACGCCCCCGCCGCCACCGTCGGGCTCAGCTCGCTCCTGCCCCAGTGGTACATCTCTTCGCGCAGGGCCACGGAAAACGAGAAGCGGCGCAGCGCCCGCGCGTCCAGAGAGACGTAGGCCGCGCCCCGGCTGCGGTTGTGGTCGCCCAGGATGTTGCTCTCGATCGTGTCGCCGTAGCCCTCCAGGCCATAGTTCAGACTGGTGTTGGCCGCCAGCGGATCCCTCCGGCGGATGGAAAGCTGGAAGGTCTCGTCGGCGTGGTGGTTCTGGTATACATCCGGCTGGTCCCGCAAGAGCACGAACCAGTCGCTATGCCGGCGAAAGGAGACGGCGACCTGCGTCTGCGGGCCGAGATCCTGCACCAGGGACGCGAACCAGGTCTTGGTGTTCTCCCACGAATCGAAATCGCCGTAGAACTGATTGGCGCCGAACGGGCGGTCGCCGTAACCCAGCACCAAACTCGAGCTGCCGAGCGCGGAACGCCACCAGGTGTCGGAAGCCAGCGACAGGTTGCGGTAATCGCGATCGGCCATGAAGCCCGAAGAGGAGTCGCGCGAGAACGAAAGCTCCTCGGCAAGCTGCTTGAAAACCGTCGCCAGCGTGGTGCGCTCTTCGTTTGTGCCGAAACTGCCGGCCGCCGCACTGAGCCGGACCTCGGTCGCCTCGGGCTGCCGCGTGAGGATGTTGATCACGCCGCCCACGGCATCGGAGCCGTAGAGCGCCGAGCCCGACCCCTGCAGCACCTCGATGTGGTCCACGGCATCGAGCGGCACCGGCATGTCCATGTCGTGGTGCCCGGTCTGCGGGTCATTGAGGCGCTGGCCGTCGAGCAGGACCAGCGTCTGCTCGAACGAACCGCCGCGGATCGAGACGTCCGTCTGCACGCCGCCGGGCGCGCGCGCCATCACGTCGACCGACGCATCGGAGCGCAGGAAATCGACCAGCGCGGTCGCGAGCGTCGTGTCGGCCGCCACCGGCAGGACGTCCACCGAGCGGTCGATCTCTTCGAGTGGGATCGGCTCCGCCGTGCCGGTGACGACGACCACCTCGGTGCGCGTGGTCTGGGCCGGGCAAACGCCCGCGCCCAGCACCAACATCAAGAGACACGGACTCCGTTGTCGCAAAGCGGTTCGTGTTAACCTTTCGAGGAAACTTCGTTCCATTGTAGAGGAGTGACGGGGGTCGCATGAATCCGGCAGGCTACAGCCGCCGCGAGCAGACCGGCTGGTACTTCTACGACTGGGCCAACGCGCCCTTCCACACCACCGTGGTGACGGTGTTTCTGGGCCCTTACCTCACCAGCGTGCTCGCCCGCCAGGCCGCCGACGCCAACGGTTTCGTCCACCCGCTCGGCATCCCGGTGGCCGTTCGCGCTTACTGGTCGTACCTGGTCGCGGCCGCGGTCGTTCTGCAGATCTTCCTGTTGCCCGTCATCGGCGCTCTCGCCGACTACAGCCACCGCAAGAAGCAGTTGCTGGCGCTGTTCGCTTACGTAGGCGCCGGCGCGACCGCGGCCATGTTCTTCCTCCAAGGCCCGGCCTACCTGCCCGCGGGCGTTCTGTTCCTGGTTGCGAACACGGCCTTCGGCGCCTCCGTGGTGGTCTACAACTCGTTTCTGCCGGAGATCGCCGCCCCCGAGGAGCGCGACGCCGTTTCCTCGAAGGGCTGGGCCATTGGCTACCTTGGCGGCGGCCTCCTGCTGGCGCTGAACCTGCTCCTCTACATCCGGCCCCGCGCGCTGGGGCTTGACGAGAATCTCGCGATCCGCATCGGACTGGCCTCGGCCGGCGTGTGGTGGGGCGTCTTCACGGTGATCCCCCTGATGAGGATCCGCAGCCGCCAGGCGGCGCGGCGGCTGGCGCACGGCCAATCCGCCATCGCCGTCACGCTGCGCCAGCTCTTCCACACGCTCGGCGAGCTCCGCGGCCGCCCGCAAACGCTCACCTTCCTGCTGGCCTATCTGCTTTACAGCGACGCCATCCAGACCGTCATCGCGCTGGCCACGCAGTTCGGCCACGACGAGCTGAAGATCTCGATGGGGCCGCTGGCGCTGGCCATCCTGATGGTCCAGTTCGTGGCGTTCTTCGGCTCGATAGCTTTCAACTGGATCGCCGCGGCCATCACCGCCAAGCGCGCCGTGATGCTCTCGCTCGTCATCTGGACCGGCGTCCTGCTGGGGATGTACTTCTGGGTGCGGACCGTCGGCCAATACTTCGTGATGGCCGCGCTGGTGGCGCTGGTTTTGGGCGGCAGCCAGGCGCTGAGCCGGTCGCTCTTCTCGCAGATGATACCCAAGGGCCAGGAAGCCGAGTACTTCGGCCTCTACGAGATCAGCGACAAAGGCACGAGCTGGCTGTGCCCGCTGGTGTTCGGCTTGGCGGTCCAGTTCACCGGCAGCTATCGCCTCTCGGCGCTGTCGCTGGCGTTCTTCTTCCTGGCCGGCCTGGCCGTGCTCGCGCGGGTGGATGTAAGGCGCGCCGTGCGCGAAGCGAGCGGAGGAGAGTGAGGCCCACGCGTCATGAGGTATCCCGTAGCGAACTTATGAATTGTGGTTCCGTCGGCCCCGGGGCCTACCCGTCTCAGCCGAGCATGTCGATCATGCCCGCCGTCGCGGCCGGCTCGCCGAACAAGCTCTGCACCTGTTGGAGCAGCAGCGCCTGGTCGTTCATGGCGGCCTGCTCCTGCGGAGTGGCGTTCGCCAGATCGGCTGATGGGGAGGCGATGGGCAGCACTGGCAGCGTGCTCTGGGAAGGCTGACAAATGCCGAACAGCTCGCTTGCGTCCTGCGCCTGGAGCGCGGCCATGCTGATACTTACCAGGTCTTGTGGCGAAGCCGATTTGAGATCGGCCGTCGAGATCGGGGCCGGCAGATTGGAGAGTGGGCCTCCCGGCTCGCTCAAGTAGGATAAGCCGCTCAGTGCGCTCGCTACGGATCCCATGCTCCTGTCCTCAACCTTAGCTTATCGGCCAAAATGTGGCTTTCTTGCGCGCATGGAGACCCGCGGAGGACCTGCTGACAAGCCTTTGATTCGGGACGAGTTGCTACGCGCTGGGAGCCGGGTGCTCCTTGGAGTCCGGGGTGAAGCGCGTCAGACCGGCCGAGAGGGCGAGCTGCGTCAGACCGGCGATGTTGTTCACGCCGATCTTCTTCATCATCGTCTTGCGGTAGCTGCGAACCGTCTGCAACCCCAGGTCGAGCATGACGGCGATTTCTTTGCTCGTCTTGCCCTCCGCCACCAGCCGCAGCACCTGCAGCTCGCGCGGAGACAGCGTTTCGAGCACCGGCGGCAGCGCCTTCGATTCCAGATCGCCCCGCTGAATCCTGGTCTGCACCCGGTCGGCGACTTCCGCGCACAGGTAGAACCCGCCCTTGGCCACGGTCCGCAGCGCGTCCAGCAGGTCGTCCGAAGAGGCGTTCTTGAGAACGAAGGCGCGCGCCCCCGACCGGATCGCCCCCACTACGGAACTCTCGTCGTCGTACATCGAGAGGATCACGACCTTGCTCTCCGGGCAGTGGCGCATGATCTCGATCGTGGCTTCGATGCCGTTCAGGCCGGGCAGCCCGATGTCCATCAACACCAGGTCGGGGTGCGCCTTCTTGCAGAAGTGCACCGCTTCGGCCCCGTTTTCGGCTTCCCCGACTACCTTGAACTCGTCGCGCCTCTCGAGGATCGACTTGATGCCGTCACGGAAAATCTTGTGATCGTCTACGAGCAATATTTGATATGCCATCGCCACACCATGCGAGCGGGCCGGCCACGCTGGGGCCGATCCCTCAATCCGTCTTCGAGCCGTCTCCTGCCTTCGACACCCTGTAAATGGCTTTCACAATTGTACCCTTTTCCGGCGTGCTCGCAACCGAAAACCTCAGACCCGCCTGAGCCGAGTGGTAGCGCATCAAATGAAAGCCAAGTCCCGTGTTTCCAGTGATTTCCTGGTCCACCGAGAAGCCGCGGCCGTTATCGCGGACTTCCAGGCTCACGCCCTGCTTGACGGGTCTCACCAGGACTTCCACCCGCGTCGCGCCGGAATGCCCCACTGCATTATCGATGGCCTGCTCGGCGATTTTGTAGAGCGCGGTGGCCATCTCGACCGGCAGCCGCACCGAGGAATCGAACAGCAAACGGATCTTGCCGTTGAAGCTCTTGCGGTGCCGGCCCGCCAGCCGATCCAGCGCGAACTGCAGCCCGGTTCGCTCGACGATGGATGGATTCAGCTCGTAGCTGAGGTCGCGCACCTGGCCGACGGATTGCTCCAGGACCTTCTGAATCTCCAGAATCCGCTTCGTGTTGTCGGCGACTTTGTCGTGGAGGTCCATCCGCAGCAGGTCCAGTTGCAGTCCGATCGCGCTGAGCACCTGGCCAACCTCGTCGTGCAGGATGCGCGAGACTCGGGCGCCTTCCTGCTCCCTGGCGTTCATCACGCTGACCAGCAGGTGGGCCAGGGATCGTTCTTCCTCTGTCGCCATTGCGGATTCGAGCGGCAACGCGCCGCTACTTCTTCTTTCTGCCCAAAACCTTGCGCGCGGCCGCGGCCACATTCACCGCCCGCATCCCGTACTTATCCAGCAGGCTGTCCGGCGACCCGGATTCGGCGTAGCCGGTGAGGCCGACGAACTCCATCGGGCAGGGGTGGGTTTCGGCAACCACCTGCGCCACGCGCACCCCCAGCCCGCCGTCTACCAGGTGCTCCTCGGCCACCACGATGGCGCCCGTCTGGACGGCGGCGCGCCCGATCGCGTCCCGGTCCAGCGGCTTCGCCGTGTGCATGTCGAGCACCCGGGCGGATATCCCCTCCACAGCCAGAAGGCCCTGCGCCCGGATTGCCTCGGCCACCATCAGGCCGTTGGCGATCAGCGTCACGTCGTCTCCCGCAATCAGCTCGATCGCTTTCCCGATTTCGAACCGCTGGTCCGCGGGGTAGATCACGGGGACCTTGAGGCGGCCGGTGCGGACGAACACCGGGCCCTGGTGCTCCGCCGCGGCGCGGATCAGCGCCCGCGCAGCCACCTCGTCGGCCGGCGCCAGAACCACAAAGCCGGGCAGGGAACACGCCAGGCTGGTCTCCTCGATGCTCATCTGGGAGGGGCCGTCCTCGCCGATCGAGATGCCGCTGTGCGTGCCCACCACCTTCACGTTCGCGCCCGGATACGCCACCGCCACGCGGAGCTGCTCGAAGCCCTTGTTTATGACGAAACAAGAGAAGCTGGCCGCGAACGGAATCTTGCCGAAGGAAGCGAGGCCGGCCGCCACCCCCACCATGTTCGCTTCCGCGATGCCGCAGGAGACGAAGCGGTCCGGGAACTCTTTGGCGAAAAATGAGGTGTAGGTGGACTTCGACAGGTCCGCGTCCACCGCCCAGACGTTGGGGTTTTCGCGCCCCAGCTCGACCAGCGTCTTGCCGAAGGCCTCACGCGTCGCCATCCCCGGCTTGAGTTCGAATTTCGTTGCGATCGCCATCAAGCAAGCTCCTTCAGCGCGAGTTCGACCTCTTCCTTCGTGGGGGCCGTTCCGTGGAACTTGGGGTTGTTCTCCATGAACGAGACTCCCTTGCCTTTGACGGTGTGCGCGATCAGGGCCGTGGGCTTGCCCTTGACTGCGGCGGCTTCGGCGAACGCCGCCTGAAGCGCCGGGATGCTGTGTCCGTCCAGCTCCACCGTGTGCCAGCCGAAGGCCTGCCACTTGGCCACCACGGGCTCGATCTCCATGATGTCCTTGACGAACCCGTCGAGCTGTATGCGGTTGTAATCGAGGATGGCCACCACGTTATCGAGCTTGTGAAACGCGCCGAACATGGCCGCTTCCCAGATCTGCCCTTCCTGGATTTCGCCGTCGCCGAGAATGCAGTAGGCGCGCGAGGGCCGCTTGTCCCAGCGCGCCGCCAGGCCCATCCCCATGGCGATCGAAAGCCCTTCGCCCAGCGAACCGGTCGAGGCCTCGAGCGCCGGAATGAAGCGCCGGTCGGGATGGCCCTGGTAGATCGAGCCCAGCTTCCGCAGCGTGTTCAGCGTCTCCACCGGCGTGTAGCCGCACTCCGCCATGGCTGCATACAGCACCGGACAGGCATGGCCCTTAGAGAGGATGATGCGGTCCCGGTCCGGCCACTCCGGATTCGAAGGATCGTGCCGCAGCGCGTCCCAAAACAGGGTCACGACGATCTCGGTGGCCGAGAGCGACCCGCCCGGATGGCCCGAGCCCGCGGCGCCGATCATCCGGATAATGTGCCGCCGGATTCCTTTCGAGATCTCCTGCAATTCGCCGACGTTCGCTGTGCGCTGCATTGGCCTCCCGAAACACCCGATGTTAGCACAGGCAGCCATCCGCCCTCAGCCGTAGCCGGTCGATGGTCGATGGCCGACACTCGATGGCCTCCCAGCATCCACCATCGACTCCGCGTCCACCATCCACCATCGACCATCGGCCTTCCTCAGCTACAATGGATAGGGTTTGGAACGAATGAACAACGCGATCGTGATGGGCGCTCAGTGGGGCGACGAGGGAAAAGGCAAAATGGTGGACCTTTTCTCGGAGCATTTCGACATCGTCGCCCGCTACCAGGGGGGCCACAACGCCGGCCACACCGTCCGCATCGAAGATCGCAAACTGATCCTCAAGCTGGTTCCGACCGGCATCCTGCGCGACGGCAAACAGGCCGTCATCGGCAACGGCGTGGTGGTGGATCCGGAGGCGTTGCTGCGCGAGATCGAGGGCCTCGAAGCCGGCGGCATCTCCGTTCGCGACCGCCTGCGCATCAGCAGCCGCGCGCACGTCATCCTGCCTTTCCACCGCATGCTCGAGAAGCTCTCCGAATCCCGTCCGGACCGGGCCATAGGGACCACCTCGCGCGGCATCGGCCCCTGCTACGAGGACAAAATCGCCCGCCGCGGCATCCGCATCGGCGACCTCATCGATGCCGCCGCTTTCCGCGAACTCTACGACGCGCTGGCCGAGGATAAGGAGATTCTGCGCACCGCGTTCGGTCTGGGCGACCCGATCGATTTTGCGGGCGAACGCGAGCGCTACGTCGAGTTCGGCGCCCGCATCGCGCCCATGGTTACGGACACGGCGGCGCTGCTCAATGACGCCATTTCCGCCGGCAAGCGCGTCCTGTTCGAAGGCGCGCAGGGGACCATGCTCGATATCGACCACGGCACGTATCCCTATGTGACCTCGTCGAACGCGGGCGCGGGCGGCGCCTCCACCGGAACCGGCGTCCCGCCCACGCGCATGCAGGCGGTCATCGGCGTCTCGAAGGCCTACATCACGCGCGTCGGCGGCGGGCCCTTCCCGACCGAGTCCCACGACGAAAGCGGCGACGCCCTGCGCAAGGTGGGCAGCGAGTTCGGAGCCGTGACGGGCCGCCCCCGCCGCTGCGGCTGGTTCGACGTGCCCCTGCTCCGCTACACCGCCATGATCAACGGCTTCGACAGCCTGGTGATCACCAAGCTCGACGTGCTGGATGGCTTCGCCGAGATCCCCGTCTGCACCTCTTACCGGCTGTGCGGCCGCGAGACCAGCGAGATGCCGGCCTCCAACCAGGCGCTGGCGGCCGTCGAGCCGGTCTACACCCGGATGCCGGGCTGGCAGTCGCCCACCGCCGGCACGACCCGCTACGAAGACCTGCCCGCCCGCGCCCAGGCCTACCTCGCGTTCCTCGCCGCCCAGACCGGCGTCGAAGTCGGCTGCATCTCAACCGGGCCGGAGCGGTCCGAGACGATCATGGTCCGGGGTTCCCGGCTCGAGCGGGTGCTGGCCCGCTAAGCCGCGGCGCCCGCCCGCGACCGTCCCGGCTGTTTCAGCAACGCCGGCTCAATGTATACTAGCTGGGAACCGGAGGCCCATGCGCGGACGCGAGCGTTTGTCTGTGCTCACATTGTTCCTACTGCTGAGCTGCGGGGCTCGGGCGTCGGCGCCTGCCGACAACTCAGCCGCCAAACCGCAGGCGATCAAGCAGGAGCCGACCGGGTACCTGAGAGGCGAGGTGGACGGACGTAGTCTGTCGATCGTCTACGACGGCATCGATGCCAGGCTCGGCGGGGTGCGATGGCGTATCCGAGGAGACGGGAAAGTGGAACGGCAAGCCGTCCGGAGCGACCCGCCACCCGCCAGCGATCTCACCCGAGCCGACGTTCGCGACCTGGTGCGCATCCTGATTCAAGAACAGGCCTGGGTGCAACAGGGCGATCCGAGCAAGCTGGAAGGGGCGGTGGCGCATTTGCGGATCCGCATCGGCCGGCTGGAGAGCGACATCGTGGAGAGCCAGTCCGCATCCCCGGAAGGGCCCGCCCTCCAGGTGAGGGACTGGGTTGAGGGCTGGATGGACTGGCCGAAAGCGCTGTTCCTGCGAAGACAGGGGGAGCGCTTGGGGGTCTGGGGCCGCTTCTGGCTGTCGCTGGGTGTGGCGGCGGTCACGTTCTGCCTGATGCCGCCGGCGTCGCGTCGTCGCAGCAATATCGATTCGCCCTTCGTGAGGTTCTTCCTGTGCGGGCTTCTCATTGCGAACTGCTGTCTGTTCGCTTTCCTTCTTATCTCCGGACACATCGGGGCGAGCATCGGCGCGCTTTGTTTCCTGGGTCCGTTCATCGCCTATTTCGCTCTGGCGGCGCTGTATAACTTCCTGGGGGAGGTTTCGTCCACGACGGTCGGCAGGGACACTGAGTTCTTGCCATTCAGGGTGAAGACCACCACCAGGTATCGGGTGATCACGGGAATCGACGCGCTCCTGGTGGGGCATCGCCGCATGTCCCGGGTGTTGGTATTGGTCCAGGTCGCGAATCTCTACCTGCTGGCGTCGTACCTCTGGCTGGCACAAAGCTGAGCGGACGCCCCGGACCACCTCCCGGGGCATCGGCCCCTGCTACGAGGACAAGATCGCCCGCCGCGGCATCCGCATCGGCGACCTCATCGATGCCGCTGCTTTCCGCGAACTCTACGACGCGCTAGCCGAGGATAAGGAGATTCTGCGCACCGCGTTCGGTCTGGGCGACCCAATCGATTTTGCGGGCGAGCGCGAGCGCTACGTCGAGTTCGGCGCCCGCATCGCGCCCATGGTCGCGGACACGGCGGTGCTGCTCAATGGCGCCATTTCCGCCGGCAAGCGCGTCCTGTTCGAAGGCGCGCAAGGGACGATGCTCGATATCGATCACGGCACGTATCCTTACGTGACCTCGTCGAACGCGGGCGCGGGCGGCGCCTCCACCGGAACCGGCGTCCCGCCCACACGCATGCAGGCGGTCATCGGCGTCTCGAAGGCCTATATCACGCGCGTCGGCGGCGGGCCCTTCCCGACGGAGTCCCACGACGAAAGCGGCGACGCCCTGCGCAAAGTGGGCAGCGAGTTCGGAGCCGTGACCGGCCGTCCCCGCCGCTGCGGCTGGTTCGACGTGCCCCTGCTCCGCTACACCGCCATGATCAACGGCTTCGACAGCCTGGTCATTACCAAGCTCGACGTGCTGGATGGCTTCGCCGAGATCCCCGTCTGCACCTCTTACCGGCTGTGCGGCCGCGAGACCAGCGAGATGCCGGCGTCCAACCAGGCGCTGGCGGCCGTCGAGCCGGTCTACACCCCTGGCAGTCGCCCACCGCCGGCATGACCCGCTACGAAGACCTGCCCGCCCGCGCCAAGGCCTACCTCGCGTTCCTCGCCGCCCAGACCGGCGTCGAAGTCGGCTGCATTTCGACCGGGCCGGAGCGGTCCGAGACCATCCTCGTGCGCGGTTCGCGGCTCGAACGCGTGCTGGCGCGCTAAGGCGCCTTTTTCTTGTGAAAGGCCCTGTTCACAGGAGTCGGTCGAGACTGTACGATCACGGTCCTGTGCGATCGCAGATCATTGGCCTACTGACACCCTGAGGGCGCCGGAGTTCGTTTGCGTGCGGCTCCCGCGAGCTACAAGGTCGTTTGTAGTCCAATAGTTGGCGCCTATGCCGTCTTGCGACGGCGGATCAGACTGAAGGATGCCAGCCCGATGCCGAGTAGAATGAGCGATGTGGGCTCCGGCACCGCATCGTCAGCCAGGATGGAAACGTCGCTCGTGCCGCAGCATATACCGATGCCATTCAAGCTTCCAATCAGGGCGGTAACGTCCTGGATCTCCCCCGTCGTCTGGAGGCAGGCTGTGGTCGGTCCGGGGATGCAAGGCGTTCCAATCGCGCTATTGCCCGAGAGGAAGCCATCAAACTCGAGCGAGTCACCTGCATATTCAGGTGAATCGTGACCCGCGTCGCTGAACAGAACGTCGGTAATGATGCCGGCGCCATTCGTGAAATCAATAATGAAGACGGCGCCGTATACCGCCGAGTCCCAATCCAGGGTGGCCGCGACGCCTGTGTCGCCGCTGTTGATGGTGCCCGAGAAGGGACCATAGATGTCATCCGACACAATCACCTGGTCGATCACAGCCGCGTAACTCGACAGCGAAGCCGCCAACAAAATCGCCGTTGCAGCCAGAACCTTCGGCAATGCGTTCATGGTGATCGCCTCCGTGTCGGATTATACGTCAAGCCCGTACTTGTAGCACTTTCATAGAGTCAAGTCCATAGGCTCGAGTACTAGAACTAAAGGTTCTGATCGGAGCGCAGGGGATCGATCCGCAGAAGATCTTGCGAATGAGCCGTATACCGGGAACGGTCCGCCTCTCTAAAATGGCCTTTACAAATAAAGAATGATGTGTCATTATTTATTGTATGAGACGACTGATCCGTTCCTTGCTGGCTTCTCTACCCCCGCTACTGATCTACTTTGTCGCCCTCCCCTGGGCCGCTCTCCGGCTCGATCACCGGTTTGCCCTCGTCTGGCGGCTTCCCTTCTGGATGGAACCCGTCGCCGCGGTCTTGGTGCTGGCCGGTGCCGCCCTGGGCATCTGGTCCTTCTGGGCGCTCACCTTCCGCGGCGACGGAACGCCGAATCCCCTGGCGCCGACGGTGCGCCTGGTCGATTCCGGTCCGTTTCGCCGCTCGCGCAACCCGCTCATGCTGGGCGGATGGCTATGCGGCGTGGGACTGGCCTGCCTGCTGCGCTCACCCTGCCTCCTCGCCATCGTCGGCATCATCGCCATGGCCGGCATGTTCTACGTGCGCCGCCTGGAGGAGCCCGGCCTCGCGGCCCGCTTCGGCAATGCCTGGATGCGCTACGCCAGCCGCACTCCGCGCTGGATCGCCCTGCTGCTGGTGGTGGCGGCGACGGTGGCGGCCGTGCCCGCCGTCAGCGTCGACCGCCCCGCGCCGCCCGCCCTCACCCAGCCCGCGGTCCTGGTGCAGATCCGCTGCAAGCCCGGTACCGCCTATCAGTGGCGGGCCGCCTTCGATCAGCACGTGAAGCCCGCGATCGACGAAGTGATCGCTCGCGGCGACACCTTCACCGACTTCCAGTTCATCGAGGCCGCGCTCCCCTGGCAGTCGTTCGATTTCGTCCTGCTGTACACCGGCAAGACCTTCGCCGGCCTCGACCGGCCCAGCCCTTTCCCGCATTACGTGGCGCTGTTCCAGCGCGAGGGCTCGCTCCGCGCGCTGACCGCCCTCAAGGAAATGGGCTCTTACGAGGACCAGGTCACCGTCACGTTGGTCCACCTGAGCAGGGCGAGGTGACGCCGTGCACATCCTGGTGACCGGAGTCGGCGGCTTCATCGGCCGTGTGGTGGTAAGAAGAGCGCGGGCGCGCGGCTGGGACGTGACGGGCGTCGCCCGGCGGCCATGCCCCGAGGCCGATCGAATCGCCGATCTTCGCCAGCCCATCGAAGGTTGGCCCGCGCCCGACGCCGTGATCCACCTGGCCGGCGCCTACGCCGGCTGCGGCGCGCGCGAGCTGGCCCAGACCGACCTGGCGATGGCCCGCAATCTGCTCACCTGGGGGAGCCGGAGCGTGCGCCGATGGGTTTTCGCGAGCGCAGCGGAAGTCTACGGCGACATTGCCGGCGAGGCCGGCGAGAGCTGGCCGTGCCGTCCGGTCATCCCCTTTGGGAGAGCGAAGCTCGAAATTGAGAGAATGTTCCAGGCGGCGGAGTTGCCCGAACTGGCCATCTGCCGCCTGGGCGAAGTCTACGGCCCGGACAGCCGGATCCTCAGCGAGCTCGGCGGCCGGCTGCGCCGCGGCTTCTGTCCCTGGCCTGGAGATGGCGAAGTGAAGATCAGTTTTCTGCACGTGGAGGACGCGGCCGAAGCTCTCCTGCTGGCCGTGGCGCGCGGCTCGGGCGTCTACAACGTGGGCGACTGCGAACCGGCGACCTGGCGCCAGTTCCTGGATTCGATGGCGGAGCTGCTGTGCGTCCGGCGCGCGATCTACCTGCCCCTGCCGGTGGCGCGCTGCTACGCGGCCCTCGCCTCCTGGGCGGATCGGGCCGTCACGCCGCACGTGCTCCGGCTGCTGACCACGCCCAAGGTGCTTTCGAGCGCGCGCATACGCGACGAACTCGGATTTGTGCCGCGCTACCCCGCCTTTCGCGCCGGCCTCGAGGAGGCGCTCCGTGGCCTATAGGACCAGCGAGAAGATGGCCGAGCGCAAGCGCGCGCGCCGCCGCCGCTTCCTCGACACGGCCATCGCGGTGTTCGGCCGGCTCGGCTATCATGCCGCGACCGTGCCCATGATCGTGGCCGAAGCCGGTAGCTCCACGGGCGCGTTCTACCTCTACTTCCGCAACAAGGAGGACGTCTACGCCGAGGCCCTCTTCGAAATCGGCGCGCGCCTGGCCGCGGCGCTCAACACGGCGATTGCGCGCGAGACCGGGACCGCGGCGCAGATGGCCGCGGCCGTCGAGGGCTTCGTGCGCTGGCTGGCCGAAAACCCGCCGGAGACCCGCATGTTGATGGAGGCGGCGTCGCTCGGTGGCCGTCCCGAGGAGGTGCGCCGGGAGGTGATCGAAAGCCACGTGCGGTCGGTCGCGGCGGCGCTCGAAAGGGCGGCGCCTTGGATCGACGCCGCCGACCGCGGCGTGGTGGCCCGCTGCTGGACCGGCGCCGTGATCGAGGCGGCCGCGGCTTGGCTGCGGATGCCGCCGGCCGAGCGCCCCGACGCCGCGCGCCTGGCCAGCACCGTCAAAAGCTTCAACCTGCGCGGAGTGGGGTTGGACGCCGGCAAATGAGTCCTTTTCGTGGCGCACGCACTCTTGCGTGCCGCCCCGAGACTCATCTCGACGCCTGCGCTAGCGAGCCGCCTGCCGGCCAAGCCGCGACCGTCAGGGATCGGTCTTTCCGTTGGGCGGTGGCTGTCTCGCTTGTTTCTTGAGTTCGCGAATGCGCTGCTGCACGGCGGCGGGGGTTTCGCCCTTCTTCAGCAGTGCGGCTCTTAGTACGTACTCCGCAAACGGAAAGGCGCGCCGCTTGTCCTCCACGATCGTATTGACGGCGCTTTCCGCCGCCTCATCCATGAGGCCTAAGTTGAATTTGGCGACAGCATTGTAGAACATCGCGCGGGGAATGACCCCCATCTCCAGGCTGATCGCCCGATCTGTGAGAGCGGCCGCCTCGCTCCACTGGCGCCGCTCGATCGCCAAGCCAGCGAGGTGAACCAGGGGCCTGGCCAGGATCGCGTTCGCCGTGCTAGCCGCTTCATAAGCGGCGTTCGCCTCTTGCGTCTTGCCCTGCTTCTCGAGCGCTTGCCCCGACTCGTGCCATGCCCTGGCGAGGGTCGCGGCCGCAGCAATCGCCGCTTCATAAGCCTGACGAACCCCCTCCGCCTGCCCCTGCTTCTCGAGCGCCTGCCCCAGTTCGTCCCACGCCAGAGCGTGGTTCGGGTAGAGCTTGACTGCCTTACGGAGGAGGCCCTCGGCTTCTGTCCACTTCTTGCGACCCATGGCGGCCTCGCCCTCGCCGAAGGCTTGACCGGCGACTACCGGGACGCTCTTCAGGGTGCGGTCCCACAGGTCCCCTTCGATGCCGCGGCGACTCAGGACGATGTGGAGCGGCCATTTGGCCGATCCGGGGCTGCACGCCCAGACCTTCCTGTCGCCGAAACCACGTAGCGAGAAAGTCACAGAGGAGCCGACAGCGAGGCTGGCGCTGTAGCCCCCGTCCCTGTCGACGCGGGCATGGCCGCGGGAGCACCTGGCCCTCGGGGCTCCGGGAGGAGGGCTGCCGTCCTCCAGGATCACGTGGACGCTGAATACTGCGTTGGCGCCCTCACGCGCCGAGGAAGGAGCATGGGCGGGCAGAGTGCCCCAGCCTCCGAAAAGGCCCAGCAGGACTGTCAGGGGCCACATACGAGAGCCGCGTTCCTCCAGCACCGGAATCATTATAGTGCGATCCGCGATACTGAAGGTTCGCTATGGTTGTCGATCGATGACTGCTGGCCTCGCTACCGTGGACGCCATCCTCTCCGGATACCGCCCCGAGCTGGGCGCGGACTTCGAGAGGTACCGAAATCACGCTTCCCGCGTCTTCTTGCGCTGTTGCCGCATCCTGGCGGAGCCGGATGCGGCAACAATCGAGAAGATCGCCGTCGCCGCGGCGTTTCACGATCTGGCGATCTGGACCGAGGGGACCTACGACTACCTCCGGCCCTCGTGCAGGCTGGCGCGGCAGTATCTGGCTGGGATCGGCCGGAGCGACTGGGCCGCCGAAATCGAGGCCATGATCGCCTGGCACCACAAGATCACGCCCTGCCGCGCGTCCGGCCCGCTCGCCGAGGCCTTCCGGCGCGCGGATTGGCGGGACATTCTCCTGATGCCGCTCCCGGAGACATGCCCCGCCCTCCCCAATGCCGGCTTCCACCTGCGCCTGGCTCAACTCACCTGGAACTGGGCGAAACGCCATCCACTCGATCCGCTTCCCATGATGAGGTGGTGACGCGGACGCCGCTCTGGAGGCCCTTGATGGCGTGCGACGGCAGAGTGCCCGTGTAGTAGAACACGACGTACGACTTGATGGTCCCGTCCGGCTGCGGTATGCCAAACACCTTGACCGGCGCGCCCACAGACAGGCCGGCGATCATCTCGTTCAAGCCGGCGGTAGTCGTGATATCCACCGCGCTGACCGTCAAGATGCCGCCCGTCACGTCGATCTGGTAGACCAGCGGGGCGGACCCGGACGCGGTATTGACGGACACCGAAACCGTGTCAGCGCCGTTGGGCACGGCGATGCCGAAGAAGCCGCCGCTGCCGCCGGATGCCCAAGCCGTGGCGACAGTGCCCAAGGGCACGGGCGTCGGCTCGAGAACCGTCCACGGCGCGGACCAGCCGCTGGGATTCGCGGGATCGGCCCAGATGGTGAAGCTCTCTCCCCAGGCCGTCATGGCCCCTACCGAGCCGCCGAAGTTCACCGCGCCGCCGGTGGCTGTGACGAAATCGGGGATCGCGTTGGCGCCCGTCTCAGCCAGCGTCGGGAAGGTGAAGTACCACCACTTGAAGCCGGTGATCGGATTCCCGTTGGCATCGGTCCCATTCGGCGTGGCGCTGGAGATGAAGTCCAGGGTCTGCGTGTAGTCGTCGCCGGCGGTGGCGAAGTTGCGCGTATAGGTGAACCCGGCCGTGGCCGCAGCCGAGACGGTCCCGTCGTATCGGGCGGTCTCGATGTCCACGGTCTGGGCCACCAGCGGGCTCGCCAGCGGATCCACGGGGCTTACGTGGACCTTGAATCCGCGCACCAAATCGCCGCTCGTGAGGAAGCCCGGCCCGGTCCCAATGGGCGTCGCATCCGCCACGGCATTGGCGGGCGTCCGGAAGAAGAACTCCGTGTTGGCGTCCACCTCGATCGGCACGCTGGCTCCCGCTTCGTTCTGCACGTCGAAGAGGCTGGCAGCCGGGTGCACGTGCAACACATGCCCTTCCGGACTCAGCCACACGCTATTGAAAGTGGCGCTGGCCCAGATGCGCACCGCCACCAGCGAACCGTCCGACTGGTACCGCGCGGCGACGCGCACGTACTTGCCGTCGAGCGTGGACTCAGCGGAAAAATCGTTGATAACGGTCTTCGTCTTGGCGTCCACATCGTAGAAGATGGTTCCGTTCGCGGAGTCTGCTAGAATTTGCAGGCTTTCGGTGGAGGCGATGGCCGTCTCCGGCGTGGTGGGCGGGTAGACCGGATAGTCCTTGGTCATGGTGATCGAAGCGGAAGCCACCGCCGTGACCGTCCCGTACGGGTCCCTCAACAGGAACGCCCTAAGATCGCCGATGGGATGATGGCGCACCGGCCCCTTGAAGTTCACGGCCCAGAAGGTCGCGTCTCCCCCCGCGGGAACGCGGTCGACGATGAACGCCGGGTGGGACAAGTCGAACTCCAGGTCCAGCGCGTTGCTCTGGTTCGCGGTAACGACGAGCGGGCTGGTGAAGTTGACGCTCACGCTGGTCGTCAGGCTGCCGGCGCTGCCGGTCGCGCCCTGGATGTGAATCTGGCTCGAGGGGACGGTTGCCCCGGCCGTGCCCGCGAAGCCGGCCTCCGGATCGGCCGCCGCCGTCAACAGGACGTCTCCCGGATTGGCGCCGATGGTGAGCGTGGCGCCCGTGTAGGCGCCAGCGGGAACGGTGACGTTGCCCAGAATCTCAGCGAGTTGATCGAGCTGAACCAGGTTGATGACCGGCGCCGGACTCGGCGCGGTGTACGCCAAAACCGGCGCGCCTCCGCCTTGAGGAAGCAGCGAGATGCTCAGCACTTTGACTCCCACGGTTGCCCAGTCCTCGGTGGACGCGTCGCTGATCAAGAGGTTTACGCTGCCGGTCTTGACGGCGGGAATCGGGGTCGGAGTAGGGGCGGCGCCGGAATCCGAGCTCGCACCGGGACCGCAGGCCACCAGCAACGAGAGCAGGGCGGTGGCGGTCATCCCCGCCGCCAGCCGGGACATTCTTGTGTTTCCGCGTGTCATTCTTGGCTCCTTGATCCGGCGCAGGCCGGACTTACTATTCCCAAACACGCGCGGGCAGGAAAAGTTGTGGCGCCTCGTGGGCAGGCGTTTCCGCCTGTCCTGGGCCCCTGGCACCGAACCGCGCGCCGGTAGGCCCGCCTGCGAGGATGCCGGGAACTTCAGCCTGCTAGAATGAACGGATAGAACTGTATGCTTATGCGGTTAGCGGTATCCTTTTGCGCGCTTGGCGTAGCGGGCGCGTGCTTTGCCGGCGACACCCCGCCCAGCCCCCTGGTGGTCGAGGAAATCGTCGCCAAGGTCAATAACGAGATCGTCACGCGCAGCGAGATCGAGAAATATCGCCGCCTGTTGGCAGGCGAGATCGCGCACCAGCAGATGACGCCCGATCGCGCCCGGGAGGCCTTGAAGCAGGGGGAAACGGATCTGTTGCGGGATCGCATCGATCAGTTGCTGCTGGTGCAAAAGGCCAAGGAACTGGACATCAAGGTGGATCAGGATCTGAGCAAGCAAATGGCCCAGCTCCAGTTGAAGAGCGGGATCACGGATCCGGA